>NZ_PRLC01000026.1 GCF_003287455.1 Faecalibacterium hattorii | reverse complement strand
GGTTTCTGAAAGTTCTTTGTAAAGTAGGAAGGACCCTCCTTGATGTTCAATGCGTAGCAGATTGCAACTAGTTGATAAATGCTAGGAGTGGTATAGCCCGTCTCCCTTAATTAAAGATATTGTTGGGTAAAAAAGAAAGGTCAGTCGATTTTGCCGATGAAGCGGTAGTAGATTTCTACTTCCTGCTCACGGCTTCCGTCCTCGCCCTTGACAGCTTCGTGGACGGTTATTTTTTCAATTAGAGTGTTCAGAAGTTCGGCGGTCAGCTCCACAGGGTTGACATACTGTTTCATCAGGGCAATCCACTTTTCAGCATCCGCTGCGGTCTGTACGGCGGCTTCCATCGTTTCGTGAAGCTGTCTTATTTTTGTTTCAAGCTCCTTTTGCTCGTTCTGGTACTTCTCGGACAGCATATTGAAGTTATACTCGGTTATGCGTCCGGCAGACCAGTCCTCATACATTTTAGCAAACAGCCCGTCAACCTCGGCTTTACGCTTCTCTGCCTTTTTCAGCTCCGCAGCCTGCTTTTTCTTCGCAGAGTTTCTTTCCCTGTCGCTGGCATTGAGCAGGCGTTTCAGCAGCTTGTCCTCGTCTTTCTGTGCCAGCATAGACCAGTATTGCAGTCTTGCAAGCACATAGGCATACAGTACATCATAGCGGATATAGTGCATGGAACACTGGCGTAATCCCTGCCCGTTCTTGCTGCAATGGTAGTACCCGTATGGGTTCTTATTCTGCTTGTTTTCCCCATAGGCTAAAGACCATCCGCAGTCTGCACATTTTATCAATCCTGCGAAAATCTGTGTCGTACCGTTTCTGCGTTTCCTGCGTCTGCTTGCAATCAGCTCCTGAACTTTTTGGAACACTTCTTCAGAAATGATGGCTTCGTGGGTATTTTCCACACGATACCATTCTTCCTGCGGCTTCCGCACCTTTTTCTTGTTCTTGAATGAAATGTTGCTCTGCTTGTTGTGAATGCTGTGACCGATGTAGGTTTCCTCTTTCAAAATGCTCTTGACCTGTGCTATCGTCCACGCATAGGCTTTTTCTGCGGGCGCACCGGCGTAGATATTGGCGAAAGTCCCGTATCTTTCATAGTTCAGCCAGCCGGGGGTAGGTACTTTTTCCTCCACCAGAATCCGTGTAATGCTGGCGGCTCCACGCCCGTGTACAGCAAGGTCAAAAATCTTCTCTACAATCCAGCGTGTTTCCGGGTCGATCAGAAGATGACCTTTTTTGTCCGGGTCTTTTACATAGCCCAGCGGTGCATAGGCTCCATAGTGTGCGCCATTGGCAAATCTTGTGTGCATGGCAGCCTTGACCTTTTTGCTGGTCTGTCGGGCGTGCATTTCATTCAGGATGTTTAAGAACGGTGCAAGCTCGCTTTCTCCGTTGATGGTGTCCACATTGTCATTGATGGCAATGTAGCGTACTCCCTTGCTGGGGAAATAGATTTCCGTGTACTGACCGGTCAGGATATAGTTTCTTCCCAGACGGGATAAGTCCTTTGTGACAACGCAGTTGATTTTCCCGTCTTCGATGTCATCAATCATCCTTTGGAAACTTGGACGCTCGAAATTTGTCCCACTCCATCCGTCGTCAATGTACTCGTCTACAACGGTCAGCCCATGCTCTGCGGCATACTGTCTAAGCATCATGCGCTGGGTCTGGATACTGCCGCTTTCCCCCTGTAATTCATCGTCACGGCTCAATCTCAAATATAGTGCAGTGTTATAAATCGTTGTATTGTATGGTTGTTTCACGGTTAAAAATCCTCCTTCTAAAAGAAACAACCCACGCTTATACAATACTCGCTGGTACAAGTATATCATAAGCGTGGGCTGATTGACAGTCGTTATTCCGTATTTTTTCAGGAAGCGGCGGCAGCGTGCTGGATCACATCTTCCAGCAGGCTGTCAAGCGGCTTCCCATCCTGTGCGAAATGCTCCGATACCTTGATACGGACTTTCCCCATGACAAAATACTGGGTGCCGTCTTTTTCGGTAAGCAGGGTGCCGCTGTTTTTGTTATTGCTCTCGTTTTTGCTTTTTGCCATAGGCAGTTACCTCCATAAATGAAATATGCCCGACAAGGGAATGTCAGACAGGTGTACAGCCGCAGACTGTCTCCGTGTCAACCAAACCGTGTCAACCGGCAGAAAAGACTTTGAAAACAATCCATAGGCGCTCTATTATTACTTTTTACTTTTTCTTTGATTTCTTGGTTGACATGGTTGACAAAGGAGAGAAATGCCCCAAATATCAGGCTTTTCCCCGTCAACCGGCTGTCAACCAAAGCGTCAACCAAACTGTCAACCGGTGGCTTTTCAGAATGGAAGTTCCATTTGCCGGGCTTCTTCTTCCGTGATTTCCTGAAAACCGTCCCCCTCCGGCGGAGCTTGGTTGACACGCTCCCAGCCTTTTTGAGAACCGTATTTCTTATACCGCTTCGGGCTTTTGTAGGCTACCCAGCCCTGTATGATGCCGCCCGCAATGCCGGTATTCATAATCTCGCAGATTGCCCGTGTCTCCCAGTCTGCCGGGGAATTTAAGTTCCCCAGCGCTTCCTCATAAAGCTGCTTGGAACATACCCTGTCGCCGGTGTAGTCCTCCAAATAGGCGTAGATCATGCCGGCCTGTGTGTCTTCCTGCATAAAGTCCTGCTGGTGGGCGTTCAGGTATCGGTTCATTTCCATGCTGAATGACAGCTTATACTTCCCACTGCGATAAACCGTCATGGCTTCCGCCCACATCTGTTCGATATACGCCCTCGCCGCCGCTTCATCGTCCAGTATGTGAACCTCCGCCCGTTCCGGGTACACCGTCACGGGGAGAAAGCGCCGGTTGCCGGTGCGGTCACGGGGCAAAAAGTCCTGCCGGTTGGTCGTCCCTCCAAATACACATTGCCGCAGCCGGTCTGCCGGATGTGTCTCATACGGCACTTTGTAGGTTTCTTTCTGGCGGCTTAAGAATGACTTGATTTCCTCAATACTCTTGGCGTTGGCTGTGGCAATCATCTCCGACATCTCGATAATCCAATGCCCTTGCAGCTTGCGGTACACATTTTCATCGTCCAGCTTTTTCAAATCGTCTGAAAACCATTCGTCCCTGCCTGCCAGCAGCCGGAAAAAGGTAGATTTCCCGGCTCCCTGACCACCAACCAGACAGAGCATGACCTCAAACTTGCTCCCCGGTCTGAATACCCGCCGGATGGCTCCCATCAGGAACAGTTTCAAGGCTTCATAGGTGTATTCGTCCGTATCGGCTCCCAGAAAGTGATGCAGGGCGTAACGGATGCGCTCTGTGCCGTCCCATTGCAGGCTGTTCAGGTAATCCCTGACTGGATGGTAGCGGTTTTCATTGGCAACAATCTTGATGGCGCTCTGCACCTTTTTCTCGCTGGTAAGCCCGTAATTTTCTTCCAGATACAAAAGCAGGTAGTTCATGTCCATGTCGGTCAGCGTGGTACTGGTGCGCTCCCAGCCCAGCGGCTTCACAATGTCAATCTGCTCCGTCAAAAGGTTCAGACGCAGCGCCCCGCGAAACAGAGGGTCACGCTGGAACACCGTCAGGCAGTTTCGGATGCTGTTCTTCACGCCGCCTTTCTGCGTCCCCTCTAATGTTTCCCGGATTTCTGCCGGTGTCTGCGCCGGTTCCATTGTGTCCATCGTCCTTTTGACCGCTTCCTGCGTTTCCGGCGGCAAGCTCTGAAATTCGCTGTTCAAGCCGCAACACCTCCTTTCCCTGTGCGGCGATCAATGCCGCTTTTTCTTCTATTTCTCCGTATAACAAAATATCCAAAAGGTATTCTGTGTAGCTTATCCTCTGCAACGCTTCCACAAAAAGAGGATGCCAGATGGCATCCTGCGGCTGTGGGGCGTGTGCTGTTTTCCAATGCTCCAGCAGGCGCAGATAATCGCATAGCACCCGGAAACAATACCGTTCCGTTTCCTGAAATCTCTGCTCCGCTGATTTTTGTCGGGGCTGTGACCTGTTGTGACGTTTCCTATCTGGCGGCGCATTGCCGGATTTCTCATAGGAAACGCCGAAGTCCTCCGCAAGCCTGACCGCAGCTTCCCGTTTCCCCAATCCATGCAGCAAAGCGGCAAAGTCGATCACATCCCCGGAAGCCCCGCAGCCGAAGCAGTAAAAGCGGCTGTCCACTTTCATGCTGGGCGTGCGGTCATTGTGGAATGGACAGCAGACCATGCCGTTTCTCCCCACCCGGATTCCATAGAATGAAGCAGCCTGCCGGGTGGTAACAGACTGTTTCACCGCTTCAAATACATTCAAATGCTCCCTCCATAAAAATACTGGTAGCGGTAAAGCTGCCGGTTATATCATAGCTCCATCTCATGTTTCTTTCTCTGTACTGCCTGTGGCTGCTCCCTCCGGCGCAGTGCGGTATCTACGGCGTTCTGCACCTGCCGTAGCCGTATGACTTCCTCCCGGAGTGGCTTGTGCTGCGGAGACAGTTCGGCATACTCTGTTTTTAACTGTGCGTATTCCTGTTTCCATGCTTTCAGGGCAATGGGTTTTCCGTCCAGTTTTTCTTTCAAAATACGGCGGGCGGCATAAAACAGCCGTAACTCCGCATCGTGGGATGTTTCAAATTTCTCCCTCTGTTTCTTAAACTTGATATTGTTCAATTCCGTATGAACAGGTTTTAGCCGCTGGTAATTCTCGCCCTCCCGTATCAATTCCTGCAATTCCTTTATCCGGGCAGATTTCTTTTTCATGGAGTCGCTTAACGCTTCAAATTCTTCGTTGACAGAGGAAAGACGCTCCTGCAAATCCTCTAATGTGAGCAGCTTGTTTTCCGTCAGATAATTGACGGCTTCGGCAAACTGCTTTAAGTTTCCGGTTCTGGCTTTATTGCTCCATGCCCCTGCGTTGCGCTGGTTGTAATAAGCGATCAACAGGTCGGCAAGGCTCGGTGTCTGCGGTTTGGAAAGTTCTTCTTTTACCTCTGCCATCCAGACAAACAGGGCTTTGATCTTCTTCCTCACATCCTGCATGAGCCGGTTGGTGGCTTTAATCCAGCGGTTCAGTTCCCCTTTCTCGGTGCGGATGCCCTTTGCTTCCATCTGCCGGACATTAGCTCCCTCGTGGACAGTAGGTATCAGGTCAAGCCCCTGCCGCACATAGGAACGGTGGTCGATACGCACATCCAGCCCTTTTTCCTCAAATTTTGTATTAACGGCAGCCGCCCACTGCTCCCGCCAGTGTTCCAGCGTTTCCGGCTCATGCCAGTCTGTTGTATGGACAGCGTTAAACATATAATCGCCGTTTTTATCCCGGATTCGGTTTCCATCTTCATCAAGAAGATATTCCCGACGCTGTTTTTGTCCCCATGTGCCATCCGGGTTCAAAGGGCGCATGGTTGTCATCACATGAAAATGCGGGTTAGGGATGCCGCCGTCCTCTTTCTCCGGGCTGTGAAAAGCAAGGTCGGCAATCATGCCTTTTGTCACAAACTGCTCCTGTACGAACTTCCTCGCCAGCTCCATGTTTTCTTCCAGCGTCAATTCATTCTGCATGGCAATATCAAAGGAATAGGCAAGCTGTGCTTTTGGATGTTTCTCGCAGTTCTCCACAGCATTCCAGAGGGTCGCCCGGTCAAGATATATTTCCGGCGCATGGGGCGGCAGCATGATTTCCGAAGCGATCACGCCGCCCTTTTTGGTGTAGTCGCTGACTTCTCCATAGTAGCTGCTGTAAAGACGCTCCCCGGCTCGATAGGCTGCGCTGGCAATGGCGCTCTGACCGGCGCTGCGCTTGATCTGTGCGATTGAAAAATGATAAAGTGCTATCCTTAGTCACCGCCTTTCTCCTGCCCGGAAATACGGGCGTGGTTCTCTGTGGCAGACCGGATGAAATGCTCCGCCTGCGGCAGATTCAAAATGCTTTCCATGAGGGAATAAAATTCCGCTTCGGATAGCTCCTTTGTCTGTGGTGCAATGCTCTCAATAGCTGCCCCACGGGTAATCAGCCGGTGCGTCCTCTGTTTCCGGGAACCGCTTTCCAGATACGCCTGCCGGTTTTTCAAACGCTGCATTTTCCGTTTTTCCTGTTCCAGCAGGACAGTGGTTTTTTCATATTCCTGCTTCAACTGTTCCAAAGATTTTTCCATGTTCTCACATCCTTTGCTGATAAGATAAAGAAAGACCATCCGCAGACAGTCCGTGTGTCAGTGCTTCTATAAAACCCGATGAAAAGGGAAAACCGCAGAGCGGATTTCTCTTTGCGGCGGGTACACAGGGGATAGCCGCTTTAGCGGCGCAAGGGGGTGTAGCCACCTTGTCGGAGCGAAGCGAACGCAGACCTCGGATTGCTGATTTTATCAGCGGCAGAGGTAAGCTCCGCAGGACGCACGATACATGGTCTTTAGACTATGTATAGAAGTGCGCCCTTAGTTCCTAAGGGATTTTGCCGTTTCCGGCAGTCTTGTCCTTTTTCTTGGAACGCTTGGAAAGATACTTCGGGCAGTCAACCACAACCGCCCGGAAGCTCTGTTTACATTCGTGCTGGCATTTCCGGCACAGTTCGTTGTAAGTGATACGGCTGCGGTCATTTAAGAAGAAAGACCATTCCAACCGCCGCTTGTTACTCATTCTTGCCATAACCGGCTCCTTTCTCCGTTTCTATCTGATGTACGCAGATAGGCTGTTTTGATGTAGCGTCTCGGTATCATTTTTAAGTTTTTTTCCCTCTGTATGCCCCTTTGGAAAGTGCGGCAGTATTGCAAGTCAGGGAATGATACCTCACGCTTATTTGTCGCTTCCCGGTACGGTTTCGGAGCCTTTTGCCATCCATTCAAAGAAAGCAATTTTGCTGACCTTGATAAGTCTGCCCCTGCGGAACGCTGGAAAGCCGGGTGTGTGTACCAGCTCATAGGCGCTCGCTCTTGAAATTCCCATAATCCGCTGAATGTCCGCCACATCCAGAACCAGCGGTAAATCCTCGTAGCTGTTCAATCTCTTTTTATCGTTCATTCTGTTCCTCCCATAAATCAAATAGGTTAAAATGCTTCCTGTTGCCGTTCTCCCCAAAAGCCGTTTTCCTGCCCCATTCCTGCGGTGTTTCCCTGCATTGGTGCGCCGAATGCGTCACTTCTCCTGCCGGTCATATCCCTTTTGGACGGTCATTCACTTGTCAAGGTACTGTGCGGTACGAAATTACCAACCGCAATCATCATAGCGTACTATCCTTGACAAAACAATGATTCTGCGATACCATGAGTGTAACGGATATAACTGAATTATATAATTACCATAAACAAAGGCAGGGGATAGGGATGGAGAATCAGTTTATACGGCATGAGCCATGTTTTGAGAGGATTTTGTTTGTCCTGACGCTGGACAGGAAGAAAATGAAAGAGCGGATTTTGATTGGGGAAGAACAGCAGATCCGCTTCCGTCTGAACGGGAGCCAAAACGCAGAGGTGCTTTGTGATATGACACGCCCACTGGGAACTTTTTTGATAAACTTTGAGCGTGACACGGACAGAGACTGGAACTTATACGGGCTTTCTCCGCTGCGGCAAGCTCTCCACTCCAACCGATGGAAACAGCCGGAGCTGGAGCAGGCGGCAAGCGAATTTCTTTGGGAGAAATATCTTAGCAACGACCCTCTGAAAATGTATGTGGCGTTCCGTATCTGGAACAGCTATCTGCTTGCCAGAGAACCCCGTGACCGTAACGCTGCCTGTGACCGCTTCATGGATAAAATGAGCAGACTGACCGGGGTATTCCAAAACGAAACCATGAGCTTTGACAGGGAGACAGGAAAACCGAAACAATTTCAAGCTGGCAGCCTTTATTTCAAAGGCGCACCGTCAGAAGATACCCGGCTTGACCTCTGGTTCCCGGACAACCGGCGCACAGAAGAATGTGTGTCTGCCTATGCGTCCCTCTACCCGTTGATTACCTATTATCTGAACAGGCTGAATGACTGGGGGCTTTGCTTCCGGCGGTGCAAGGTCTGTGGAAAATATTTTCTGGCAAAGAGCCAGCGGTATGAGCTGTGCAGCGACAAGTGCCGAAAAGCACAGGCGCTTCAAAACAAGCGGGAATTTGACGAGAGGTCAAGAGAAAATAACTATGACCTGCTTTATAAAAATGAATGCCAGAACTGGCGCAACAAAATAAACCGGGTAAAAAATACCGCAGGCTTTCCGGCTGACCGTCTGGAAAAAATACAGGCTTCCTTTTCCGACTTTAAGAAAGAAGCCTTACAGAGAAAAAAGGCTGTAAAAACAGGAACGGCCAGCCCGAAAGAATTTACGGACTGGCTGTATCAGCAGAGTAATGTAATTGTTGAGCTGACCGAGATATGAAAAACTTTCTATCGTCAATTTCGCATTATTGCAATAACAGATTGCTTCTTCCATGAATGGTAATATTATCATCAAACTTTTGGAAGAACTATAAATGTCCGAGGTGCCTTTGATTTCGACAAAAAAACAGGCTGAATTGTTACAAAGATCGGACATTTCAAAAATTTTTTGAGAAATGGCGAAAAAAGCGGGGCAGCACACGCCGCCCCGCCGATCCCATACGGTTATTCCATCGCCCGCATTTGTTCAATCAGGGATTGCTTTTTCTGTCTGCGGATTGTCCATACAGACAAGATCAGTTCCATTCCGAACAATACCAGAATGAACAGTCCCATTTCCAAAACCGGGAATTTGTAAGGCACTACATTTCCGGCAAAAGCTCCTATACTCATTTTTCTGCAAGCAAAGATGGAAGCCGGAAGCCCAACGATCAGCGTCGCCAATGTTGCAAAGAGCGCATAGCACAGCCCCTCACAGATGTTCATTTTACATAGCTGTTTTTGTGTTAGGCCGATAGAACGCAGAATACTGTTTTCCTGCTTTCGGGCTATCTGGTTAGAGAGTGTCGTATTGATAAGGTTGATAACGCCAAAGAGAAATACCAACCATGAAAGTATCTCCATACTGCCAAACGCAAAAGAATTTGTCATTTCTTCATATTCAATCACTGTATTGATTTCATCTAAGGCAATATTACTATGGCTGGCAACAATATTTTTCAATTCAGCTCCCACATAGTCCGTTTTTTTAGCGTCATTTACAATGCTCCATGAATAGTCAAAAGAGGTGATTTCCGGGTGCAGTTCGTGGAACAACGCTTCTGGTGCAAAAAGAGTTGCCCCATCTAAGTGCATCCTGCCATGTCCTGAATATACCTTTGCAGGAGCGTATAACCCCGATATGGTAACAGAAACGGATGGCTGTTCTTCTCCCAAAGAAATCTCAACCGTTGAACCAACACCCATATCCTCATTCTGCTTTAGCACATTATAGTCAATTACAATACTACGGGAATCTGTTGGCATGGTTCCCTCTGTCAGAGCCGCTTCAACTGCCGCATAATTCTGGTCGGTCAGCATATCGCACATACCACCAGCTTGATGAATCTCTGTTTTATAAGTTGCATGGAGAGATTGCCTGCTTGGAATTATATCTGTAACGCCATCAATAGATAAGATTTTCTGCTTTAATTCCTCATTCAATGGATTTCCCGCTGCCATAACTTTTTCGCTTGCCACTTCGGAATGCAAATAAATTTTATAGTCGCCGTCCGGGAAAAACTGTCTTGCAAGCGCCTCTGGAGAACGCAGCAAAACAATGGAGGATACCACAAGCAGAATAATTCCGCCCAAACTCAATGAGGCTACAATAGCAACGGTCTTTTTTCGGTCACGCTTAAAATTCGCAATTCCCATTGAAACAGGATTGAGCTTGATATTCTTTTTCCGGCTGCGGATATTCTTTTGCGCTGGGGTAAAACGGACGGCTTCAATCGGGGAAATCCCTGCCGCAATTTTTACCGGCTTACGGATGGAAACAGATACCATGATCCAACTGCTTATGAGTGTCAAAATAACCGTTGCCACATAGGAAACAGCGTTAAAACCCTTAGAAAACAGGAGAAAACCGCCACATATGCCCAACACTGTACCAATCACAATCCCGATACTGCCGAGTTTGCGTCCCTCCCGCTTTACAATCCGCTTGATTTGCTTTGGCGTTGCACCAATCGTCCGAAGCTGCCCGTAGCTCTGGATTTTGTCATTGATGGAGATACGGAAGATACTCTGGATCACAATATAGCCGCCGATCAGAACAACGGCAATCACGCCAGCCATTAGTGCAAAATCAAAGGATTTAGAGGCATAAGCAAAATACTTGCTGTTCATTTTTGGCATGGAAAGCTGATATTCCTCTGCAATCTCCCTGCAATAAGAGGTCATCAGTTCTTCGTCCAACTTGACGCTGTTTTTGAAATGAGCATAGGCGCGATAGCCAGCCGGGTCAAATCCTTTCCATTCTGTCAGGGCAGCGTTGGAAAGAATGATAGCGCAGGTATTCGCTTCTTTTTCATTTACGCTGTCCATAATGCCGGTAACGACATAATCACCATGAAAGCTCTCGGTGTCTAAGGTCACAGTGTCCCCAATCTTGGCATTGTTTCCATAGGTGGAAAGAAAGTATTCGCTTACGACAACTTCATTTGCTTTTTCAGGAACCCGGCCCTCTAACAGATTCATTTGCGCCTTGGCAATCTCCATCATTTGCGCGTCGCAATACACATAGGACGCATGATAGCCCTGTTCCGAAAGTTCCTCACCCAGCATATAGTAGCCGCCCACGCGCTCAAACTCCGGCACTCCTTTCAGGGTTTCAATGTCGTTTTCCTCTACGCCCATCCAAACCGCCTCATAAGTATCGACAACCTGATTGCGCTGCATTTGTGTCAGGGAAGTAGACACAATTCCCGTAAAGCAGATCAGAAACGCCGCCAGCGCAACAGCGATCACCACCATCAGATTCCGGCGCTTCTCGCTTTGCAAACTTTTCTTTGCCAGCTTCTTTGTAATAGCGCTGGTATCATTTTCAAAAGGCCATGTCATAGCCTGCCACCTCCTTATTCCACAATCTTTCCGTCCTCAATGCGGACAATCCGATCTGCAAGGCGGGCAATATCGTTGTTGTGGGTAATCATCACGACAGTTTGCCGGAACTCCGCACTGGTACGCTTGATAAGCCCCAGCACCTCGGCGCTGGTCTTACTGTCAAGGTTGCCGGTCGGCTCGTCGGCCAGCACAATAGCCGGTTTGGTAATCAAGGCGCGGGCAATCGCCACACGCTGCTGCTGGCCGCCGGAAAGATTATTCGGCATATTTTTCAGTTTATCTTCCAGCCCCAGCAGGTGAACAATCTCGTCCAAAAACTTCTGATCCACCGTGTCCCCGTCCAGCTCCACCGGCAGGACGATGTTCTCATACACATTCAGGATAGGAACAAGGTTATAGTTCTGGAAGATAAAGCCGATGTTGCGGCGGCGGAAGATGGTAAGCTGTTCGTCGTTCATTTTCGACAGTTCTTTGTCCCGGACAATCACATTGCCGGAAGTAGGGGTGTCCAGCCCGCCCATCATGTGAAGCAGGGTGGACTTGCCGCTGCCGGAGGTTCCCACAACGGCCACAAATTCGCCGTCATTTACAGAGAAGTTCACGCCGTCAAGGGCGCGGGTGATATTCGGCTTTGTGCCGTAATACTTTTTCAGATCAATCGTCTGCAAAACGCTCATACTCAAAACTCCTTTCAAGGCTTTCTGCCTGTTGATAAGGTCATTGTAAAACCCAAATGTCCGCGAAATGTTACAGCGGCCAAAAAATTTCATTGAAAATCTGGGGTGAAATGTTACAACGCTCGGACATTTCCGCCGAAAAACTGCCACTGGCAGCTTTATCGGCACACTGTTGCGAAAAGACTTACGGCGGGCAGCCGAGAATGACCGTCCGCCGCATTCTATTTTGTCGGCAGCATAATGGAAAATTCTGAACCCTTGCCCGGCTCCGAAACCACTTTGATATAGCCGCCTTGCCGCGTTACGATCTCGCGGGCCAGATACAGGCCAATGCCCACGCCCTGCTGTTCGTGTACTTCTTCCTCACGATAGAAGCGCCGGAAGATGGCAGCCTGATTGCTTTCGGAAATGCCCTTGCCGGTGTCGGTCACTTTGACCTCCACATACATTTCCCACAGCACCACTGACACGGCGATTTTCCCGCCTGCCGGGGTGTACTTCACTGCATTGTCCAGCAGGTTAAAGAGGGCTTCGGATGTCCACTTGCTGTCATGGAAAACGGTCAAATCCTCCGGGCAGTCCACGGACACAGCGATTTCCTTTTTCTCCGCTGCATACACAATCCCACTCATGGCCTGCGCCACGGTATCAAAGAGGCGACCCGGTTTCTTATCCAACTGGATCACGCCCGTTTCCAGCCGTGAGGTTTTCACAAGGGCCTGAAAGAGAAAGTCCAGCTTATCCGTCTGGCTGCGGATTCCCCGGATAAAGTCGGTGCGCTCCGCCTCGGTCATGGGCTTTTCCAGCAGGGTGTCCGTCGCCATTTTCAGATTGCTTACCGGCGTTTTCACCTGATGGGAAATATCCGATACAAGGGTCTGTAACTCCTGCCGTTCCTCGTCCACCCGGCGGCGGTTCTCCTGCATGATCTGGTAAAGCCTTGCCAGCCGGTGTCCGATTCTGGCAAGCTGGGTTTCGCTGTCCTCTGGCCGCTGGGGCGCTTCATTCCCGGCGATCATGTGGTCTAAGGTCTGGCACAGGTCAGCGGTAAACTGCGACAGCCGCTTTCCAAACGCCTGCGTCAGTACAAAAATCCCCACAAGGGCGCACAGCAGCAGCGTCCCGCCTGTCAGCAGCACCGCAATCTGTTTTGTCACAAGAAACAGGGCTATGGTGATCCCGGACATGGAGAGGACAAGCTCCATTGCCACCCGGCCAAACAGCCGCTTTACCGAGAGGTTTTGAAACTTCATTTTACCTCGCCTCCCGTCCATTGATACCCCATGCCGTAAACGGTCTTGATGTAGGGTGCGCCGCCGTCGGCTTCAATCTTGCTGCGAATACGGCTGATGGAGGTTGTCAGGGTGTGTTCGTCCACAAACCGCTCGTCTATATCCCACAGCTTTTCCAAAAGCTGCCCACGGGTCAGCACTTGCCGGGGATTTTTACGAAACAGGTTCAGCATTTTGTACTCCATCGGGGATAGAGTCAGGGGCTTGCCGTTTAAGGAAGCCGTCTGCTCCGAGAAGTCCAGAAACAACCGCCCGTCGTCGTAAATGTCCTTGGCCGGTTTGTGGTGTTCCAGCATGGCGAACATGGCTTTGATTTTTCGCTGCAAGGCCCCGATCACAAAGGGCTTTGTGATGTAGTCCACCGCGCCCACCTCATAGCCCCGTATCTGGTCGCTCTCCTGATCGTTGGCGGTCAGGAATATTACGATGGTGTCCGGGTGCTGGGGCTTTATCAGCTTGCACAGTTCAAAACCGTTCCCGTCCGGCAGGTTGATGTCCAGCAGCACTAAATCAAATTCCCGCTGGCGGATGGCTTCGGCTGCGGTTCTGGCATTTAGGGCAGAAGTCACGCCGTAGCCGTCTGCGGTCAGGTTATAGTCTAACATCTTATTCAAAAAACTGTCGTCCTCGACAATTAAAATCTGCTCCATATTCTCACTTCCTTTGCTTTTTGCAGATAGTATAACAGGCAAATGTCCGAGAATTGTTACAAGGACAAATATATTTATCATTTTACAGCTTTTTTATGTGTACTGCAATTTTATAAAAGAAAGGACAGCAGTATCATCAAATTGCTGTCCTTGCGGTTTATTATAGCTGGTAGTGTATAAGCGTGGGTTCATCATATTTGGTGTGGTATCTTTAACTATGGGAAACTCCTTTTTCCCATTTGCTGATTCCTTTATCACTGACATCGACGCCATAGTGACGGAGAAGTTCAGAGAAAGCTACAAGTGAATGTAGACCCGATGGGAAAGCGGATTCGGCCCGATTTCCTGAGCCAGCATTTCCCAGATTTTCTGGTAGCACACCAGATGAAGCGTATCCGCTTTCACGATCTGCGCCATAGTTGTGCCAGTCTGCTCTATGCCAATGGCGTGAGCCTGAAGGAGATTCAGGAGTGGCTTGGTCACAGCGACATCAGCACAACAAGCAACATTTATACACATTTGGATTTTTCCAGCAAGGTATCCTCGGCGAATGCAATCGTCAATATCTTCCCAGAAAACACCAAAGTATAAGAAACTGAGTAGAAAAAGAAAAACAGCCTAAAATCTTTTGATTTCAAGCTGCTTTTTAGTGCCGATGGTGGAGACTCCCGTGGGCTAAGCAACAGCCCGCGGTGCTGATTGCTGGCGGTCTGCGAGCCGCTGCCCTGTTTGACCCGCCTCAACGCAGAATAGCAAAAAAACCCCAGCTAAAGCTGAGGGTCCTTCGTTATGCCGGTGGTGGGGGTCTCCCGCGCACTGAGCAACAGCCCGCAGGGCTGATTGCTCCCCTGCTGTGCAGGGTCGTGCTGTTCGACCCGCTCACACGCCGCAGATAAAAAGGAAGCCCCCCCAGACAAGCTGGAGGGCTTCCTTTTTATGCCGGTGGTGGGGGTCGAACCCACACGTGTTATTAGCACAAGGGATTTTGAGTTTTTGTCCTCATCTTCCATCTGGTGTCATCCAGTGATATTTAGTGATATCTGGTTCCCACTGTGCAAAGGCAAAATTCACGCCTCAACGAACAATAATTTGGAATATCCACGATTTTTCGATGCGTTTTCCCCCTACTCTGTTTTTTCGGTTTGGACCGCCCAAAAGGAAATTGGAGGGATGTTCAGGAGGGATGCAGGGCAAAACGCTCCTCTGCTTAGGCACAAAACGAAAGGAAAGTCAAGGATAATGAATCAAAATCAAGCAAAAGAGTATTATAAAAAATTATTTGTGAACTATCCTGATGTGCTGTCTGTCGAAGAAGCAACAACTTTACTCGGTTTCAAAAGCCAGACTGCCATCATCAGAAGAATCCATCAACATAGAATTCGCTGCCTGAAAGTCGGACGATCTTTCATGATTCCGAAAGAATATCTCATCGACTATCTTTTGGATAGCTAAATTATACAGCCATTATATTACATAGCGCACCACTTTTCAATAAGAAAAGAGTGCGCTTTTTATTTTCAAACGAAAGGCGGTCGATTTTTTGAACACAAGCTGGAGCAAAACGTTGAAAAAGCCACATGACCCTTGACTACTTTTACGGACAAGCCGGAGAGCTGTTCTCCTTCTACCGCATTCCAAAGGCTCTTTTTCAGGAGCAGCGATTTCAAAATCTGTCCACGGATGCCAAAACCCTGTACGGCATCCTGCTGGATCGCATGAGTCTGTCTGTGAAAAACGGCTGGCTGGACGAGCGGAACCGGGTGTTCATCATCTTCACGATAGAGGATGTCAAGAGGGCATTGTGTTGCGCAGACAACAAAGCGACCAAGCTGCTCCGGGAACTTGAAAAGTTTGGTCTGATTGAACGAAAACGCAGAGGTCTGGGAAAGCCAAGTTTGGTATATGTGAAGAACTTTTCAGCAGAATCGTCAAAATCAATATTCCAGAATCGTGATTTTCACGATTCTGGAGGCTTCAAAAACGCAAGTCAAGACCCTTCAAAATCACGATGTAATAAGACTAAAGAGAATGATACTGAACTGAGTGAGACTGATCCTTTCTATTCTGAAGAATCGGATGGGATGAGCAAACGCACCCAACTGGAAGAATATTTTTCTCAGTCTTTGGAGGTGGAACTCCTGCTCCGGCTCTGCCCGGATGATGAGGACACCATCTATCAGATCGTAGATTTGCTGGTGGACACCTGTGCCACCAACCGTAAACTGCTGCGCATTGCCGGGGACGATAAGCCCGCCGAGGTGGTACGCAGCCGGTTTATGAAGCTGAACGCCGACCATATCCGTTTTGTGCTGAAGTGCCTTGCAGAGAACAGCAGCCCGATCCGAAACATGAAACAGTATCTGCTTGCTTCTCTGTACAACGCACCCACCACGATGCAGCTTTCCTATCAAAGCCAAACCAATCACGATTTAGCGATGCGGAGGTGATAAAAATTTCAAAGAAAGCAACCACAATTGCCATCGTCAACCAGAAAGGCGGCACAGGCAAGACCACTACCTGTGAAAACTTAGGCATCGGACTGGCAATGGAAGGCAAGAAAGTTCTGTTGGTGGACGCTGACCCGCAGGGCAGCTTGACCATCAGCATGGGCTGGCAGCAGCCCGATGAACTGCCCACTACCCTTTCCACCCTGATGGCAAAAGCCATGAACGACCAGAGCATTCCGCCCGGCGAAGGTATCCTGCACCATGCGGAGGGCGTTGACCTGATTCCGGCAAACATTGAACTGGCAGGGCGGGAAGTTTCCCTTGTCAACTGCATGAACCGGGAGAAGATGCTGAAACAGGTGCTGGAAGGGGCAAAGCATGAATACGATTTCATTCTGCTGGACTGCACTCCTTCCCTTGGGATGCTGACCGTCAATGCCTTGGCAGCGGCGGACACCACCCTGATTCCTGTGCAGGCGCAGTACCTGTCTGCGAAGGGCTTGGAACAGCTTTTGCAGACGGTGCAGAAAGTCCGGCGGCAGATCAATCCGAAGCTGAAAATCGAGGGTATTCTGCTGACCATGACCGACAGCCGCACCAACTACGGAAAGCAGATCAGCAATCTGATCCGGCAGGCATACGGAAAGCACCTGAAGGTGTTTGAACAGACCATTCCCCGCTCCGTCCGTGCGGCAGAAACCAGTGCGGCAGGCAAAAGCATCT
Source organism: Faecalibacterium hattorii (assembly GCF_003287455.1). Classification (GTDB taxonomy): domain Bacteria; phylum Bacillota; class Clostridia; order Oscillospirales; family Ruminococcaceae; genus Faecalibacterium; species Faecalibacterium hattorii. The sequence continues at coordinate 4,701 of NZ_PRLC01000026.1, read as the reverse complement.
TTGCCTATGACCCAAAGGGCAAGGTGGCAGAGGCCTACAAATCTCTTGCAAAGGAGGTGCTGGCGGATGCCGATCGACAGCGGAAACTTAGCTCTGAAAGGGCTAGATGATCTCTTTTCCACCGAGGAAAACCGACAGGAGGAACAGCGGGAGCAGGTACAGCAGATTTCCATTGACGACCTGCACCCCTTCACCAACCACCCTTTCAAGGTGCTGGATGATGAAGCCATGACCCGGACGGTGGAGAGCATCGCACAGTACGGTGTGCTGGCTCCGCTGATTGCCCGCCCCCGCCCGGACGGTGACGGCTATGAGATCATCTCCGGGCACCGCCGCCAGTATGCGGCTAAACTTGCCGGGCTGGACACGCTGCCGGTTATCGTGCGGCAGATGTCGGACGATGCTGCTGTGATATTGATGGTGGACAGCAATCTCCAACGTGAACACATCCTGCCCAGTGAGAGGGCTTTTGCCTACAAAATGAAGCTGGACGCAATAAAAAATCAAGGTGCTAGGTCAGATTTAACTTCTACGCAAGTTGCGCAGAAGTTGTCCGTCGAAAAAGTTGGCGATGATGCTGGGGTAAGTAAAGATACTATTCGCCGTTTCATCCGCTTGACAAACCTTGTCCCGGAACTGCTGGACATGGTAGACGAAAAGAAGATCTCCTTCAATCCCGCTGTGGAACTGTCCTATCTGGACGAAAGCCAACAGCGGGCTTTTTTAGAAGCCATGGATGGTACCCAAAATGCCCCATCTGTATCGCAGGCTCAGCAACTAAAGAAGATGGCGCAGTGTGGTGAGTTCACCTATGAAAAGGCGTTTGATATTTTGGGGCAAGAAAAGAAGAGTGAGCAGGACACCGTAACTATCAAAAACGACATCCTGCGAAAATACTTTCCACGCAGCTATACGCCTCGGCAAATGGAAGAAAAAATTATTCAACTTCTGGATGCGTGGCAGAGAAAACAGCAGCGTCACAACGAACGCTGACCCGTAACGCAAGACCCGATGGGGTCTTTTTTGTTTGCAAAAATTTGGAGGTAACGCCTATGAACAACACGATTCCTTTTCACTCCGCAACTCACGCCCCGCAGATCACGGTGGATGTGAACATCCTGACCATGCTGAAGCAGGCGGCATCCTGTTTGACCGAGGCAGCAGGTAAGGATGTGTACCTTGCCGCCATCGGTCCCGACATGGAGCTGACCATTATCATGGAGGAGGATGCCCCTTTCGTTCTGCCTTGTTTTGACGAGGACGATGCCCTGATTTTCGTGAAGGGTGCGCCGCTGTTTATCAGCTACAATCCGGCGCAGGTCCTCAAGCTGGCAGGCAAGCGGTATCTGACCGGCCCGGTCATTTTCTACCGCACCGATGGGCACAGCACCATCGTATCCCTGACGGTGGAGGATATTTATCGCTTTCAGACCTATCTGGAAAGTCACAGCACCACCCTGATGGCAGATGGTCAGAAGCTGACCTGCATCTGCATCGACTGAGGTGTGCTATGCTGAACTTTTTTATCGGTTTCGCTTTTTTTGAAGCGGGTGCTATTTTCGGCTTCTTCGCGGCAGCTTTGATGCAGGCGGCACGGAGCGGCGAAATCGGGCTGAACAGAAAGGAGGATTCGCATGGCTGAAAACACCTTGTCGGTGCTGAAAATTGCGTCGGGACAGTATCCGCAGCAGGTCGAGATTGATAACGACCTGAAGGCTTTGCAGCAGGCGGTGGGCGGCACGATTGCTGCTGTTTACCCCTTTGCAGACCCGGTGGCTATCATCTGCAATGACGATGGCAAGCTCATGGGACTGCCCCTGAACCGTGCCCTTCGGGATGAAAACGGAGAAATGTATGATGCCGTTGCCGGAGACTTTCTGGTGGTGGGTTTGGGCGAGGAGGATTTTGCATCCCTGACCCCGGAACTGGCGCAGAAGTACGAGCAGCTTTTTCATCAGCCAGAAGCCTTTCTGAAACTGGGCAACCGTCTGCTGGTGCTGCCGGTGCCTGATGAACCTCCCGCAGAAAAGCCCCGCACCAAGCCTCCGGCAGAGTATGACCGCTAAAATCACCCTGCTGCACGGGAGGTGATGGCAGTGCAGGAAGAAATCGAACAGAAGTCATTCAACATTATGATCTCCACCACAAAGCTGTCCGCCCGGACTGTCCTCCGGGCGGTAAAAGCGGCGTTTCGGCTGTACCAGTCCAAAGCATCCCAAGGCAAGCAGAGCGTCCGCACCCTATTGCGGCAAAACCGGGGTGTGTCCAGCGTGGAGATCAGCAAGACCGGCATCCGTGGTCTGGAACGCTATGCCAAAAAGTACGGCATCGACTACGCTATCCGCAAGGACAGCTCTGAGGTGCCGCCCCGGTATCTGGTCTTTTTCAAAGCCCCGGACGCAGAAGCCTTCAATTCAGCTTTCAAAGAATATTCGGCATCTCTGCTGAATAAGGACAAACGCCCCTCGGTACTGGCACGGTTGCAGGAACTGGTGCAGGCGGCGGCAGAACTCCCCGGAAAAGTCCGGCACAAGGAACAGGAGCGTGGACTGTGACCACGAAAAAGCTGACAAAGCTGCTGGCACTGTATCTGCCCTATATTTTGCTGGGACTGGTGGCAACCAACTTTGGTGAAGCATGGCGGCTTTCCGAGGGCAAAGAGCTGGGCGATAAGATCATGTCCATGATGGGTACTGTTCCGTTGGCATTTGCGAATCCTCTGCCCAGCCTGCACCCTCTGGACTTGCTGGTGGGCTTGTGCTGCGGTGCAGGGTTACGGCTGGCGGTCTATTTCCGTGGCAAAAACGCCAAGAAGTACCGCCACGGCATGGAGTACGGCTCTGCCCGGTGGGGCACCGCCAAGGATATTGAGCCGTTCATGGCACCCAAGTTTGCCGATAACATCATCCTGACCAAAACAGAACGGCTGATGATGAGCAACCGCCCGCCTGACCCCAAGAACGCCCGGAATAAAAACGTGCTAGTTGTGGGCGGCTCCGGCAGCGGCAAGACCCGGTTTTGGCTCAAGCCCAACCTTTTACAATGTCACAGTTCCTATGTGGTTACTGACCCGAAAGGAACTATCGTGCTTGAATGTGGCAACGCGATGTTGAAAAACGGCTACAAGGTCAGGATTCTGAACACCATCAACTTCAAAAAGTCCATGCACTATAACCCCTTTGCCTATGTTCACAGCGAAAAGGACATTCTGAAACTCGTTACGACCCTGATGACCAACACCAAGGGTGAAGGGTCCGGCGGGGACCCATTCTGGGAAAAATCGGAGCGTCTTTTGCTCACCGCCCTGATTGCCTATCTGCATTATGAAGCCCCGGTGGAGGAGCAAAACTTCGCTACTCTGCTGGAAATGCTGAACACCATGCAGGTACTGGAGGACGATGAGGAATACCAGAACCCGGTGGACTTGCTGTTTGAGGAACTGGGCAAGAAAAAGCCCAATTCCTTCGCAGTGCGCCAGTACAAGCTCTACAAATTAGCTGCCGGCAAAACGGCAAAATCCATCCTGATTTCCTGCGGTGCTAGGCTCGCGCCCTTCGACATCCAAGAGTTGCGGGACCTTACCATGTACGATGAACTGCAACTGGACACGCTGGGCGATAAGAAAACGGCGTTGTTCCTCATCATGTCGGACACGGATTCCACCTTTAACTTCCTCATCAGCATGGTCTACACCCAGCTTTTCAATCTGCTTTGCGATAAAGCAGATGATGTGTACGGCGGCAAGCTACCCATCCATGTGCGGTGCCTGATCGACGAGTGCGCCAACATCGGGCAGATCCCCAATCTGGAAAAGCTGGTGGCGACCATCCGCAGCCGTGAAATCTCTGCCTGCCTTGTTTTGCAGGCGAGAAGCCAGTTGAAAGCCATCTACAAGGACAACGCAGATACCATTGTGGGCAACATGGACAGCCAAATATTTCTGGGCGGCAGCGAGCCGACCACCCTGAAAGACCTGTCTGAAATGCTGGGCAAAGAAACGATTGATGCGTTCAACACCTCGGACACCCGTGGCAACAGCCCCAGCTATGGCACCACGTTCCAGAAGATGGGGCACGAATTATTGAGCCGGGACGAGCTGGCGGTGCTGGACGGCGGCAAGTGCCTCTTGCAACTGCGGGGTGTACGCCCGTTTTTGAGCGACAAGTACGACCTGACCCAACACCCTAACTACAAGCTGACCTCGGACTACGACCCCAAAAACATCTTCGATATTGAAAAGTATCTGAACCGAAAAACAAAAATCAATCCCAATGATGAATTTGTTGTGATTGATGCTGATTCGCTCCCGCCTGCCTGACCCGGTAGGCGGTTTTATTTTATCCAGACCAGAGAGGTACACCGGCAAGCTCACTCTCGCCGCAGTTTGCGGCTTTAATATGTAACTTCAGGTGTGTACGGACGGTCTACAACTTTCATTTATAAAGGAGAAACGACTATGGAATTCTTTAACTCTGCTATCGAAGTTCTTCAGACTCTGGTTGTTGCCCTCGGTGCCGGTCTCGGCGTGTGGGGTGCTATCAATCTGCTGGAGGGCTATGGTAACGACAACCGTGCGATGCGTTCCTGACTGAAAAGGTCAGGCACAAGTTGAAGGACTAAAGAAGTCCAGAATCTTGGAGAACTGATATTTCGATGGATGAAATGAGGGAGTAACGTCCCGAAGCGTCCACACTGATACTC
>NZ_PRLC01000036.1 GCF_003287455.1 Faecalibacterium hattorii | reverse complement strand
GAGTATCAGTGTGGACGCTTCGGGACGTTACTCCCTCATTTCATCCATCGAAATATCAGTTCTCCAAGATTCTGGACTTCTTTAGTCCTTCAACTTGTGCCTGACCTTTTCAGTCAGGAACGCATCGCACGGTTGTCGTTACCGTAACCTTCCAGCAGGTTGATGGCACCCCACACGCCGAGACCAGCACCCAGAGCGACAACCAGAGTCTGAAGAACTTCGATAGCAGAGTTGAAGAATTCCATAGTCTTTTCTCCTTTATTATAAAGCGTTTTCGATCATTTGTACACACCCGAAATCTTGTAGTTTTACGCTGCATAACCGCAGCAAGGCTGATTTTCTGGTGCACTTTTCTGACCGGGATAAATTAAAACCGCCTACCGAGTCAGGCAGGCGGGAGCGAATCAGCATCAATCACAACAAATTCATCATTGGGATTGATTTTTTCTTTTCGGTTCAGATATTTTTCAATATCGAAGGTGTTTTTGGGGTCGTAGTCCGAGGTCAACTTGTAGTTGGGGTGCTGGGTCAGGTCGTACTTGTCCGAAAGAAAGGGGCGCACACCTCGCAGCTGCAAGATGCACTTGCCGCCGTCCAGCACCGCAAGCTCGTCCCGGCTCATTAATTCGTGACCAAGTTTTTGGAACGATGTTCCGTAGGATGGCGAATTACCGCGCGTGTCCGAAGTGTTAAAAGAATCAATCGTTTCTTTTCCCAGCATTTCCGACAGGTCTTTCAGTGTACCGGGTTCCGAGCCGCCGAGAAAAATCTGACTGTCCATGTTGCCAATGATGGTATCCGCATTGTCCTTGTAGATAGCCTTTAGCTGGCTTTTCGCCTGCAAAACAAGACAGGCCGAGATCTCACGGCTGCGGATGGTGGCTACCAGCTTTTCCAGATTGGGGATCTGCCCGATGTTGGCGCACTCGTCAATAAGGCATCGTACATGGATTGGCAGTTTGCCGCCGTACACATCATCTGCTTTATCGCACAGTAAATTGAAAAGCTGGGTGTAGACTATCGAAATCAGGAAATTGAAGGTGCTGTCCGTATCCGACATGATGAGGAACAGAGCTGTTTTCTTATCTCCCAGCGTGTCCAGTTGCAGTTCATCGTACATGGTGAGGTCACGCAGTTCTTGGATGTCGAAGGGAGCGAGCCTCGCGCCGCAGGAAATGAGGATGGATTTTGCGGTCTTGCCGGCAGCCAGCTTGTAAAGTTTGTACTGCCGCCCGGCAAAGCTGTTGGGCTTCTTCTTCGCCAGTTCTTCAAACAGCAGATCCACCGGATTCTGGTATTCCTCGTCATCCTCCAGCACCTGCATGGTGTTCAGCATCTCCAGCAGGGTAGCGAAGTTTTGTTCCTCCACCGGGGCTTCATAATGCAGATAGGCGATCAGGGCGGTGAGCAAAAGACGTTCGCTTTTCTCCCAAAATGGATCGCCGCCGCTGCCTTCTCCCTTCGTGTTGGTCATCAGGGTCGTGACCAGTTTCAGAATGTCCTTTTCGCTGTGGACATAGGCAAAGGGGTTATAGTGCATGGACTTTTTGAAGTTGATGGTGTTCAGAATCCTGACCTTGTAGCCGTTTTTCAGAAGTGCGTTCCCGCACTCGACCACGATACTACCTTTCGGGTCAGTGACCACATAGGAACTGTGACATTGTAAAAGGTTGGGCTTGAGCCAAAACCGGGTCTTGCCGCTGCCGGAGCCGCCCACCACCAGCACATTTTTGTTCCGGGCGTTTTTGGGGTCAGGTGGGCGATTGCTCATCATCAGCCGTTCTGTTTTGGTCAGGATAATGTTGTCGGCAAACTTGGGAGCCATGAACGGCTCAATGTCCTTGGTGGTACCCCATGAAGCGTTTTGTCAAGTGTTTTTTTGAGTTATTGACGCAAATTATCGTGAAAGTGCGAAAGTGCAAAGTGCAAAGGGTCTGCGTTTTGCACTTTCAGCTTGCGGGTTCGGGTGGCTGCTT
>NZ_PRLC01000025.1 GCF_003287455.1 Faecalibacterium hattorii | reverse complement strand
GAGTGGCGAGAATCGAACTCACGGCCTCTTGAACCCCATTCAAGCGCGCTACCAAAACTGCGCTACACCCGGATATCGCGTCCGCCTCCCTACCGAAGCGTGGCGACAGGAAGTATTATACGCGAAACAAGGGTGTTTGTCAACAGTTTTTTGAAAGTTTTGCAGTTTTTTGCAAAACGAGCGGATGTGCGTTATTTCTTTTTCGTCTTCTTGGCGGGAGCATTTACGGCGGCCTCGGCTTCCTGCGCACGCAGGAGCTTATCCTTTTCCAAAAGCGGCTTCAGGTACTGGCCGGTGAAGCTGCCCTCCACCTCAGCCACCTGCTCCGGGGTGCCCTCGGCGACGATGAGGCCGCCCGCGCTGCCGCCTTCGGGGCCGAGGTCGATGATGTGGTCGGCACACTTGATGAGGTCGAGGTTGTGCTCGATGACAATGACGGTGTTGCCCGCATCCACCAGCTTCTGCAGCACTTCGATCAGGCGGTGGACATCTGCGATGTGCAGACCGGTGGTCGGCTCGTCGAGGATGTAGACCGTCTTGCCGGTGCCGCGGCGGGCCAGCTCATTGGCCAGTTTGACGCGCTGGGCCTCGCCGCCGGAAAGGGTGGTCGCACTCTGGCCCAGCGTCACATAACCCAACCCCACGTCCAGCAGGGTCTGCAATTTGCGGGCGATCTTGGGCTGGTTGGCAAAGAAGACCACCGCCTCCTCCACGGTCATGTTCAGAACGTCGGAGATGGTCTTTTCCTTATACTTCACTTCCAGCGTCTCGCGGTTGTAGCGGGCACCCTTGCAGACTTCGCAGGGGACGTAGACGTCCGGCAGGAAGTGCATTTCGATCTGCAGGATGCCGTTGCCCTCACAGGCCTCGCAGCGGCCGCCCTTGACGTTGAAGCTGAACCGGCCGGGGCCGTAGCCGCGCATTTTAGCGTCCTGCGTTTCGGCAAAGACGGCGCGGATATCGTTGAACACCCCGGTGTAGGTGGCCGGATTGGAGCGGGGCGTGCGGCCGATGGGCTGTTGGTCGATGCCGATGACCTTATCGACAAATTCCAGCCCCTCTACCCCGTCGCATTTGCCCGCACGGGCGCGGGCACCGTTCAGCTCGCTGGCCAGCGTCTTGTACAGGATCTCGTTGATGAGGCTGGATTTGCCGGAGCCGGAAATGCCGGTGACGCAGATGAACTCACCCAGCGGGAAGCGGACGTCGATGTTGCGCAGATTGTTCTCCCGCGCCCCCCGGACGGTCAGGTAGTTGCCGCTGCCCGCGCGGCGGATCTCCGGCACGGCGATCCGCTTGCGGCCGGACAGGTAGTCGCCGGTGATGCTCCGCTTGGCCTTGCAGATGTCCTTGACGCTGCCCGCCGCCACGATCTCGCCGCCGTGAACGCCCGCGCCGGGGCCCACGTCCACGATATAGTCGGCGCTGCGCATGGTGTCCTCGTCGTGCTCGACCACGATGACCGTGTTGCCGAGATCCCGGAGGTTTTTCAGGGTCGCAATGAGCTTGTCGTTATCCCGCTGGTGCAGACCGATGCTCGGCTCATCCAGCACGTACAGCACGCCGGAAAGCGCACTGCCGATCTGGGTGGTCAGGCGGATGCGCTGACTTTCACCGCCGGAAAGGGTGCCCGCCGAGCGGGCCAGCGTCAGGTAATCCAGACCCACGCTCTGCAGGAATTGCAGCCGGTTCTTGATTTCCTTCATGATCTGGCCACCGATCTGCCGCTGCTTTTCGGTCAGATTCGGCTCATTTTTTGCAATGAACTCCAGCTCCTCCCGGATGGACATCTCGCAGAATTCACTGATGTTCTTATCCCCGATGGTCACGGCCAGCACCACCGGCTTCAGGCGGCGGCCATGGCAGTCCGGGCACTCGACGCCGGACATGAAGCTGCCGATCTCTTCTTTCATCCACTCGCTGTTGGTCTCGCGGAAGCGGCGCTCCAAGTTCTCGACGATGCCCTCAAAGCTGTTATAGTAGACGCCGCTGCCGAACTCGTTGGTGCGGTGCATCTCGATCTTTTCGCCGTTGGTGCCGTAAAGGATGGCGTTCACGGCCTCGGTGCTCATCTCCTTGATGGGCGTATCCAGCGTGAAGCCGTACTTTTTGCCAAGACCGAGGTAGTACATCTCGGACACCGACCCTTCGGCGTAGTACCAGCCGCTGGCCTTGATGGCCCCCTGCCGGATGGACAGGTTCCGATTGGGCAGGATGCGCTCCTCGTCCACCCGCATAAACGTACCAAGGCCGGTGCACTTTTCGCACGCGCCCAGCGGGTTGTTGAAGGAGAACAGCCGGGGCGACAGGTCGCTGATGGAGATGCCGTGCTCCGGGCAGGCGAAATTCTGGCTGAAGGTCATGCACTCGCCGCCGATGACGTCCACTTCGGCGATGCCGCCGGTGAGGGCCAGCGCCGTTTCCAGCGAATCGGCCAGACGGCCCCGGATGCCCTCGCGCATGGCAAGGCGGTCCACGACGATCTCGACGGTGTGCTTGATGTTCTTTTCCAGCGTGATCTCCTCATCGAGGTCGTAGAGATTTCCATCGACGCGGACGCGGGAGTAGCCGCCCCGCCGGGCCGCGTCCAGTTCCTTCTGCTGGGTGCCCTTACGCTGGCGCACCACGGGGGCCAAGATCTGAAACTTTGTACCCTCGTCCAGCTTCAGGACGGCGTCCACCATCTCGTCCACGGTCTGCTGGCTGATGACCCGGCCGCAGACCGGGCAGTGGGGCACGCCCACGCGGGCGTACAGCAGACGCAGATAATCATAAATTTCCGTCACGGTGCCCACGGTGGAGCGGGGGTTGTGGCTGGTGGTCTTCTGGTCGATGGAAATAGCCGGCGACAGACCGGTGATCTCGTCCACATCGGGCTTGTCCATCCGGCCAAGGAACATCCGGGCATAGCTGGACAGGCTCTCGACGTAGCGGCGCTGGCCGTCGGCGTAAATGGTATCGAAGGCAAGGCTCGACTTGCCCGAACCGGACAGGCCGGTCATGACGATGAGTTTTTCGCGCGGGAGGGTCAGATCTACGTTTTTCAGGTTGTGCTCCCGCGCCCCTTTGATGACGATCTTATCGTTTGCCAAGGTACTTTCTCCCTCTTCTCTGTGTCTGTGCATGGTTTTGCTTGCGCTCCGTTTCGGCGTCGGAGTCCACGGTGGGGTTCTCGCCCCGGCGCAGACGGTCGATCTGGTCGCGCAGGAAGGCCGCGTGCTCAAATTCCAGCAGCTTGGCGGCCTCCTTCATCTCGCGGGTCAGGCGCTCAATGGCCGCTTCGCGCTCCATCTTGCCCATCCGGCGGGTGTTCCGCTTCGCGTTCTCGGCTTTGTCGCTGATCTCGATGGAATCCGGGATGGCTTTCACGATGGTCTTGGGCACGATGCCGTGGGCCTCGTTGTAGGCCATCTGGATGGCGCGGCGGCGCTCGGTCTCGGTGATGGCGCGGTCCATGCTGTCCGTCACCTCGTCCGCATACATGATGACCAGACCTTCGGCGTTGCGGGCCGCGCGGCCGATGGTCTGGATGAGGCTCGTCTCGCTGCGCAGGAAGCCCTCCTTATCGGCGTCCAGAATGGCCACCAGACTGACCTCCGGCAGGTCGAGGCCCTCCCGCAGCAGGTTGATGCCCACCACCACGTCGATGGAGCCGAGGCGGAGGTCTTTGATGATCTCCATCCGCTCGAAGGTATCGACTTCGTGGTGCATATACTTGACCTTGACCCCCTGTTCCGTCAGGAAATCCGTCAGGTCCTCGGCCATTTTCTTGGTCAGGGTCGTCACCAGCACCCGCTCGTTCTTTGCGGTGCGGGCGTTGATCTCGCCCAGCAGGTCGGTGACCTGCCCTTCCACCGGGCGCACCGAGATGAGCGGGTCCAGAAGGCCGGTGGGCCGGATGACCTGCTGGGCCACTTGGGTGCTGTTCTGGCGCTCGTACTCGCCGGGGGTGGCCGAAACGAAGATCATCTGGTTCAGCTTCGACTCCACTTCCTCAAATTTCAGGGGGCGGTTGTCGAACGCCGAGGGCAGACGGAAGCCGTACTCCACCAGCGTTTTCTTGCGGGCATAGTCGCCGCCGTACATGGCGCGCACCTGCGGCAGGGTAACGTGGCTCTCATCCACAAAGAGGAGAAAATCCTCCGGGAAATAATCCAGCAGCGTGGTCGGCATACTGCCCGGCGCGCGGCCCGACAGCACCGCCGAATAGTTTTCGATGCCCTTGCACATGCCCACCTCGGTCAGCATCTCCATGTCGTAATTCGTCCGCTGCTGGATGCGCTGGGCCTCGATGAGCTTGCCCTCGGTGGTGAACTGCTTTACCTGCTGGTCGCACTCGGCGCGGATCTTTTCCAGCGCCTTCGCCTTTTTCTCGGCGCTGACGATGTAGTGGCTGGCCGGGAAGATGGCCACATGCTTGACCACATTCTGCTTGGTCCCCGTGACGGGGTTGAACTCGATGATGCGGTCGATCTCGTCCCCGAAAAACTCCACCCGGATGGCGAGGTCACTCATATAGGCAAGGTAGATGTCCACCGTGTCGCCGTGGACCCGGAACTTGTTGCGGATAAAATTGATGTCGTTGCGCTCATATTGCAGCGTCACCAGCCGCTTGCACAGCTCATCCCTCTCCATTTCCATGCCGGGGCGGAGGCTGATGACCATGCTGCGGTAGTCGATGGGGTCGCCCAGCGAATAGATGCAGGACACCGACGCCACAATGATGACGTCCCGCCGCTCGGACAGAGCCGCCGTCGCCGAATGGCGCAGCCGGTCGATCTCGTCGTTGATGGCGCTGTCCTTTTCAATATAGGTATCGGTGCTGGGGATATAGGCTTCCGGCTGGTAGTAATCGTAGTAGGAAACAAAATACTCCACCGCATTGTCCGGAAAAAAGGACCGGAACTCGGTGCAGAGCTGGGCCGCCAGCGTTTTGTTATGGGCCAGCACCAAGGTGGGGCGGTTGCACTGGGCGATGACGTTTGCCATCGTAAAGGTCTTGCCGCTGCCGGTGACGCCCAGCAGGGTCTGGCACCGGTCGCCGCGCTCCACTCCCTCCACAAGCTGCTGGATGGCCTGCGGCTGGTCGCCCGTCGGGGCATAATTCGACACCAGATGGAACTTCTCGTCTGCCATCACCGCACTCTCCTTTCCGTGAGAACCACAAATAGTTGTGCTTTTTCATGTTCAGTATAGCACAACTATTTTATATTGTAAACAAAAAGATTCAATACGGCCTCAGCATCTCCCCTGTTGCAAAGTCATAGAAGGGCAGCCGATTCTCATCCCGCATGGAGAAGTACTCGCTCTCGGTCAGGATGATGTGGTCCCGCAGATGCACCCGGACCAGCCCCAGCGCCCGCACGATGTTCTCGGTGGCCTGAATGTCCTCCCGCGAGGGCAGGGCCATGCCGTTGGGATGGTTGTGGCAGAGCACCACGCTGTCCGTGCCGCCCTTCAGCGCCGCGGCCACCACGTCCTTGATGGCAAGGCTGACCCGGTCGCCGGTGCCGTCCTTGAGCCAGAGGGTCGCCTTGATGCGGCTGCGGCCGTCCAGCGCCAGCAGCAGCGCCCGCTCCTGCTCCGCTCCGGCAAATAACCGGAGAAGATAGACCGCCAACTGCTCCGTGGTCTTGAAGCTGATCTTCCCGTTGGTGCGGCATTGGGTATAGTATCGGCTGACCGCCGGTAAAAGATGCAGCATCCGCGCTGTGGCGGGGCCGACGCCCTCCACCGTCAGCAGGTCTTCTTCGGTGGCTTCCAGCACCCCGGCAAAATCGCCGAACCGGCCCATGAGGTCATGGGCCAGTTGGTTCGTATCTTTCCGCGCGTTGGTGATGTACAGCAGGTATTCCAGCGCCTCATGGGGTTCCAGACTGTCGAAGCCCTGCTGCTCTACCCTCTTCCGCATCCGCTGGCGGTGCCCTTCGTGGGTCTTCTTTTCTTCGGCCATGGGTCGGCTCCTTTCGCGCATTCTTCCTTCTAATAGTACCCGATTTTTCCCAAAACACAAGAGTCCCGCCCAAATTTTCGCGTTGACTTCGCAAATCCGGTAGTTTATTATAGAAAAAGAGGACCCGATCCTTCGTACGGCCTCTCAGGCGCTTTGCGCCAGCTCCCCTTGCAGGGGAGTCCTTGGCATAAGGACAACCTCTTATTTTTGAATCAAAGGACTCTGTTTTATGAAACAATTTACCGCCACTGCCAACGACGAGGGAGTGCGCCTGTCTCGCTTTGTACAGAGCGTGACCCGCGATTTTCCCACCAGTCTGCTCTATAAAAGCTTCCGCAATAAGCGCATCAAGGTCAACGGCAAAAAGGGTGTCCCCGAAGACCGCCTCAAGGCCGGGGACCTCATTGAGCTGTACATCAACGACGAGTTTTTTCCGCCGGAAGGGACAAAGCCCGCGCCGAAAGCGCCTAAGAAGCAGCCCAGCCAGCCCAAGGTGACCGTCATCTACGAGGATGAGAACATTGCCGTCCTCTATAAGCCCACCCACCTGCTCTGCCACAGCGACCGCACCGGCGACGCCAACCTCGTGGATGCGTTCATCCAGTACCTCGCGCAGAAAGGCGAATACGACCCCCACGGTGAAAACCGCTTCAAGCCCGGCATCTGCAACCGGCTGGACCGCGGCACCGAGGGGCTGGTCATTGCGGCCAAGAGCTACGCCGCCCTGCGGGATATGAACGAGATCATCCGCACCGACCTGCTCAAAAAGGAATACTACACCATCACCGTGGGCATCCCCCAGAGCGGCCGGTTCGCCGCGTGGTGGGAGCACGACGAAAAGAACAACAAGGTCAGCATCCACGCCCACCAGTCGCAGGACGAGCGCCGCAAGCAGATCATCACCGATGTGGATGTTCTGCGCACCGCCGGGCCTTTCGCGCTGTGCAAGATCGGCCTCATCACCGGGCGGACACATCAAATTCGCGCCCACCTCGCCTACCTCGGCAAGCCGGTTCTGGGCGACATCAAATACGGCAACCGCAAGATGAACGAGCGCACCGGCACCAAGACCCAAGCCCTCTGCGCCGTCCGCATCCGTTTCCTCGACATCCCGGAGGAAAACACCCTGCATTACCTCTCCGGCAAGGTCATCAAGCTGAAAGACCCCCAGATCGTCAAACAGTTCGACGCGCTGGATAAGAACAAAGAAAACGCCCATGAATAACTGTTTTGTAGAGACCAGCCGTTTGCTGCTCCGACGGCTGGAAGAGGCCGATTTCCCGGCTTACGCCGCCTATGCCGTGGACGACGAGATGTCCCGGATGATGGGCCGCGCCTTTCTACACGCTGAAACCGATATTCGCCAGAACTTCGACTGGCTCAAGGACAAGGAACCCCGCTGTTACGGCATCGTGGAAAAGGCCAACGAGCAGCTCATCGGCAACCTGAACATCGGTGCCCTCCCGGCTCCCCTTGCTGCCCTGCCGCAATTGCAGGGCAAACGCGGGCAGACGCTTTCCTTCTGCATCCGGCGGGAATCTCAGCGCAAAGGGTATGCCGCCGAAGCCATCCGCGCCGTCATTGCCGAGCTTTTTGACGATGAGCACTTCGATTTCGTCCAGTGCGGGTGTTATTCGTTCAACACGCCCTCCCGGATGTTGCAGGAACGGCTGGGCTTTCAATTTCTGGCCAGCCTCTGCGTTCCCACTCCGCAGGGCGAAGCACAGACCATCGAACACATTTTATGGAACCCAAGGAGGACTCCCATGTCTGATCTGAACGCCTATTTCAAAAGTGTCATCGACCAAGACACCGCTTCGGTCGTGCTGTGCGATCTACAGCACACCATCATTTATATGAACCCCGCTGCCATCCGCAATTATGCGAAGCACGGCGGCGCGCAGCTCATCGGCCGCAGTCTGCTCCACTGCCACAATGCCAGCTCCAACAATCGCATTCAGCAGGTCGTGGACTGGTTCGCGGCCAGCCCGGAGCACAACATCATCTACACCCATCACAACGAGAAGCAGAACAAGGACGTCTACATGGTCGCCCTGCGGGACGCCGATGGCACCCTCATCGGCTACTACGAGAAGCACGAGTTCCGCAGCCCGGAGACCATGGAGCGGTACGCTTTTTAAGAGAACGGGAGGTTCCCATGCAGAAGATCGACCCGGCCCGCTGGCCCCGCGCGGAAAAGTTCGGCTTTTTCTCGGCGGTGTCCCAGCCCTTTTACAGCGCCACCTTCCGGGTGGATGTGACCCGGCTCCACGCCTACACCAAGCGGCATGGCCTTTCGTTTTACTATGCGCTGGTCTATCTGGCTACGAACGCCGTCAATGCCGTGGAGAACTTCCGTTATACCGTCCGGGGCGGCGAGATTTTCCTGCTGGACGAGCGCATCCCCAGCTTTACCGACCTGAAACCCGGCAGCGAGGATTTTTACATCGTCACCCTGCCGCAGGAGCAGACGATGGAGCAGTTCTGCGCCGCCGCCAAGGCCCGCAGCGAGGCGCAGACCCATTTCCTCGACCAAGACGACAAGGAGCTGGACACCCTCATCTATTTTTCCTGCGTCCCGTGGCTGGACCTGACGGCCCTGACCAACGAGCGGGATTTTGACCGGGACGACAACATCCCCCGCATCGCGTGGGGGAAGTACGTGCCGGACGGCACCGGCCGCGAAACGCTGGGGATGTCGGTGGAAGTCAACCACCGCTTCCTCGACGGTGTGCATCTCGGCAGATTCTACCAGACGCTTCAGGCGTCCATCGACGCACTGGAGCCGTAACGGAGGAGTTTTTCGCATGTCCCCCACCCGCGAAGAAGCCCTTGCCCTGAAAGCCCATTTTGAGCAGCTGGCCGGGCGCAGCATTTATGATATTGTGGAAAAGGACAGCTACCGTCCTTCCACGTAAGGCAAAAGCCACGCTTTCGCGTGGCTTTTGCTGTTTTTCTTATCGGTCCCACTTGTCGCAGAGGGCGTTGATCTGGTCGGCGAACTTGGCAAGGTCTTTGTTGGCCCCGCCCTCGTTGTGCTCGATGACCCGCAGCAGCCGCTTGCCCGCGCTGACGAGCCGCTGGAAGACGCTGGCGGCTCGGCTGGCCCCCTCGCTGGACTGATGCTCGATGCGGGCCTTGGTGCCCTCCTGCACGCAGACGGCCCCTTCTGCCCCGATGACCCACTGGGCCCCGTTGTAGGGCGCACAGGCGGTGAAGCCTTCGTCGGTCAGGGTCTGGGCGAAGATATTCTCCACCTCGTCGTCGCCGTGGACGATGAACACCCGCTTGGGCTTGGGGGCAAAGGCGTTGATCCACGCCAGCAGACCGTTTTTGTCTGCATGGCCGGAAAGGCCGGTGAGCTGGCAGATCTCCGCCCGCACCTCGATGGGTTCCCCGAACAGCTTGACGTCCGTTGCCCCTTCGATGAGGGTGCGGCCCAGCGTGCCGACGGCCTGATAGCCCACGAAGAGGATGGTGCACTCCGGCCGCCAGAGGTTGTGCTTGAGGTGGTGGCGGATACGGCCCGCCTCGCACATGCCGCTGGCCGAGAGGATGACCTTCGGTTCCCGGTCGGCGTTGATCATCCGGGATTCGTCGCTGGTCACGCTGACCCGCAGACCGGGGAACTGGATGGGGTCGATGCCCTTTGCCAGCAAAGCGCGGGTCTCGTCGTCAAAGCAGTCCGGGTCGGTATCCTTGAAGATGCGGGTCGCCTCGATGGCAAGGGGACTGTCGATGTACACCGGGAAGTTGCCGTGTCCCTTCACAAGACCCTTTTCCTTGATCTCCCGGATGAAGTAGAGCAGCTCCTGCGTGCGGCCCACCGCGAAGCTGGGAATGACCACATTGCCGCCCCGGTCGAAGGTGCGCTGCAAAATTTTGGTCAGCTCCCCGACATAGTCCGGGCGGGGGCCGTGGAGCCGGTCGCCGTAGGTGGATTCCATCACGACGTAATCTGCGTCGGCGAGGTAGGTCGGGTCCTTGATGAGGGGCTGGTTCTGGTTGCCGATATCGCCGGAGAAAACGAGCTTGGTGGTGGTGCCGTTCTCGGTGACCCAGATCTCGATGCTGGACGAGCCGAGCAGATGACCCACGTCCACAAACTCGATCTCCAAGCCCGGTGCCAGCTCGGTCTTTTTCCCGTACTCCACCCCGCGGAACAACCGGACGGCCGCCTCGGCGTCCTGAATGGTGTACATGGGTTCCACCGGTTCTGCACCGGAGCGCTTGCCCTTGCGGTTTTTCCACTCGGCCTCGAACTCCTGAATGTGGGCCGAGTCCCGCAGCATGATGCCGCACAGCTCCACGGTGGGGTCGGTGGCATAGATCCTGCCCCGGAACCCGTTGCGGACCAGCAGCGGCAGAAGGCCCGTATGGTCGATGTGGGCATGGGTGACCAGCACGCCATCGATCTCTCCGGGGGCCACAGGGATGGGCTGGTTTTCGTACATATCCTTGCCCTGCTCCATGCCGCAGTCGATGAGGTAGCGCTGCCCGGCCGCTTCCAGCAGCGTACAGCTGCCCGTTACCTCGTGGTTCGCGCCCAAAAACGTCAGTTTCATAGATTGCACCCCCTAGTCGATGCTCTCTGCCGCCCGCTGCGCAGACCGGCGGAGCGAAGCAGAAAGAGTTCACCTACATTATACCATACTTTCGCCCTTCAAGCCGCCCAAATCACGGCGGGAATATCAAGCAAAACGCCGAATTCCTGAAAAATTTTTTATACAATCTTGACAAACCACCCCCAACTGAGATAAACTTAATTCGTATGACGTAACTTCTACACAGATTCAAAATAGAGAGGTTGTTATTTATGGTTCGTAACGATTTGCGCAACGTCGCCATTATCGCTCACGTTGACCACGGCAAGACCACGCTGGTGGACGCCATGCTGCGTCAGAGCGGCGCATTCCGCGACAATCAGGTCGTGGCAGAGCGTGTCATGGACAGCGGTGATATCGAGCGTGAGCGCGGCATTACCATTCTGGCCAAAAACTGCTCCTGCACCTATAAGGGTGTCAAGATCAACATCGTCGATACTCCGGGCCACGCCGACTTCGGCGGCGAGGTCGAGCGCGTTCTGAAGATGGTCAACGGCGTTCTGCTGCTGGTGGACGCCGCTGAGGGCTGCATGCCCCAGACCCGTTTTGTTCTGCAGAAAGCTCTGCAGCAGAACCTGAGCCTCGTGGTCGCCATCAACAAGATCGACCGCCCCGATGCCCGCATCAAGGAGGTCATCGACGAGGTGCTGTACCTGCTGATGGATCTCGGCGCTACCGATGAGCAGCTCGACTGCCCCATCCTGTTCTGCTGCGGCCGTCAGGGCACCGCAAGCCTTGACCCGGATGTGCCCGGCACCGACCTGATCCCCCTGTTCGACACCCTGCTGAAGACCATCCAGCCGCCGGAGGGCGACCCCGATGCTCCCTTCCAGATGCTCGTCTCCTCTGTGGACTACAACGAGTTCGTGGGCCGCATCGGCATCGGCCGCATCCAGAACGGCATTGCCAAGGTCGGCGAGGAAGTGCAGGTCTGCGACTGGCACAACCCCGACCTGAAGATGCGCGGCCGCCTGACCAAGCTGTATGACTTCCAAGCCAACGGCCGCCAGCCCTGCGACAACATCACCGCCGGTGATATCGTCGCCTTCTCCGGCCTGCCCGATGTCACCATCGGCAACACTCTGTGCTCCCCTGCTCAGGTGGAGCCGCTGCCCTTCGTGAAGATCAACGACCCCACCGTGGAGATGACCTTCTCCGTCAACGACAGCCCGCTGGCCGGCCGTGAGGGCAAGTTCGTCACCAGCCGCCAGATCCGCGACCGTCTGCAGAAGGAACTGCTGAAGGATGTCGCCCTGAAGGTGGAGGATTCCGCCACCACTGATTCCTTCCGTGTCATGGGCCGTGGCGAGATGCACCTGTCCATCCTGATCGAGACCATGCGCCGCGAAGGTTACGAGCTGCAGGTCTCTCCCCCGCACGTTCTGACCAAGGTCATCGACGGCAAGACCTACGAGCCTATGGAGCACGTCGTCATCGATGTTCCCACCCAGTATCAGGGTGCTGTCATGACCGGTCTGGGCCAGCGCAAGGCCATCCTGCAGCAGATGGAGTCTCTGGGCACCGACCGTGTCCGTCTGGAGTTCCGGATGCCCAGCCGCGGCCTGTTCGGCTACCGCAACCAGTTCCTGACCGATACCCACGGCGAGGGCGTCATCAACCAGATCTTTGACGGCTACGACGTCTGGGCTGGCATGATCGCCAACCGCTCCACCGGTTCTCTGGTCAGCTTTGAGACCGGCGAGGCCGTCACCTACGGCCTGTTCAACGCGCAGCAGCGCGGCACCCTGCTGGTCGGCCCCGGCGAGAAGGTCTACGAAGGCATGGTCATCGGCTACACTGCTTCCGGCGAGGATGTGGATGTCAACGTCTGCAAGACCAAGCACCTGACCAACACCCGCGCTTCCGGCTCCGACGACGCTCTGCATCTGGTGCCCATCAGCAAGCTGAGCTTGGAGGGCTGCTTGGAGTTCCTCGCACCCGATGAGCTGCTGGAAGTCACCCCGGAGAACCTGCGCATCCGCAAGCAGATCCTCAACCACGACCAGCGCATGAAGGCCAAGAGCAAGCTGAAGTAAGCTCTTCCCTTCCCAAAACGCATTTACGGCACTGTAAGCCCACCGGCTTGCGGTGCCGTTTTTTGTGTTTGTCTGCCTTTCTATTTGCAAACCGGCTCCCTTCCCTGTATAATAAAGAAAACTCCATCTCACAGCGGCTCTGTGCCGCGTGAAAGACGCCAACAGGGAGGTTTTGTTATGAACGACATCATTCAGGCCATGGAGACCCGCCGGAGCATCCGGCAGTTCAAGCCCGACATGCCCCGCAAGGAAGATCTTCAGCAGATCATCGAGGCCGGTCTTTACGCCGCCAACGGCAGAGGCCGACAGGGCGCGATCATTCTGGCCGTGACCAACAGAGAACTGCGCGACAGGCTCTCCGCCCTGAACCGCGAGATCGGCGGCTTCCCGGAAGGCAAAGACCCCTTCTATGGTGCCCCAGCGGTCCTCATCGTGCTGGCAGACAAGAGCTGCCCCACCGGCATCTACGACGGCAGCCTCGTCATGGGCAACCTGATGCTGGCCGCACACGCGCTGGGTCTGGGCAGTATCTGGATCCACCGCGCCAAGGAGGAGTTCCAGCGCCCGGAGTACAAGCAGCTGCTCAAAGACCTCGGCGTCGAGGGCGAATGGGAAGGCATCGGCCACTGCGTCGTCGGTTCCATCGATGGCGAAGCCCCGCAGCCCGCACCCCGCCGGGACGGCCGGGTGTTCTGGGCTGAATAAGCAAAGCACAAAAAAGGAACGGCATACCAGACGGTGTGCCGTTCCTTTTTGTGCTTAATTTGCCGCGTAGGCGCTGCCGGGGGTCCAAGCGTTCGCGGCGGAATATTGCGCGTGGTTGCGCAGGTAAGTGACCCATGCGCCGTAGCCGTTGCCCGCCGAGAAGTGGACGCCGTCCGGCGCGGCAAGGATCTCTTTCAGGCTGCCCTCGCCGTCGGCAAAGGTCTCCCACAGGTCGAGGTAGACACAGCCCTTATCGGCGGCCATCTGGGCCAACTGCTCGTTGACCGAGCGGAGGACGTCCGAGGCAAGGCCGGGCTTCTCCTCCGCAGCCGCCGGGCGGACCGGCGGGATGGACTGGACGTAGATCACGCAGTCGTCGCCAAGGGTCTGGCGCAGCAGGTCAAGCATCTGGCCGTAATAGGCAAGGAAGCGGTCCGCCGCGCCGAGGGTGGTCAGGGTGTTGGTGCCCAGCAGGATATAGAGCTTTTTCGACCGGGCTGCGGCCAGCACGTCCAGCGCGATCTCCTCGCCGCGGGTGGAACTCTTGACGGCGCTGCGGTTGACGATGGCATCCGGGCCAACGCCGGTATAGCCGCAGATGAGTGCGCCGCCGAGGTTGATGCTGTAATCCGAGAAGCCAACCGTCAGGCTGTCGCCGAGGAAGGCCGCATCGGAGAAGTAGCTCAGATCGACCTGCCCGCACGCGGGCTGACGGATCACGCTGCTGTCATAGGCTTTGACGCTGTAGGCCCCGGCGGTCTGCCGGGCTGGACCGAACTGTTCCAGCGTGACGGCAGCGGCTCCGGCATTCCCGGTGCTGTCCGCGCTGCCCTCCGTGCCGGATTCCCCGGCGGCGCTGTTCGCCGCGCCCTGCATAGGCAGCGGGGCCAAGATGTTTTCCGCCATGCCGCTGGACGTAACTTCCTGCGCCTCCTCGCTCTCCTTCTGGCCGTTTTCAAGGATGGCCGTGATGGCCAGCGACAAGATCAGGATGGCCGCAATGACCCCCGCCAGCCGCAGCCCGAAACCGGCCCGGCTGCGCTTTGCGCGGCTGTGCGCCGAATGATACTCGTGTGAAATTCCCATCGTCGATCCCCTTGCCTTTTTCTATCATTACGGGTAGTATCCCCGAAAAATTGCACCTCATCCCGGATTGGCTCCGTTTTTTGTGCCATATGCCCATTATTGTATCACAATTTTTTTGCCTACGCAACCAATCAGGTCTTGCATACAACAGACGAATGGGTTACAATAGAAGAGAAGCAGGAATTGTGCCGTTTTCATCGAAGTGCTTGCACATCCTGCATTCTTTTTGTACGACTTGCGGCGTACGGCCGCGTCCCGCTCCGGGAGCAGTGCAGGGCATCCGGAGCCCAAACGGGGTGCAGCCGTCCGTTTTGCGGGATGTTTCAATCGTTTTTCGGATAAGAAGGAGGTTCTTCATGGCAAAGAATGTCATCATCGGCCAGTCGGGTGGCCCTACCGCCGTCATCAATTCCAGTCTGGCTGGCGTGTACAAGGCCGCATGCAGTCTGGGTGCCGATAAGGTCTACGGAATGCAGTACGGCATCGAGGGTCTGCTGAAGGAAGAGATGGTGGAGCTGAACGTACTGTTCGGCGACCGTATGAGCATCGAGCTGCTCAAGCGCACCCCGTCCAGCTATCTGGGCAGCTGCCGCTACAAGCTGCCCGACCCGGAAGCAGACCCCGCCCCGTTCATCAAGCTGTTCACCTTATTTGACAAGTACGATATCTGCGCGCTGTTCTACATCGGCGGCAACGACTCCATGGACACCATCGCCAAGCTCAGCCGCTACGGCGCCAAGGTCGGCAGCAGCGTCCGCTTCATCGGCGTGCCCAAGACCATCGACAACGACCTGTGCCTGACCGACCACACCCCCGGCTACGGCTCGGCGGCCAAGTACATCGCCACCATCCTGAAAGAGGTCATCCGGGACTCCTCCGTCTACAACATCCGCAGCGTGACTGTGGCCGAGATCATGGGCCGCCACGCGGGCTGGCTGGCCGGTGCGGCCTGCCTTGCGGGCGGCGACGACTGCGAAGGCCCCGACCTCATCCTTCTGCCGGAGGTTCCCTTCGACCCGGACAAGTTCCTCGCCAAGGTAGACGAGCTGCAGAAGAGCAAGTCCAACGTCATCATCGCAGCCAGCGAGGGCGTGAAGACCGCCGACGGTACCTACCTGTGCGATCTGGTCTCCACCGCCGGCCAGCTGGACGCTTTCGGCCACAAGGCCATCCTCAGCGGCACCAGCCGCTACCTGTCCGACCTCATCCACGACAAGCTGAACTGCAAGAGCCGCGCCATCGAGTTCTCGACCTTGCAGCGCTGCGCCAGCCATCTGGCCAGCCGCACCGACGTGAACGAGGCCTATGCGGTAGGCGGCGCAGCGGCGGCGGCGGCCTTTGCGGGCGAGACCGGCAAGATGATCTCGCTCAAGCGCATCTCCAATTATCCCTATCAGTGCATCACCGAGGCTGTGGATGTCCAGCAGGTCGCGAACCTTGAAAAAAAGGTTCCGCTGGATTGGATCACCCCGGACGGGATGCAGGTCACGGCGGCGTTCGAGGAATACGCCCGCCCGCTGATCTTGGACGAAGTGACGCCTGTTTACGTTAACGGCACCCCGCGCCACATCCGCCTGTAACCTCCGGTTTATTCCTCTCCCCCACAGTCTGTTTTCGTGCTCCTGCACGATAATATAAAGCCGAAACAGAAGAAAAGGAGAAATCATCATGGGTAAAAATGCAATCGTTGGCCAGTCCGGCGGCCCTACTTCCGTCATCAACGCCAGTCTGGCGGGGGTCTTTGAGAGCTGCAAGAACCGCGGCGCACAGGTCGTTTACGGCATGTGCAACGGCGTGGCCGGTCTGCTGGAGGAAAACGTCGTAGATCTCTCGAAGTATCTGACGGACGACCTCGACATCGAGCTGCTCAAGCGCACGCCGTCCAGCTTCTTGGGCAGCTGCCGCTACAAGCTGCCCGATTGGCACGACGATGAGGCCGTCTATAAGAAGCTGTTCGCCATTCTGGAGAAGCTGAACATCGGCTATTTCTTCTATATCGGCGGCAACGACTCCATGGACACCATCGGCAAGCTGGCCGATTACGGCAACTGCATCCAGAGCGACATCCGCTTCATGGGCGTGCCCAAGACCATCGACAACGACCTGATGGTTACCGACCACACCCCCGGCTACGGCTCCGCCGCCAAGTACATCGGCGTCGTGATGAAGGAGATCATCCGTGACGCCACCGTGTACGGCACCAAGTACGTCACCGTGATCGAGATCATGGGCCGCAACGCTGGCTGGCTGACCGCTGCCGCTGCGCTGGCCAAGAGTGACGACTGTGAGGGCGTGGACATGATCTGTCTGCCCGAAGTGCCCTTCAACGTGGATCACTTCGTCGAGAAGGTCCGTGTGATGCAGGAGAAGAAGCCCAGCATCGTCATCGCCGTTTCCGAAGGTGTCAAGCTGGAGGATGGCCGCTACGTCTGCGAGCTGGCCGACGATGTGCACGCAGTGGACGCCTTCGGCCACAAGGCCCTGACCGGCACCGCCCGGTATCTGGCCAATGTGGTGGCCCGCAACCTCGACACCAAAACCCGCAGCATCGAGCTGTCCACCCTGCAGCGCTGCGCCGGTCACCTGACCAGCCGCACCGACATCACCGAGGCCTATCAGGTCGGCGGTGCTGCCGCCAAGGCTGCCTTTGAGGGAGTCACCGGCCAGATGGTCGCCCTGAAGCGCATCTCCAACAACCCCTATCAGTGCACCACCGAGCTGCACCCCATCAGCGAAGTCGCCAACCTCGAAAAGAAGGTCCCGCTGAGCTGGATGAACGAGAATCACACCCAGATGACCGACGAGTTCCTGAACTACGCTCGTCCCCTCATTCAGGCTGAGCTGACTCCGCTGTACATTGCCGGTCTGCCCCACCACATTTACATGAAGAACTCCAAGTAATTTCTGTTATAGGCATAGCAAAAGCCCGTCCGAGTTTTGGCCCGGACGGGCTTTTTGTTGTTTTGGTCACACCGTTGTCTCAACGCGGGGTGCGCCGCCAGCGATCTCCTCGGCGGTCAGGGGCTTGGCCGGGGCGGCGGGCGTTTTCAGGCGCTCCTTAGCCACGGCCAGCATCAGCTTGATGCGGTTTTCCTGATTGACCTTGGTGGCGCTGGGGTCGTAGTCGATGGGGGTGATGTTTGCTGCCGGGTAGAGGGCGCGGATCTTGTTCACCATGCCCTTGCCGACGATGTGGTTGGGCAGACAGCCGAAGGGCTGGGCGCAGACGATGTTGCCGTAGCCGCCCTGCACCAGCTCGATCATCTCGGCGGTCAGCAGCCAGCCCTCGCCCATCTTGGCCCCCAGCGAAATGATGCCATGGGGCTTTTCCACCAGCTCCTTGAAGGGGCCGGGGGCGTAGAATCCGGCGTCGGAGGTCGCTTTCAGCATGGCGCGCTCGACGCTGTCCAGCCAGTTCAGGAGCTGGTCGGTGCCGACCTTGACGGCCAGCTTGCCGCCGTAGAGGACATGATCCTCGCCCATGTTGAAGATGCAGTACTGCACAAAGCCCATCAGGCCGGGGAAGTTGACCTCGCAATCCTGACTTTCGAGGAACTTTTGCAGGTCGTTGTTGCCCAGCGGGCTGTACTTGACGTAGATCTCACCGACGACGCCGACCTTGACCTTCGGCACGCGGGTGACGGGGATGGACGCAAAGTCCTTCGCGATGAGGGGGAAGGTGTGCTTCATCTCCTTGGAAGTGAAGCCCTTGCCCGCCAGCAGGACGCGGCCCAGACGCTCGACCCAGAGATCTACCATCTTGTCGGCGCTCCCCTTCTCGTTTTCGTAGGGAGCCACCTGATTGCGCAGGGCGCAGAGCATGTCGCCGTAGAAGACGCACGCCAGCGCACGCCGGGCCAGCGGCAGGGTCATCTGGAAGCCGCTGTCCTTCTCCAGACCGGAGAAGTTCAGGCTGGCAACGGGGATCTGCGGGTAGCCCGCCTTGACCAGCGCCTTGCGCAGCAGATGGATGTAGTTGGATGCACGGCAGCCGCCGCCGGTCTGGGTGATGAGCAGGGCCGTGTGGTCGAGGTCGTACTTGCCGCTGTTCAGCGCATCAAGGAACTGGCCGATGACCAGCAGCGCCGGGTAGCAGGTATCGTTGTGGACGTATTTCAGGCCCAGCTGCGCCACAGCGCTGCCGCAGTTGCCAAGGATCTCACACTTGTAGCCGTCGTACTTCAGCGCGTACCCCAGCAGACGGAACTGGGTGATGGCCATATTGGGGATGAGGATGGTGTGGGTCGCTTTCATCTCCGGGGTAAATTTCGGATAGTTGTATTCCATAGGTTCATCTCCTATCCTCGTCGCGCTCGTCCAGCGCCGCAAACAGGCTGCGCAGACGGATGTTCACTGCGCCGAGGTTCGTGATCTCGTCGATCTTGAGCTGAGTGTAGAGCTTGCCGCCCTCCTGCAAAATTTCGCGGGTCTCGTCGGTGGTGATGGCATCGACGCCGCAGCCGAAGGAAACGAGCTGGACAAGATCCATGTCCTTCTGGGTGGTGCAGTATTTGGCCGCTGCGTACAGGCGGCTGTGGTAGGTCCACTGGTTCAGCACGCTGGTGGGGAACTTTTCCACCCGGTTCGAGATGCTGTCCTCGGTGACGACCGCTGCGCCGTGGCGGGTGATGAGGCGGTCGATGCCGTGGTTGACCTCCGGGTCCACATGGTAAGGGCGGCCCGCCAGCACGATGATCCTCTTGCCCTCGCGGCGGGCAGTGTCGATGATCTCGCTTCCCTTGACGCGGATCTGCGCCATGTGGGCCTCGTGCTCGGCGTAGGCGGCATCTGCGGCCGCCTGCACTTCCTTCTCGGAGATGCCGCCGAAATACTTGGGCAGCACCTCTTTTGCCATTTTATGTACGAAGTCCTTCGGGCGATGAATGCCGACGTAATCGTAAATGAACTTCTGGCCCTCCAGCTCCGGGCAGTTGCCCGCAAGGACCTCCGGGTAATAGGCGACCACCGGGCAGTTGTAGTGGTTGTCGCCCAGACCCTCGTCGAAGTTATAGGTCAGGCAGGGGTAGAAGATGGCGTCCAGCTTCATCTGGCTCAGGGCCTTGATGTGGCCGTGGCTGAGCTTGGCCGGGAAGCAGGCGGTATCGCTGGGGATGGTAGCCTGACCGGCCAGATACAGCCCCCGGCTGGACACCGGGCTGGTGTGGACAGCAAAGCCGAGCTTGGTCCAGAAGGCGTGCCAGAAGGGCAGCATCTCGTACATGTTCAGGCAGAGCGGGATGCCGATGGAGCCGCGCTTGCCGGGCACCGGCTTGTAACCGGCCAGAAGCTGCTGCTTGTAGGCGTACAGGTTCAGGCTGTCGTCCTCGCTCTTGCCGGTCACGGGCTTATCGCAGCGGTTGCCGGAGATGAACTTGCGGCCATCCGCGAAGGTGTTCACGGTGAGCTGGCAGTGGTTGCCGCAGCCGCCGCACTTGACGCTGACGACCTTCTGGTCGAAGTGTTCCAGCTCCTCTTGGTTCATCATCGAAGACGCAGTCCGGCCGCTCTTTTTGCTCTGGCGAAGGCCGAACAGGGCCGCGCCGTAAGCGCCCATCAGGCCCGCGATGTCGGGGCGGATGACCTCGACGCCCATTTCCTTTTCGAAGGCGCGGAGGACGGCCTCATTGTAGAAGGTGCCGCCCTGCACCACGATCTTCCGGCCCAACTCTTCGGGGCTGGAAGCGCGGATGACCTTGTACAGCGCATTCTTGACGACGCTGATGGACAGGCCGGCGGAGATGTTCTGGATGGATGCGCCATCCTTCTGCGCCTGCTTGACCGAACTGTTCATGAAGACGGTGCAGCGGCTGCCCAGATCCACAGGGCGGTCCGCAAACAGGCCCAGCGCCGCGAACTCCTTGACGTCGTAGCCCAGCGCCTGTGCGAAGGTCTGCAAGAAGCTGCCGCAGCCGGAGGAGCACGCCTCGTTCAGGAAGATGTTGCTGATGGCCCCATCCTCGATCTTGAAGCACTTCATATCCTGTCCGCCGATGTCGATGATGAAATCCACGTCCGGCATGAAGTATTTGGCGGCGGTGAAGTGGGCCACCGTCTCCACCAGACCGTAATCGCAGCGGAAGGCATTCTTGACCAGCTCCTCGCCGTAGCCGGTGGTGGTCACGCTGGCCACCTGAAGGCCGGGATGCCCCTTGTAGATCTTGACGAGCTGTTCCCGGATCAGGGGCAGCGGGTTGCCGAGGTTCGGCTGATAGTTGGTGTACAGGATCTGGCTCTTTTCGTCCACGACCACCAGCTTGACGGTGGTGGAACCGGAGTCGATGCCGATATGGACCGGGCCGCACTGTGCGCTGAAGGGCACATGCGGCACGCTGTGGGACATATGGCGGGCGTGGAACGCCTCATACTCCTCCTTGGTAGCAAAGAGCGGCGGCTCGCTGGCGTAGGTGGCGGTGGCGGAATACTCATCCAGCGCCTTGGCCACGTCGGAAAGGCTGAACGCCTTGTCCGCGTAGAGGGCAGCGCCCAGCGCCACATAGAGCAGACTGTTCTCCGGGCAGGTGCCGGTAACACCCAGCGCCTCGTCGAAGCTCTTGCGCAGCACGGTGCTGAAGGTCAGCGGGCCGCCCAAATAGAGGATATTGCCCTTGATGGGGCGGCCCTGTGCCAGACCGGCGATGGTCTGGTTGACCACGGCCTTATAGATGCTGGCCGCGATGTCCTCCGTGCGGGCGCCCTGATTGATGAGGGGCTGGACGTCGCTCTTGGCGAAAACGCCGCAGCGGGAAGCGATGGTGTAGGTGCGCTCGGCCTTTTCGGCGGCCTTGTTCATCTCATCGGCGCTCATCTTCAGCAGGGTGGCCATCTGGTCGATGAAGGCGCCGGTACCACCGGCGCAGCTGCCGTTCATCCGAACTTCGGTGCCGTTGGTCAGGAAGAGGATCTTTGCATCCTCACCGCCCAGCTCGATGACACAATCCGTTGCCGGAACGAACTGCTTGACCGCCACGCGGGTGGAGAACACCTCCTGCACGAAGGGCACGCCGCAGCTATCGGCCAGACCCATGCCCGCCGAGCCGGAGATGCTCAGCAGGGCTTTCTGCCCATGCAGCTGCTCGTCGTCGATGCGGCGCAGCAGCTCCTGCGCCTTTTCCAGAATGTGACTATAATGGCGCTCATATGTCGAATATAAAATCGCATCGTGTTCATCCAGCACCACGCATTTGATGGTAGTGCTGCCGATGTCAAGACCTACTCTCACGTTTTTCTTTCCTCCTGAAAGACGATTCCTACCAGTTTTTATGCAGCAGACTTTTCGTCTGATCTTTGCCAAAAATTAGTTCGTTAGCGAATCATTCATTCGGTTCGCATACAACTGTATTATAACCAAAACCGTCGGAACAATCAATTAGCATACCCCATTTTACACGCAAAAAATAGTATTTTCCGCTCATAAAGTTAAACATTTTGTTAATTTCACAGAACTTGCGGCATCTTTTTCCAGCAAATTAACTAAGATTCTTTACTCTGTGTGTTTTTTGCCCCGGACAAAAACTCCCCCGCAAGCGGGTGCTTGCGAGGGAGCTGCGGTTTTGGTTGGTTTTGCTGCAGGTATGAAAATGCGGTTCAATCCGACAGCGGTGTTTTGCGGGTGAGCAGATAGAGTTCCCGGCGGAGCTGGTGCTGCAATGCGGTGGGGGTCCTGTCGGCGGAGGAGCGGAACTCGACCGTCGCTTCGATGGGGACGGGCCGGGCGGGCAGCGGGAGCTTCAGCTCCGCGCGGGCCCCCTGCGGGCTGCGGGGCAGAAGCGCAAGCTCCCAGCCCAGTTGGCGGCAGTACCGGCGGCAGAGCAGCAGCCCCGCCTGTGCCCCGCCCAGAAAGCGGCGGCGGTTTTCCAGCCAGCTTTCGCCCTCCGGCAAACCACAGCCGTCATCCTCCACGAAGAGGGTGACGTCCTGCTCAGTCCTGCACAGCCCCACGGTGATGCTGCCGCCGGGGGCGACGGCATGGAGGGCGTTGGAAAGCAGATGGAAGCAGATCTGCTCCGCCATGGCCCGGTCACCCCAGACGAGGCACTGGGTCAGGCCGCCGCAGTCCGCCCGAAGGGTCGTGCCGCACTGAGCCTTGATCTCCTCCTCCATCCGGGCCATCTGGCTGACCAGTTGGCAAAGGTCCAGCGGGAGCTTGTGCAGCGGCTGCTCCGGGGCGGAAAGCTCCATCACTTCCCGGAACGTCCGTTCCAGCCGGGCCGACTCCACAGCCATGTCGTCCAGCGCCTGTGCGGCGCGGGAGTCGGCGGCCGGGGCAAGGTGCATCTGCAAATACTCCCGGTTCTGGTCCATCAGGCGCAGTGAGTGCAGAAATGCCGTTTCCAACTGTTTTTGCGGAAATTCCGCTTCTCCCTGCCCCTGCCTGACCATAGTGCCGACCTCCTTACAGATGCTCCCGTTTCACGATGCCCTGCCGCAGCACGGTCCGCTGCAGCGAGTAGATCAATTTTCCCGTCGTGATCTTCATCCCGGTGAGGCTGTTTTCGGCCTTGTAGCGCTCCCAACCGGAGGGGGCCCGCGTTTCGAGCCCGTCGATCATGCGCCGCAAGCCGCTGTCCACAGCGGCCACCGTGATATGATATTCATCCGCGACGCCCCGTAAGATTTCTTTGCGGAGCGCCAGCTTTCCATCGGCTGAACAGGCGATCTGTAACGCCAGCGTCAGATATTCGCAATTGGTGTTGGGCTGCGGGATTCCCCACTGCTCATACAGTTGGATGCAGAAGCGCTCGATCCGGGTGGAGTTCTGGCCGGGGACCCCCAAAAGCCCCCGCATCAGGTCTTGCAGATGACCGTGTTCGATGCAGAACATCTTCCGGCTGCGCTTCAGGCAGGATGTAGTGTGATCGTCGTACCAGCCATCCCCCTGCAAAAGCAGCGCCGGGCGGTTGGGCAATTGGTTCAGCCGCTCGATGAACGTCAGGCTGTCCATGTCCTCCAACTGGCCGCTCAGTACCAGCACATCGAAGCACCACGCTTTCCGCAGCGCTTCCAGCACCGGTTCCCCGCTTTGGAAACAAGTGCACGAGATCGCCCGGCTTTGCTCCTCCAGATAAAATTTCCGGACCCGGAGTTCCCGTTCGTCGTAGCTCATCAGCGCGACGCGCATGCCCGCCGCCTCTCGTTCACTGCTCACGCGCGGTGCCTCCTCTCGGTGCGGCCGCCAGCGCCGGGAGATGATCCGCAATCACATCGTCCCACTGCTCCGGCTGCACGGCATTTTCATAGAGATACTGCAGCAGCCGATACCCCTTTTCCGGGTCCAGCGGAACCAACATGCTGACCCGCTGTTCCTGCGCTCCCTGCCGGGCCAGCGTCAGTTGACAACTGCCCTCGGCGGCCGCATCCAGCGAGTAGACCAGCGTATACGCGGTCTGATAGCCCTTGATCGACGAAAACTGCCGAATCAACGGGGCATATGCTCGTTCCATAAAAGATTCCTCCTTGCTGCGTTCCTTCCTGTACCTTATTAGATACAGGTTTTCATTCTTATTTTATAGAGCAGACAAGAAAGATTCAATCCCCTAAAAAGCGTTAAAATGTGTCGTTTTGCCCCAGATTTTCGCCTTGTTTTTCACGTTTCAGCGTACTTCGACAAAGAAAAGCCGATGGAAAAGCCTTTCGTACTTTCAGAATACCATCTTTTCGCTGCA
Source organism: Faecalibacterium hattorii (assembly GCF_003287455.1). Lineage (GTDB taxonomy): Bacteria > Bacillota > Clostridia > Oscillospirales > Ruminococcaceae > Faecalibacterium > Faecalibacterium hattorii. Next base: position 3,468 of record NZ_PRLC01000025.1, on the reverse strand, counting down.
ATTGCAAGAGGGAGTTATTTCTTTGTCCATCGTCGAAAAATTCTTTCATTGTGTCAAACTTTCCCAACCGAAAATGGAACAAGAAGCAACGATTTGTTCACATTCGTCTGATAGAATAGAGTGATTTATCTTCAGCGTTTACAGAAAGGCAGAATCCATGCTTCAACTCAAAAAGATCCACAAGGAGTACAAGACCGGCGATCTTGTGCAGACGGCCCTTGACAAGGTCAGTTTGAACCTTCGCGACAGCGAATTCGTCGCCATCCTCGGCCCCAGCGGCTCCGGCAAGACCACGCTGCTGAACATCATCGGCGGCTTGGACCGCTACGACAGCGGCGACCTCATCATCAACGGCATCTCCACCAAAAAGTACACCGACCGCGACTGGGACTCCTACCGCAACCACACCATCGGCTTCGTGTTCCAGAGCTACAACCTCATCCCGCATCAGACGGTGCTGGCCAATGTGGAGCTGGCCCTGACCATCTCCGGCGTTTCGGGGGCCGAGCGGCGCCGCCGGGCCGCCGAGGCGCTCCAAAAGGTCGGCCTCGGCAACCAGCTCCACAAGCACCCCACCGAGATGTCCGGCGGCCAGATGCAGCGCGTGGCCATCGCCCGCGCCCTCGTCAACAACCCCGACATCCTGCTGGCCGACGAGCCCACCGGCGCGCTGGACAGTGAGACGAGCATTCAGGTCATGGAGCTGCTGAAGGAAGTGGCCAAGGACCGCCTCGTGGTCATGGTCACCCACAACCCGGAATTGGCCCAGCAGTACGCCACCCGCATCGTCAACCTGAAGGACGGCGTCATCCTCTCCGACACCGCCCCCTATGAGCCGGACACCTCCAAGCTGTCCCCGCCGGTGCATAAGAGCATGGGCCGCTCGTCCATGTCGCCCCTCACCTCACTGGGCCTGAGCTTCAACAACCTTTTGACCAAAAAGGCACGCACCCTGCTCACAGCCTTTGCCGGTTCCATCGGCATCATCGGCATCGCCCTCATCATCTCGCTGTCGGCGGGCGTCAACCAGTATATCGACGACACCGAAAAGTCCACCCTGTCCGAATACCCGCTGCAAATTTTGAGCAGCGGCATGGACCTGACTTCCCTGTTCACCTCCGGCGCGCCGAGTTCCAGCTCCAGCACCACCACGGAGGAGGGCATGGTCCCGGTGCGGCAGCTCATCACCCAGATGGTCGCGGGCATCACCTCCAACGACCTGAAGTCCCTCAAGGCCTATCTGGAAAGCAGCGACTGCACCATCGCGGAGGATGCCACCTCCATCGAGTATTCTTATAATGTGCAGCCCCAGATCTACCGGGAGAACGCCGACGGCACCGTTCGTCAGGTGAACCCGGACTCCTCCCTCGCCTCGCTTGGCATCAGCTCCACCAGTTCCTCCAACGACATGATGTCCTCCATGATGAACACCAGCGTCTTCTACCAGCTGCCGGAGAGTGCGGAGCTCTATAACTCCCAGTACGAAGTCAAGGCGGGCCGCTGGCCGGAGAACTACAACGAGTGCGTGGCGGTCCTCGGCGCGGACGGCACCATCACCGATTATGCGTTGTATGCCCTCGGTCTGCGGGACAACGCCGAACTGGACAAGATGATCAAGCAGTTTGCCCAGAACCAGAACGTCGATGTCCCCTCGGACTTCAAAACGTACCGATACGATGACTTTATCGGCATTGAGTTCAAGCTTGTGAACAGCGCCGACCGCTATCTGCGGGACGACGAGCACAACGCTTGGGTGGACAAGTCCGACGACAAGGACTTCCTGAAAGACCTTGTCGCTTCCGGCGAGTCCCTCACCGTCGTGGGTGTTGTCCAGCCGAAGGAAGATGCCTCCGCGGCCATGCTTTCTTCCGGCATCGCCTACCCCGCTTCCCTGACCCAGCACGTCATCGCCAGCGCCGCCGATTCCCCACTCGTGAAGGATCAGCTGGCCAACCCCTCCATCAATGTGATGAACGGTGAGCCCTTCGGCACCGAAAAGGCTTCCGCCTTTGATATGGCCTCCCTGTTCAGCATCGATACCGACCAGCTCAAGAGCGCCTTCCAATTCGACACCAGCAAGCTGAACTTTGACCTGAGCGGTGCGTTTGACCTCGACAACGGGTCGGTGGATTTCAGCCAGCTGCTGAACCCCGACGACTTCCAGCTCGACATGGACCTGACCGAAATGCCCGACATAGACATGAGCGCCCTGACTGACATCTTCGCCAACATGGACCTTTCCATTTCGGAGGATAAGATTCAGGAGCTGGCCCACAAAGTCCTCGTAGGCTACAAGGATTACGTCATTGGCAACGGCATCCTGAACCTGAACAAGATCAGCTTCTCCCAGTACCTCAAGAGCGACGCCTTCAAGACCCTGATGAACGGTGCCATGAGCGATCTGTTCGATCAGGACGAGCTGCAGGCGCAGTTCTCGGAGGCCATGCAGAAGTCCATGTCCACCATTATGGAAAACTATTCGTCCCAGATCACCGAGACGCTGCAGACCCAGCTCGGTGCCGCTATGCAGACGGCCATGACGCAGGTGATGGCACAGATGGGCCAGAACCTCCAGAGCCAGATGCAGCAGAGCTTCGCCCAGCTGGGCAGCCAGATGGAAAGCGCCCTCAAGATCGACGCTGAGGCCTTCCAGAATGCCATCAAGGTGAACATGACCGAGGACGATCTGACCGACCTGATGAAGTCGGCCATGCTCTCCTCCAACGCCACTTACGACAGCAACCTGCAGACGCTGGGCTACGCCGACCTCGACGACCCCAGCCAGATCAAGATCTACCCGCAGAACTTCGACCACAAGGCCAGCGTCGTGGCCAAGCTCGACGCCTACAACGACAACATGAAGGCGCAGGGCGCTGAGGATAAGGTCATCCAGTACACCGACGTCGTCGGCACCCTGATGACCTCCGTGACCGAGATCATCAACATGATCTCCAACATGCTGGTGGCCTTCGTCTCCATTTCGCTGGTGGTCTCCTCCATCATGATCGGCGTCATCACCTATATCAGCGTCCTCGAACGCCGCAAGGAGATCGGCATCCTGCGCGCCATCGGTGCGTCCAAGCGGAACATCTCCGAGGTGTTCAACGCCGAGACCTTCATCATCGGCCTGTGCTCCGGCGTGATGGGCATCATTCTGAGCGAGATCCTGCTCATCCCCGGCAACATGATCATCCAGAAAGTTTCCAACGGCACCAACGTGGTGGCCCGTCTGCCGCTGAGCGCAGCCCTCGTGCTGATCGTTCTCGCCACCGTGCTCACCATCCTCGGCGGCTTCATCCCCGCCAAGGGTGCCTCCAAGTCCGACCCCGTCAAGGCTCTGCGGTCGGAGTGATCTCTCCCTCAGATCCACAAAAAAATCCCCGCTGGCAGATGAAATGAACCCCAAAAGTTAGACAAAAATCAAATTAAGCGGCCCCAACGGTCTGAATCCTGTACTGCACAGGGCTC
>NZ_PRLC01000048.1 GCF_003287455.1 Faecalibacterium hattorii | reverse complement strand
AATCACACGATCGCTGATTTTGCCGCTGCCTTTCAGCACGATATAGCTGATGATGGTGCCCGGTTTAACTTTGATACAGGATCCTTAACGTTTCAGCCACGCATCCAGGCCGGTCTGTTTGCCGCTCTGGTAACGCAGATCTTCTTTACGGTAGCCAAACGCTTCCAGAATACGCAGAACCGCCGGCAGAACCTGGTTTTCGATGTAGTAATCCGGATCGTATTTGTGTTTGCGCGGATCATATTCGGTCAGCAGAATCACACGATCGCTGATTTTGCCGCTGCCTTTCAGCACGATATAGCTGATGATGGTGCCCGGTTTAACTTTGATACCACGCGCCGCCAGACGTTTCGCAATCGCAACATGCGGACCGATCGCTTTGTAATCTTTCAGATCGCGGGTAATCTGTTCGTGGATCACCAGTTTTTCCAGCGGCACACGGTACTTCGCGATTTTTTCAACAACATCGCGAACAACTTCAACCGCTTTTTCCACGCTGCCTTCTTTCAGGATCGCTTCCAGAACTTTCGCCTGGGTTTCTTTCGCAATTTCGCTCCAATCGCGACGAACAACTTCCAGACCGCGGGTGGTAATACGGCCTTCTTCATCGATCACCGCATAGCGTTTTTTGGTCACGAAGAAACCGCGCAGGTAAAAGCCTTCGTATTCCAGTTCCAGCAGACCCGGCAGTTTGCTGTTGATGTAGTTCAGAAATTCTTTCGCTTTCTTTTTGATCAGTTCCGGTTTTTCACCCGGAATGGTCGCATAG
>NZ_PRLC01000024.1 GCF_003287455.1 Faecalibacterium hattorii | reverse complement strand
GTTGTCCCTTTGGCATACAAAAACACCCCATTTCCTAAACAGTATACCATACTGTCTAACAAATAGGGTGCAGTTCACAGCTGGGCGGAGGTTCTTTTGGTTTTTGTTTTATGAACGAACTGCGAAGTTTTTGCAAAATGGTGCTGGCAAAACTGGCATATTAAATTTGAATGTGCTACTCTCTTTTCAGAGAGGCTTTATACGACCTAAAAGGAGGATTTTCATGAAAGAAGTCAAAACGCCCAAAAAGCCGCTGGCGATCTATTATACCATCGTGCTTTTACTGATTCTGCTCCTCAATGTCGTGCTTGTGCCGTGGATGAACGAACGGCAGATCAAAGAGGTGGACTACGGCACCTTTATGAGCATGACCGAGGAGAAGAACATCGGCAAAGTGGACATCGAGTCCAACCAGATCATCTTCACCGATAAGGACAACACCCAAGTCTACAAGACCGGCCTGATGGATGACTCCGGCCTGACCGAGCGGCTTTACACCGCCGGGGCCGAGTTTTCCAGCGAGATCGTGGAACAGGGGTCTCCGGTCCTCAGCTTTCTGATCTGGTTCGTGCTGCCCATCATCCTGTTCACCGCGCTGGGCAACTATATGAACAAAAAGCTCATGGATAAGATGGGCGGCCCCAACTCCATGATGTTTGGCGGCATGGGAAAATCCAACGCCAAGGTCTACGTCCAGTCCACCGAGGGCATCCACTTCTCGGATGTGGCCGGTGAGGATGAGGCCAAGGAGAACCTGCAGGAGATCGTTGACTACCTGCACGACCCCAGCAAGTACAAGGACATCGGCGCCCAGATGCCCAAGGGCATCCTGCTCGTCGGCCCTCCGGGCACCGGCAAGACCATGCTGGCCAAGGCCGTGGCCGGTGAATCCAATGTGCCCTTCTTCTCGATGTCCGGTTCGGAATTCGTCGAGATGTTCGTGGGCATGGGCGCTTCCAAGGTCCGCGACCTGTTCAAACAGGCCAAGGAAAAGGCCCCCTGCATCGTCTTCATCGACGAGATCGACGCCATCGGCCAGAAGCGCAACAGCGGCCAGTACGGCGGCAACGACGAGCGCGAACAGACCCTGAACCAGCTTCTGACCGAGATGGACGGTTTTGAGGGGAACAACGGCGTCATCATTCTGGCGGCCACCAACCGCCCGGAATCCCTTGACCCGGCCCTCACCCGCCCCGGCCGCTTCGACCGCCGGGTGCCCGTGGAGCTGCCCGACCTGAAGGGCCGCGAGGAGATCCTGAAAGTCCACGCCAAGAAGGTCGCGCTGGCCCCCGGCGTCGATTTCAGCGTCGTGGCCCGGATGGCCTCCGGTGCATCCGGCGCCGAGCTGGCCAACATCGTCAACGAAGCTGCCCTGCGGGCCGTCCGCGCAGGCCGCAAGAGCGTGACCCAAGCCGACCTTGAGGAGAGCATCGAGGTGGTCATCGCGGGCTACCAGAAGAAGAACTCCATCCTCACCGACAAGGAAAAGTGCATCGTGGCCTACCACGAGATCGGCCACGCCCTTGTGGCGGCAAAACAGACCCACTCTGCCCCGGTGCAGAAGATCACCATCATCCCCCGCACCTCCGGCGCGCTGGGCTACACCATGCAGGTGGAAGAGGGCAACCACTACCTGATGGATAAGACCGAGCTGGAAAATAAGATTGCTACCCTGACCGGCGGCCGCGCGGCGGAGGAAGTCGTCTTCGGCTCCATCACCACCGGCGCGTCCAACGACATCGAACAGGCAACGAAGCTTGCCCGCGCCATGCTGACCCGCTACGGCATGAGCGACGACTTCGACATGGTGGCTTTGGAGACCGTGAACAACCAGTACCTCGGCGGGGACACCTCCCTTGCCTGCTCGGCCCAGACCCAGCGCGAGATCGACCAGAAGGTCGTCGCCCTCGTCAAGGCCCAGCACCAGAAAGCCATCCAGATCCTGACCGATAACCGCGAAAAGCTGGATGAGCTGGCCAAGTACCTCTACCAGAAGGAGACCATCACCGGCGACGAATTCATGGAAATTTTGGATTCCCCGCAATAATCCCCTTTCCCCTTTCGTATTCCAGATAGAACGGACAACCAAAGTCCGGAAATACAGGAGGACACATCCATGAAGATTTTGAATACGAAACTCGCCCGTCAGGCCATCGCGGCCGCCCTTGTTCTGTCTGCCGCCGCAGCCATGAGCGTCGGTGCCTTCGCCGCAGAGGGTGAAGCGGACACCGCCGCCCTCACCGAGGATGTCACCGTCGCCGGTTACCTGCCCCCGCAGGATGAGAGCACCATGGTCCAAGGCGACATCGCCCTCCACAGCGCTGATGTGGCCGTGGGCGAGGCCGACCCCACCTACGGCGGCTACGCCTCCCCGGTGGAAAACCCGGTGCAGGGCAACGTCATGATGATCGCCGAGACCGGCGATGCGCAGACCTCGGCGTCGGCGGCTGACTCCAGCACGGACGCCACGTCCAAAGCCGTTTACACGGCACGATACACCGTCAAAGGTCTGCTGGGCAAACAGGTGCTCTACACCGCCACACAGGAGGGCCGCGTGATGACCCTCTCCGTCCCGGAGGACATCGCCACCTTCCGCGCCACGGTCGGTGAGATGCGCAAGCTGATGGCCAACGGCATCAGCACCGTGGTGCTGCAGACCAACAAGAACTCCACCACCCTGAACCTGTCCCTGCTGTGCGAGGGCCAGTCCGATAAGACCAAGATCACCCTCCGCCACTTTGGCAGCAACGCTGCCCTGACCGTCGGCCTCCGCTGCCGCCGCGACCTGATCGTAGGCCGCGACTCGAACTACGGCGGCTACGCCTCCCCCGTGGAGAACCCCATTCAGGGCAACGTCATGATGATCTCCGAGACCGGTGATGCGCAGACTTCCAGCGGCCGCTGACCCGTTCCGGTGCATCGAGGAATGAAACCTGCCCGGAATTTTTCGTCGAAAGTTGAATTTTCTTCATTTTGCATCTGAGTCAAACTGCTTGACAGGGGCAGACGGGTTTGGTACAATAAGCTCACTTTGAAACAAGCATAAATGCGTTGACGGGGAAAAAACGAAGTGTTTTCTGCTTACAGAGAGCCGCCGGGTGGTGCAAGGCGGTGCGGAGAGCTTCGGCTACTGGCCCCTGAGCGGCAAAGCTGAAATCGCAGTAGGCTTTGACGGATGCCCACCGTTACCGGGGCAGCGATTCGCCGCCAAAAGCCGATCGTGTCGAGTGGCTGGCTCTGCCAGCAAAGAGAGTGGTACCACGGGTGCCCTGTAGTTTGAACTTACAGGCTCTCGTCTCTCAAGGGATTTCGTCCTTTGAGAGACGGGAGCCTTTTTCTTCGTATATGGGCAAGGACGCTGACAAAACGTGTTGACCGTAAGTTGATAGGAAGCTGGAGGAAAACAAAAATGATGGACGCTACCAAATACGCACCGGGTTACTACCCGGTCCCCGCCGGTTATGACAGTTGGGTAAAAAAAGACCACATCGAACAGGCCCCTGCATGGTGCAGCGTGGATCTGCGCGACGGCAATCAGGCCCTGATCGTTCCCATGAGCCTTGAGGAAAAGCTGGAGTTCTTCCAGATGCTCGTCAAGATCGGCTTCAAGGAGATCGAGGTCGGCTTCCCCGCCGCCAGCGAGACCGAATATGAGTTCCTGCGCACCCTCATCGAGAAGAATATGATCCCCGATGACGTCACCGTGCAGGTGCTGACCCAGTGCCGCGACCACATCATCCGCCGCACCTTCGAGGCCGTCAAGGGCGCGCCCCGCGCGGTCATCCACTTCTACAACTCCACCTCCGTCGCCCAGCGCGAGCAGGTGTTCCACAAGTCCAAGGAGGAGATCAAGAAGATCGCCACCGACGGCGCAAAGCTGGTCAAACAGCTCAGTCAGGAGTACGAGGGCAACTTCCTCTTCGAGTACAGCCCCGAAAGCTTCACCGGCACCGAGGTCGATTACGCCGTCGAGGTCTGCAACGCCGTGCTGGACATCATGCAGCCCACCCCCGACCGCCCGATGATCATCAACCTGCCCGTCACGGTCGAGATGAGTATGCCTCACGTCTACGCCAACCAGATCGAGTACTGCGACAAGCACCTGAAGTACCGCGACAGCGTCATCATCTCCACCCACCCCCACAACGACCGGGGCACCGGCGTCGCCTGTGCTGAGCTGGCCGTGCTGGCCGGTGCCCAGCGCGTCGAGTGCTGCCTGTTCGGCAACGGCGAGCGCACCGGCAATGTGGACGCTGTGACGCTGGCCATGAACATGTACAGCCACGGCGTTGACCCCAAACTGGATTTCTCCAACATGCCGGAGATCTGCGCTACCTACGAGCGGGTGACCCGGATGCACATCTACGAGCGCACTCCCTATGCGGGCCAGTTGGTCTTTGCCGCCTTCTCCGGCAGCCATCAGGACGCCATCGCCAAGGGCATGGCCTACCGCAAGGAACACGGCGAACACCGCTGGACCTGCCCCTACATCCCCATCGACCCCCACGACATCGGCCGCACCTACGATGCAGACGTCATCCGCATCAACAGCCAGAGCGGCAAGGGCGGCATCGGCTTCGTGCTGGAGCAGAACTACGGCTACAACCTGCCCCCGAAGATGCGCGAAGACCTCGGCTACAAGGTCAAAAACGTCTCCGACCACAGCCACAAAGAGCTCAGCGCCGCCGAAGTGCTCCGCATCTTTGAGGAGAACTTCCTCAACAAGGAAAAGCCGCTCTCCGTTGTGGAGGCCCACTTCGCACAGGTCAACGGCATCACCGCCACCGTCGCACTGGACCTGAACGGCCAGCGCAAGGTGGTCACCTCGGTGGGCAACGGTCGTCTGGACGCCGTGGCCAACGCCATCCAGAGCGCTACCGGCATGGACTTCCACCTCGAAGTCTACTCCGAGCACAGCCTTGACGAAGGCTCCACCTCCCGCGCTGCCTCCTATGTTGGCCTCTCATGGGGCGACGGCAGTATGACGTGGGGTGCCGGCACCGATACCGATATCATCGTGGCCGGTATCAAGGCGCTGGTATCTGCTATTAACAGCAAATAATTGCATTTACTCCTTCCGTCATCGCTGCGCGATGCCACCTCCCTCCCGGAGGGAGGCTTTCAGGCCCCCTCGCCGAGGGGGCTGCCGCGCAAGCGGCTGGGGGAGTCCATCCATTCGATAAAAGGAGAGTACCACCATGGGAATGACCCTGACGCAGAAGATTTTAGCCGCACATGCCGGTCTGGCCGAGGTCAAGGCCGGGCAGCTCATCAACGCCAAGCTCGACATCGTGCTGGGCAATGATATCACCACCCCCGTCGCCATCAACGAGTTCCAGCGCGCGGGCTTCGACAGCGTGTTCGATAAAGAGCACATCGCCATCGTGCTGGATCACTTCGTGCCCAACAAGGACATCAAGAGCGCGACCCAGTCCAAGCAGTGCCGCGAGTTCGCCAACAAATACGATATCCTCAACTTCTACGATGTGGGCCAGATGGGCATCGAGCACGCCCTGCTGCCCGAAAAAGGCATCGTGACCGCGGGCGACTGCGTCATCGGTGCGGACAGCCACACCTGCACCTACGGCGCACTGGGCGCCTTCTCCACCGGCGTCGGCTCCACCGACATGGCCGCCGGTATGGCCACCGGCATGGCATGGTTCAAGGTCCCCGCCGCCATCAAATTCGTGCTCAAGGGCAAGTTCGGCCCCCGCGTTTCCGGCAAGGATCTGATCCTCCACATCATCGGCCAGATCGGCGTGGACGGCGCACTCTACAAGTCGATGGAGTTCACCGGCCCCGGCGTCGCCAACCTGACCATGGATGACCGCCTGTGCATCTGCAACATGGCCATCGAGGCCGGTGCCAAGAACGGCATCTTCCCCGTGGACGAGACGACGAAAGCTTACCTCAAGGGCCGCAGCCAGCGCGAGCCGGTCTTCTACGAGGCTGACCCGGACGCCGAGTACGAGCAGACCATCGAGATCGACCTCGACCAGTTGGAGCCTACTGTCAGCTACCCCCACCTGCCGGAGAACACCCACCCCGCCAGCGAGGGCAGGGAGATCAAGATCGATCAGGTCGTCATCGGCAGCTGCACCAACGGCCGCTTGGAGGACATGGAAGCCGCTTACAACATCCTGAAGGGCAAGCACATTGCCAAGGGCGTGCGCGGCATCATCATCCCCGCCACCATGGCTGTTTACAAAGAGTGCATCCTCCGCGGCTGGACCACCGCCTTCATCGACGCGGGCTGCATCGTTTCCACCCCCACCTGCGGCCCCTGCCTCGGCGGCTATATGGGCATCCTCGCCGAGGGCGAGCGCTGCGTCTCCACCACCAACCGCAACTTCGTGGGCCGCATGGGCCATGTGAAGAGCGAGGTCTATCTGGCCTCCCCGGCCACCGCCGCCGCCAGCGCCCTCACCGGTTACATCACCGACCCCCGCACGGTCTAAGAGAGGAGAAACACCATGAACAATGCAAACGGTTCCGTTTTCAAATACCCGGACAATGTGGATACCGATGTCATCATCCCGGCCCGCTACCTGAACACCCCCAACGCCAAGGAGCTGGCCGCACACTGCATGGAGGACATCGACAAGGACTTCGTGAACAAGGTCCACGAGGGCGATCTCATGGTCGGCGGCTGGAACTTCGGCTGCGGCTCCTCCCGTGAGCACGCCCCCCTCGCCATCAAGACGGCGGGCATCTCGGTGGTCATCGCCAAGAGCTTTGCCCGCATCTTCTACCGCAACAGCATCAACATCGGTCTGCCCATCATGGAGTGCCCGGAGGCTGCCGACGCCATCGCCGCAGGCGATGAAGTCAGCGTCGATTTCGACACCGGCCTCATCACCGATAAGACCACCGGCAAGACCTTCCAAGCCGAGCCCTTCCCCCCGTTCATCCAGAAGATCATCGCGGATGGCGGGTTGATGAAGTCGCTGACGAAGAAATAACTCCTTCCGTCATCGCTGCGCGATGCCACCTCCCTCAAAGAGGGAGGCTGTCGCGAAAAGCGACTGGGAGAGTTCTGCATAAAGGAGCCATTATGGAAAAGAACATTGCTGTCATCTGGGGCGACTGCTCCAGCCCGGAGATCGTCAAGCAGACGATCCGCGTCCTCGATAAGATCGCCGAAAAGTACGGCCACACCTTCCACTACACCGACGCAGCCATGGGCGGCGAGGCCATCGACAAGTACGGCGACCCCCTCCCCCAGCACGAGCTGGACAAGTGCCTTGCGGCGGACAGCGTCCTGCTGGGTGCCGTCGGCGGCCCCAAGTGGGAGGGTCTGCCCGGTGAGCAGCGGCCCGAAAAGGGTCTGCTCCGCCTCCGCGCGGGCATGGGCCTGTACTCCAACAACCGCCCCGCGAAGATCTGGCCCCAGCTGGCTCCGGCCAGCCCCCTGAAGCCGGAGATCGTGGCACAGGGCATCGATTTCATCATCGTGCGTGAGCTGATCGGCGGCGTCTACTTCGGCGATCACGAGACCCACACCCTCGAAAACGGCGAGAAACAGGCCATCGACTCCATGCCCTACTCCGAGCACGAGATCGAGCGGATCGGCCGCATCGGCTTCGAGACGGCCCGCAAGCGCCGCAAGAAGCTCTGCTGCGTGGACAAGGCCAATGTGCTGGACACCAGCCGTCTCTGGCGCGCCGTCATGCACCGCTTACAGGCCGAGTACCCGGATGTTGAGTACAGTGAGATGTTCGTGGACAACTGCGCCATGCAGATCGTCAAGAACCCGGCCCAGTTCGACGTCATCGTGACCGAGAACATGTTCGGCGACATCCTCTCCGATGAGGCTTCCATGATCACCGGCTCCATCGGCATGATCCCGTCCTCCTCCCTCGGCGACGGCACCCGCGGCCTGTATGAGCCCATCCACGGCTCCGCCCCCGACATCGCGGGCAAGGACATCGTCAACCCCACCGCCTGCATCCTCTCCGCGGCCATGATGCTGCGCTATTCCTTCGGCCTGACCGAGGAAGCCGATGCCATCGAAAACGCCGTGAACAAGGTGCTCGACAAGGGCATCCGCACCGCCGACAACATGAGCGACGGCTGCACCTGTGTCGGCTGCACCGGCATGGGCGACGCGATCCTTGCAGAGATCTAAAACGTTTTTTCGAAGCGGTGCCCCCGGCGGTCACCGCTTCTTTTATTTGCCGCTTGTCATTCTACCCGTCGCGGTCATGAAATACATTCATTTGACAAAATACTTTTGCTAACCTATACTTTATACCATCACTGACGGAACAAAGGATAGGATAAAAAGATGTTGACTCTCGACAAAGTATACCATGCCGCCTTCGTGCTGAAGGACGTTGCACGCAAGACCGACCTCATCGAAGCACCCAAGCTGTCCAAGGACTGCCAGCTCTACCTGAAGACCGAGAACCTGCAGGCCACCGGCAGCTTCAAGGTGCGCGGCGCTTATTATAAGATCAGCCAGCTCTCCAAGGAGGAGAGCGAGAAAGGCGTCATCGCCTGTTCTGCCGGCAACCACGCGCAGGGCGTGGCGCTGGCCGCCACCCGCCGGGGCATCAAGAGCATCGTCTGTATGCCGGACGGTGCCCCCATCATGAAGGTGGAGAACACCAAAAGCCTCGGCGCAGAGGTCTGCCTCGTGCCCGGCACCTACGACGACGCCCACGACAAGGCCGTGGAGCTGCAGCAGGAGACCGGCATGACCTTCATCCACCCCTACGACGATGAGCAGGTCATCGCGGGGCAGGGCACCATCGGTCTGGAAATTCTGGACCAGTTGCCCGACGTCGATGCCGTCATCGTGCCTGTGGGCGGCGGCGGCCTCATCTCCGGCGTGGCCTTTGCCATCAAGAGCCTGAAGCCTGATGTCAAGGTCTACGGCGTTCAGGCCGAGGGTGCCCCCAGCATGTACCGTTCCCTCCACGAGCACAAATACCAGACTCTCTCCGCCGCTTCCACCTTTGCGGACGGCATTCAGGTCAAGACCCCCGGTGAGCTGACCTACAAGCTCTGCGAGGAGTATGTGGACGACATCGTGACCGTCACGGAAGACGAGACCGCTGCCGCCATCCTCTCCCTGATGGAGAACCAGAAGCTCGTCGCCGAGGGTGCCGGTGCGGTGCCGGTGGCCGCAGCCCTCTTCCACAAGCTGCCCATCGAGGGCAAAAAGGTGGTCTGCGTCGTCTCCGGCGGCAACATCGACGTCAACATCCTCAACCGCGTCATCACCCGTGGTCTGGTCATGAGCGGTCGCAAGGCCAACCTGACCATCGCGCTGGAGGACAAGCCCGGCCAGCTCAAAAAGGTCGCCGAGATCGTCTCCCGCTGCGGCAGCAACGTCGTCTCCGTCCTGCATGACGGCTCCGACCCCAACATGCCCATCTCCAGCTGTTTCCTCAAGCTGGCACTGGAGACCCGCGACCACGCCCAGATCGAACAGATCCGTCAAGAGCTCACCAAGGCGGGCTTCCAGCTCGTCGCCGAGCGCGTTTGATTTTTGTAGCACCGATTTTTCCTCAAAAAGGCAGTGCCCGTCTCAATCGGGCACTGCCTTTTCGCTTGTGTTCTGTCAAATTTTATGTTATTCTGTAATTGCCGTCTCCCCCGCCCCTCCATTGGGAAGGAGGTGAAGCGCTTTGTCTGCGATTCCATCTTTCGCGCTGTCCGTCGCAGCAGGTATCGTTTCGTACTATATCTGCAAATGGCTTGACGAACAGTTCTTTATGGACGGTAAGCATTAACCCCAGCAACAAGAAGCCCCTCGGTACTGCAATACCGGGGGGCTTCTTGTATGCCTTCATGAAGCACCATGTCAGCATTCATCTTTCGCAAGTTTATTATATGCGCTTTCGAGATGTTTGTCAAGCAGACACGTCCTTTTTTATTTCTGCACGCCGCTCTCGCACTGTTCGATGAACTGCTTGGCCACGCGGGGGCTGCGGCCGCCGGCGCGGATGGCGAAGGCCTCTGCCTTGACGAGGAGCTGGTCCATCGGCATCTGGATGTTATGCTGCTTGGCCAGTTCGGTGAGGATGGCCTCGAAGCGGGCCTTTTCGGGCCGCTGGAAGGTCACGGTCAGGCCGAACCGGGCGGAAAGGCTCATCAGCTCCTGCCGGGTGTCGGCTTCGTGGATATCGTCGCCGGTGCGGTCGGTCAGGGTCTCCTTGATCAGGTGGCGGCGGTTGGAGGTGGCATAGACCGCGATGTTCTTGGCCCGGCCGCCCACGCTGCCTTCGAGGATGGCTTTCAGGGCCGCGAAGTTGTCGTCGTTGGCGGTGAAGCTCAGGTCGTCGATGAAGAGGATGAACTTGAGGGGGTTCGCCGCCAGCTTGTCCATCAGATCGGGAATCTGATAGAGCTGATTCTTCTTCACCTCCACCAGCCGCAGCCCATCGGGTGCGAACTCGTTGGCAATGGCCTTGACGGCGCTGGACTTGCCGGTGCCCGCGTCGCCATAGAGCAGGACGTTGTTGGCGGGCATCCCGGCCAGCAGGGCCTTGGTGTTGGCGATCACCTTTTCCCGCTCGCCCTCATAGCCCGGCAGCTCGGAGAGGCGCTGGGGGTCGGGGTACTTCACCGGCACCAACCGGCCATTCTCCACCGTGAAGACATGGTGCTTGGCGAACATGCCATAGCCCTTCTTCCCGGCTTCCTGCATCCGCTGGGCGTAGGCTGCCGCAAGGTCGATTTTCTTCGTCTCCCACCGGGGCAGGAAGGCCAGCTCCGGGCGCTGGCTCTGCTCGGAGTAGGCGGTCTGGAACAGCTCGTCTAGCGTCAGGCCGCACAGCTCCTGCAAAAAGTGCAGTTCACCGTCCAGCGCACTTTGCAGCACCGGCGCGATGCCGCCCGCTGCCGCCTGACGCACGCAGACCGTCTCGGTCTCCAACACGGCGTTGGAGAGGTATTCGCCCAGATTGGTGGTCTGCTCAAACAGAGCCGCTTCGAACGAAGCCACTGCGTCGCACACCGGCCCCATGCTGCGGGTACCCGCCTCCATCCGGTCGGTCAAGTCCAATAATTTGGCCACCACCGGGTCGTCCAGCAGGGCGCGGAAGATCACAAGCCCGTGGAGCCGGGCATTCCATTCACGAAGTTTCATAGCCTTTTCCCTCTTGATTTAACGAATGTACCAAAATTATACCGCTCTATGAGGTCCAGTGCAAGCCTGTGTTTAATTATCTTCATCTTTCCGGTGATTCACTTTACAAATCATTGTTTGACATCCGACCGATTTATAGTATAATTGACCCAACGTTCAAAATCGAATGGTAGATACGAAATTTGACGTATCTGAGGGATTTTTAAAAAGTGTAGAGTTGGAACAGGATAGGAAACAGGAGAGACGAGAAATGCAGTTGAATGGTTCTCAGATTTTTGTGGAAGTTCTCTGCGAGCAGGGGGTGGACACCCTCTTCGGGTACCCCGGCGGCGCAGTGCTGAACCTTTACGATGAGCTGTACAAGAACGCCGACCGCATCACCCATGTGCTGACCGCCCACGAGCAGGGTGCAGCCCATGCAGCCGACGGCTACGCGCGTGCCACCGGCCGCACCGGTGTGGTGCTGGCCACCAGCGGTCCGGGCGCGACCAACCTTGTCACCGGCATCGCCACCGCTTACATGGACTCGGTGCCCATGGTCGCCTTTACCGGCAACATTCCCACGGCGGGCCTCGGCACGGACGGCTTTCAGGAAGCCTACATCGAGGGCATCACGATGCCCATCACCAAGCATAATTTCACGGTGCGCAAGGTCGAGGACCTCGCCGACACCATGCGCGCGGCCTTCCGCATCGCCCAGAGCGGCCGCAAGGGCCCCGTCCTCGTGGACATCCCCAAGGACGTGACCGCCGCCGTCTGCGAGTTTACCCCCAAGCAGCCGGAGAAGATCCGCACCGTGACCACCTACAACGCCGAACAGGTCAAGTGGGCCGCCGACATCATCAACGCGGCGGAGCGCCCGCTGGTCTACTTCGGCGGCGGCGTGCGGAGCGCAGCCTCCTGCCAGCCCCTGCGGGATCTGATTCACAAGGCTGAGATCCCCGCCACCTACACCCTGATGGCGGCAGGCGTCGTGCCCTACGGTGACCCGATGAACATCGGCATGATCGGTATGCACGGCTGCTACACCGCGAACCGGGCCGTGGCCGACTGCGATGTCCTCATCGCGCTGGGCACCCGCTTCTCGGACCGTGTGGCCCTGAACCCCAAAACCTTTGCGAAAAACGCCACCATCATCCAGATCGACATCGACCCCAGTGAGCTGGGCAAGAACGTGGATGTGGACCTCGCCATTTCCGGCGATGCCGCCTATGTGCTGGGCGGGATGCTCCCCCTCATCGAGGAGAAGAAGCACCCCGACTGGATGAAGATGATCCACGAGTGGCAGGCGCAGGATTACCACCCGGTGTCCGACGCTTCCCGCCTGATGCCCCATCAGGTCATCGGCGAGGTGTGCAATCAGTGCGGCCCGGAGGCCGTCTACGTCACCGACGTGGGCCAGCACCAGATGTGGGCCGCCCAGTACATCCGCCACGCCAAGAGCCGCGGCTTTATCACCAGCGGCGGCCTCGGCACCATGGGCTTCGGCTATGGTGCCGCCATCGGTGCCCAGATGGCATTGGGCCGCGACCAGCGGGTCGTGATGTTCACGGGCGACGGTTCCTTCCACATGAACCTGAACGAAGCCTGCACCGCCGTCAGCTATGAGCTGCCCATCATCACGGTCATCTTCAACAATCAGGTGCTGGGCATGGTCCGCCAGTGGCAGACCGCCTTCTACGGCAAGCGCTTCTCCCAGACCGACCCCCACCGCAAGACGGATTTCGTCAAGCTGGCCGAGGGCTTCGGGCTGAAGGGCTACCGCTGCACCAATCTCGCCGAGTTCCAGACCGCCTTTGCCGAGGCGCTGAAGAACAAGGGCCCCACATGGATCGAGTGCATGATCGACAAGGACGAAAAGGTCCTGCCCATGATCCCCGGCGGCGGCGACATCAACGATATCATCATGAAGTGAGGAGGAACGCACCATGGAATCCAAACGCAGAGTCATCAGTCTGCTGGTGGACAACCAGAGCGGCGTTCTGGCCCGCGTGTCCAGCCTGTTCTGCCGCCGCGGCTTCAACATCGACAGCCTGACCGTCTCGGCCACCAATGACCCCACCGTCAGCCGCATCACGGTCACGGTGTCCGGCACCGATAAGGAGCTGAGCCAGCTCATCCTCCAGACCGAGCGGCTGGAAGTCACCCGTCAGGTCTTCGTCCTCGACAGTGAGAACGCTTTGCAGCGGGAGCTGCTGCTGCTCAAGGTCGCGTGCGACGTCCACACCCGCACCGAGCTGCGGGAGATCGGCAGCATCTATAAGGCCAAGATCATCGACCTGTCCCCGGACAGCATGGTCTTCGAGCTGATCGGCAAGCCCGAAAAGCTGGACGCATTCTTAAAGATGTTCGCGGATTACACCATCCTCGAACTCTGCCGCACCGGCGTCACCGCACTGGAACGCGGCGGGATGCACCAGCACATGCAGAAGCCCCCGCAGGAAGTGCGGGATGTGCAGCTGCCCCTGCCCGGCACGAAGTGCCACTGAACCTCTCCGTCAATGCTTTCCATTGCCACCTCCTTCTGGGAAAGCGGCTGGGGGAGTATCAACAAGTTTTCAAGTTAATCGAATATAAAAAACAGAACGATAAAAGGAGAACAACTACCATGGCTATCAAGAAGTACTATGATTCCGACTGCAACCTCGGCGTGCTGGACGGCAAGACCGTCGCCGTCATCGGCTTCGGCAGTCAGGGCCACGCCCATTCCGAGAACCTCGCTGAGAGCGGCGTCAACGTTGTCGTCGGTCTGCGCAAGGGTTCCGCTCACTGGGAGAAGGCTTCCGAGTTTGCTGCCACCCACGACAACTTCAAGGTCATGGAAGTCGAAGAGGCTGCCAAGGCTGGCGATGTGGTCATGATGCTGGTTCCCGATGAGCTGTGCGCCGACATCTACAACAAGCAGGTTGCTCCCTACATGACCGAGGGCAAGGCTCTGGCCTTTGCACACGGCTTCAACATCCACTTCAAGACCATCACCGCTCCCAAGAACGTGGACGTCATCATGATCGCTCCCAAGGGCCCCGGCCACATCGTCCGCCGCCTGTACACCGAGGGCGAGGGCTGCCCGTCCCTGATCTGCGTGGAGCAGGATTACACCGGCAAGGCAAAGGACATCGCTCTGGCTTACGCTTCCGGCATCGGTGCGGGCCGTGCGGGCATCCTGCAGACCACCTTCAAGGAGGAGACCGAGACCGACCTGTTCGGCGAACAGGCAGTGCTGTGCGGCGGCGTTTCCGAGCTGATCCACGCCGGTTTCGATACGCTGGTCGAGGCTGGCTACGAGCCTGAGATGGCCTACTTCGAGACCTGCCACGAGATGAAGCTGATCGTTGACCTGATCAACGAGGGCGGCTTCTCCAAGATGCGTTACTCCATCTCCAACACCGCAGAGTACGGCGACTACCGCACCGGCAAGCGCCTGATCACCGCCGAGACCCGCAAGGAGATGAAGAAGGTCCTGACCGAGATTCAGGACGGCACCTTCGCCTCCGAGTTCCTGACCGAGATGAGCCCCAACGGCGGCCGCAAGGTCCACTTCCTCGCAAAGCGCCGCATGGAAGCAGAGCTGCCCATCGAGAAGGTGGGCGCAGAGCTGCGCAGCATGATGAGCTGGCTGAAGAAGTAAGTTTTTTGAAATCGACCCGTGCCAGCGTGGTATTTTGTGCCCCGCTGGCACTTTTGCATCAGGAGGAAAAGAGAGACCATGAGAAGTGACAACGTGACCAAAGGCTCGGAGCGCACACCGAACCGCAGCCTGTTTTACGCTTTGGGCTACACCCCGGAAGAGCTGGACCGCCCGCTGATCGGCGTGGTATCCGCTTACAGCGAGATCGTCCCCGGCCACATGAATCTGGACAAGATCGCCGATGCGGTCAAGGCCGGTGTCCAGATGGCGGGCGGCACCCCCATCCTCATCCCCGCCATCGGCGTCTGCGACGGCATCGCCATGGGCCATGTGGGCATGAAGTACAGCCTCGCCTCCCGTGAGCTGATCTGCGACAGCGTGGAGACCATGCTGATGGCACACCAGTTGGACGGCCTCGTCCTCGTGCCCAACTGCGATAAGATCGTGCCCGGCATGGTCATGGCGGCAGTCCGAATGGATGTACCCGCCGTGGTCTGCTCCGGCGGCCCGATGCTGGCCGGCACCTACGGCGGCGAGGAAGTCAGCCTTTCCAAGATGTTCGAGGCCGTCGGCGCCTACAAGGCCGGCATGATCACCGACGAGCAGCTGGAAGACTGCACCTGCAACTGCTGCCCCAGCTGCGGCAGCTGCTCCGGCATGTACACCGCCAACAGCATGAACTGCCTGTGCGAGGCCATCGGCATCGCCCTGCCCGGCAACGGCACCATCCCCGCTGTCTACTCCAAGCGCTTGCAGCTGGCCAAGCACGCCGGTATGGCCATCATGGACATGGTCAACAAGGGCATCACCGCCCGCCAGATCATCAACGAGCGCTCCATCCGCAACGCTCTGACCTGCGATATGGCGCTGGGCTGCTCCACCAATACCGTCCTGCACCTGCTGGCCATCGCCTATGAGGCGGGCGTGCCCATCGACCTGAAGCTCTTCAACGAGATCAGCGCCAAGACCCCGAACCTGTGCCATCTGGCCCCTGCCGGCCCGACCCACATGCCCGACCTCTACGCTGCGGGCGGCATCCCCGCCGTTCAGGCCGAGCTGGCCAAGAAGGGGCTGCTGGACCTCGACGTTCCCACCGTCACCGGCAAGACGCTGGGTGAGAACATCAAGGGGGCCCGCATCCTCAACGACAAGGCCATCCGCCCCATCGAGAACCCCTACTCCCCCACCGGCGGCTTGCAGATCCTGTGGGGCAACATCGCCCCGGACGGGTGCGTGGTCAAGCGCAGCGCCGTGGCCCCGGAGATGCAGGAGCACTCCGGCCCGGCCCGCGTCTTCAACAGCGAGGAGACGGCCATTGCGGCCATCTACGCGGGCCAGATCGTCCCCGGCGACGTGGTGGTCATCCGCTACGAAGGCCCCAAGGGCGGCCCCGGTATGCGTGAGATGCTGAACCCCACCTCCGCGCTGGCTGGTATGAAGCTGGACAAGACCGTGGCCCTCATCACCGACGGCCGCTTCTCCGGCGCATCCCGCGGCGCGGCCATCGGCCACGTCAGCCCTGAAGCCGCTTCCGGCGGCCCCATCGGCCTGATCGAGGAGGGCGATATCATCCACATTGATATTCCCAACGCCAGCATCACGCTGGAAGTTTCGGACGAGGTCCTTGCCGAGCGCAAGGCCAAGTATGTGGCCCCGGAGCCCAACATCAAGACCGGCTGGCTCAGCCGCTACGCCCGTATGGTCACCAGCGCAAATCTCGGCGCGGTGCTGAAGTAAATCATTTTTAGAGAGTTCAAACAAATTGACCCTTCGGTAGTCGTACATCTGCCGAAGGGTCTTTCTATTGCGACGTTTTTCGCGCTGTGGTATACTTTCATTGGCTGTCGTCGTCACTCCATCCGTTTAAGGCGGAAGGAGGTGAGCGCTTTGGATGGCATTCTGGTGTTTCTGTCATCTGTTGCTGCGGGCATCGCGTCAAACGTTGCTTCGCACTGCATCTGTCAGTGGCTGGATAAGTTCCTGAAGGACGACGACCGCTAACTGAAGACCCCCTCGGTAGTGCAAGTACCGAGGGGGTCATTTTTGTGGCGTTTTGGATGGCTCTTAGTTTCTGATTCCAGTATAGCCCTCGCTCTTCAAAATGTCAAGCCGCCCGCTAAAAAGTTCATTTTTTGTCTTGATAAGTCATACTCATCCGAGAAAATTTGAAGAAATCATGAATTTTCTGTGTTTCTTAGATGGACAACTGCAACGTTTTCGGGTACAATGGGAGCTGTTCTTTCCGTCCGTTTTCCCACGCGGCGGATTTTTTCATCACATCACAGGAGGAACTTTCATGTTAGAAAAGATCTTTCACCTGAAAGAAAACCACACCGATGTCAAGACCGAGCTCATGGCAGGTATCACCACCTTCATGACCATGGCCTACATCCTTGCGGTCAACCCCAGCATCCTGTCGGCTTCCGGCATGGACGCCAACGCCGTCCTGATCGCCACCTCGCTGGCATCCTTTGTCGGCACGGCACTGATGGCGCTGCTGGCCAACTATCCGTTTGCTCTGGCCCCCGGCATGGGCCTGAACGCCTACTTCTCCTACACCGTCGTCCTGACCATGGGCTACAGCTGGCAGCTGGCCCTGATGGCCGTCTTCGTCGAGGGCATCATCTTCATCGTCCTGAGCCTGACCAGTGTGCGTGAGGCCATCTTCAACGCCATTCCCATGACCCTGAAGAGCGCCGTCAGCGTCGGCATCGGCCTGTTCGTGGCCTTCGTCGGTCTGCAGAACGCCAAGCTCATCGTCAACAGCGACTCCACCCTCGTCACCTACCAGCACTTTAAGGGCGAGACCTTCCACAGCATCGGTGTGGGCGCCATCCTCGCTCTGGTGGGCGTGCTCATCACCGCCGTTCTGCTGGTCAAGAAGGTCAAGGGCGGCATCCTGTACGGCATCCTGATCACTTGGGTGCTGGGCATCCTCTGCGAGCTGACCGGCATCTACATCCCGAACGCCGATGCGGGCATGTACTCCGTCATCCCCACCTCTTTCATCAGCTTTGACTTCTCCGCGCTGGGCAAGACCTTCGGTCAAGTCTTCAAGACCGATTTCTCCGGTGTTGGCATCCTGAACTTCTTCGCCGTCATGTTCTCCTTCCTGTTCGTGGACCTGTTCGACACGCTGGGCACCCTGATCGGTGTGGCGTCCAAGGCCGACATGCTGGATGAGGACGGCAAGCTGCCCCACATCAAGGGCGCGCTGATGGCCGACTCCATCGCCACCTGCGCCGGTGCTGTGCTGGGCACTTCCACCACCACCACCTTCGTCGAGAGCGCTTCCGGCGTCACCGAGGGCGGCCGCACCGGCCTGACCTCCATGACCACCGGTGTGCTGTTCCTGCTGGCTGTGGTCTTCAGCCCCCTGTTCCTGACCATTCCCAGCTTCGCCACCGCTCCGGCTCTGATCATCGTCGGCTTCTATATGATGGGTTCCGCCCTGAAGATCGAGTTCGACGACCCGGCTGAGGGCATCCCCGCCTTCCTGACCATCCTTGCCATGCCCACTGCATACAGCATCTCCGAGGGTATCGCCATCGGCGTCATCTCTTGGACCCTGCTCAACCTCATCACCGGCAAGGCCAAGGAGAAGAAGATCAGCCCCCTCATGTATATCCTGACCGTGCTGTTCATCCTCAAGTACGTGCTGCTGTAAAAGAACAGCTCTTATAGGCAACAAAAATGGATGCTGCGTTTGATCGCAGCATCCATTTTTTGTTTCTATGCGGCAGATGCACTTCCGGCGTTTTTGCGGTAGTTCAACCGCCGAACAGGCCGAAAAAGCTGGTGTGCGTCATGCCCAGCACCAAAAACAGGAGAATGAGGGCAAACAGCACCCCGATGATGATGTCCATCTGGTGCACGGTCAGCGGGAATTTGTCGTAGAGCTTCTCTTTCGGGTTCACGAAGTTCGGGTCGTTGTTGTTGAGGAAGCTTTTCTTGCCCTCCTCGCCCCGCTCCTTGGCGGCGGCGAACTCGGCCTGTTCCTTTTCGAGCTGGGCCTCCCGCTCGGCCAGCAGCGCCTCGCGCCGGGCCAGCTCGGCTTCTTTTTCGTTCAGTTCGGACATAATCGTTCTCCTTGGCTTTTTCTTCTATTATAACAAAGTGGGCCGCCCGCTGCAACGAGCGGGCGGCCCGATAGGCGCTCTCTTTTTCAGGGATTACTTCTTCGCGAGGTACTTGCGGATATCGATGGCGACAGCCACGATGATGACAAGGCCCTGCACGATGTAGGTGTAGGAGGAGTTGACGTTCATGAACTGCAGAGCGACCTTCATCAGCTCAAAGACCAGAACGCCGACCAGAATGCCGGGGACGGTGCCGACACCGCCGGTGGTGGAAACGCCGCCGATGGTAGAAGCTGCGATAGCGTCCAGCTCATAGCCCTGCGCGGTGTTAACGGATGCGCCGCCGGACTTGGCAGCCAGCAGGCAGCCTGCCAGACCGAACATGCAGGAAGCGAGGATGTAGATGCGGATCTTGGTGGCGTTGACGTTGACACCGGCCACCTCAGCGGCAGCCTCGTTGCCGCCGATGGCGTACATGTACTTGCCGTGGCGGGTCTTGTTGTACAGGAACCAGAAGCAGGCGGCCACGATCAGGGCGATCCAGATCAGAACGGGGACGCCGATGATGGTGTTGGAGGCCAGAGAGGTGAAGTCCTTGTTCAGGGAGCCGATGGGGGTACCGCCGGTGTAGACGAGGCAGATACCGTAGACGACCTGCTGCATACCCAAGGTAGCGATGAAGGGCTGGACCTTCAGGTAGCTGACGACCAGACCGTTGCACAGACCCACGATGGCGCAGATGGCGATGACCAGAATGAAGACCACCGGGGTGGGCAGGGTGGGCATATTGGGATAGAATTTACCGGCAGCACCCTCGGTCTGCGCAAAGATACAGGCGAGGCAGGCTGCGAAACCGGCCAGACGGCCAGCGGACAGGTCGTTGCCGGTGGTGATCAGACAGCCGGAGATGCCCAGCGCGATGATGTAGCGGATGGACACGTTCTTGAACAGATTGATCAGGTTCGCAACAGCGAAGAAGTTGGGGTGGATGATGCCGACGATCAGAGACACCGCGAGCATCAGGACGATAATGGCGTTGTTGCCCAGCCATTTCTTTACGGATTTACCCGTTAATTTCTTGGTAGCTTCCACAATAGACAGCCTCCTTGTTTACTGATTGGCCGCTGCCGTTTCGGGCGCGGTCTCAAACTGGGTCGCCAGAGCCATGATGTTCTCTTGGGTGGCGTCCTTGCCGTCGATGAAGCCGGTGATGCGGCCATCGCACATGACCATGACACGGTTGGACATACCGATGATCTCGCTCATTTCGGAGGAGATCATGATGATGCTCTTGCCCTGCTTAGCCAAGTCAGCAATGATGCAGTAAATTTCGTACTTTGCGCCGACGTCGATGCCGCGGGTGGGCTCGTCGAGGATCAGCACATCGGGGTTATTCGCCAGCCAGCGGGCGATCAGCACCTTCTGCTGGTTGCCGCCGGAAAGGCTCTTGATGGCGGTCTTGGGGCTGGGCACCTTGATGGCCATCTTCTCTTTGTTGGTGGCGACCAGATCGAGGATCTTCTTGTCGTCCAGCATGATGGGGCCCTTGCGCAGAGCGTCCAAGGACGCAATGGAGATGTTGTCGGCCACGCTCAGCACGCCCATGATGCCGGTGGCGCGGCGGTCTTCCGTCAGCAGAGCCACGCTCTTATGGATGGCGTCGCGGGGCTGCTTGATGTGGACCTCTTCGCCCTTGATCCAGACCCTGCCGGTGGTGTGAGCACGCAGACCGAAGATGCCTTCCATCAATTCGGTGCGCTGTGCACCGACCAGACCGGCCACACCGAGGATCTCGCCCTTCTTCAGCTCGAAGCTGCAATGGCGGAAGGAACGCGGATGGATGGAGGTGAAGTCCTCCACCTTCATCATGACCTCGTCGGAGGGGTGGTTCTCCAGCGGCGGGAACAGATTGGACAGCTCACGGCCCACCATCTTGGCGATGATCTGTTCCTTGGTCATGTTGGCAACGTCCCACTTGCCGATGTAGTGGCCATCCCGCATGATGGTAACTTCGTCAGCGATGACCTTGATCTCGTCCATCTTATGACTGATGTAGACCAGCGCAACGCCCTGATCCTTCAGCTCCCGCATGATGCGGAACAGCGATTCGACCTCGTTGGCGGTCAGCGAGGAGGTGGGCTCGTCCAAGATCAGCACCTTGCAGTTTGCGGAAACGGCCTTGGCAATTTCCACCATCTGCATCTGAGCGATGCTCAGGCTGCCCAGCTTTGCATGGGAGTTGATGTCCAGCTTCAGCTTCTTCAGCAGTTCATCGGTGTCTTTGTACATTTTGGCGTGGTCCACAATGGTGATGGGACCCGCCTTCTTGGTGGGGTAGCGGCCCAGCCAGATGTTCTCGGCCACGGTACGGGCCGGGATGGGCTGCAGCTCCTGATGCACCATCGCGATGCCGCGGTTCAGCGCTTCCAGCGGGTTCGGGATGGTAACTTTTTGGCCTTCGTATTCGATCTCGCCCTCGTCCATCTTGTAAATGCCGAACATGCACTTCATCAAAGTGGACTTACCAGCGCCGTTTTCGCCCATCAGGGCCATGACCTTGCCGGGGCGAAGCTCCAACTGTGCGTGGTCCAGCGCTTTGACGCCGGGGAAGGTCTTGACCACGCCTTTCATTACCAGACGGTATTCTGACATTCCGCAGAGCCTCCTTGTCGTTCAAACTAAGGCACCATGAGCCCTTACTAAAATAAGGCGCGTGCGCCGAGAAACCTCTCGCACGCACGCGCTTTTTAGCTTTTATCAAGCTTAGGTCTCACTGCGTACCTTGCAACCGTGAGTGATTTTCGGTCAGGATCAGAGGTACTGAGAAGCGTTCTCGGTGGTGACCTTGACGTAATCGACCCAGTAATACTCTTCGACGTCCTTGCCATCAACGAACAGCTTGGTAGCGTCAGCAGCTGCGGTAGCCTGACCCACGTCGTCGTTCAGAACGGTACCGGTCATCTTGCCATCAACGACATTCTGGACAGCTTCCTTCAGTGCGTCAACACCGACCAGATAGATGTCCTCGCCGACCTTGCGGCCAGCCTGCTCGATGGACTGCAGAGCGCCCAGAGCCATTGCATCGTTGTTGCAGAAGACGACTTCGATCTTGTCGCCGTACTGTGCCAGAGCGTTTGCAACGTCCTGCTGTGCGGTGGTCTGATCCCAGTTGTCCAGATACTCGTACAGGCACTCGACTTCCTTGCCGGCGTCGGTCAGAGCCTTGATGGAGTACTCGGTACGATACTGAGCATCGATGTTTTCGGGGTCGCCCTTGCACATGATGTAGGTGATCTTGCCGTCGCCGTTGATATCGCCCTGAGTAGAGGTCTCAAGGATCAGCTCGCCCTGATAAGTACCGGACTGGCGTGCGTCTGCACCAACGTAGCAGCACTTGCCAGCGTAGGAATCCAGAACGGCCTTGTCAGGCTCACGGTTGATGAAGACGATCGGGGTGCCGGACGGAGAGATGGTATCCACGATGGTCTGAGCGGAAGTGGTCTGGACGGGGTTGATGATCAGCACGTCCACACCCTGCTGCAGGAAGGTGTTGATCTGCTCGGTCTGGGTATTCTGGTCGTTCTTGCCATCGACGATGGTGACGGCATAGCCCATATCCTTCAGGTACTCTTCCAGATCGGTGCGGTACAGGGTCATGAAGTTATCAGCGAACTGATAGATGCAGACGCCAACGTTTGCGCTGCCGGTAGAAGCGGCTGCAGAAGAAGCAGCCACAGAGGAAGCAGCAGTAGAGGAGGCAGCGGTGGAGCTGGAGGAGCCGCCGCAGGCGGTCAGAACGCCAGCAGCACCCACAACAGCGGAAGCCTTCATGAAGTCACGACGCGAAATCATTTTCATAATATTGTTCTCCTTCATTCGCATATCACAGCAAATTTCCGAAACGCATCAAACCGCACGTTTCGTGATTCTGTTTGTATTATAACCGTCTGTCGGGCAGTTCGCAATAGAACAAATCCACAAGATTCCGCAAAGTCTTTTGTGCACTCCTCACAATTTCGCCTGTTGTATGCAAGATCGATTTTCATATCAAGCACAATTTCCGTCGAAATTGCAACATGCGTCCAAATATCCACCAAAAATCCATAAAGTCTGTCAAAGGGGTTACAGCATCCGGCGTTTTCTGCAACAAATGTGTCAAAACAGAAAAAGACCCGCTTCGCCTTTCTGCACGGACTGTGCGCACCAAAAGGACAAAATGAGTCTTTTTTTCATTTCTGCTTTCCGCAGTTATTTTTCTTTATGTTCCCGGCGGTAGCGGGTGGGGGTGACGCCAAGGGTCTTTTTGAAGATCTTGGTGAAATAGTTCACGTCCAGAATGCCCACTTCCTCGGCCACGGCGGCAATGGCATGGCTGCTGTGCTCCAGCAGCTGTGCAGCCCGGTTGACCCTCTGGGTGTTGATATAGTCGATGAGGGTGGTGCCGGTCTCCTGCTTGAACAGCGCCGACAGGTAGGACGGGCTGATGAAGCACATGGCGGCAAGGCTCTTGAGTGTCAGCGGCTCGGCGACATTCAGGTTGACGTAGTTCATCACCTTCTGGACGGCGGGCGAGTATTCCTTCAGCGAGTAGCGGCGGACATAGGCGCAGTAATCCCGCACCATCTGCCACATCAGCTCTTCAGGCACCTCATCGGCCTCCTCAATGATCCGGGCGTACTTGCTGGAGATGGCGTCAATATAATAAGGGTGCACTTTGCTGGGTTCGATGGCTTTCCGCAGCAGGGTGTTGAAGACGATCATCCGGTTCTTCTGCTGGTAAAGCGAGCCCTCGAACCGTCCGCCGTAGGTAAAGCGGGAGTGCTGGTGCATCGCCTCCACGGCGGCTTCCTCGTCGCCGCGGCCCACGGCTTCGAGGATGCGGTTCTCCGACTCGTACCTCTGCTCCAGCATCGAGATGGGGATGTCCTTCTGGAACTTGGGTTCGTTGAAATAGCGGATATCCGGCAGGAACTGGAAGGGCAGGAACTCCTTCATCTGCTTCACCTTCAGCTCGTCCTCGTGGAACATCATCCCGACAAGGACCCGGATGGTGGAGTAAAAATCGTTGGCTCCCAGCACCTTGACGCCGTTGTAGTATTCCTGCACGGCGTTCTCCCCTGCCACGCCCAGATGGCGCTTGCCCCACTTGCGGGACTTTTCGCTCCGCTGGCCGAAGGTCCACGGCCCCACGAGGAAGACCGTGTTCTCCTCGTCCGGGATGCGGAAGAGGGCGAAGTGGAGTTCAAACGTTCCCTCCACGAAGAGCAGCGTCTGCTCCGGGGTGTTGTCCAGCAGCAGTTGGCCGAACTCTTGCCAGTCGAACTGCGGGTCCAGTGAACGGCGCAGACCGTAATCGAACTCGTCCAGCCCCTCAAAAGGCGGTGTCACCCGCCGGGTGGGGATGTTCTGGGCTGCCGCCAGCTTCGTGAGCACCTGTAATGGATCAACCCGCATCGTCTTCACCGCTCCTTTTCTCGCCTGTTTTTTGCTGGTACATCATCTAATATACCAGTATACAGTATTTTTGCGGGAGAAACAAGTGGTAGATAGAGAAAAATGCCCCGCTGCCCTAGACAGCGGAGCACTCTATTTTACGGTTTTTCGAAACTTTGTTCAGGCAGTGCGATCAAAACCGACCTGCCAAGGGCTCCCCCTCTGGGGGAGCTGGCGCGAAGCGCCTGAGAGGGTTATTTATTACGGCGGGCTGCCAGCTCAGCCACATTTTCCTCGACCTTTTTCTTGTTCAGCGGGTAGAGGAAGGCCAGTGCCAGCACGATGCAGACAAAGCCGATGATGGGGGCGATGCAGGCCATATTGAAGATGCCGCGGGTGACGGCAGGATCGAAAGCCGTTGCCTCGGTGTAGCCGATGATGCCCAGCAGAGCACCCACCAGACCAGAGGAGAACGCCTGACCCAGCTTCCGGGCGAAGGAGTAGACGGAGTAGATGGTGCCGTCCTCACGCACACCGTTGCGGACCTCGGCGTCATCGATGACGTCGGTGATCATCGCCCAGATGATCGTGTTGAAGAAGCCCATGCCGATGTTGGCCAGAATGTAGCAAGCTACAAAGCCCCAGACGCTTGCCGGGCGCCAGATCAGGCAGACCAGCCAGACCAGAGCGGAGATGATGCTGGAACCCATAGCCAGCTCCTTCTTACCAAGCTTGGCAGACAGCTTGGAAGCAAAGGGTGCACAGACCACCAGCATGACCACCGTGCCCAGCAGACTTGCGGTGGACTGGGCTGCGGCGCTGCCGTAGACGTTGGGGTAAACGTAACCGGCAAGGCTCATGACGGTCAACTGGCTCAGCAGCACGAAGATGGCAGCCACAATGATGCCCAGCAGGGCCTTGTTGGTGAAGATGCTCTTGAAGATGGCGGAAGCGCTGATCTTCTGATTGCTTGCGGGCACTTCCACGCGCTCGCTCGTCAGCTTGAAGCAGACGATGTAGCACAGAATGGCGCAGATGGAGAAGACGCCCGCGATGATGGTCATGCGGGAGCCGGACATGACGGTCTTGCCGTCCACGACCACGTAGGCCACCATAGGAGTTGCCACGCCGATGACCATGTTGGCCAGCGTAGAGCCGATGGTGCGCCAAGTGGACAGATCGGCGCGGTCCTTCGGGTCAGAGGAGATGGCGGAAGCCATGGAGCCGTAGGGGATGTTGATGGAGGTGTAGAAGATGGAACCCCACAGGATGTAGGTGACGAACAGCCATGCCACCTTGAAGCCGTAAGGCATCCCGGCCAGACCGGACTGATAGATCAGGAAGGACGCAATGGCCACAGGGCCGCACATCCGCTTGATCCACGGGCGGAACTTGCCGTCCTTGTTGGGTTTGGAGTGGTCCACGATCTGACCCATGCCCACATCGGTGAATGCATCCACAAAACGAGCGATCATCATCACCATGCCAACGATGGCGGCGTTGACGCCCATGACGTCGGTGTAGAACTTCATCAGGAAGCTCGACGAAAGCAGGAAGGTGAAGTCGTTGCCGAAATCACCGAACATGTAGCCGACCTTGTCCTTCATGCCGAAGGGGGCGGCTTTCTTCATCTCATTTGCCATTGGTTTCTCCTTAACTAAAACTCGCTGTCGTTCGGAACACAGTGAAACATGGTTCGCTGTATTCATTCTGATATACTAGTATTATGACAAAGATTTAGCAATCATCGTTAGAAGAATTTTTAGGTGAAATCGTAAAATCTTACGGTTATTCTTTGTGCAATTTCACGGCTTTTTCACAAATTCTGTAGGGTTTCTTTCGTGTCCTTCTTCCGAGACGGTACAGTTCATCAGTTTCTTTTCAGACTCCGCGATCCATAATAGGTATTCTGCCCAGAAAGATCCCAATTTACCTGAAAAAAGTCTGGATTTATTGCAAATTTGTTCTATTCCCTTTTCGAAAAATCTGTCATACTGGTATCAGAAGACAATGATTGCTCCAAACCTCTCCGTCCATGCTTCTGCCACCTCCCCCAGCAGGGGAGATGGCAGAAGCATGGACGGAGAGGTTGAAGTGCGATCCAGAAAACTTTCGTATGACGAGAAAGAGGTTTTTGCAATGAACAACAAGTCCCTGCTGTACCCTGTCGTTTCCACCTCCCGCCGCGTCGTCAGCCTTGACGGCATGTGGCGCTTCAGCTTCGATGCCAAGAGCGAAGGCGTTGAGGCCAACTGGGCCAACGGTCTGCCGGAGTCCATCTCCATGCCCGTTCCTGCATCCTTCTGCGATTTCTTCACCGACAAGGAGTCCCGCGAGTACTGCGGCGATTTCTGGTACGAGACCGACTTCTTCGTGCCCGGCGAGTGGAGCGGCAAGGACATCGCCATCCGCTTCGGCTCCGCTACCCACCACGCCCGCGTCTTCGTCAACGGCGTGGAAGTGGCGCAGCACGAGGGCGGCTTCCTGCCCTTCGACGCGGTCGTCACCGACATCGTCCGCTACAACCAGTTCAACAGGCTCAGCGTCCTGCTGAACAACGAGCTGAACGAGCACATGCTGCCCGCCGGCAACACCACCGTCCTGTCCAACGGCAAGAAGGTCGCCGCCCCCTACTTTGACTTCTACAACTACGCCGGCATCCACCGCCCGGTCAAGCTGATGGCTCTGCCCACCGAGCGTATCCTCGACTACTCCGTGAAACACCGCCTGACTGCCGAGGGCGCTGAGGTCGATTACACCGTCACCACCAACGGCGACCACGAAGTCACCGTCGAGCTGTACGACGGCACCACCAAGGTCGCTGAGGCCACCGGCAAGGAAGGCACCCTCGTCGTCAAGGACGCAAAGCTGTGGAACGTCCACGCTGCTTACCTGTACAATATCGTCATCCGCATCCACGACGGCAGCGCCGTGGTCGATGAATACACCGAGAAGGTCGGCATCCGCACCTTCGAGATCAAGGACGGCCATTTCCTGCTGAACGGCAAGCCCGTCTATCTGCGCGGTTTCGGCAAGCACGAGGACGCCGATATCCGCGGCCGCGGCCTCGACCTCGCCACCGTCAAGCGCGACTACGAGCTGATGAAGTGGATCGGTGCCAACTGCTTCCGCACCAGCCACTACCCCTACGCCGAGGAGCTGTACCAGATGGCCGATGAAGAGGGCTTCCTGATCATCGACGAAGTCCCCGCTGTCGGCTTCATGGAGAGCACCATGAACTTCCTCGCCGCCAATCAGGGCAACGGCAAGAAGGTCGGCTGGTTCGAGAAGGAGACCACCCCGCAGCTGCTGGCCAACCACAAGGACGCACTGACCGATATGATCGGCCGCGACAAGAACCACGCCTCCGTCATCGCATGGAGCATCCTGAACGAGCCCCAGTGCACCAGCGAGGGCACCGAAGCTTACTTTAAGACCCTGTTCGATCTGGCTCACGAGCTCGACCCCCAGAAGCGCCCCCGCACCTACGCTGTCGTCATGATGAGCCTGCCCAACAACAGCAAGGGCCAGCAGTTCGCTGACTTCATCAGCCTGAACCGCTACTACGGCTGGTACGTCATGGGCGGCATGGGCATCGTGGACGCCGAGGCCGCCTTCCGCAAGGAGATGAACGGCTGGGCACAGGTCCTGAACGGCCGCCCGATGATCTTCACCGAGTACGGTGCCGACACCATGCCCTCCGAGCACAAGCTGCCCAGCGTCATGTGGAGTCAGGAGTACCAGAACGAGTACCTCGACATGAACCACAACGTCTTCGACAGCTACGACTTCGTGCAGGGCGAGCTGGTCTGGAACTTCGCAGACTTCCAGACCACCGAGGGCATCCTGCGCGTCAACGGCAACAAGAAGGGCATCTTCACCCGTCAGCGTCAGCCGAAGGACGCCGCCTTCCTCTTCCGCGCCCGCTGGACCAGCCTGCCGCTGGATTACAAGGGCAATCAGTAATCGCGTTTTCTCTCCAACCTTCTCATAACATGGAAAATCCCCTCCCGGCCCGTATGAAATGAACCCCAAAAGTTAGACAAAAATCAAATTAAGCGGCCCCAACGGTCTGAATCCTGTACTGCACAGGGCTC
>NZ_PRLC01000035.1 GCF_003287455.1 Faecalibacterium hattorii | reverse complement strand
AATTTGGTCTTGGTCAGACCATTATTGCCCTTGGCAAGCTGCTGCCGCAGCATCTGGCTGTACTCAGCACGAACATCGTCAAAGCCGTCTTTCTGGTACGGAATGCGGATGCTCTTTTCAAACTCGGTGCTGTCGGTTGCCATGTTCACAAAAGACAGTTCAAATTTGATGCTGGAATCGAAGAAGTTCAGAAAACTGCACCATTCCTCGAAAATCGCCGTCTTATCCTCCTGCTGGGCCAACTGATAATTGATGTCCTGATACTGGATGGTGCGGGTGTAGTAGTTTGCTTTCACCCGGCAGGTGCCATCCTCAAACATCCGCTGCATGGGGATGGACTGCTGGGCGGTTCTGGGCACAGCAGGCTTCGGCGGCTTTTTCTTGCCGCTTTTACCGGTCTTTTTCCAAAACGGAATCATAGGTCATGCCTCCCTTCATCAAAATCGCATAGTAGTTGTTGGTCTTGTAGGGGCGAATTTTCGGGCGGAGAAACCGGGACTGCACATAGTACGACAGCAGCTTTTCCATGGGCTGACCGTTTTTCTCGTACATCGCCAGAAAGAACATGGGCAGCATGACTGCCATCATACCGAGGGTGGCGGCAGTGTTGCCGCCGGAATCTCGGAGCAAAAAGAAAAGCGGCACTCCAATCAGTGCCGCCGTTCCGAAGCAGATGAGCTGCCGCTTTGTCAGGTTGAAAGCCACTTTTGACTTCACCTTGGTCAAATCGCGAGGAACAGAAATATACGCAGCCAATAAAGCACCCCCTTTAATGCGCTCCGAGAACAGATTTCGTCACGGAGCTGGTTTTGAACAGACTGAAACAGAGCAGGACGGTGTAGCCGACAATGCCCCAGATCGAATTGATGGCATCGCCGGAAATCGCCACATTCTGAATCAACACGGCATAGATGGCCACGCAGATGAGGATGAGAAAGCCCTGAAATCCCAGCGCAAACAAGCATTTCAGATAGTTCTGTCCCATATGGCTCTGTTCATGGTTGCCCCATGTTGCCATGGGAATCGGCGCAAGGCTCACCATACAGTAGATCTCAATCATGCGTCCGTACACAATGACGAAAATCACGATTGAGAGGATTCTCATGGTGATGCCGATGAAGAAGCTCTGCAAAAAAAGCCCGAAGAGTGGACCGACATCCATTTGCATCAGACTGGCTTCCAGCATCGACAGGCCGATTTCATTGACGCGAGTATTGCCCGCAATAATGCCGCTGGAATCGGACACGACTTTCTGCGTCAGGTCAAAGACTGCCATCACAATATCGAACGTGTTGGAGATGAACCATACTGAAACAGTGGTCTTGAAAATCCAGCGCATAATAAGTGCTGGCTCAAACTGCGCCATGTTGTTATGCTGGGTTATCATTTCAATCAGTTCGTAACAGGCGATAAATGTGAGGATAATGCCCGCAATCGGCAGAACCACGTTCCGGGAGAGCGATTCGATCATCGCAAAAACGCGTGGTTCAAAGGCCGATGGCCGTGTGCCGACCTGTTGCGCAATGTCACCGACCTGCTCATTTACGGCATCGAACAGCCCGGACAGGTTTGACATGATGCCAGCCGTCAGGATACCCTTTATCCAATCGGCTATGGCTTTGAGAACGGTTTCCATTCAGCAGTCACCGTCCTTTAGGTGAAGTGGTTGATAAGGGTCTTGAGAAGGTTCAGAACAAAAATAATGTGGATCAGAAGCTGCATAATAGCACCGCCTTTCGTTGATGGGTGGATGGTCTTGCAGCAATTCACTTCCTATTATAATAGGGGCTGTTATCCACAGCGAGGATTGAAGCGATTGCGTATGTACAGGCGGAATAAATCCGCCCGCGGTTCTTAACCGAACAGGCCGCTCAGCAGAGGAATCAGGGTAATGCCGACCAGCGCGACACCGCCGCCAGCCATGAGCTGCTTCATACCCTGACTCTTGCTGCCGGATAGCCATAGGTAAGTCTTTGATATGATCTCCAACTTTTCCCCGGCTCCACACCGTGCGTGCAGCTTTCACCGCAC
>NZ_PRLC01000023.1 GCF_003287455.1 Faecalibacterium hattorii | reverse complement strand
CCCATCGGGTTCAGGGCAAGGCTGGCACGGACAGCATCATCCACCCGGCTCATTTCTTCCGGGGTGAGGTGTCCGAGATATTTCAGAACCCTGCTCTTGTCTACGGTAAAAATCTGCTCTGCCTGAACGATGGATGGTACGGAGAGAAACTCGTTCACCAGCAGGCAGTGGGTCGGCTGGGTATACTTTTTTGCCGCCTTGCTTGTCAATGTGGCCACGATCAGCGTGGGCGAGTAAAAATTTCCCACATCGTTCTGAAGAACGACTGCCGGACGATTCCCGCTTTGCTCTGAACCGATGGCGTTGTCGAAACGGGTGAAGAAAATGTCTCCACGTTGGAATTTCCAGTTTTGAATCAATAGCTGCCCTCCTTTTGCAATATGTACACCGCCCGCTGCACCTCCTTGGCAGTGTGCGGTGTGTTTGTTCAACGGTTCATCACAACGTAGTCATGACCGCGCCGGGTCTGGCAGACAGTGCAAGTGTCCATGCTCCGGTCTGCGCTGGGAACAATGGCGATTTTGAACGCCTTGGATTCTACAAAACTGCAAAGGCAGACACCGCAGAGCGTGCGGATGGACCGAATCATCTCCGGGGTCAGTTCCATTTCCTCGTAGATCGCTTGCTCTAAGGTGGTATGGTCGTTTTCGTTCATAAAACCTCCTATGTAGGACGAAAATGTAGATATATGGAATAAGTAAAAAGAACAGACGTGGACGAAGACCGAAAACAGCATTCGGCCACGCCTGATTTAATAAGTTAAGGTCTCGCATATTCGCCCTCGGCTCCCTGCGAGTGGGGCATAAACATCTGGCAGCGGACTTGTACCGCTTCATTGGCATTTCAGCCACCCCGTCTGCTTTATGACCGGGCCGCGAATTACGGAAGTATCATTATCGGAGTACCAGATGAAGGAACTATTCAGTTTTCAAGGTTCGTGAGAGGTCTGTGTGGCAGACCTTTCACTGTTAACAGAAAACAAGGGGTAAAACGGGGGGTGTTTTCAAAAATATTTTTTGAATTTTTTTCGAGCAGCCTGAATGGATTCTCTTACAGTGGTGCGATCAGCGTGTTGAACACGGGCAATCTCTGTGATGCTCATAC
Organism: Faecalibacterium hattorii; assembly: GCF_003287455.1. GTDB lineage: Bacteria > Bacillota > Clostridia > Oscillospirales > Ruminococcaceae > Faecalibacterium > Faecalibacterium hattorii. Next base: position 28,529 of record NZ_PRLC01000023.1, on the reverse strand, counting down.
CTTGAGCCAGCATCAAAATTCGCTGACGCTGGTTTTCACTTAAATGTGCAAGGCAGTCAAGCAGATGCTCCCGATCTTCCAGTTCCTCCATCAAATCATCCGGGGTTTTCTCGGAAACCAGATTTGTTCCCTCGTAATCCTCGGAATCCAAAGAAAAAGCCGTATGATAGCGTGAACGCTCGTTGCTGGCGTGTTCCATGCGGCGGGAATCGTAGATAACCTCCGCAATCTCGGCAGAAACAGTAATATTGACACTTTCACCAGTGACAAACTCGTAGTGAAGAATGCGAGAGTCCATGTGTAACCTCCAAATTTTCGATAAAACGTGAAATGTCGAAAATCTGGAGACACTACGGATATTTCGCCGCTTGGGGCAGCCATGAAAAGAGGGCAAACATAAAACCTGCTCCTTTTCGGGAGCAGGCCATCTGAAGCTATAAAAAATAGCCGGACAACAGCCGACCGAAAGATTGGAGATCTTTCAGTCAAGCTGCTGCCCGGCCATTTGGTGCTACGTTTCATACATTGCCATGTGGCAATGGCCCGTTGCTCGGTGCTAACAGTCCATATTCAGAGTGCGTTGCACCCGATTTTTATGAAACCAATGCTTACTTGGCTCGAATGGAAAGGTTGAGCCATAACATTTCCCGGCAACGCCAGCATTTTATGTGGATGAATCCAGTGCAGTCGGCGGTCATTCGATAGAGCTTTATATTGCACTTGGGGCAAAACTGCCAGTGTTCCGTAATTGCTTCCTTCTTATGATCGAGCATGACTTTCCCTCCCAAATATAAAGTTTGCTGCGGTATTATGGGAGAAACGGCGGACTGCGGCACTTTGGCTCCAAAAGCGCAAAAACGCCAGCCTCCCATGGCGGGAAGCTGGCGCAATATAACACATCGGCACGATTGTGGATGGTGGAACGGAACGATTGTGCTTGCTTTGGGGCGGTCTGGCTTACGGCAGCAGACAGGCTTTTTTTGATGCGTTACCCCAATAAAAAATCACAGTTACCTCCACAAACGGCAACTGTGATCAGATGGCGCGTAGAATCGCCCAGGCGAGTTACCGTTTTTTTATAACTCGACCGGGAAATGTAAAAATCGGCACGATAGGACAAAATCACTGGAATGATGATGTTATACCGTTCTTTCCGCAAGGACGATACAATACTATTGAGGTGATGATGATGCCGAATGCGGATGCGATTGCTTTAGGAAAGCAGATAAAGGCTGTCCGAAAAGCGATGAAAATGACACAAGAGCAACTGGCACTGAAAAGTAATGTTTCGGTGAAGTATATCGCCAATATTGAAAATGGAAAACAGAATCCTTCTTTTGACATTTTAAGTTCAATTCTCCATGTTCTGCCACTTTCCTTGGATTCGGTTATCAACCCGAACTTATCAGAAGCAGAGCGCGAATGTCGAGAGTTAGAATCGATTTATTTTGCTTGTCCGCCAGAAATGCAAAAAACGCTGTTGGATGCCACAAGGTCACTCGCAATCCATTTGACAGAACTTTCAGAACAGAACAAAAACAACTAAGCTGCCAGAGTGGACGTTACGCTTCTCTCTGGCGTTCTTTTGTCTGAATACGCAATATTCTAACAGGTCATTCAATAAAATCACGTGAAAAGCAAACAAATTACACAATAATTTTCTCGTAATCAGTAATCAGTCTCGTTGTGGATTTTGAACCTCTTTTTCAATGGCAAGATCATTTTCTAGCGTATCATATAGTTCTTGTGGGGTACGGCATAAGACTGCGTAGAAGTTGATAGGAGCACCCTCATTAAAAAGCCGTACATACCCCCATCGACATGGGAGAACCTCTAAATAGGATGCCGTTTGCAAAAAATCTTCAAACTCTCTCAGAACATCTTCGAAAGATTGCATCTTACCGCCTCCTAAAATCTTTTTTCTATATTTTAGAAAAGATTATTTCCGATTGCAAGGATGTCAATTTTTATCTATCCAGCTAACGATAAAAGCCATACTCAAGGTCTAAGTTACCCATTGAGTATGGCTTTTATCGTTATAAGGAATCTTTTTTCACTGAAATGTTCGGCATAAATTGGTAGCCGAGGTTGGAAATCGTTCGAATATAGACAGGTACAGCTCTATCATCCTCGATTTTTTGCCGGATGCGTCCAATTGTATTGGTGACAGCAGTCAGGCAGCTTTCACTATCCTGATGCCACACGGCTTCAAATATCTGCTCTTTTGTAAACAATTGCCCCGGATGCCGTGCCATTAAACTTAAAACGCCATATTCGTAACGGCTCATGTACACTTCCTGTCCGTTTTTGAAAACACGACGATGTTCCAAGTTTATTTCCAAACCGGGATAATTCAAAGTGTCTGGCGTAGCACGGTTCGTTTCAATCCACTCGAAAATCGTCTGCTCTTGCGGTGGGCAGTGATCCTTCGTGATACGAACAATAACTTCAATTTTTTGCATAGAATTCTTCTAGAATCTTTGGTGAACAACTTCTCACAGACATTTAATGCTCCGCATCGCATACGCTGAATTTTGTTAAGCAAGGCTCCATCCAGCCGCATTCTTTCGGATGTTGACAAACTCCTGATAAATGCCGGGCTGCTTCAAAAGTTCTTCGTGCGTGCCCTGCTGTGCAATCTGGCCGTTGTCAATGACCAAAATTTGATTGGCATTCTGGATAGTATTCAGACGGTGGGCGATTACGAGAAGTGTCTTTCCCTTTACCAGCTCCGAGATGGCCTCCTGAATATAGCTTTCGTTATCAGTATCTACGCTTGCGGTAGCTTCATCCAAAATGATGATAGGGGCATCTTTCAAGATGCAACGTGCAATCGAGATGCGCTGCTTTTCACCGCCGGAGAGTGTAGTACCGCCTTCACCAACTACGGTCTGGAATCCATCAGGCAACGCCATGATGAAATCATAGCAGCGGGCCTTCTTAGCAGCTGTATAGACTTCTTCCTCTGTGGCGTTCGGTTTGCCTATGCTGATATTGTTGTAAATGGTATCTTGGAATAAGTACACTCGCTGGAATACCATGCTGATTTGCTCCATCAACTCTGCCAAAGGCACGTTCCGAATGTCCATACCTCTTATTATTATGCTGCCAGATTTTACATCCCAAAGCCGAGCCAGCAAATTGGCAATAGTAGACTTGCCGCTGCCAGAAGGTCCGACTAAAGCAGTCATGGAATCTTTCTTCATGGCAAAGCTGATATGATGCAGAACTTCTTTGTCCTGATAAGCAAATACAACATCGTTAAACTGAACTTCTGGCTGTCCCGGCTGTGCCTGTGCAGGAAGATGCTGCTTGCCCGTGTCGGGAAGTTCAGGCTCATTCAGGACTGCTTCAATGCGGTCGAGAGCTGCATCCATAACGGTAAGGCGAGATGCTTCCCCATAAAGAGCTTTCAGCGGTCCAAAGAGGTCAAACACAAACAGTAGAACACCAAGCACATAGGCCAGCGGAAGTGCGCCGCGCTGTTCCAATACAATCGACAAGCCGAAAATCGCCGCAATACCAATGCCGTAGAGGATATTCAGGCTCATTGTCCATGGTGTCATTTTCTGCTCAAAAGCAAGGGAGGTGTTTCTGGAACGCTGGAAATTGCCAGTCAGTTCTTCTGATTTTTCGCCCAGCAGGTTGTAGCTCTTAATGACGCCAATGCCCTCCACAAAGGACAGCACTGCATCGGTCAGTCGTTCGCTCTGCTCCTGCCGCTCTGCGGCCTCTCGCAGGGAAACCTTGTTCATTCCTTTTGATACCAGCCATGCCAGAACCGTGACTGCGGCAGCAATCAAACCGAGCTGTACGTTCAAATAAAACATGAATACCAGCAGAATCAAGGAGGACAGCAGATAGCTCATCATGTTGCCCAGCGTACTCATAGCGACTTCTTCAATGAATACCATATCCGTGCTAAGAACAGAGCTGATTTTGCCAATGTTGCCGGAAGTAAAATAGCCCATCGGAAGTTTCCGCAGATGGCTACCCAGTTCCATGCGTTTATCCGCAAACATCAAATATCCTGCGGCACTTTGCAGGCTGTCGCTGAGGTAATGAACAAGCATTTGCACCAACACTGCTGCGGCAAGTCCAAGGCCGATATAAAGGCAAGTCTGGCTGGTCAGTGTGTCAGCTGCAAAGCGGCTTAAAACTACAAAGGCAAGAACGATTGACATTTTTGACAAAATGGATTCCAAAAACGCACAAACGAATGCACCTTGAATACGGCCTTTATAACGGCCGGAAAGTTTCAAAATTCTTGAAAACATCGCAAACATTTAGGCTCCCTCCTTTGCAGTGTGTACTTTCCATTCGGCACTGTCCTGTGCGGCTTTCCACAATTTCTGATATTCAGGGCAGGAGCGAATCAAATCCTGATGCTTACCCGCTGCTACCAATTTTCCGTGGTCGATGACACAAATTTGATCGGCATTCATAATGGCGGGCAGTTTGTGAGCAATCACCACGAGGGTCTTGCCTTTTACAAGTTCTGCAATGGCTGCTTCCATCTTTTCTTCATTTTCGGGGTCAGCATAGGCTGTTGCTTCATCAAGAACTACAATGGGGGCATCCTTTAAGATTGCTCGCGCCAGAGAAATACGCTGACGCTGACCGCCGGAGAGCATTTTTCCGGCATCGCCTGCCATGGAGTGAATGCCCTGCGGAAGTTTTTCAATGAACTCCATGCACTGAGCTTTCTTTGCGGCCTCTATTACTTCTTCATCCGTTGCAGTCAACCGACCGAGCCGGATGCTTTCCAGCAGAGAAGTATTAAACAAATACTGATCCTGCGCCACATAGGAAATACGACTGTTCAATGCTTCAAGGCTCATATCGCAAAGTTTCTGTCCGCCGATGGAAATGCTGCCCTTTTGCGGGTCATAATAGTGAATCAGCAGTTTTGCCAAGGTACTCTTGCCGGAGCCAGATTCACCGACAAGAGCAGTTTTTTGTCCAGCCTTTGCCGTAAAGGAAATATCATGGAGAACTTCATCCTCAACCACCGCGGGCTTTCCATCCGGGCCGGGCTGTGTTGTCTGGTAAGCGAAAGAAACATGGTCGTAAGTAATGGTATCATCTATTCCATGGAATCTATCATTCGTCTGCTGAAGTTCCGGCGCATCCAACACCTGCTCCAATGCGGAGATTTTATAGTTGAGCTGGGGCATGGTTGGCAGAAAGCCAAGAGATTTCAGCAGCGGCATACCGATACTCAAAGAAAGACACAGCACCAAAATCAAATTGGGCAGAGCCGACCAGCCGCAGAGGACAAACCATGCACCCACAGGCAGGGTCAGGATGATGGTACAAGGAAGCAGGCTGCTGTAAATCGCCATCCACGGCCATGCCGCCCTATACCATGCCAGTGTATAGTTCCGATAATCTGATATATCTTTACGGAACCGTTCGTAAGAATCTGCGTCTTTATTGAAAACCTTGACGACTTCCATACCGTTGATGTACTCAATAATGGTATTGTTCATCTTTTGCCCGGCCATATAGTAAGGCCCCATTTTCTTCATACCAACGGAATACATCGTCATCATGGCAACTAAGCTAAGCGGAATGGATGCCAAAGATAACAGTGCCAGCTTCCAGTCTACAAAGAACATTGCCACATAAACTGCAATGGGAACCATCAGGTTGGCGATGCCCTCCGGCATAGAGTGTGCCAGCAGAACTTCCAGACTGTCTACATCGTCCACGAACAGCTTTTTCACGGTGCCAGTGCCTTTGTCCTGAATAACACCCAGCGGCAGTTTTTCAAACCGTTTTTGCAGAGCCGTCCGCAGGCGGAGCAGCGTGTCATAAGCTGCTTTATGAGAGAGATTCAGGCCCCAGCCATAGAAAAGAGCTTGCAGCACCAGACATACCAAGACCAGTATGACATGCTGGATGATAAAGGAAGCAGTGATTGCCTCCCCCATGACCAGCGGTGCAATTACCTGATATGCCAGCACAAAGGGAAAAACACCCAGCAGAACACTGACCAGCACGATGGCTGTTGCAACATAGAGGCCTTTTTTATGAGGTCCGGCATATTCAAATACTTTTTGGAACATAAGCCCTCCTTATATTGAGCCGTACTGTCTGTGCTTCAAAAACAAGAGGCCGCCAAAGTAAAGAGGCCTCTTATCATTATCTTTCTGTCCAGTCAAGGCGGCCCTGACATTCATAATTTCTAAAATTCACTGGCGGATTCGGAAAAAATCCAAAACCTTTTTACTGCCGGATACGTCCAATGGATAGCTTTCTTTTATTTGCCCTTTTTCCATATGGACTACATACGAACATCCCGCCATCACCAACTCCGGATCATGCGTAATAACAAGAAGCGTTTTGCCCTGATCCGCGAGTGACTTCAAACTCCGCGCAACTTCCCGCATATGTTTGAGATCAAGCCCGCTGGTTGGTTCGTCAAACACAATGATCTCCCGGTTACTCACAATGGCAGATGCGATCGCTACCCGCTGTTTTTGCCCGCCGGAAAGAGAAAGCGGGTGCCTGTCTTTATATTCCAGCAGATCAAACTGTTTAAGGATTTCATCTGCAACAGTTTCATCCTCGTTGTCCATGCTCAGAAGCACTTCATCCGTCACGCTTTCGGTAAATAGCTGATGGCTGGTATCCTGCATTACCATGTAGCAATGTTTGAGCCGGGCTTTCCAATCAAGGGTTTTCCCGTCAACCTGCAAAAGGCCACACTTCTTTTCCAGTCCGCAAATACAGCGGGCCAGAGTAGATTTTCCAGCGCCATTCAGGCCGATAATGGCAATCGTTTCTCCAACAGGCAGTTCAGCACTCGGAATATGGAGGCTTTCCGGTTCCCGCTTTTTATACGCAAAGCAGAAATTTTGAAATTCCATCAGTTTAGCTGTATGTGCCTGATACTGATTCGCGGGTTTCAACTTCGAGAGAGAAAACGGCCGCAGCCCCATTTCTTTTCGAGTGCTATCCGATAAACTGTCAAATTCAGCAGGCGTGTATTCCCGTTCAATCTCCCCATCTTTTACATACAGCACACGATCTGCAAGATCGTGAAGGTAGTAAAGGCGGTGTTCTGCAATCAGAATTGTTTTGCCCTGCTTTTTCCAGAGGCTCAAGACCTGCCGCAGGTCATCAATAGCAGCCATATCCAGATTAGAAGATGGTTCGTCAAGGACCATAATTCCCGGTAGCAATACACTTGATGAAGCACAGGCTATTTTTTGCTTTTCGCCCCCGGACAGAGCAAACACGCTTCGCCCCATCAAATCTTCAATATGATAATCGGAAACTGTACGGTCAATCCTTTTCAGGATATCTTCCTGGGGATAGCCTAAATTTTCACAGGCAAAGGCTAATTCACTATCCGTATCCACGTTGAAAAACTGACTTTTGGGATTCTGGAATACAGATCCCACCATAGCAGCCAAGTCATAAAGCGGCGTATCTGATACGCTTTTTCCGTCCAGAAGGACATCGCCCTCTAAATTACCTTCGTAATAATGAGGCACCAGCCCGTTTACCAAACGGGTAATCGTTGTTTTCCCGCAGCCGGATTCTCCCGTGAGTAAAACAAATTCCCCTGTGTTTATGGTGAGATTGACATTTCTAATCCCTCCGCCGCTGGACTCTTCACCATAAGAAAAAGAAACATTTTGAAAATCTATCATGGCAAAATCCCTCCTGCGGAAATTATCGGGGAAGCAATCGCCCAAACCACTACAAAGCAACAAAACAAGATCAGCACCACATCGGCAAAACTGAATTTAAGCTGGCAAATGTTTGTGCGTTTGACAGGAGCGCCGAGGCCACGGGTAATTGCCGCGGCGGAAAGTTCCTCACCGATTTTCACGGAGCAGGTAATCATCGGGATCAGCTTATACTCCAATATTTTTGAAGGTTTTTTCCCTCCAAGTTTAATCCCACGCATTTTCATAGCGTCACTGATTGCTTCTGACTCCTGAAAGACAGTTGGAAAGAAGCGGAACATGACCGTTAAGGGGATCGTCACTTCTTTAGGCATATGGATTCTTTCCATGCCGGAAATCAATTCACTGACCGTTGTTGTTTTCACTGCATAGGCAGCAATCGCAACACTGGGAAGGATTCGGCAGAAGAATCCTGTTGTAAACAGAACGAGGAAATTCAATATTCCCGTAAGGTGCGGCAAAACATAAATTTGAACAGCATAAAAAGCAGAAAACATAGCAATATAGCCCACAGCTTTTGCACATTGTTTCGAGGTAAGCAGCAATATAGCCGGAACCGTACAAAGAACAAGGCGGATCAGCCCCATAGCTTCTCCGCCTGTTCCACCCATGACAAAAATGCTTATGATGAAGATGAGCAACAGTTTTGTACGCGGATCGAGCCGTAGCCCTTGTTCTGTTTTTTTGCTGAGCAGAATTTCCCGCGCCATTATGCAATACCGGCACGCTGGAAGTGCTTTTTGCAAATGGCTTTCCCAATCATACCTCCGACAAGGCCAAACACAAAGCAGGCAACCAGCAGAATAGGCGCAATCCACATAGGCATATATGTATTAAGGGTAGCTGCATATTCAGCGCCGTATCCTTCAGTCAACATTACCATATAGCTTTCACGGTTCAGGAAAATGGGAGCAAAGTTGCCAAACACCCAGATGCTGAACACGCCGCAGGAAAGAACTGTACTCTTTGCACTTTTGTAGTCCGCCTTTTTCAGGATCACGTCGGCCAACAGGCCGCCAACAAGACCAGTTACCATAGTAAGATAGCCGTTGCCGAAGAACACCATGATTAGGCCAATCAGGAAACCCATGATTGCAGTCATCCCGAATTTTTTAGCCTTTGTAACATACAGCATATAGGGGATGCCGCCAATCAAAGGGCACAGCACCGCCATCAGCGGAATAAAAACGGGGATAAAGCCAAGCATCGCCACCAGCATAACAATCACGACATAGATGACGGTGTAGATGCCGATAGTAATTAAATCTTTTCCCTCAAGCCGGGAACTTTTTTTCTGGGAACTCATACCAGTATCCTCCTTATCTCTGAGAAAATGAAAATGTGGTGTAGTTAGCTTTTTCTAACCACACCACATATAATAGCAATTTGCGCCCACGATTCCAACCCAAAACCAATTTTATTCTACCCAAAATCAGTATTTTTGCGTTTATCCAATCGTAGCTTCTGCTTTATAGTTTTTCGGATTCACTCCGTATTTCCTTTTGAACGCCGCTGCGAAATTGCTTGCTTTTGAATATCCCACCAGTATAGCCACCTGGCTGACATTCAAATTACTTTCTAACAGCAGGCTTGCCGCCTTTTCTAACCGCTGGTCGATGACATACGCATGAACCGATGTTCCGAACAGGGAGGAAAAGCCCTTCGTCAATTTTGAAGTGCTGATATTGACCTGCCGCGCCAATTCCTCGCAGCTCGGAGCCAGGGCAAGCTGGCTGTCAATAATTCGCTTTGCCTCTATGATGGAATCCCGGTCACTTCTGGAAATTGCAACGTAGGTTGACGCGAGAATACTCAGCTCCAGGACCTCGCTCAAATATACCGACAGCAACTCAAAGACCTTGCTTTCCAGAAACAGGTATCCCAACCCGCCGCGATATTGCGTGAAGTCTTTCAGCTCCGCAAAAATGTGTTCCATATAGGGCGTGATATTCACCTTTGATATGCCGTCCAATAATTTTTTCTGATAGACCTCAATCTCACCGGCCTCAAAGTAGTCATTCAGAATCTTATAGAAATAGGATAGAGGTATTTTCACATTTTTGAAAAGGAAATCGCTCTTTTTAGAATAGCACAGATATTCCATTTTCCCGTGGCCGCGATAAATACAGGATTCACCCTTTTGTATGCTGGCACTTTGCCGGTTGTCTGCAATATTCCAGGAAACGCCGTCATTGAAGCAGAACAGCATTTGTATGTATTCTTCACTGCTCACTCCCTGCACGTTCATATCCGAAAAGTAATTCATTCTCCAGTCTGAAACAACTGCTCCCTGTTTCGTGACGATCTGCGAAATCTGACCGGTTCCCATGTCTGTCGGAATATCTATGGTGATCGTCTGCGGTGAATTAGAGAGCAGATCACGATAAAGATTATTCATGTATTGATTTGTCATGTATGAGCGCCCTCCTTATGGTTAGCTAAAGCTAATAACAGTTTACAACACCAACCCGGAAAAGTCAATTTGTATTCCTTGTGTAGCCAGAGCCATGATGGATCACACCATGAATGGAGGTTCAGCCGTGGCCTTTTTCTGTTTTTCTTTGCGGATACAGCCATTTTACCCTTTCCAGATTGTAGTATTAGTAGAGGGAGAAATAGAAGGTAGGGTTTCGATAGCAAGCAGGGCTTTTGTCTATACAAACGCCATTTTTGCGTTGCAAAATGCTTGTTGGGCTGTGCCCAATCCCCTTCATTCTGCACCGTTCCGATGCAGGCTGCGCGTTTTATCAAAACGCTTCTATTTATATATGGTAGAGTTTCAAGACAGTTGCGCTCTGCAATTTTGATGGAGACATCTCAAGCCAAACGAACAGCCAGCAACGGCCTCAACGGTAAGTGAGGTCATGATGCTGGCTGTTCTTCGTTCAGAACGGAAAACATTCGACATTTTCGCTGGTTCATGGTACACTACATCCAATCCATGCGAATCCGTTGGAGGTGATTGTGTTGCTTTCCCTGTACTTAGCCGTTCTTGACGATCAAAGCAAAGAAGAACAATTTATAGATGTATTCACATTCTTAGAAATCAGTTTTCAAAAGCAAAAATCCGCCGAGGAATCCTCCCGAAAAAACGGGAAGAATCCTCGGCGGATTTCGTTTATCGTGTTGGCTCTTTTTCGGCTGTGTCTTTTTTCTCTGCAAAAAACATCTCTACATTTTTCTGAGCTTTCATCAACTCCTGCATCTCATCTCGTGCCTTACGGTAGTCTGGGTATGCTTCTTTCTTCTTTTTAAGAAGTGCAGCGTATTCGATGCTCAAGTCCTTGGCTTTTGGCAGCTTTTTCAATCCAGCTTCATCAAAAGCAGCTTTTGCAGCCTTATGCAGCGTGATTTCTTCCCGGTGGGCTTCCAGAAATCTCTTACTGTACCCGGCTTTGCGGTAGGCATCATAAACCGGACGTGTCCGGGCGTAATTGACGATGTGCGTCCGCAGCACTGCAATCTCGGCCATGCGCGCTTCGGCAGCTTTAATGGAATCGCCCAACTCGTGATAGCGAGCAGTTGCTGCATCCACACGTTCCTGCATTTCTTTAATGCTGCCGATTTTATGCTCCTGTAAGAAAATCAGCGTCTTGGACATTTCTTTCAGATTATATCGCTTTGCCCAGCGAGCATACCCCATGCTCTTTCCCTCGGCCAGCTTTGCCTGAATGTCCACCAGCATCTGAAACTTTTGTTCCGGTACGATGCGCTTCTGCTTCTGCCGGGGATGGTGTTCGGTTTCCCCAGAGATAACAGCTTTCAGTTCTTCTTCACTATATCCTGCGCCCAAAGTGCGGAACCGGATGAATCGCTTCTGCCGTGCGCCTTTGACGGAGGTGTATTTCCCCCGTTTGATTTCGTAGCCTTGCTGTTCCAGCTTTTGAAGGAAGCCCTCGAAACTTGCAGGTTTCTCGTTCAGCAGGATGTTGTCAATTACGGCACACAACTTATCTCGATTACTTTCTCTGGGTGGATAAAGGGTGCGCTTCTGTCGCTCTCGGTACGGCTTGATTTCAATGACAGACAGTTGATGTTCCAGACAAATCAAATCGCTCAACCGTTGCACAGCCAGCCCGGACAATAGAAAATCACGGAATTTCCGGGTGCTGTCTAGCGCAGTGGAGTTGTAAATAATATGATTATGAATGTGTTCCCGGTCCGTGTGTGTGGCAACGATAAACGCATACTTGCCTTTGGTGAAACGCATTGCCAGTTCGTAGCCCACCTTGTTGGCTTCCTCGGCGGTGATCTCTCCGGGCTTGAACGATTGACGAATCTGATAGGCGATCACATCATTTTTCTGTCTGCGCCCAGTGACAAGTTCGTACTGCCGCTTGGAAAGCATAAATTCTTCGTCTGCGGTCAAGGGGCTGCACTCATAGCTGCTGACCAACTCTCCCTTGTTCGTTTTGTCAGGATTCTGCGCATAGTCCGTGCGGCTTTTCAGGCAGGCCGCAACTGACTTTCCTTTGTTTTTGTGCAATGCAATCAGCCGCGTTGCAGCCAATTCTACCACCTCCCGGCAAAAAGAAAATGCCGCACAATGGCGGCATAAAGATTTTATAATTCTGCAATCCGGCCACTGAACCATTCTACGGCTTCTACAATGACCGTTCCGACGGTGATGAGCAGGAAGCATCCAAACTCCGCCACCAGCAAGATCAAAAACTGCAGCCACTCCCGGCAGTACAGCGTATAAAGACCGCAGCCGAAAATATACAGCATGGGCAGAGCCAGCACAAACGCTGACAGGTTCAGCGTCCATTTCAGCATCAGCGCGAGGAAAGCCGTAAGCAGCCAAACCGGGAAAACGATCATCTTAAAAACGAACCTCATATCCAGCACCTGCCTTTCTTTCGTCCCTATTATAAAGGTGTCAACCCCTGCGTTGCAAGGATGTCAACCCGTATGTACCCCGCAGCCCTCCAACTGCGGGGAAAATTTTAGAGTTCTGCCAGCCGGGAAAGGATCTGCCGACCAATGTCGATCAGCTCGTCCAGCCGCTGCCGCAGGTCCTCCATGTCGGCGGCGTAGACCCGACCATTTTCGTTAGCGGCTTTGGCATATTGGTTCAGGTTGTTGCTGCATACCTGCAAAAGATATGCCATGCGCCGCAGTTGCGGCAGGTCAAGGTTCAGGCAGTAGCCGTCCAGTGCCATCTTGCGGATATAGGCACTCAGGCTTCGGATGCCCATGCCCAACATCTTTTCATAAATGCGGTTCTTCTCAGCTTTTGTTGTTCTCAGGATAATGATTTCATCCCGCTTTTCCCTCACCGGGCATCACCGTCCTTGTCGTAATAACTGCGGAAGGGCTTCACCGGCTCCGGCTTGTCCGACTTTTCTTCCAGTGCTGCCAGAACCGAGGGGCGGCGAGGTGAATCCTCCTGTTCTTCCTCGTCCTGTTCCGGTTCGTGGTTTTTCTCGTCCACGTCCAACTGGGCATTCAGTTCCGCAAGCCGTGCGGACTTTTCTGCCAGTTCTTCCTCCTGTGGGAAGGGCTTTTCCACCTCAATCTGTGCCGCTGCCTGCTGCTGATGCAGGGTGGTCAGCTCGTTTTCGGCAGAAGTGATACGCTCCGGGAAGTTGTTCAGGGAGTTATCCAGACGGATGATGTTGCCCAGTGGGTCGGTGCCCAAGGGCACCGGGTACCTCCGCTGCCCCTTCAGAATCGCCTGATATTCGCTGCGGAAGGTATCGAACCGCAGAGACAACTCAAAGCCCCGGTAGCTGCCGATCACTTTTTCTTCGGCGTTGGGCAGTTCGGAGCAGGCAAGCACCAGACGCTCACCGGCGGTCTTTTTCTCATCGTAGGTCACGCCCTTGATGGTCATGCCGCAGAAACCCTCTTGCACCTGCGGGTGGGCAGCGGCAAGCTGTGCGTCCGCTTTCACCCCAGCAATATAGGCGTTCGTTTCCTGAATATCTGCCGGGAACTTGGTCAGCAGCTTGTCTTGCAGACGGAATTTCTGGCTCTGGTGGTCGGCTTTCAGAACCTTGAGTTTTGCGACCTGCACATCCAAATCCATCTTCTCCTTGATGAGCGGATTTCCGGCGCACAGCGCCTTGATTTCTGCATAGGAAAGTGCCTGTTCGTCTACATCTTCGCAGGAGCGCACCGGGGATTTACTGGTCATAATCTGCGAGATAAATCGCTGTTTATTCTCAAGGGTCTGAAACAAGTACGAGTCAAATGTCCCTTCCGTGACGTAGTTGAACACCTTGACTTCCTTATTCATATTGCCCTGACGGATGATGCGACCATTGCGCTGGGTCATGTCGCTGGGCTTCCAGCCAACATCCAGATGATGCACCGCCACAAGCCGGGACTGGACGTTGGTGCCCGCTCCCATTTTCGCCGTGCTTCCGAGCAAAACTCGCACATCGCCGGAGCGCACTTTGGAGAACAATGCCGCTTTTTTTGCTTCGGTATCTGCGTTGTGGATAAACTCGATCTCGTTTTCCGGCACACCGGCAGCAACCAGCTTTTTGCGAATGTCATCGTAGACGTTGAAATTGCCATCGTTCTTTGGTGTTGAGAGGTCACAGAACAAAAGTTGGGTCAGCTTCTGGTCTTTGCCTTCCTCCCAGATCTTCAGCACGTTCTGAACGCATACGTTCAGCTTGCTGTTGGGGTCGTCCGGCAGCATGGGGTTCATCAGGCGCACATCCAAGCCGATCTTTCTGCCGTCGTTGGTGACACAGAGCATATTGTCCACTGAGGCATCCACGGTGCCGGAGTGGATTTCTGCGGCACGTTTGCTCAGTTCCTGCACCATTTCCTTTTGGATGTCGGACGGTTTCGCCACCACGGTTTCAAACTTCGCTTCGGGCACAGGCAGATGGAGCTGGTCGGATGTTTTAATGTCCGCAACCTCCTTGAACATGGACATCAGTTCCGGGAGGTTGAAGAACTTGGCAAATCTCGTTCTCGCCCGATAGCCTGTACCTTCCGGGGCAAGCTCAATGGCCGTGGTCGTCTCACCAAAGGTGGATGCCCAGCAGTCGAAGTGCGTCAGCTTTTTCTGCTGCAAGGTGCTGTATTGCAAGTACCGCATGACCGTGTACAACTCGGTCATGGAATTGCTCACGGGCGTGCCCGTGGCGAACACCACGCCCCGCCCGCCGGTGATCTCGTCCAGATAGCGACACTTGCCGAACATATCGCTGGATTTCTGCGCTTCACTGGTGGATAATCCAGCGACATTCCGCATTTTTGTGGTCAAAAAGAGGTTCTTGTAAAAATGGCTTTCGTCCACAAAGAGCCTGTCAACGCCCAGTTGCTCAAAGGTGATCACATCATCCTTTCGCTCATCGGAGCGCAGTTTTTCCAGCTTGGTTTCCAGTGTTTTCCGGGTCTTTTCCATCTGCTTGATGGAGAAATCCTCGCCTGCGTGGACTTTCAGCTCATTGATGGCGGCAAGCGTTTCATAAATTTGCTCCTGAATGATGCGCTCCTGCCGCTCAAAGGACAGCGGAATGCGCTCAAACTGGCTGTGCCCGATGATGACGGCATCGTAGTCGCCGGTGGCGATGCGGGCGCAGAATTTTTTGCGGTTGGCAGTCTCAAAGTCCTTGCGCCGTGCTACCAGTAGCTTGGCATTGGGGTAGAGGTTCAGGAACTCGCTTGCCCACTGCTCCGTCAGGTGATTGGGCACAACAAACAGCGATTTCTGGCACAGCCCCAGCCGTTTTGCTTCCATAGCGGATGCCGCCATTTCGTAGGTTTTGCCCGCGCCAACTTCGTGTGCAAGCAGCGTATTACCGCCATAAAGCACATGAGCGATGGCGTTGCGCTGGTGCTCTCGGAGGGTGATCTCCGGGTTCATACCGACAAAATGGATGTGGGAGCCATCGTATTCACGGGGTCTGGTGCTGTTGAACAACTCATTGTACTGTTTTACCAGCGCAATGCGCCGCTGGGGGTCTTGCCAGACCCAGTTGGCAAAAGCATCCTTGATGACCTGCTGTTTCTGTTGCGCCAGCGTGGTCTCCCGCTTGTTCAGCACACGCTTGGGCTTGCCCTCGGCATCCTCGATGGTGTCATAGATGCGGACATCTTTCAGATTCAGGGTTTCCTCCAAAATCTTGTAGGCGTTGGCACGGGATGTGCCGTAGGTTTCAGAGGAGATAATATCGCCCCGTCCGGTGGCAGTTTTGCCCTCTACACGCCATTCTGCGGTATAAGGAGAATATCTCACCTTGACTGCATGGCGCAGATAGTAGGGGATCTGGAAGGTCTCGGTCATAAACTTTTGAATGATTTCAGGTGCAAGCCATGTGGCACCCAACCGCACATCAATTTCTGAGGCTTCCAGTTCTCTGGGCTGCGCCTTGGTCAGCGCATCCACATTGACCACAAACTCCGGGTTCGTTTCGGCGGCGAACTGCGCCATTCGCAGCTTTGCCCGGACATCGCCGGACAGGTACTCGTCTGCCATCTGCCAGCCGGCTTCCGGGTCAGTGGGGTCGGCGGCAGGGTCCTTGAAGATCACGCCGGAGAGTTCAGTGGTAATGCGTCCGTACTCACCTGGTATGCCCAGCAGTTCTGCCATATAGGGCAGGTCCACCTTGCCGCGTTCTCCGATGGATACCGCCAGTGCTTCGCTGGGGGTATCCACGCTGGTGACGGTGCGCTCCGGGCGAATGGTGCGCTTGGTGAACATCGCCGCTTTGGATTTAAGCTGTCCCTGCTCGTCCAGATTTTCCAAAGAGCAGAGCAGATAATAGGAGGAATCCTGCTCAAACAACCGCCCGTTTCTGCGGTCGTTCAGCAGACCGTACTTTGCGGTAAAGGCATCGTAGGCGGCGTTCAACTTTGCCTGTGTCGCTTTAATATCCTCGTCCGGGTAGTCGTTCAACTGCTGGTCAATCAGTTCGTTGACAATCTGGCGCAGTTCCACCATGCCGGTTACACGCCCCTTGGCGGTGTCGGACAGTTCTACCTGCGTCATCACGGAATTTTCCCGGTAGAAAACTTCGCCGTCCACTACGGTATAGGAGAAGTTCTTGACCTCCGGGTCGGCAGGCAGGGTGCGCCGGGCGGCTTCTTCTTCGGCAATGTCGGGAGTGTCCACCTCGGCGGCGGTGTACTGCCCCTCGATGTGCTGCACCGCTTCTGCAAGCTGGTCGGCAAGGCTGATGCCCTCAAGGGGCGCAACCGTCAGTTCCTCTCGTCCGTACTGGGTGCTTTCGGTGGAGAGTACGCCCAGAACCATCTCCGGGTGGTCCACAAAATACTGGTTGATGGCAAAGCCATCCTCGGTCTTGCCCAACTGCACCCAGTCCGGCTCATGGTCAATGGGGCGGTCACGTTTTTGCAAAAAGATAATGTCGCTGACAACATCCGTGCCAGCATTGGCGCGAAACGCATTATTCGGCAGACGGATGGCACCCAGCAGATCGGCACGCTCTGCCATGTGCTTGCGGGCGGTGCTGTCCTTGCTGTCCATGGTATAGCGAGATGTGACAAAGGCAATGATGCCGCCCGGTCGCACTTGGTCGATGGCTTTCGCAAAGAAATAATTGTGGATGGAGAATCCCAGCTTGTTGTACGCCTTATCGTTGACCTTGTACTGACCAAAGGGCACGTTGCCCACAGCGAGGTCATAAAAATCACGGCGGTCGGTGGTTTCAAATCCGGCAACTTTAATGCTGGCTTCCGGGTAGAGCTTTTGCGCAATGCGGCCTGTGATGCTGTCCAGTTCTACACCGTACAGGCGGCTGTCCTGCATGGTGTCCGGCAGCATTCCAAAGAAGTTGCCCACGCCCATGCTCGGCTCCAGAATGTTGCCGCTGCGGAAGCCCATGCGCTCCACAGCATCGTAGATGGCATGGATCACGGTGGGGCTAGTGTAGTGGGCGTTCAGGACAGAGCCACGGGCAGCGGCATATTCGTCCTCGGAGAGCAGCCCTTTCAGTTCCGTGTACTCTTTTGACCAGTTGCTCTTATCCGGGTCAAAGGCATCCGGCAGACCGCCCCAGCCTACATACTGGGAAAGCACCTGCTGCTCCTCGGCGGTGGCACCACGGTGCTCCTCTTCCAGTTTGAACAGGGTGCGGATGGCTTCAACGTTCCGCGCGTACTTCTGCTTAGAACCTCCGATACCCAAATCATCATCCGTGATGTGGAAGTTCCCGGCAGGTACAGCATTCAGGGCTTCGTCCAAGGCAGCGGCATCCGGGAAGGTCTGCACCTTTCCGTCCATCACGGTAGAGATGGGCAGTGCGTCCAGTTCCTCATCCGATAGTTCCGGCTCAACCTGCCGCAGACCGCCCTCAAATTGTTGTTTATTGATAACTTCGTTATCCCACGACTGCCCGTGCGCACTGGTGTCGATGCGCACATCGGTTTCGCCCACATAGCCGATTTTGCCCTCGATGGTTCGTGTGAGAAGGTCTACCACAACATCGTCCCCGACCTTATAATCAACGGCCTTTTCGGGAGCAGCGTCAAGGGCCTCGTCCTGCTGTTCGTACAATTCCCGGACAACAGCCAGCGGTTCTTCCCGAAAAATTGGCATCCGCAGGTCGGCCAGTGCCATATCCTGCAAGGAAACCTTGCCCTTATCAAAATCCACTCCGTCAATCCGAAATTTCCGGCCATCCATATTGATGATGGAGCCGATGGGCAGATAGTCCTCTTTGTGCAGATGTTTAGTCTGGTGATGAGTCCCATCTTCGTTCAATCCGGCAAGGTAAACATCATTGCCCGCAGACCACAATTCTTTTGACTTTCTTGCCCATAAGCTAGGTGGAAAGCCTGTGACCTGAACTTCGCCCAGTGCTGTTTCTCTCGTAAACAAAGCACTGTTGAGAACTTTTGCAACCTTGGCAGCATCTTCTCCATAGAACATAAAATTGCCGCCAGCTTCAAATCCAACCAGCGTATCCGGGTGCTGCGCCTTTAATGCAGTGTATTCGGCTGCACTGGCGGCGTTCAGTTCAAGGGGAAAGTCGATGGCTCTTCTTTCTTTGTCCGACAGGTAGCGGTCAGACTGAATCATCAGGTCAATATATTTTTCGACCCGATCCCAGCGGAGAAGCACTTTCTGATGGTCGGGATAATGCTCAAACGTCAGACCCTTGCTGTCATGGTCAAGCCAACCACTGCTTCCGTCCAGATAAGTGTGTGAAGAACCGCCGGGGCCATACGGTGCATATTCGTTGGCAAGAGCTTTTGCCCGGAGTTTTCGGTCAGGCTGCAACTGATAAATTTTCCATATCCGAAGTTTGCTGCCTTCAACATTGGAACCTCTCCGCAGCGCATTTTCAATCTCTGCCTGCGACAAAACAAAAGCGGAGGGCGATTTTTCGCTCTCCGCTTGGTCGATGGATTCAATTTGTTTGGCTTCGGTGGGAATGTGGGCATCGAAGAAACTTAACTGTAAATCAGTTCGTTCAGCACCAGTTCCTCGGCCTGTGCTTTCAGACTGTTCATGTGCTGCACCCACCCCATCTGATGCTGCTCCTTGTCCGGGGCCGGGGTCTGTTTCAGCAACTGCTCCATGGTCTGCTGCATCCGGCTTTCTGCCGTCTGCTCCACCTCCATCAGGTGCGGGTACAGGCTCCCGTTCAGGAGCATCGTGTTGTACAGCACCGGGCGATGGTTCATCAGGTACGTCCGGCGCAGCCTGCCGTACTTGCCCAGCGGCTTCCGGGGCTGGTTCAGAATCAGGTTCGGGAGCTGGTAGTCCCCGATGGTCGAGTAGGTCACGTTCCTGCTGTTCGTATTCATATTGGCTCCTTTCTGCATTGCGGCGGCGAATGGTTGTTTTTACGGTGCGCTCAATTTGGCGTAAGACCTCCCGGCTCATGTCGCTGACGGCTGCGCCGAGGGCGTAAACACTATCCGGGGTGGAAAAATTGTAGATTGCCTGAAAATCGTCCTTGTCGAACCACCCGGCAGGCTCAAACCCGCAGCGTTCCAGCAGCGTGTAGGTGACACTCATTGCTGCTGCGCTTTTGAACTGCATCTCCACCCCGGCTTCATCATAATCCATCAGGAGCGAGCCGTCAACGATGGCACGGATGTCCTCGCCGTTGTTGTCCCAGTAATCCGCCACCAGTTTCCCGGCAACATCGGCAAGCTGCTGGCTGACACGCTCCCCGCTGATGCCGTAGGTCTTGCTCAACATTTCCGAAACCGGCTGTTTCAGGTCGTCATTGTACTGCCACATCTCCGGGTCACGGGAATTGCGGCGCGCCCCGGTGTCGCTTACGTCAAAAACGTAGTGCAGGCGCGGGAATCCGCTGGATTCGTCCAGCAGAGCGATACCCTTAGAGCCACGTCTGACATAGCGGTTCATCCGGCTGTTCCAAACATCATAGTCGGCGCAGGCGGTGGCATCCGGGCGCTGGGCGTAGATCATGAGCTGGTCTGCAAAGGGGTACTTGTACAGCCGGGATGCGGTGGTCAGGTAATCCGTCCAACTTTCCCAGTACCGGGTTAAGCCATTTGCCGTGCGCTGGGCAAGGGCGAGATATTCTTCGGTTTTGCTTGGCATAGCGTTCCTCCCTTCAATCTCGTTGTAAACAAAAAAACGAGCGGCCTTTTCAGGTCACTCGCTATGGAATCCACTTTATTTTTATTCGTATTTTGCGGCAAACTTTTCTGCCGTTTCCAACAGTCGTTCAAAGGTCTGTTGTTCTTCCGGCTGCTCAATCAGTTTTGCAAGGAGCGCACGGAAAACATCGGTGCTGTCTTCGCCTAATACAGCTGCAACTTTATCGATGCAGTTATGCAATTTTTCAATCACCTCATCGGATGGCTTGGATTTTGCAAGCAGATTGGACAGATAGCAGATGAAAGGATAAGTAGAATCATCATTGATAATTTCAACATTTTCATTCTTGATCTGTTGATATTCTTCAAAGGTAAATGTACCTTTTTTGTCTCGTGAGTTGTGGCAAAAGGTGCAATTCTTTAGAAAAGTAGAAAGGAGAAGGCGGTTTAGGGATGTCAAAGGAATGGTATCCATGATTTGACCTCGCAGTATAATTATTTGTAAAAACATGTCAATAGCAATGCAAGGGAACAGTCTTAGTGTGGCTTTGTGATATGATATTCAAATATGTAACTTTTGAATTCGATGTTCATATGATATTTTTTGTAAGAAGATTCCTTCTTTATTTTGAAATTGAATTTTTCAAGAAGCTTACAGGAAGCGATATTATCTTTTGCAACTTCGGCTGTAATAGTAGTGAAATTTTGAGTCTGAGCCCATTCAATAATCATTTTTAGACATTCGGTTGCATAACCTTGTCGCCAATAAAGCTGATGGATACAATATCCTATGTCTATAATTTGTTCTGTTTCATCAGGAAAAGCACAGAAACTCCCGATCCGCGAATTGTCACAAATGCGAGTGATTATAAAATAATAACCGTTTGGACTGTTGTACATATCATCAACAGCTTGACAATAATTGTCATCTACAAATTCTTCTGTGGGATCGCTTAAGTATTTGCCATTTACTTTGTCAAACCACATATTTGTACAAAAAAGTTTGTCAGTTAATTCATAATTTCTGATATAAATATTTGTTCCAACCAAATTGCTTTTGATTCTCATATAAATTGCCTCCCAATCAATACGCTGTGCTTTTATTATACCATAATATTAAATGACATGAAACTCTTTATGTATGCCGCCCGTCGGCGGCAGCGATTATTCAAGCGGAAATTCAGTTTCAGAAAATTCTGCATCCGTCATGAGTTTCAGCTTCTCGATAAAGCACTCCGAAAGTTCATGCAGGGCAGTTTCATCTGGCAGAAGATAACACTGCATCAGCCGAAGCTCCTGCATCAAACCCAGTCGAGTGCCCGGATTGTAGAGCATCATCAGCATTCGTTCTTCACCATTAAAGTTCATGGGCATTCCTCGCTTTCCGACACCCGGTAGGATTGCATTCCGAGGCATCACATTTTTCTCTTGCGCCCGCCAGCTCTGCCAGCTTTTCCAGTGTGGAAGAACGATGGTCTGTACTCAGTTCCTCGGCTTCCGCAACTTTGTCCATGACGGCATCGTAGTCCTGCAGTAGCCGCCGGCCCTTTTCCATGTGGTGTGCTTCCAGAATCTGCTCACGGGCTTCCTGAATGGTCAATTCCGGGGCATCTAGCTGCCCACCGTCCATTACGGAATAATCACTGTGGTAAATGGTGTAGTCCCACCCATCCTCACAGGACTGGATAGCAAGATAGCCCTTGCCGCCCAGTTCCCATGCAGCCTGCTCGTCCTGTGTCTGAATTTCGGGGTAGAAGTCTGCATGGTTTCGTTCCATGACCTCGGCAAACTGGCAGATGTGGAACACATTGCCCAGACCGCCCATGTCAAAGTGATAATCATCCAGATGTTCCAGCCGTGCCGTAAAGCTGCGCCCATCCGGGTAATCCACCTGTACAACTCCGCCATCTGGAATGCGGTAGAGATCGTCATAGTGGCTGTTGATGAGACGACTATCCTTCGGCAGCGTTTCCGGCTCCCAGATGCGCCGCCTGCCGATGCCCGCCTGCGGGATGTTTTCGAGGATCTTTACACTTTCCTGTTGGATGACCTTGCGGTCATCGTCCGAAAGTTCAAACAGATACCAGTTCCGGGCAGCAGGAATGGCGTTCCTGCCATCGGGCGGCAGATTCTTTTCCGAGATCTGCCCACTTTCCAGCGGCTCGCCAGTTACCTTGTTATAGGTGGCAAAGCCGACCCCTGCACCGTTTTCCCGGAGATGCAGATAGCGTTCATCGTTGATAAGGTAGACCGCTTCTTTTATCTGCTCCATCAGCAGCCACCTTCAAATTCCAGAGAAAACTTGCTGCGGCCATCGGGTTCGGTGCCCAGCAGCACGGTGGCGTTGTAGGTCTTGCCCTTGGCACTCTTGCAGTCCTTCAGACGGACACGGCCATCCCGCAGCAGCTTGTCCGCCACATGAGCGTCCAGCCGCTTGCCCAGACGCTTAAAGAACGCATTGTCCTTCCACAGGACAAAACGGCACTCCCGGTTCTCGCAGAACCAGCCTTTTTCACGCTCCATGACAGGCTTACCACAGTTCGGGCAGACACCAATAATCTTGCTTTTCATAAGTGCATTCGCTCCTTTTTTCATTTCCGTGTTCTTTACCAGTTCGGTAATCATCGTATTGATCTCGGTCATAAATTCGCTCGGCTCCATTTCGCCACGTTCGATTTGCAGCAGCTTTGTTTCCCAATCGGCGGTCATTTCCGGGGATTGGATTTCTTCGGGCATCACGGTGATGAGGGCTTTTCCCTTATCCGTGGGCAGCAGCACCTTGGTTTTCTTGGTGCCTTTCCGCTCCAGAAAGCCTTTCTGCACCAGTTTTTCAATGGTTGCGGCTCTGGTTGCCGGGGTGCCGATGCCCTGACGTTCCACACACTCCGGCATACTGTCTGCACTGGCAGTTTCCATAGCGTGCAGCAGGGTGTCCTCGGTAAAATGCTTCGGCGGTGAGGTCTGCCCTTCTTTCAGTTCGGCGTTGAGAATGCCACACTCGTTTTCTGCGGCATTGGGCAGGGCGGTGAGTTCCTGTTTTCGGTTCAGGATGTCTGCCAGCACCTTGCGTTCCACCGCTTTCCAGCCTTCTTCCAAAATCTCCTTTCCCTTGGCGGTAAATTCCTCTCCGGCACATTCGGTGGTCAGCAGGGTTTCCAGATACCGGAAGGGCTTGCTCACCGCCATCAGCGTCCGGGCGATGATGAGCTTCAGGACATTCTGCTCCCCCTTGGGCAGTGCGTCCAGATCGGCTTGCAGCATACTGCGAGTGGGCAGGATAGCGTGGTGGTCGGTGACTTTTTCCCGGTTGACGGTGCGCCGTGTCCGGGGTACAGCTTCGTCCACATCTTCCGGGGTAATGTCGAGAAAAACCTCCAGTGCCTCGGTCAGTTCTTCCAGCATTTCCTCGTCATCGTCGGTGATATAGCAGCTATCAGTTCTGGGATAAGTGGTAAGTTTCTTCTCATAAAGGCTTTGCACATAGTCCAAAGTCTGCTGTGCGCTGTACCCCAGCAAGCGGTTGGCATCTCGCTGAAGGGTGGTCAGATCGTACAGCGGCGGCGGATTCTCGGACTTTTCCTTGCGGGTGATGCGCTGGATCGTTGCAACCATCTCCTTTCGGCAGGCTTCCAGCAGGTTTTCGGCAACGGATTTTTCGGGAATGCGGCGGCTGGATGCCGTACAGCCGCTGGTCAGTTCCAGATCTACCGTGCAGAATTTCTCCGGGGTAAAGGCCGCAATGGCGGCTTCTCTCACAACCGTCATGGCAAGCACCGGGGTCATAACACGCCCCACCGCCAGCGGCTGACCGTACAGACACGAGAAAAGCCGGGACGCATTGATGCCGACCATCCAGTCGGCGCGTTCCCGGCAGAGTGCTGCGTTGTACAGCGCATCGTATTCAGTTGAAGGTTTCAGGTGGGCGAACCCTTCTCGGATGGCATTTTCCTCCATGCTGGACAGCCACAGGCGAGAGAAGGGCTTTTTGCAGCCTGCTTGCTGGTACACCAAACGGAAGATCAGTTCTCCCTCCCGGCCGGAATCGCAACTGTTCACAATGCTGTCCACGTCCGGGCGGTTCATCAGCTTTTGCAGGATGCCAAACTGCTTTTTGGTGGACGCAGACACCAGATACTGCCACTTTTGCGGCAGGATGGGCAAATCCGCGATACTCCACTTGACGTACTTGGCATCGTAGACATTGGGCGGTGCCAGCTCCACCAGATGACCCACGCACCAGCTGACGAGATAGCCGTTACCCTCCAGATAGCCATCCTGTCGATTGGTTGCACCGAGGACTTTGGCGTAGGACATGGCAACGGACGGTTTTTCTGCCACGATCAATTTTGCGATAAAAACCCCTCCAATCTGTTTCGGATTGCAATATGTAAGGCGGCAAATGCCGCCTTAAAATCAGATGGGTTCGGTATCTTCCTCACCGGGTTCCTCCGGCTCGTCCTCGGTGGGAATCTCGAAGTCGCCCTTGTCCTCGGTGTAGTTTGCATCGGGGTCAAGGGCTTCTTTTTCCGCCTGCTTTTTCTGCTTCTGCTTTGTGAAAGCGTAGAAGCCGCCGCCTACCGCCAGCGCGATCAGCACGACTACGCCCAGAAAG
Organism: Faecalibacterium hattorii; assembly: GCF_003287455.1. Taxonomy (GTDB): domain Bacteria; phylum Bacillota; class Clostridia; order Oscillospirales; family Ruminococcaceae; genus Faecalibacterium; species Faecalibacterium hattorii. The sequence goes on along the minus strand of NZ_PRLC01000023.1, from coordinate 3,707 downwards.
CCGGACGCGATCTTTGTGACCTTATTTTCCGTGGGCTGCTCCGTACCGGATGCCGCCGCTTCTTCGGCGGCTTTCTTGGCTTCTTCCTCGGCTTTCAGCTTATCCTGTTCCGCCTGCGCCGCCGCTTCCTTTTCGGCGGTATAAGCGTCCGCATCTTCTTCCTCCATCAAAGCCAGAAGATCAGCTTCGTCCACAAGGTTCATAAAGTGAACGGTCTGCTGTCCTTTGGCGTTGCGGTCAATGACCAGATAGAAGGTACTGCCCGATTTGCTGACCAGCGTAATGAACTGCTGTCCGCTGCCATCGGAATAGTCGGTGTGGTAGTCATCTACCAGCGTCAGGTTGCCCTCCGGGGTCAGGGCACCAGAGGTTTCGTCCGTGACGGTGACAACATCTTCCTCTACGACTTCCGGCAGAACCGGCTGTTCCACCGGGGTGGTATCGCCCTCAAAAGCAAAAGCGGGAGCCGCCATGCCAGCGCACAGCGCCGCCGATACCAGCAGCGCGCCCAGTTTCTTAATCTTCATCTGCATCGACCTCCTTCTCGAAAGTTGCACCCACGGCAGACAGCGCAGCCGGGTTCGGGGTAGCGGTAGCCGACTGCCGCAGCAGGGCGGCAAGCTGTTCCGGCGTGACCTTGGCGGTCCGCACCATCTCGTTGACCTCGGCGGAATCTTCCTCCTGAATGCGCCGCTCCAGAATCTCGATACGATTGTTCAGTTTGATGCGGCGTTCCTTCTCTTTTGCCAACATCGCCCGCAGCTTATCCGATTTTTCGCTCATAAAACTCCTCCAATCATTTTGAAAGCCGTCCGAACCCGGCGAGATGCTTCTCCCAGTAGGACGAATGAATGTTTGCGTACTTGATGGGGTCGCCGGCACTGACCATCATGCCGTTGCCCAGATAGATTCCGGTATGGCTCATGCCGGGGGTGTCGTAGGTCCCTTTGAAAAAGACCAGATCTCCGGGCTTTGCTTCGGCTTCGGAAATATGCTGGCTCTTGTTCCACAAACCGTTGGCGGTGGTGCGCCCCACATCGTAGCCGTTCTGGTTGTAGACCCAGCAGACATAACCGCTGCAATCGAACCCGGTTTCCGGGGTAGAACCGCCCCACACATAGGGCGTGCCCACATACTTTTGGGCTTCCTTGTAGATGGCGGCGAACTCCTCATCCGTCAGGGCTTCTGCCGGAACCTGATAGTCGATGCCCGGCGAGCCGGAACCATCGGAGCCACCGGGCGGCAGACCGCCGTTGAACAGATAAGGCCGACCGCCCAAGGTATCTTGGAAAATCTCGTAACGTTTCCATTGGTCGTTATTCAGTTCTTCCCGAATGACCACTTCCAAGCCACGGTTCACCAGCTTGGTGTGGAAGATGCGGTACTCATAGGGCACCTGCGTAGGGACCGGGATTCCTGCCGGGCTGATGACCCAGATGGTCTTATACCGTATCTGTACCTCCACCCATGTGGTCAGCTTATACTGCTTTTTGAAGGTCTCCTTCAACTTGCCCTGCACCTCTGACCGGGTGTAATCGTCATACAAAGTGGTCAGGAACGAAGTCAGCTGCCATGGGTCATGCTCGATGGGGTCAAGGTGGTACTGATACTCGTTGTAGCCGGGGTGGTCGGCGGGAGTGCGCTTGATCTTTTTATCCAGCTCCTTCTCCAGCTTCTTGTAGTCCTGTTCTGCGCCCCGGATGTCCCGGTCCTCGGCAGAGTACATGGTCTGCCCGGACACCTGTGTGCCGCCCGAAAAGAGGATACCGCAGGAGGAAAAACCCGACATTACCATCAGGATGAGCAAAAGAAAAACGCCCACGATCAAAAGAACGTGCGCGTTGCTTTTTGCAAAATTGGCAATGCCGTTGACTGCGGTGCTGACCACAGATTTTCCTTTGTCGATGACCTGTTCCATGCCTGACTTTGCAGCCGTGGTTCCATTGGATGCCGCTTTGCCACCTGCGGTCTGCGCCGCCGTGCCCGAACGGGCGGCGGCATAGTAGCTTTTGTGGATTTCTTGCCGCTGTTTCCAGCGTGAAAGCCAGTTGGAGCCTCCCTCGCCGGTGCCGGATGCTCCTGCATCTTGTGCCGCAGTCGGCTCCGATGCGGAAGATTTAGCGGTTTTGGTGCCTTTCTTGCCCTGCATCTTGGCTTTCTTCTTGAGCTTCCGGGCATAGCGGCTTTTGGAAATATCACGGACATTTCCTGCCGCTTTTTCGCCCTCGCTCAACGCCTGCACACCGACATTTTCATCCTCGTACTGGTCAACTTCGTGATGCACCGCAGACCGGACGGCATGGGCGGCGTACATCTCTCGCTTCTGCGCCTTGCTCAACCGGCTCAACTCGTCCGGGGTCAGTTCCGCCTTGCCAAACCGCAGGTGCTGGGCTTTCTCTGCCGCCTTTTCCGCATCGGTTTTCAGCTTTTTCTTTCTGGGCACCGACTGCTCTACCTTGGCTTTTTTCGGGGGAGAACGGGTCTTTTTTGCGGACGTTTCCTCTTTGATGTTCAGCTTCGGTTCACTCATTTCTGTGCGCCCTCCGAAACCTCACCCAACTTGGTGGTCATAATGCGGTAGAGTTCCAGATCGGTGGGGAAACGGTCCACAAACGGCAAAATGACGTTGCCGAAGAACAGCAGCCCTTCGCCCTCGCCGGAGTGGGTAACGTAGGAAAGCTGATGGGGCGAAATATTGAGCTGCTTTGCGAGAATTTGCCGGTCTCCCGCCGCCTGATTCAGCATGATGATCATGTCCGAATTTTCAAAAATATTCTCGACCTCACGGGAAGAAAGCAGGTCTTTCACGTTCTGGGTCAGCCCTGTGGGAATGCCGCCCCACTTGCGGAAACGCTTCCAGATCTCCACGGAATAAGCGGCGGTCTGCTCCTCTTTTAAGAGGAGGTGCATCTCATCCATATAATACCGGGTGGACTTGCCGCTGCTGCGGTTTGCCGTGACACGCCCCCACACCTGATCCTGTACGATGAGCATTCCCAGTTTTTTCATCTGTTTGCCCAGTTCCTTGATGTCGTAGCAGACGATGCGGTTGTTGACGTTCACATTGGTGCGGTGGTTGAACAGGTTCAGGGAGCCTTTCACATAGATTTCCAGTGCGGTGGCAACGTGGTGGGCTTCCTTTTCGTCCTGCTGAAGCAGGGCGTTGTACAAGTCCTCAAGAATGGGCATATTCTCCGGGCAGGGGTCTGCAAAATATTTGCGGTAGATCAGATGCACACAGCGGTCGATGACGGTTTTCTCCACCGGCAGCAGCCCTTCCTTGCCGCCCACCACCAGCTCACACAGCGAAAGGATAAAGTCAGCTTTCAGGGACAGGGGATTATCTTCCTCCGAATAGTTGGCATTGATGTCCATGGGATTGATGAACTGGGTGCTGTTGGGGCTAATTTTGATGACCTGACCTTTCAGCCGGTTCACCAGCGGCGAGTATTCGCCTTCGGGATCGTTCACGATAATATCATCGTCCGTCACCAGAAACGCATTGGCAATTTCACGCTTTGCCGAGAAACTTTTGCCGGAGCCGGGAGTGCCCAAAATCAAGCCATTCGGATTCTTCAGCTTCTTCCGGTCCACCATGATAAGGTTGTTGGACAGGGCGTTCAGGCCGTAATACAGGCTTTCTTTGCCAGACTGGTAAAGTTCCTGTGTGGTGAACGGAATGAAGATGGCCGTGCTGCTGGTGGTCA
>NZ_PRLC01000022.1 GCF_003287455.1 Faecalibacterium hattorii | reverse complement strand
GATCGCAGCAAGATCGAGGAACAGAAGAAGGCAATCCGTGCCGGATATGATATTGACATCATTCCGTCGGATTTGGCAACCTACGGCAGAGATGCAAAAGCCCTGCTGAAGGAATTGCAGAGCCAGAACGAGCGAATGTTTTTGGTGACATTCCTCGTGCTGAACACCGGGCGTACCGAACAGGAACTGGAAAACAATGTCTTTCAGGCAAGCTCCATCGCACAGAAGCACAACTGCAATCTGTGCCGCTTGGATTACCAGCAGGAACAGGGGCTTATGTCCTCTCTGCCGCTGGCCGATAATCAGATTGAGATTCAGCGCGGCCTTACTACCAGCAGTACGGCCATTTTCATTCCCTTTACCACGCAGGAACTGTACCAGTCCGGTAAGGAAAGCCTGTATTACGGCCTGAACGCCCTGTCCAACAACCTTATCATGGTGGACCGGAAGAAGCTGAAGAACCCCAACGGTCTGATTCTGGGCACTCCCGGTTCCGGCAAATCCTTCAGTGCAAAGCGTGAAATCACCAACGCTTTTCTGGTGACGGACGATGATATTATCATCTGCGACCCGGAAGCAGAATACGCTCCGCTGGTGGAGCGTCTGCATGGGCAGGTTATCCACATCAGCCCTGCCAGCACCCAGTATATCAACCCGATGGACATCAACAGCAACTACTCGGAAGAGGATAACCCGTTGGCACTGAAAGCCGACTTTGTGCTGTCCCTGTGCGAACTGGTGGTGGGTGGCAAGGAGGGCTTGCAGCCAGTGGAAAAGACGGTCATTGACCGCTGCGTCCATGTAATCTATCGCAAGTATTTCGAGAATCCCACCCCAGAAAATATGCCGCTGTTGGAAGATCTGTACAACGCCCTGCTGACGCAAGATGAACCGGAAGCCCGCCATGTGGCGGCTGCGCTGGAAATCTACGTCAAGGGCAGTCTGAACATTTTTAACCACCACACCAACGTGGATATCAATAACCGCATCGTCTGTTTTGATATCAAACAGCTTGGCAAACAGCTGAAAAAACTCGGTATGCTCATCGTGCAGGATGCTGTGTGGGGGCGTGTCACCGCCAACCGCAGTGCCGGAAAATCCACCCGGTACTATGCAGACGAGTTCCACCTTTTGCTGAAAGAGGAACAGACTGCCGCTTATTCTGTGGAGATTTGGAAGCGTTTCCGTAAGTGGGGCGGCATCCCGACAGCCCTAACGCAGAACGTCAAAGATCTGTTGGCAAGCCCCGAAGTATCGAACATTTTCGAGAACTCGGACTTTGTGTATATGCTCAATCAGGCCAACGGAGACCGACAGATTCTCGCAAAGCAACTCAACATCTCGCCCCATCAGCTTTCCTATGTGACCCACTCCGGCGAAGGTGAAGGGCTGCTGTTCTTCGGCAACGTGATTCTGCCCTTTGTTGACCACTTCCCGAAAGACCTTGAACTCTACCGTATCCTCACGACTAAACTCAACGAGATCTCGGAGGGCACACAGAAATGAGTAATCCGAAGCTGAACATCAAAGAGGAAACGTCAACCCAAAAGACCCGCTCGCCCCCGAAGAAAACCAAGGTGGAGCAGTCGGTGCCCAGAAAGAAAAAGCTGAAAACTGATGCAGATAAAGCTGCGGAAAAGGCACAGCATCTGCGGTTTGGCAAGGCGGAACTGACCCCGGACGAACTGAGCCGGTTGAGCAAGGCACAGAAGCGGGAAATGTACGCCGCTCATGCCGCCCGCTCTGCGGTGCACCGGGAAGTTGACCAGTACGAGGATGAAAACGTCGGTGTGCAGGCTCTGAGCGAGGGCGAAAAAACGGCTGGAAATGTCCGGGATATTTCCAAGAGCCGCTACGCCCGTAAACTCAAGAAGAAAGCCAAGATGCAGGGCAAGAAAGGCACAAAAACCGCAAGATCTTCTGCACAGGAGCCGACTGCGCCACAAGATGCAGGCGCATCCGGCACCGGCGAGGGCGGCTCCAACTGGCTTTCACGTTGGAAACAGCGGCAAGAAATTCACAAAAGCTATTATACCGCCGCCCGGTCGGGCACGGCGGCGCAGACCGCAGGCGGCAAAGCGGCATCCAACGGCACCAATGCTGCAAAGTCCGGCATGGAACAGGTCATCGACAAAGGAAGATCGGTGGTCAGCACCGCAGTCAACGGCATTGCCAATTTTGCAAAGAGCAACGCGCACGTTCTTTTGATCGTGGGCGTTTTTCTTTTGCTCCTGCTGCTGGTCATGTCAGCGTTTTCGTCCTGTTCCATTCTGTTTTCCGGCACCACGCAGGTATCCGGGCAGACCATCTACACCGCAGAGGATCGGGACATCCGGGGAGCTGAAACCGACTACAAGAAGCTGGAAAAGGAACTGGATAAGAAAATCAAGCGTACCCCCACCGACAATCCCGGCTATGACGAATATCGATACCATCTGGATGATATTGAACACGATCCGTGGCAGCTGACCTCTTTTCTCACGACTCTGTATGATGACTACACCCGCAGCGAGGTGCAGGCAAAACTCAAGGAAACGTTTGCTAAGCAATACAAGCTGACTACATGGGTAGAAGTCCAGACCCGATACCGCACGGTAGTGATGATCGACATTTTTACTGGCATCCCCTACACCGTGCAAGTGCCCTATGAGTATCGAATTTTTCACACCAAATTGGTGAATAAAGGGCTGGAAGTGGTTATCCGGGAGGAACTGAACAACGACCAGTGGAAACGGTACGAAATTTTTCAAGATACCTTGGGCGGCAGACCCTACTTGTTTAACGGCGGTCTGCCGCCCGGTGGCTCCGATGGCTCTGGCGCGCCGGGCATTGATTATCAGGTTCCGGCAGAAGCCCTGACGGATGAGGAGTTCGCCGCCATCTACAAGGAAGCCCAAAAGTATGTGGGCACATCCTACGTCTGGGGCGGCTCCACCCCGGAAACCGGGTTCGATTGCAGTGGCTACGTCTGCTGGGTCTACAACCAGAACGGGTATAACGTGGGCAGGACGACCGCCAACGGTTTATGGAACAAGAGCCAGCATATTTCCGAAGCCGAAGCAAAGCCCGGCGACCTTGTTTTCTTTGAAGGAACGTATGATACGCCGGGGAAAAGTCATGTGGGAATCTACCTCGGCAACGGCATGATGGTGTCCGCTGGCGACCCCATAAAGTATGCCGATATTCATTCGTCCTACTGGCAGAAATATCTGTCCGGTTTTGGGCGGCTCTCAAAATGATTGGAGGAAAGTATGAGCGAAAAACTCGATAAGCTGCGCGCTTCTCTGGAAAAAGAGAAGGAGCGGCGCATCAAGATCAACAACCGCATCGAAAGCCTTGAGCGGCGCATTCAGGAAGCGGAAGCCGCCGAAGTGAACGAGATGGTTCGGACGGCAAAGGTCACGCCGGAACAGCTTGCCGCCCTGCTGCGGCAGTCCGCAACTTCCACCCCGAACCCGGCTGCGCTGTCCGCAGTCGGTGCTACCATTGATAAGGAGGACCCCGATAATGAAGATGATGAATAAGGTATGTGCGCTGGTGCTGTCGGTGGCACTGTGCGCTGGCATGGCAGCTCCTGCTTTTGCCTATGACGGCGAGCCTGTGGAGGAAGTGGAACAGCCTGTCCTGACTGCTGCCACCGAAGAGGAAGAGGCTGTCACCGTGACCGATGAGGAAACCGGTGCTCTGACCCCGGAGGGCAATCTGACTCTGGTGGACGATTACCACACTGACTACTCCGATGGCAGCGGACAGCAGTTCATTACGCTGGTATCGAAGTCGGGAGCCACCTTTTATCTGGTCATCGACCGCAATGCCAAGGGACAGCAGACCGTCCACTTTATGAACCTTGTGGATGAAGCCGACCTGCTCTCCCTGATGGAAGATGAAGATGCCGAAGCCTATACCGCCGAAAAGGAAGCGGCGGCACAGGCTGAACAGGAGCGTAAGCAGGCTGAGGAGGATGCCAAGAAAGCAGCGGAAGAAGCGGCGGCATCCGGTTCTGAACAGACTGGTGGCAACAAAGTTACGAAGTATGCTGCCACATTCTTAGGCGTACTGGCGCTGGTCGGTTTGGTTGCTGGCGGCGGCATTTACACCTTTATGAAGCAGAAGCAGAAAAAGCAGGCCGAAAAAGAAGCTCTTGACCCCGATGCAAACTACACCGAGGACAAGGGCGACTTTGAGATTCCTGTGGAGGATGAACCGGAAGAAACCGGCGAGGAAGATACCGAACCCATCTGATTTTAAGGCGGCGTTTTGCCGCCGTACATATTGCAATCAGAAACAGATTGGAGTGATTTTTATCGCAAAATTAGTCGTGGCGGAAAAGCCATCCGTCGCTATGTCCTATGCAAAAGTCCTTGGCGCAACCAGCCGCAAAGACGGCTACCTTGAGGGCAACAGCTATCTCGTCAGCTGGTGCGTGGGTCATCTGGTGGAGCTGGCTCCACCCAATGTTTACGATGCTAAGTACGTCAAGTGGAGTATCGCTGATTTGCCCATTCTGCCGGAAAGGTGGCAGTATCTGGTGTCTGCCAGCACCAAAAAGCAGTTCGGCATCCTGCAAAAACTTATGCACCGCCCGGATGTGGACAGCGTGATCTGTGCTACGGACGCAGGGCGCGAGGGAGAACTGATTTTCCGCTTGGTGTACCAGCAAGCAGGCTGCAAAAAGCCCTTTTCTCGCCTGTGGCTGTCCAGCATGGAGGAAACCGCCATCCGCGAGGGTTTTCAGAAACTCAAACCGTCAACTGAATACGATGCGCTGTACAACGCAGCACTCTGCCGGGAACGTGCCGACTGGATGGTCGGCATCAATGCGTCCCGGCTTTTTTCGTGTCTGTACGGTCAACCGCTGGCGGTGGGGCGTGTTATGACCCCGGTGCTTGCCATGACGGTAGTGCGGGAAGCTGCCATTGCCGCCTTTGTGCCGGAGAAATTCTACACGGTGGATCTGGAACTGACCAGCGGGTGCACGGCATCCAGCAAGCGGTTTGCTCAAAAAGAGGATGCCGAACTGCTGCTTTCCAAATGCCGAAAGGAGGGGCGTGCCACGGTGCAAAAGATGGAACGCAAGGAGAAATCCGAAAGCCCGCCACAGCTCTATGACCTTACCGCATTGCAGCGGGACGCAAACCGTCTGTTGGGATTTACGGCGCAGCAGACGTTGGATTATGCCCAAAGTCTTTACGAAAAAAGGCTCATCACCTACCCCCGCACAGACAGCCGGTTTTTGACGGAGGATATGGCGGCATCCCTTCCGGGGCTGGTGACGGACACGGGTAGGGCGTTTGCTGTGGAAGAGCCGTTTCCCATCCATGTGTAGCAGGTCATCAACGGCAGCAAGGTCACCGACCACCATGCGCTGCTGCCCACGAAAAGCATGGCAAACGCAGATCTTGCCGCCCTCCCTGCCGGGGAGCGGAATGTCCTGCGGCTGATTGCCGCACGGCTGCTCTGTGCCGTGGGTGAGCCTTACTGCTATGCAGAAACCACCTTGACTACCATCTGCGCAGGCGAAGAATTTACCGCCAAAGGCAAAGTTGTGCTGTCCGAGGGATGGAAAGCAGTGGAGCGAAAAATGCTGGGCGAGCTGCTGGGCAAGCAGAAAGAACCGGCTGTTCTGCCGGATGTGCAGGAGCAGAGCCGGTGCAGCGTTTCCGGTGCCGAACTGAAAGAGGGGCAAACGTCCCCGCCGAAGCATTTCACCGAGGACCTTCTACTTCATGCGATGGAAACTGCCAGTGCGGATAGTATGCCGGAGGGTGTGGAACGTCAGGGCATCGGCACCCCGGCTACCAGAGCCGCCACCATCGAAAAACTGGTACAGAAGGGCTTTCTGGAACGCAAAGGCACCAAGAAAACCAAGGTTCTGCTGCCCACGGATAAGGGAAAAGCCCTCATCACTGTGATGCCCGAAGAAATCCAATCCCCGGAAATGACCGCCGATTGGGAAACAAAGCTGCTGCAAATCGAACGTGGCGAAATGGAGCCGAGCGAATTTATGACCGAGATCAATACGATGATTACCGAACTGGTAAAGAACACGGAAATGAAAAAAGGAGCGAATGCGCTTATGAAAAACAAGATTATTGGTATCTGCCCGAACTGCGGTGCAAATGTTGTGGAGCGTGAAAAGGGCTGGTTCTGCGAGAACCGAGAGTGCCGTTTCGTGCTGTGGAAGGATAATGCTTTTCTGAAACGGCTCGGCAAACGCATGGACGCTCATGTGGCGGACAAGCTGCTGCGGGATGGGCGTGTCCGCCTGAAGGATTGCAAGAGTGCCAAGGGCAAGACCTACAACGCCATCGTCCTGCTGTCCTGTGAAGCTGATGGCCGCAGCAGATTTTCTCTGGAATTTGAAGGTGGGTGCTGATGGAACAAACCAAAGAAGCTGTTTATCTCATCAATGACGACAAATACTTGCATCTGCGAGAGAATGGCGCAGGCGTCGGCTTTGCCACCTACAACAAGGTAACTGGTGAGCCGCTGGAAAGCGGGCAGATCTCGAAAAAGAACCTGCCGCCCGATGGCAGGAACGCCATTTCTGCCGCCCGGAACTGGTATCTGTTTGAACTTTCGGACGATGACCGCAAGGTCATCCAACAGGAAAGCGTAAAGATCCTCGAAAACATCCCGCAAGCTGGTATCGGCAGACGGCGCATCTGGGAGCCTGAAACGCTGCCGAAGGATATTCGTCTCATCAACAGCCACTATGACGACATCTACCGCATTCCCGATGGCGGAGTTGTACAGGTGGATTACCCGGATGGGCGCAGCTTTACGGCACGGCTGGAACATCTGGATGATTATCACTTTGACATGGGCGGTCTGGGCAATGTGTTCCACATCTGCCAGTTTGCCGAGGTCATGGAACGAAACCATGCAGACTTCTACCCGGAGATTCAGACACAGGACGAGCAGGCTGCATGGGAACTGGGCGGCAAAGGCTACCTTGCCATCCAGTCCTATGAGGATGGATGGGACTACACCATTTACCACAGCGATTATTCTGTGATGGACGGCGGGCAGCTGAATGCCCCGGAACTGACCATTCAGGAAGCCCGTGAGCAGATTCTGGAAGCGCACCACTTGGAAAAGGGCCGGCGGCTGTTGCAGGACTACGATGCCGTCATGGACAAAGTTGCGGAAGCCGAGGAACTGAGTGCAGATCACCGCCCTTCCACATTGGAAAAGCTGGCAGCACTGGCAAGTGATACGTCTGCGCCAAAATCCTCTGCACGTTCTGCGCCAGAACTGTGAGGTGGACGATGCAGCAAAAATGGAACCAGAATTTTGACGGCGAACCCATGGCGGACATCCCGCAGAAATTTCTGAACGCAGGGTGCGATGTTTATATGGTGATGCAGCTGCGGCATGACGAAAAAATCCTTGATGAAAGATTTGCTTCTATGCGGGAGTTGAATCGTCGAGGCAAAACGCCCGACCCGGAGCATTACGAGGTCACCTACTATGCTGATCTGCCCGCCATGTGGCAGGATGTGCCGAGCGACGAGGTTTTGGAAGAGCTGTTTCAGATGTTCAACCTCTCCCGTCCGCAGGATTTTGAGGGACACAGCCTGTCCGTCAGCGATGTGATCGCACTTAAACGCAATGGCGAGGTGTCTGTGCATTATGTGGACAGCATCGGCTTCAAAGATTTACAGGGGTTTCTGGATAAAAAGCCGGAACGTGCTTCGGTGCTGATGAATCTCAAGGAAAAGTGCGATGCCCCGGAGTGCAACCCCATGGTCTGCCGGAAAGCGAGGGATGCGCATGAACTTTAACCATGAGGAACTGATGCTGATGATGCTCTACAACACCGGCACCCGGCTGGGGCTTATTCACGAACTGCGGCTGATGCAGTGCTACCTGATGCCCGATGAAACTGCCCTGCGGGAGTTGTCGGAGGGCGTTATCGAAAAGCTGAAACTCATGACTGATGCTGAGTTTGTCGAGTTGGAATTTCCACTGGACTGATCTTTGCCGCCTGCGGGCGGCGTACATAAAGTATTTTGTTCTTCCAAAAGATATGCTATAATCAAATTAGACAAAATTCCTCTCTTCAAGCGATTTCTCCGCAATTTTCCTGTGGCTCTGCTCGTATCAAAAATAAGGGACTGAATTTTAATTGTCAGAACGGAGGAACCATTATGGCAATCTTTGAAAAGACCATCCGAAACAAAAACTTTGACAAGCTGCTTCGGAAGCTGGAAAATGAAATCCCGGACAGCAGTTGGTCGGCAGATTTAGAGGCAGGCAGTGATTTCAAAGAGGGCGATGCCCGGTGCAGTGTCCGTGTATTTGAACGGTACAGCATGATGGGCGGCAACCGCTTGAGTCTGACGCTGACCCTGTTCCAGAATGGAGACAGTCCGATCCGCCTGTCTGCCATCACCGCAGGCGGCAGTCAGGCGGTGTTCTTCAAGGTGAACACCCTTGGAGAAGAATCTTTTCTGGACGATGTAAAGGACCTGCTGGAAGAAATTTTGGAGGAGTAAAATGTTTTTTGGATGGTTTGACGCTATATTCAGCTTCATTTTCCCAATCCTGTTCCTGCTTTTTATTGGAATGTTTTTCTTTGCTCTAATTTCAAATCTCCGCACATGGAACAAAAACAACCACTCGCCGCGGCTTACCGTTCCGGCAACAGTGGTAGCAAAGCGCACCGATGTTTCGCATTCCAGCAGTGCCAATGCCGGAGATATGTCCGGTGCGCACGGATACGACACTAGCACATTTACATCGTACTATGTGACTTTTCAGGTGGAGAGCGGCGACCGGATGGAATTTGAAGTGGACGGAAGCGATTATGGTCTGCTCGTGCAGGGCGACATTGGAAAGCTGAGTTTTCAGGGCACCCGCTATCTTGGGTTTGAGCGGAGCTAAGTGTTTCTTACATTATATAGTATGGAGTGCTGTATGAACGATCTGTTTATCCAAGGGCTGACCATCGACTGGAACAGAGTTCGCCCATACAATTATGTTCGTCAGATTCCTGCCATCAGTGGAATCGACACTTTTACATTCCATAAGCCCATTACGTTCTTTGTTGGCGAAAATGGAAGTGGAAAATCTACGCTTCTGGAAGCAATCGCTGTTGCTTACGGCTTCAACGCAGAGGGTGGAACGAAGAACTATTCATTTTCCACATACAACTCCCATTCGGAACTATGTGAGGCTATGACGATTTCCAAGGGGTATCGCAGACCAAAGTTCGGGTATTTTCTCCGAGCAGAGAGTTTCTATAATGTAGCCACCAAGGAAATCGACTATTCCGATGACGATCATCCCTCCAAAGGCTATCACCAAAAATCACACGGTGAAAGTTTCCTCGCCATTGCGCAGGACTACATGGGTGCAGATGGAGTCTATATTTTTGACGAGCCGGAAGCCGCTTTATCCCCGCAGCGGCAGCTCACGTTACTGATCAACATTTATCGGTGTGCCCAAGAAGGGGCGCAATTCATTATCGTATCACATTCACCCATTCTCCTCGGAATGCCTGATGCTGAGATTTTTAGCTTCGACAATGGCACGATTCATCCTTGTCAGTATGAAGATACGGACAGCTACGTTATCACCAAAACATTTGTAAATAATCGGCAGCATTTTTTGAACCAGCTTCTGAACGAAGAAACGTAATGCCGGGAAAGGACATTCCATATGAGTGATTCTACGTTGAAAGAGCTTTGGCAGCAGGTCGCTGAAAAGAAAAGCTGCGAAGCAAAACAGAAAGAACTGACCGCCCAGAGAGATACGCTTGCTGATTGCCTGAAAAAGCTGGAAAAATCCAAGCTGGCAGAGCAGGCTGATGTGGACCGTCTGGAGGGACACAGCCTTGCCGCATTTTTCTATCAAGTGATTGGAAAAATGGATGAAAAGCTGGACAAAGAACGGCAGGAAGCCTATGCAGCCTGCGTCAAGTACGATGCGGCTCTCCATGATCTTTCTTCCGTTGATGCCGACTTGAAGCAGATTCAAAATAGACTGGCACGGCTGTCCGATTGCGAAAGTCAGTATCAAGCTGCTCTTTCCGAAAAAATCAAAAGCATCAAAGTCTCTGCCCACCCTGCCGCACAGCAGATTGCGGAAAGCGAAAGCCGCATTGCCGCACTGAAAGTTCAAGAGCGGGAGCTGCTGGAAGCCATCAACGCAGGAAAGACTGCCTTGCATACGGTCAACGAAGTTCTCGAAACCCTCGACAATGCCGAGGGCTGGAGTACATGGGACGTAATGGGCGGCGGTTTGATGGCCGATCTTGCCAAGTATGAGGAACTGGACGATGCACAGGAACAAATCGAACAGCTCCAAGTGGAACTGCGGCGGTTCAAAACTGAACTTTCCGATGTTGAAATCACCGCAGACCTTCAGGTTACGGTGGACAGCTTTTTGAAATTTGCGGATTTCTTCTTTGACGGCCTCTTTGCAGACTGGGCAGTTCTGGATCACATCAATCAGGCACAGAGCAGGGTGGAAAACACCAAGGGTCAAATCAAGCGAGTCCTCGCACTTCTGAAAAAGATGCGCGAAGATATTGACGTCCAAATCGCTGACGAAAAAGAGAAGCAGGAGCAGCTTGCAGTGGAAACTGAGCTGTAAGTTTGAAGAGTCCGCTTATGTGATATGACTCGATAAAACCGAATTTACAGGAGGTGTTTCGATGAAAACAAGAAGGTTTGCCTTATGTCTGGCAGCGGTTTTTCTGGTGGCGATTTATATCAATATTCAGAGAAGCCATACTTTCACCCTTTCAAACGATGAAAGCACTATAAAGACAGAACAAATACAGCCACTTTGGGGAACTGTAAAAGTAAGCGGCGATTGTGATACTGATGTGGTCTTTACCGATGTTGAGACTGGAGAAAAATACAAAATCGGATATATTACACAGGGCGTAACGGAAAGAATCAAACTTGAACGAGGCAAATGGTATAAGGTGGTAGGCAGAGGCAACCTTACACTGAATCCGGTAAACATTCGAGTCGAATAAATGTAAGTTCCTTGCGGGCAGCTATGAAAGCTGAAGCTGAGAAGAGAGTTTTGAATATTCACATATGAAGGAGTACAGTTCTATGAGTTACGGTTGGGCAACTGTTTTCACTTTAGCGGCATGGTTTGCAGGGCTTGTGATTGATGTAAATGTGCGGGTCGGCGACCTCGGTTTACGAACCGTGCTTCCCGTCATCGTGATGGGGTGCTGCGTTATGAAGTACATAAAGGGCAATAGCAAATAATCTTATCTCGATACACTTTCCAGCGGGCAACCCCAAAACGGTTGCCCGCTATTTTTATACCCTAAAATCTGAAAAAGGAGGCCAAAATGCTAAACAAAACCGAAGAATATCTCGCCCTTGCCCAGCGCACGGCCAACGGCTTGACCCGATACTGGGAAAGCTGGACGGACTACCTGACCACCGCATCCCGGCTGTACAAGTACCCTTTTGCCGACCAGCTCATGATCTACGCCCAGCGCCCGGATGCCACCGCCTGCGCCGACTTTGACATCTGGAACAACCGGATGAACCGTTATGTACGCCGGGGTGCCAAGGGCATCGCTCTGCTGGACGAATCCAGCGGATTTCCCCGACTGCACTACGTCTTTGACGTAAGCGATACCGGGGTTCGCCGCAATTCCCGTGATCCGGAGGTGTGGCAGTACAACGACGACCTGAAGCAGCCGGTTTCGGAAATGCTCGCCGCCACCTACGGCATCAGCGGAGAGCGTGTCAGCCAGCAGCTTGCCGATGTTGCCGGGAAACTGGTGGCAGATTACTGGGACAACAACGGCGGGGACATTCGTGCCATCGTTGACGGGTCGCTGCTGATGGATTATGATGAAGCCGGGGTGGAGATGCAGTTCAAGTCCGCTGCCGCCATCAGTGTCACCTACACGCTGCTGGAACGCTGCGGCTTTGAGCCTGCCGGGTGGTTCGACAAGGACGATTTTCAGGCAATCTACAATTTTTCCACCCCGGATGCCGTCTACACCCTCGGCGCAGCTGTCAGCGACATGAGCCGGGAGGTGTTGCGGAACATCGAGCGCACCGTAAAAACAACCATTCGCCGCCGCAATGCAGAAAGGAGCCAATATGAATACGAACAGCAGGAACGTGACCTACTCGACCGTCGGGGACTACCAGCTTCCGAACCTGACCCTGAACCAGCCCCGGAAGCCGCTGGGCAAGTACGGCAGGTTGCGCCGGACGTATCTGAAGGAGCAGCGTCCGGTGCTGTACCACACGATGCTGATGAACGGGAGCCTGTATCCGCATCTGATGGAGGTGGAGCAGAACGCAGCAGCGATGAAGGAGCATCTGATGACCGAACTGCTGAAATCGAACCCGGCCCCGGACAAGAAGAGCCGGCAAATGGAATGGGTGCAGCACATGAACAGCCTGAAAGCGCAAGCCGAGGAACTGGTGCTGACGGAGCTGATCTACAGCTAAGTTTCTTCAATGCCCACATTCCTACCGAAGCTGAGCAAATTGAAAAAATCGACCAAGCGGAGAGCGAAAAAACGCCCTCCGCTTTTGTTTTGTCGCAGGCTGAAATTGAGAACGAACTGCGCAAGCACGGTTCAGGGTTTGCAGGCGGTAAGCAGCGGATCATCGAACTGTACCAGACACAGCCCGACCGCAAACTCCGCGCTAAAGCATTGGCGAAAGAGTACGGCATCGGCGGACATTCGCAGGATTTTCTGGATGGCAGCAGCGGTTTTGTAAATCATGATGGAAAAGGACTTGAATTTGACCACTACCCGGATCATCAAAAGGTTACGTTAAGCTGGACACAGGTCGAGAAATACATCGACCTGATGATTCAGTCTGACCGCTACCTGACCGATAAGGAAAAAGAGCATCGTGCCGCCGTGCAGGAAGCGGAACGACAGCTCCCAATGCTGGATGGTGATGCCGCTGCCGAATACAATGCTCTGAAAGAGCAGTACCCCAATACCCTGATTGGCTTTGAACTGGGCGGATATTTTCTGTTCTATGACAAAGATGCAATCACTGTAAAGGAAGTTTTTCGTTCTAATTTGCTGTCACAGGAAAATGCGCTGGGAAAAGTCAAAGTGACCGGCTTTTTGCGCAGAGAGTGGGTAGCAAAATCGCAGAAGCTGTGGGCCGAGGGCAACAGCATCTATCTAGCCGGACAGGGCGGAGATGGTACCCATCATCAGACAAAATATCTGCGAGAGGAAGATTATCTGCCGATCGGCATCATCATCAAGCTAGATGGCCGGGATTTCCGTGTGGATCACGTCAACTTCATGTTCAAATCCGTCAGCTTGCAGGACATGGACTTGACCAACAGCGGACAGCCCATCTTCCGGGTTGAACGGTTGCCCAATATCCGGGAACTGTATGAACAGCAGCAGGATGAAATTATTGACGTTTCTCCTGAAAAGGCTGTTGATTACAAGGTCGGTGACGAAGTTGTTGTTGACCTTCCCACCCGAACCATCGAAGGCAAAATCGGCTATGTTGGCGAAACCGATGTGCGCATCGACACCAGCGCGCATGGGCAGTCGTGGGATAACGAGGTACTCAACAAGCAGCAATTCGAGGACGGTCTGCGGCGGGATGAACCTACACCTGATGAGGAACTGGACAAGTTGCCTATCTCTGTGGAGGTCAATGGCGAGTGGCAGACCTTTCCGGATGCTGCTGCCGCAGACGAAGCCCTGAACGCTGAACCGATGCCGGAAGCCGCAGGAAATTTTCACATCACGGATGATAATTTGGGTGTCGGAGGCCCCAAGCAGAAATTCGCCCGCAATATTGAAGCCATCCAGACCTTGCGCACTTTGGAGCAGGAGCACCGGGGTGCCACCGCCGAGGAGCAGCAGGTGCTTTCGCAATATGTGGGCTGGGGCGGTCTGGCGGATGCCTTTGACCCCGGCAAAGATAGTTGGGCAAAGGAATATGCAGAGTTGAAAGGGCTGCTCTCTGAGGATGAATACGCCGCCGCTCGCGCTTCTACTCTGAACGCCCACTACACCAGCCCCACCGTGATCCGTGGTATCTACGATGCAGTGGAGCGTATGGGTTTCCGCAGCGGTAACATTCTGGAACCGTCCATGGGTGTAGGCAACTTCTTTGGAATGCTGCCGGATAGCATGGCGGGCAGTCGCCTATATGGTGTGGAACTGGACAGCATCACCGGGCGCATCGCCCAAAAGCTGTACCCGCAGGCAGACATTACCGTCGCTGGTTTTGAGACCACCGACCGCCGTGATTTCTACGATTTGGCGGTGGGCAATGTGCCTTTCGGTCAGTACAAGGTCAACGATAAGGCATATAACAAGCTGGGATTCTCCATCCACAATTATTTCTTTGCGAAAGCCATCGACCAAGTGCGTCCGGGCGGCATCGTGGCGTTTGTGACTTCTCGCTACACCATGGACAGCAAGGACAGCACCGCCCGCAAGCACATGGCAGAACGAGCCGATTTGCTGGGGGCCATTCGTCTGCCCAACAACGCTTTCCGTGCCAACGCTGGCACGGATGTTGTCAGCGACATTATCTTTTTGCAAAAACGTGACCGCCCCATTGACCATGAGCCGGACTGGGTGCAGTTGGGCAAAACAGAAGATGGCTTTGCCATCAACCAGTATTTCGTAGACCACCCGGAGATGGTGCTGGGAAAGTTAGAACTGGAAAGCACCCAATACGGTCACGACCTGACCGTTGTGCCCCTTGAGGGCACCAGCCTTGCAGCCCAGCTTGCCGAAGCCGTACAACACATCGAGGGACAGTATACCACAGCAGAAATCGCCGCCCCAGATGTTGCAGACGCGGAAGCGCAGCGTAAGACGCTGCCTGCAGACCCCGCCGTGAAGAATTTCAGCTACACCGTGGTAGATGGTGACATTTACTACCGCGAAAACTCCATCATGACGCAAATCGAACTATCCGATAACGCCAAGGGCCGTGTTGCTGGTATGGTGGAACTGCGGCAGATCGTCAACGAACTGATTGACCAGCAGCTGAACGACTTCCCGGACGAGGATATCAAGGCATCGCAGGCGAAATTGAACGCCGCCTACGATGCCTTTACTGCAAAATATGGGCTGATCAACGACAAGAAAAATGCCCGCCTGTTCGATGATGACAGTTCCTACTATCTGCTCTGCTCACTGGAAAATCTGGACGAGAATAAAAATCTCAAATCCAAGGCAGATATGTTCACCAAACGGACGATTCGCCCGGAACGCGTTGTCACCAGTGTGGATACCCCCAGCGAAGCACTGGCGGTATCTATTGGTGAGCATGGTAAGGTCGATTTGCCTTATATGGCGGAACTGCTGGGCACTCCCGGTGACTACGGACGCATTACCACCGAATTGTCCGGTGTGATTTTCAAAGATCCTGCAGCCGATGCAGATGACCCGGAAGCCGGCTGGCAGACTGCGGACGAATACCTTTCGGGCAATGTGCGCGATAAGCTACGCATGGCACAGTTTGCTGCGGAAGGCCATCCGGAGTTTGCAGTCAACGTCACTGCACTGGAAAAAGCACAGCCCAAAGATCTGGAAGCATCTGAAATTGATGTGCGTTTGGGTGCCACATGGCTTGACCCCTCTATCGTACAACAGTTTATGATGGAAACTTTTCAGCCGCCCTATCGTATCCGCTACAACAATGCCATCACCGTTCGCTACTCCCCTTACACTTCCGAATGGCGGATCAGCAATAAATCTGCTACTGGCTTTGGTGACATTATGGCCACTGAAACCTACGGTACCCGCCGAGCCAACGCTTACAAGATTTTGGAGGATACCCTGAACTTGCGTGACAGCCGCGTTTATGATACCATCGTGGAGGATGGCAAGGAAAAGCGCGTGCTGAATCAGAACGAAACCACCCTCGCCCAGCAGAAACAGCAGGCCATCAAGGATGCTTTCGCTGGCTGGGTCTGGAAAGATCCGCAGCGGCGGACTCTGCTGGTGAAGAGGTACAATGAGCTTTTTAACAGCACCCGACCCCGTGAGTATGACGGAAGTCATATTCATTTTGTGGGCATGAACCCGGAGATCAATTTGCGAGAGCATCAGCGCAATGCGGTTGCTCATGTGCTGTATGGGTACAACACCCTTTTGGCGCACGAAGTCGGTGCTGGCAAGAGTTTTGAGATGGCGGCTTCCGCTATGGAACTGAAACGTCTGGGCTTGTGTCAGAAAAGTCTTTTTGTCGTGCCAAACCATTTGACGGAACAATGGGCCAGCGAGTTTTTACGCCTGTACCCCAATGCGAAGCTGCTGGTTACCAGCAAGAAAGATTTTGAACCCGGTAATCGAAAAAAATTCTGTGCGAGAATTGCGACCGGTGATTATGATGCAGTTATCATCGGACACAGCCAGTTTGAAAAGATTCCCTTGTCCGCAGAACGACAGGAGCGTCTGATTCAGGAACAGATGGATGAAATCGAGGAGGCCATCGAAGAAGCGAAAGCACAGGTTGGTGAGCATTTCACGGTAAAGCAGCTGGAAAAACTGCGTAAGTCTCTGAAACAGAAACTGGAGAAGCTGCAAGGCGCAGACCGTAAAGATGATGTGGTTACGTTTGAGCAATTGGGCGTAGACAGGTTGTTTGTGGATGAGAGCCAAAACTATAAGAACTTGTTCTTATATACGAAGATGCGGAATGTGGCCGGACTGAGCACATCTGAAGCACAAAAATCCTCCGATATGTTTGGAAAATGCCGCTACCTCGATGAGATCACCGGAGGCCGTGGTGTTATTTTTGCGACAGGCACCCCTATCAGCAACAGCATGACCGAGATGTATACCCTGATGCGCTATCTCCAGTACAACACCTTACAGCAGAAAGGACTGACCCATTTTGATGCGTGGGCATCCACCTTCGGTGAGACGACCACGGCCATTGAACTTGCGCCCGAAGGTACCGGATACCGTGCACGCACCCGGTTCGCTAAGTTCTTCAACCTTCCCGAATTGATGGCGATGTTCAAAGAAGCGGCGGATATCAAGACCAGCGATCAGTTGAACCTACCAGTGCCCCAAGCTAAATTTGAAACCGTAGTGGTCAAGCCTTCGGAAATCCAACAGGACATGGTGCAGGCGTTGAGCGAACGTGCAGCCGAAGTCCACAGCGGTTCTGTTGACCCCTCTGTGGATAATATGTTGAAAATCACGTCGGATGGCCGCAAAATCGGTCTTGACCAGCGGTTGATGAATTCCGCTCTGCCTGATGACCCCAGCAGTAAGTTGAATGCCTGCGTCAACAACGTCCTGCGCATCTGGAACGACACCAAGGAGCAGAAGCTGACCCAGTTAATTTTCTGCGATATGTCTACTCCCAAGGGTGACGGTTCGTTCAACGTCTATGATGATATCCGCTCCAAGTTGCTCAATGCTGGTGTGCCCGAACAGGAGATCGAGTTTATCCACAATGCAGACACGGAGAACAAAAAAGCAGAACTTTTCTCCAAAGTGCGCAGCGGACAGGTGCGTGTGCTGTTGGGCAGCACCGCCAAGATGGGAGCCGGTACCAACGTACAAACGCTGCTCGTGGCAGTGCATCATCTGGATGTAGGCTGGCGTCCTTCCGATATGACCCAACGCAACGGTAGAATCATCCGCCAAGGCAATCAAAACAAACAGGTTTACGTCTATAATTACGTTACCGAATCGACATTTGACGCCTACTTGTACCAGACCTTGGAGAATAAGCAGAAGTTTATTTCGCAGATCATGACGAGTAAATCGCCCATGCGTTCTTGCGATGATATTGATGAACAGGCTCTGTCTTACGCTGAAATCAAGGCTCTGTGTGCTGGCGATCCTCGCATTCGGGAAAAGATGGACTTGGATGTGCAGGTGGCAAAATTGAAAGTTCTGCGGGGTGACTTCCAGAATCAGAAATATCGTCTGGAGGATAAGCTACTCAAAACATTCCCGGAAGAGATTCAGAAACAGAAAACCCGCATTACTGCTTTGCAGCAGGATTCACAGATTGCAGCAGCACACCCGCAGGACAAAGAGAATTTCTGCGGCATGACCATCAAGGGCGTGGTGTACGATGACAAAAAGACTGCGGGCGAACGGTTGCTTCTGGCACGGCAGGAGATGCCCAATGTAGACATGATGCTGTTGGGCACCTACCGCGGCTTTGAACTGAACATCCGGTTCGACAGCTTCAAGAATGAGCATCAGGCCGTTCTTCGGGCAGAATTAAGCTACCCGGTGTCACTAGGTGATGATGCGCACGGCAATATCACTCGTCTGGACAATGCCATCGACAATTTCGCTGACCGTATTGCAGATGCCGAAAATGCTCTGCAAAACCTTGAACAGCAGAAGCAGGCCGCAGAGGTCGAAGTGGCAAAGCCCTTTGCACAGGAGGAAGAACTGGTCGAAAAGTCTGCCCGCCTTGCTGAATTGAACGCCTTGCTGAACATCGACCGTGACCGCAGTTCCTCGCAGGATGTTCCCGAAGAAACCGAGGAAACCGAAACACCTGCAACTCGTCCGTCTGTGCTGGCTGCACTGGGGGAAAAGACCAATCAGTCGGAGCCTGTCAAACCGTTCCGCAGCTACTATGATAAGGATGGTGATGCACGATGAAAGAGAAGCGGGATGAAATCATCATCCTGCGCCTGACCAAAACAGAAAAGAACCGCATCTATGAAAAGATGTTCAGCATGGGCATCCGCAGCTTGAGTGCCTATATCCGCAAAATGGCATTGGATGGATACTGCCTAAATCTCGATCTGCCGCAGCTACGCCGAATGGCTTATCTGCTCCAGAATTGTAGCAACAATCTGAATCAGTACGCCAAGCGTGCCAACGAGTGCGGCAAGGTCTACGCCGCCGACATGGAAGATCTGCGGCAGCGTCTGGATGAACTGATTGACATTGGCAAGCAAATTCTTTCCCAGCTGGCAGAGCTATAAAAATTCCCGCAGTTGGAGGACTGCGGGTGTACATATAATGTTTGACATCCTTGCAAGGTAGTAGTCGATACCTTTATAATAAGGGTGAACAGAAAGGAAGTGCCCGATATGATGTCTATGCTGAAGAAAATTGTTCTTTTCCCGATTTCTCTCTTTGTGGCGTTTCTAGCTCTGATGGCAAGGTGGCTGCTAACCCTGTCCAGCTATGTAGTTGCTCCGCTGATGCTCTACATCTTCGGCTGCGGCATCTACACTGCTTACCGTCAGACTTGGAATCAGTTCCTTATCTTGCTGGTAGCCGAATTCCTCTGCTTTGTCCTCTTTTTCGGCGCAACTGCCATCACCGAGGGCATCGGGCGGTTCAGTGAGTGGTTGGCCGAACTGTAAGGAGCATTTTCAACCTTTTGCCGCCTTCGGGCGGCTTTTCTTTTATGGGGGGGATTTAGGATGGCCGCAACACGGCTGATCGCGCTGCACAAAAACAAAGGCAAGTCGGTTGCGGCCTGTCTGAAAAGCCGTACAGACTATGTACAGAATCCCGACAAGACTGAGCAGGGCGAACTGGTCAGCAGTTACGAATGCAGTCCCCTGACTGTGGATGAAGAATTTATGCTCTCCAAACGCCAATACGAACTTGCCACCGGTCGCAGGCAGAAAAGCGATGTGATCGCCTATCAGATTCGGCAATCGTTCAAGCCCGGAGAGATCACTGCCGAGGAAGCCAACAAGGTGGGTTATGAGCTGGCAATGCGTTTCACCAAAGGCAAGTATGCGTTTATCGTTGCAACCCACACGGACCGGGAACACATTCATAATCACATTATCTACAACTCCACTGCGTTGGACAGCACCCGGAAATTCCGGGATTTTTTATTGTCCGGGCTGGCGGTGCAGCGGTTGAGCGATTTGATTTGTCTGGAACATCAGTTGTCCGTTATTGAAATCAAGCCGTACCGGGAGCGGCAAAAGCGCACACTTTATCCACCCAAAGAAAGCAATCGTGACAAGCTGTGTTCTGTAATTGACGGCATCCTGCTGAACGAGAAGCCTATGGACTTTGAAATCTTTCTTAAAAAGCTGGAACAACAAGGCTATGAGGTCAAACGAGGAAAGCACACTTCGGTCAAAGGCGCACGGCAGAAACGCTTTATCCGTTTTCGCACATTGGGCACCGGCTATGGCGAGGACGAGATCAAGGCGGTCATCGCCGGAGAAGCAGAACACCGCCCACATCAGAAGCAGCCGCCAAAAGAACAGTCGTTCCACCTGTTGGTGGACATTCAGGCAAAACTCTCCGAGGGCAAAGGCGAAGGCTACGCACGGTGGACAAAACGCTATAATCTGAAAGAAATGTCCAAGACCCTGATTTTCTTACAGGAAAATAAAATCGGCAGCATCGAAGAAATGCAGGAACGAGTAAATGCAGCGACTGCACGATACCATGAACTAGGCGATTCCATCAAGGCCGCAGAGCAACGTATGGCAGAGATTGCTGTCCTGCGGGCGCACATCGTCAACTATGCCAAAACCCGACCTGTGTATGATGCCTACCGTAAGGCTGGGTACAGCAAGAAGTTTTTGGAAGAACACCGGGAACAAATCACGCTGCACAAGGCGGCAAAAGTCGCTTTTGACGAAGCGAGTTTGAAAAAGTTGCCAAAGGTAAAAGAACTGGATGCCGAATACTCCGCACTGCTTTCTCAAAAGAAAGCTGCTTATCCAGCCTACCGTAAGGCACGGGATGAAATGCAGGAATTGAAAAAAGCACAGAAGAATGTAGAGCTGTTCTTCGCCGAGGAAAAAGACCCCAAGGAAAAATCGCAGACCCGCTAAACAGAAAACGCCGAGGATTCTTCCCATTTTGGGGAGAGTCCTCGGTGTTCTTTTTCGTTATAGAAGCATTTGGCACAAATGCGCAGCCTGCATCCGGCGGATGCAGTACACAAAGGGTTTGGGACTATCCCAACAAGCATTTTGCAACGCAAAAATGGCGTTTGTATATACGGACGCCCTGCTTGCCACAACAATGCGTCCTTTTTGTCCGCAGTTTGAAATTTTTAGATTGGAGAAAAACGCCATGCCAACCTTGGAATGGATCGGTAAAAATAAAGTCGTGAACCATCATCAGGAAGTTCCCTTCCGGGTGCTGGAGCGGCAATACAGTTTTGATGAGCAGGGGCAGCACACCGAGAACAACGGCAGTGAGAACATGATCATCCACGGCGATAATCTTGAAGCACTGAAAGCCCTGTTGCCGCAGTATGAGGGCAAGGTGAAGTGCATCTATATCGTTATCTTAACCCCCATTCTAATGAGTATCCTAAGTTCAGAGAATGCAGTAAGATTAAACTTTATAATTCATATTATGTTTCTTGCATTATTCGAGATGAGGAACTATAATGTACTCTGTGGAGGTGCGTAATGGACTATATGACATTGAAAGAGGCCGCCGAGAAGTGGGGCGTGACACCTCGTAGAGTAAATTACTATTGTGCTGCTGGGCGTATCCCCGGCGCTGTGAAGATGGCTGGTGTTTGGCTGATTCCCAAAACTGCAGAAAAGCCGATTGATGGCCGGACAAAACAAGGAAGGTGCAGAAAGCATGAAACGATATAAAATTATGATAATTGAAGATGATCCTGTGATACAGGGAGAATTGCAAACATTATTGAATGGAAATGGATATGCAACGATTGGCATAAAGGATTTTTCTGCTGTGATAGAACAGATTCAGGATGAAACGCCACATCTGATTTTGTTGGACATTAAGTTGCCCGGAGAGAATGGCTTTGCTTTATGCTCTAAAATCCGTACCTTCTCCGAGGTGCCGATTATTTTTGTAACGAGCTGTAATACAGATATGGATGAATTAAACAGCATTATGCTGGGTGGCGATGCTTTTATCACGAAGCCCTATAACACAGCAATCCTGCTTGCGAAAATCGCTTCCCTACTGAAAAAAGCTTATCCCGCACAGCAGCAGGAACAGATCGTCTATGGAGATGCGGTGTTGCATTTGGAATCCAGCAGTTTGGACTATAATGGACGGAGCGTAGAACTTACTAAGAACGAATTGAAAATTCTCTATTATTTGTTCAAGAACGGTGGAAAAATCTGTTCTCGCGGAGATATGATTGAGTATTTGTGGGACAATCAGCTATATGTGGATGACAATACTTTGAGCGTCAATATCAACCGCATCCGGGAAAAACTGGCGGGCATCGGTCTGACGGATTTTATCAAGACAAAGCACCGACAGGGGTACACGATATGAACAGCAGACGATATTGGAAAAACAGGCTACCATTTCTGCTGACGAACCTTGTTTGTATGGCTGCACTCACTGTATTTTTGCTGGTGTGCGGCAATTCGGTTTCCGCAGTAGTATTGATCCTGATTGTATGGGCATTGATTTTGCTGACGGGACTTGTCCTCACTTACTGGAAACGGAAGCGGCAGATGAAAAAACTTCTGGATATGGCGGAGCAACTTTCCGAAAGATACCTCATTTCCGAAGTGATGGAGCTGCCGGAACAGGCCGAGGATCAGGTTTACTATCAGCTTTTGAAAATGGCTGGAAAATCCATGTTGGAACAGATTGGAGAAGTCGAGCGAGAACGCCTGGAGTACAAAGAATACATTGAGCAATGGATTCACGAAATCAAAACGCCCATTACTGCCATGAAACTCCTATGTGAAAACCACCGGACGGACTGGACAAAGGAACTTCTGCTGGAACTGGAAAAGACCAACCGCTTTACCGAACAAGCTCTTTATTACGCCCGCAGTGAGCATACAGAGAAAGATTATTCTGTCCGGGAAATGGCACTGTCCCAAGTGGTGCATCAGGCGATTGCAGATAATAAATATCTGCTGCTCCAAGGTGGTATGCGTCTGGAAGTGGAGGAAATGCAGGACACGGTTTATTCAGATGAAAAGTGGGTGCGCTTTATTCTGAACCAACTGATTGCCAATGCGGTCAAGTATCGTACGGAACAACCGGTTCTCCGCATTTCTACTCATAAACGGCAAGATCAGGTTGTTCTTGTCGTGGAGGACAATGGAATTGGGATTGCTGCGTCCGATCTGCCCCGTATCTTTGAAAAGGGATTTACCGGTCAGAATGGTCGTATGGTCCAGCAGTCCACAGGCATTGGCCTGTACCTATGCAAACGGCTCTGTGAAAAGCTGGGCATTGGCATTGCGGCAGAATCATCGGAACAAGGAACCGCCATTTCCCTGGCGTTTCACATCAACTGTCTGATCCATGAAGTGCAGGGCTGATTGCGGTCCTGCACTTCTTACATTTTTGTTAGAACTTTGTAAGAAAACTTGATACAAACGAAGCCACTCTTATTCTACAATAGAGATCAGAGGTGATAACAATGAAAGAAATTTTGAAACTGGATCATATCCAAAAATATTACGGAAATGGCGGGAATGTTACAAAAGCAATTCAGGACATCAGCTTTTCCGTTCAGGAGGGGGAATTTGTAGGAATCATGGGAGCATCCGGTTCCGGCAAGACTACCCTGCTCAACTGTATTTCCACCATTGATACCGTCAGTGCGGGACATATCTATCTGGACGGAACCGATGTGACGGAAATCAACGAAAAACAGATTGCCCGGTTTCGTCGGGAGAATCTTGGATTTGTATTTCAGGATTTTAACCTGCTGGACACTCTGACAATCTCGGAAAACATTGCCTTGGCACTGACTATCAACAAGGTTCCTGCAGGTGAGATTGATGGGCGGGTGCGGGAAATGGCCGGAAAGCTGAATATCACGGATATTCTGGATAAATATCCCTATCAGGTGTCCGGCGGTCAAAAACAGCGGTGTGCCTGTGCCAGAGCTATTATCAACCAGCCAAAGTTGATCCTGGCGGACGAACCTACCGGCGCGTTAGATAGTCACTCATCACAAGCCTTGCTCTCCACAATCCAGAGTATTAACGAAAGCCTTGACGCCACAATCCTGATGGTAACACACGACGCTTTTTCGGCAAGCTATGCCAATCGTATTCTCTTTTTAAGAGATGGTGCGATCTTCGCGGAAATTCTCAAAGGCAGTGATTCTCGTAGGGTTTTCTTTGAAAAAATCTTGGATGTCCTCACCATGATGGGAGGGGGTGTGAATGATGTACACTAAACTCATTTTCAAAAATGCAAAGCGGTCAGGAAAGGACTATTTGATTTATATTGTGACCATGACACTCTGTGTCACATTGTTCTATGCGTTTTTGTCTATCAGCAGCACCCATTATCATCCGACCATTGGTGCGGAATATAATATTTCCCTGCTGGCTGGAGGTATGAAACTGGCGATTTGCGGGATTAGTCTGCTTCTGTTGTTTCTGATCCACTATGTCAATCGTTTCATGCTGAGAAAAAAACAATCGGAGTTTGCAGTTGAGGCAACCCTGGGAATGGAGCAAAAAACCATAGGACTGCTCTTTTTTGGAGAGACTTTTTTCCTGCTCATATTCTCTGTGTCGGTGGGAATCCTTCTGGGGATGGTCGTTTCTCAGGTCATTACGGCTATGCTGCTTGCTTCTTTTGGGGAACCCTACGCTTTTTCTTGGTCTTTTTTTCCAGATACCGTGCTGCTGACCGTGGGCTTCTTTGTTGTTTGCCAGATTCTGGTTGGAGTCGGGAATGTCAGAATTCTCAATAAAAGTAGGATTATTGAGCTTATGACGGCAAACCGTCAGAATGAAAAACCGCTTCATAAAAGCAGATGGATGCCGATGATCTGTATTTTCTATGGCATTATGCTGCTGTGGATGCTGGAGGTAGGTGCTGTAAAATATCATTTTTACTCCGATCCCAGACATCCACTTCCTGTAAAGCTCATGTATTGGGGGAATGTCCTTTTCCCTGCCGTGACGCTGCTTTGGGCAATTGCAGTTTCTTTTTTACACAGAAAAATAGGATTTTCCCCATATCTTTGCGGGCTTCTGGCTGGTGCTGTATTGACCGCTATCCCGATTTTTTCCATCGCAGAACTGGAAAAAGCCTACTTCCTTGGATTTGACGCCCCAACTCTGAATCAATATTTGCTGTTTGGGGTTGCGGATATTTTGTTTATCATTTCCGCAGTCATGTATTTATCGAATGCGGCGCTCCTATACTGGAAGGAGTCTAAAGTGTCCCGCAAATATCACAATACGAGTTTATTTCTGTTTGGACAGCTTTCCTCTAAGCTGGCTACCAATACGAAAACGATGACGATCATTTGTGTGACCCTGACTTTTTCTATCTGCTTGTTTGTCATTGCGCCAGTTTTGACAGGATGGAGTCTGGGCTATTTGGATAGTCGGGCAGTCTATGACATTCAAATTTCAAGCCGCTACAACGATGTTTATGAAGTGGAAAATCTTCCGGATACAGACTATGAGGAAATTACTGCGTTCATAGAACAAAACAACATAGAGATAAAGGACGATTTGACTTTTTCGGAATATCTTCCTCAAAAAAGCGACTTTCACCAGCGGGTAAAGTACGATTTTCCTCCCTTGGCGATTGCACTGAAGGATTATAACGCTGTTCGGAAAATGTTGGGATATGAACCTATTATTTTAAAAAAGGATGAATTTGCTACCCACTGGCATAGTGCGGCAGAGGACAAGGATATTGAAAACTACATCGCTGAGCATACTTTACTGGAAACGGACGCAGGCACTCTGAAACTCAGTGAGAATGCAGTGTTTCAGGAACCTGTGGGGGAATCCATCTATAATCTATATACAGATGTAGTGTATATCATACCGGACGAGATAGCGCAAGTCTTGCTTCCGGTACAGAGCAACCGATTTGTGATGACCCAATATCCGCTTCCCTTCAAAACGGCAGAAATGCTGGAACAGCTTCTTGGGCGTTCTTATCCAGAAGATCCTGATAAAGACAATCTGGCAGGATACAGTACAACTGTCCGTACTACGGAAGTGAACCGTATAATCGCCCTTAACTTTATCCTAAAAGCGTCCTTGATCTATGGTGCAATTGTGCTGATGGTGATGTGTCTTACCGTGCTGGCTCTTCAGCAGCTCCTAGATGCAGAAAAAAACAACTACAGATTTTCGGTTCTGCGAAAAATGGGAGTGGAAGAGAAGGACCTGCATACTTTGGTTCTAAAACAGCTTGGTGTTTGGTTTGGGATGCCGATCACAGCGGCAATCGTTGTAGCAATGATTGTGATTGTCTATTTTCTTCAAAGTGTTTCTGCTGAAATCTCAGCTTATATTGGCTGCGGAGCCTTGATGCGGCAAATAGGTATCATTGTCGGGATTTTCGCTTTGCTGCTGAGCTGCTACTTTCTCAGTACATGGCTGCTGTTCCAGCGTTCGATTCGCAGCAACTCCGATAGCGTAAGGTGATGGGAGGAAGATATGTACTGGAAGTTAGCAATTCAAAATATCCGCAGAAGCCTGCGAGATTATATCATTTACTTTGTGACACTTACCTTTACTGCGCTCTGTGATGTCCTTCTATTTAGGGATGAGCTGTTCTATTATGAGAGCTTCGGTCTGTTTGCTGTTCTAATTCTGGTGCAGTTGGCGGCCACCGGCGCAGCACTATCTTCGCACAGAAAGGGATACCTAAGATGGAGCAGTTATCGGCACGTCTGCTGTTAACGGCCGCCATCCTGCTGCTGATCGCAGAAGTGATTTTTGCCATTCTCCAAGTATGGCTCTATACCGACCTTCTCTGGGCGGGTGCGTTTGGATGACTGATGGCAGCTCTGAACTTTCGGGATTCCAAAAACGACGGCGGCTAAAGCACACGGCATCGTAGTGCACGGTCAATGTGGAAATGCGAGCTACACCCGATTTTCCATATCGAGTGATATAGATTTGGCTTTGGGGGAGGATTGTCTATTGTATGCAAAAAATTGAAGTTGTTGTTCGCATCACGAAGGATCACTGCCCACCGCAAGAGCAGACGATTTTTGAATGGTTCGATTTGATGCGGAATCCCACAGACGCTCTGAGCCGTCCCGATCTGGAAATCAACTTGGAACACCACCGTGTTTTCAAACACGGAACAGAGGTGTACATGAGTCGTTATGAATACGGTGTTTTGAGTTTGATGGCACAGCATCCGGGCAAACTGTTTACAAAGGAGCAGATCTTTGAAGCAGTCTGGCATAAGGACAGCGAAAGCTATTTGAGAGCCGTCACCAGCACGATCGGTCGAATCCGCCAGAAAATAGAGGATGACAAAGATCACCCCCGTTATATTAAAACGGTTTCCAACATTGGATATCAATTTGTCCCATCATCGGAATCGGTGCGATTGAATCGCAATCTGTAATAAAAGCCATATCGTGAAATCCTAGTAGGATTCTTCGGTATGGCTTTTATCGTTTTCTGTGCTGTACAAAATCGGCATCCTTGCATAGATGACCAAGAATATTCTAAAATAGAGATAACTTAATTCAGGAGGTCAAACCATGCAAACATTTGAAGAAGTATTGACCCACTTCCATAGCTTTTTAGAGTCTGCGACCTATTTGGACGTTGTTCCATGCCGCTGGGGATATGTAAGGCTTTTCAATGAGGGCGACCCTATCAATTTCAATGCAATTCTTTGCCGCACACCACAAGAACTATATACGGCATTGGCAAATGATTTGGAAACAGAGATTCAGGTCAGCTTGGGAATCGACTGAATTGGTATAAAATTGGTTTGCTTTTGGGTTCGTTTTGGTATAGTGACTTTGAAAAATATGCTATACTGTACCACAAGCAAAACATTTTCAGGGATTTTCAATTTTACTGTAAAACTCTGTCAGGTGCTTTGCCAGTGTGCGGATCGAGTCCATTAAGGTTTCCCGCACTGCTTCTGGACAGGAAAGATAGATTCGATTGAACTCTTTTAACTCTATTTCCGTTTTGCCCATCCCCGGAGTGATCAGCGCATCAAGCGAAACCGGCAAAACACGAGCAATCGCCAAAAGAATTTCGTAAGATGGATTCATGCTGCCTTTTTCAATGTTGGCGATATGCTTCGTTGAAACATGGCAGCGTTCAGCAAGTTGTTCTTGTGTTAAACCTGCCAGCTTGCGCTCCTTGCGAACCTTTTCTCCAAGTACTTTCAAGTCAGAATTCGGCATCATCGTTCACCTCAATAGTATTGTATCGTTCTGGTGAATGACGCGGTATAACCTTGTATTTCCTGTGAGTAGGAAGTATAGTGCCGATTTTTGCGTTTCCCGGTCGAGTTATAAAAAAACGGTAACTCGTCCGGGCGATTTCACGCGCTATCCAATCACAGTTGCCGTTTGTGGAGGTAACTGTGATTTTTTATTGGGGTAACGCATCAAAAAAAGCCTGTCTGCTGCCGTAAGCCAGACCGCCCCGAAGCAAGCACAATCGTTCCGTTCCACCACCTACAATCGTGCCGATGTGTTATATTGCGCCAGCTTCCCGCCATGGGAGGCTGGCGTTTTTGCGCTTTTGGAGCCAAAGTGCCGCAGTCCACCGTTTCTCCTATGATACAGCAGCAAACTTTATATTTGGGAGGGAAAGTCATGCTCGATCATAAGAAGAAAGCAATTACGGAACACTGGCAGTTTTGCCCCAAGTGCAACTTAAAACTTTATCGAATGACCGCCGACTGCACTGGATTCATCCACATAAAATGCTGGCGTTGCCGGGAAATGTTATGGCTCAACCTTTCCATTCGAGCCAAGTAAGCATTGGTTTCATAAGAATCGGGTGCAAAGCACTCTGAATATGGACTGTTCGCACCGAGCAACGGGCCGTCACCTCCGGGTGATGTATGAAACGTAGCACCAAATAGCCGGGCAGCAGCTTGACTGAAAGATCTCCAATCTTTCGGTCGGCTGTTGTCCGGCTATTTTTATAGCTTCAGATGGCCTGCTCCCGAAAAGGAGCAGGTTTTATGTTTGCCCTCTTTTCATGGCTACCCCAAGCGGCGAAATATCCGTAGTGTCTCCAGATTTTCGACATTTCACGTTTTATCGAAAATTTGGAGGTTACACATGGACTCTCGCATTCTTCACTACGAGTTTGTCACTGGTGAAAGTGTCAATATTACTGTTTCTGCCGAGATTGCGGAGGTTATCTACGATTCCCGCCGCATGGAACACGCCAGCAACGAGCGTTCACGCTATCATACGGCTTTTTCTTTGGATTCCGAGGATTACGAGGGAACAAATCTGGTTTCCGAGAAAACCCCGGATGATTTGATGGAGGAACTGGAAGATCGGGAGCATCTGCTTGACTGCCTTGCACATTTAAGTGAAAACCAGCGTCAGCGAATTTTGATGCTGGCTCAAGGTATGAGCATCACAGAGATTGCCCGTGTTCAACACGCTGATCGCACCACTGTAAGAGAATCCATTCAGGCTGCTCGAAAAAAATTCAAAAAATTTTTTTGAAAACACCCCCCGTTTTACCCCTTGTTTTCTGTTAACAGTGAAAGGTCTGCCACACAGACCTCTCACGGACCTTGAAAACTGAATAGTTCCTTCATCTGGTACTCCGATAATGATACTTCCGTAATTCGCGGCCCGGTCACAAAGCAGACGGGGTGGCTGAAATGCCAATGAAGCGGTATAAGTCCGCTGCCAGATGCTTATGCCCCACTCGCAGGGAGCCGAGGGCGAATATGCGAGACCTTAACTTATTAAATCAGGCGTGGCCGAATGCTGTTTTCGGTCTTCGTCCACGCCTGTTCTTTTTACTTATTCCATATATCCACATTTTCGTCCTACATAGGAGGTTTTATGAACGAGAACGACCGTACCACCTTAGAGCAAGCGATCTACGAGGAAATGGAACTGACCCCGGAAATGATCCGGTCCATCCGCACGCTCTGCGGTGTCTGCCTTTGCAGCTTTGTAGAATCCAAGGCGTTCAAAATCGCCATTGTTCCCAGCGCAGACCGTAGCATGGACACTTGCACAGTCTGCCAGACCCGGCGCGGTCATGACTACGTTGTGATGAAGCGCTGAACAAACACACCGCCCACTGCCAAGGAGGTGCAGCGGGCGGTGTACATATTGAAAAAGGAGGGCAGCTTTTGATTCAAAACTGGAAATTCCAGCGCGGAGACATTTTCTTCACTCGTTTCGACAACGCCATCGGTTCAGAGCAAAGCGGGAATCGTCCGGCAGTCGTTCTCCAGAACGATGTGGGAAATTTTTACTCGCCCACGCTGATCGTAGCCACATTGACAAGCAAGGCGGCAAAAAAGTATACCCAGCCGACACACTGCCTGCTGGTGAACGATTTTCTCTCCGTTCCGTCCATCGTTCAGGCAGAGCAGATCTTTACCGTAGACAAGAGCCGAGTGTTGAAATTCCTCGGACACCTCACCCCGGAAGAAATGAGCCGGGTGGATGATGCTGTCCGTGCCAGCCTTGCCCTGAACCCGATGGGGAGCATTCAGCGGCTTCCACCCATCATCCGCTCTACGGCGGCTTACGCGCCGCCTGAGGTGGTTGACGGTAAGCCGCCCCTCTATCCCTACACACCCATCAAATCGTCCTTTGAGGACGCTGGAAGCGTTGAGGACACGATGCTGTACACCGAACTGGAAGCTGCGGTACACGCAATGATCCAACGGCTGGAATACAGCTTCACATTCAACCCAAGTCTGCTCACCATCCCGAAGCGTAAACAGCAGGTTGCTGAAATCCTGAAAGAAGCCGAAACGTACATCTGGAGGATCAAGGAGGAAATGCGATGCGCCTGAAAGACAATAACAATCCCTTCATCCATGTCAACCCGCCGTACCAGCTCATGGTCATCCACAGCAGCAAGCTGGTCTATCCCCGCGAACTGTATCAGCGTGGTGTGGAGCGCAAGCGTGTGGAACTGATTGCCGCCCACTTCAACGAATATGTGGCAAACGAGCCGAAGGTCAGTTTCCGTAACGGTCAGTTCATCGTAACGGATGGGCAGCACACCATCGAGGGGCGCATCCTCCGCAACGGCGGCAAGGATCTGCCGATCCTCTGCAAGGTGTACACGGGCATGACCGTGGAGCAGGAAGCCCTGCTCTTTGCCGAGCAGAACGGTTTCTCTGCGCCGCTGACGGCAGGCATCAAGCTCCGTGCCAAGGTGGTGGGCGGCGATGCCATCTCCAAAGCCTTTCTCGCAGCCACCAACCGGGTGGGATTGAGCCTCAATTATGACAGCCAGCAGCTGACCGATTACCGCATCGGCTGCGTTGGTACGGCTTTCCGGCTCTACAAGCAGATGGGCGAACCGCTCTACTGTGAAACGATGCGGCTCATCGTGGCAGCATGGGAAGGCAAACCCGATTCGTTCCGGGCCTCTGTTCTGAAAGGCATGATGCACTTTGTGGAACTGTACCACGGCGAGTTCAGTGAAGAACGGCTGCTCCGTGCGCTGCGCAACATCCACCCGGTCGATATTTACCGCATCGGGCAGGACGACCCCGCAAAGCTGCGCGGATGGAAAAAATACGTTTTTGCCATCTACACCGCCTACAACGGCAAGTGCAGAAAAGACGCACTGCCGATGAAATTCTGACATTCACAGGCATTCCTCCCATATACACAAGGGGCATCCGCAAACCGCAGATGCCCCTTGTTACATATCAAAGTACAATATATAGTGCTCCTGTATTCACTTAGCACAGCATATAGAGAAAAGAGGTATTCTATGCGCTCTCAGTTCACTTCGTATGAGCAGCTTCCCATCACGCTGACAGCCGATCATGTCGCTGCTGCGCTGGGCATCTCCCGCGCCAACGCTTACATCCTGCTCCGTTCGGACGGCTT
>NZ_PRLC01000021.1 GCF_003287455.1 Faecalibacterium hattorii | reverse complement strand
GGAAGCACGATCTAAACCTAGGCCCTGCGCCGCCGTGAGCGGGCTTGCCCTCTCCGTCATCGCTTCGCGATGCCACCTCTCCCAAAGTGAGAGGCCTTGGCAGTCCGCAAAGTTTCCGGTTTTATACTTTACGCCCTGCTGCCGCAAGGGGAGCCGTCAGGCGCTGCGCTCAGACTTCACGCCTTTGCCAAGGGCTCCCCCTTTGGGAAAGACTCCCTCCGGCCGGAGGGAGATGTCGCATATGCGACAGAGGGAGGACAGCTGGCGCGGAGCGCCTGAGAGGGCGAGCCCGGCAGAGGGGACCCTGCGCCTTTGTTTAGCACTGCGCAAGAGAAGGCAAAAGCGAGGATGCTTGCTTACGGTCGAAAGAGGCCGCCCCGACTCACCTATTCCATTTCTCCTGCAAATATGGTATACTTGCCCCGAAATCGAAACTTTGCAGGAGCGCATTTATGAAAGCAACCATCGTCATCCCCAACATCAACGGCAAGGGCTGGCTGAAGGACTCCATCGAGTCCGTCTATGCCCAGACCGAGCAGGACTTCCAGCTCATCGTGGTGGACAACGGCTCCACCGACGAAAGTCTGGAACAGGCCCGCAGCTATTGCAGCCGCCCCAACTTCACGCTGATCGAAAACGGGCGGAACACCGGGTTTTCCCACGCGGTCAATCAGGGCATTGCACGGGCAGAGAGCGAATTCGTGGTGCTGTTCAACAACGACGCCTTCGCCGAGCCGGAATGGCTGGCCGAGCTGATCCGGGCCGCCGAGAGCGACCCCAAGATCTTTGCGGTGCAAAGCCTGATGATCCGTCACTTTGACCGGGAGCTGGCCGACGATGCGGGCGATTATGTGACATGGATGGGCTTTGCCTGCAAGACCGGCGACGGCCGCCGGGCCAGCCGCTATACCAAGCAGAAGCGGATCTTCTCGGCGTGCGGCGGCGCGGCGCTCTACCGCAAGCGCATTCTGGACGAGATCGGCGGCTTCGACGAGAACTTCTTCGCCTACTTCGAGGATGTGGACCTGAGCTGGCGGGCCAACAATGCGGGCTACAAAAACATCCTCTGCCCCACCGCCAAGTGCTACCACATCTGCGGAGCCAGCACCGGTGCGGTCAAGTATAACGCCTTCAAGAGCCAGCAGAGCGGCCGCAACAGCATCCTGCTCCCGCTCAAGAACGAGCCGCTGCTGATGCTGATCGTCAACTTTCTCCCGCTGGCGCTGGGCTATCTGCTCAAGTGTTACAAGTTCCACAAGCAGGGCTTCGGCAGCGCATGGGACAAGGGGATGCACGAAGCCTTCGACCTGCTCCGCTCCGGCAACCTCGGCAAGCGCCCCTTCCGGCTGAAGGACCTGCCCCACTACCTGCTCATGGAGGTGTGGATGATCTGGAACATGATCCCCTATTTGTGGTATCGGCTGGTCGTGGTGCGGTTCGATCTGAAATGATCTCCCATAAAGCAGAACCACCCCGGTTCCGGGCGCTGCAAGCGCCTTGGAGCCGGGGTGGTGTTTTGTTTCTGCGGTTTGCCTTACGCGGCGGTGCTCGCCGCAGCGGCCTCGCCGGAAGCAGCGGTGCTTTCCGCAGCGGTGCTGTCGGCAGCGGGAGTGCTCTCCGCCGGGGTGCTGGCCGCGGACTCAGCGGGGGCGGCCGCCTCGGAAGAGACGGTGGAGTCACCGGCGGCGGCGAGGATGGCGTCCTGCACCTCGCTCTCGGCCATGGGGGCCGGCTCGGAGGCGGCTGCGGCGGTGGATTCGGGCTTGGTCTCGCTGTCCGTCAGGCCGGTGAGATACCAGCTGCCGTTCTGGCGGCGGAACAGATAATCCATATACTTGGTGGGCGTGTCGGACAAGGTGTTCAGGATGCTGTCGTCGGTGCTCTGGGTGGGGATGTAGCCCACGGTGACATGGAGCAGACCGTCCTTCTTGAACAGCTTGGTCACGGTGGCGCTGTAGCTGCCCACACTGCCGGTGACGGGGATCTTGTAGCACTGGGTCGTCTCGTCGAACTCGACGGTCATATCCTCCATCTCGAAGGTCTTATGGTTCATCTTGAAGCTGGGGCCCACCAGCTTGGCAAGGTAGGCGTCCACATCCACCGAGGGGAGCAGGAGCTGCTCGGTGTCGGGGTCGGTGTTGTAGTTGTCGAAACTGCCCTGCGTCTCCTGAATGCTGTACACGCAGCCCCAGACCGCCGCTTCGCGGAGGGTCAGGTCGTCGATGTTCTCAATGCCGTCGAAGGGCACGGGGTCGAAGAGGACAAGGCCTTCCAGCTCATCCTCGTATTCCTGCCGCTGCTGGGTATCGTCAAACAGCTTTGCCACGGTGCGCACACCCGCGCGCACCACGGTGACCGCGCCCACCAGCACCAGCACTGCCACCAACAGGCCAAGGGCCTGACGGGCACGGCGGCGGTGAAGCCGGGCGTGTTCTTCCGGGGTCATATAGGTTTTCATCTTGATTTTCGTCTCCTAAATTGGACTGTAGTCGGTCATACCGGGTCTTAGTATACCACGTTTTGCCCCGAAGTGCAAAATCCGGGGAGTGGATTTTTTGTGAAAGCGCGTTTTATTCCCACGTTTTCCAGACATCCGGCTGATAGCCCACGGTGGCTTTGCGGCCGTTGCGGACGATGGGCGTCTTGAAGAGCTGTTGGTTCTCGAAGAGCTTATCCTCCTTCTGCCAGTCCACGAGGGCGTCCAGCAGGGCGAGGGTCTGCTTGTCCTTGGCCGCCGGGTCCACCATCTGTTCCCAGCCGCCCAGCGCGCGGGCGACGTTCTCGAACTCGCCGCGGCTCATCTCCTTTTCCTTCAGGTCGATCATCTGGAACCGGATGCCCCGCTCCTTGAAGTAGCGCTGGGCCTTTTTGGTATCGAAGCACTTGCTCGTGCCGAAGATCTGGATGTTCATGCGTTTGTCCTCCCAAAAGTCTCTTTTCATTGTATCATACTCCGGCCCGGTTGCATAGGGATATTTCACGGCCCCGCCGGGCAGACTAGCGGCAGACTGAAGTTTGGAGGTATGTTTTATGAAAGCATTCGTTGACCCTGACCTGTGCATCGGCTGCACCCAGTGTGCCGGTATCTGCCCGGAGGTGTTCTCCATGGAGGGCACGCTGGCCGTGGCCCAGCCCGGCGAACTCCCCGGCGAACTGGTCCCCGCCGCCATCGACGCGGCGCAGAATTGCCCCGTCTCGGCGATCACGGTCTCGGAATAAGGAAAACTCCCTGAAAATTTTCAAATATCCCTCCGATCCCTGCGATTTTGTGCTATACTGTAAGGTGTGAAATTATGGATCGGAGGAAAATCGCCCATGCGTTTACTGGTCATTGACGGCAACAGCATTGCCAACCGCGCCTTTTTCGGCATCAAGCTGCTGACCACCAAGGACGGCCGCTATACCAACGCCATTTTCGGCTTTCTGAATATTCTGAACTCCCTGCTCAAGGAGTGCTCCCCGGACGAGGTCGCCGTGGCATTCGACCTCAAAGCCCCCACCTTCCGCCACAAGATGTACGACGGCTACAAGGCCACCCGCCACGGGATGCCTGACGAGCTGGCCCAGCAGATGCCGGTGCTGAAGGAGCTCCTGACCGACCTCGGCTACCGGCAGGTCACCGCCGAAGGCTGGGAGGCCGACGACATCCTCGGCACACTGGCCGCTGCCTGTGACGCCCGGAAGGACGACTGCTTCCTTGCCACGGGAGACCGCGACAGCCTGCAGCTGGTAAGCGAGACCACCACCGTGCTGCTGGCTACCACGGCGCTGGGCCGCAGCAAGACCGTGGCCATGGATGTGGCCGCCATCGAGGAAAAGTACGGCATCCAGCCGAGGCAGCTCATCGAGGTGAAGAGCCTGATGGGCGATGCGTCCGACAACATCCCCGGCGTGCGGGGCATCGGCGAAAAGACCGCCCTCGCCCTTGTGCAGAGGTTCGGCACGCTGGAAAACGTCTACGCCAACCTCGACGATAAGATCATCAAGCCCAAGCAGCGGGAACACCTGCTGGAGTGCCGGGCCGATGCGGAACTGAGCCATGTGCTCGGCACCATCCGCACCGATGCGCCCATCGACACCGCCGAGGGGGCTTACAAGGTCGGCGAAGGAAACAAGGCCGCCGCCGTGCGGCTGATGCAGGAGCTGGAGCTCCACAGCCTCATCCCCCGGTTCGGGCTGGACGGCGTAGCCCCGGAGGCCGGGCCCGAAGAGGTCCCCACGCTGGAGGGCACCGTCTCCCAGCTGCCCGAAACCCCCGCCGGACATTATCTGGTGGCCACCCGCCCCGCCGTCATGGGCCGCGCGGGCGTGAAAAATGTCGTTTTGCAGCCGGAAGCGTGGTACGCCGTGCAGGGCAGCACCGTCTACCCCCTGAACAGCGGCGCGCTGGTGCAGCTGCTGGACGCCCCCGGCGTGACGCTGGACGTCTTCGACTCCGCTCCCCTCTACGCGCTGGCCATGGCCCACGGCGGCTGGGGCAGCAGCATCGTCTGGGACGGCAAGCTGGCTGCCTACCTGCTGGACGCCTCGGCCTCCAAGTATCAGGTCACCGAGCTGCTGACCAGCTACCGCGCCAAGGCCGCCTTCACCTGTGAGGCGTGGCCCGACGCAGGCGGCCTTGCCGACCTGTTCGCCAAGATGAAGGCCGAGATCACCGCGCTGGGCGAGGACAAGCTCTACAACGAGATCGAATTCCCGCTGGCACAGGTGCTGGCCGACATGACCCGCACCGGCATCCTTGTGGACCGGCAGGGCATCGAGGAGTTCGGGCTGCGGATGCGCACCGAGCTTTCGCAGGTGCTGGCCCGCATCCAGATGGAGACCGGCAGCACCAGCTTCAACCCCAACAGCCCCAAGCAACTGGGCGAAATGCTCTTCGACACCATGGGCCTCCCCCACGGCAAAAAGACCCAGCGCGGCTGGTCCACCGACGCAGAAACGCTGGAAGCCCTGCGGGACTACCCGCTGGTGGAGGACATTTTGCAGTACCGCGCCTACCAAAAGCTGAATTCCACCTATGTGGAAGGGCTTTTGAAGGTCATGGGCGAGGATGACCGGGTCCACACCCGGTTCAACCAGACCGAGGCCCGGACGGGCCGCCTTTCCTCCGACAACCCCAACCTGCAGAACATCCCCATCCGCACCGAGCTGGGCAGCCAGCTCCGGGCCTATTTCATCGCGAAGCCCGGCTGGGTGCTGGTGGACGCCGACTACAGCCAGATCGAGCTGCGCATCCTCGCCCATGTCACCGGCGACGAACACATGCAGCACGCCTTCCTCTCCGGCGAGGACATCCACCGCTCCACGGCGGCCCGGATCTACAATCTGCCGCCGGATCAGGTCTCGCCCCGCATCCGCTCCTCGGCCAAGGCCATCAACTTCGGCATCATGTACGGCAAGGGTGCCTACAGCCTTTCCAAGGACATCGGCGTGTCGGTGAAAGAGGCCGACGCCTTCCTCAAGAGCTATCTGGCCGCTTTTCCCAAGGTGAGCGGCTATATGGACAAGACCATCGCCGACGCGCGGGCCTGCGGCTACG
Organism: Faecalibacterium hattorii; assembly: GCF_003287455.1. Lineage (GTDB taxonomy): Bacteria > Bacillota > Clostridia > Oscillospirales > Ruminococcaceae > Faecalibacterium > Faecalibacterium hattorii. The sequence goes on along the minus strand of NZ_PRLC01000021.1, from coordinate 41,119 downwards.
TCTCCACCCTGTTCGGACGCCGCCGCGCCCTGCCGGAGCTGACCAGCACCAACCACAACATCCGGGCCAGCGGCGAGCGGATGGCCCGCAACACCCCCATCCAAGGCACCGCAGCGGACGTCATCAAGCTGGCCATGGTGCGGGTCTGGCGGCGGCTGCGGGACGAAAAAATGGAGAGCCGTCTCATCCTGACCGTCCACGATGAGCTGATCGTGGAGGCACCGGAAGCGGAGGCCGAAAAGGCCGCCGCCATCCTGCGGGAAGAGATGGAAGGCTGTGTGCAGTACGCCGTGCCCCTGAGCACCGACGTCCACATCGGCAAAAACTGGCTGGAGGCCCACTGAATCATGATCGTATTAGGAATCGAATCCACCTGCGACGAGACCGCCGCAGCCCTTGTGGAGGACGGACGGAAGCTGCTGAGCAACGTCATCTCCACCAGCGTGAAGGAACAGGCGCTGTACGGCGGCGTCGTGCCGGAGATCGCCAGCCGCCGCCACTGCGAGTTCATCAGCGCCACCGTGAAAAAGGCCCTGCTGGACGCGGGCAAGACCATCGACGACGTGGATGCCGTGGCCGTGACCTTTGCGCCCGGCCTCATCGGGGCCGTTCTGGTGGGGGTGAACTTCGCCAAGGGGCTGGCCTATTCGGCAGACAAGCCGCTGGTCCCCGTGCACCATCTGCGGGGCCACATCGCCGCCCTCTACCTGACCCACCCGGAGCTGAAGCCGCCCTTCCTCTGCCTTGTGGCCTCCGGCGGCCACAGTCACATCGTGGAAGTGCAGGACTACACCCACTACCACATCCTCGGCCACACTGTCGATGATGCGGCGGGCGAGGCCTTTGACAAGGTGGCCCGGACGCTGGGTCTCCCCTACCCCGGCGGGCCCAGCGTGGCCAACGCCGCCAAGACCGGCAACCCCAAGGCCTACCGCCTGCCGGTGCCCCACGTAGAGGGCAAGTACAACGTCAGCTTCTCCGGCCTGAAGACCGCCGTGCTGAACGAAGTGAATCAGGCCCAGATGAAGGGCACGGAAGTCAACGTGCCCGACCTCGCGGCCAGCTTCCAAGAGCGGATCGCGGGCATCCTTGCCGAAAAGCTGCTCCTCGCCGCCGCCGACACCGGGGCGAAGCAGGTCTGCCTTGCGGGGGGCGTAGCCGCCAACGGCCGTCTGCGCCAACTGGTCAACGATGGGGCCCAGAAGCTTGGGGCCAAGGTCTACTTACCGGAGCTGAAGTTCTGCGGCGACAACGGTGCCATGATCGCAGCCCAAGGCTACTACCAGTACATCGCCGGCCACACCGCCGGGCTGGAGCTGAACGGTCTGCCCACCCTGCCCATCGACTACGAATAAGAAAGAGAGCAAGAGGTCTGCGCCACGCGCAGACCTCTTGCTTTTTCCTGTTCCACGTTAGTATTTGAAATAGAACCGGACCTCGCCGATCTTCTTTTTCCGCAGCAGGAAGGCCGCCGGGATGAGGTAGACCAGCACCGACGAGAGCATCGTGATGTCGTAGCCGCTGACGCTTTCGGCCACCGTCTCGGTGCCGTAGAGCCCGCCCATCAGCATGGACAGAATGTCCATCCCGCCGTGGAGGAAGACCGTGACCCAGAGGTTGCCGGTGCGGAAATAGATGGCCCCATACAGCACGCCCAGCGACGTGGCGAAGACGCACTGCATCAGCACCCCCAGCGGGGCGCTGGTGAACAGATTGGTCAGGTGGGCGCAGCCGAACAGCACGCCGGACAGCAGACACGCCTTCCAGATGCCGCCCCGGCTGGTGCCGAAGTGCTCCAGCAGCGTTTCCGCGACGACGCCCCGAAACAGAAACTCCTCCGCGACGCCCACCAGCATCATGTTGGCGAAAAAGCACAGGATGCGCCACAGGGGCAGCAGGGTGCCGTCCGCCGGGAGGCCGAACAAGAGCTTGGCGTACAGGTTATAGGCCAGCAGCGCCGCCGGGTACATGCCCACCAGCAGCCCATTGAAAAAGCCGCAGCCCCGCCGCGTCAGCAATTGCGCCTTGCCCGTGCGCCGCAGCAGCGCCACCGCCACGCCGATGCCCACCAGCTCCTGAATGCAGCCCAGCAGGTAATCATCCGCATAGGCAAAGTTGAAGCGGAACAGGAGCAGGGCGATCACCACAAGATACGATGAAACGAACAGGCTCCCCAGAAACACTGCCTCCGCCCCGATACAATAGAGGAGCGGATGGTTCTTGCGCAGACGTTTGAGCATGGCGATTTCCTCCGTTGCTGAAATGTTGCTTTTATTGTACCATATTGAGAGGAATTGTTCAAATAAAACGATGCAGCGCCAGCTCGGAGCCCACGAAAAAAACTTCGAAAAAAGTGTTGACAAGAGGGGTGTTTGATAGTATAATATCCCTTGTCAGCGGCGCTTACCGCTCCTGACAAAACCGAATATTGGGGATTTGCATAGTGGTAGTGCGGTAGACTCTGACTCTACTTGTGGGAGTTCGATTCTCTCATCCCCAACCAGACCGCAGCCGAAAAGCTGCGGTATTTTCGGGGCATAGCGCAGTTGGTAGCGCGCTTCGTTCGGGACGAAGAGGCCGTGGGTTCAAATCCCGCTGCTCCGACCAAAATTGCACGTTGATCCATTGAGGATTGACGTGCTTTTTTCTTTTTCCGCCGCCATCCTGCCGCGTTTTCGCCCGTTCCGCAAAATCCTCCGTATCTTCAGGCAAGAAGCACAAGGTCGGATGCACGGTACAGCACCCTCGCAATAAGAAAACCTTCTGCCAAAACAAAAGCTCAGCGCACGTTCATGCGTTGAGCTTTTTGGTGGGCGCGGGTGGATTACGCGAGCCGCGCATCTAAAAAAGCCCCGCAGGGGCTTTTTTCCCCGCCGGACTGTTCGGCGGGTCGATGCTGTTCGAATCCACCCTCGTGGGTGTGACTTAAGATGCCGGGCAAAACAAAAAACCAGCGTATTTTCTACGCTGGTTTTTTTGGTGGAGCGAAGCAACCTAAATCCGAACCATTGCCCTCTGGGGCATCTTTGGCGGCAATTTCATCGAAAGTGATGGTTTTTGTGCCGTCTTTATAGTTGAATGTAATCAAAACTTTTTCATCATAGAGATAAATCGCGTTCACGAACGTGTTGATAAGCGTCTCCCTGTGGCTTTTCACGTTCGGGTCGAGCTTGCGGAACCGGGTCAGCCAGAAACGAACCTGATTTTCGCTTAACCGAGGCCGAGCGATTTTTTCTTCGGCGATTCGAACCTCAAGTTCTTTCTGCTGGGCTTCCAGCTTTTCCAAACGCGATTTGGTGGAGTTGGTCAGCACACCTGCTTGAATGGCGTTCAGCATATTTTCAATGCCGTTCTCTACCTCGCGCATCTGCTTTTCCAGCAAAGGGAGCGTGGTGTTTTCCTGATCCTGCAGCTCCATCACTTCCGCAACGATGGCATCAATCACGGCATCGTTCTGAATCAGCTTCATGGTTTCAGCCACGACCAAATCTTCCAGCCATTCCTTACGAACGGTCTTTTTCTTACAGGTCTTGAAACGCTTAGCAGTAGAGCACTTATAATAATGATGAACGACCTTGTTCCGGCCTGTGCCGCACTCGCCGAACATCATGGCACCGCACATTCCGCAGAACAGCTTGGTGGTGAGCAGATAATCATCCTCGGCCTTGTGACGGGCAGGAGCGCGGCTGTTCTTCTTGATTTTTTGCTGCACTTCTTCAAACAAGTCCTTGTCCACGATGGCCGGGATGCTGTCGGGCATCACAATGTCCTTGAAGTGGTTTTCTCCGATGTACCGTTTGTTCGTCAGCAGCGTCTGAACACTGTTGTAGGTAAACTTCTGGTTGCGGTTGGTGGTCACGCCGCTGTCGTTCAGCCAGTTCATCAATTCTTTCATGGTCGCGCCATCGTTGTACCGCTGAAAGGCTTCTACCACAAAGGGAGCTTTCAGCGGGTCGACTTGAAAGAACTTCTCCTCATCCACCTTAAAACCAATGGGAATCGTGCCGCCGTTGTACTTCCCCTTCAGAACATTCTCGGTCATGCCGCGCACGACTTTTTCAGAAAGTTCTGCCGAGTAATATTCAGCCATGCCGGTGAGCATACTCTTGACCATGATACCTGCAGGGCTGTCAGAGATAGGCTCCGTGGCAGATACCAGCTTGACATGATTTCGTTCCAACTGATACTCATAGTGGGCCGAATCATAGCGGTTTCGGGCAAAACGGTCAAGCTTCCAGACCAGCACAATGTCAAACAACCGTTTCTCGCTGTCCTTGATCATCTGCTGGAAGTCCGGGCGGTTGTCGGTTTTGGCGGAAAGGGCGCGGTCAATGTAGTGCTTGACCACGGTAATGCCGTTCTTTTCGGCGTAGGCCGTACACTCGCGAATCTGACCTTCGATGGATTCTTCGCGCTGGTTATCGCTGGAATAGCGAGCATAAATCACGGCGGTCATGCAAACACCCCTTTCACTTCATTCTCCGCAGGCGGCGCACAAGGTCGGATGCACTGTACAGCACACGGGCTACCGACACCGCATCCTCGCTCACGATGTAGAACACCGAGTAGTTGTCCACCAGCATCTGCCGCAGCCCTTGGGTGCGCTCCGGCTCGCTTTCCACTAGCGCACAGCGTTCCGGCAGGATGTTCAGCGACTGGATTGCTTCTGCAATGCGGTCATACTGTCGCATTGCGGTGTCAGATTCCAACAGACGGTCGGCAATGTAGCTGTAGATCTGCTCCATATCGCTGAGTGCCATCCGGGAAATTTTCACATCATACTGTTTCATCTGTGCTGTTCCCTGAACTGGGCGAATGCGCTTGCGGCATCCACGGTGTCACCGTTCTGTATTTCTTTGATGCCCACCTGCAAGTCTGCATGGAGCTGGTCATCGGTCATAGTGTCAGCGTTCAGCGCAGCCGGAGCCTTCGGCAGGGACAGCGAGAACGGAATGCCGCCAGTCAGGGTAATCTGGCGCAGGTACATATCAATGGCTGTTGCCATTGGGATGCCGAGCTGCTTCAGCACATCCTCGGCTTGCTGTTTAACGCTGGGGCTGACTCGGACGTTCAGCATCATCGTTTTTTCCATGGTTATCACCTCGAAATTATTGTAATGCTTTTTGCTTTACAAGTCAACCGAGTGCGCAACCTCAATCAAAGTTCTCTCAGTTGCACAATATTTCTCGTGATATATTGGTTAAAGTACCAAACATTTTCAAGCTGCTATTTTATTTGCAACAAATAAAACGCATTTTCCGTATATTCATTAGATTATATATTTGTCGCTTTACCAATATTTATAAAAACACAAAGGGGATAATTATGGAGATTGTATGGTTAAATACGGAAGTTGACGCTATCCATTACGTCTACGATTATGCGGTTCCTAAACAAATACCACTTGATACTTTTGAAAAATTCGTTCGGAGCAGCAAAGAAGGAACCTTGCCTGAATTTTATGTAATATCTGAAAACGGGAAATATATCGGATATATTTTATTACTAGCCGACAAAAAAGAAGATATTCCGAAGCCTTTTACATTTCTTGCATGTCATAATGGCGATACTCTATCAAAAGAAAATCACAAAAAAATCTTGGAATTTATCAATAAACAGTGTCATGCAAACGGATGGAATAAACTCGCTTGGTTGGCTGAACAAGAAAGTCATCAATTGTAAAAAAGTCTTCAGTTCTTAAAGGTAGCCTGAGGAATCATGCTCATTCTAAAACCCCACCTGAAACAGACTCTTTTAATTGAAATGCCTGTTGCAGATGGGGTTCACTTTATACTATATACTGCTTTATAAAGGATTGCACATATAAGTTATATAGTGTTTCGTGACAATCGGATTATTTAGTAACACTGAAAGTCAGCTTTGCGCCATCGACAACACTATACATATCGCCGTTGGCAGCGGTTGCAATTCCTGTAAATTCAACCTCCCATTTTCCCTTAGACAGCCCGTATTTTACATCTTCCGTACCGCTTGTACTACGTGTAGAGATAGCATAATCAAATGTACCGAAGGGTGTTCCAAGTTTATTGAAATGTAGATTAGCTTCAAAGGAAGTGATTACTGTGCCGGGGATGGTAATCGTCCATTGGATATATCCTTCAGACAGATAATCGAGTGTGCATGAACCAGAATCGCCCCAGAAAGTTTGGCGAGAAATTGGAACAAGTTCGAACGTTGCAGAGCTTACAGCCGTTCCCGTATTAACTGACTTTTTTGCAGAAAGTACTGTACCGATAGGTTCAGCCGCAATAGCAGTAGGCACTAAAGCAGTGTTGATTACGACCAGCGCAGCACTCGTTCCAGCCATTTTGAGGAATTCGTTACGAGTCATCTTTTTTATGGTGATTTTCTCCTTATGTTTTATTAACTGTTGCAATTACTTTGGCTATGTTTCATGTTCTTTTCTCTTTAATTCTGCATCGGAATCACCTCTACGCAAACTTTTATGCATTTACCTTCCACATGAACTTTTGCTTAGTCATTCTTATTGCTGCCGATCAGCTCCATCCTGCAAGCACTCCAAAAGATGTCCATAAAGCCTATTGCCTGCATATTTAAGAGAAAGCGGATATGCTCTTTTACCATTGATTTGAATGTAGCCATTTTCAGAAACCGTTATGCGAATATCTGGCATTCCGTCCATTGTTTCACCAAAAGCTATCGTGAGTTCATTGAGTGCACCGCTATCACCAGAACCACCAGCATAATCAGTGACAAAATATGTCTGCTCAAAAGTTTTGGCAATATCTATATATGTCAGGTCATCCTTTTCAAATAGCCAAGACTGGTCAATTTGAGCACCATTAGTGTCTACTGTAAGATGGTATGCTGATACTATCCTGCATTGTTTCAATGGACGTTCTATTATCACAAAGTGAGTGACTTTTATACAAATCAGTATGACCACCAAAATCAAGGTCACAGTCATTGTGATTACTTTTTCTTTTTTTCTCATCATAAATAGACAATACACCTCCAATCTTTTGCTCCTAATAGGAGCTTTTGCTTAGTCAACGTAGCACGCCTTATGTTTGTGACAGCTTTTTTGAAAAAATCTCTGCTTTTCGTTATGTTTGTACGCTTATACAAAGAATCTCCATGTTATTTGTTGATTCTAACAAATAGCATGGAGTTTCATATTAAAATACGTTTTCAGCAATTTTCATAATCTCATCTCGTGAAATGTTTCCCATAATCGTGTTTGAAACGCCTCCTTGCTCCCAGCTTAAAATATAAACGGTGTCTCCGTTTTCGCTTGCACTCGTTCCCAAAGTTGCATCTGCGTCTCCAACTTTTACATTCTCATAAGTTGTATGCTCATTATCAAACGAGGACTGCTGCCCCGGCTGTATAATGGAGCAGCGAACAGTATATCCCTTGCCGCTTTCTTTTGACGAGTAAACGTGCAAAAAGTTTTCTGCTCTTTCAAATTCCTGCTCACGATCTCGTTCAAATCCATCCGGCACATAATAATCGCTGTATCCATTCGGAAGCTGTTCCAATGGTTCTCCATCCACTTGATACGTCAGCTGCATCTCAATGGGCAGGAACTTCTGAATCATCGTATAGACTGCCTTGCGGAAGTCTGCACTTACTGCAAGCGCGCCGAGAGTTAAAATTACCAGCGTCATGGCTGCAACAAGCACTCGTTTCAGCACCGGACGGCGTTTATGCAATGCTGCTTTCAGGCGAGCATCCCATCGGGAAGTGTCCGGGTAGCGTTCCTTAAGCTGTGCCGGAGTTGGCAGCTCGTCCAGTTCTTTTTGTGCATCTGCACGGAGTGCCATCATCAACGCTGCATCAAAAGAAACTTCTGTCCGCTCACTCATGGCTGTTCAACTCCTTCCACAATAATTTTCTTCCACGGAAAAGCCGCATCCGAACCACTTCATCTGTCAGTCCAAGCGATTCGGCAATCTCCCGGTTGGTGTAGCCCATCGCCAAAAGGCGCAGAGGATCACGGTACATCGGTTTCATCTGTCCGATCAGTTCTGTCAGGTGTTGGATGTTATCGGTGCTGACTACGGCATCATCCGGCACCGGGGCATCATCTGGTGCGTCCGGGACTTCTTCCAGCGGTTCTTCTCGCTGCTTGCGAAGCATATCGTATGCACGGCTTCTACTACAACTAACGAGATAAGCGGCGAGTTCGTGACAGTTTTCTCGATGAATTTTAGAAAAATTTTTGGTGACGTATAAAAACACCTCTTGCAGCACATCCTCTGCCAGATACGAATCGCCCATGATTTTGTAAGCAGTATGGTAGACCAGCCGCTTGTAGGTATTATATACATCTATAAATTGTTCTTCGCTGCTCCGGTCATCCAGAACTGCCAGATACATTGCCAGCATTTTCGCCCACATCCCTCTTATCGGGAGGAATTATGTCAATTTGACACAATTCCTCTCTGCCCATTCAGATAAACCACCACGGCAGTTCCAGCCACAGGTTATCCATAGCTTGTTCCTCGGTCTTTTTGGCGCGGCCTTTCGTCAGGTGAAAGTATATCGCCGTGCCAATCAGCGGATGTTCCTCGCCATCGGTAAAGCCATAACGATACAGCAAATAGGTCTGCTCCCGTTGGGTCAGCCGTTTCAGGCCATCGTACAGTTCCCGGCGCGATTCCTGCTCCTCTATAATGCTCTGCGGTTGCATGGCGTAGGGGTCGGCTATGGCTTCAATGCGCCGTAGTTGTTCTTCTCCCGACAGAACATCGTCCAGCGAAATACGCTGGTAGCAGATACCATCCTTGTCCTCTGTCACCATCCGCTGCTCAAAAGCAGTAAAGGCATCCCGAACCATATCCATCATGGCGTTGCGGATGGCAGGAGCCGCATAAGTCAGGAACTTCATGCCGCGCGCTACATCGAACTTTGGCACGGCCCTCCACAAGCCCATATTCCCTGCCTGTTTCAAATCGTCCGTGTCAAGGTTCAGGCCGGACTGTGCCAGATTCATGCTGCGGAAAAGGTCATTTGCCACCTTGCCAATAAAGGACTTGTTGTTGTCGATCAGGCTGTCCAGTGCGGCGGCATCGCCTTTCTGCGCCAGCGCACAAAGCCGTTCATTCGTCTGCTTCATGGGCTTTTTCCTGCTCTGCGGCAGACTGCAAGATTCCCAGCAGACCGTTCCGCAGCTGTTCCAGTGCTTCCGGCGTGGCTCCTTCCATACCCGAAACGCTGTCCAACATTGCATCTGTCAACTGCTCTGCCGTAATCGTTGGGTGCTGCACATCCTGCCCTTTGGTCAATTCGGTGAACATCTTCTCCGCCACTTTCTTGCTCATGGCTTCCTGTTCGGCGTAATGGCTCCCGATGTCCTTTTTGATTTCCTTGACCGTTGCCATGAAGTACATTTCAATGTCATCAAGGTCGCCTTGGTACACTGGCTTTCTTCGGAGACTGATGTCCTTTGCGGCTTTGGCTGCTTCCGGGGTCTTGACCTTTGTGCGCAGCAGGGTGCTCAATGTCGTGAGCATGGCATTCTGTGCTGCGATGCCGGATGCGAAGGTATCATCAAAATACTGCGCTATGCGGTAAGTAAGCTCTGCAAAGCGGGCGTTTTCCAACAGCAGGTTGACCACCTCTGCATTGACACGCCCTGTGTAGAGGTTCTTTGCGGCTTCTACGGACAAGCCCAGTTCGGCAATGTCGTAATTTTTGCGGTCGGGGATGTTGGTTTCTCCCAGCAGGAAATCCGTGGACACATTAAACAGCCTTGCGATTTTCAGCACCTGCTCATGGGTCAGCGTCCCTTTTGCACCGCTTATGAAGCGGCTGATGGTGCTTTTGGAGCAGCCGAGTTCCTTGGCAAGTTCTGGTTGGCTGATGTTGTGCTCTTTCATCAAGTCCGCAAGACGGATGTTGGATGGTGCGGGCAGATATTCCTGTGCCATGTGGTCGGCCCTCCTTTTTGAGCTTTTTCCTCATTATAATACGCTCTGCCGTTTTGTTCAATATACGGTTACCGCTCCGCCCTTGCTGTTGCAGTCCTGCAACCAGTGAGGGCATTTTTCTTTTTCCGTTGCAGTTCTGCCGCTTTTTCGCCTTTCCTGCAAAATTTTCCGTATATTCAGGCAGGAAGCAAAAAACACCAGAGTTCCCACTTTGGGGTACTCTGGTGCAACGCACGAAACAAAGGAGAAATGCCCTTGAGTCTGTATCAAACTGTCAAGTCCGCCATCACCGTTCGGCAGGTGGGAGAAATGTATGGCATGGAGCCCGACCGCCATAGCATGGTGTGCTGTCCGTTCCATTCCGACAGCGACCCCAGCATGAAGCTGAACGACACCTATTATTATTGCTTCGGCTGTGGAGCCAACGGAGATGCCATCGACCTCACCGCCAAGCTGTTTGACCTGAACCCCCGGCAAGCCGCCGAGAAGCTCGCAAGTGACTTCGGGCTTGACCCGGATAAGCCGCCCGCCAATGCCATCGCCCTGCCGCCCAAGCGTGGCCTGACGGACGAGCAGTGGGCAGACATCGCCTACTGCCTGCGGGTGCTGACCGATTATCTTGACCTGCTGCACGACTGGCAGGAGCGCTACAAGCCCGCCACCCCGGAGGAGCCGCATGACCCACGGTTTGAAGAAGCCCTCCACACGACCGAGACCATCGAGCACCTGACGGACTGCGTTGTATTTGGGACGCCCCAGCAGAAGGCCGACGCCGCTGCGCGGCTGCTGTCCGGGTCGTACCTGCTGATGCTGGAAGAGCGCACCAACCGCCTTGCTCTGGCAAAGTGCGCCTGATAATTTATTCACCCGAAGTGGTGGGTCTCACCGTGAGACCCACCACTTCACTTTTCTAAAGGAGAACCACCCTATGAAGAAAAACATTTCCCGCAACCCCTTATGGCCGGACTGGTACAACGGAAAGAAGATCGATGAAGTCCAGTTTGGCCGTGCCTTTCTGGAACAGTGGCCGCTGAAATGCGTCAACGGAACGCTGTATACGCTGGACGGCCCGGTAGAGGATGAGAGCGAGATCAAGCAGCGCATCTTGGAGAACATCGAGGAATATGTCACCTCCGGCCTGTCAAAAAAGGTCACCAACATTCTGGAGACCATCAAGCTGCTGGCCTTTTCCGACCCGTTCCCCATCGAGCAGGACTGCATCCACCTCCAGAACGGTGTGTACCATCTGCCGGACGGCTCTTTTCAGGAGAGCCGCCTGTTCTGCCAGAACCGCCTGCCTGTGAAGTATGACCCCAAAGCCGCCAGCCCTGACCGCTGGCTGACCTTTCTGCACGAGCTGTTGGACGATGCTGACATCCCCACCTTGCAGGAGTATCTGGGCTACTGCCTGATCCCCAGCACCAAAGGGCAGAAGATGATGCTCATTGTCGGCAAGGGCGGCGAGGGCAAGTCCCGCATCGGGCTGGTGCTGAAACGGCTCATGGGAGATGCCGCCAGCAATGGCAGCGTCCAGAAAGTGGAGAACAACCGCTTTGCCCGTGCCGATCTGGAACGCCGCCTGCTGATGATCGACGATGATATGGACATGAACGCCTTGCCCAAGACCAACTATATCAAGACCATCGTGACCGCCGAAGCCAAGCTGGACTTGGAGCGCAAAGGTGTCCAGAGTTACCAGCGGGACATTTATGCCCGGTTCCTCTGTTTCGGCAACGGTACGCTGACCTCACTGTACGACCATTCGGACGGTTTCTTTCGCCGCCAGCTTATCTTGACCACCAAGGACAAGCCTGCCGACCGCATGGATGACCCCTTCCTTGTGGAGAAGATGTGCGCCGAATTGGAGGGTATCCTGCTCTGGTGTCTGGAAGGGCTGCACCGGCTGGTGCAGAACGATTTCCGCTTCACGGTCAGCGAACGAGCCGCCGCCAACGTGGACACCATCAAGCGCAGCAGCAACAATGTCATTGACTTCATGGAATCCGAGGGCTACTTCCGCTTTAAGGCAGACTACTCCATCAGTTCCAAAGATTTCTATGAAATCTACAAACTGTGGTGCGAAGATAACGCCTGTCACAGCGTATCGGCGATCCGTTTCAGCGCAGAACTGCGCCAGAATGACCGCCGCTACAACCTTGAAGCCACCAACAATATCTATCTGCCCGGTGGCCGCAGGGTGCGGGGTTTTGTAGGCATCGAGCCGCTTGTCCACCCCTGTCCGTAAAAAGTGCATTTTTTCACGGAAGAAGTTCGTACAACCTGTACGGTCTGTACTTGTACGCATCTGTACGGCGAATTAAAGCGTTTTAAAACGTGTTATCGTTTATATTTCGCATTTCCGTACGTCGTACGAACCGTACAGGTTATTTGAAGTCCGTACGCAATTTTTTCAGATGCGTACGGAGCAATCAAGTTCGCATTGTGCGAACTTGATTGTAACTCTCCCGCAGGAGACGTTCCCCCTCGGAGAGCCCACTACACTTTGCAGACCATAGGGATGAAAGTGTCATAGTGGGTTATTACACTTCCGCAGAAGTGCATCTCCGTTCCCCGTCACCTCTCGATGAACCTTGAAAGGAGGGATGCCCTTGGCAAGAAATGATGGTATTGACCGCACCAGTGTCCGAAATCTCGCCGTTTCGGATAAGGCCGTTGGCAACACTCAGCAGCACAATGAGCGCGAAAAGGACAGCTATCGGAACCCCGACATTATCCCCCAGCGCACTGCATGGAACGTCCACTTCAAAAAGCCAACCGCCAGCTACACTGACCTGTTCGCCCAACTGGAAACCGCTGGTACGATTTCAACGCGCGGCCTGAAGCCGGATGCCACCCATTATTGCGAGCTTGTCTTTGATGTCAACTCGGCCTACTTTGACAACCACGGCGGCTATGAGTTCGCTAAGCAGTTCTATGCAGATGCCTACAAAGCTGCTATCCAAATCGTAGGCGGTGAGCAGTATATCCTCTCGGCTGTCATGCATGCCGATGAGATCAACCGTGCCATGACAGAAGCATTAGGCCGGGAGGTCTACCACTACCATCTCCATGTGGTCTATGTGCCTGTGGTGGAAAAGCAGATCCTCTGGTCGAAACGCTGCAAGGATAAGGCACTGGTCGGCACAGTCAAGGAGACCGTCATGCAGGTCAGCCGGAGCAAGAAGTGGGCATCCAAGCCCCTGATGGACGATGCTGGAGAGCCCGTCCTGCAAAAGAACGGCAAACCAGTCCTGAAGAAGTCGTACAGCATCCTGCAAGACGATTTCTTCAACTATATGCGCAACGCCGGATACACGGATGTGGAGCGCGGCGAGCGCGGCAGTACCGAAGAACACCTGACCGTCACCCAGTTCAAAGTCCAGCGGGAGCAGGAGCGGCTGGACAGCCTGACCGCCCAGATTGACCAGAAAGAGCAGCACCTCACCCAAACCAACAAAACCCTCTCCAAGACCGAAAAGGAACTTGCCGCTGTGCAGAAAAAGGCCACGCTCACGAAAGAAGCCCTCATTCACGCGCGCGATCTGGATTATATCGGCAAGCGCACCTTCCTCGGCAACTACTCGCTGACCGAAGAAGAATTTTCCAAACTGAAAAAACAGGCTGACCACGGCTATATGATGGACGTGGAGAACCGCCGCTTGAAAGAAGAACTTTTCACCGCTAAGAAGGAGGCCGTTCGTTGGAGCAACAAGTACCACGACCTGTGGTACGACGTGAAACCCTATCTGGATGCTCTCCACCGTGCGCCCGAACTGGTGCGCGGCTTTCTGGAAAAGATTCTTGCCCCCAAGCAGGAGCGCACCATGAATGTGCCGCAGCGAAACCGCAAGCGTGGGCAGGATATGGAACTTTGATTTTCGGAGGATACCATTTGAACAAAAAGAAGAAGTCGAACAAATCCGGCTACCCGGATGAAGCCATCAAAATCCTTGCACGCTGCTTTTATCCCTCCATGGTTGAGTTTTTCAACAGCGAGGAAGGCCAGCGCGAATATGAGGAATGGCTGAAAGAGCAGGAAGCACTACAAGCCTTGCCTGTTGCCGCATAAAAACAGCAGGACGCTCCCAGTAAAGGGAACGCCCTGCCTTATATAGATGTATCTCACCGAGGTGTGTCCAGTTGGGCACACCTCTTATTTTTTTGTCCTTAATCTTCTAGCCCATGGCTCCCGGTTGCATTTTTCAAATATTCCTCTGGGTCGCCATTCAAAATCAAGTCCGCATAGCCCAGCGGGTCATTGTAGATGAGGTAGTCCAGTTCTGACCTCTGCTCCATGGTAACATCCAGAGCATCCTCGGCCCCGGTGCAGTCAATGGAAATTTTTCTCCCATCCCGGAGTAGCAGTTCCACGCACCCGGTATCCATGTTGAAATGGCAAGCTCTTGCATCGTACTTCATAATCATACCCTCCAAATCTTGTGATTGTCTTACGGTCTATGACAAGGTATCGGAGTTTTGTGCCGTCCACGGGAGCCTTCATTGTTGTACCCGAAGAAAACGAAAAATCCGAACCCTTCTCCAATCGGAAACAGGTTCGGATTTTTCTTGTTTGGTGGGCGCGGGTGGATTCGAACCACCGAAGCTGAAAAGCAGCAGATTTACAGTCTGTCCCCATTGGCCACTCGGGAACACGCCCAGATTCATTTTTTACGCGGCCATCGCTTACCGCCTGTATATCTTACCATCGAATCTGAAATTTGTCAACCATTTTTTGCAAAAAAATCTTGACATCTTTTGTCAGCCGGTGTATACTACAACCAATGATTGTGGTTCAGACGCACAAATTAAAACAGAAAGGAGACTATTCTTTATGACGACTGACCGCGAAGCATTTCTCGCATCGTTCAAGGAGTATCTTGCCACCACCCCGGCTGTGGAACTGCTGAACGACTACACCTATTTGTTGATATACATCAATCACGACCCCTACGATGAGCAAGAACGATACCAGTACCTTGTGGATGCCGTTTCTACCGTAGGCACGAAGTTTTCTCAGGTCGACACATGGCGTGCCGGGTGCGCCAAGCGCCAGCGTGAGGACGACAACGCATTTTGGGAATCCGCAATGGCATGGCACGACCACCACTACGCCAAGGCCCCGGAGCCCTACTGCCTGAGCGATGTGCCCTGCGAGGAGACCGAATGGCTGGTGCCGGACGTCCTGCCGCGGGGCGAGATCTCCCTGCTGGGTGCCGACGGCGGCACCGGCAAGGGCATCTGGCAAGCCCAGCTCATCGCCTACGTCACCGCCGGGCAGACCAGCGGCTTCTTCCCCGAACCGCCCGCCCAGACCGGCCGGGTGCTCATCCTTGCGGGCGAGGACGACCCCGGCAAGGTGCTCAAGGGCCGCATCGCCGCCGCCGGAGCCGACATGTCCAAGGTGATGGTCGTCAGTGCCGACGACTACTACCTGCGCACCGGCCACCAGCTCTGCATCGGAGACGACGACATCACCACCTTTGTGGCGAAGATCAACCCCATCCTGTTGATCTTAGACCCGCTGCAAAGCTTTCTGCCCCCTGACGTGGAGATGGCCAGCCGCAACCAGATGCGCGGCGCCGTGCTGCCCCTGAAGAGCCTGAGCACCAAGTACCACCTCGCCACCCTCATCTCCATGCACACCAACAAGCGGCCGGGCGTTTCGGGCCGTGGCCGCCTCGCCGACAGCTCGGACCTGTGGGACATCGCCCGCAGCGTGCTGATGATGGGCCGCTGCAAGAACAGCACCGAGGGCCAGATCTACCTCAGCCACGAGAAGAGCAGCTACTCCAAGCCCGCCCAGACCGTGCTGATGCACATCGAGGACGTGACCGTGGACGGCGTGCCCACCGCGCGGGCCATCTTCGACGGCTCCACCGACAAGAAGGACGCGGACTTCATGGAGGAGCGCCGCCTCCGCCTTGCCCAGACCAAGGACGACACCACCGCCGCCATCCTCAACGCGCTGGCCGAGAGCCGCCTTGGCAGCATGGCCAGCAGCGAGCTGCGCGCCGCCGTCACCAAGGAGGTCGGGTGCAGCGAGAAGACCTACAACCGCGCCTACGCGGAGCTGGTAAAGAGCGGCCGCATCACGAAGAAGGCGATCCGGGAGAGAGATGGCTGCAACCGGTGGTACTCCTTCTCCGACTGGAGTAAATCCGATGACCAACTTAAAAAATAACTACGTTCTTATGTTTTAATTTGAATGTTGGTCTGGTTGGCCAACTTCGGTTGCTGGCCAAGTTCGAACTTGGTCACCCCCCTGTTGAACCCGGCCATGCTGGCCAAGTTCGATTTACGGCGATGCTTCGCTATTATTTCCGATGTTGGCCACCAAACCAGCTTGCAGTAGGGATGCAAAAGGCCCCAGAGCAGTGAAGCTCTGGGGTCTTTTTTCGTGGAGCGAGTGACAGGAAACGACATTCCAGCACCGCTCCTTTCACTCTATCAGGCTGCACAGTCCGGGTAGTTCACCACAGTAATCTCCGCCACAGCCTTTTCAACGGTCTGCAAAATGCGTTCTATCTTCTCCACCGTAGCAGCAGACAGAACCACCTCGCCGCATTGTTCACACTTCATGCAGGGAACATTTTTGATAACGACAACGCAGTTTTTCAGTTGTACCGTGTGAATGGTGGTGCTGGGCTTCATTTCGCCTTTGCAGAAAAAGCAAGTCATGTTCATTCCCCTTTCTTCTTTCGCTCTGGATGGCTTGCCGAATGTCTGCCAGCAGGATATCGCGCTCATACAAGCGAGCCTGTGAGTGCGCTGTAAGGAAGATTTCTCCGCTGCTGGCTAGTGTGCGCAGATTCTCTATTGTCAATTCCATCAGGCGGTTTCCTCTCCATCTGGTTCAGAAAGAATCTTTTTGAAAAGTTCTTCTGCCGTTCCACTGAAATGTTCCCCACCACCGTTATCCAGTTCTTCAAAGGCTTCCAGAGTGTCAGCGTTCGGCGTTTCATCTGGTACAGACTTCAGCAGAATATCCAGACAATACCGCTGAACGCTCTTGCCAGCGTCCGCAGCAGCCTTGCGAATCCTTGCCCCATCCTCTTTGGATGGGCGGAGCATGATATTATCCTTGCTTGCGTTGTACTTGACCGATGCTCTTTTGTGTGCATCAGATACAGCCATTACAGCACCCCCTCTTTACTATAGTATAACCGTTCATGATATAACCGTCAACGTATAATTTGCATCAAACAGAACCGTTAACATTGTGCAGTTTGCAGCGCATAGAAAAGCAAAAATCCCACGATACACGCCGTCATTCTAACGGTATATCGTAGGATTTTTCTTGGAGCTAGTGACAGGAGTTGAACCTGCAACCCACTGATTACAAATCAGTTGCGCTGCCATTGCGCCACACTAGCACACGTTACCTGAATAGTATACCACTGGCGGGCGGGTTTGGCAAGGCTGATTTTCGGGTTTTGGGCCGGGCGGCAAAACAAAAGCCCTCCGGCAGGGGCCGAAGGGCGCAGGGCGTTATTGGTCTGCCAGTGCCGCTTGGATCTTCGCGAAGTCCTCCAGCGTGAGGGCTTCGGGGCGGATGCGGGCGTCGAAACCCGCAGCCTCGATGGCGGCGATGATGCCCTCCTTGGGGCGGGAAAGGCCGCTGGCGATGGCGTTGGCGGCGGTCTTGCGGCGCTGGCCGAAGGCGGCGCGGATGAGGGCAAAATAGCCCTCCTCATCGGCCACCTCCACGGCGGGGGTGGGGCGGATGTCCATCCGTACCACGGCGCTGGTCACCTTGGGGGCCGGGTAGAAGCTGCCCGGCGCGGCGGTGAACATCATCTTCGACTGGGCGTAGTAGCTCACCGCACAGCTGATGGCGCTGGAAGCGCGGGTGCCGGGGGCTGCGGCCAGCCGGTCGGCGGCCTCTTTCTGGACCATGACGGTCAGGCTCTCCACCGGGAGGCGGTCGCCCAGCAGCTTCATGACGATGGGGCTGGTGATGTAATAGGGCAGGTTCGCGCAGACGGCCACCGGCATTCCGGGGAACTCCTCGGCGATGAGGGCCTTCAGGTCCACCTTGAGCACGTCGTTCATGACCAGCTTGAAGTTGTCCACGCCGGCCATCGTCTCAGTCAGCAGGGGCGGCAGCCGCTCGTCCACCTCGATGGAGACCACCTTGGCCGCGCGCTTGGCCAGCTCGCGGGTCAGCACGCCGATGCCGGGGCCGATCTCGATGACGCCGTAGCGCTTGTCCACCCGGCTGGCGTCCACGATCTTGATGGGCAGACCGGGGTTGATGATGAAGTTCTGGCCGAAGCCCTTCGACAGCGCGAAATCGTACTTTTCGCACAGCGCACGGACATAGGACAGGTCGGTGAGTTCTGGCATAGGGGCTCCTTTGTTGGTAGATTTTTTTCGTGGATCGGTTGGGGGGTCTTGTCGTAAGCTCAAGCGAAACCGGGGCGAAGTCTCGCCGGAAGCGGGCTTGCTTTTGCCTTATCTTGCGCAGTGCTAAACAAAGGCGCAGGGTTCCCTCTGCCGGGCTCGCCCTCTCAGGCGCTTCGCGCCAGCTGTCCTCCCTCTGTCGCATATGCGACATCTCCCTCCGGCCGGAGGGAGTCTTTCCCAAAGGGGGAGCCCTTGGCAAAGGCGAAACGTCTCCGCGCAGCGCCTTCGGCTCCCCTTACGGCAGCAGGGCGTAACGTATAAACTGGGAAACTTCCCGGACTGCCAAGGCCTCTCACTTTGGGAGAGGTGGCATCGCGTTAGCGATGACGGAGAGGGCAAGCCCGGCAGAGGCGGCGCAGAGCCTAGGTTTAGATTGTGCTTCCGACAGGCCCTTATTCCCCCGCTCCCTCGCTGCTGGCGGCGGGTTCGCTGCTGGCGGCGGGTTCGCTCCCACTGGCGGCTTCGCTTTCCGTTGCGCTGGCGGCTTCGCTCTCTGCCTCACCTTCGGCGGGTGCGGCGGGTGCGGCGGCGGCGCTGTCAGCGGCGCTGTCAGCGGTGCTGTCGGCTTCATTGACGCCGGAGACGGTGGTGGTGCCGGTCATCTGCTGGGCGGTGGCCACGGCGCGCTGGATCTGGGGGTCGGTGGAGGTGGTGTAGTCGTAGTAGGCGGTCTGCTCGTCGGCGGTCAGGGTACGATCCACATCCACGGTCAGGCCGGTGCCGTCAAAGGACGAGCCGTCGCCGCAGAGCAGCTTTGCCACGGTGACCACCACGGCGCTGCCGTCGGACAGGCGCTGGGGGCTGCTCTGGATGGTGCCCTTGCCCATGGTGGTGGTGCCCACAAGGCGGGCGCCGCTCATGGTGCGGAGACTGCTGGCGAAAAGCTCCGCCGCGCTGGCGGTATTGCCGTTGACGAGGCAGACCAGCGGCTGCGTGATGATGCTGTCGCCGGTGCTGGAACCCAGCGCGGTGCGGTTGCCGTTCTTGTCCTCGGCGTAGGCCACGGTGCCTTCGGGCACGATGAGGTCGATGCAGCTGATGGCGTCGTCGAGGATGCCGCCGCCGTTGTCCCGCAGGTCAAACACGAAGCTGACCGCGCCGCCCGCATTCAGGCTGCGCAGGGCGTAGTCCAGCTCACTGGGGGTGGAGCCGTCGAACTGGCGGATCCGGATGTAGCCCACGTTGTCTTGGAGCATCTCATAATCTACGGTGGTGGTATTATAGCCGGAGTGGGTCAGGTCGGCGGTGTGCTCGGTGGCCTCGCTGTCCAGCCACGTGACGTTCACGGTGGTGCCGCTCTCGCCCCGGAGCTTGGTCTGGACGGCTTCCACGCCGGTCAGGTTCTTGATGTCGGTGCCGTCCACGGCGGTGAGGTAATCCCCCACGGTGATGCCCGCCTCATGGGCCGGGGAGTCATCATAGACCTTGGTCACCTTGGCGTAGCCGGACTGGTCGATGGCCAGCTCCACGCCGATGCCCACGAGGGTTCCGTTCTGGGTGTTCATCAGGTCTGTATAACCTTGGGCGGTATAATACCGAGCGTATTTATCGCCGGTGCCCAGCAGGTAGCCCGCCGTCAGGCGGTCGTACAGGGTCGTTTCGTCGATGGTATAATAATCGTTGCTGCGGACGTAGCGGTCCACCTCCGCGATCTTATTGTACATGCTCTCCTTTTCCTTCACGCTGGAAACGGTGCTGTCGAACAGGCGCATCGCCACCAGCATGGTGATGGAGAAGGTCACGGTCATGGCAAGGATGACGATGCTGACCGCCATGCCAACGGATATCTTGCGATTCATAGTTGCTTTTCCCTCCCGCTCAGACCAGCAGCATCATGACCAAGCTGCCCAGCAGGGACAGGCCGAACACGCATGCCAAGATCAGGCAGCCCACGCGCAGGATGCGCTTGCGTTTTTTATCGTTCATCGTCCGAACGACCTCCTTTGATACAGACAGGAATTATTTCATGGGGATATAACCTCTAGGATTCACGGCATTGGCCTTGGAACCGCCCTTCCAGACTTCGAGGTGGAGGTGGTTGCCGGTGGAGTTGCCGGTGGAACCCACGTAGCCGATGAGTTCGCCCTGCTGGACATACTTGCCCGCCGAGGTAGCCACCGACCTCATATGGCCGTACAGGGTGCTGTACTGCTGGCCATCGGACATTTTGCCGTGGTAGATGATGACATAGTTGCCGTAGCCGCCGCTGGACCAGCCTGCCACCTGCACATAGCCGCTGGCGGCTGCGTAGATGGGGGTGCCCCCCGGGGCGGCGAAGTCCGTGCCCGCGTGGAGCTTGTTCACGCCGGAGACCGGATTCTTGCGCCAGCCATACTCGCTGGAGATGCGGGTATAGCTCTTGAGGGGGCAGATAAAGCCGGTGAAGCTCAGCTGCGGCTTGGAGGAGGCCGCGGCTGCGATGAGCTTCTGGACCTCTTTCTTGACGGCTTCATAGTTCATCTCGTCCGACTCGATGGCGGCTTGGGCGTCCTTCTGGGCTTTCTGGGCCTCGGCGGCGCTCAGCTTGGCCGCAGCCACGCTGGAGTTCAGCTCGCTCTGCTTGGCGGTCATCTGGGCGTTCTGGCTGTCCAGCTCGCTCTTCTTGCTCTGCAGCTCCGCCCGCTGGCTGTTCAACTGGGTCTTCTGCTCTTCGAGCTGGGCCTTGTCGTTTTCCAGCGCCTCTTTGGCGTTGCGCATATTGGTCAGGATCTCGGTATCCTTCACCGAGATGTCCTGCAGGGCTTGGTTGAAGGTGAGCAGCTCATACAGGTTCGTCACCGAGGAGAGCATGGCGACGCTGCCGCCCTCCCGCAGCTCCTGCATGGCGGCCATGTGGCCCTTGAAGGCCGTCCACTGGGTGTCGATCTCGCCCTGCTTGGCGGTGATCTCCTGCTTCTTGGCGGTGATCTCCTGCTCCTTGGCGGCGATCTCCTGTTCCTTGACGCCGATGCTGTTCTGCACCACGGCGATCTGGCTCTTGAGCACACCGATCTGGCTCTGGACCACCGTGACCTTCTCCTTCAGCTCGGATTCGAGGGCTTTCGCGGCCTGTTCCTTCTTTTTCGCGTCGGACAGTTCTTTTTTGTGCTGTTCGATGGACTGGCTCAGCTTATTCAGCTTATTTTGGAGGCTGGACATGCTGGTGGCCGCCGTGGCCGGGTAGACCGACACGCTCAGCAGCAGACAGGCCGCCGCCAGAAAGAGGCTGGCCGCCCGCATGGCCCGGTTGTGATGCCGGGAGGGCTTGGCGTGTTCGGGGCGGTGGTAGAGCCGGAAACCGGCGGAATGGCGTGCTTTCATGCTCTGTTCCCCTCCCTTACACGTTCAGATGCTTGCGGATGGAGAAGGTGCTGCCCAGCGCACCGACCAGTGCGCCGCCCGCCAGACTGTAGGTCAGGATGGTGAGCCAGACGTTCTCCACCGGCACAAGGGCTGCGCCCATGAGCATCTGCCACAGGCCGCCGAAGGTGCTGGATGCTTCCACGATATAATAGTAGCCGCCGATGCCCGCTGCCGAGGTGATGGCACCGGAGATCAGGCCCATGGTCAGGCCCTCCATGAAGAAGGGCAGGGTGACCATGGCGTTGGTGGCACCGACGTACTTCATGATCTCGATCTCCCGCCGCCGCGCAAAGACGCTGAGGCGGATGGTGCTGCCCACCGTGATGATGCTGACGATCATCAGCACCGCGATGATGGCCTGTCCGCCCTTGGTGACGACCTTCTGGATCTCCACGAAGGTGTTGGTCATCTCCACCGGCGCGGACACGCTGTATACGCCGGGGATGGTCTGGAACTGCTGGCTGATGGCGGACATCTGGCTCAGGTCGCTCAGGGAGACCCGGTAGTTGGCTTTGAAGGGGTTGTCGTTCTCAAACTCGTCCAGCAGGGACGCATAGTCGGACAGGAAGCCCCGGTAGGCGTTCAGGGTGTCCTCCTTGGACATGTACTGCACGCTGCTGACGCCGGGGGTGGCGGTGATCCGCTCCCCCACCGAAGCGGTGGTGGCGTCGTCGGCCGCCGGGTCCACGAAGACGACCATCTCGTTCTGCTGGCCCAGATAGTTGACCATGCTGTCCACGTTGACCTCAGCCAGCGTGGCAAAGGTGTTCAGCGTCATGCAGACGCTCAGGGAGGCGATGCACGCAATGGTCATGGCCCAGTGTTTGCCAAGGTTGCGCACGCCGCGGCGGGTCAGGAACCCAAAGGTGGAAAGTTTCATACCAGCGCCTCCTCTCCCTCTGCGGCGGGTTTGAGCGTGATCTCGCCGGTGGTGTCCAGCCCGTTCAGGGGCAGGTCAAGGTCGGCCCTGCCGTCGGCAGGGATGTCGGAAATGA
This sequence comes from Faecalibacterium hattorii, assembly GCF_003287455.1. Taxonomy (GTDB): domain Bacteria; phylum Bacillota; class Clostridia; order Oscillospirales; family Ruminococcaceae; genus Faecalibacterium; species Faecalibacterium hattorii. The sequence goes on along the minus strand of NZ_PRLC01000021.1, from coordinate 18,459 downwards.
TCTGGCCGCCCTTCAGCGTCACCACTCGGCGGTGGAACCGGTGGACCAGCTCGTGTTCGTGGGTGACCACCAGCACGGTGATGCCCATATCGCTCACCCGTTCCAGCAGCTCCATCATCTCAAGGCTCAGCTCCGGGTCGATGTTGCCGGTGGGCTCGTCCGCGATGACCAGCTTGGGGGCATGGGCCAGCGCACGGGCCACGGCCACGCGCTGCTGCTCGCCGCCGGAGAGGAACTCCGGGTAGACGTTGGCCTTGTCCTCCAAGTGGACCAGCTCCAGCATGTAGGGCACACGCTCCTTGATCTGCTTACGGCCGATGTTGGTGACGTGCATCGCAAACGCGATGTTCTCGTAAACGGTCATCGTGGGGATGAGCCGGAAATCCTGAAAAATAATGCCCATCTGGCGGCGCAGATAGGGGATCTTGTGGCGGCGGAGCTTGGCCACGTCCTTGCCGTCCACAAGGACTTGGCCGCTGGTAGCCCGCTCCTCCCGCAGGATCAGCTTGAGCAGCGTAGATTTGCCCGCGCCGCTGTGGCCCAGCAAAAATACGAACTCGCCGTCGTCCACATGGAAGTTGATGTCTTCCAGCGCGGGCTTCTCGCCGTGCTTGTATTGCTTCGTAACGTGTTCAAAGTCGATCATGAGTCTTACTCCCGATAATTATTTCGTCTAAAGATCGCTTGATTTTCCTTTGTTTTCGGCCTATTTTGGCCTGTTCTAAACCAATGTGCCGCGTTCCCGGCAGAAGGGGTGCCCTCGCCTTATCTTACGCTGTGCCAAACAAAGGCGCAGAGTTCCCGCCAGCGGGCTCGCCCTCTCAGGCCGCCTAACGGCGTCCAGCTCCCCCAAAGTGGGAGCCCTTGGCAGTCCGCTAAGTTTCCCATTTTATACTTTACGCCCTGCTGCCGCAAAAAGAGCCGTCAGGCGCTGCGCTCACACTTCACGCCTTTGCCAAGGCCTCTCACTTTGGGAGAGGTGGCATCGCGCAAGCGATGACGGAGAGGGCAAGCCCGCTCACGGGGCGGCAGGGCCTTTGTTTAGCAGATGCTTTCGGTAGGGAGAGGGCAAGCCCGCTGACGGCGGCGCGGAGCCTCGGTTCAGATCGTGCTTCCGATGGGGCTATGCTTCCGCTGGGCCAAGACCCACAAAAAAACCGGCCAGCATCGGTTTCGAGCGGCCGGTTGGGTACGCCGGCGGGGAATGCCGCGCAGCGTGTGCATCAATATTTGGCCGGGTTGTTGGACAGGTACTTCTTGACCATCAAGGCTACCTTGAAGACGATTGCGTCGTCGAACTCACGCAGATCCAGACCGGTCAGCTTTTTGATCTTTTCCAGACGATACACCAGCGTGTTGCGGTGGACGAACAGGCCGCGGCTGGTCTCGGAGACGTTCAGGTTGTTCTCGAAGAAGCGCTGAATGGTGAAGAGCGTCTCCTGATCGAGGCTCTCGATGCTGCCCTGCTTGAACACTTCCCGCAGGAACATCTCGCAGACGGTGGTGGGCAGCTGGTAGATCAGGCGGGCGATGCCGAGGTTGTCGTAGCGGATGATCTGCTTCTCGGTATCGAAGACCTTGCTCACCTCCATGGCGATCTGGGCTTCCTTAAAGGAAGTGGCCAGATCCTTCACGTTGGAGATGGGGGTGCCGATGCCCACCACTGCCTTGATGTAGTGCTCGCCGGAGAGGGTGTCCACGATGCTGGCAGCCAGCTTCTCCATGTCGGTGCGGTCGATGCCCTTGCGGATCTCCTTGACCAGCACGGTATCCGTCTCGCTGATGTTGAAGACGAAGTCCTTCTGCTTGTCGGGGAAGAGGCTGCTGACCACATCGTAAGCGGAGATGTCGCCGCCGCTGGTCACCCGCACGATGAACACCACGCGGGACACGTCGGTGGCGAAGTGCAGCTCACGGGCCTTGGCATAGATGTCGCCGGGCAGGATGTTGTCCAGCACCACGTTCTTGATGAAGTTGGATTTGTCGAACTTCTCGTCGTGGTACTGCTTGATGCTCTGCAAGCTGATGGACAGCACCGCCGCGAACTGGCCGGCGGTCTCGTCGGCACCCTCCACGAAGACGGCGTAGTCGTTGTGCTTTGCGCTGGAGAACTGCTGGTAGGTGTAGCCATCGCGCACGAAGCGGTCGCCCGCTGTCAGGCGCTCGGCCATAAAACCTTCACGCACTTCACCGATCAGATTCAGCTCCGAGCAGGAGATCACAGCGCCGGTCTCATCCACCACGCCCACCACACGGTCGATGGCGTCTTTCATCTGGTAGATCACGCTCTGGAATACTCTATTGGCCATAAATGGATACCCCTTTTCTCTTTTGTGCAAGCCGCAGGGGCGAGATTGTTATTTTTACACAATTTCGCCGCATTACATTTTCTATTTTACACAAAAGAATTTACTTTTGCAACATATTTCACCAAAAAATTTTTATCTTTCTTGTTGAAATTATCTTTCGGGGCCTCCAACCGGCCGAAAAAGCACCTTTTTGCGTGGTTCTTACCTGTATTCTACCGGGAAAATGTGACGGTTTTTTGAAATCGTGGTGAAAAGCCGACCCTTTCATCCAGTAATTTTTGCCACTTCAGCGTCCGAAAGCTCCCGCCACTGCCCCGGTGCCAGCGCCGGGTCGAGGGCAAGGCCGCCGATGGCGTCCCGGTGGAGCTTGTTCACCCCCGCGCCGTAGACGCCGAACATCCGCTTGATCTGGTGGTAGACCCCCTGCTTGAGCAGCACCCGCACGGTGCATTTGTCCGCGCTCACCGGCTCCACCACCGCCGGGGAGAGGGCGGTGCCGTCCGCCAGCGTCACGCCCGCGGCAAAGCCTTCCACCATCTCGTCGGTCAGCGGCGTGTCGATCTCCACCGTGTAGGTCTTGGAGACATGGCGCTTCGGGGCCAAAATGTCGTGGGCGAAGCCGCCATCGTCCGTCAGCAGCACGAAGCCGGTGCTGGTCTTGTCCAGCCGACCCGCCGGGAACAGCTCCCGCCGGGGGTAGGCGTCCCCCACAAGGTCCACCACCGTGGTATCCCGCTTGTCTGTGGATGCGCTGACCACCCCTTCGGGCTTGTTCAGCATCAGGTAGACGAATCTCTGGTAGCGCAGCGCCCGGCCCTCCACGGCCACTGCGTCGCCCTCCTTCACCTGCACGTCGCCCTTTTTGCAGACCGCCCCGTTCACCGTCACCTTCCCCTTCGCTAACAGCGTCTTCGCCTCGCTCCGGGTGCATTGGGCCGTTTCGGATAGGTATTTGTCTAGGCGCATAGGTTGATCTCCTTTTTATCTTGATTTCAATCTTATCATACGATTCATCTATCGCAATGCAAAGTCTCGCTGGCAGCGAGGCCCCGGTTTAGCTGGCGCTTACGATGGGGCAGACTTCCGAAAGCCTTGATCTAAACTTACGCGGTGCGTTCTTGTCAGCGGGCTTGCCCTCTCCGTCATCGCTTCGCGATGCCACCTCTCCCAAAGTGAGAGGTTTTGGATATACCGGAAAGTTTGCCTTCTCGAAAAAGCTCCCACTTTGGGGGAGCTGGACGCCGTTAGGCGGCCTGAGAGGGCGAGCCCGGCAGAGGCGGCGCAGGGCGTAGGTTTAGATGACGCTTACGATGGGGCGGACTTCCGAAAGCCTTGATCTGAACGGACGCGATGCGTTCTTGTCAGCGGGCTCGCCCTCTCCGTCATCGCTTCGCGATGCCACCTCTCCCAAAGTGAGAGGTTTTGGATATACCGGAAAGTTTGCCTTCTCGAAAAAGCTCTCCCTTTGGGAGAGCTGGACGCCGTTAGGCGGCCTGAGAGGGCGAGGACGCTGCCGGGGAGACTTCGCCCCGGTTTAGCTTGAGCTTACATCAGGGAGAGTGCAACCCCCTCCGCTCCCCGTTAAAAAGCAATCTCCCCAAAAAAGCAAGCCCCGCCCCCACTGACCGCTGCCAACGAGGACGGGACCTGTACGATTTTATAGAGAAATTACACGCTCAAGCTTGCATGCTGCTCCACGGCATCGGGGTTGGCATCAAAGATGGGCTTGAGGATGTGGGCGATGAACTCCTCGACCTGCTGGGGAGCGCGGCCCACGAAGTTTTCGGGCACGAGGCCCGCCACGATCTCTTCCTTGGTCAGGCCGAAAGCCGGGTCGGCGGCGATGCGGTCCACCATATCGTTGGGCAGACCCTCTTCCTTGACCTGCTTGCCCGCCGCGATGGCGTGCTGGCGCAGACGCTCGTGGAGTTCCTGCCGGTTGCCGCCCTTCTCCACGGCCTGCATCATGATGTTCTCGCTGGCCATGAAGGGCAGTTCGGCCATCAGGCGGCTGCGGATGACCTTGGGGTAGACCACGATGCCGTCGGTGACGTTGAGCATGATGTTCAGGATGGCGTCCGCCGCGAGGAAGCCCTCCGCCATGGCGACGCGCTTGTTGGCGCTGTCGTCCAGCGTGCGCTCGAACCACTGGGTGCCGGTGGTGAAGCTGGGGTTCAGCACATCCACCATCAGGTAGCGGGCGAGGGCGCAGATGCGCTCGCACCGCATGGGGTTGCGCTTATAGGGCATGGCGGAGGAGCCGATCTGGTTTTTCTCAAAGGGCTCTTCCATCTCCTTGAAGTTGGCCAGCAGACGCAGGTCGGTGGCGAACTTCATGCAGCTCTGGGCGATGCCCGCCAGCGCGTTGAGGATGAAGGAATCCACCTTGCGGCTGTAGGTCTGGCCGGACACGGGGATGACGGCTTCGGGGTCGAAGCCCATCTCCGACGCAATGGACGCATCCACGGCGCGGATCTTGTCCGCATCGCCCTTGAACAGCTCCATAAAGGAGGCCTGTGTGCCGGTGGTGCCCTTGACGCCGCGGAGCTGCAGCGTCGCGAGGCGGTGGTCGATCTCGGCAAGGTCCATCACCAGCTCGTTGGCCCACAGGGTCGCGCGCTTGCCCACGGTGGTGGGCTGGGCGGGCTGGCAGTGGGTGTAAGCCATGCAGGGCATGTCCTTGTACTCCTCGGCGAAGCGGGCCAGCTTTGCCAGCACGCCGATCAGCTTTTTGCGGATGAGCTCCAGCCCCTGCCGCATCACGATGATGTCGGTGTTGTCGCCCACATAGCAGCTGGTAGCACCCAGATGGATGATGCCGGCGGCCTTGGGGCACTGCTGGCCGTAGGCGTAGACGTGGCTCATCACGTCGTGGCGCACCAGCTTTTCGCGGGCGATGGCCACATCGTAGTTGATGTCATCCACGTGGGCTTCCAGCTCTGCCACCATTTCGGGGGTGATGTTGGTCAGGCCCTGCTTCATCTCCGCGCGGGCCAGCGCCACCCACAGGCGGCGCCACGTGCGGAACTTGTTGTCGTCCGAGAAGATGTACTGCATCTCGTCGGAGGAATAGCGGGTCGAAAACGGGCTGATATAGCGGTCATGCTGAGACATTTAAGGTTTCCTCCTGAAATCACTCCCCCAGTCGCCTCCGGCGACAGCCCCCTCACAGAGGGGGCCTTGAGCCTCCCTCCCTGAGGGAGGTGGCACGGCGTCAGCCGTGACGGAAGGAGTTTTCTTATATCATACCATCAAATCTTGAAATAGTCTACGCCGCCTTCAAAGATCGGCTGATATTTATCGCCGGTGACGTTCTTGTACAGGTACTCCCCGCTGCGCTCGGAGTGGCCCATCTTGCCGAAGACACGGCCGTCGGGGCTGGTGATGCCCTCGATGGCCAGCAGCGAGCCGTTGGGGTTGTAGCTCTGGTCCATGGTGGGCTGACCATCCAGATCAACGTACTGGGTGGCGACCTGTCCGTTCTTCACCAGCTCGTCCAGCACATTCTGCGGGGCCACGAAACGGCCCTCGCCGTGGCTGATGGCCACGGTGTGCTCGTCGCCCACCGCGCACTTGGACAGCCACGGGCTGCCGGTGGAGGCGATGCGGGTGCGCACCAGCATACTCTGGTGGCGGCCGATGGTGTTGAAGGTCAGGGTCGGATCATAGGCCGTGATGGGGCGGATATCGCCGTAGGGCACCAGACCCAGCTTGATGAGGGCTTGGAAACCGTTGCAGATGCCCAGCATCAGGCCGTCGCGCTGGTGCAGCAGCTCGCGAACCGCCTCGGTGACGGCGGGGCTGCGGAAGAAGGAGGCGATGAACTTGGCGCTGCCGTCCGGCTCGTCGCCGCCGGAGAAGCCGCCGGGCAGCATGACGATCTGGCTCTCCCCAATGGCCTTCACCAGTGCCTCGCAGCTGGCGGTAACGTCCGCCGGGGTCAGGTTGCGGATGACCAGAATCTCAGGGTCTGCACCGGCCCGTGCAAAGGCCTTGGCGGTGTCGTACTCGCAGTTGGTGCCGGGGAAGACCGGGATGATGACCTTCGGCTTTGCGATGCCGATCTTGGGCGCGGCTGCGGGAGCCGCCAGCTTGCCGTCGATGGGTTCTACGTTGGCCCCGGCCTTGCGGTAGGGGTACACCGGCTCCAGCTTGGCTTCCCAGATCTCCTGCAGCTCGGCCATATCCATCTTCTCACCGCAGCACTCGAAGGTGTACTCCTTGGTGGTCTCGCCCAGCAGCTCACCGGCGGGCGAATCGGAGACCATTTCCAGCACGATGGAACCGTACATGGGCGCGAACATCTCGGCGGTGGACTTGTCGGCCATCATCTTGAAGCCGATGCGGTTGCCCAGACCCATCTTGAACAGGGCCTCGGCCAAGCCGCCGTAGCCCACGGAACAGGCCGCCGCCACCATGCCCTCTTCGATCATCTGCTCGACCATCTTGTAGTTGGCCTTCAGGGAGAAGAAGTTGGGGCAGCCGGTCTCCGGGTCCAGAATGGGCCGGATGAGCACGACGGTGCTTTCCGGCTTCTTGAACTCGGTGGAGACCACGCGGTTGGCCTTGCCGATGGCAGTGGCGAAGGAGACCAGCGTCGGGGGCACATCCAGCTGCTCGAAGGAGCCGGACATGCTGTCCTTGCCGCCGATGGAGCCGATGCCGAGGCCAATCTGGGCATCCAGTGCGCCCAGCAGAGCGGCCAGCGGCTTGCCCCAGCGTTCAGGCTTGGAGCCTAAACGCTCGAAGTACTCTTGGAAGGTCAGGTAAGCGTCCTCATACCGGAAGCCGGTGGCCACCAGCTTGGTCACGCTCTCCACCACAGCCATCCGGGCGCCGACGTACTGGTTGGCGCTCATCAGATAGGGGTTGTAGCCCCATGCCATGCCGGAGCAGGTGCTGGTCTCGCCGTCCACAGGCAGCTTTGCCACCATGGCGTTCTGCGGGGTCAGCTGGTAGGCGCCGCCGAAGGGCATCAGCACGGTGGCCGCGCCGATGGTGGAGTCGAACCGCTCCGCAAGGCCCTTCTTGCTGCACACGTTCAGGTCGCCCACCATCGCCTTCATCTTGTGGGCAAAGGTGATGCCGGACCACTGGGGCTGCCAGACCGTCCCCTTCTCGATGTGGACGTTCTGGTGCTTCTCGGCACCGTTGGAGTTCAGGAACTCGCGGCTGATGTTCACGATGGACACGCCGTTCCACACCATGTTCAGGCGCTTCTCCTCGGTGACTTTCGCCACAGGGGTAGCCTCCAGATTCTCTTCGGTGGCAATGGCGATGAACTTGTCCACGTCCTCCGGGGCAAGGGCCACGGCCATGCGCTCTTGGCTCTCGCTGATGGCCAGCTCGGTGCCGTCGAGGCCGTCGTATTTCTTGGTAACCTTGTTCAGGTCGATGTACAGACCGTCCGCCAGCTCACCGATGGCCACGGACACGCCGCCCGCGCCGAAGTCGTTGCAGCGCTTGATCATCTTGCACGCATCCTCGCGGCGGAACAGGCGCTGGAGCTTGCGCTCGATGGGGGCGTTGCCCTTCTGGACCTCGGCACCGCAGTGGTCGAGGCTCTCAAGGTTGTGGGCCTTGGAGGAGCCGGTAGCGCCGCCGATGCCGTCACGGCCGGTGCGGCCGCCCAGCAGGACGATGACATCACCGGGGGCCGGGCACTCCCGGCGGACGTGGGAAGCGGGCGTTGCACCCACCACTGCGCCGATCTCCATCCGCTTGGCCACATAGCCGGGGTGGTAGATCTCATCCACCTGCCCGGTGGCAAGGCCGATCTGGTTGCCGTAGGAGGAGTAACCGGCGGCGGCAGTGGTCACCAGCTTGCGCTGGGGCAGCTTGCCGGGCAGCGTCTCGCTGACGGGCTTGAGCGGGTCGCCCGCGCCGGTCACGCGCATGGCCTGATAGACGTAGCTGCGGCCGGACAGCGGGTCGCGGATGGCACCGCCGATGCAGGTAGCCGCGCCGCCGAAGGGTTCGATCTCGGTGGGGTGGTTGTGGGTCTCGTTCTTGAACAGGAACAGCCAATCCTCGTCCTTGCCGTTGACGTCGCACTTGATCTTGACGGTGCAGGCGTTGATCTCCTCGGACTCGTCGAGGTTCTTCAGGATGCCCTGCTTCTTCAGCTCCTTGGCACCGATGGTGGCAAGATCCATCATGCAGCGGGGCTTGTTCTCCCGGCCAAGGTCCTTCCGCATGGCCATATAGCGGTCGAACGCAGCCTGAACCACCTCGTCGTCGATCTGGACATCATCCAGAATGGTGCCGAAGGTGGTGTGGCGGCAGTGATCGGACCAATAGGTGTCGATCATCTTGATCTCGGTGATGGTGGGGTCCCGCTTCTCACTGCGGAAGTACTCCTGACAGAACTTGATGTCGCCGAGGTCCATGGCAAGGCCCTGCTTTGCGATGAAGTCCTTCAGGCCCTCCTCGTCCAGCTGGTTGAAGCCGTCCAGCACCTTCACCGCCGTGGGGACGGGGTACTCCATCTTGAGGGTGGTCTTGGGTTCCAGCGAGGCTTCGCGGGCCTCCACCGGGTTGATGACGTACTTTTTGATCTCGGCCACCTCGGCCTCGGTCAGGCTGCCCTGCAGCAGGTAGACCTTGGCGGAGCGCACCAGCGGGCGCTCGCCTTGGCTGATGAGCTGGATGCACTCGGCGGCGGAATCGGCCCGCTGGTCGAACTGGCCGGGCAGGTACTCCACCGCGAAGGACACGCCCTCGGACTGGGGCAGCTCGGCGTAGGTGTTGTCCACCGGCGGCTCGCTGAACACCGTGGAGGCGCACTGCTCAAACAGCGCCTCGTCGATGCCCTCGACGTCGTACCGGTTCAGCAGCCGCAGCCCCGTCAGGCCCGCTACCCCCAGCAGACTCACCAGCTCCTTCTTCAGCCCCTCGGCTTCCACATCGAAGCCGGGTTTCTTTTCAACGTAGATACGATATACCATAGGATTTTCCTCCATATGTTCAAATTCAACTGCCCACGGGCTTGCCCTCTCTGCCTTGCGGTACGCTGTGCTAAACAAAGGTGCAGCCTTCCCTCCGCCGGGCTTGCCCTCGGCCTACCGAAAGCACCCGCTAAACTGGGGCTCAGCGGCCACGGCAGCGGGCTTGCCCTCTCAGGCGCTTCGCGCCAGCTCCCCCAAAGTGGGAGCCCTTGGCAAAGGCGGAAAGTCTCCGCGCAGCGCCTGACGGCTCCCCTTGCGGCAGCAGGGCGTAAAGTATAAAACCGGAAACTTGGCGGACTGCCAAGGCCTCTCACTTTGGGAGAGGTGGCATCGCGCAAGCGATGACGGAGAGGGCAAGCCCGCTGACAAGAACGCACCGCGTAAGTTTAGATCAAGCCTTTCGGAAGTCTGCCCCATCATTCGCGCCAGCTAAACCGGGGCGATGGCAAGCCCGCTTCCGGCAAGGCTGCACCTCAGTTTGGATATCAGGCCTTTGTTATTGCTCCGCAATCGCCTTCAGCGCCCGCAGGCCGATATCCGTCCGCTTATGCAGCTTCTCGAAGTGAATCTTCTCGGCGGCGGCATAGGCTTGGGTGATGGCGGCGGTCAGGCGGGGAGCCGTGGCGGTGACGCCCAGCACACGGCCGCCGTTGGTGACGAGGGTGCCGTCCTCCCGGATGGCGGTGCCGGAGTGGTAGACCGTGATGTTGGCCTCCCCTGCCAGCTGGCCGTCGGTCAGGCCGGAGATGGGCTTGCCCTTTTCATAGCTGACCGGGTAGCCGCCGGACGCCAGAATGACGCACGCCGCCGCGCCGTCCGAGAACTTCACCTCGGTGTCGGCCAGCGTGCCTTCGGTGCAGGCGGTCATGATCTTGAGCAGGTCGCTCTCCAGCAGCGGCAGCACCACCTGCGTCTCCGGGTCGCCGAAGCGGCAGTTGTACTCGATGACCTTGGGGCCGTCCGGGGTCAGCATCAGGCCGAAGTAAAGGCAGCCCTTGAAGGGGCAGCCCTCGGCGTTCATGGCCTTGATGGTGGGCAGGAAAATTTTCTCCATGCACTCGGCGGCGATGGCCGGGGTGTAGTAGGGGTTCGGGGCCACGGTGCCCATGCCGCCGGTGTTCAGGCCGGTGTCGTGGTCGTTGGCCCGCTTGTGATCCATGGACGACACCATGGGCTTGACCACCTTGCCGTCGGTAAAGCTCAGCACGCTGACCTCCGGGCCGGTGAGGAACTCCTCCACGACTACGTGGTTGCCGGACGCACCGAACTTCTTGTCCAGCATGATCTCCTTGACGCCGTCAGCGGCTTGCTGCTCGTCCTCGCAGATGAGCACGCCCTTGCCCAGCGCCAGACCGTCCGCCTTGATGACCACCGGGTACTTGCCCTCGGCCTTGATGTAGTCCATGACCTTGGCGGGGTCGTCGAAGGTCTCATACTTGGCGGTAGGGATGCCGTACTTCTTCATCAGGTCTTTGGAGAAGACCTTGGAGGCCTCGATGCGGGCAGCCGCCTTGTCCGGGCCGAAGGCCGGGATGCCGACCTTCGCCAGCGCATCCACCATGCCCAGTGCCAGCGGGTCGTCCTGCGCCACCACCACATAATCGAATTTTTCCTCCGCCGCAAAGGCCACCATGGCCTCCACATCGGTGGCCTTGATGTTCTTGCACTTGGCGTCGTAGCCGATGCCGCCGTTGCCCGGCGCGCACCAGATCTCGCCGCAGTCCGGACTCTTCTTCAGCGCCTTGATGATGGCGTGCTCCCGCCCGCCGCCGCCGACGACCAGTATTTTTTTAGACATTTTATAACCTCCCAACCTTTCTGCTGAGCATACGGTTTCATTTTTCTATCCTAGACCCCCGCTAAACCCGTCCGTGGGCTTGCCCTCTCTGCCTTGCGGTACGCTGTGCTAAACAAAGGCGCAGCCTTCCCTCTGCCGGGCTCGCCCTCTCAGGCGCTTCGCGCCAGCTCCCCCAAAGTGGGAGCCCTTGGCAAAGGCGTGAAGTCTGAGCGCAGCGCCTTCGGCTCCCCTTGCGACAGCAGGGCGTAAAGTATAAACTGGGAACTTTACGGACTGCCAAGGCCTCTCACTTTGGGAGAGGTGGCATCGCGAAGCGATGACGGAGAGGGCAAGCCCGCCGCCGTGGCCGCTGGGCCCCGGTTTAGCGGGTGCTTGCGGTGGGGAGAGGGCGTTTCAAGCGGGCCTACGATATGCCAAATGCGACAGAAACCGCATGTTCCTGCAAGGAAGCATTTTTAGTGATGGAACAACCGGATGCCGCAGAAGGCCATCGCGATGTTGTATTTATTGCAGGTGTCGATGACCTGCTGGTCGCGGATGGAGCCGCCGGGCTGGACGATGGCGGTCACGCCGGAGCGGCGGGCCCGCTCGATGTTGTCGCCGAAGGGGAAGAACGCATCCGAGCCGAGGGACACGCCGGTGATCTGGCTGAGGTAGGCTTTCTTTTCCTCGGCCGTCAGGGGGGCGGGCTGCTCGGTGAAGGTCTCGGCCCAGACGTCGTCGCCGATGACATCCTCCGGCGTGTCGCCGATGTAAACGTCGATGGCGTTGTCGCGGTTGGGCTTCGAGACATCGTCCCGGAAGGGCAGGTTCAGCACCTTGTCCATGTGGCGCAGCTGCCAGTTGTCGGCCTTCTGGCCCGCGAGGCGGGTGCAGTGGATGCGGCTCTGCTGGCCCGCGCCCACGCCGATGGTCTGGCCGTTGTAGGCGTAGCAGACACTGTTGGACTGGGTGTACTTCAGGGTGATGAGGGCGAGGACCAGATCACGCTTCTGCTCGTCGGAGACGGCCTTGTTCTCGGTGACCCAGTTGGTCAGCATGGTGTCGGCGTTGATGGTCAGCTCGTTGCGGCCCTGCTCGAAGGTGATGCCGTACACCTGCTTGTGCTCCACGGGGTTGGGCTTGTAGTCCGGGTCGATGGCCACCACGTTGTAGTTGCCCTTCTTCTTGCCGGCAAGGATCGCCAGTGCTTCCGGCTCATAGCCGGGGGCGATGATGCCGTCCGACACTTCGTGCTGGATGAGCTTTGCGGTGGGCACGTCGCAGACATCGGACAGGGCGATCCAATCGCCGAAGGACGACATCCGGTCGGCACCGCGGGCGCGGGCGTAGGCGCACGCCAGCGGGGAGAGCACAGCGTCCGGGGCGATGTGGTACATCTTCCGCTCCACCTCGGTCAGGGGCAGACCCAGCGCTGCGCCCGCCGGGGACACATGCTTGAAGGAGGCCGCTGCGGGCTGGCCGCAGGCCGCTTTCAGCTCCTTGACCAGTTGGATGGAGTTGAGGGCATCCAGAAAATTGATGTAGCCGGGCTTGCCGTTCAGAACGGTCACGGGCAGGTCGGAGCCATCTTCCATATAAATGCGGCTGGGCTTCTGGTTGGGGTTGCAGCCGTACTTCAATGCCAGTTCGTTCATGGGTCTTCCTCCTTAGTTCTGTTTCTCTGCGGCCAGAGCCTCCAGCTCTTCGGGCAGCAGGGCGGGTTCTTCGGGGTCTTCGTCGTCGTTATAGACGGCGTCGTATTTGTTGAAGATCATGTCGCCGGTCTCGCCGGTGTCAAGGTCGATGACGCGGGCGAACAGGCTGACCTTGTTATCGGGGTTCAGGTTCTGCCACAGGCCGTGGGCGAAATCGCCGATGGTGCGGGGGCACGCAAAACGGAGCGGCTCCCCCTCAAAGCTGGGGATGGGGCTGCCGTTGTGCTTGTAGGTGCTGATGAAATGACCCTCACCGGCCACGGGCTGCGGGTAATCGAAGAAATAGCGCTGGACGCTGTCGCCGTTGCCGTCAGCCGATTTCAGGATGCTCATCTGGTAGCTGCCGTCCTCGTACACCACCGCCGAGATGCGGGGGGTGTAGTTGGGGCCGTCCGGCTCAAAGGTGCGGGTGCGCAAAGCGTCCGCAAAGCTCTTGCCCCGGCTCATGAGGTCGTAGATGGTGTCGGTCTGGTCGCCGTTGGTCACGATCTGGGTCCTGCCCAGCGTCAGCACGGGGTTATAGATGATGAGGCTGGGGTCTTCCAGCTTGTCGGGGTCGGCGGCCATGGTGCAGATGCCGCCCCGCTCCGGGATGGGGTCGAACACCCGGTTGCGGCTGTTCTCGCTGCGGCCCATGATGAAATAGCCGATGAACATCTGCCGCCCATCCGGGGCCATCGCCACCGCGATGCCGCGGCCGGGGTACTCGTTGGATGCCAGATACTCGTTCAGATTGATTTTCTCCATAAGGTTCTCCTTTAGCACACGCTTCGTCTCACAGCGGAGCCCGACATTTTTTGTTTTTCGCACTTGTTTGCCGTCCTGCCAAGGGCTCCCCTATTAGGGGAGCTGGCGAGCCGAAGGCTCGACTGAGAGGTTATTCGATCTCTCCACTGCAAACCATGGCAACGGCCTTGGGCAGGAGCTTCCACTCCGCCTGTTCCATCACCCGCTTCTGCAACACTTCGGGGGTGTCGCCGGGCAGGATGTCCACGGCCTTTTGCAGCAGGATGGGCCCGCCGTCGCACTCCTCATTCACAAAGTGGACGGTGGCACCGGTCACCTTGCAGCCGCGGGCCAGCGCCGCTTCGTGGGGGCGCAGACCGTACATGCCCGGCCCGCAGAAGGACGGGATGAGCGCCGGGTGGACATTCAGGATGCGGCGCGGGTAGGCCGCAATGACGCTGGGCCCCAGCACGGAGAGGAACCCGGCCAGCACCACAAGGTCGATGTGGTGGGTTTTCAACTGGTTCAGCAGAGCGGCGTCGAAATCTTCGCTGCTTTCGTAGTCCCTGCGGCGGACCACCACGCCTTCCACCCCGGCCTTGGCGGCCCGCTCCAGCGCATAGACGCCGGGCTTGGAGGCCACCACCAGCGTGATCCTGCCGTTGGGGTTCTCCCCGCGGGCCTCGCTGTCCAGCAGGGCCTGTAAATTGGTGCCGCCGCCGGACACTAACACGGCAATGTTCAGCACAGTTCGACCCCCTCGCCCTCTGCGATGACGCCCAGCTTGTAAGCCTCCGGCTCACCGTTGGCGTGGAGGATGTCCAGTGCCTTGTCGGCCTGCTGGGCGGGCACGGTCAGCACCATGCCGACGCCCATGTTGAAGGTATTGAACATGTCGTGCTCGGAGATATTGCCCACCTTCTGCATCAGGTGGAAGAGGGCCGGGGTGCGGACGTCCGCTTTCTTGATGCGGGCGCAGCATCCCTTCTTCAGGCTGCGGGGGATGTTCTCGTAGAAACCGCCGCCGGTGATGTGGGAGATGCCCTTGACGTCCACCTCTTCCAGCACCTTGAGCACCGGCTTGACGTAGATCTTGGTGGGGGCCAGCAGAGCCTCGCCCAGCGTCTTGCCGGAAAGCTCTGCCGGGGCAGTCTTCAACACGTCGGGGTCCTTGTCGATATCAAAGATCTTGCGCACCAGCGAGAAACCATTGGAGTGCACACCGGTGGAGGGCAGGGCGAGGATGACGTCGCCGGACTTCATGGTGTCGTTGTTCAGGATCTTCTCCTTGTCCACGACGCCCACGGTGAAACCGGCCAGATCGTATTCGTCCTCCGGCATCATGCCCGGATGCTCAGCCGTCTCGCCGCCCACGAGGGAGCAGTCGGCCTGAACGCAGCCCTCAGCCACGCCCTTGACGATCTCGGCGATCTTTTCGGGGAGATTCCGGCCGCATGCGATGTAGTCGAGGAAGACCAGCGGCTTGGCACCGGCGCAGATGACATCGTTGACGCACATAGCCACGCAGTCAATGCCGATGGTATCGTGCTTGTCCATGATCATGGCGATCTTCAGCTTGGTGCCCACGCCGTCGGTGCCGGAGATCAGGACGGGGTGCTTGTAACCCGTGCAGTCCAGCTCGAACAGGCCGCCGAAGCCGCCAAGACCGCCGATGCAGTGCTCGTTCATGGTGCGGGCGACATACTGCTTCATCAGTTCAACAGAGCGGTAACCGGCGGTGATATCCACACCGGCGGCTGCATAACTTTCCGAATAGCTCTTTTCCATGGTCTTACTCTCCTAACTTTTTCTCGTCCTTGGGACGGTCGTTCAGGTGGCGTTCGTGAATATCGGTCGAAAGCACCTCGTCGGGCTTCACGGCATATTCCCCGGTGAAGCAGGCGGTGCAGAAGCCGCAGTTGGCACCCTTGGCCAGCTGGACCACATGCTCCGTGGAAAGGTAGCCCAGCGTGTCCGCCCCGATGATCTCGTTGATCTGGGCCACGGTGCGGCCCGTGGCCACCAGCAGCTTCTGGTCGGGGATGTCGGTGCCGAAGTAGCAGGGGTATTTGAAGGGGGGTGCCGACACGCGGAAGTGGACCTCCGCCGCCCCGGCGTCCCGCAGCAGCTTGATGATGCGGGCGGAGGTGGTGCCGCGCACGATGGAGTCATCCACCAGCACCACCCGTTTGCCCTTCACGGTGCTGGACACCACGTTCAGCTTGATGCGCACGCTGTTCTCGCGCTGCTTCTGGCTGCCCTGAATGAAGGTGCGCCCGATGTATTTGTTCTTGATGAAGCCGATGCCGTAGGGGATGCCGCTCTCCTCGGAGTAGCCCAGCGCGGCGTCCAGACCGGAATCCGGCACGCCGATGACCACATCGGCCTCCACGGGGTGTTCCTGTGCAAGGAACCGGCCCGCCTGTTTGCGTGCCTCGTGGACCGAGCAGCCCTCAATGATGCTGTCCGGGCGGGAGAAATAGATGTACTCGAAGACGCACATCTGGGTATCCTTCCGGCCGCAGTGATCCTTGATGCTCCGCAGCTCACCGCTGCGGGCATCCACCACGACGATCTCGCCGGGCTCCACGTCCCGCAGCAGGGTCGCTCCGGCGGCGTCCAGCGCGCAGCTCTCGCTGGCGAAGACGTAGCCGCCGCCGGGCAGCGCGCCGATGCACAGGGGCCGGTAGCCGCGGGGGTCCCGCACCGCGATGAGCTTGGTGGACGACATGATAACAAGGCTGTAGGCTCCCTGTAAAACATCCATGGTCTTGCTGATTGCCGTCTCGATGCTGCCCATCCGCAGCCGGTTCCGGGTGACGAGGTAGCAGATGACTTCGGTATCGGAGGAGCCGTGGAAGATGGCGCCCTCATTTTCCAGCTGGCGGCGCAGCTCCAAGGCGTTGGTCAGGTTGCCGTTGTGGCACAGGGCCATGGTGCCCCGCCCGTGCCGGACGATCATGGGCTGGGCGTTGGCCCGCACCCGGCTGCCCGCCGTTGCGTAGCGGACGTGGCCGGTGGCCATGTGGGCTGCCGGGCTGGAAATACTGGCCAGCACCGCCGGGGTGAACACCTCGTTCACAAGGCCGAGGTCCCGGTGGCCGGTGATAACGCCGTCCTCGTTCACCGCGATGCCGCAGCTCTCCTGCCCGCGGTGCTGCAGCGCGTACAGCGCCGAGTAGGCGGCAGCCGCCACATCCTCGGTGCCCGCGCGGTCATAGATGCCAAAAACGCCGCACTCTTCGTGAAGCGGATATGCAAAATCAGACATTAGAGTTCCTCAATTTCTTTCTGCAGTTTCTGTTCCTTGGCGGCGATCTGCCATGCCATCGCGGCGCGCTCGTCGGTCAGCTTGGCAGCCAGCTCGTCGTCGCTCAGAGCGAGGATCTCCGCCGCCAGCCATGCGGCGTTCTTCGCGCCGTTCAGGGCCACCGTGGCCACCGGGATGCCGCTGGGCATCTGCACTGTGGCCAGCAGCGCGTCCATGCCGTCCATCGCGCCGCCCTTCATGGGGATGCCGATGACCGGCAGGGTGGTGTTGGCTGCAAAAGCGCCGGCCAGATGCGCCGCCATGCCCGCCGCACACAGGATGACGCCGAAGCCGTTGTCCTTGGCGCTCTTGGCGAAAGCCGCCGCCTCAGCAGGGGTGCGGTGGGCCGAAAGGATGTGCGCCTCAAAGGGGATGCCCAGCGCCTTGAGCTGGCTGCACGCACCCTTTACCACCGGCCAATCACTGTCCGAACCCATGATCACAGCAACTTTACGAATCATATTCCGAAGCCTCTCTTTCTCTTTCCCGTGTCCACACAAACAAAAAAGGCTGTGGTGTGCCTACACCACGGCCTTCTGCTCCTGCGAAATCTGCAAAGTGTTCCCACACAAAGTTACACGGGTTCCCTGCACTGCACCCGCACGCGGACGACGAATGACCTCATGCAGCATTTCCAGCATTCCGTAACCCCTCCGAACTTCTATGGGAAACTCACTTTTCCACCCTCTGCAAACGGCGCGGCAGACCCGCACCATCCTTCTGATAGATACAGTTTACGGCAAAATATCCGCTTTGCAAAGGGTGTTTGGGCAATTTCTCCCTTGTGTTCTCTTGCTCCAAAAAACTTTCAAAAGTTTTGTGCAGTTTCGACATTCATTTTCTTTTTAAGTATGACTTATTTGTAGGGTATGATTTTTTAAGGATGTACGACCTCAAAAAATAATTTTCGCCGTCGTAGCCCGCGCCGCCTTGATGAGGTCGGCGGGAGCGCAGCACACCTGCGTGCCGATGCGGCCGCCGGAGACGTAGACCTTCTCCTGCGCCAGCACGCTTTCGTCAAAAACGGTCACATACTGCTTTTTCATGCCCACCGGGCTGCAGCCGCCCCGGACGTAGCCCGTCACCTTGTTGATGTCGGCCACATGGATCATGGCGACGCTCTTTTCGCCCACGCTGCGGGCGGCAGCTTTCAGGTCCAGCTCCGCTGCCACCGGGATCACGAAGACGAAGTAGTTCCGGCTCGCCCCCTGTGTCACCAGTGTCTTGTACACGCACGCCGGGTCCTCGCCCAAGCTCTGCGCCACATGGATGCCGTCCACGGCCACCCCCTCCTCGTGGGGGTACTCGTGGGCCGTGTAGGCCACCTTTGCCCGCTCCAAGATCCTCATTGCGTTCGTTTTTGCTTCTTTGCCCATGGTATGATCCCTCTTTGAATTTCTGAATGATTTTGAATTTTCGTGGTTTCTTTCCCCTGCCGTATCTTGCGCAGTGCGAAACAAAGGCGCAGGACTCCCTCTGCCGGGCTTGGCCTCGGCCTCATCTGACGCAGTGCTAAACAAAGGCCCTGTCGCCCCGTTTTAACTGGCGCTTACGATGGGGCAGACTTCCGAAAGGCTTGATCTAAACTTACGCGGTGCGCCGCCGTGAGCGGGCTTGCCCTCTCCGTCATCGCTTCGCGATGCCACCTCTCCCAAAGTGAGAGGCCTTGGCA
>NZ_PRLC01000020.1 GCF_003287455.1 Faecalibacterium hattorii | reverse complement strand
GAGCGGCCGACGAGGCTCGAACTCGCTACCTCCACCTTGGCAAGGTGGCGCTCTACCAGATGAGCTACGGCCGCATATTCGGTGCATTTATCCCTGCACCATTAGGAAGAAGCGACCCGGATCGGGCTCGAACCGACGACCCCCAGCGTGACAGGCTGGTGCTCTAACCAACTGAGCTACCGGGCCATATCCGGAGCGGATATTTCCGCCCCAATATGGAGCGGCCGACGAGGCTCGAACTCGCTACCTCCACCTTGGCAAGGTGGCGCTCTACCAGATGAGCTACGGCCGCATACTGATAATGCTTGCGCATTATCGGGGCCCCCGCAAAGATTTGCGAAGCAAAGGTTTGTGGGGAAAAGGAGAAAGTCTGGCGCTTATCACTGCGGTCTTGCTCGCAAGACTGCTTGATAAGCCGCAGGACTTTCGACGTGGTGCCTCCGATCGGAATCGAACCAATGACACGGGGATTTTCAGTCCCCTGCTCTACCGACTGAGCTACAGAGGCGCACCGGACGATGATTATTATACCCGAAATTCTGGATTTGTAAAGAGGAAATTGCAAATTTTTTTGAAAAAAATCAGACTATTCCTGAAAAAAGCGTTTGAACGTGGAATATTGTGAAAATGGATTTGACAAAGGAGCACAACCTATGGTTTAATAAGATGTTAGACAGAATACGGCCCCCTGCAATATGCGGGCCGGGAGGGTAAACATGGCAAGAAAACAGGAATACGGTAACGAAAGCATTACTTCATTAAAGGGTGCGGACCGCGTCCGCAAACGCCCGGCCGTCATCTTCGGGTCGGACGGTGTGGAGGGCTGCGCCCATTCTATTTTTGAGATCGTCTCCAACTCCATCGACGAGGCCCGCGACGGCCACGGCGACACCATCAACGTCACCCGCTGCAAGGATGGCAGCGTCATCGTGGAGGACTTTGGCCGCGGTATGCCCGTGGACTGGAACAACGGCGAGGGCCGCTACAACTGGGAGCTGCTGTTCTGTGAAATGTACGCGGGCGGCAAATACGGCGAGGGCGAGGACAACTACGAGTTCAGCCTTGGCCTGAACGGTCTGGGCCTGTGTGCCACCCAGTATTCGTCCGCATGGATGACCGCCGACATCTACCGCGACGGCTTCCACTACCACCTCGACTTCCAGAAGGGCGAGAATGTAGGCGGCTTGCAGAAGGAACCCTACAAGGGCCGCCGCACCGGCAGCATCATCCACTGGAAGCCCGACGACGCGGTCTTTACGGACATCGATGTGCCCGGCAGCTATTATAAAGATGTGCTGCGCCGTCAGGCCGTCGTCAACGCGGGGCTGACGCTGAACTTCACCGACGAAAAGGAGAAGGATCCCGCCACCGGCAAGGCGTGGAAGGAGAGCTGGTACTACGAGCACGGCATCGCTGACTATGTGGCCGAGACTGCGGGCGAGGACAGCCTGACCCCGGTGTTCAGCTGTGAGAGCGAGGCCGTCGGCCGCGACCGGGACGACCAGCCGGAATACAAGGTCAAGATGAGCGCAGCTTTTTGCTTCTCTAATAAGGTACAACTGCTGGAATATTACCACAACTCCTCGTGGCTGGAACACGGCGGCAGCCCGGAACACGCGGTGCGCACGGCCTTCGTCTACCAGATCAACAAGTACCTGAAGGACAAGAACCTCTACAAAAAAGGCGAGAGCGCCATCAGCTTCCAAGACGTGCAGGACTGCCTCGTCTACGTCTCGTCCAGCTTCTCCACCCGCACCAGCTACGAGAACCAGACGAAAAAGGCCATCACCAATAAGTTCGTCTCACAGGCGATGACCGACTTTTTGAAGCACTATCTGGAAGTCTACTTCCTCGAAAAGCCGGAGGAGGCCCAGAAGATCTGCCAGCAGGTTCTGGTCAACAAGCAGAGCCGTGAGCACGCCGAAAAAACGCGCCAGAGCATCAAAAAGACCCTCTCCACCCAGATCGACCTCGCCAACCGCGTCCAGAAATTCGTGGACTGCCGCACCAAGGACGCCTCCCGCAGAGAACTCTACATCGTCGAGGGCGATTCGGCTATGGGCGCCGTCAAGCAGAGCCGGGACAGCGATTATCAGGCCATCATGCCCATCCGCGGCAAAATCTTGAACTGCCTGAAAGCCGACTACGCCCGCATTTTCAAATCGGACGTCATCGTGGACCTCATCAAGGTCATGGGCTGCGGCGTGGAGCTGGGCGGCAAGCACAACAAGGAGCTGGCCACCTTCAATCTCGACAACCTGCGCTACAACAAGATCGTCATCTGTACCGATGCCGACGTGGACGGCTACCAGATCCGCACCCTCGTGCTGACCATGCTCTACCGCCTGACGCCGACCCTCATCAACGAGGGCTACGTCTATATCGCGGAGTCGCCGCTGTACGAGATCACCACCAAGGATCACACCTACTTCGCCTACACCGAGCCGGAGAAGGCCACCTTCCTGAAAGAGATCGGCGACAAAAAGTACACGATCCAGCGCTCGAAAGGTCTTGGCGAGAACGACCCGGAGATGATGTGGCTGACCACCATGAACCCGGAGAGCCGCCGCCTGATCAAGGTGCTGCCCACCGACGTGGAGGAGACCGCCCGCGTGTTCGACCTGCTGCTGGGCGATAACCTCGCCGGCCGCAAGGAGCACATCGCCGAGCATGGCGCAGAGTATCTGGATGATTTGGATGTGTCTTAAAGAGGTAAACAATGGCAAAAAAATCTTCAAAAAAGTCTCTCAAACCCGTCCGCCCGCAGCTGGGCGACGGTGTTGAGATCCTGAACGCTGGCAGCGTGCTGGAAGACCCCATCACCCGCACGCTGGAGACCAACTATATGCCCTATGCGATGAGCGTCATCGTCTCCCGCGCCCTGCCGGAGATCGACGGCTTCAAGCCCGCCCACCGCAAGCTGCTCTATACCATGTACGAGATGGGGCTGCTGAAAGGCGCCCGCACCAAATCGGCCAACATCGTGGGCAGCACCATGCACCTGAACCCCCACGGCGACGCCGCCATCTATGACACCATGGTGCGCATGGGCCGCGGCAATGAAAGTCTGCTCGTGCCCTTTGTGGACAGCAAGGGCAACTTCGGCAAAGCTTACAGCCGCGATATGTCCTGCGCCGCTTCCCGTTACACCGAGGCCAAGCTCGAAAATGTCTGCGAGGAGCTGTTCCGGGACATCGACAAGGAGACCGTTGATTTCGTCCCCAACTACGACGGCTCCACCACCGAGCCTACCCTGCTGCCCGTCACCTTCCCGACCATTCTGGCCAATAACACGCTGGGCATTGCGGTCGGCATGGCATGCAATATCTGCTCGTTCAATCTGGCGGAGCTGTGCAACACCACCATCGCCCTGATAAAGGATGCCAAGCACGACATCTCCACCACCATGCCCGCCCCGGATTTCGTGGGCGGCGGCCAGATCTTGTACGACGAAGCCCAGATGCGGGAAATTTACGAGTACGGCCGCGGCAGCGTGAAGGTCCGTGCCCGCTACACCGTGGTGCCCGGCGAGAACATGATCGAGATCACCCAGATCCCGCCTACCACCACGGTGGAAGCCATCATGGACAAGATCGCCGAGCTGGTCAAGACCGGCAAGATCAAAGAGATCAGCGACATGCGCGACGAGACCGACCTGAACGGCCTCAAGCTCACCCTCGACCTCAAGCGCGGCGTGGACGCGGAAAAGCTGATGGCGAAGCTGTTCAAGACCACCCCGCTGGAAGACAGCTTCAGCGCCAACTTCAACGTCCTCGTCTCCGGCCAGCCCCGCGTCATGGGCGTGCGGGAGATCTTGCAGGAGTGGACGGCCTTCCGAATGGAGTGTGTCCGCCGCCGCACCTACTACGACCTCCACGGCAAGGAAAAGCGGCTGCATCTGCTCAAGGGTCTGGCCGCCATCCTGCTGGACATCGACAAGGCCATCCACATCATCCGCACCACCGAGGAGGAGACCGAGGTCGTGCCCAACCTGATGATCGGCTTCGGCATCGACGAAGTACAGGCGGACTATGTGGCCGAGATCAAGCTGCGCCACCTGAACCGGGAATATATCCTCAAGCGGACGGGCGAGATCGAGCAACTGGAAAATGACATCGCCGACCTGAAGGATATCCTCGAAAAGCCCGCCCGCATCCGAAAGATCATCATCAAGGAGCTGACGGAAGTTGCCAAAAAGTACGCCCAGCCCCGCCGCAGCGAGATTTTGTACGACCTGCCGGAGGAGGAGAGCGGTGCCGAGGAAGAAACCATCCCGGATTACCCGGTCACCGTCTTCTTCACCCGCGAGGGCTACCTGAAAAAGATCCCGCCCCAGAGCCTCCGCACCGCCGGTGCCCACAAGCTCAAGGAGGGCGACGAGATCATCCAGCAGGTCGAGACGCGGAACAACGTGGAAGCGCTCTTCTTCACCGACAAGCAGCAGGTGTACAAGGTGCGCCTGAACGAGCTGGAAGACGGCAAGGTGGCCCAGATGGGCATCTTCATCCCCGGCCGCCTCGGCATGGACGAGGGCGAGAACATCCTTGCCATGGTCATCACCGGCGATTATGCGGGCTTCATGCTCTTCTTCTTTGAGAGCGGTAAGTGCGCGAAGATCCCGCTGGCGTCCTACGCCACCAAGCTGAACCGCCGCAAGCTGCTCAAGGCCTACTGCGACAAGGAGCCGCTGGCGAAGATGGTCTTCCTGCCCGAAGAAACAGAGCTGGCCATCCGCACCAGCGCGGGCCGGATGCTGCTGGTGGGCACGGCGCAGATCAGCGCCAAGGCCACCCGCGACAGTCAGGGCGTGGCGGTCGTGACCCTGAAAAAGAACCAGCACATCACGTCGGTGGTCCCGGCGGAGACGCTGGAGCTGGCCAACCCCCATCGCTATCGCGTCCGCAGTCTGCCCGCCACCGGGGCGCTGGTTCGTGCTGAGGATGAAGGGGAGCAGCTGAGTTTACTGTGAGGAAATTATGCAGAATATTGACCTGATTTGTGTCGGCAAGCTGAATGCGAAATATTTCGCCGAGGGCGTGGCCGAGTACCAGAAGCGGCTGGCGGCGTTTGCGTCGTTCCGGATCATCGAACTGCCGGAAGAGAAGATCGAGGAGAAGAACGCCTCCGATGCTGTGGTGAAAAAGGCGTTGGAAAAGGAGGGCAAGGCCATCCTCTCCAACGTCCGCAAGGGCGCGGCCATCGTGGCCATGTGCATTGAGGGCAGGCAGATCTCTTCCGAGGAGCTGGCCCGATTCCTCGCCGACCGTGCGGGCAGCGGGGCAGGAGATGTGGCCTTTGTCATCGGCTCGTCCCACGGCCTTGCCGACGAGGTGAAAAAGGCGGCCGCCCTCAAGTTCAGCATGGGCCGCATCACCATGCCGCACCAACTGGCCCGCCTTGTGCTGACGGAGCAGATCTACCGCGCTTGCACCATCAACGCCGGCATGAAATATCATAAGTAGAGCAAAAGCGGGCGGTTTCCGCCCGCTTTTGCTTTACAAGCCGGGCGAAACATGGTACAGTATAGCTATGTGGCAGTTGGGAAAGCTGCCCGCCCAAACACACACGACACGGCAAGCCAGCCGCGGACGGAAAGGATGTTATTACAATGGAACAGAGCGAAAAGACCCTTGATATGATCGTCAATCTCTGCAAGAACCGTGGTTATGTTTTCCCCGGTTCCGAGATCTACGGCGGCCTTGCAAACAGCTGGGACTATGGCCCGCTGGGCGTTGAGTTCAAGAACAACGTCAAGAAGGCTTGGCTGAAGAAATTCGTGCAGGAAAGCCCTTACAACGTTGGTCTGGATGCGGCCATCATCATGAACCCCCAGACTTGGATCACCACCGGCCACGTCGCCGGCTTCTCCGACCCGCTGCTGGACTGCCGCGCCTGCAAGGCACGCCACCGCGCCGACAAGCTCATCGGGGACGAGCACCCGGAGGTCAACGTCGATGCCATGAGCTTTGACGAGATGGACAAGTTCATCGCCGAGCACGAGGATATCGTCTGCCCCGTCTGCGGCAAGCATGACTTCACCCCCATCCGCAAGTTCAACCTGATGTTCAAGACCGCCATCGGCGTCACCGAGGACAGCTCTTCCACCTGCTATCTCCGCCCGGAGACCGCACAGGGCATCTTCGTCAACTTCGCCAACATCCAGCGCACCACCCGCCGCAAGCTGCCCTTCGGCGTGTGTCAGGTGGGCAAGGCCTTCCGCAATGAGATCACGCCGGGCAACTTCACCTTCCGTACCCGTGAGTTCGAGCAGATGGAGTGCGAGTTCTTCTGCAAGCCGGGCACCGATCTGGAGTGGTTCGCTTACTGGAAGGATTACTGCGAAAACTGGCTGCTGAGCCTCGGCATCAAGAAGGAGCACCTGCGTCTGCGCGACCACGAGCCCGCCGAGCTGGCTTTCTACAGCCGTGCCACCACCGACATCGAGTATGCCTTCCCGTTCACCGACTGGGGCGAGCTGTGGGGCATTGCGGACCGCACCAACTACGACCTGAGCCGCCATCAGGAGGCTTCCGGCAAGAGCTTGGAGTACTTCGACTCCGAGACCAACGAGCACTACATCCCCTACGTCATCGAGCCTTCTCTGGGCTGCGACCGTGTGGCGCTGGCCTTCCTGTGCGAGGCTTACGACGAGGAGCACCTCGTGGATGCCAAGGGCAAGGAGGATGTCCGCACCGTGCTGCGTCTGCATCCGGCTCTGGCTCCCTATAAGTGCGCCGTCCTGCCCCTGAGCAAGAAGTTGGGCGAGAAGGCCATGGAGATCCGCAACGAGCTGAGCAAGTACTTCATGGTCGATTACGACGACACCGGTTCCATCGGCAAGCGTTACCGCCGTGAGGACGAGATCGGCACTCCGTACTGCATCACCGTGGACTTCGACACCGTCGGCGACGAGGCCAAGGGCATCGTGGCAGACCACTGTGTCACCGTCCGCGACCGCGACACCATGGAGCAGGTCCGTATGCCCATCTCCGAGCTCAAGAGCTACATCGAGAGCAAGATCGAGTTCTGAGTTTTTTGATCTCAGAGCGATAAAATCAGCCCCGCCGTTGCAATTTCGGCGGGGCTGTGGTATAGTATAAATAGACGAAGAGAATGCTGCCCGGCAGACGGTCAGCACCTTTCCGGCATGTCAACTATAAAAAGTGACCGCACGAGTTGGGAGCTGGGCGGTCACTTTTTATGTGTAAAGATCTTCCATGCGATGTCGAACATGCCGAAGCCGACGGTTGCAAGCAGCGTCAGCAGAGCTAAAGTCTCCAAGAGCGTCATGAAGCATCCCCCCTTCCGCATAAAACGTCGGGGGTGCATAAAAATTGTCTGCCTCCCCGACGCAAGGCCGGAAAGGTGAACGGACCGCATGCCGTATGTGGGCAGCATTCTCAAAAGTCAGTATACCAGACGTTTCGACTGTTTTCAACAGGCCGAGGCGTCTTTTGTTTTGGAAGAGTGGACAGCGGCACACAAAAAAGGTATACTAGACTCAAATCGATTTTTACACCGCAGGAGGCTGTATCGTGGAAAACTTCAACGAACTTTTGAAAAAATACGCCGATTTCATCGTCCGGGTGGGCGTGAACCCTCAGCCGGGCCAGACTCTGATCATCCGCTGCCCGCTGGAAGCGGCCCCGCTGGCGCGGCTGTGCGTGCGCAGCGGCTTTGAGGCCGGTGCACGAGATGTGCAGGTGGACTGGAGCGACAATGCTGTTTCTCGCACCCGGATGGAGCTGGGCAGTGAGAGCGCGCTGACCGACAACAAGCCCTACCAGCTGCGCCGCTATCTGGATTACGCCGAGAGCGAGGGCGGCGTCTGTGTGCTGCACCTGCTGGCCGATGACCCGGAGGTCTACGCCGGGCTGGACAGCGGCAAGATCGGCCGCGTGAATGCGGAGAACCGGAACTTCATGGCCCCGTGGCGGGAGTACACCATGAACGACCGCGTCCAGTGGTCCATCGCCGCCATGCCCAGCGCCCCGTGGGCTAAGAAGATGTTCCCGGAACTCGACACCGATGCCGCCATCGAAAAGCTGTGGCAGCTCATCTTTGACGTCTGCCGTGTGACCGGCGGCGACCCGGTGGGCGAGTGGAAGGCTCATCTCGACCGTCTGATGACCCTGCGGGACAAGATGAACGCCTTCGACCTCGAAAGCGTCCGCTTCCAGAGCTCCAACGGCACCGACCTGACCGTGGGTCTGGCCGAAAAGGCCCGCTGGGAAAGCGCCGGCAGCAAGAACGAAAAGGGCGTGGACTTCCTGCCCAACATCCCCACCGAGGAGGTCTTCACCGCGCCCCACAAGGATAAGGTGAACGGCGTGGTCTACGGTACCAAGCCTTATGTCTTTAACGGCCAGCTCATCAAGGGCTTCCATGTCACCTTTCAGGATGGCAAGGTCGTCGAACACGGGGCCGAGGAGGGGGCGGAGCTGCTGGGGCAGCTGCTGGACACCGACGCCGGTTCCCGCAGCATCGGCGAAGTGGCCCTCGTGCCCGCTTCCAGTCCCATCAACCGCAGCGGTGCGCTGTTCTACAGCACCCTGTTCGATGAAAACGCGGCCTGCCACATCGCCTTCGGTGCCAGCTATCCCGGCACCACCGAGGGCGGCACGGCCCTGACCAAGGAAGAGCTGCTGGCCCGCGGCATGAACCAGTCTGCCATCCATGAGGATGTCATGATCGGTGCCGAAGACAGCCACATCACCGGCAAGTGCCGCGACGGCCGCACCGTGGAGCTGTTCAAAGACGGAGTGTGGGTGCTGTAACAGCTTTTTTAACGAAAGCGCTTGCATATTTTGCCGGAGTATGGTATATTCTATTTGTACGATATAACTTTTATGGAACGTGGGCCGCAAGGTCCGCGTTTCTTGTTTGTTTGGAGGTTTTTTATGGCGAAGCAGTCTGGCGGCAATACCGCCCAGAGAGTCGAAGCACTTGTCCGCCCCACCGTGGAGGGCATGGGGCTGCGCCTGTGGGATGTTGTGTTTGAGAAAGAAGGTCCGGACTGGTATCTTCGCGTCCTGATCGACAAGACGGACGGCACCACCATGGACACCGACACCTGCGCCGATGTCTCCCATGCGCTGGACCCCATCCTCGATGAGGCAGACCCCATTGAGCAGAGCTATTATCTGGAGGTGGGCAGCCCCGGTTTGGGCCGCAAACTGACCCGCCCGGAGCACTACGAGGCCGTCAAGGGGCAGAAGATCAGCGTGAAGCTGTTCCGCGCCAACGAATACGGCACCAAAGAGTTTTCCGGTATCCTGACCGGCCGCGAAGGGAATACCATTACGGTCGAGACGGAGAACGGCACTGTGAACTTTGAAGCGTCGGCCGCCAGCACCGTGCGTCTGTGCGACGACGAGGATCTGTTTGATTGAAAAAGAGAAAAAATTAGGAGGAACCCGAAAAATGGCAGCTGCGAATAATGAATTTTTTGAAGCTCTCTCCATGCTGGAGCACGAGCGCGGCATCACTGCGGAGTACCTGATCGAGAAGATCAAGGCCGCCATCGTGATCGCCGTCAAAAAGAACTACGAGGTCGAGGACGACAATGTGATGGTCGAGATCGACCCCGCCACCGGCAAGTTCAATGTGGCCCTGCTGCAGAACGTCGTTGCCGATGAGGATTGGTACGACGAGCACGCCGAGATCGGCCTGACCGAGGCTCAGAAGCTCCGCAAGAGCTACGAGATCGGCGACCGCGTCGTGACCCCCCTCAAGACCAAGGACTTCGGCCGCATCGCTGCTCAGACTGCAAAGCACGTCATCCGTCAGGGCATCCGCGAGGCCGAGCGCAGCCAGCAGCTCAGCGAGATCCAGTCCCGCGCACACGATATCATTCAGGCCACCGTTACCCGCGTGGACAACGAAAAGGGCATCGTGGCCCTTGATCTGGGCAAGGGCGGCGAGGCCATCCTGCCCCGCAACGAGCAGGTCCCCGGCGAGGTCTACACCGAGGGCGAGACCCTGCAGGTCTACGTCGTGGACGTCGTCAGCGGCGAGCGCGGCGCCCGCGTCATGATCAGCCGCACCCATCCGGGTCTGGTCAAGCGTCTGTTCGAGCTGGAAGTGCCGGAGATCTACGACGGCACCGTGGAAGTCAAGGCCATCAGCCGCGAGGCCGGTGCCCGCACCAAGATGGCTGTCTGGTCCAAGGACCCCAACGTCAACCCCGTTTCTGCCTGCATCGGCCCCCACGGCGACCGTGTGGCCGCTGTGGTCGAGAAGCTGGGCGGCGAGAAGATCGACATCGTGAAGTGGAGCGAGGACGTCTCTGAGTTCATCTCCGCTGCCCTCAGCCCCGCTAAGGTCCTCAAGGTCGAGCTGCTGCCCGGCGAGACCCGCTCCTGCCGCGTCACCGTTCCCGACCAGCAGCTGAGCCTCGCCATCGGCAACAAGGGCCAGAACGCCCGCCTGTGCGCCCGCCTGACCGGCTACAACATCGACATCCGCCCCGAAAGCGGCTACTACGGTGAGGAAGAGCCCAAGGCAGAACAGCCTAAGACCGAGGAGACTGCGGAATAATCCGCCGCCCCACGCCGAAGGAGGGAAATCGGATGGCACAAAAGAAGATCCCTGCCCGCCAGTGCATCGGCTGTATGACCAGCCGCCCCAAAAAGGAACTGGTGCGGGTGGTGCGTGCGCCCAGCGGCGAGATCAGCATCGACCTCGTGGGCAAAAAGCCCGGCCGCGGAGCCTACCTCTGCCCGGACCCGGCCTGTCTGGCCAAGGCAAAGAAGAAAAAGGCGCTGGAGCGCTGCTTTGAGCAGCCGGTTCCCGCCGAAGTGTATGACGCACTGGCCGCGCAGCTGGCCGGTGCTGCAAAGGAGGC
The DNA here is from genome assembly GCF_003287455.1 of Faecalibacterium hattorii. GTDB lineage: Bacteria > Bacillota > Clostridia > Oscillospirales > Ruminococcaceae > Faecalibacterium > Faecalibacterium hattorii. The sequence continues at coordinate 40,405 of NZ_PRLC01000020.1, read as the reverse complement.
AGAGCAGAATGGCGAAGCATAAGAACAACACCCCCGAAAAGCCCGCCCTGCCCCCGCAGGAAGCGCTGTATCAGGCCGTGAGCCTCTGCCGCAAGGCCGGGGCCTTGACCATGGGCTTCGATGCCGTGGAGGATGCATGCGTCAAAGGCAAGGCATGGCTCGTGATGGTGGCATCCGACGCCAGCGCCAAGACCGTGCAGCGGCTGAACTACGCAGTGGGTGATCTCGTGGACGTGATCACCATGCCGCTGACGCAGGACCGGCTGGCCGATATCAGCCGCAAACCGGTGGCGGTGTACGCCGTGACCGACCGCAACCTCGCAAAGCTCTGTTTTGACCGTCTTTCGGACTGCGGGGCAATCAAAAATGAGGAGGATATGAGCGAATGACCGTAAAATATAAAGTAAGCGATTTTGCAAAGGACCTGAATGTTTCGGCAAAGAAGGTCCTCGATGAGCTGGCCGCCATGGGCAGCACCGGCAAGAAGAACAGCTCCACTCTGGAGGAGAACGAGCTGAACTACCTGCTGGAGAAATTCAGCAAGGACAACAGCGTGGCCGACCTGACCGAATACCTGAACAGCGCAAAGCAGCCGGTTCAGGAGAAGAAGGCTGAGCCCAAGAAGGCAGAGAAGAAGGCCGAGCAGCCCAAGGCCGAAAAGCCCGCTCAGCCCGAAAAGAAGGCCGAACCCGCTGCCCAGAACAATAACAAGAAGCACGGTGAGAAGAAGAACGAGCAGCACAAAAAGCGCGAGGAGAAGACCGTCTCCCTGAGCGAGCTGGCCCGCGAGACCGGTGCCAAGGCAACGGCTGCCCCGGCCCAGTCCGTCTCCGTCCGCCGCGAGGACAGTCAGGTTACCGTCGATACCCGCACCGTGGATGTCAATGTGGATCGTTTCGATGCTCGTTACGATGATCTGGCTTCCACCAAGAACACCGAGAACCGCCGCAAGCCGACCCCGCAGGGCAACAAGCAGAAGTTCACCCAGCGCGGCCAGCGCCAGCGCCAGCAGTTCCAGAAGGGCAAGCGCGAGACCGAGTTCGAGCGTCTGCAGCGCATCCAGCTGGAAAAGGCCCGCAACGCGCAGCTGAAGGTCTCCATCCCCGACGAGATCACCGTCGGTGAGCTGGCTGCCCGCCTGAAGCAGCAGGCCGGTAAGGTCATCGCCAAGTTTATGCAGATGGGCGAGATGCACGCCATCAACGACGTCATCGATTTCGACACCGCTTCTCTGCTGGCGGAGGAGTTCCACGCCAAGGTCGAGCACGAAGTCCACGTCACCATCGAAGAGCGCCTGTTCACGCAGGAAGAGGACGCCGCCGAAGATCTGGTGGAGCGTCCGCCGGTCGTCTGCGTCATGGGCCACGTTGACCACGGCAAGACCAGTATCCTTGACGCCATCCGCAAGACCAACGTTACCGCGGGCGAGGCCGGCGGCATCACACAGGCCATCGGTGCTTATCAGGTCAAGGTCAACGACAGCCTGATCACCTTCCTCGACACGCCGGGCCACGAGGCATTCACCTCCATGCGTGCCCGCGGCGCGAACATGACCGATATCGCGGTTCTGGTCGTCGCTGCCGATGACGGCATCATGCCCCAGACCGTCGAGTCCATCAACCACGCCAAGGCTGCCAACGTCAAGCTGATCGTGGCCATGAACAAGATGGATAAGCCCACCGCCAACCCGGAGCGGGTCATGGAAGGCCTGACCAAGTACGGCATCATTACCGAGGACTGGGGCGGCGATGTCGCCTGCATCCCCGTTTCCGCACTGACCGGCATGGGCATCAACGACCTGCTGGAGCGCATCGCGCTGGAAGCTGAGGTCATGGAGCTGAAGGCGAACCCCAACCGCCGCGCCAAGGGTGCTGTCGTGGAGGCCCGTCTGGATAAGGGTCAGGGCCCCATCGCCACCATTCTGGTCCAGAACGGCACCCTGCACGCCGGTGATGTCATCATCGCCGGTACCGCCGTGGGCCGCGTGCGCACCATGCGCAACGATAAGGGTCAGATGCTGGAGAATGCCGGCCCCTCCACCCCTGTGGAGATCACCGGCCTGACCGCCGTTCCCGAAGCGGGCGACCTGTTCGAGGCCGTTGCCGACGAGCGTCTGGCCCGTGAGCTGGCCGAGCAGCGCATCGCTGCCGCCAAGGAGAAGCAGTTCTCCGCCTTCCAGAAGGTCACGCTGGATAACCTGTTCAGCCAGATGGCCCAGAACGATATGAAGGAGCTGGCCATCGTCGTCAAGGCGGATGTGCAGGGTTCTGCCGAGGCCGTCAAGCAGAGCCTCGAAAAGATCTCCAACGACGAGGTCCGCGTCCGCGTCATCCACGCAGGTGTCGGTGCCATCAGCAAGTCCGACGTGGATCTGGCTGACGCCTCCAACGCCATCATCATCGGCTTCAACGTCCGCCCCGACAACGTGGCGAAGGAAGAGGCTGCGGCCACCAAGGTCGAGATGCGGATGTACCGCGTCATTTACGATGCCATCAACGATGTCACCGCCGCTATGAAGGGTATGCTGGCTCCCAAGTTCCGCGAGGTCTCTCTGGGCGAGCTGCAGGTCCGTCAGGTCTACAAGATCTCCAACGTCGGCACCGTTGCCGGCTGCCGTGTCACCAGCGGCAAGATCACCCGCGACAGCAAGGTGCGTGTCGTCCGTGACGGCATCGTCATCACCGAGGACGAGATCGCATCTCTGAAGCGCTTCAAGGACGACGCCAAGGAAGTGGCCGAGGGCTACGAGTGCGGCGTTACGCTGGCGAAGTTCGCGGATGTCAAGGAGGGCGACGTGTACGAGGCCTTCAAGATGGAAGAATACCGCGACTAAGTGGTTTATTATGTTAGAGGAGAAACTGAATGTCTCAAAAAAATATGGGGCGTCTTGCCCAAGACATGAAGCGTGAGCTCATCGCCATCATCGGGCGGCTGAAGGACCCGCGCTTGGAGGGCGGTCTGCTGACTGTCACCCGTCTGGACGTGACGCCCGACCTCGATGTGGCAAAGGTCTACGTGAGCGTGATGGGCCGCCCGGACGGCCCCAAGCCCGCCATCGAAGCGCTGAACCGCGCGGCGGGCCATGTGCGCACCGAGGTCAGCAAGAAGATGCACATCCGCAAGGCCCCGCGCTTCATCTTCGTGGAGGATGACGGTGCCGCCTACGCAGCCCACATCAATGAGCTGCTCCGCGAGCTGAATGTGAACGGCGGCGAAGAGCCGTCGGAGACCGAGGAATAACAGCCTTGCGGAAAGGATGGATCATGGGATGACAGAACAACTGAATGTGCAGCAGATGGCCGAAAAGCTCCTTGCTGCGGACAACGTTTTGATTCTGTGCCACAAAAACCCGGACGGCGATACCATCGGCTGCGGCAGTGCCCTGTACTATGCGCTCAGTGCGCTGGATAAAACAGCGGCGGTGCTCTGCTCCGACACCATCCCCGGACGGTATGCGTTTACCAACCCCCGCCTGTACAAGGGCGAATTCGAGCCGGAGATCGTCGTGGCGGTGGACGTGGCAAGCGTCCAGCTCTTTGGCGAAAACAACGGGATGCCGCAGTTCTCCCGCCATGTGGATCTCTGCATCGACCACCACGCGGGCAACAGCGGCTACGCGGAATATACCCTGCTGGACGGCCATGCCGCTGCGGCGGCAGAGCTGCTGTACGACGTCATCTGCGCCATGGGCGTGGATCTGACGGCCCACATGGCCAACTGCCTGTACACCGGCCTGTCCACCGACACCGGCTGCTTCAAGTTCTCCTCCACCACGGCCCGCACCCACATCATCGCGGCCAAGCTCATGGAGGCAGGGGCGCGGGTCGAAGAGTTGAACACGCTGCTCTTCGACACCAAGCCTCGCGAGCGGATGGAGGCGGAGCGGATCGCGCGGAACCATCTGGAATATCATCTGGATGGCCGCTGCGCCCTTATCTACCTCACCCGCGATGAGATCGAGCAGAGCAAAGTGGACCCCGCCGACCTCGAAGAGCTGACGGGGCTGCCCATCAGCATCGAGGGCGTCAAGGTGGGCCTGACCCTGCGCCAGCAGCCCGGCGGCAGCTACCGCATCAGCGTGCGCACTGCCAAGGGCGTGGATGCGTGCGAGATCGCCAAGCGTCTGGGCGGCGGCGGCCACACCCGCGCAGCGGGCTGTGAACTGCTGGGCAACCTCGACAACACCAAGAGCGCCATCCTCGCCGAGGTGGAAGCGGTGCTGGATGCGCCGCAGGAGGGCGCATAATGCAGGGCATTCTCATCGTCGATAAGCCGACGGACTGGACCAGCTTTGACGTCATCGCCAAGCTGCGGGGCATCCTCGGCACCCGGAAGCTGGGCCACAGCGGCACGCTGGACCCCATGGCCACCGGGGTGCTTCCGGTGTTCTGCGGCGGGGCCAGCAAGGCCGTTGACCTGCAGCTCGACCACACCAAGGCCTACCGCGCCGTGCTCAAGCTGGGTGCGCGGACCGACACCGGCGACGTGACCGGCACCGTGCTGGAAACGGCCCCGGTCACGGCAGGGGAGAAGGAGCTGCTGGAAGTCCTCCCGCAGTTCGTCGGCACCCAGATGCAGACGCCGCCCATGTACTCGGCGGTCAAGATCAACGGCCAGCCGCTCTACAAAATGGCGCGGCAGGGCATCGAGGTGGAGCGGAAAGCCCGCCCCATCGAAATCTTCAGCCTAGAGTACGGCGGCAGCCCGGCGGAGAACGAATACGAGCTGACGGTACGCTGCTCCAAGGGTACCTATATCCGGGTGCTGCTGGAGGACATTGCCGCCGCCATGGGCCAGAAGGGCACTATGAGCGCGCTGCGCCGGGTGGCTGCTGGCGTTTACACCGAGGCCGATGCGCACACGCTGGAAGAGATCCAAGCGGCCAAGAACGAAGGCCCCGCCGCGCTGGAAGCGCTGATGCTCCCGGTGGAGAGCGTGTTCGGATCGCTCCCGCTGCTGACGGTGGCCCCCAAGGTGGAACAGCACCTCTACAACGGCTGCCCCACCAGCCGCTACCCCGCCGCCGACGGGCGCTACCGCGTCCGGAACGAGGCCGGGCAGTTCTTGGGCCTTGCCAACATCGTGGGCGGGGTGCTCAAGGTCGAAAAGCTCTTTGTGGAGCGAAACTGATAGAAAAAGGAACGAAAATCCAATGCAGATCCTATCCTCTCTTTCGCCGCTGGCGCTGGAACACGAAGGCGGCACCGCCGTCGCCATGGGCTTTTTTGACGGCATCCACATCGGCCACCGTGCGGTGATCGACGGGGCTGTGGCATGGGCCAAGGCCCACGGCGCGGCACCGGCGGTGTTCACCTTCCAACTGCCCGCCGACAACAAAATGAAGGGCAAGCGTCTGCTCTCCACCGAGGACAAGCACGCCCTGATCGCCAGCCTTGGGGTGGAGTATTACCTCTGCCCCCAGTTCGAGGAGATCCGCGCCATGACGCCGGAACAGTTCGTGTACGGCATCGTGCAGGACTGCCAAGCCAAGGCACTGTTCTGCGGCGAGAACTTCACCTTCGGGGCCAAGGCGGCCGGTACCCCCGACCTGCTGCGCAGGCTCTGCGCCCCACTGGGGGTGGAGGTCGTCGTGGTGCCCATGACCCAGTTTGAGGAAAAGCCGGTGTCCTCCACCCGCATCCGCACCGCGCTGGAGGGCGGCGACATCCCGGCGGCCAATGCCATGCTGGGGATGCCCTACGCCATCCGCTTTGCGGTGCAGCACGGCGCGGGGCTGGGGCACACGCTGGGGGTGCCCACCATCAACCAGATCTATCCGCAGGGGTTCCAGCTGCCGCGCTTCGGCATCTATATCACCCGCACCAAGATCGGGGAGAAGTGGTATCCCTCGGCCACCGGGCTGGGCACCCGGCCCACGGTGAACAACGACACCTCCAAAGTGACCTGCGAGACCTTCATCCCCGGCTTCTCCGGCGACCTCTACGGTGCCGACCCGGTGGTGGAGTTCCACGCCTACCTCAGCCCCAGCAAAAAGTTCGACTCGCTGGAGGAGCTGAAGGACTGCATCCACCATGCAGCCCGGCGGGCGCAGGAATATTTCGCAAAACCGGAAAAGAAAGCACAGAATGGATAAATTTTTCTTGCATTTTACATCCGGTTCTGTTATACTAAGTTTGTTACCGCAGCACGGGGCTGGGAGTATGCCCGTTTCCGGGAGTACCGTTTTCCCGCATTCTGTGCCGCCGGCAAATAAAATTTTATAAAGAGGTACTGTTACTATGAACAAGCAGGAAGTTATGGCCAAAGTCGCTCTGACCGAGAAGGATACTGGCTCCCCCGAAGTTCAGGTCGCTCTGCTGACCGCTCACATCAACGAGCTGAATGAGCACCTGAAGAAGAACCCGAACGATCACCACAGCCGCCGTGGTCTGATGAAGATGGTTGGCCGCCGCCGCAATCTGCTGGCCTACCTCCAGAAGAAGGACATCGAGCGTTACCGTGCTCTGATCGCAACTCTGGGTCTGCGTAAGTAATAGAAAACAGAGGGCAGGTACCGCGTATGTGGTGCTTGCCCTTTGCTTTTTTGTGGAACAAACGGCCGCTGCTGCGTGTTGCAGCAGTAAATCGAACGCCTGTGCAAAGCCTTTTTGGGGCAGCGGCACGGGCGCTGGATTTATTGCTATGATGCGCGGCGGGCAGCCTTTTGGAAGATAAAAACCGCTAAAAGGACAAAGGAGGCAAACCAAATGGCAATCGAATTTGGTTCCCGTAAGGAGACCTTTGAGAACTACAAGGTCTACGAGACCACGCTGGCCGGCCGCCTGTTCAAGGCAGAGATGGGCAAGATGTGCGGACTGTCCAACGCAAGCGCCCTGATCCGCTACGGCGAGACCTGCGTGATGTGCAACGTCGTCATGAGCCCCAAGCCCCGCGAAGGTGTGGATTTCTTCCCCCTGAACGTGGAGTATGAGGAAAAGCTCTACGCCGCTGGCCGCATCCCCGGCAGCTTCATGCGCCGCGAGGGCCGCCCCGGTGAGCGCGCCATCCTCACCAGCCGCGTGGTGGACCGCCCCATGCGCCCGCTGTTCCCCAAGGAGATGCGCAACGATGTCTGCATCACCATGACCGTCATGAGCCTTGACCCCGATTGCAGCCCGGAGATCGCCGGCATGATCGGCGCATCCCTCGTCACCGCCGTGTCTGAGATCCCTTGGAACGGCCCCATCGGCGGTGTGCAGGTGGGTCTGGTGGACGGCGAGATCGTCCTGAACCCCACGCAGGAGCAGCGCAAGAAGAGTGACCTCGCCCTGACCGTTGCCGCCACCATGGATAAGATCGTCATGATCGAGGCCGGTGCCAACGAGGTGGATGAGGACACCATGCTGAACGCCATCAAGGCCGCTCACGTGGAGATCAAGAAGATCATCACCTTCATCAACCAGATCGTTGCCGAGCGCGGCAAGCCGAAGATCGACTTCCAAGTCGTCGGTCTGGATATGGACGTCTACCACGCCATCCAGAACAAGTACCTCGACGACTTCAAGGCTGCCATGGATACCGACGACAAGAACGTGCGCGACGCCGCTCTGCTGCCCATCATGGACAAGATCGCCGAGGAGTATCCCGACCTGACCGACGCCGACCTCGACCTCGTCAGCTACAAGATGCAGAAGTACGTCGTCCGCCGCTGGCTGCTGGATGAGGGCAAGCGCGTGGATGGCCGCGGCATCAACGAGATCCGCCCGCTGGCTGCCGAAGTCGGCATCCTGCCCCGCGTCCATGGCTCCGGCATGTTCACCCGCGGCCAGACGCAGGTGCTCACCACCTGCACCCTCGGCGGCACCAAGGACAATCAGCTCATGGATGACCTGACCGACGAGCAGACCAAGCGCTACATCCACCACTACAACTTCCCGCCGTACTCCGTCGGCGAGGCCCGCGCACCCCGCAGCCCCGGCCGCCGCGAGATCGGCCACGGCGCACTGGCGGAGCGCGCTCTCGTGCCCGTGCTGCCCTCTCTGGAGGAGTTCCCCTACACCATCCGCTGCGTGTCCGAGGTCCTCTCTTCCAACGGTTCCACCTCTCAGGCTTCCATCTGCGGCTCCACGCTGGCTCTGATGGACGCCGGTGTGCCCATCAAGGCTCCGGTCGCGGGCATCTCCTGCGGCCTGATCACCGAGGGTGACCGCTGGATGACCATGCTGGACATTCAGGGCGTGGAGGACTTCCACGGCGATATGGACTTCAAGGTGGGCGGCACCCGCAAGGGCATCACCGCCATCCAGATGGACATCAAGATCGACGGCCTGACCTACGATATCATCGCCGAGGCCTTCGAGAAGTGCCGCAAGGGCCGCCTGTACATCCTCGATGAGATCATCAAGCCCGTCATTGCCGAGCCGCGCCACGAGCTGAGCCGCTGGGCTCCCAAGATGTTCAGCATGATGATCCCCACCGACAAGATCAAGGACGTCATCGGCAAGGGCGGCAAGGTCATTCAGGACATCTGCGCCACCTGCAACTGCAAGATCGACGTGCAGGAGGACGGCCACGTCTTCGTCTCCGCGGTGGATCAGGAGGACGCAAAGCGCGCCATCTTCACCATCAAGACCATCGTGGAGGACCCGGAGATCGGTGCCATCTACAAGGGCAAGGTCACCCGCCTGATGAACTTCGGCGCCTTCGTTGAGATCGCACCGGGCAAGGAAGGCCTCGTCCACATCTCCAAGCTGGACACCAAGCGGGTCGAGCGGGTGGAGGATGTGGTTGCTGTGGGCGACGCCATCGTGGTCAAGGTCACCGACATCGACCAGCAGGGCCGCATCAACCTGAGCCGCCGCGACGCCATTCTGGCCCTCGAAGCCAAGAAGGCTGCCCAGCAGCAGGAACAGAACTAAGCGCCCCGAAAACTGCATACGATAGCCCCCGGAGGGGAAGCACAGCGTACGCTGTCTGCCCTTCCGGGGGCTTTTTGCGTTTTTTTGAAATTTTGGCGGAAACCCCTTGACAAAAATCCAAAACGGTATATTATTGTATTAAGCGCTTAACACAATGACACAAGGAGAGACAGAGATGAGCGAACAGTTTGATGCCAGCCGCCCGATTTACGCGCAGCTGGTGGAGCGGCTGAAAGCCAAGATCTTAGCGGGCACCTACCCGCCCGGCGGCCACCTCGATTCGGTGCGCGACCTTGCCGCGGCAGCGGGGGTCAACCCCAACACGATGCAGCGGGCGCTGGCCCAACTGGAAGCCGAGGGCCTTGTCCGCACCGAGCGGACCAATGGCCGTTTTGTAACGGAGGACACGGAATTGATCGAACAGCTGCGGGCCGAGGCCGCCCGGAACATGGCCGCTGAATTTTTAGAAAAGATGCGCAGCATCGGCTATACGCCCCAGCAGACTACGGAATTGCTGGAGCGCTGGAACGAAACGGAGGGAGAACAGCATGAGTAAAGTATTGACCTGTGAGCACCTGTCCAAGACCTACGGCAAAGAGAAGACGGCGCTGGACAATATCGACCTGAGCCTCGATTTTGGCCGCATCGTGGGGCTGCTGGGGCCCAACGGCAGCGGCAAAACGACCCTCATCAAGCTGGCGAACGGTCTGTTGCAGCCCAGTGCGGGCGTCCTCAAAATCGCGGGCATGACCCCCGGCCCGGAGACGAAGGAGATCGTCTCCTACCTGCCGGATGCCGACTGGCTGCCCGATTGGATGCGGGTGGAGGAGCTGGTGAACATGTTCCGCGATTTCTACGGCACCCCCAGCGAAGCCAAAGCTTACATCGGCTTCGATGCCGCCAAGGCCAACGAAATGCTGGCCCGGCTGAACATCGACCCCAAGGCCCGGCTCAAGACCCTTTCCAAAGGCAATAAGGAAAAGGTCCAACTGGTGCTGGCCATGAGCCGCGCCGCCAAGCTCTACCTGCTGGATGAGCCCATCGGCGGCGTGGACCCCGCCGCGCGGGACTATATCCTGAACACCATCATTTCCAACTACAGCAAGGACGCAACGGTGGTCATTTCCACCCACCTCATCGAGGACATCGAGCCGGTGCTGGACGAGGCCGTTTTCCTGAAGGACGGCAAGATCTTTGCCCACCGCGCCGTGGATGACATCCGCGAGACTGAAGGCATGAGCGTCGATGCGTATTTCCGGGAGGTATTCAAATGCTGAAACAATTGCTGAAATATGAGTTCAAGGCCACGAAACGCCTGTATTTCGGGCTGTATCTGGCGCTGGCGCTGTTGAGCGTGGTGCTGGGGGTGACCTTCCGGCAGGAACACGCGCTGGCCCACAGCACAAGCTTCCAGAATCTCCAAGTGATTCTGATGATCGTGTATGTCTCGGTCATCCTTGCCATCGCGGTGCTTTGCTTCGTGAACACGGTGCAGCGGTTCTGCCGGAACCTGCTGGGCCGGGAGGGCTACCTGATGCACACCCTGCCCGTGACCGAGACCCAGCTCATCCTCTCCAAGCTCCTCACCAGCATGGTCTGGGTGCTGTGCAGCGGCCTTGTGGGTGTCGTCTGCATCACGGTGATGGTCAGCATCGGTGTGCTGGACGCGGAAGTTCTCGGCACATTGAGTTGGGACAGATGGAAGCAGCTGTGGCAGATGCTGTACGAGGAGCTGGGCCCGGAGTTTTGGGTGGCAATGGTGTGGACCATCCTCATCAATCTGGCCCGGCTGGCCAGCCTCATCCTCTGCGTCTACGCCGCCTGTATGATCGCCCACCAGTTCAAGAAGCAGACGATGGTGGCGGGCATCCTCGCTTTCATCGGGATGAACATCGTGGAGAACCAAATCGATAAGCTGCTGGGCACGAACGATGCGGCCCTGTTCGTGGATGTGACCTACAAGCTCGTGGATGTTTCGAACGGCAGCGAGGGGGCCCCGGTGATGCACTATATAGCGGCGGCCTTCGGGCAGGGGGCCAGCTGCCTGTTCTGCTTCGTCTTCACTGTGGCCATTGCGGCGGTCTACTTCTGCCTGACCCGCTGGCTGATGAAACATAAACTGAATCTCGAATAACAAAAAAATGGCTTCCGGCCTTGTGCCGGAAGCCATTTTTGTCAGATGTCAGAGATCAGCGGGCGTCGCGGTTGGCCTCGTACTCCTCCATGGAGATGTAGTGGTCGAGGACATGGATGCCCTTCAGGCGCTTGTTGGAGAAGCCGGTGGAAGCGTACTGACCCTCCCAGTAGTTCAGGCGGGTGGCGAGGTAGGCGGGCACGCTCATGCCGCGGGGGATGACCAGCGCGTTATTGATGAGCAGGGCCTCGGCATCCGCGAAAGCCTTATAACGGGCGCCGATGTCGTCGGTGATCTGCTTGGCGGCCTCGATGGAGGTCATGTACTTCATGATGGCATCGGCGGTGTCGCCGGTGATGAAGCCGTCCTCCACGCCGGTGCGCAGATAAGCGTAGCGCATTCCGCGGGAACCCTCAGCCTGATAGAACGGGTCGGTCTCGGTCTCCGGATCGGAGTAGTCGGCGCCCCAGTTGCAGAGCAGGAACTCGAACTTGCCGTTGCGGCGGACTGCAGACAGGAAGCTGTCGGCCGGGCCCTCGGTGATGACGACATCGATGAAGTCGAAGCCGTCGTTCAGCACGCCCTCCAACTGCTGCTTGAAGACCTGACACTGCTTGTCCCAATCGGTCGAGGAGGGGTTGTAGGGCAGCTGGACCTTGATGGGGAAAGTGACGCCCTGTGCGGTCAGCTCCTCTACGGCAGCGTCGCGGAACTCCTTGGCCTTGGCCTCGTCGAAGAACTCGGTGATGTCGGCCAGATCGCCGCACTTGGTGTAGTCCACACCGTCGGTGGTGGCGCAGAAGCTGGGCGGGGTGATCGTGTTCAGCTTGTAGCCGTCGTAGCCTTCCGGTGCGGAGACCGCCAGCGTGACGGCGTTGTTGATGCCGTACAAAAAGCTCTTGCGGAAGTTGGTGTTGTTGATGGCCTTCGCCCAGTTTTCGGGCTCATACTCGGCGTCCACGCCCTCCACGCTCCAGTTGGAGAACTCGTGGGCGAAGGGCATGAAGTTGAACATGTAGAAGTAGGTGTAGTTGGTGTTGGGGCGGTCCATGGAGACCATGCTCTTGGTGGTGTCGTCGGACAGCCAGCTGTCGAGGATGTCGGAGCCGATGGTGGCTTCGTCGATCTCGCCGCGCTTGATCATCTCCGGGCCGTTGACGGCGGCCTCGGCGTTGTAGATGCGGCTGATGGTCTCGATGAAGACGTTGTCGGCGTCGTAGTTCTCCGGGTTCTTCTTCATGATCCAAGTCTCCAGAGACTCGTACTCGGCCAGATAGAAGGCGCCGCAGCTGTACATGGTCTCGGCAGAGGTGGCGTACTGGTCGCCCATCTCTTCCAGCAGCGGGCCGTAGGCGGGCTCATAGGGCAGGTAGCACAGCAGACTCAGGAAGCCGGGGAAGTCGTAAGTCAGGGTGTAGGTCAGGGTGTGGTCGTCCACGGCCTTGATGCCGACGGTGTCGAAGTCCACGGGGGAGTAGGTCTCAGCGGTGCCGTCGGAAGAGGTCACGGTGACCACGCCGCTGGCGTCGGCCGTGTAGGTGGTGCCGTCGTCGTCCACCACGCCGGTGTTGGCGTTGTTCAGATAGACGTAGTAGTTGTAGTAGTCCTCGGCACCGGCGACATAGGCGGTGACCAGACCGACGTTGGAGGAAGCGTAGTCCGGGGTCAGGACGTACTTCAGTGCGTCTACGAAGTCCTGTGCGGTGACAGGGGCCACGACCTCGCCGTTGTTGTCCACCCAGTTCTCCTCCCGCAGGTGGAAGGTCCAAGTCAGGGTGTCGGCATCCCAGTCCCAACTGGTCGCCAGACCTTCGCGCATGACACCCTTGTTGTCGTACTCGACGAGGGTATCCACGCAGTTTGCGCCCACGACCATTTCCAGATCGGTGGCGGTGGTCAGATAGTTCAGGGTAGCGGGCTGGCTGGAGTACAGGATGGTGTACTTGGTGGTATCGACGGAGCCGGAGGCGGAACCGCCGGTGCTGCCCGCAGAAGAACCGCCGCCGCAGCTGCTCAGCAGACCGGCTGCACAGGCGCTTGCGGCTGCCAGACCGCTTGCCTTGAGAAACTGACGGCGAGAAATCGAAGTTGCCATAATAAAAATCCCTCTTTCTTCGTGTTTCATGTTTTGAAAGCGGCACGGCCGGGCACCGCTGTTTCCCATCAACGGGGAGGAAGACAAAAAAGGCGTAACGGAAACACATCCGTTACGCCTTTGTAACCAGTACCTCCGACCACAGCCGTGTGGTTACAGAAAGTATAGCATTGTTTCGCCCCGGCGTCAATTCTTTTTCGAATCTGCCAAGGATCACTCTTTTACAATATTTGCGATGGGCTCTGCGGTCTGGGCGGTTTCTGCGGCAGCAGGGGCCGCTGCGGTCTCGGCGGCGGCTGTTTCTTCTGCCTTGACCTCCTCGGCCAGCGCCTTGGCGGCTTCCTCGGCGGCGCGCTTGGCCTCCCGTTCGGCTTGGCGCTCCTTGGCCTTGGCTACAGCCTCCTCCTGCCGCTTCTTGGTGCGGATCTTGATGCGGCAGACCGAGCAGATGCCGTCCTTGCAGCCCGGCGCGATGGGCTTGCCGCACTCGCTGCAGAGGGTCTTGGTGCACTTGTAGACGCTGACCGGGCCGAGGGTGGTGAGCTGGCGGAGCTTCAGCCCGTCCAGCCCGCCGTTGGAGCAGGTGGCGACGCAGACGCCGCACTCGCTGCACTTCCACGGGGTGATGACGGCGCGGGTCTGGCCGTCGGGCAGGTCCTCAAACTTGATGGCCCCGGCGCGGCACGCCTTCTCGCACCGGCCGCAGGCGAAGCACTTCTCGGTAAAGTTGGGCAGGTGGTAGCCGTACTTCAGCGGGGTCTTGCTGACGGCTTTGAGCTGCTTGGTGCGCTGGTGGAGCATCAGGCGGAAATCCACCGCGCTCTCATCGTCGCTGCGCAGACCCGGCAGCATCCGCAGCAGCTGCTTGGTGCCCGCCTTGGAGCCGGCAGTCACCTGCTCCATCATCTCGCGGCGGGAGTATTCCTTGTTGTGGAAGGGGGCCTCGTCCTGCTCGTAGGCCAGCGTAAAGCGGGCCTCGAAGAGGGGCTGGCCGAAAAATTCCACCAGCCGGGTCAGCTCCTTGCGCAGGTGCTCGGCGCAAATGTCGTTCTCGCACTCGCCGCAGGGGGTCAGGTCCAGCACGACCTTCTTGTTCAGGGCAAGGTAGGCCAGCGCCTCCCACGACAGCGCCGACACACAGGAGCGGACGAGGGTGTTCTTGCGGGTGCTCTTCTCGCAGCCGATCCAGACGGTATCGTTGTCGTTGTCGGCGGGGGCAGTGTCCCGCTGAACCTGTTCGGGCGAGGGGGCGATGCAGCCGCTGCGGCACACCGAAACACAGAGGCCGCAGTCGGTGCAGGGATCCCAGTCCTTGACGAGGTTCGGGCGGGTGAAGATCTCCTCACCGTAGGGGCAGATGTCCTTACAGGCGGTGCAGGGGGTGCGGTGAGGGTGGAGGTTCCAGCATTGCTTGCGGTTGATCTCCGGGTGGGTGGTCTTCATCAGCGCATCCATGGCGTAGCGCGTAAAGATACTCATCGAATCACTCCTTATCAGCGTCCATGACCGAGGCCACGACGGCGTTGTCCAGCAAAAAGCGCTGGACCTTCTGGGCGGCGAGGGCGGCGGCCACCGTCTCCGGGGTGAGCACGCGGCGGATATCGGCCTCCGGGGTGTCCTGCTGGACGGAGAGGCGGCGGTATTCGTTGTTGACCTCCTCGGTGCGGACGGTGATGCCCTCGGCCTCGGCGATGGCGCGGGCCGCATACATGGTGCGGATCTTCCGCTCCGCATCGGCGCGGTAACCGGCACGGAGGGCGTCGGCGGTGGTGCGGCTGTTCTTGCAGTGCTGCTCCATGCTGATGCCGCTGCGGGAGAGCCGCTGGGTGAGCAGCTTCATCTCGTTGTCGGCGGCGCGGTCCAGTGCCGCTTCCGGAACGGCGACGGTCAGGTTGGCCCCGGCCATCTCCAGCAGCTTCTGCCCGGCGGCGCGGTCGGCGGCGTCCTCGTGGATCTTCATCTTCTTGGCGCGGACAGCCTCCCGCATGGCGGCGAGGGAGGCATAGCCCAGCGATTTGGCGAAGTCCTCCGTCAGCTCCGGGGTGGTCTTTTCGGCCACCGAGTGCAGCTTGATCTCGAACTGAGCCGTCTTGCCGGAAAGCTCCGGCACCCGGAACTCGGCGGGGTAGATGAAGTCGAACCGGAAGGTCTCCCCGGCTTTGTGGCCGTAGATGGCATCCTCGGCGGCGGGCATCAGCTTGCCGTCGCCCAGCACGACCATGACCTTTTCCATCCGGCTGTCGGGGATCTCCTTGCCGTCCATGAAGCCCGCAAAATCCAGCAGGACGCGGCTGCCGCGCTTGGCACCCTCCTCGGAGTTGTGGTAGGAGGCATGGAGCCGGGTCTGGTGGACCATCTCGATGTCCAGCGCCTTTTCCGAAAGGCCGCGCACATGGCGGGTGACGGCCAGCCCCTTGTACTGGCCGAGCTTAACTTCGGGGATATTGTTCTGATTACTCTCCATTTTGTAATACTCCTTTTGACGTTCATTTACAGTCCGTGTGCGGCCAGCCAGCCTTCCGTGACCTGCGAGAACATTTCGGGATACTGGGCGTTTTCGGCGTCGAAGACGTGCAGATAGGTCTCCACTTCCTCGCGGGTGGGGGCTTCGACCCGCTCCCAGATGGAGAAGGTGTAGCCGTTGCCCATATCGAAGGTGGCGGCGAGGGTGTGGGTCTCGTCCCGCAGCTGGATGAACTTGGCGTTGAACCTATGGCCCAGCTCCGTATCCGGGGCCAGCGTTGAGGGGAAGGGGTCCGCCGTGATGACATACTTCGCCTCAAAGAAGCCCATGGGGAAGGTGTGGGTGCCCGGCACCGAGAAGCTGTCCGGCAGTTTGCCGTCCAGCGGGTGTTCCGGCAGCATACAGTTCCGCAGATGGCCGGGGTTGTACAGCATGTCGTCGGGGATCATGTACGCGGTGTCGCCCTCGCCGAGGTGGGCCGTGAGCCACTCGGTGACGGCTTGGATCTGGCTGAGGTCCTTCCGGTCATAGGTCAGCTCGTCGAAGTGCATGTACTCGGTCAGGCTGGCCGGATGGATGGTGTGGATGACCAGCTCCGGCAGGGCCATGACCGTCAGCGGCGAGCAGCGCACCGACACGGCGAACACCAAGGTAAAGGCCCAGTAGCAGAGCTTGGGCACCTTGAACTTGTCGATGCTCTCGGCCAGCCCGGCGGCACCTACCAAGAAGAGGATGACGTAGGCGGGCAGGTAGAGCAGCATCTGATGGGAGCCGGAGTTCTGCACCCGCGTGAAGAGCACCATGCTCAGGGCCAGCTCGCTCAGGGCCAGCGCGGGCAGGGCGAAGAGCTTCCGCCGGAAGCAGAGCCAGAACCCGAACAGGATGAGCACGAAGTTCAGCAGACCAGTGCGCATTGCGTGGTAATACAGCTCGGTGACAAGGCCGCCCACATTGTAGTAAGAATAGCGGTCGGAATAATCGAAGGCCAGAATCTTGCTGACCATGGGCCAGAGCAGGGCCACCATGGCCACCATGGCACACAGGCCGAACAGCACAAGGTTGCGCACCCGGCGCAGGGCCAGCGCCTTGTCCCCGGCTTTGGCGAGCTTACCGCTGCTGACGAAAAGGAGCAGCGCATAGGAGAAGTAATAGCCCACCACAAAGTACAGATACCACCGGCGGGTCAGGATGATGGCCGCAGTGGCGAGGAAGATGAGGGCGAACCGCCCCGGCTCCAGCTTCTCGAACCGGTAGTCCAGCGTCAGCAGCAGGATGGCAAAGGCGAAGATGAGGCCGAACCAGTCCGGCTGGGCCAGCATGGCGCTCATCCGCAGAAACGGGAAGGTCAGCACCCACGAAAAGCCGATGAGGAAATGGTAGAACCGGTTCTTCACATGGAGCATCTGGCCGATCTTCACGGTCAGGCCCGCCAGCAGGACCATCAGGGTAGGCAGCACGCAGAACACCTGCGCGAAAGCGTAGCTGTCGCCGGTGCGGGCCGTCAGGCAGAAGGGAAACTCGGTGAAGAGGGTGATGAAGTTGGTGTAGTCATCGGCAAAGGAACCGAAGATGTACGCGAACCCCGCCGCCGGGCCTTGGGCAAAGGCGGTCTCGGCGCTGTACTGCTTGACGATGTAGTTGACGTAGTCCCACGCATAGATGAACTGCCGCCGCCCCAGCGCCCAGTAGAAGTAGAGCACCGCTGCGGCCCAGAGGCCGACGAGGACGGCCCGGTGGAAGAAGTTCAGTTCCACATGGGCCACCCGCAGCACCCACAGCGCCCCGTAAAAGAGCACGCAGCTGCACCACAGGCTCACCAGCGGAAAGAAGGCCCCCCCGGTGGGGAAGACAAGGCCAATGACCACCAGCGCCAGCGCGCCGAGGCCAAGGCCGATGCCGCCCTTGCTCCACAGGGAGAGGGCGGGTTTTGCTTGTTGGGAAGAAAGTGTTTTTGGCATAAGACAAAACCTCTCGAAAAAACCTGATATTTCATGTTACAGTATAACGGTTCCGGCCCCGGCTGGCAAGGCCATGCGGGCGCTGAAACGCAAAATATCCCGCCGCATTTTCAGCAGACGGGATAGTTTTGCACAAAGATTACTTCTTGGAAACGCTTGCGGCGGCTTTCCGCTTGGCGGCAGCGGCTTTCCGGGCGGAAGCCCGTGCCGCGTCGGCGTGGGGAGCCTCCGGCGTCAGGCGGAGCATCCGGCTGCCCATGGCGGGCAGGTCGAGGGCAAGGGTGTAGTCCCGGCCATACACGCCGCCGTCTGTGGTGTGGAAGCTCTTGGTCCGGCTCTTGTCCGCGCCGTTCCAGCGGGGGGCTTCGCTGTTCAGCAGCTCGTCCGCCGCGCAGGGGAACTTGAGGTAGAGGGGGAACTTCTTATGGGCGGTGTTCTGGGTGTTCATCACGCAGAGGATGGTCTGCCCCGCGCCCTTGCGCAGCCATGCGTAAACGCCCTCGTCCCGGCTTTCGCTGGCCACCCACTCAAAGCAGCCGGGGTTGTACTCGCCGTCGTAGAGGGCAGGTTCGGTGGCGTAGAGGCGGCCCAGTTCGGCAAAATATTTCTGGAAGCTGTCGTGGAAGGGGTACTTCATCAGGCCCCAGTCCAGCTCCTTCTTTTCGTCCCACTCGCGGAAGTGGCCCAGCTCGTTGCCCATGAAATTCAGCTTCTTGCCGGGGTGGGTGAACATATAAAAATACAGGGTGCGGAGCTGGGCACACTTTTCTTCGTAAGTGCCCCAGAGCTTGTCGATGATGGTCTTTTTGCCGTGGACGACTTCATCGTGGCTGAGGGCCAGCAGATACAGCTCGTTGTAGAAATACTGCATACTGAAGGTCAGCTTGCAGTAGGCATCCGGCCGCTGGCCGAAGGGGGTGGCGAAGTAGTCGAGGGTGTCGTGCATCCAGCCCATGTCCCACTTGTAGTCGAAGCCGATGCCGTCGTAGCGGGTGGGGGCGGTGACTTTCAGGAAGTTGGTGGAGTCCTCGGCGGTGTAGATGCCGGTGGGGAAGCGTTCGTTCAGCCCATGGTTCAGGTTCCGCAGGAAGGTGACGGCACCCTCGTTCACGCCCCGGTTGGGGTCGCCCTGCCAGTAGAGTGCACGGGAGATGGCGTCCATCCGAATGCCGTCGCAGTGGTAGACATCCATCCACAGGGCGGCGGCGCTGTTCAAAAAGCTGCATACCTCCCGGCGGTAGTAGTTGAAGTTGCAGGTGCCCCACTCGCTGTGGCCCACATCGCTGTCGTATTCGTAGAGGTGGGTGCCGTCGAAGTTGACGAGGGCGTCGCCGTTGGCTGCAAAGTGGACGGGGACAAAGTCCATGATGACGCCAATGCCCATCCGGTGACAGGCGTTGACGAAGGCGGCAAAGTCCGCCGGGGAGCCGTAGCGGCTGGTTACCGAGAAGTAGCCGGTGGTCTGGTAGCCCCAGCTGCCGTCAAAGGGGTGCTCGGCCAACGGCAGCAGTTCCACATGGGTGAAGCGGTGGTCCAGCAGCCATGGGATGAGCTCCCGCGCCAGCTCCCGGTAGTTGTACCAGCCGTCGGAGCCGTCCTCGCGGGTGGAGTTGGGGGTGTGCTTCCAACTGCCCGCGTGGAGCTCGTAGATGTTCAGGGGCAGGTTGCGGCACTTGTCCCGCCGCTGCATCCATGCGGCGTCGTCAAAGGGGAAATCGAGCTTTGTCAGGATGCTGGCCGTGCCGGGGCGCAGCTCGGTGGCAAAAGCGTAGGGGTCGGCCCGCATCACGGTGCTGCCGTCCCTGCCGTGGATGCGGAACTTGTACATCTCGCCCTCCTGCAGCCCGGCGACGAAACCGTTCCAGATGCCGGTCTCGGCCCGCTGCATGGGCACGCCGGGACCCCAGCCGTCAAACCCGCCGCAGACCTCCACGGCCACAGCACCGGGTGCCCAGACGGCGAACCGCCAGCCCTCTTCACCGCGCTCGCCGCGGCAGGGGTGTGCGCCGAGGGTGCGGTAGGCGTCAAAGCACGCACCCAGAAAAAACGAACGATCGATCGAAGGAAATTCCATGCCAAAAACTCCTTTTTTCTACGATAAACGATTTTTGTCATAGTTACTAAGAAATCAAAAACAAAATCGTCAAACTTGCTGATTTTAAAGGAAACTTTGTACAAAAAATAGCAAACTTCCACACTTTGCGAAAAAAATATGCTATACTATCCCTGCCCCCCGCATGGGGCGGGGGCGGGAACGCTTGCTAGAATGGGAGAGACAAAAACGATGGCTTGGTATGACAACGCTGTATTTTATCACATTTATCCGCTGGGGCTGTGCGGCTGTGCGCACGAGAACGACGGCCAGCCCACGCCCGGTGCCTTTGAAAAGCTGAACGCATGGGCCGAACACGCTTATAAAGACCTCGGCTGCACGGCCATTTATATCGGCCCGCTGTTCGAGAGCGGCTCCCACGGCTACGATACCATCGACTACCGCCTTGTGGACCGCCGCCTTGGCACCAACGAGGAGTTCAAGCAGTTCGTGTCCAACTGCCACGCCCGCGGCCAGAAGGTCATCGTGGACGGCGTGTTCAACCATGTGGGCCGGGATTTCTTTGCGTTCCAAGACCTGAAGGCCAACCGCGAGAACGCCCGGTATAAGGATTGGTTCTGCGACATCAACTTCTGGGGCAACAACGAGTACAACGACGGCTTCTCCTACGGCAACTGGGGCGGCTTCAACCTGCTGGTCAAGCTGAACCAGCGGAACCCGGAGGTGCAGAACTACCACTTCGACACCATCCGCTTCTGGGTCCATGAATTCGACATCGACGGCATCCGGCTGGATGCGGCCGACGTGCTGGACTTCGACTTCATGAAAGGGCTGCGCCGCCTCGCCAACGAGATCAAGCCGGAGTTCTGGCTGATGGGCGAGGTCATCCACGGCGATTACAGCCGCTGGGCCAACCCCGAAATGCTCCACTCCGTGACCAACTATGAGCTGCACAAGGGCCTGTGGAGCGGCCACAACGACCACAACTATTTCGAGATCGCGCATACCATGCGCCGGCTGCAGGGTTTGTGCCACGACACCCGGCTCTACCTCTTCTCGGACAACCACGATGTTGAGCGGCTGCCCAACAAGCTGCGCAACCGGGCTCACATCCGCCACATTGCCCTTCTAGTATATACGCTTTGGGGCATTCCGTCCATCTATTATGGCTCGGAATTTGGCATCGAGGGCAAAAAAGAGTGGGGAAGCGACTGGCCGCTCCGCCCCTGCCTCGACCTGAAGGATTTTGAGAACGCCAATGCGGAGAATCCCGTCACCAGCGTATATGCCGCGCTGGGCAAGCTCAAGGCTGAGTGCCCGGAACTGACGTGGGGCGAGGTGAAGGAACTCCACCTGACCACCCAGTGCTATGCCTTTGCCCGTGTGCTGGACGGCAAGGCCGTTGTGGCTGTCTTCAACAACGGCGACAGCCCTGCCCAGTTGGAGTTCCAACTGCCGGTGGAAGCATCCGGGGCCGAGGATCTGCTGGCGGACTGCGTGGGCAGCCAGCCCATCCTGACGGACATCGAGTGGGGCCGGATGAAGGTGCAGCTGCCCTCCAACTACGCCACCCTGCTCCGCCTGAAATAAGCTTGCACATTCCGGCGGGGTCTGCTATTATAAAAGTATCATAAGCGGAAGGGAAGACCGTGCCTTGAATGCTGCACAGCGCAGAGAAGTGATATTGAAACGCCTGAGCGAGGCCGACGCGCCGGTGAGCGCCAGCGTGCTGGCGGCCCAGTTGGGGGTCTCCCGGCAGATCGTGGTGGGCGACGTGGCCCTGCTCCGGGCGGGGGGCGCTGCCATCGAGGCCACGCCCCGCGGTTATCAGTTCCACCCGGCCCCCGGCGGGTACACCGGCATTCTGGCCTGTGTCCACCGCACCACCGACGAGATGCGCACCGAGCTGTACGCCGTGGTGGATCAGGGCGGCACCGTGGTGGATGTGGCCGTGGAAAATCCGCTCTACGGCGAACTGCGGGGCAACCTGAACCTTGCCAGCCGGTATGACGTGGACAATTTCATTGAACAGGCGGCCCACACCCCCGAAGGGCTGCTCAGCCGGATGACCGGCGGCGTGCATCTGCACACTCTCCGCTGCCCGGACGAAGCGTCCTTCCACCGCATTAAAGCGGCACTGGAAAAAGCAGGGATCCTGTATAAAAAAGAGTAACAAAACCGAGCAGTTCTGTCTATCAGCAAAACACGAAAACCGTTGGATATCCGACCAAATGAGGAAAGAGGTGGATTATTTTTGGACATCCGCATCGAAAAAACCGACCGTGCCATCGAAAAGGCCTTTCTGGAGCTGCGGGCAAAAACGCCGCTGGAAAAGATCAAGATCAAGGATCTCTGTGCGCTGGCGTGCGTGAACAAATCCACCTTTTATGCCCACTATGAGGATATCTACGCGCTGTCCGACCAGCTGGAGAAAAAGCTCATTGAGGACATCTTGGCCAGCGTTTTGGCTGTGAAGCTGACTGTGGCCCAGACCGAGACGCTGACCCGCGACCTGTTCCGGGCCTTTGTCCAGAACCGGCAGGCCGTGAACATCCTGTTCTCCGGTTCGCGGCAGGGCATCTTCGCCAACTGCATCGAAAAGGGGCTGCGGGAGCGGCTGACCGCGCAGGACCCGACCTTTGCCGCCGACCCCAAGCGGGGCATCCTGCTTTCCTTCTGCGTGCAGGGGTGTTTCTACGCCTTTGCCAACAACAGCAGCCAGATGGACGAAAAACACCTCGTCGATCTTCTGGCCGAGATCGCGAAAGCGGCCCAGAGAATCACCGTATAACACAAAAGGAGCTTCCGGCAGCCGCCGGAAGCTCCTTTTGCTTGGGGAGAAGATCACACACCCGAAGCGCCGTAGTTTGCCAGCACACGGGCGGAGGGGTCGTTGACGTTGCAGCCGGGCCATGCCTTGTTGGGCATCCAGAAATCGACGATGGTTCGGCTTTGATCGTAATAATATTTCTCGAAAATTTCGCGGTAGAACAGGCTCTCCTTCGTAAACGGCATACAGTGGGCCGAATAGTTTGCCCGGCGGAGCTGGAACTCCTCGTCGGTGTAGAGGCTGTCGGCGTATTCCTTGATGTCGTCCACCATGCTGTGACCCACCGCATCCGAGAAGGCGGCCTTTTCGCGCCACAAGATCTCCGGCGGCAGCCAGTCGCCCTCAAAGGCCTTGCGGAGCAGATACTTGCCCTTGCCATAGCTGTTCAGCTTCTTTTCCGGGTCGATGGCCATGACGTAGCGGACGAAATCGAGGTCGCCGAAGGGGACACGGGCTTCGATGCTGTTGGAGGAGATGCAGCGGTCGGCGCGGAGAACGTCGTACATATACAGCTCCCGGATGCGCTTCTGGCTCTCCTGCTGGAAGGCGTCGGCGGTGGGGGCGTAGTCGGTGTACTTGTAGCCGAACAGCTCGTCGGAAATTTCACCGGTCAGCAGCACGCGGACGTCGGTTTGCTCGTGGATCGCCTTGCACAGCAGGTACATGCCCATGCTGGCGCGGATGGTGGTAATATCCCATGTGCCCAGCAGCCGGATGACCTCTTCGAGGCTGTTGATGACCATATCCCGGTTGATGATGATCTCGTGGTGCTCGCTGCCGAGGTACTCGGCGGTCTGGCGGGCGTACTTCAGGTCGATGGCGTCGGTGTCCATGCCGATGGCGAAGGTGCGGATGGGCTTGCCCAGCTTCTTGGCCGCAATGGAGCAGACCAGCGAGGAGTCGAGGCCGCCGGAGAGCAGAAAGCCCACGGGGGCGTCGGCGTCCAGCCGCTTTTCCACGCCCGCGATCAGCTTTTCGCGGATGTTCTTCAGGATGGTGGGCATGTCGTCCTGCATGGGGGCGGGCACATCGGCGATGTCCTCGTAGCGGACGAAGCGGCCGTCGCAGTAGTAGCTGCCGATGGGGAAAGGCCGGATGTCGTCGCACCAGCCGATGAGGTTCTGCATCTCGGAGGCAAAGGCGATCTGGTGGCTGGATTTGGAGTAGCCGTAGAACAGCGGCCGGATGCCGATGGGATCGCGGGCGGCAATGAGCCGGTCCTTGCGGGAATCGTACAGGATCAGTGCGAATTCGGCGTCCATGTGGCGGAACATGTCGAGGCCGTACTCATAATAAAGCGGCAGCAGGATCTCGCAGTCGCAGTCGGACTGGAACTTGTAGCCCCGGCGCTTCAGGATCTCCTTCTCGAACCGGAAGCCGTACAGCTCGCCGTTGCAGACCACACAGTCCGCCCCGCGGTAGAAGGGCTGCATTCCCTCCGGCGTCAGGCCCATGATGGCCAGACGCCCGAAGCCCATCAGGCCGAAAGGCCCTTCCACGACCCGCTGGTCGTCCGGCCCGCGCATCACGGTGCGCAGCAGATACTCTTTGAACTTGTCGGCACTCAGATCGTGCCCGGTATAGCCCATTACACAACACATATTTCTTACCCCTCTCAGATGCTTCGAGGAAAACAAAAATACGGCAGCCTTCCTCCCATTGCTAGGACGAATGCTGCCGTATCCGTGGTGCCACCTAAATTACCGGTACGCAGGGCATACCAGTCACTTTTGTGCGCTCTCCCCGTTGAAAGCACTGCCGCGATAACGAGCGACGGACGTCTGCCCCTACTGTACGCCTTGCGCGGGTTCAGGGGGAAGCTCACGGGGGTTCGTTCGGGTTCGGCTCTCTGCGCGGCTTCCACCCGCCCGCGCTCTCTGAAAAAGAGCGGTTGAACCTTACTTTTCCCGGTCAACGCTTTTCTTGCCTGAATTGTATCACGGCTTTTTGTCCGTGTCAACACAGCAATCGCATTTTTGTGCGGTCTGCTCCGGTTTGGCCTGATTTTGTGCGCAATAGCGGCACAATCCGTACAAAACGCTGCCCTCGCACTGAAGGGTGAAGCCGTGTTCGGCCATCAGGTGCGCCCGCACTTCGTCCATGAAGTGACAGTCGAGGTGGTAGATGCGCCCGCACTGCACGCACTTGAGGTGCAGATGCTCGCGGCAGTGGCGGCCCTCGTCAACGTACTGGAACACCGCTTTTTCGCCTTTGTCCGCCACATATTTCATAATGCGCTGCTCGCCCGCCAGTTTGTCGAGGTAGCGGTACACCGTGGTGGGGTTTGGGCTGGCGCCCTCGGCCTCCAAGTGCTCCAGAATGTTCGACGCACTGACCGCGTGCTGCCGGTTGTTGATGAGATAATCCAAGATGAGCTGACGGGTCTTGGTGTTGTAGCCGCCGCGTCCTGCCATGATATCCGCCTTCCTTTCTGCACCAAGTGTACCACAATTTATTCATTGATGCAAAACAAGACACGGAAGTTGGCGACAAGCACAAAAAACATTGTCAAAATTGCGGGAATATCGGGCATGATCTCTGTACAAAACGGAAAAGCTCCCAATCTTTTGGAAAAACTCTTGTAAAGATTGACCGGTTGTGTGATAATATCTGTATGAGATGGCTTGGATTATTTTAGGGATACAAGCTGCCTTCGGGCGGCTTTGTGTTGTGCTGAGCAAAATTTGGAGCAGAACTTGAGACGCTCTGTTCGATTAGGAGATTGAAAAGATGAAAGAGATGGAACCCCAGACCAAGCCCAGTTTGAAGCTGCAGGCTTACCAATATCTGAAAACAAAGATCCTGAACTGCGAGTACCGTCCCAATGAGTTTCTCAACGAGCAGAAGCTCTGTGCGGAGATGGGCAACATCAGCCGCACCCCCATGCGGGATGCGCTGGGGCGCTTGGAGCAGGAGGGTCTGATCACCATCCTGCCCAAAAAGGGCCTGATGGTTTCGGGCATCACCGAAGAGGACGTGCACAGCATGTTCGAGATGCGCTTGCTGGTGGAGCCCTATGCGCTGCGCAATTACGGGAATCTGATCCCCCGGCAGGAGCTGGAAAATTACAAGGAATTGATGCACCACCCGGACCGCATCGACGACTTCTGCAAGTCGGACGACGACTTCCACGCGCTGCTGATGAGCAGCCTTCCCAACAAGTACCTGCGCTCGGCCTATGACCGCATCACCGGCCTGAACACCCGCTTCCGCATCATGACCGGCAAGGTGAGCATGATCAATCAGGATCAGACCTGCGAGGAGCATCTGCTGATCCTCGACGCGGCCCTGAACGACAACTGGGACACCGCCGCCGATGCTCTCCAGCACCATCTGGAGCTGGCCCGCGATAAGGCCGAGGGTGTCATTAAAGTCATTCGTCTTTGGTAAAAACCTCTCAGTCGAGCCTACGGCTCGCCAGTCGTCCCCTTCTGGCGTTTGCACGCCACCTCCCCCGGCCGGGGGAGTCTTTCCTACTAGGGGAGCCCTTGGCAGGTCGGTCTTGAGAATACTGGCTGAGAAAGTTATTAAAAACTGTGAAATGGAGTGCTCCGCTGCCTAGGGTAGCGGGGCATTTTTGTTATTTTGGCATAAAAAATTTCATAGAAATCATAAGAAATTGACATTGAAAGTTATTTAACAATGTGGTACAGTAAAAGCAAAGAAATGCCCTGCCGCTCGGTGCGGGGCAAATGGATTTGGAGGATATAAACTATGGCTGACCGCATTGTTCTGAATACGATCTCCTACCATGGCCACGGTGCCATCGAGAACATCGTTCCCGAACTGACCGCCCGCGGCTACAAGAAGGCTTTCGTCTGCTCTGACCCGGACCTGATCAAGTTCGGCGTCACCAAGAAAGTCACCGACCTGTTGGATGCTGCAAACTTTGCCTATACTGTTTACAGCGAGATCAAGCCCAACCCCACCATCGCCAACGTGCAGGACGGCGTGGCTGCGTTCAAGGCCGCAGAAGCGGACTGCATGGTCGCCATCGGCGGCGGCTCCTCCATGGATACCGCAAAGGCCATCGGCATCATCATCAATAACCCCGAATTCGCCGACGTCCGCTCTCTGGAAGGCGTTGCTCCCACCAAGAAGCACGCGGTCTTCACCATCGCCGTGCCTACCACCGCCGGTACTGCAGCGGAGGTCACCATCAACTACGTCATCACCGACGTGGAAAAGAAGCGCAAGTTCGTCTGCGTCGATACCAACGATATCCCGGAGATCGCAGTCGTTGATCCCGACATGATGGCTTCCATGCCCAAGGGCTTGACCGCCGCTACCGGTATGGACGCGCTGACCCATGCCATCGAGGGCTATATCACCAAGGGCCACTGCACCATCTCCGATATGTTCCATCTGGAAGCCATCAAGCTCATCAGCGAGAACCTGCGCGGCGCTGTCCAGAACACCCCGGAAGGCCGCGAGGGCATGGCTCTGGGCCAGTACATCGCCGGTATGGGCTTCTCCAACGTGGGTCTGGGCATTGTGCACTCCATGGCACACGGCCTGTCGGCCCTGTATGATACCCCGCACGGTGTGGCTTGCGCCATCCTGCTGCCGGTGGGTCTGGAATATAACAAGGACGTTGCCGGGGAGCGTTACCGCGCCGTTGGCAAGGCCATGGGCGTGAAGGGCATCGACGAGATGAACGATGCCGAGGCCGCCGATGCTACCATCGCCGCCGTCAAGCAGCTCTCTGCCGATGTGGGCATCCCCGCAAACCTGCGGGGCATCCTGAAGGAAGAGGACATCCAGTTCCTCGCCGAGTCCGCTTATGCGGACGCCTGCCGCCCCGGCAACCCGCGTGATACCAGCGTGGAAGAGATTGTCGCGTTGTACAAGAGCCAGCTGTAACCGAGAAGCAGAAAGGGCCGGGAACCGGAGTTCCCGGCCCCCTTTTTGCTTCTCTGAGAAAGGAGTCCTATGAATCTGAATTTCTATACCCTCAGCGTCATTTATCTGGTCTACTCGTTCCTCGGCTGGGTGGGGGAGACGGTCGTGGCCACCATTAAGGGCCGCCAGTTCACCAACCGCGGCATGGCGTCCGGCCCGTTCTGCTTCGTCTATGGCACGGCAGGGGTCTTGCTGGCGGTGGGTCTGGCCGACCTGCGCACCAATTGGCTGGCGCTGTTCGCGGGCAGCTTCCTCATCGCGACGGTGGTGGAGTGGGTCACGGCGAAATTTTTGGAGCGGGTGCACCACCGCCGCTGGTGGGACTACTCCGGCAAAAAGTTCAACCTTGACGGCTACGTCTGCCTCCAATATTCGGTGCTGTGGGGTGTGCTGGGCGCGGTGAGCGTCCGCTGGGGCAACGACCTGCTGCTGCGGCTCTGTGCCTTTTTCCCGCCGCTGCTTTTCCATATTGCGATCTGGGTCAGCATGAGCATTGCGGCCCTCGACCAGATCAGCGCAGCGGTGGTCGTGGAGCGGTATGCGGCCAAGCACCCGCGCCTTGAGCAGCTGGGGCAGGAGCTGGGCAAGGGGAAGAGCCGCCTCCAGCAGAAGATCGCGGCCAGCGTGGAGCGCCGCATCCAGAAAGCCTACCCCGAAGCGGCCCGCCCGGAGCCGACCACCACCGCCGAAAAGGCCATGAGCTTTTCCGACCTTGTCTGGCTGTTCGTGGTGGGAGCTTTCCTCGGCGACGTGGTGGAGACCATTTTCTGCCGGGTCACGGCGGGGGTCTGGATGAGCCGGTCCAGCCTTGTGTGGGGCCCCTTCAGCGTGGTGTGGGGGCTGGCGCTGGTGCTGGCTGCCGTCCTGCTGCGGGGCAGCGAGCGCAAGAGCGAGAGCCGCATCTTCTGGTTTGGCGTCATCCTCGGCGGCGCGTATGAGTATGTGTGCAGCGCCGTCACTGAGCTGCTGTTCGGCACCGTGTTCTGGGATTACAGCGGCTTCAAGTTCAACCTTGGCGGCCGCATCAACCTGCTGTACTGCTTTTTCTGGGGCATCGCGGCCGTGGCATGGATCCGGTATGGCTACCCGCTGGTGGCCAAGGGGATGAACAAACTGAAGACTCACATCCGCCCATGGATGACGGCGGCACTGGCCGTCTTCATGGCGGTGAACATGGGGGTGTCGACGCTGGCGCTGGCCCGGTACGACGCCCGCACCAGCGGCGTGGAAGCAGCGACCCCGCTGGCGGTTTTTCTGGACGCTCATTTTGACAACGCGCGGATGGAGCGCATCTATCCCAACGCCAAAAAAGTGGAAAAAGCCGAGTAAAATCTGCTGTAGAACGCCACCATCGCGGGCATCAACTCCTCGCTGGTCATGGACCTGCCCGTGATGTTCGCGGTCATGCTCCTCCTGACCGTGCCCGCCCTGCTGAAGGGCAGGCTCTCCCGCTGGCAGGGCGTCCTGATGCTCTGCATCTACGCCGCCTTCTGCGCCGCACAGTTTGCGATGTGATCGATCTTGGATAGCAAAAACCCCCGCCGACGGCGGGGGTTTTGCGTTTTATAAAATTTTACTGCTGTGCGAAGAGCTTCACTTCGTCCTTGTCCATGAAAGCAGCACCGGCGAAACCGGCGGCTTCCAGCTGGCCCAGCTGCTTGCCGAGCTTCTTGCCCTGCGGCAGGATGGTGACGTTGTAGCAGTCGCGGAGGGAAGCGGCCTTGGCGAGGACGGCGGGGAAGTCGGCCTCCTTGCCGTAGAGCAGCGCGATCTTCTGCTTGGCACCGGGGATCTGGTAGCCCTGCTCCAGCAGGATGCCGCAGACGCGCTCGAAGCCGATGGAGAAACCGACGGCGGGCACCTGCGTGCCGAGGAACTTGCCTACCATGTTGTCGTAACGGCCGCCGCCTGCGACTGCGCCGCTGAACTGCGGGCAGGTGATCTCAAACACCATGCCGGTATAGTAGCCCTGACCGCGCACGAGGCTGGGGCAGTAGGCCACCGAGAAGCGGCCGCCCGCAATGGCGTTGGCCGTGGCGAGGACGTACTTCAGGTCGTCGGCGATGGCGGGGTCGGCGCAGCGGGAAGCAACGGCGTCCAGCGTGACCTCCCCGGCGGCGATAAAATCAGCCAGCGCGTTGATGGCGTTTTCGGGCAATTGCTTTTCGGTCAGCTCGGCCTTGACGCCGTCGGCACCGATCTTGTCCATCTTGTCGAAGGTGATGCAGACGGAATCCAGCGTGTCGGCGGCAAAGCCCATGCTCTCCAGCATCCCGCGGAGGATGCGGCGGTCATTGATGTTGACCGTGAAGCCGGTGAAGCCGATGTTCAGCAGGGCGCGGGTGGTCACATCGATCAGCTCGACCTCGGCGTTGGGGGACTCATCCCCCAGAATGTCGATGTCGCACTGGACGAACTCCCGCAGGCGGCCCTTCTGGGGGCGTTCGGCGCGGAAGACGCGGTCGGTCTGGATGACCTTGAAGGGGTGGGGGAGCTTGTCCTTGTTGGCGGCATAGAAGCGGCTCAGGGGCAGGGTCAGGTCGTAGCGCAGACCCATATCGGAGAGCTGCTTGGGGTCGCCGGATCCCAGTGCGCTGGTCAGCTTATCGCCGCGCTTGAGCACCTTGAAGATCAGGTTCAGGTTGTCGCCGCCGTCGGACTTGTCGAGGTTCTCCATATCCTCCAGCATGGGGGTGGAGATGCGCTCGAAACCGGAAGCGCGGTAAGTTTCCAGAATCTTGCCCTGAATGTAGTCGCGCAGGGTCTGCTCGGCGGGGAGCAGGTCACGCATCCCTTTCAATGCTTGTGTTTTCATGGTTGCAATTCCTCTCTTTACGGTTCAAATTCTTCCCAATCACTCTAATTATAAAAGAATCTGTTCGTTTGTCAATCAAAAAGGGCAGACTAAAGGGTGAGGTGAGACAGATGCAGAAGCTTTCCCAAAAACATTCGTGGGCCATTCTGGCGGCAGGAGCGGCCATTCAGGTGCTGACGGGTCTGCCCGCAGCGTGGGGCGTGTTCCAGCAGCCGGTGATGGAGGTGTATGGCCTGAGCGAACAGGGGGCCGGGTATGCCTTTGGCATTTTGATCGCGGCCTTCGGCGTCGGGTGTGTCATCGGCGGCTTTTTGCAGGACCGGAAAGGCCCCCGCTGCGCGGCGCTCTGGGGCACGGCCCTGCTCTGCGGCGGGTTCTTTGCGGCGGCCCTCCTGCCGGGGGAGAAGGGCGGCTTTTTCTTTGGGGTGTTCAGCATCCCGGCGGGGCTGGGCACGGCGTTCTTGTACCCGTCCATTCAGTCCTGCGCCCAGAAGTGGTACAAGGGCCGGAAGGGCCTCGCCACCGGCGTCATCGGCGGGGCGGTGGGACTTTCCGGTGCGTTCCTGACTGTCTTTGTCCGAACGGCGCTCAAGGGCTTCGGGCCGGTGCAGGGCATCCGGGGGGCTTTCTGGGCGCTGGGGGCGCTGACGCTGCCGGTCTGCTTTGGGGGCAGCATGCTGCTGGTGGACCCGCCGCCCGAAAAGCCGAAGCCGGAACAGCAGGGCAAAGGAAAAACGGCTCCGCCGCTGGATTTGGCCCCTTTGCAGATGCTCCGCACCAAGCAATACTGGCTCTGCGCCGGGGCAGTCTGCTTTTCCACCCCGGCGGTGCTGCTGTTCAGCCCCATCATCCTGAAGCTGGGGATGGAGCGGGGCTTGGACGAGACGGCAGCGCTCTGGAGCGTGGTGCTGGGCAGCGTGGGCAGCGCGGCGGGGCGGCTGCTGATGCCGATGCTCAGCGATAAGATCGGCCGCCGCCCCACTGATCTGATCCTGTTCGGGGCATCGCTGGGGCTGTCCGCAGCCTTTCTGTTCGCGCAGGGCTGGGCCGTGGTGGCGGTGTATGCCAGCCTGACGTTCTGCTATTCGGCGCTGGCGGCGGTGCTGCCCGCCCTTTCCACTGACCTGTTCGGTCTGCCCCATGCGGGGGTCAACTACGGCTTTCTGGCGCTGGGGCAGAGCGTGGGCAGCCTTGCCTTCCCCTTTGCGGCAAACCTCTGGGGGCTGGAAACCGGGCGGCACTGGCTGGCCATGGGCGGTGCGGCGGCGGGCTTTGCGGCCATCTGGGCGCTGCAGCCCGTCCAACCGCCCCGCCCGCCTAAAGAAAATTAAGCCTTTGAGCAAAGCTGACAAAAAATTATCAATCAAGAGGGCAAAAGCATAAAATGTGGCGGTTAGCTACGTATAACCGTCAAAAAGTTTGCGGGAAAATTGTCATAAACGTCTTGCAAATTGCGCCAAGGTTCTCTATAATAAAATCATGCGTGGTAGTACCGGCGGCGCTGATGAGAGCAGCGGCAGCCGGTCAAATGCAAACAGCGGGGGAGCCCCCCTGCTGCATGGCATCAATTTGTCAAAAGGAGAGTATGATTATGACCTATTCGCAGCAAGTACAGAATATGTGCCCGATCACCAAAGGTCCTAAGCATGGTCCGGCTCCCATCCCCGAAGAGGGTGCATGGGTCAAGGCCTATGAAGTGAAGGACATCAGCGGCTACACCCACGGTGTTGGCTGGTGTGCACCTCAGCAGGGTACCTGCAAGCTGTCTCTGAACATCAAGAACGGCGTCATCGAAGAGGCTCTGGTCGAGACCATCGGCTGCTCCGGCATGACCCACTCCGCCGCTATGGCTGGCGAGATCCTGCCCGGCAAGACCATTCTGGAAGCCCTGAACACCGACCTCGTCTGCGACGCCATCAACGTGGCAATGCGCGAGCTGTTCCTGCAGATCGTTTACGGCCGCAGCCAGACCGCTTTCTCTGAGGACGGTCTGCCCATCGGCGCAGGTCTGGACGATCTGGGCAAGGGTCTGCGTTCCATGACCGGCACCATCTTCTCCACCAAGGAGAAGGGCGTCCGTTATCTGGAGCTGACCGAGGGCTACATCAACAAGCTGGCTGTGGACGAGAACGACGAAGTCATCGGCTACCAGTTCGTCAAGCTGGGCAAGATGATGGAGGACATCCGTCACGGCAAGACCCCCAATGAGGCTTATGAGAAGAACGTGGGCACTTACGGCCGCTTCAGCGCAGATCAGGGCGCCGTCAAGTACATCGACCCGCGTGAGGAATAAGAGAGGAGGAACAACTCATGGCAACTTTTGAATCTATGGATCGCCGCATGCCGAAGATCGAGGCATGCCTGAAGGCCAACGGCCTTGAATCTCTGGACGCTTGCAACGAGATGCTCCTCGCAAAGGGCATTGACTGCGATAAGATCGTCCGCGGCGTGCAGCCCATCTGCTTCGATAACGCAGTCTGGGCCTACACTCTGGGCACTGCCATCGCCGTCAAGCGCGGCCTGACCGATGCTGCCGAGTGCGCTGCTGCCATCGGCGAGGGTCTGGAAGCCTTCACCATCCCCGGCTCTGTCGCTGAGCAGCGTCAGGTCGGTCTGGGCCACGGCAATCTGGGCGCTCGTCTGCTGAGCGAGGACACCACCTGCTTCGCTTTCCTCGCCGGCCACGAGTCCTTCGCAGCCGCTGAGGGTGCGATCGGCATCGCCCGCACCGCAAACAAGGTCCGCAAGACCCCCCTGCGCGTCATCCTGAACGGCCTCGGCAAGGATGCTGCTTACATCATCTCCCGTATCAACGGCTTCACTTATGTGCAGACCGAGTATGACATCCCCTCCCAGACTCTGACCGTCGTCAAGGAGATCCCCTTCTCCACCGGCGAGCGTGCAGCCGTCAAGTGCTATGGCGCCAACGACGTCATGGAGGGTGTTGCCATCATGAAGAAGGAGGACGTCCAGTGCTCCATCACCGGTAACTCCACCAACCCCGTCCGCTTCCAGCACCTCGTTGCCGGCACCTACAAGAAGTGGGCCATCGAGAACGGCAAGAAGTACTTCTCCGTCGCTTCCGGCGGCGGCACGGGCCGTACCCTGCACCCCGATAACGTGGCCGCTGGTCCTGCCAGCTACGGCCTGACCGACTCTCTGGGCCGCGTCCATGGCGATGCTCAGTTTGCTGGTTCTTCTTCTGTGCCCGCACACGTTGAGATGATGGGTCTGATCGGCATGGGCAACAACCCCATGGTCGGTGCAACCGTCGCTTGCGCTGTTGCTGCTGCTCAGGCAAACGCCTAAGTTCATCCTGAAATAAGCGTTTTCGCGGCCTCCCGGAGTACTTCGGGAGGCCGTTTTTGCGTTTCATGGGGCAGAAATTCCACAAAACCTTACTTTTTTGTTGAAAAAATGGTGAAATGAAATTTGGACGCTTGTGCAACTTGAAAAAATGCGATACACTACACTTATACATATCTGGAATCCGCCGGGCGGAACGGCCGACCCGGACCAATATAGGAGGAACAGTGATCATGAACTGGAAAAAGAAGAAGGACAACCCGGAAGCGCAAGCGCCCGAAGCCGCAGCAGCGGGCAAGGGCCCTGCCGCGTTCTGGAAGAAGAATTGGAAATTGCTGGTGCCGGCAGTCTGTGTCATCGTGGCGGGCGGTGCCTTTTTGCTTTGGCCCAAACAGGCCAAACCCGCCAGCGTGGACGCCAGCTATACGGAGGCGGCCCCGGAGTACCGGAACGTTTCCAACACCCTGAGCGGCACCGGTACGCTGAACCCGGCCAACACCTACACCGTGAAGTCTCTGGTGGACGGCAAGGTGCTGACCAGCACCATAGAAGAGGGAGACACCGTGGATGAGGGCACCGTGCTCTACACCATCGACAGCTCGGACGCTTCCACCAACTTCGAAAAGGCTGAGATCGCCATGCAGCAAGCCCAGCGCAGCTACGATAAGGTCGTGGACCGCCAGTATGTCCGCGCCGAAGTGGCGGGCACCGTGAGCAGCCTGAAGGTGAACAAGGGCGACGAGGTGACCAGCGGGCAGGAGGTGGCTGTCATCCGCGACAGCTCCAAGATGCTGCTGACGCTGGAGTTCCCCGCCGCCGATGCCGCCAATTTCTCGGTGGGGCAGAGCGCCGACGTGACGCTGGACGGCACCTTTGAGCAGTTGACCGGCACTGTCACCTCCGTGACCGGCACCGACGCGCTGAGCGCGGGCAACCTGCTGACCCGTACCGTGACCATTGCTGTGCGCAACGCGGGCGGCCTGACCACCGCACAGGCAGCCACCGCCTCCATCAACGGCGTCAGCTCCATCGGCTCCGCCGTCTTCGGCTATCAGGCCGAGCGGACCCTGACCGCACAGGCTGCCGGTACCGTGACTGCCATCAACGTGCAGGAGGGTGCCGAGGTCGCAAAGGACGATATCCTCATCGGCCTTTCCGGCGATGACCTGACCGAGTCCATCCAGTCTGCATCCGAGTCCCTGCGCAGCGCCGAGATCTCGATGCAGAATTTGCAGGACGCCATGAACAACTACACCATCACCGCCCCCATCAACGGCACCATCATCGAAAAGGATGCCAAGGCGGGCGACGCGGCCAAGGCGGGCGATACCCTTTGCATCGTCTACGACCTGAGCTACCTTGAAATGAGTATCAACGTGGATGAGCTGCAGATCAGCTCCATCTCGGTGGGCCAGAAGGTCCAGATCACCGCCGACGCCGTGCAGGATAAGACCTACGTCGGCACCGTGACCCGCGTCTCCATGAAGGGCACCGCCAACGGCGGCACCACCACCTATCCCGTCACCATCCGCATCGACGACACCGACGGTCTGCGCCCCGGCATGAACGCCAACGCCGAGATCGTGGTGGCCGAGGCCACCAACGCCCTCTGCGTGCCCAACGCAGCGGTGATGCGGGGCGGCTATGTCCTCGTCACACAGGATTCCCCCAGCGCTTCCAACGCCGAGCAGGGGATGGAAGCCCCGGAGGGCTTCGTCTACGTCGCCGTTAAGACCGGCGTCAGCGATGACGACTACACCCAGATCGTCAGCGGCATTCAGGAGGGTGATACCATTGGCTACGACCCCAACTCCATCAGTTCCGACGACTACTATGACGACGGCAGCGGCAGCAGCATGATGATATTCTGATAGGAGGAACGATGAGCGCTCTGATCGAATTTGATGAGGTCTGCAAATATTACCAGATGGGCGACACCACGGTAAAAGCGGCCGACCACATCACCATGAAAATAGACAAAGGCGAGTTCGTCGCCATCGTCGGCCAGTCTGGCTCCGGCAAATCCACCTGCATGAACATCATCGGCTGTTTGGATGTGCCCACCCACGGCACCTACCGGCTGAACGGCAAGGACGTAGGCAAGATGAGCCGCAACGAGCTGGCTGCCATCCGCAACGAGATGCTGGGCTTCATCTTCCAGCAGTACAACCTGCTGCCCCGGCTGAACCTGCTGGAGAACGTGGAGGTGCCGCTGGTGTATGCGGGCATCCCCCGCGCCGTGCGCCACCGCCGCGCCCGCGAGGTGCTGGAGCGGGTGGGCCTTGGCGATAAGGTCAAGAACAGGCCCAACCAGCTTTCCGGCGGCCAGCAGCAGCGCGTTTCCATCGCGCGGGCGCTGGTGCGCAACCCGGCGGTCATTCTGGCCGACGAACCCACCGGTGCGCTGGACTCCCACACCGGCCGCGAAGTGCTGGCGATGCTCCAGCAGATGCACGAGGAGGGCCACACCGTCGTCCTCATCACCCACGACAATTCCATCGCCGTACAGGCCGACCGCATCATCCGCTTGGAGGATGGCCGGGTGGTGTACGACGGCGATTCCCACGCGCCGGAGGCCTTCGTCCAGCCGACGCTGGTGCCGGAGACCCCGGCGGCAGAAAAGGAGGCGGAAGCATGATCGTTGAGACCTTCCGGCAGGCCATCCAGAACGTCTGGAGCAACAAGCTCCGCACCTTTTTGACCATGCTGGGCATCATCATCGGCGTCATGGCGGTCATCGTCATCGTCGGCCTCGGCAACGGCATGACCCAGAGTATGCGGGACAGCTTCTCGGCCATGGGCACCAACACCCTGTCCATCAACATCTGGGGCTACGGCTCCCGCACCGTGACGGTGGAGGATGTGTACGCCATCGGCACCAAGAACCCGGACCTCATCCAGTCCATCTCGCCCCAGATCGATTTCAGCAGCAACACCCCGAAGGTGGGTACCACGACCTACCGCTACAGCAATGTTGCCGGCGTGGACGAAAATTTCACCTCCATGAAGAACTACACCGTCGCCCAAGGCCGCGGCTTGCAGTACATGGATATGAAGGACAACAAGCAGGTCTGCGTCATCGGCGATTACCTCAACCGCGTGGCCTACGGCGGGCGGGGCGTGGGCCAGACCATCAAGCTGGGGCCCTACAAGTTCCGCATCGTGGGCGTGCTGAACGCCAAGGTGAACAACACCTCCATGCAGCAGGGCTCGGACGATGACTGCATCTACCTGCCCTACACCATCGCAATGCGCCTTTCCAATACGGCCATGGCCAGCAGCTACATCGCCATCATGAGCGATGAAAGCAAGGCCAATGAGGCCAAAGCCGTCGTGGAAGCGTACCTGACCGATCTGTTCAAGAGCGACAGCGCCTTCTACGTTTACAGCGCGAGCGAGTGGCTGGAAGAGATGAACAACATGATCAACATGGTCATCGTCGTCCTCACCGGCATCGCCAGCATCTCGCTGCTGGTGGGCGGTATCGGCATCATGAACATCATGCTCGTCTCCGTCACCGAGCGCACCCGTGAGATCGGCATCCGCAAGGCGCTGGGTGCGAAAGAGCGGGTCATCCTTTCCCAGTTCGTTGTGGAGGCGGCTACCACCTCCGCGCTGGGCGGTGTGCTGGGCATCGTGCTGGGCTACATCGTCTCGATGGCAGCCAACCACGTCCTGCCCATGATCTCGTCGGACATCGATGTCACGGTCAGCCCGTCCTTCAACTCCATTGCAGTGGCCTTCGGCATCTCGGTCTTCATCGGCGTGCTGTTCGGCTACCTGCCCGCCAAGCGGGCGGCCCGGCTCAACCCCATCGAAGCCCTTCGTTACGATTAAGGAGGTTTCCCTCATGAAAAAACGTCTTCTCGCATTCCTGCTCGCGGTCAGCATTGCCGTGTCGATGCTGGCGCTCCCGGCTTCGGCTGCGGGCAATGCCAACACCGCCGTCCAGTTGTCCATCACCCTGAACGGCATGGACTCCACCCAGACCGCCGCCCTGAACGCTGTGGTCACCCGCGGGGCCTTTGCCCGGATGCTGGTGTCCTACTCCACCTTCCGGGAGAGCGTCGGCTCGCAGGGGGCCGTGGGCACCCTGTATAAGGACCTTCCCGGCACCTCCGCTTACGCCCCCTATGTCCGCATCGCAGTGCAGCAGGGCTGGCTGAGCGGCTACACCGACGGCACCTTCCGCCCGGACAACGCCGTGACGCTGGAAGAGGCCGTCACAGCCGTCCTCAAGCTGCTGGGCTATAAGATGACCGAGCTGAGCGGCTCCTTCCCCCAAGCGCAGCTGAACAAGGCCAGCGAGCTGGGGCTGCGCAACCAGCTGGACCGCCAGCAGGGCGAGGCGCTGAACTATGAAGAGTGCGCCATCCTGATGTACAACACCCTGACGGCCAACTCCGCCAGCGGCAGCGCCTACGGCACCTCGCTGGGCTTCACCGTCTCCAACGGTCAGGTGGATACCTCCAGCGTCATGATGAGCAGCCTGAAGGGCCCCTTCATCGCGGACGGCACCACCCAGCTTCCCTTCACCCCGGCCAGCATCTACCGCAACGATAAGGTCTCCGGTTCTGCCGAGTTGAACCAATACGATGTGTATTACTACAGCGAGAGTTTACAGACCGTCTGGATCTACACCCGCCGCGCGGCGGGCCGCATCACGGCCGTTTCCCCCAGCGCCAGCGCCCCCACCTCGGTGACCGTCGCGGGCAGCACCTACACCCTCGGCTCCTCGGCCGTGGCGTCGCAGGTGTCCTCCCTGAACGGCGGCGGCGTGGGTCAGGTCGTGACCCTGCTGCTGGGCATGAACAATGAGGCCGCCGGTATCGTGACCGGCGAAGAGGCCGACAGCGTCTTCTATGGCGTCGTCCAGTCCTCATCCCGCAGCCTGATCGAAGAAAACGGAGCGGACGTGCTGCAGAAGGTGGCTGTCTACTGCACCGACGGCATCACCCGCACCGTGAATGTGGACAAGAGCCTGAACTTCCCGGCGGGCTGGCTGGTGGAGATCACCGTCAGCCCTGACGGCGAGAACGTGGAGCGGATCGACCGCCGCTCCACCAGCGGCACCATCAACGAGGCAGCCACGGCACTGGGCAGTGCCGCCCTTGCCGACGACGTAGAAATTCTGGATACGACTTCGGAGGGTGTGGCTGGGACGGTTCGTCCCAGCCGCCTATCGGGGGTAACACTGAGCAGCTCCGACGTCCGCTACTACACCGTCAATGAGGCGGGCCAGATCGACCGCCTGATCCTGAACGACGTCACCGGCGATCTGTGGAAGTACGGCGTGCTGGACGACGTGAAGAACCTCGCCGCCAACTACACCGATCTCAAGAGCTTTATTGGCAGCTTCCAGACCAGCGGCGATTCCTCCGGTACCGCTGCCACCCCGAAGACGACTACCACGAAGACCACTACCGGTGCGGCTTCCGGCACCACAGGTACTGCGGGAACCACCGGCAGCACGACCGGAACCACAACCACCACGACCGCTGCCACGGTAGCCGGGCAGGTGTCGAACCTGCTGGTGCCCACCACCAGCGAGATCTTGTGGGGCATCGTCTCCGGCGATATCCTCTCGACCTCGTGGCAGAAGCTGACCAGCAACACCGGTTCGCTGCTGAGCATCGGCTTCAAACAGGTGGCGGAGATCACCGGCACCCCCTTCAAGCAGATCCTGAACTTCATCGGCGGCGGCGCGACTTACGTCTGCTACGTCAACGGTTCGCAGGTCAGCTTCACCACGGCCATCAAGTACCCGGTCATCGCGGGCGGCGTTGCGGCCCGGCAGGAGACCACCGGCTCGATCAAGACCATGGTCCAGTTGATGCCCCTGAAGATCGACCGGGTGGGCGCGGCCTCGGTGCTGTCGGGCGGCACTCGCTATGAGATGGCCGACGACGCGCAGGTCTACCTGTGGTACAAGGGCCAGTATTACCCCACCAAGCTCAGTTATGTCAACACCGACGAATACAAGCTCACCGGCTGGTACGACAACTTTGGCTGTGCGGCGGGCAAGAAGGTCCGCGTCATCATCGCGGTCAAGAACGATTGAGCCTGAAATCGAACAGCGGCGTTTGCCGCACACTGCGGCAGCTGCGCTGGGTGCTTTACCCGCGCCGCTGCCCTTTTTGCGACCGGGTGCTGGGAACGGTGAGCCCCTGCCCCGATTGCTGTGCGGAACTGGATGCGCTGCGCCGCAAGCCGACCATGCGCCTCTCGGCGGGGCTGCACTATCTGGGCCGTTTGGAGGGCGCGGCGGCTCCCTACCGCTATGCGGGCTGTGTCCGGCGGGGCGTGCTGCGGGCGAAGTACCAAGCGGCCCCGTGGGCGGCCGACGAGCTGGGGGCCGAGATGGCCCGGCTCCTCTTCGGCAGCGAAGCAAAGATGGGTGCCTTCGGCCCGGAGGTCCAGCCGGTACCGGGCCTTGCGCTGAGTTACGACTGCATCGTGCCGGTGCCCGCTTCCAGCCGGGCACGCGGCTACAACGTCCCGGAGCGGATGGCCCGCCCCATCGCCCGCGCGGTGGGGGTTCCGCTGGAACCCAAGGCCCTTGTCCGGATCCATGCCGCCCGGCGGCAGGAGGGGCTTTCCCTCGACGAGCGGCTGGCCAATGTGGCCGGGGCCTTTGCCGTGCCTGACCCGGAGCAGGTGGAGGGCAAGCGCGTCCTCCTTGTGGACGATGTCATCACCACCGGCGCAACAGCCGCCGCGTGTGCACAGGCTCTGCTGGCCGCCGGTGCCCAGAGCATCTTTGCCGTGGCCTTGGCCACCGTGGAGTTCGACGCCCGCCCGCAGCCCTCCGCGCAGATCCATGAAAATTCTGAGGAAGAAAATTGAAAAAGTGCTTGACAAAACAGCCTTCGTCGGGTATACTAAATGAGCTGTGAGCGGCAGAACGCTGACAGATATCCGGGTGTAGCGCAGTTTTGGTAGCGCGCTTGAATGGGGTTCAAGAGGCCGTGAGTTCGATTCTCGCCACTC
>NZ_PRLC01000001.1 GCF_003287455.1 Faecalibacterium hattorii | reverse complement strand
TGGCCCGGTAGCTCAGTTGGTTAGAGCACCAGCCTGTCACGCTGGGGGTCGTCGGTTCGAGCCCGATCCGGGTCGCTGCTGCTTCGCAGGAAGCAGCTTGTCTGCCTCTGTAGCTCAGTCGGTAGAGCAGGGGACTGAAAATCCCCGTGTCATTGGTTCGATTCCGATCGGAGGCACCATATGCGGCCGTAGCTCATCTGGTAGAGCGCCACCTTGCCAAGGTGGAGGTAGCGAGTTCGAGCCTCGTCGGCCGCTCCAGACGAAAAGCCACTGCATCACATGAGATGCGGTGGCTTTTTTCGCACAATCGTTTAAAATCGTCTCGGAATCGGAAGAGGAGGGAAAAGCAAAACCATGATATTCGGCAAGTATATCAACCGCTACTACCTCAAGCACGCCCCGGCGCTGCTTCTGGGGCTGGCAGCACTGCTGATGGTGGACTACATCCAGCTGATCATCCCGCAGTTGTACCGCTTGGTCATCAACGGCATGAACCTTGGGCAGGTGGTGGTCAACGGCGAAACGCTGCCCTTTACCAAAGAAGTGCTTTTGCAGCACATCTGTCTGCCGATGATCTGGATCGTGGTACTCATGGTCATCGGGCGCTTTCTGTGGCGTGTCTGCTTCTTCGGCTCGGCGGTGCGGGTCACGGCGGACCTGCGGGAGCGGATGTTCGACCATAGCCGGAAGCTGTCTCAGCAGTACTATCAGGTGAACAAGGTCGGCAACCTGATGAGCCTGTACACCAACGACCTCGACACCATTCAGGAGTGCTTTGGCGACGGCGTGCTGATGTTCTTCGATGCGCTGACGCTGGGTCTGCTGGCCCTTTATAAGATGTGGCGGATGGACGTCAAGCTGACCGTCCTTGCCCTCATCCCGGCTTTCATCATGTTCACCATCGGCACGCTAATGGGCAAGGTGATGACAAAGCGCTGGGAAGAACGCCAGCAAGCCTTTTCCGACCTGTCCGATTTTGCGCAGGAGAACTTCTCCGGCATCGCGGTCATCAAGGCCTTCGTCAAAGAGCTGAAGGAGCTGATGGCTTTCCGGAAGCTGAACAAGGAGAACGAGGAGATCAACGTCACCTATACCAAGATCGCCACCCTGCTGGAAGTGCTGGTCACCCTCCTCGTTGAGTCGGTCATCTGCGTCATCCTCGGCTACGGCGGCTATCTGGTCTACTGCGGCCGGTTCAACGCCGGTCAGCTCGTGGAGTACATCGGCTATTTCGAGGCGATCGTCTGGCCCATCATGGCCGTGTCGATGCTCATCGAAAAGACCTCCCGCGGCAAGGCCTCCCTCAACCGAATCACCGAGCTGCTGGATGCCCCCATCGATGTGGCGGACCGCCCCGGCGTGCCCGACCTGAAGGCCCCCAAGGGCGGCATCGAGTTCCGGAACCTGACCTTCCGCTATCCGGACGGCGAATTTGACGTGCTCAAGAACATTTCCTTCAAGATCGAGCCCGGCGAGAGCGTGGGCATCGTGGGCAAGACCGGCGCGGGCAAGACCGCACTGGTGGACCTGCTGCTCCGCACCTACAATGTGCCGGACGGCACCCTCTTCGTGGACGGGCAGGATGTGAACCGCGTGTCCATCCACTCGGTCCGCAATGCGTGCGCCTATGTGCCGCAGGACAACTTCCTCTTCTCGGATACCATCGCCCATAACATCGCCTTTGGTGTGGACGATGCCACGCAGGAGGACATCGAGCGGGCGGCCAGCCTCGCCGATGTGCGGGACAACATCGTGGACTTCAAGGACGGCTACGAGACCGTCCTCGGTGAGCGGGGCGTCACCGTCTCCGGCGGCCAGAAGCAGCGCATCTCCATCGCCCGCGCCCTACTGAAGAATGCCCCCATCCTGATCCTCGATGACTCGGTCTCGGCGGTGGATACCCGCACCGAGAAGATCATCCTCGACAACCTGAAGACCAGCCGGGCAGGGAAGACCACCCTGCTCATTGCCCACCGCATTTCCACGGTGGAGCGGCTGGATAAGATCATCTTCCTCGAAGATGGCGCCATCGAGGCCGTCGGCCCCCACGATGCGCTCTACGCTTCCTGCGAGGAGTACCGCCGCATGGTCGATCTGCAGCGGCTGGAAGACGAAACGGGAGGTGACGCGCAGTGAGTGATCTGAATCCGCTTTTGCTGGTGGGCGCGGTCATCGGCGTCATCACGGCGCTGCTGGTGGCTGCCTACGGGGGCGTCAAGGACAAAAAGACCGCCATGGGCTTTGAGCGTAACATGGACGACGGCGAAATTCTGCGCCGTCTGGCCGGGTACGCCAGACCGTATCTGGGCAAGTTCATCCTCGTGGGGTTCCTGATGCTCTTTTCCATCGCCTATGACATCGTCTCGCCCCTCATCGTCGGCTCCATTGAGGAGCTGGTAGTCGGCGACTTTACGCTGAACGCCCTGTTTGCCGCAGTGGCCGTCTATGGGGGCGTGCTGGTCTTTTCCATGGGCAGCACCTATTTACAGGCGGTCATTTTGCAGCGGGTGGGCCAGCGCATCATCTCCGACCTGCGCGAGGACCTGTTCACCCACATCGAGTCCCTCTCCCACGAGCAGCTCAATGAGATCCCCGTGGGCAAGCTGGTCACCCGCGTGACCAACGACACCAACGCCATCTCCATGATGTTCACGAACCTCTTGGTCCAGCTGACCAAGAACTGCTTCGTCATCCTCGGCATTCTGGTGGCAATGATCTGCCTGAACTACGAGCTGACCCTGATGGTGCTCTGCTTTGTGCCTTTCATCGTCATTTTCACGGTCATCTTCCGCAAATTCTCCCGCCGCGCCTACCGTAAGGTCAAGGACGCCACCACGGACATCAACACCTACCTGTCCGAGAACCTCTCCGGCATCAAGGTCACCCAGATCTTTGGCCGGGAGGACGAGAAGATGGAGGACTTCCGCAAAAAGAGCCAGACCCTCGCCAAGGCATCACAGGAGCAGATCTTTGTCTTCGGCGTGTTCCGCCCGCTGGTGTATATGCTCTATATCAGCTCGATCTTGTGCCTGTTCTATCTGGGCGGCATGGGCCATCTGAACCACATTGCCTTCCTCGGCCAGAGCATTTCCAGCGGCACAGTCGTCACCTTCTATATGTACATCTCCAAGTTCTTCACCCCCATCCAGAACCTTGCCGAGCAGTTCAACTGGCTGCAGTCGGCGCTGGCATCCTCGGAGAAGGTCTTCTCCATCATGGACCTGCAGCCCAAGATGGTGGACGCCCCGGACGCCATTGAGCTGGACGAGGTGAAGGGCGAGATCGAGTTCAAGGACGTCTGGTTCAGCTACATCCCCGGCGAGTGGGTG
Organism: Faecalibacterium hattorii; assembly: GCF_003287455.1. GTDB lineage: Bacteria > Bacillota > Clostridia > Oscillospirales > Ruminococcaceae > Faecalibacterium > Faecalibacterium hattorii. Next base: position 278,612 of record NZ_PRLC01000001.1, on the reverse strand, counting down.
CTGCAGGGCGTTTCCTTCCATGTGGACCCGCGGGAGACCGTGGCTTTCGTCGGCTCCACCGGCTCCGGCAAAAGCACCATCCTCTCCCTCATCTGCCGCAACTATGAGTTCCAGAAGGGCCAGATCCTGATCGACGGCATCGACATCCGGAAAATTAAAATTTCCTCGCTGCGCCGCCACTTCGGCCAGATGCTGCAGGACGTCTTCCTCTTCTCCGGCACCATCCGCAGCAACATCGTTCTGCGGGAGGAGAACATCTCCGACGACGAGATCATGAAGGTCTGCCGCTACGTCAACGCCGACCGGTTCATCTCGAAGCTCGACCACGGCCTTGAGGAAGAGGTGCGGGAGCGCGGCAACAACTTCTCCGCCGGCCAGCGCCAGCTCCTCAGTTTTGCGCGGACCATCATCCATAAGCCCAGCGTTATGATCTTGGATGAGGCCACCGCCAACATTGATACCGAGACGGAGCTGCTGATTCAGGATTCGCTGGAAAAGATGCGCTCGGTGGGCACCATGCTCATCGTGGCCCACCGCCTGTCCACCATCCAGCACGCCGACAACATCATCGTCCTGTCCCACGGGAAGATTCTGGAACAGGGTACCCATCAGCAGCTGCTGGCCAACCACGGCCGGTACTACCAGCTCTATACGCTGCAGTACCACAAAGAGCAGATGCAGAAATAAGAAAAATTCCCTCCGCCCCTTGACGCTGCAGCGATTGTAGCGTTTATTGTAAAAGGGTAGGAGGGAATTTTTTATGGAAAAGAATTGGACGACCGGCAGCGTGGGAAAAAGCATCCTCCGCAGCGGGCCGCTCAGGCTGCATCCAAGAACTCTTCTGGGTCTTCGATGACGTCCTCGATGACTTCCTCCACCGAGTCGGAGACTTCTTCGTCGGAGGGGAAGAACCAGTTCTGGATGGCGTCGCGGAGGGAGAGCAGGGTGGTGTCCATCTCGGCGTTCTGGCTGAGCAGCTCGTTCACCATGTCGGGCTTGTCGGTGATCAGGTCATCTGCGCCCAGCTCCATCATGTGCTTGGCGTCCTCCTCGCGGTCGATGGTCCACGCGGAGACGGTCTTGCCGCGCAGGTGGATCTGATTGACCATGCCGGAGGTGATAAAGGTCGTTTCCACGCTGAAAAAGTCGGCGTCGGGCAGGTCGTAATAGTTGCCCACCCCCAAGGCGAGGATGTAGCCGGTGGGGATGTCAGGGGCCAGCTCCTTGACCTTGTGGAGGGTCTCATAGCTCTGGGAGGTGATGACGCAGTGCCCCTCGAAGCCGTACTCCCGCAGAAGGCGGACGGTCTCGGCTTCCAGCGTCGGGGTAGCGGCACTGGGTTTGATCTCCACGTTCAGGTCGATTTTCCCTTGGCAGAGCTGCAATACCTCTTCCAAGGAGGGAATCCGCGTCCCGGCGAAGCGGGTGCTGAACCAACTGCCCGCGTCCAACTGCTCGATCTCGGCAAATGTCAGGTCGTAGACCTTTGCATTTTTGCCGGTGCAACGCCTTAAATTGGTGTCGTGGGTCACAACGGCCACGCCGTCTTTGGTCATCTGGACGTCCAATTCGATGCGGTCGCCCTTTTTCAGGATGGCCGAGCGGAAGGCGGGCAGCGTATTTTCGGGGGCAATGGAGCAGTCGCCGCGGTGGTAGGTGACCAGCGGGGTCACGCCGCCCACGGCGGCAAGCAGCGCATCGTCCTGCGGCAGACTGAGCAGGTAGGCTGTAACGCCACAGGTGACGAGGGTGACGCCCGCGACCATGGCCGTCAGCAGCAGCCGCCCGCGGGGGCGGCTGCGCTTGCCGTCGGGGCGCTCTTCCGGCGCAAAGGCACCGGCGCTCCGGGTCCGGAAGTAGAGCAGACCGAGGATGGTGCACTGGGCCACCGTTACCTTGCAGTCCAGCAGGAAGCCGAAGAAGGGCAGCTCCACCAATTGCAGCGCGCGGGAGAGCAGGAGCATGGCGCGGGTGCTCTCCAGCCCCACCACCGCCGCGATGCCATACATCAGCATCGTGGCCAGCACGAACAACAGACCCATGCGGAGCAGCACCCCGAAGTTCCAGCGGGCCAGCGCGGCCAATACCCGGAAAAACCGATGCTTGACGTAGGCGCAGCTCTCCTTGACGGCGGTGCCGAAATTTTTGTGCTCCAAGGTGAACAACGGCAGTACCAGCGCAAAAAAGACCGTGAGCAGCACAGCGGCAAGGAAGATGGCACTGTACAGCGCCAGATAGATCGGTTTTGCCCGGATGACGCCCATGATGTATTCGGGCACAGCCAACTGGGTGATATAGTTGGAGGTGACGAAAATATCCGTAAAGGGGATGAGAACGGCGCAGTAAAAGAGGATGGGCCAGTTCTTCGGAAAAACGGCGTGGCGGATGGCGGCAAAGCTTTCCCGGAACAGGGGACGCAGTTTGCACGCCTCGCCCCGGCGGGCAAAGTCCAGCCCATGCAGCACGAGGGAGAACTCGTACAGGTTCCAGAGGGCTGCCAGCACCGCAATGAGCGCGATGCCGCCCAAAATGCTGGGGGCGGTGAAGATCTGGTGCGCGTTGTTGTTGGTCAGGTAGTTCACCGGCGAAAAGCGCAGCGTCAGCGACCAGATGCCCCGCATGGCGGGCAGAAAGAACAGGTTCGTGAGGATCTTGTAGAGGACGATGGCTGTTATGAGGAACATCTCGGCGCGGTGCATCAGCGCTTTGGCGTTCCGGCGCAGCTCCCTGTAGGCCGCATTTGCCTCGCGCAGGGTGATTTTGGAACGGCTCAATGAAAATTCCACCTCGCTCAAAAGTCCATTTTTTGAAAACTTTTTTATTTTATAAGTAGTATACCACAAAAATCGGCAAAAGAAAACGACGGGAGCTGAGAGGTTTAGCCAAAATTTGACGCAATTTTTTCGGCATCTTTTCAGCCGGAGAAAACCATGGTACAATAAAGAAAAACGATGGGGAGGAACGCAGGATGGATTTCCAATACAACATCAAGCCCGGCCGCTACCGGCATTTCAAGGGCAACGAGTACGAGGTGCTGGGCATGGCACACCACAGCGAGACCGAGGAGGAGCTGGTGGTCTACCGTACCCTCTACGGCGACCACGACCTCTGGGTGCGCCCGGCGGCCATGTGGTGCGAGACGGTGGAGAGGGACGGCAAGGTCCAGCCGCGCTTTGCCTACATCGGGGAGTGAGCGTATGGTGATCGCAGATCGTTTCAAGAGCCGGCCGGGGGCAGAGACCGTCCGTCTGCCGTCCGGCGGGGAGATGACGCTGGCCGTGGAGCACGCGGCGGCGATCCTTGTCAACGAGCAGACGGCGTTCCGGGTGGTCTGCACGCCGGAGCTGCTGCCCCAGTTGGCGCTGGGCCGTCTGCTGACCGAGGGCTGGATCACCTGTGCCGACGAGGTGGAGCAGATCGCCGTCTGCGCCGAGGGGCTGAAGGTCAGCGTCCATCTGACACACCCGCTGGAAACGGCGGCGGCCGCCGGGCAGGAGGTGCCCAGCTGCTGTACCGACAATCTGACTGTGGCGTCTCCCGTAAAACTCCGCCCGCTGGCCCCGGTGCCGCAGCGGGAGATCCCGGACGAGTGGGTGGAGACGCTGGCTGCCGCCATGGGGGATGAGCTGCCCCTTTACCGCGCTACCCACGCCGTCCACAGCTGCTTTGTGCTGCGGGACGGGAAGATCCTGTATCAGTGCGAGGATCTTGGCCGCCACAACGCGCTGGATAAGGCCGTTGGCTGTGCGCTGGCGGAGGGGGTGCAGCTGGGTGAGTGCGTGCTCTACACCAGCGGCCGGGTGCCGGTGGATATGGTGCGCAAGGCCATCCGGGCCGGGGTGCCCGCCCTCGTCAGTAAAACGATGCCCACGGTGCAGTCGCTGGAACTGGCGGAAGCGTATGGGCTGAAGCTGCTCATCCGAAAGAAGAAATCGTTTCATGCGGCAGCGAAGAAAGTTAGAGAATGTTCTGGCTGAAAAATGTGTCTGTATATGTTGACTAACTTACGAAAAACATGTTATTCTTATGACGAAGATACCGCTCCGTTCTGTTGCAGCAGGCTGGGCGGCTGTTTTTCGTGCACGGGGACCCCGTGCATGACGATAAGAATAGGCAGGTGAAACAATGAAGCAGACAAATCGTGCGCCGCAGCCTTTGTGGCGCAGACGGCTGCCGGGTTATGCCGCCATGGGCGCGGCCTCGCTGGTATTGGCGCTGGGTCTGCATGGGCTGATGAATGCCCGCACCACCGTTGCGGGCACCGCTCTGGCCCTGACCGACGCCGACGCTGCCACCTACGGCATCAGCGCGGTGTACCAGTTGGATGAGAACACCTATTATGTGGTGGGCTCCCAGAAGGGCTTCCAGAGCGATGTCGAGGTCGGCGTGACCCTTGGAAAGGACGGCACAGTCCAGAGCGTCGCCATCCTTACGCAGGGCGAGACCGACAACCTCGGCGGTCAGTGCGTGAACCCGGAGTTCACGGCCCAGTATCAGGGCACAGCGCCCTTCACGCTGGCGGGCAAGAGCTACACCGTGACCGACCCGGCCACCGGTGCCGTGTATGCCGCCGCGGGCAGCGCAGAGACCGAGGCCCCGGCGGAGGACTTCGACCCGTCCGCTTGGCGGGCAGGGGATACCTCCCCGGAGGCGGAAGCCACCCGCAAGATGTACGAGGCGGGCCTGACCCTCTCGGCCATCCATGGCGAGCCGATGGACAACGAGCTGATCCCCCCGATGGATTCCAGTGCGGAGGCCGTCGCAAGCCGCAAGCTGTACCAAGCGAGCCTGAGCAAGAGCGCACAGGACGGCGAGGAACAGGCCAAGCCCTTTGCAGACTGGTCGGCCGAAAAACAGGCGGCATACCGTCTGGAACAGGCGGAGCTGACCACCAGCGGCACCGGTGCTGAAACCAGCAGCGCCGACCTGACCGAGGTGGATGCACTGACCGGCGCGACTATTACCTCGACCGCCGTGACGAATGTCGTCAACAACAGTTATTTCTATGTGACCGAAGTGCTCAGCGCAGAGTAACTTCACGGAGGAATGGAACCTATGGCAAAAACCGATTTCCTGACGGCTGACATGACCCGCCGTCAATTCATGAAAATTTCGGGCAAAAGTCTTGCAGGGCTGAGCCTTTCCGCTTCGATGCTGTCGCTGTTCGGCTGCTCCCAGAGTCAGATCGATTCCGGCGCAGTGGCTACGTGGGCGCTGCCGCAGGGTCTGCTGGTGGTCAACGCAGATCTGTGCACCGGCTGCCAGCGGTGCGAGATCAACTGCACCCTGACCAACGACGGCGTCTGCTCTTCCTACATCAGCCGCGTTAAGATCCAGCGCCGCCTGAACCTCGACGGTGCGGGCAACGGCCTGTTGTCCGGCACGGACAACTGCTGGGTCTACTTCCCGGATACCTGCCGCCAGTGCGAGGACCCCGCCTGCGGCAACGCATGCCCCCAGAAGGCCATCGTGACCAATGAGCAGGGCATCCGCGTCGTGGATACCGATAAGTGCATCGGCTGCGGTGCTTGCCACGAGGCTTGCCCGTGGCATATGCCCACCGTCAACCCGGAGACCGGCAAATCGTCCAAGTGCATCGCATGCGGTGCCTGTGTCGCGGGCTGCCCGTCCGGCGCTCTGTCCATCGTGGATTGGGATGCCGTTACCAGCGCAGCACAGGCTGCTTACATGGACCTGTAAGGAGGAACAACAATGGCTGAAACCTATGGCTGGGCAGGCAAGATCCTGCGCGTCAACCTGACCACCGGTGAGATCACCACCCAGGACGACGAAAAATACCATAAATATATCGGCGGTATGGGCATGGCCTACCGCATTATGTACGAGGAAGCTCCCATGGAGCTGGACCCCTATGACGAGAAGGCTCTGGTCATCTTTGGTGTCGGCCCCCTGACCGGTGCCGGCGTGCCCTGCTCCGGCCGTATGAACGTGACTTTCCGTTCTACTTGGTCCAAGGGCCACTCCATCATCGATGCACACATGGGCGGCCACATCGGCTCCATGCTGAAGTATGCCGGTTACGACGGCATCGTTGTCAGCGGCATCTCCGAAAAGCCCGTCTACCTGCGCATCGAGGACGGCGAGGTCTCTCTGGAGGATGCAAGCGAGATCTGGGGCAAGGGTACCTTTGCTTCCAACAAGTGGATGGTGGAGCAGAACGGCCGTGAGTTCGAGACTGCTTCCATCGGCCCCGCCGGTGAGCACCTGGTGGATTACTCCACCCTGAACACCAGCTTCGGCAACTCCGGCGGTGCCGGTCTGGGCGCTGCCATGGGCAACAAGAAGCTGAAGGGTCTGGCCATCCGCGGCACCGGCAGCGTCAAGGTCGCAGACCCCAAGAAGGTGCTGGAGCTCTCCAACTACATGATGGGCAACCTGATCGGCGGCAACAACAACCACAACGTGCCCGCACAGCCCCAGAGCTGGGCAGAGTACAGCGCCACCTCCGGCAAGAACCGCTGGTCCGGCGCCCCCGGCCGGATGTGGAAGAAGGCTCCCGGCGGCCCCGTGGATACCGGTGAGCAGCCCTACAACGATATCAACAAGGTGGCTCTGCGCTGCTTCAAGGGCTACTTCGACTTCGGCGCTCCGGCTGCCGAGTACACCGTGAAGAACGGCGGCTGCTCCTCCTGCCCCATCCGCTGCTACACGGAGTACGATGTGGATCCGCTGGCCGATTACGACCTGCCCACCCACAACTCCAACACCTGTATGCCCGTGCTGTACGGCACCCGCGTCTATCCGGACGGCGTGCACGATTTCAAGTACGAAGGCGACGGCACCATGGTCATCAATCTGGCATGGTCTCATGCTGTGGACGATATGGGCCTGTGGGACAACTACGGCAACCTGAACCGCGACCTGCTGTGGATCCTGCGGATGCCCCGTGAGGAGGCCACCAAGTACATCAGCGAGGAAGAGTACGATTCTCTGCCTTGGGAGTGGGAGAAGGCCGGCGATCCCCGCTGGGAGGTGGAGCTGATCCGCCGCATGGCTTACGGTGAGGGCGACCTGTCCGTGATCGCCAAGGGCACTCTGGCCATGATGGAGAAGTTCGGCCTGCCCAAGAGCTGGCTGGACCGCGACGATGATGCCACCAACTCCAACCTGATCTACAACGGCTTCCCCAACCACCACGGCCCTGCTGAGGCATGGCAGGTGGGCATGCTGTACAACCTCGTTTTCAACCGCGACTGCATGATCCACGAGATCGTCTGCGAGACCGGCTCCGGCGCTCCCTATGAGGTGACCAAGAAGGTCATGGAGGACTTCTTCGGCGAGGGCTGCTACGATAAGGCCAAGGCCTACACTCCCATCAACGAGAACAAGGCAAAGCTGGCTGCATACTGCGTCAACGACAAGAACTTCCACGACTCTGCCACCCTGTGCAACTGGATGTGGCCCATGACCCAGTCTCCCTCCAAGGAGCGTGAGTACCACGGCGACTTGGATCTGCAGGCAGACTTTATGACTGCTGTTACTGGCGAGACCTATACTCAGGCCGGTCTGCAGGAGGACGGTGAGCGCATCACCCAGATGCTCCGCGCCATGACCGCCATCAGCTTCCAGCTCAACTGCGGCAGCGCAAACCTGCGTCAGGAGCACGATGCCATCTGTGATTGGGTGTTCGATAAGGACCCCGACTTCAAGGCATTCGAGGAAGGCACCACCAAGCTGGACCGTGCCGACATGGAGAAGGCAAAGGACATGTTCTACGACATCTTCGGCTGGGATAAGACCACCGGTGTGCCCACCCGCGAGACGCTGGAAAAGTTCGACCTCGCCGATATGGCAGACGACCTCGAAAAGCGCGGCATCTATGCCCAGACCACCGAGGCCGCTGCTGAGTAAAATCCCAGAGAAACGAGGAATTTCGTCATGTTGTTTGGCAGACGCAAACCCGGCTACACCACCACGGTGGACGCCAGTGCAGACCCGGAACAGGTCGTTCTGGATCTGCAGAAGGCGGAGATGGCCGCGAAGAAAAAGCCCAAGGCTGAGGTGTTCGACATCAACGCTGCCAGCGAGACCGCCCGCCGCCTGAAAGAGACGGGCAGCACCTTTGACGGCGCCGCCGCCAAGGCCGGTGAGGACGTGATCGCCGTGGTGGAGCGGGAGACCGGCGAGCTTGCTGCAAAGCAAGCCGCGGAGAACGCTTCCGCCCCGGCAGAAACGCCCGCTGAAGCGGCCCCGGATACCGACAGCACCGCAAAGCCGGAGCTGCTGGATTTTCTGGCCGCAGCCCCCGAAGCGGAGAATGACCCCTACGCCGACCAGCCCACCCAGACGGCTCCGGAGCTGCCGGAGCTGACCCCGGCGCAGGAGCTGGCAGGGTACATCCGCTCCCGCTCGGCGGCGGCGCAGGTCACGTCCCACGCCCTGCTGGTCACAGAGGTAGAAAACGCCGACGAGCTGCTGGCCCAGATGCCGCAGGACCCCCAGTGCGAGGATATCGTTGCCCGTGCAGGCGCAAAGGATACCTACTATTACTCCAACGCCAACATGAGCGACAACTACGCCATGATCGCGCAGCTCATCGAGGACGAGGACCTGTGCGCGATGTTCGCGGAGATGGTGCGGTTCAATGCCCGCATTTACCCCAGCGCCACCCCGCTGCGTTACTTCCGCCGCTCACCCTACGGCCTTTCGCCGGAAGAGGTCGAGCAGACGTGGAAGGCTATGCAGGGCAAGCCGGAATTTTCCGACATCGAGGAGCTGACCAACAATCAGAACGAGCGGTTCCTCTTTTCCACCCAGTACCTCACCCGCCGCTACGCGAAAGCCATCAGCGACGTGGATGAGTGGACCGACTAAAGCAATCCATACAATTGAACAGGGTATAAGAGCTTCTTTGAGCAAAGGCGTCTAAACCGAAGGGCATTGACGCCGCGCCGCAATGCTAAGGGCCCGCACGCGAGCCGGCATTCAAGGGTGGCTGGGGAAACCCGGCCGCCTTCCCGCAGAAGAAACGCTGCAATTTGAAAAAAAGAACTCCTCCCATCGACCCGACTCAAGGGGCCTCCTTTGTGTACGGCTGCTGCAACAGCCCGCGCAGAGCCGGTCCCTCCGGCGTTGCAGTCTGCAAACAGCAGCGCGGGGATATTGTGTCGTGTTTTCTGCGGGGGCGTTTTGATTTTCGTCAAGACGTCCCCGCATTTTTTACCTGCCTTTTGAAAAACGATGGAATCCGCAGAAACGCTGCTGTCCGAGCCATAGCGGACGGCTGTTTCTGCGTGCAAAATGGAGGATATTTTTCAAATGAAACAGCCTTTTTGTGCGCCCGCCGAGGCGCTGCGCCGTGTGCTGGACGCGGCGGCGCAGCTGCCAAAGCCTGCGGTTGAGAATGCCGGGCTGGACGAAGCCGTTGGCCGCATTGCCGCTGCGCCCCTGTGCGCCCGGATGGACCAGCCGCCCTTCGACCGCAGCCCCTTGGACGGCTACGCCCTCCACAGCGCGGACACGGCCGGGGCCGGGGAGAAGACCCCGAAGACCCTGCCCGTGGTGATGAAGCTGTATGCGGGTGACGCGCCGACGGCGGCCCTGCCCGCCGGGTGTGCGGCCCGGATCATGACCGGGGCACCCCTGCCCGCCGGGGCTGACTGCATCCTGATGCAGGAACTGACCGACGGCGGGGAAGAGAACGTGCGCATCTACGCCGAACTTTCCCACAACGCGAATGTGGTCTTCCGGGGCGAGGACATCGCCGCCGGGGCCCTCATTGCCGATGCGGGCACGGTGCTGACCCCGGCGCACCTCGGTGTGCTGGCGGGGCAGGGATTTGCGGAAGTGCCGGTCTACCGGCCGCTGACCGTCGGCGTGCTGGCTACCGGCAGCGAACTGCTGGCCCCCGGCGAGACTTTGGCCCCCGGCAAAATTTACGATGCCAACGGCATCCAGAACGCGGCCCGGCTGCGGCAGATGGGGTTTGCGGTCCAGCGCCGTCACTGCTCGGACGACCCGGCCCTCATTGTGGCGGAACTGGAAGAGCTGCTGACCGGCTGCGACGCCGTCGTTACCAGCGGCGGCGTGTCGGTGGGGCAAAAGGACTATCTGCCCGTGGTGCTGGAATCGCTGGGGGCAGAGCCTGTCTTCTCCGGCGTGGCCCAGAAGCCCGGCAGCCCCATGCTGGCGGCGAAGGTAGAGGGCAAGCTCGTCTTCTGCCTGTCAGGCAACCCCTTCGCGGCAGCGGCCACACTGGAGCAGTACGTCCTCCCGGCCCTGCTGCGGGCCGCTGGGCGGCTGGAGAAAGGCTGCATCCTGCCCCGCACCAAACGCACCCTGACCACCGGCTTTTCCAAGGCCAGCAAAGGCAACCGCTACCTGCGGGCGAAGGCGTCCGGCGGCACCGTGGCCATCCCCGGCGAGGGCAACGCCGAAGCCCATTCGTCCGGCAGCCTGTCCGCGATGATCGGCTGCAACTGTCTGGTAGAGCTGCCCGCGGGCAGCGGCCCGGTAAAGCCGGGCGAGGAAGTGGAGGTGCTTTCGTTTGTATACTGAACGCAAGGAGGCTCTGGCTGCAGAGCTGAGCTTAAAACACCCGGCGGTGCTGGCCGTCAGCGGTGTGCATAACAGCGGCAAGACCACGCTGCTGGAAAAACTGATTCCTCTGCTGCGGGCACGCGGGCTGAAAGTGGGTGTCATCAAGCACGACGGCCACGACTTTACCCCCGATGTCCCCGGCACCGACAGCTACCGGCTGCGGGAAGCGGGCGCGGAGGGCGTCGCTGTCTTTTCCGGGAACCGCTATCTGCTGACGGAAGAGTTCCGCCTGAACGAGCAGGACCTGCTGGCGCTGTTCGAGCGCCACGGCTACGACCTCGTGCTGATGGAAGGCTTCAAGGAGAGCGGCTGGCCCAAGATCGAGGTGGTGCGCAGCGCCATCTCCAAGGAACCGGCCTCCTTTGAGCCGCTGGCCGTGGTGGGCGATGTACCGGGCGCAGATTTCGCGCTGGACGAGCCGGAAGCATTGGCCGATTGGATCGCCGCTCAGATGCCGGCGCAGTGAGGAAGAGAGGAAATTACCATGAAACTGATCCGTACCGAAGACGCGGCGGGGCAGGTGCTCAGCCACGATATCACGCAGATCATTCCGGGCGAGTTCAAGGGAGCCCGCTTCCGCAAGGGCCATATCGTCCAGCCGGAGGATATCCCGGTGCTGCTCTCCATCGGCAAGGAGAACCTCTACGTCTGGGAAAAGAAGCCCGGCATCCTCCATGAGGATGAGGCCGCCGCACTGCTGTACAAGGCCGCTGCGGGCAAAAACATCCACGGCACCGAGCCGAAAGAGGGCAAGATCGAGCTGATCGCCGACTGTGACGGTCTGCTCAAGATCCACCGCGAAGCCTTGCTGGCCGTGAACCGCACCCCCCAGATGATGATCGCCACGATCCACGGCGACCTGCCCGTGAAAAAGGGCGCGAAGCTGGCGGGTACCCGCATCATCCCCCTCGTCATCGAGCAGGAGAAGATGGACGCCATGCAGAAAGCGGCGGGCAGCGAGCCCATCCTGAACGTGCTGCCCTTCCACCAGAAGAAGTTCGCGGTCATCACCACCGGCAGCGAGGTATTCAAGGGCCGCATCGAGGACAAGTTCACCCCCATCCTTGAAGCAAAGCTCAAGGAATACGGCTGCGAGATGACATTCCATAAGGTCTGCGATGACGACCCGGCGGGCATCACGGCAGCGATTCTGGAAGCAAAGGCAGCGGGCTGCGAGCTGATCTTCACCACCGGCGGCATGAGTGTGGACCCCGACGACCGCACCCCGCTGGCCATCAAGAACACCGGGGCCGACATCGTGACTTACGGCGCGCCGGTGCTGCCGGGTGCCATGTTCCTCGTCAGCTACTTGGACGGCGTGCCCGTCTGCGGTCTGCCCGGCTGTGTGATGTACGCCAAGCGCACCATTTTTGACCTGCTGCTGCCCCGTCTGCTGGCCGATGACCCCATCACCGCCGACGACATCGCCCGCCTCGGCGAGGGCGGCCTCTGCCTTGGCTGCGCCGAGTGCCACTGGCCCAACTGCGGGTTTGGGCATTGCTGAGAGGTTGTACGGAGGAGAAGCGTGACAATATGACAAGTAACTTGACCCATTTCGATGCCGAGGGCAATGCGGTGATGGTGGACGTGAGCGAAAAGCCCGTCACTGCCCGCGAAGCCACGGCCCACGGCATCATTACCATGAACGAAGAAGCCTTTACCGCTGTGAAAAACGGCACGGTCAAGAAAGGCGATGTGCTGGGCGTGGCCCGCGTGGCGGGCATCATGGCCACCAAGCGGACCAGTGAACTGATCCCGCTGTGCCATCCGCTGCCGCTGACCAAGGTGAAGATCGAGTTTGAGCTGTTGGAAGACCGCCGCGCCGTCGAGGCCCGCTGCACCGTCAAGACCAGCGGCGTCACCGGCGTGGAGATGGAGGCCCTGACCGGCGTTTCCACCGCGCTGCTGACCATTTACGATATGTGCAAGGCCGTGGACAAGGGGATGGAACTGGGCGAGATCCACCTTGAGAAAAAGAGCGGCGGCAAGAGCGGCCTGTACATCCGGGCGGAGGGCGGCTATGTTTGATGCAAAGGGCCGCAGCATCCATTACCTGCGCCTGTCTGTCACCGACCTGTGCAATCTGCGCTGTCGGTACTGTATGCCGGACGGCGTGGAGAAGCTGGAACGGGAAGATATTCTGACCTACGAAGAATTCCTGCGCCTTGCCGCGCTGTTTGCCAAGTGCGGGGTGGACACCGTCCGCGTCACCGGCGGCGAACCGCTGGTGCGCAAGGGCGTGGACTATCTGGTGGCCCAGTTGAAGGCCATCCCCGGCATCCGCCGCGTGACCATGACCACCAACGGTGTTCTGCTGGCAAAGCAGCTGCCCGCCCTGCTCTCTGCCGGGCTGGACAGCGTGAACATCAGCCTCGACACCCTCTCGCCGGAGCAGTTCGCCCGCATCACCGCGCGGGACGAGTTTGAAAACGTGAGGGCGGGCATCCATGCCGCGCTGGAAAGCGGGCTGCCCGTCAAGCTGAACTGCGTGCCGCAGGTGGGCGTGAACGAGGGCGAGCTGGAAGCGCTGGCCGCCCTCGCCAAAGACAAGCCTTTGCAGGTGCGGTTCATCGAGATGATGCCCATCGGCTATGGCGCGGCCATGCCCTGCATCTCCGGGCCGGAACTGCTGGCCCGGCTGCAAAAGCGCTGGCCGGGGCTGGCCCCGCTGCCCGCGCAGGAGAGCGCCGCCCTCGGCGACGGCCCGGCGGTCTACTACACCGCCCCCGGCTGGCAGGGGAGCGTGGGCTTCATCGCGGCGGTGCACGGCAAGTTCTGCGCCTCCTGCAACCGCGTCCGGCTGACAAGTCAGGGCTTTCTGCGCCCCTGTCTTGCCAGCGAAGCGGGCTGCGACATGAAGACCCTGCTGCGCTCCGGCGCAACGGACGAGAAGCTGCTCAAGGCGATCCAAACGACGATTTGGGAAAAGCCGCAGGAGCACCATTTTGAACGCAAACAAAACATCCCGGCGACCCGCGGGATGTATCGGATCGGAGGATAATATGGGAAAGATTCTGGCCATTTGCACCAGCCCCAAGCGCGGCACCGTCAAGACCGAGGTGCCCGAAGCCACCCTGACCCCGGAATGGGGCATCGAGACCGACGCCCATGGCGGCAATTGGCACCGTCAGGTCAGTCTGCTGAGCGCCGAAAAGATCGAGAACTTCCGCAAGAAGATCTGGGTCGATTACGGCGCATTTGGCGAAAATCTGGTCGTAGAAGGGTTCGATTTCCGCAACCTGCCCGTCACCAGCCGGTTTCAGGTGGGGGATGTCGTTCTGGAAATGACCCAGATCGGCAAGGAGTGCCACAACGACTGCGTCATCAAGCAGCAGACCGGCGAGTGCATCATGCCCCACGAGGGCGTGTTCGCCCGCGTGCTCCACGGCGGCACCATCCATGTGGGGGACGAGATGACCCTGCTGCCCCCGGAGGAGGATCCGCCGCTGCGTGCCGCCGTCATCACCCTGTCCGACAAAGGCTCCCGCGGGGAACGGGAGGACAAGAGCGGCCCGCTGATCGTGGAGATGCTCACCGCCGCCGGGTACAAGGTGGAGGAAACGATGATCCTGCCCGATGAAGCCAAGGCCCTCAAGGCTCAGCTCATCCGGCTGGCCGATGGCCGTCAGGTCAACCTGATCCTGACCACCGGCGGCACCGGCTTCTCCCCCCGCGACATCACCCCGGAGGCGACGTATGCTGTCGCCACCCGCAGTGCCCCCGGCATCGCCGAGGCCATGCGCTGCCACAGCCTGAGCATTACCCCCCGCGGGATGCTCAGCCGCGCCGCCAGCGTCCTGCGCGGCAAGACACTGATCGTCAACCTGCCCGGCAGCCCCAAGGCCGTGCAGGAAAATCTGGAGTACATCCTGCCCAGCCTTGAACACGGCATCCGCATCGCCGCCGGGCTGGATGGCGAGTGCGCCCGCAAATAATGTTGCTTTATGAAGCACTTGTGACTCCCTCAGTCACGGCTTCGCCGTGCCAGCTCCCTCTCGGAGGGAGCCTTGGCGTAACGGTAAGCTGTGAAAGCCTCCCTCATTGAGGGAGGTGGCATCGCGTAAGCGATGACGGAAGGAGTCTGCAAGAGCTTTATAAATAGATCGAAGTGTTAAGGAGTACACACAATGAATGGCAAGATCTCCCGCCGCAGCTTCCTGTGCGCTGCCGGCATCGTATCCGTATCTGCTGCCCTGACTGCTTGCGGCGGTTCCGGTAGCTCCACCAGCACTGCTTCCTCCGTGGCAGGTTCCGCTGCCGCTTCCTCTGCGGCGGCTTCCGGCGAGGCCGTCGAGCTGATCGTCTTCGCCGCAGCTTCCCTGACCGAGACCCTGAACGCCATCGCCGAGAACTACGCAGCAGAGAACCCCGGCGTGACCTTCCGCTTCAACTTCGATTCCTCCGGCACCCTGAAGACCCAGATTCAGGAGGGCGCGGACTGCGACCTCTTCCTCTCCGCCGGTCAGAAGCAGATGAACCAGTTGGACATCACCGCTTCTGCAGATGTCAATACCGAGGGCCTCGACTTCGTGGACGGCGACAGCCGCGTGGACCTGCTGGAGAACAAGGTGGTTCTCTGCGTGCCCGAAAACAGCGATCAGGGCATCGACAGCTTCGATTCTCTGGCTGAGCACCTGAAGGCGGAGGACATCCTGTTCTGCATGGGCAACAGTGATGTGCCCGTTGGCCAGTACACCCAGAAGATCCTCGCTTACTACGGGCTGGACGAAGAGGCTCTGGCGGCTGCCGGTGTCATCACCTACGGCTCCAACGTCAAGGAAGTCACGACGCAGGTCAGCGAGGCCAGCGTCGATGCCGGTGTCGTCTACTGCACCGATGCCTTCAGCGCTGGTCTGAAGGTCGTGGACGAGGCCACCGAGGAGATGTGCGGTCAGGTCATCTACCCGGCTGCCGTTCTGAAGGCTGCCCCCAACGCCGAGGCCGCCAAGGAATTTCTGGCCTATCTGCAGACCGACCGTGCCGCCACCGTCTTCGAGAGCGTCGGCTTCACGGCATTATGATGGACTGGTATCCGCTTTGGAACAGCCTCCGCATTGCGCTCATCAGCGGTGCGGCGGTGTTCTTCCTCGGCATTTTTGCCGCGTATTATATCGCGAAGCTCCCGCGGGTGCTCAAGGGCGTGCTGGATGTGATCCTGACGCTGCCGATGGTCCTGCCGCCGACGGTCGTGGGCTACTTCCTGCTGCTGCTCTTCGGTGCCAAGCGGCCGCTGGGGATCTTCTTTATGGAGCATTTCGGCGTCAAGCTGGTCATGAACTGGTACAGCGCCATCTTCGCGTCCATCGTGGTGGCCTTCCCGCTGATGTACCGCACGGCCCGCGGCGCTTTCGAAAGCTTTGACGAAACGCTGGCGTGGTCGGCGCAGACGCTGGGCCTCTCGAACACATGGATCTTCTGGCGGGTGCGGATGCCCTATTGCCGGCAGGGCATTCTAGCCGGCACGGTGCTGGCCTTTGCCCGCGCACTGGGCGAGTACGGCGCCACCAGCATGATCGCGGGCTACACCCCCGGCAAGACGGCCACCATCGCCACCACGGTGTACCAGCTCTGGCGCACCAATGACGAAGCGGGCGCGATGCAGTGGGTGCTGGTGGACATCCTCATCTCGGCGGTGGTGCTGCTGGCGGTCAATCTGCTGGAGCGCAAACAGAGGCAGGGGGGTAGGCACGCATGAGTCTGGAAGTGACCATTGCCAAGCGGTTTGAAGGCTTTACCCTCCACGCCGATTTCACAGCGGGCAACACCGCTGCCGCCATCCTCGGCGCATCCGGCTGCGGCAAGAGCATGACCCTGCGCTGCATCGCGGGCGTCGTCAAGCCCGACAGCGGCCGCATCGTGCTGGATGGCCGGGTGTTGTTCGACAGCGAGAAGGGCATCGACCTGCCCCCGCAGCAGCGGAACGTGGGCTTGCTGTTCCAGAACTACGCTCTGTTCCCGAATATGACGGTGGAGCAGAACATCCTCTGTGCCCTGAAAAAGGAAAAAGACCCCGCCGCCCGGAAAGCTGCCTGTGGGTCAGCTCTCCGCGCCATGCGGCTGGAAGAGCTGGCCCATCGGCTGCCCAGTGAGCTTTCAGGCGGGCAGCAGCAGCGTGCCGCGCTGGCCCGCCTCTTGGCGGGCAGACCCCGCATCCTGATGCTGGACGAGCCTTTCAGTGCGCTGGACAGCTACCTGCGCGAGGAAGTGGAGGGCGAAGTGGGAAGTCTGTTCTCCAACTTTGACGGCACGGCCCTGCTCGTGACCCATGACCGGAACGAAGCCTACCGCCTCTGCCGCGAGATGATCGTCATGGACAGTGGCGAAGTGCTACGTGCGGGCACGACGAAGGAAGTTTTCGCCGACCCCCGCCGCCTGACCGCCGCCCGGCTGACCGGCTGCAAGAACATCCTGCCCTGCGTCCGGGTGGACGAACACCATGTCCGCCTGACCGGCTGGGAGCGGGAGCTGACCGTGGCCCTGCCGGTGCCGGAAGGGTGTTGCGCCGTGGGCATCCGCGCCCACGACTTTGCCCCCGAAGCGGCCGACGGCGAAAACCGGATGCCGGTTCAGGTGGGCGCTTCCAGTGAAAACCCCTTTGACTGGAACATGATCTGCACCGCTGCGGACGATGCAGGCAAGCTGTGGTGGAAGGTGTCCAAAACGACCCTTTCCTCCCCGCCGCCTCAAGCCCCTGCCTACCTCCGGGTAGCGCCGGAAAACATCATGCCGCTGGTGTAAAAAAATAAAAAGGCTGCTGCCTTTCCTCCCACCGTCACGGCTTCGCCGTGCCAGCTCCCTCGGTGAGGGAGACTTGGCGCAACGAAACGCGATGGGAAAAGGAGTAGGCAGCAGCCCTTTTTTGTTGCGGAGTGGATCACATCAATGCCGTCAGCACCAAGGCACACAACGGCAGGGTGACGATGCTGAGCAGAGTGGTCAGGACGACGCACCCGGCGGCAAACTGCTCATCGTGGCCGAACTGGACCGCAAACACCGAGGTGATGGCGGCGGCGGGGCAGCACTCCAGCAACAGGACCACCTGTGCGCTCATGCCGAACCGCAGAAGCCCCAGCACCGCGAAAGCGGCAAGGCAGACTGCCGGGATGAGCAGCATCCGCACCGCCGCCAGCTTCCAGATGTGCCGGTCGCAGACGATCTGCTTCAGGTCGCCTGTGGCGATCAGGATGCCTGTGATGAGCATGGAGAGCGGGGTGTTCATGTTGCTCAAAAGCTCCAGCGGCTGCGCAATGAGGGCGGGCACCGGGATCTGCAAAAGGTAGATGGCAAGCCCCGCCACCATGGCGTAGAGCACCGGCGTGCGGAGCAGACTCTTGACCACTTCCTTGGGGCTGGAACTGCCGCTGACCATGCCGTAGCCCATGGTCCAGAGCAGGATGTTGAAAACGGTAACATAGGCGCTGGCGTAGAGCAGCCCCTCCGAACCGAACAGCGCCGAGATGAGGGGGAAGCCCATGTAGGCCGCATTGGAGAAGACGCACGCGAACCGGAAGATGGGGGCGCGGCGATCCTTCTGCTTGGCCGTCAGCGCCAGCGTCAGCACAGTGCCGATCAAGATCGCCAGCACACTCAGCCCAAAGGCCGCCAGCAGGTTGTGCAGGATCTCCTCGCTGAACTCCATCATGTAAGAGTGGATGATCATGGCCGGGACGACCAGATACACCAGCAGGTTCGAGAGCGTCTGCCGCCCTTCCGCCTTGAGCACGCCGGTCTTGATGGCCGCCGCGCCCGCGCCGATGAGCAAAAACAGCACGATGACCTGCTGTGCGCAGATAAGTGCCAGTTCCATTTCCAATTCCCCCTCATTCATAGATACAATCATGAATACAAGAAAGATATAGCACAAAACCGCCCGTTTGGCAAGAGAAAAAGCGACGATTGCAAAGAATAACTCCCTCCGTCACGGCTTTGCCGCGCCAGTTCCCTCAGGGAGAGAGCCTTGGCGCAGCGGTAAGCGATGGCGGAAGGAGCTGTGTTTACAAGATCACATTCTTGATCAGCAGGGAAACGCTGCCGTCGGCGTCGTGGAGGAACTCCACCTCGGAGTCGGAGGAGAGGATCTCGGTGGGAATCTTCACCTCGATGCCGCTGGCGGTGTGGATGCTGCGGCTCTCCATCCGGCGGATGCGGGAGGGGGTGACGGTGACGGGCTGCTCGGCGTGCTCGATGACCTCGCTCTTTTCCACATAGTCGTCGAAGGGGACAGCGGCCAGCGGGTATTCTTCGGCCAGCTGGCGGCGCACCTGCTCCACCGAGATCTGGTTGTCGTTGTCGGCGGCCTCCGTGGCAATGAGCATGGCCACCTGCGCGTCGGCGTGAGGCTCGTCCACGTAGGCGTCCTTCACGGCCTGTGCAGCGGCTTCCTGAATGGCTTGGAGCTTCTTTTTCTCCGGCTCAGCTTGGGTGTACTGGAAGACCACGGAGGAAAGGTAGAACTCCTTGTGGCCGTCGATGTCGTACTTCTTTTCCAGCAGACGCATGGAGAGATCCTGCAAGTTGATGAGGGCGCCTTCCTCCACCTTGCCGCTCTGGGTGGGCAGACAGGCCCGCTGCTGGATGATGGAGTTCACGGGGGCACCCTGTACCGTTTCGGTGTAGTGGGTGTAGCCGTTTTTGTAGTTCAGCTTGAGGATGCCCAGCCACGGGGCCCCGTCGCGGGTGAAATCCACCACGGCGAGGTCTGCGCCGGGGATGGTGGTGTGGGCGTGCATGTAGTCGAACAGCACCCCCGCAATGCGGCAGGACAGGTCGATGAAGTCCTGATTGTGCTCCAGCTCGTTTTTGAAGGCCGAGTCCGGCAGCGGGCGGCACTGGCGGATGTCGTCGCTGGCCAGCAGCTTTTCGATGTGGTTTTGCAGGTAGGCCGTTTTTTCGGCGGTCAGCTCCATGCTGCTGCCGCTGAGCACCGGGGCGTCAAGGGTGGTGTCCAGCACGTGCAGGATGGCCTGATGAATGATGATCTCCATGGGTCAAACCTCATTTCTTGGGAAATCTAAAATGTTCCGTCCCAGTATACCACACCCGCGCCCAAAAGGCGAGAGGAAAAGCCGCTTGTCAACGCCCGGCGGGGGTGTTACAATAAGGCTGACGAAACTACGCTGAAAGGGGATAAGGACCTATGGAATTTCGGGATAAACCCATGCAGAACCTCATCCGCATCAAGGAAAAGGACATCTGCAAAAATGTACAGGCTCTGCTGCTGGAGGGCGAGACCATCGTGGGCGCGTACAAGACGGTGCGCGATCAGGCGGTTTTCACCTCCCACCGCATCTTTCTGGTGGATATGCAGGGCGTGACCGGCACCCGGCAGGAGATCTTTGTGCTGCCTTATAAAAAGGTGCTGCACTTCGGCATCCAGACGGCGGGCTTCGGCGACCCGCTGCAAACCTCCGAGCTGACGGTCTGCTTTGCGGACGAGCACGAGGCGAAGTTCGGCTTTATCGGGCAGGAAGAGCTTCTGGCCGTGGCCCGCGCCATCAGCCGCTGCATCCTGTAAGGGCGAAAACGCGCAGAGCGCCCGCTCCGGCTTCTGACCCCGGAGCGGGCGCTCTGCGTTGCTGTAATATGCGAATGAACGAGAAGATGGCTTGGTTTAGCCGGCCACGCGCTCGGTGCGGCCCGCTTCCAGCATATACCGCAGGAAGCCGGTGACGTCGGTGGGGTCAGTCACGGTGATGTCAAAGCCCTTCTTGGGGGCGTTCATCATCCGCAGGATGGAGGATGCCGTCGCATCCTTCTTCAAATCGCAGGTCTTACCGTTGTCCAGATGGAGCAGCACGCTGCCATGGCTGGCGGAAACCTGACGCATGAAACGGTCTTTATCAAAGTATTCGATACGAAGCATAGAAATACCTCCTGTCAGAACTTTTTTTTCTGCACGCCGAACGGCGGGGAAACGATTGTGTTTCACTTCGTTCGGTGTTATACTGAGCTTGGAAGCTCTGATGAAATAATACCACGATTTCGACAGATATGGTAGAACAAAATCGCACCTTTTATACAACAAAATCGGCTTTGACAAAAAATGTTCAAAGTATTGCGGAAAGGAATTGGGCAAAATGGCATATCAAACGAGCTGTGCAACAATCGTCCATGGCAGTGGGATCCACTGCGAGACGGACATCGTGGCCGACGCCGAGGGCCGCGAGCTGGTCCAGCACGGCAGCGCGCTGTTTCCCATCGCGTGCTATGCGGAAGATCTGACCAGCTACTCGGTGGCGTGGCATTGGCACGAGGAGTTTGAGTATATCCTCGCGGTGCGGGGGCCGCTGCAGGTGGATGTGAACAAGACCCGCCTGACCCTGCAGACCGGGCAGGGGGTGTTCCTCAACTCCGGGGCGCTCCACTCGGTCGAACAGGCCGAGCACACGGCTCTGCTCCACTCCGGCGTGTTCCAGCCCCGGCTGGTGGGCGGCATGGATACGATCTTCTGGCAGAAGCTCATCCGCCCGCTGCTGCAGCCCGGTGCCCCGGCCTTTTTCCTGCTGGACGAGGCCGTGCCGTGGCAAAAGCAGGTGCTGGTCTGTCTGCGGGATGCGTGGAAAGAGGTGGCCGATGAGCCTTTCGACTACGAGAACCGGGTGCGGTATCATCTCTCGGCGGCGCTGCGGCTGCTGAGCACCCAGTGCGTCGGCGGGAAGACCAAGGTCTCGGAGCAGGAACAGATCGCCTCCGAGCGGATGAAGCAGATGCTCCGCTACGTGGAGGAACACTACGCCGAGGAGCTGACCGTGGAGAAGATCGCGGGCTGCGTGGCCCTCAGCGAGAGCGCCTGTCTGCGCAGCTTCCGGCAGCTGCTGGGCATCACGCCCATCCAGTACGTCAAGCAGTTCCGGGTGGAAAAAGCTGCGGAGCTGCTCCGCTCCACCCGGCTCAAGACCGGCGAGATCGGGCTGGAATGCGGCTTTTCGGATGGCAGCTATTTTATCAAGACCTTCCGGGAGATCAAGCACTGCACCCCCCGCGAATACCGGATCAGATTTTGTTGAGTTTTCGGAAAAGAGGAAGGAACCACCATGCAGCGTACTTTAACGGAAGGGTCCATCACGCGGAACATCCTGCTGTTCGCCCTGCCTTTGATGTTCGGAACCCTTTTGCAGCAGATGTACAATATCGCCGACACGTGGGTGGTCGGCCGCTTCCTCGGCGCGGATGCGCTGGCGGCGGTTGGCTCCTCCTACACCCTGATGACCTTCCTGACCTCCATCCTGCTGGGCCTTTGCATGGGCAGCGGCGCGGCCATCTCGATGCAGTACGGCAGCGGCGAGGAGGAAAAAATGCGGAACAGCGTGTTCCAGTCCTTCGTGCTCATTGCAGGGATGGCGCTGGCGCTGAACCTGCTGATCTATCTGGGGCTGGGGGGCATTTTGTGGGTGCTGCGGGTCCCGGCGGAACTGCAAGCCCTGATGAAGCAATATCTGGTCGTCATCTTTATGGGCATCTTTGCAACATTTTTGTATAACTATTTCGCGAACCTCCTGCGCGCCATCGGCAACTCCATGGTGCCGCTGATCTTTTTGGCCGTGTCGGCCATCCTGAATGTGGTGCTGGACCTTCTGTGCGTCATCGTGCTGGGGTGGGGCGTCGCCGGGGCGGCGGGGGCCACGGTCTTTTCCCAATATGTGTCGGGCGTGGGCATCGGGCTTTACACCCTGAAAAAGTTCCCCTACCTTTGCCCGCGCCGCGCCGACTGCCGGTGGGACAAGCGGAACCTCGCCACCATCCTGAACCTCTCGGTCATGACCAGCGTCCAGCAGTCCATCATGAACTTCGGCATCCTGATGGTGCAGGGCCTTGTGAACAGCTTCGGCATCGTCATCATGGCGGCCTTTGCGGCGGCGGTCAAGATCGATTCCTTCGCCTACATGCCGGTGCAGGATTTCGGCAACGCCTTTTCCACCTATGTGGCCCAGAACTACGGGGCAGGGAAGAGCGAGCGCATCCGCAAGGGCATCCGCAGCGCCGGGCTGACCAGTGCGGCGTTCTGCATCCTCATCAGCGTGCTGGTCTGGGCCTTTGCCGCGCCGCTCATGGGCATCTTCGTTGACCCCGGCCAAAGCGAGATCATCGCGGCGGGCGTCCACTACCTGCGCATCGAAGGCGCGTGCTATATCGGCATCGGCATCCTGTTCCTGCTCTACGGCTACTACCGGGCGGTCAACAAGCCCATGATGTCGGTGGTCCTGACCATTGCTTCGCTGGGCACCCGCGTGGCGCTGGCCTATCTGCTCTCGGCTACGCCGCTGGGGGTCACGGGCATCTGGCTCAGCGTCCCGATCGGCTGGGCGCTGGCGGACGCCATCGGCATCGGGTACTACCTCAAAACCAAAACGGCATAACGAAACAGCCGGGAGGCGTTCCAAAAGCGGAAGCCTCCCGGCTGTGTTTTTATAAGTTGTGTGCTCCGTCCGGTTACTTGAGCAGGGCGCTGTGGTCTACGCCGTCAATGGTCAATGCCGCACGGGGGCCGGTGTGGGTCCAGACGACGGCCGTTTCATCGGGGGCGTCGGGTTCCGCCGCCAGCAGGGCGTCCACCGAGACCGTGGTGGAGCGGGAGAGCAGGGTGGTGAACACAAGGGTCTTCACGCCCTGCGCCTTCAGGGTGCGGACCATGCCCAGCGTCAGGTGGGCCGAGGTCACGATGCCGTTGGCGCGGATGGTCAGGGTCGTGCCGTTCTGGGTGCAGGTGTGGGTGATCTGCTTGCCCAGAACGTTGGTGACATACAGCCCCTCCACCGTGACCGGGCGCTCCACTTCCACCGAGCCGGTGGAAGGTGCTTCTGCCCCTTCGCTGGGCGTCACGGTCGGCTGGGCGGGCTTTTCGGGTTCGGGTACATCACCGGGCTGGGAAACATCGTCGCCCTTCGCATTGCGGCGGGTGATGGTGGTGCCCACCTGCAAACCGTTAAATGTTTGCTCGGTGTTGTTGGCACCGATGGCCGCATTGCCTTCACCGGCCTTGGCGTCGATGGTTACTTTACCTTCAATGGTGATATCAGCGTCTGCTTCAGGAGCAACATCGCCGTTTTTGTCCGGGAGCGAAGCGCCACTGCCGATAGCGGCACCACCAGCACTGATTACGTTACCGTCGTTATCAACTTCGGGAACACCACCGGTTGCATTGATGGTGGGAGAGCCATCCTTGTTGCTGCGGATAACGATACGGTTCCCGGTGCCATCGTCTTTAGTTTTGGCGTTCGAACCGCCACCGATACCGGCAGCACCAGCGCCACCCTGAGCGTTCTTAATAGTGACATTACCCTCAATGGTAACATCACCGAGGGAGGCATAGCCGCCGCCAATGCCGGCACCATCTGAGCCACCGGTGGCGTTGTCGATGGTCGAATTACCTTCGATCCTGACGGTCACATCGCCGTGAACACCGCTGCCGATACCAGCAGCGCCGTCACTGCCGGTAGAATGATTGATTTGTGCATTATCTTTGATGGTTACAGTGCCGATAGTATCCCAACCACCACCACCAATACCTGCGGATTGAACACCACCTTCGGCATGGTTAATGACAGCATCACCGGAAATGGTTACGTCGCATTTACCAGCATAACCGCCGCCTATACCAGCGCATCCGCCACCGCCGATTGCTTCTTTGATAACTGCGTCGCCAGTAATAGTAACAGTGGAATTGCCACCTGAACCACCACTGCCGATACCAGCACCACCAATCGCACCCTGCTGTTGCCACGGGTCAGTACCGCCAATGGCAGTAATAGTTCCGCCGGAAATCGTAATATCGGCATCGCCGCCGGAACCGCCACCGCCGATACCAGCACCATCGAGTCCGCCTGTAGCAGTAATGGTACCGCCGGTGATTTCGAGCTCACCGGCATCTTCGATATTTCCGCCGCCGATTCCAGCACCTCCGTAATTACCACCGGTGGCAGCCAGCGAACCATTCTTATCCGTGTCAGTGATGGTCAGTGTGCCGCTGGTTTCGTTGCCCTCAGAATCGGTCTCCTTATTATGTTCCAGACCTGCGTGCCAGCCGCCGCTCGTCAGAGTATTATTACCTTTCAGCTCAATGTTCGTATTGCCGCTGCCGGTAACGCTTACAGCGGCTTTGCCTGTATCGCTGGTGTCGATATTGACGTTTTCCAGCGTGACATCTACCGTTTTGCCTTCACCTGCTTCGATCGTTACCGTATGCTCAGACGCAGTAGAAGGTTTGTCGCTTTTAATAACTGTGTCCGTGTCATTCTCTTTTGTCGTACTTCCCTGTGTGACATTGTTGCCGTTTTCACCAGCCGAAATCGTGATGTCACCATTTTCGATGAACCAGTCTTGGGCAAAGGCGGGGAGCGTCATCCCGACCACAAGGGCGGCGGTGAGGGCGAGGGCGGCGGCGCGCTTTCCGGTGGAGCGGCGGGCTGTTTTGACCGCAGAAACCGGGCTGTGCCCCAGAACACGCATGGCGAGTTTGCGATAAGAGATCATAAGTAGTACCTCCTTACAAAACTTCAAATCCGGTAAAACATGGGCTTGTGCTTGTAAGAAAATTATACCACTCTCCGGGGGGGGGTGCAAGCAAAACTGCGTGAAAGGGGGTGTTTCCTGCGTGAAAAGCGGAAAATTGGCAAAAATTACCTAAAAACCGCCAGAATTTTTACTTCCAGCCCCGTGCTGTGGGGTCCAGCATTTCGGCGGCGGAGTAGACCAGCGCGTTGCAGATGGCGGCGGCCACGTTGCTGCCGCCCTTGCGGCCCATGGCTGCGATGGCGGGCACGCCGTAGGTCTCGCAGACGGCGAAGAGCCGCTCCTTGCTCTCCACCACGTTCACAAAGCCCACCGGCACCCCGATGACCAGCGCGGGCCGCAGCCCGGCCTCGATCAGCTCGGCAATGGTCAAAAGGGCCGTGGGCGCGTTGCCAACGGCGAGGATGGCGCCGGGGTGCTCCGCCACCGCCCGGTGCATGGAAGCCACGGCGCGGGTGGTGCCAGCCGCTTTGGCCGCGGCGGCGACCTCTGGCTCCGCCATGTAACAGAGCGCACTGCTGCCCAGCTTTTTCAGGCCCGGCTTCGTGATGCCCGCCAGCGCCATGTTGGTGTCGGTGACGATGGGGGTCCCGGCGCGGAGCGCGGCCACCCCCGCCGCCACAGCCCCCGGCGTGAAGCGGAGGTTCTTGGCGTAATCAAAATCCGCCGTGGTGTGGATGACCCGCTTGACCACCGGGGCTGTCTCCGGCGGCGGGGTCAGGCCCAGTTCGGCCAGCTCGGCGGTGATGATGGAAAGGCTCGTCCGCTCAATGTCGGCGGGCAGATGATGTTGTGGGGTCATAGCTGCTCCTTTCGGGCAAGGCCCATGGCGGCATACAGGGCGTCCATGTCCAGCGCCTTGCGCACCCCCTCGGCCAGAAGGTCGAATTGCTGCTGGCGGTACTGCTCCATGGGCATCAGGGCGGCGGTGTCGGGGGCAATGCCCTTCCGCGCGCACAAAGCGGCCACCAGCTTTTCGGTCAGCTCGCCGGTGTCGAACAGGCCGTGCAGATAGGTGCCAAAGACCCTATCCTGCACACAGCCTTCGGGGGTGCCGTCCTCCTGTGTGCAGAAGGGGAGGCCCTCCACCTCGGTGCGGCCGGTGTGGATCTCGTAGCCCGTCAGCGCGGCCCCGGCAAAGGGGGCGGCGGTGGCTTCTGCCGTGACCTGCGCCCGCCGCTTCCGGGCGGTGAAGGTGGTGCGGGTGGGCAGCAGCCCCAGCCCGCGCAGGGTCTGGGCGCGGCCGCTCTCGGTGCCGTCGGGGTCGGCGAGGGTCTGCCCCAGCATCTGATAGCCGCCGCAGACGCCCAGCACGGGGGTGCCCCGCGCGGCCAGCTTGAGCAGCGCCGGTTCCAGCCCGGACTGCCGCAGCCAGAGCAGGTCGTCCACGGTGTTCTTGGTGCCGGGCAGGATCACAAGGTCCGGCGTGCCGAGGGTGTGGGCGTTTTGTACATACCGCACGCCCAGAAGCGGGTGCTGTTCCAGCGGCATGAAGTCGGTAAAGTTCGAGATATGGGGTAGGCGGAGGATGGCGATATCCAAGGGCTTGACGGTCTTGCCGGTCTCCAGCCGCTCGGAGAGGGAGTCCTCGTCCTCGATGTCCACCTTCAGGTAGGGTACCACGCCCAGCACGGGCAGATGGGTCTTTTCCTCCAGCATGGCAAGGCCGGGGCGGAGGATCTCCACGTCCCCACGAAATTTATTGATGATAAGGCCCTTGATGCGGGCACGCTCGTCGGGTTCCAGCAGCTCCACGGTGCCGTAGAGCTGGGCGAAGACGCCGCCGCGGTCGATGTCGCCCGCCAGCAGCACCGGCGCGTCCACCAGCTTCGCCAGCCCCATGTTCACGATGTCGTCGGCCTTCAGGTTGATCTCCGCCGGGCTCCCGGCCCCTTCGATCACGATGATGTCCACGGCTTCGGCAAGGCTGTTGTAGGCCGCGAGAATGTCCGGGATGAGGGATTTCTTCATTTTGAAGTAGGCGGCGGCGGGCATCTGGCCCCGCACTTCGCCGTTTACGATGACCTGACTGCCCACGTCGCTGCTGGGCTTGAGCAGGATGGGGTTCATCCGCACGTCGGGCTCGATGCCCGCCGCTTGGGCCTGTACCACCTGCGCCCGGCCCATTTCCAGCCCGTCGCGGGTGACAAAGCTGTTCAGCGCCATGTTCTGACTTTTGAAGGGGGCGGTGCGGTAGCCGTCCTGCGCAAAAATGCGGCAGAGCGCCGCGCAGAGCAGACTTTTGCCCGCGCCGCTCATGGTTCCCTGCACCATGATGCAGCTTGCTTTGCTCATCGGATCACCTCCGCAAGGGTCTTCAGCAGTCGTTCGTTTTCAGGCCCGGTGCGCACGGCGGTGCGATACCAGCTGGCGTCAAGGCCGGGGTAATTCGCGCAGCTGCGCAGAACCACGCCCTTTTGCCGCAGCGCCTCGCCCAGCGTCTCCGGCCCTTGGAAAAGCAGATAGTTTGCCCGGCCCTCCAGCACCCGCAGCCCCAGCGCCCGCAGCCCGGCGGTCAGCCGGGGGCGCTGTTCGGCGAGGAGGGCGCGGACCCGGTCCACATAGACCGTCTCGTCCAGCGCGGCCAGCCCCGCCGCTTGGGCAAGGCTGGAAACGCCCCACGGCTGCCCGGCGGCACCCATGGCGTCCAGCAGGGCGGGGTCTGCACTCAAAGCGTACCCCAGCCGGACGCCCGCCATGCCGTAGAGCTTGGTGAAGGCCTTTAAGATCAGCAGATTCCCGCTGCCCAGCAGGGGCTTTGCGGTGAGCGAAGCGTGGTCGGGCAAAAAATCGAGGAAACATTCGTCCAGCAAAAGAAGCGCCCCGCAGGCGGTGCACTTCTCCAAGATGCGGGCCACAAGGGCGGGGGGCGTCAACTGGCCGGTGGGGTTGTTGGGCTGGCAGAGGAACACCATGTCCACGCTGTCATCGATGGCGCCGCAGAAGGCCTCCGTCACCGCGAAGTCGTCGGCCTCCCGCAGAAAATAGCGCTCCACCGTGCAGCCGACCGTTTCAAGTGCGGCGGCATATTCCGCAAACGTGGGGGCCGTGACCAGCGCCTTGCGGGGGCGCTTGGCCCACACCAGCCGGAAGATCAGGTCTGCCGCGCCGTTGCCGCAGAGGAGCTGTTCCGCCGGAACGCCCTCGTGTGCGGCCAGCTTTTCCCGCAGGGCGCGGCAAAAAGGGTCGGGGTAGCGGTCCGCCGTGGCAAGGGCTGCGGTGATGGCCTTGGCCACCCCCTCCGGCAAGCCCAGCGGGCTGACATTGGCCGAAAAATCCAGCGGGTCGCGGCCAAACTCGGCGCGGTAGCCCGCCCAGTCGCCGCCATGTACGAATTGCATGGAAACATCTCCTTCCGCAACGCATGATTGAAAGGGCGGGCCTGTCACAAAATCGCCCGCACCGCCAGCCCAACTGCCAGCGCCAGCACACTTTCGGCGTACATCATCCGGTTGGCGCGGCGGATGTCCTCCGGCTCAATGGGCCGGAGCGGGTCGCCGATGGTGGGTTTTGCGTAATACTCGCCGAAATAGTAAGCGGGCCCGGCCAACTGGACGCCCAGCGCCCCGGCACAGGCGCTCTCGGTCTGGGCGCTGTTGGGGCTGGCGTGGCAGCGCCGGTCCCGCCGCCAGATGCGCCATGCGCCCTTCGGGCTGTTCCCGGTCAGGGCCGCAGCGGCGCACCAGAGCAGCCCGGCCAACCGGCTGGGCAGATAGTTTGCCGCATCGTCGAGTTTTGCGGCGGCGCGGCCAAAGTAAAGGTACTTCTCGTTTTTGTAGCCCAGCATACTGTCCATCGTGTTGATGGCCTTGTAGGTCAGTGCCAGCGGGGCACCGCCAAGGAGCATATACAGCAGCGGCGCAATGACGCCGTCGCTGGCGTTCTCGGCCACAGTCTCCACGGCGGCTTTGGTCACCCCTTCCAGCGTCAGGTTCTGGGTGTCCCGCCCCACGATGCGGCTGACCGCCTTGCGGGCGGCGGGCAGGTCGGGCTTGATGAGCGCGCGGTAGACGTTGGTGCTCTCCTGCGCCAGACCCTTCGCGGCCAGCGCCTGTCCGCACCAGAACATCTGCACCGCCAGCCCCAGCCATGGGCTGAGCTTTGCCGCGCCGAGGCAGACGAGGCTGGTGAGCAGAAAGGTGCCCACGGGCAGGGTGAAAGCCACCACCGCCCCGCCCAGCAGCTCCCCCTGCGGCGTTTGGGGCAAGCGGGCCCGCAGCCGCTTTTCCAGCGCCGAGATGGCTTTGCCCATCAGTACGACGGGGTGGGGGAGCCATGGGGGGTCGCCGAAAAGGGTGTCCAGCACAAAGCCCCCCAGAACTGCTTCGCCGATCATCGGGCTGCCTCCTTTGTGTACTGCACCGTTTTCACAAGGTGCAGGATGCGGTGCGCGGCCCAGTCGCGGGCGTCCAGCAGATAGCCGCCCGCGTTGGGGGCGCACCAGTGGTAATAGTCCTCGTGGGGCAGGGCGTAGCGCTCCATCGCCGCCATTTGGGTGCCGCCGTGGGCGAGGATGACCAGCGTCTCTTCGCCGTCGGCCAGCGCCTTGTCCACCAGCGCGGAAAATGCCCGGCAGACCCGCGCGGAGAAGAGTGCCTTCGTCTCGCCGTCGGGGCAGGGACTTTCGCAGTTGGCGTCCACCCATGCCAGATAGTCGGGGTCGTGCTCCATCTCGATGAAATTGCGGCCCTCGAAGCTGCCAAAGCACATCTCCTGCAGGCCGCGCACCTCCACGAGGTCGGCCTCCGGGAAGAGCACTTCGGCGGTCTGCCGGGTGCGGCAGAGGGGCGTGATGTAGACGGTTTTCGGCTGGATGTCGGCCCGGCAGAGCTGGGCCCGGCCTTCGGGCGAGAGCGGGATGTCCCGCTGGCCCTGATAGCGCTTTTCAGCGTTGTAGGCGGTCAGCCCGTGGCGCAGCAGATAGATCAGCATGGGGGCAGTTCTCCTTTCAGAATGGTGGGGATGCCGCAGAACATCTGTACGACGCATTGGGCCCGGCTGGCCAGCAGACAGGCCAGCCGCCCGGCAGCTTCCCGCGCGGCCCGCTCCCCGGCGTCCACGGGGACCACGCCGCCGCCCACCTCGGTGGCGATCACGATATCATAGGCGGCGAGTTTGTCCGCGAGTTTCTCCAGATCGTCCGCATCCTTTGCAAGGTTCTGCACCTCGGCGATGCGGGTGCCCGGCAGGGCGTTTGCAAAGGTGCGCTTGCCGCTGTACAGCGGCCCGGTGATGAAGATCATAACAGCCCTCCCCATTGGCACGCACACAGTGCCGCCAGCATCCACAGCTCGGCTTTCTGCAAAAACCACCCGGCCAGATCGCCGGTGATGCCGCCAAACTGCTTTTTAGAAACAACGTAATAACGAACAAAGACAAGAACCGCCGCCAGCGCCAGCCCCCAGCCGCCCAGTACCGTCAGCGCGGCGCAGAGGGCGAAGGCCAGCCCGAACAGAACGCTGCGGACAGTCTTGCGGTCCGCCGCTGAAGCAAAGGTGTGGGCGAGGCCGGTGTTCTTCGCCATGGGGAAGGCGGCCACGGCAAGGCCGGAAAGTGCCCGCTCCAGCACCAGCGCCAGCGTCCAGAGGAACCCTGTGCGCGGGGTAAACTGCACGGCGGTGCACAGCGCAAAATAAGCGAGGAAATAACTGCACAGTCGGATCACGGCAAAGGCCCCGCAGTGGGGGTCCTTCAGGATTTCCAGTTTCTTTTCCCGGTCGCCGTAGCTGGAAAGGGCGTCGCAGGTGTCGGCGTAGCCGTCCAGATGGATGCCGCCCGTGACCCAGACCGGGAGCAGACAGAACCCGCCCGCTTTCACCAGCGCCGGGAGCGGCAAGGCCCCGCACAGGGACCACAGCCCGCCGATGACCAGCCCGATGAGGGGGAAGGCGCACATCGCGTACCGCATATTCTTTTCGTTCCACTGGAACTGCGGCACCGGTACAGCGGAAAACATCGCAAAAGCCACCGCAATGGTCTGGAAAAAGATCATGATTTCGCTCCTTTATAAGAGACCGGGATGCCGCACACCACCCGCACCACAGCGTCGGCGCGGGCCGCCAGCCCATTGTTGACCTGCGCCAGCGCTTTCAGGTAGCGGTCGGTGTCGCCCGCATAGCCGGCCCCGCCGCTGAACACCTCGTTCGAGACGACGATGAGGTGTTCGCATTGCGCGGCCAATTGGGAAAGCCCATCCAGAATGGCCGAAGCGGCGGCTTCGCCCGCACCGGCGGGGTCATACAGTTCGTTGGCGGTCAGGTTGCCGAGGTCTTCCAGCAGGGCGGTGCCCCGCGCGGGGAGCCGGACGGCGTCAAGATGCAGCGGGCACTCCACGGTCTCAAACTGCTTTTTGGCCCGCATTTGGCGGTGCTTTTCCACCCGCGCGGCACACTCGGCGTCCCACACCTGCATGGTGGCGAGGTAATAGCGGGGAAGAGCTGTTTTCAGCACCAGCGATTCGGCGTATTCGCTTTTTCCGCTGGCCGCGCCGCCCAGCACCAGCGTCAGCATTGGGGAGTATACGGCGTGATGCCGCCCTCCGCGAAGGAATAACAGTGGTCATAAACGGCTAGCGCCATATCCCACAGCGGGATGGAAGCCACCGCGCCGGTGCCCTCGCCGAGGTGGAGCCCAGCGGTCAGGAGCGGGGCCTTGCCCAGTGCCTCCAGCACCAGCCGCGCCGCCGGTTCGGAGGAACAGTGGCTGGCGAAAACGGCCTTGGCAGCGGCGGGGCAGAGCCGCACGGCACAGAGCGCCGCGACCCCGCTGATGAAGCCGTCCATCAGGACGGGGATCCCTTCCAGCGCCCCGCCGAGGAAAACGCCGCACAGGCCCGCAAGGTCGAACCCGCCAAGCTTCGCGAGGACGTCGAGGGGGTCAGCGGCGTCGGGCGTGTTGACCGCGATGCCTCGGCGGATGGCGTCCATTTTGCGGGCAAGCCCCTTATCGGAGAGGCCCGCGCCCCGGCCGGTCATGGTTTCGATGGGCTGGCCCAGCAGCACCGCCGCCACCGCGCTGGAGGTGGTGGTGTTGCCGATGCCCATCTCGCCGGTGGCCAGCAGTTGCACGCCCTGCGCCTTCTGGGCACGGACGAGGGCGATGCCCGCCGCGATGGCGTCGATCGCTTCGGCGCGGGTCATGGCAGGGCCTTGGGTGAAGTCCTGCGTCCCGGCGGCGATGCGGCAGTTGACCACACCGGGCACCGAGTCCCCGGCCATGCCCATGTCCACGGGCACGACCTCGCACCGGGCCGTTTTGGCCATCTGGCAGACACTGGTCCGCCGGGCAGCAAGGTTTTCGGCCACGGCGCGGGTCACGCTCTGGTCGGTCTGGCTCACGCCCTGCGCCACCACGCCGTTGTCGGCGCAGAGCACCAGCACGGCCCGGCGGGAAAGATCAAGCTGGGCCGTGCCGGTCAGCGCGGCGGCTTCTTCCAGCAGCGTTTCCAGCGCACCGAGGCCGCCCAAGGGTTTTGCGAGGCTGGCCCAGTGGGCGTGGGCGGCGGCACGGGCCGCTTCGTCGGGCGGGGTGATGGTGGAAAGAAGCTGGTTCAGTTCCGGTTCTGTCATGGGTTCGGCTCCTTTTGAAGATAAGATCGGGCGGCGGTCACGAACCGCCGGGGCAGGGAAGTGCCCGCCCAATACAAATGCGGGAAGCCCGCATAGAAATGCTCATTTGCAAAGCCGCAGGGCCAGCTCCGGCCATCGGCTTTCCGAGCGGTGAAGGCGTCGCCGTTCGCGGTGGTGTCCCAGTGGTGGAACTCGTGGACGGGGAGTGCTTCGCCGCGGCGGAACAGCATACTGTCCGCCTGTGCGGTCAGGGCGGCGTAGCCGAACCGCACGAGTTTGCCGACCCGGAAGCCCTGCCCCGGCAGCACGCCCGCCATGGGATAGGCGGTGCCGTCGGCATCTTCCAGCGACTGCCCCAGATAGAGGAAGCCGCCGCATTCGGCCACGGTGGGAAGACCGCGCTGGATGGCGGCGCAGAGGACGCAGCGCAGCGGTTCGTTCTCACGCAGCGCCTTGGCGTGCAGTTCCGGGTAGCCGCCCGGCAGGTAAACCCCGCCGATGCTCTCCGGCAGGGCGGTATCGTGCAGGGGGCTGAAAAAGACAAGCTCAGCGCCCGCCGCCCGCAGCGCGTCCAGCGTCTCGGCATAGGTGAAGCAGAACGCTTCGTCCTTTGCCACCGCGATGCGCACCGTCGGCGAGGCAGGGGTCAGAAAATCGGGCAGGGGCGAAACGGGGGCGGGAAGGCTCGTCAAAGCGAGGAGCCGCTCCCAGTCCAGCGTGGCGGAAACTGCTTCGGCGAGACGCTCGATCTTTTCCTGTAGACCGGAAACTTCCTCCGCCGTTTTCAGCCCCAGATGGCGGCTCTCCACAACGGCGTCGGGCAAATGGGGCAGATAGCCCAGCACGGGCAGCCCAGTCTCCCGCTCCAGCAGGGGGGCAAGCAGTTGGTGCAGACGGGGGGAGCAGTCGTTGAGGAGGATGCCCGCCAGATGACTCGGCGTCCGGAAATTTTTCAGCCCGTTGATCTGAGCCGCCAGCGTCACACTGGCCCCTTTGGGCTGGACCACCAGCAGAACGGGGAGGCCAAGGGTATCCGCCAGCGCCCACGCGCTTGCGGCGGTGGTACAGTTGAGCCCGTCATAAAAGCCCATGGCTCCCTCGCAGAGGGCGGCCCCATGCCCGGCGGCATAGTGGGCGTACAGGGCCCGCACCGTGTCTGGCGCAGAGAAGAACAGGTCGAGGTTGTGGCTGTCCACCCGGAGAGCGGAGCGGTGGAACATCGGGTCGATGTAGTCGGGCCCGGATTTGAAGGCGCAGGGCCAAAACCCACGCTTCTTCAGCGCCGCCAGCAGGGCACAGGTCAGGGTGGTCTTTCCGCTGCCGGAAGCGGGGGCTGCAAGGACGAACTGGATCATTTTCGTTCCCCCGTGATCAGAAAAATGGGGTTGTTGGCCATCAGGAGATGGAGCTTGCCCGCCGGTCTGGTGCGGCTGACGGCAAGCTGGGTTACTTCGGCGGTTTGTCCATGAGCCGCCAGCGCCGCAATGGCCGCACTCAGGGTCTCCAGCGCAATGGCGGAGATGCACAGGCGGGCGTTCGGGTTCTTGGCAAGGGCGGCGTTTACCACCTCGGCCATGCTGCCTTTGGTGCCGCCGATGAAGACGGCGTCCGGTGCGGGCAGGTCGGCCAGAACCTGCGGGGCGGTCCCCTCGATCAGGGACAAATTATAGGCGTGGAATTTCTCCCGGTTCTGGCGGATGAGGGCACAGGCGTCGGGGGCACATTCCACCGCGTAGACATGCCCGCGCGGTGCGGCCAGCGCCAGTTCGACGCTGACGCTTCCGGTCCCGGCCCCGACATCCCAAAGGGTATCTGTAGGCCGGACAGCCAGCTTCGCCAGTGCGGCGGCGCGGACTTCCTGCTTCGTCATGGGGACCTCTCCCCGGATGAAGGCATCATCCGGGAAGCCGGGGGCCCGCCGGGCAGGGAGAACGGTGTGCTCGATGAGCAGAACGCTCAGAGGGGCACAGGCGTTTGCGGCAAGGGCCTGCGCCGTGCCGAATGCCAGATGTTCCTGCGGTGTACCGAGGTTTTCACCTATGATCGCATGGGCGTCCCCAAGGCCCGCATCGGCCAGTTTGGCGCAGAGGGTGGCGGGCGTTTCGGTGCCGCCGGTCAAGAAGAACACCGGGCGGCCTTCGGCGGTCAGGCACTCGGCTGCCGGGTCACAGGCACAGCCGTGGGCCGAGACGAGCTTCCAATCCTTCCACGGGCGGCCAATGGCCGCAGAGAGAAGCTGCACGCTGGAAATACCGGGCAGCACCCGCGCCGAAATGCCGAAGGCCCGCAGCATGGGCAGCAGCTTGGAAGCACCGGAATAAAACCCGGTGTCGCCGCTGTAAAGAAGGGCCGCATTTGCTGCCGGAAACTCGGAAAGGCAGGACAAAATATCCTCCGGTTTATAGAGGGCTTTCCGGTTCTCGGTGCAGCCGGTGGGCAGATGCTCCAGCAGCCGTTTTGCCCCGATGATGAGGTCGGCGCTCTGCAGGGCAACAAGCCCCTGCGCCGTGAGCAGTTCCGGTGTGCCGGAACCCATCCCGATCAGTGTGACCATCCCAAAGCCTCCTTGCAGCGTGCCAGAATTTGTGCGGCAGTTTCTCCGTTTTCGGCCGGGCGGCGGAGCACCACGAGCTGTGCGCCCATGTCCTGCGCGGCCTGTGCCTTTTCGGCAAAGCCGCCCGCTGCGCCGCCGTCCTTTGTGACGAGGAAACGGATGTGGAACTGCTCCATCAGTGCCCGGTTCAGCGCGTAGGAGAAGGGCCCCTGCATCGCAAGGATGTTTTTGTGGGGAATGTGAGCGGCTTCACAGGCGGCGATGCTGTCCAGCGTGGGCAGAACGCGGGGGAACAGCCGCGCCGGGTCGATGCGGGAAAAGGCGGCAAGCTCCTTGGCCCCGGTGGCCAGCAGGACATTGCCCTGTGTTCCGGCGAGAAACTCCGCCGCGTGCATGGCCGACTGGAACACCATGCTTCCTGCTGGGAGGGGGCTTTCGGCCCGCAGCAGCCGGTGGTATTCGATCTGCGCCGTTTTGCACGCCGCCGCAATGTTTTTGGTGGCATCCACTGCGTAGGGATGGGTGGCGTCCACGCAGAGGTCGGCCCCTTTCAAAAGGTCGGCCATTTCCTCCGGTGTCAGCCGCCCGCAGTGCACTGTGATGCCGGACAAACTGCCCTGCTCCTCGGCCCCCAGCGGGGTCGCCACGCTGACAAGGACGTCCGCCCCCAGCGCGGCCAGCTCTTTGGAAAAAATGCGGCCCTCGGTGGTGCCGCTGAAGACGACTGTTTTCATCCGCGATACCCCCTCGGTGTAACCATCCGGCCGCTGAGCTGTTTTGTCTCCGCGTTGCCGATGAAGACGGTGGTGAACATATCCACCGGGGTATGTTCCATCTGGGCCAGCGTCAGGACGCGGTGGGTCTGGCCCTCCCGCCCGATGTTCCGCACCAAGCCGCAGACGGTCTGGGGCGGTTTGCCGTGTTCCAGCAGGATGCGGACCGCTTTTTCAAGGTAGTCCGGCCGCCCCTTGGAGGAGGGGTTGTACAGCGCGATGCAGAAATCGCCCATGGCTGCCGCTGCCAGCCGCCGCTGGATGACCGCCCACGGGGTGAGCCGGTCGGAGAGGGAAAGCACGCAGAAATCATGGGCCAGCGGTGCCCCCAGAACGGCCCCGCCGCTGAGGGCGGCGGTCAGGCCCGGCACCACTTCCACGGCGACATCGGGAAACCGCTCGGCCAGTTCCAGCAGAGGGCTGGACATCCCGTAAACGCCTGCATCGCCGGAGCAGATGAGGGCGACGGTCTTGCCGCTTTGCGCCGTTTCCAGCGCCCAGCGGCAGCGGTCCAGCTCCTTGGTCATGCCGGTGGCGTAATATTCCTTTTCCGGGTAATAGGGGCGCACGAGATCCAGATAGACCGTATAGCCGCACAGCACCTCGGCTTTTTGCAAGGCACTCTGCGCCTGTGCGGTCAGAAACTGCGGGTCGCCGGGGCCAAGGCCGACCACGAACACGGTATTATTCATGCTGCCACCTCCAATCTGGGGCATAGGGGCGGAGCGCCAGCGCAAAGGTCACGCCGCCGCCCGCCTGTTTCGGGATGCGGAGGGGTCCGCCCGCCGCCAGCACAGCCGCCCGCTCGCACACATTGTCCACGCCGGTAACGCTTTGAACAAAGTGCGAGGGCGTAAAGGTGCCGGGCGCGGCTTGGAGCTGCGCGGCGGAATAAAAGGAAACCTTCCACCGGTGCGCTTGGCAGAACGCCAGCAGCCCGGCTTCGTTTTGTTTCAGGTCGATGCTGGCGGCGGCGCAGATGCAGGCAGGGGCAAGGCCGTGGATTTCGCAGAACGCGGCAAAAGCTGCTTCCAACTGTTCGATGGTGGTGCCGCGCTTGCAGCCGACGCCCAGCACGCCGATGCGGGGGACAAGGTGCAGCGCATTCCCGGCAGGGAAAAGGGTCAGGGCGAAGTCTGCTGCGTCCTGCGTTTGGGTCGGAATTACCCCCGCAGGAGCCGCGCCGGGAAGGGGAAATTCCGACCAGACGGAAGCGGTCTGTCCGGCCAGCAGTTTCCCACTGACGGCCTTGATCCGCGCCGGTTCCAACACCTGACAATTTTGATGCTTCGCCCACTCGTCCACAGCGAAAATCCCGTTGGCATCCGTCGCCGTGGTGATGACCGGCACCGCCCCACAGAGCGCAGAAAGCTGGCGTGCCAGATCGTTGGCCCCGCCCAAATGGCCGGACAAGATTGGCACCGCGAAGCGTCCGTATTCGTCCAGCACGACCACGGCGGGGTCGCTGGCTTTGCTTTGGCAATGGGGCGCAATGGCCCGCACCGCAATGCCGATGGCTCCCACAAATACCAAGGCATCCGAGCGGACAAACTCCGCCGCTGTCCACTGGGCTAAGGTCGGCCCGCCATGGCCGCAGCGGGTCACGCTGCCGGGCAGGGAAGCGGCCAGTTTTTCGGCCAGCCGCAGTCCCCTTTCGGTGAAGGCGGCGTAGGCGGGGGTCACCGGTCGGCTCCTTTGCGGAACGCGGTGGTAAAGGCGGGGTCGTAGAGCTTGCTGCGCTCGTACCGGGTGCCGAGAAAATCCCCCACCACGATGAGGGCGGTTTTGGTGATGCCGTTCCGGCGGGTGCTCTCGGCCAGTGTTCCGACGGTGCAGCGCACGATTTTCTGCTCCGGCCAGCTTGCCTTATAGACCACGGCGGCAGGGGTGGCGGAGGTGTAAGCGCCCTGCAGCAGCGCTTCCTGCACCTTGTCAATGAGGCCGATGGAGAGGAAGATCACCATGGTCGCCCCGTGGGAAGCAAGGCTTGCCAGCTTTTCCTTTTCCGGTACGGGGGTGCGGCCCTCCATCCGGGTGATGATGACGGTCTGGCTGACGGTGGGCAGGGTGTACTCGGCGTTCAGGGCCGCCGCCGCCCCGCAGAAGCTGGAAACGCCGGGGGTATCATCGTAGGAAATTCCGGCAGCGTCAAGGGCGTCCATCTGCTCCCGGATGGCACCGTAAAGACAGGGGTCGCCGGTGTGGAGCCGCACGGTGGTCTTGCCCGCCGCTTCCGTCTGCCGCATGACGTCGAGCACCTGTTCCAGCGTCATCTCGGCGCTGTTGTAAAGGACGCAGCCGGGCTTTGCCAGCCCCAGCAGGGCGGGGTTCACAAGGCTCCCTGCATAAATGATGCAGTCTGCTCCTTGCAGAAGGGCGGCTCCGCGCTGGGTGATAAGGTCCGGCGCACCGGGTCCGGCTCCGACAAAATGTACCATAATGCGTTACTCCTTCCAGTGCTGCAATAACTGTGCGGCGGCTTCGGTCTGGCCCAGCGGGCCATTCTGGTTTGAAAACAGGATCGCCCCCACCCGGAACGCTCCTGCCGCGCGGCGGTCAAGGTGGAGCTGGATGGCGGAAAGCAAGCTTTTCAGCACCGGTTCTCGCAGCCCGGCAGCGTCTAATATCTCCAGACAGGCGTCGGTGGTGGCGGCGTCCATCAAAGAAGCGCAGACTTCACGGGGCGCGCCGCAGAGGGCCGCATGGGTGCAGAACAGCTCCGTACGGCAGTCGGCGGTGTGGGAGTGGGTGTTCATGATGCCGCCCGCCAGCTTGACGAGCTTGCCCACATGGCCCACCAAAAGCACCTCCTCGAATCCGGCGGCAGCGGCCATATCCAGCGTGTCACCGATGAAGTTTGAGGTCTTCACCACCGGGAGGACGGCAAATTCCGGGTAAGTTCCGTGGAGGTAGTCCAGCCCGTAGTTGCCGGGCGCAAGGATGAGCCGCCGGGGGCCGGGGGCTGCTTTGGCCCGCAGGGCGGCTTGGTTCATTTCCAGCTGGATGGTGTCCAGAATGGCCTGTTGGCTCATGGGCTCCACGATGCCGCTGGTGCCCAGCACAGACAGCCCGCCCTCGACCCCGATGTGGGGGTTGAAGGTGCGCTTGGCTACCTCTTCGCCGCCCTTGATGGAGAGTGTCACAGCAAAGCCGCCGGTGTAACAGGCATTTTCGGCCTCTCGTTTCAGCGCCTCGGCGATCATCTGACGGGGGACATGGTTGATGGCGGCTTCTCCGACCGGCTGGTCGAGGCCGGGCTTTGTCACCCGGCCTACTCCTTTGCCGCCGGAAATGCGGATGTCCGTGGTGTCGGGCAGCAGGGCGACAGAGGCGATCACCGGCAGCCCGGTGGTCACGTCCACATCGTCGCCGCCGTCCTTTTCGATGGCACATTCGGCCCCGGCGTCCGTTTTGCGGCAGAACAGGGGGGCCACTTCCACCACGATGCCCTTCGGGGTGCGGAGGGCGACGGTCTCCGGGGGGGTCCCGGTCAGCAGCAGCCGGGCTGCCCCCGCCGCCCCCAGCGCTGCGCAGGTGCCGGTGGTGTAGCCGCAGCGCAGCAGCTTCTGCCCGCTGCGGA
Source organism: Faecalibacterium hattorii (assembly GCF_003287455.1). Classification (GTDB taxonomy): domain Bacteria; phylum Bacillota; class Clostridia; order Oscillospirales; family Ruminococcaceae; genus Faecalibacterium; species Faecalibacterium hattorii. The sequence continues at coordinate 239,069 of NZ_PRLC01000001.1, read as the reverse complement.
CGTAGTGCTCAAACTTGGGCTTCGGAGGCTTTGGGGGACCGAACAGGGCTTCGTACTGCTCCCGGCTCAGGTCGTAAAGGGCTTGGATGTTCTCCGGCGCAAAGGCTTCTTTGGCCGTCAGCACGCCGGAAACGCCCTGCGGTGAGACGCAGACCACTGCATCCGCGATCTTCTGGGCCATGTCCAGCTCGTGCAGACTGACGATGACGGCAAGGTGCTGCTGGTGGGCCAGCTTTTGCAGGATGGTCAGCAGCTCGATCTTGCCCTTGATGTCCAGAAACGAGGTGGGCTCGTCCAGCAGGAGGATCTCCGGCTGCTGGCAGATGGCGCGGGCCAGCAGGATGCGCTGGCGCTGGCCGTCGCTGATGCAGTTGAAGTCCCGATCGGCAAGGTGGGAAGCCCCCACCAGCGCAAGGGCGTCCCGCACGGCCTGTTTGTCCGCTTCGGAAAGGATGCCCAGCCGCCCGGTGTAGGGGATGCGCCCCGCCGCCGCAAACTCGAAGCAGGTGGTCAGCTCGGTGCGGCGGGTGTGGGGGAGCATCAGGGCCAGCCGCTGTGCGCGGGCAGTGCCGGTGTAGGCGGCAAGGTCTTGGCCGCCCAGCAGCACGGTGCCGCCGAGGGGGGCCAACTGCCCGGCCAACGTTTTGAGCAGCGTGGATTTGCCCGCGCCGTTCGGGCCGATGAGGGTCAGGATCTGCCCGCGCCGGACGCCGAGGGCGATGGCCTCGGCCAGCGGTGCTTTGCCGTAGCCCATGGCTAAATTTTGCGTTTCGCAGAAAAAATCGTTCATCGTGCGCCCTCCTGATCCCGGCGGACGAGCAGCCCGATGACCACCGGCGCGCCGAACACCGCTGTCACCGCGCTGATGGAAAGCTCAGTGGGGGCGAACAGGCTGCGGGCGATGAGGTCACAGAGCAGACAGAACGCCGCGCCGCCGAGGCAGCACCCCGGCAGGACATAGAGGGGCTTTGCGCTGCCCAGCAGCTGCTTGACGAGGTGGGGTACCGCAATGCCCACAAAGGAGATGGGCCCGGCAAAGGCGGTGACACAGGCGGCCAGCAAGCTGGAAAGCAGAACCAGCGCGCGGGAAAACCGCTTGACGTTGACCCCGACGCTCTGGGCATAGGCTTCCCCCATCTGGTAGGCGGACATGGGTTTCGAAAGGCAGAACGCCGCCGCCAGCACGGGCAGCACCACCAAGGCGGCGGCCCGGACGTTGCCCCACGTCATACCGGAAAAGCTGCCCTGCGACCAGTTGTGGAGGTTGACGATGTTTGAATCCTGCGCAAAGGCCACCACGAATTCGGTGATGGCGGAACAGATGTAACCGATCATGATGCCGCAGATGACGAGGATGCTCATCCGCTGCACCCGGCGTGCCACGGCCAGCACAAAGGCCATGGCGGCCATGGCCCCCGCAAAAGCGGCGAGGATGAGGGTGACGGAATTGGTCAGCAGCCCCCGGTTCAGGAAGACCACCATGACCAGCGCCACGGCCAGCTTGGCCCCGCTGGAGATGCCCATGACGAAGGGGCCTGCGATGGGGTTGGCGAAAAAGGTCTGGAGCAGGTAGCCCGCCGCCGAAAGCGCCGCCCCCAGCAGCACGACCATGACCGCGCGGGGAAGGCGGAGCTGGGTGATGATGCCGACGGACAGGGCGTCCTGCCCGCGGCCCAGCAGTGCCGAGACCACGGCTCCCGGCGTCAGCGCCACGCTGCCCCAGAAGATGTTCGCGGCGAAGAGGATCACCAACAGGAGCGCCAGAAGCAGATAGGCTGCGGCAAGGCGTTTTTGGCTTGTCATGAGCGGCTCCTTTCGTCAGGTCACGTGGGTGAGGAATTGCAGGTCGGCGGGGGCATCTTCGGTCAGGACGCGGTGGAGGTCCACCACGAAATCGGCCAGCTCCATGCTCTGCTGGAAAAAGCTCTGGGTGGTGCACCAGACATCGCCGTTCTGCACGGCCTTGAACTCGGCCAGCAGGGGGCACTTGGCCACCAGCTCGTCGATGGTGGAGACAACGCCCTCAATGGTGCTGTTGTAGAGCAGCACGTCGGCATCCTTGGCCCCAGCGTAGAAATCTTCCAGCGGGAGGTTCATGGTGGAAAGGCTGTTGCCGCTGTCGGTCAGGTCGGAAAAGACGTAATCGCCGCCCGCCAGTTCGATCATCTGGGACACATAGTCGCCGCCCTTGCGGACATTGGCGAGGTCGTTGGCCGTGATGGAGAAAAAGGCGCAGGTCTTGCCGGTGGGCGCTTGGTCGGCCAGCACGGCGATGCGCTCGGCCTGTGCGGCGAACAACTGCTCGGCCAGCTCCTCTTTGCCCAGCAGGATGCCCCAGAATTTGATCCACTCCATCCGGGCGAGGGGGCCGCTCTCGTAGCTGGAGCGTTCCACCAGCGCCGGAATGCCGAACCGTTCCAACTGCTCCTTGACCTCCGGGGTGTGGAAGATCATGGTGTTCTCAATGGCGAGGCTGCAATTGGCGGCTAAAATCTGCTCGTAGTCCGGGGCGCTGTACTTGCCCGCGTAGGCGATGCGTCCGGCTTCCATGGCGGTTTTGGCGTCGTCGAGGTACCAGCCCTCGGCTTTGGTGCCGGAAAGAGTGATGGTGTCCAGCGCGTCGAGGTGGATAAACAGATCCATGACCGATGTAGAGACGAGGTAAATGTTCTGCACCGGCTGGCGCAGGACAGTCACGCCGTCGGGGAGGGCGTCCACTTCGGCGGCATCCTCCGGAACGACAAGGAACTTCTGATCCGAATCGGGGAGGGAGAGCAGGGTATAACCCCCCTCGTAGCAGTCGGCTGTGAACTGGGCCGCGTAGTCCAGAGGGTAGCTGTGGCTGAACACCAACTTGTCCGTATTGGCGGGGGCGGACTGCGCTGCGCAGCCGCTGAGCAGAAGGGCAGAGACGGGAAGGACTTTCAGAAAATTGCGACGTGAGATCATATCAGTTCAGGGTAAAGGTCAGGGTGTACTCGATCTCGTGGGGGGTGCTCATGGCAACGGTATCCGCCACGACGGAGAGGGGAGTGCCCAGCGCAGCCACGGGGATCTCAAAGGTGGAGTTGCCCTCGGTGTTGGTGGGCAGATACTTCTCGCCGTCCACGATCATATAATCGTAGTTGGGGCTGCTCCAGACGATCCCAGCGGTCATCCTGCCGTCCGCGACGGTCAGGGCAGCGGGGCTGTCCACGCTGGCGCGGCCGGAACCGCCCTCCAGCACGACATTGACGCTGTACTCGCCGTCCGCAGGGGTCTCCGCGGCCTCTTCGGCCTTGGGCTCTGCGTTGCGGACACTGACGGTGTGGTCGTACCACTTGCCCTTGGTGCCGAGGATGGCGAGGGCAAAGTCCTCGTCTACGGCGGTCAGGGGGATATCGTAGCCGTACACCTCTTCGGTGGTGCCGTCGGAGTAGGTCACGGTGTCGGTGGTGGGGAGCAGCCAGTCGGCCTTGTTGGCGTCGGCATCGGCCGCGCTGCCCAGATACAGGTTGACGATCTTCTTGGAAGCAAGGCTGACGTGGAAGGTCATCTGGCCGTCTTTCACGGTCAGGGTGCCCTTGCCATCACAGGCTTCGTTGGTGTGGACCATGCTGCTGTCGGTCTCGAAGTCGGCGGTGTAGATGCCGTCCGGCAGGGTGGCAGCGGCCTCCGAAGCAGCCTCCGAGGTCGCGGCCACGGAAGAAGCAGCCGAAGACGCAGCCTCCGAGGCCGCGGCGGAGCTTGCGGTGGAGGAAGAAGCACCGCAGCCGGTGAGGGCGGCGGCCAAAATCAGGGTTGCGGCGGAAAGCGTAAGAAACTGTTTGCAGCGCATCGATCAAATACCTCAAAAAATCAAAATTTCAGATGGGTGGGAGCCTCCTCCTCATGCGGGGGCGGCTCCCATAAAAATTGCCCGAAAAGATTTCTCCCTTCGGGCAATGAAATGCGGGATATTAGCCGTTCAGGGAATCAATGGCGGCTTTGGTGTGGGCAACGTAGAGCTGCTGGATGTCGTCGATCTCACCCAGACCATTGATCTGGCAGTCGATGGAGTCGAAGGCACCGGCGGCCTTGAACTGGCTCAGCCAAGAATCGGCGTCCTCACCGGCCATATCGTTGTTGGCGTGGTCACCGGCAACGACCATCAGCGGGCGCAGGACGACCTTGGTATAACCGGCAGCCTTGACGGCTTCGATCACGTTCTCACAAGCGGTCTCCTCCGGCTCGCCTTCGACGGTGCCGATGAAGATGTTGCTGTAGCCAAGGGTGTCCATGGTGGTCTGCATCTGGCTGTAGCTGACCTTTGCGGTGTGAGAGGTGCCGTGGCCCATGAAGACGAAGGCCACACCGTCGGCAGCAGCGGCGTCGAGGCTGTCGTAACCGGCTTCCTTCACGGCAGCGGCGGTCACAGCCTTGGCAACGGCTTCCTTATCAGCGTTGATGACGGCAGCGTCGGAACCGACCTCGCCCAGCAGGGGCTCTGCCACGGCGACGGATTCGAACTTGTCGCGGTAGGAGTCGATCATCTCCATCATCTCGTCGTACTCGGCGCCGTGCATCAGGTGGGTGGGCTGGACCACGAGGTTCTTCACACCGTTGGCCACAGCGCGGTCCATGGCCTGCTGCATGTTGTCGATCTTCTCGCCGTCACGGGCCTGCACATGGTTGATGATGATCTGGGCGGTGAAGGCACGGCGGACCGACCAATCCGGGTAAGCTTCCTGCAGAGCATCCTCGATGCCCTTGATGTCGGCCACGCGGCTGTCGTTGAAGGAGGTGCCGAAGGAGACCACCAGCAGCTCATTGTCGCCGATGTTATCCTCGTTGCGGCTGTCGTCCTTGGAGGCATCGCCGGTGTCGCGGCCAAAGTAATCGGGGTCGGCCTCTTCGCCCTCGACCAGCTCCTTCTGTGCGTCGGTCAGAGCGTCCCAAGCGGCCTTGGCGGCAGCGCACTGCTCGTCGGTGTTGTCGTTGCGCTCCTGCACATAGATGGCGTCGATCAGATCGGCAACGTTCTTTGCAGCCAATTCATCTGCCTCCTCACTGGAAACTTCGCTGGATGCGGCGGCAGAGCTTGCCACGCTGGAAGCAGCGGTGCTGGATGCAGACCCGCCGCAGCCGGTGAGCACACCGGCGCAGAGGGTGAGGGCGGTCAGAGCGGCCGCCGCCTTGTGGATCGTACGTTTTCTCATGTTCTGTGTTCCTTTCCTGTTTTGGATACATTCGTTCGAACCGGACAGAAGGGTACAGGAAAGAGAACCTGACCAAACAAAAAGGCCCCTTTTGTTTGCGGGATGGCAAAACAAAAAGGACCCTTTCCAGTGATTCAGGCTTTTTGGGTACAACCAATTCCTCGTGATTTGGAGCATACGCTCCCGTACCAACAACCGGCAGGTTTCCTGACTGAAAGATCACCGCCCTCCGCCGCCTTCCCGGAGCAGATGCTCCAGTGACCGGTGCCCAAAGCACCCGGACGGGGGACTCCCTTATCACAGTGACGAGATCGTGCGGGATTGTGCACCCGCTTCCCTTTTAACGTTTCTGCCCTCCGCTTATCAGCAAAATGACGAAACGCACCGACTGTTTTCTATTCAGTTCGCTAGAAAGTATAGCACACACACGAGAAAAACGCAAGCGATCACAGCCATTGCCGCAACACGTCGTTCAGCTTGTTCAGGTCGAGGGGTTTTGCGATGTGATCGTTCATGCCCGCATTGCGGGAGAGGACGACATCCTCGGCAAAGGCGTTGGCCGTCATGGCAACGATGGGGATGGTCTGCCCGCCGTGGAGCGTCTGGGCCCGGATGGCGGCGGTGGTTTCGTAGCCGTTCATCAGCGGCATCTGGATGTCCATGAAGATCAGATCGTAATAGCCGACGGGGGCTGCTGTGAACTTTTCTACGGCCTCCCGGCCGTTTTCGGCACACTCGATGGAGACGCCGGTCATCCCGATGATCTCCTTGGCGATCTCGCGGTTCAGCTCGTTGTCCTCCACCAGAAGGATGCGCTTGCCGGTGTAATCGCAGCGGGCCAGCTCGTCCAGTTCGTTCCGGTCGGCGGCGTTCGGTTTGCCCGCCACGAGATTTTTCAGCGCGGCGGTCAGGCGGGAGCGGAAGAGCGGCTTTGTAATGAAGTCGTTGACCCCGGCGGTGCGGGCCTCGTTCTCGATATCCGTGTAGTCATAGGCCGTCAGCACGACGATGGGCAGTGCCTTGCCGAGTTTCTGCCGGATGCGCCGGGTCAACTCGACGCCGTTCATGCCCGGCATCTTCCAGTCCACGAGGACGGCGAAGTAATCGTTGTGTGCCTCGTGGTGGGCCGCGGCGCGGGCGACGGCTTCCTCGCCGGAGGTGGTCCACTCGCCGTCGATGCCCACTTCCTGCAGCATCTCGACCGTGCTCTCGCAGCACAGCACATCGTCATCCACCACGAGGACCGGCAGATGGACCAGCTCGTCGATCTGCTCGGTGGAACGGTTTTGCAGCTTCAGGAAGATGGTCACGGTGAACTTGCTGCCCTTGCCCAGCTCGCTTTCTACGTCGATGGTGCCGTTCATCATGTTCACGGCGTTCTGGGCGATGGCCATGCCGAGGCCGGTGCCCTGAATTTTGGTGGTGCGCTTGTCGTCCGCGCGGGTGAAAGGCTCGAACAGGATCTTCTGGAACTCCGGTGTCATGCCGATGCCGTTGTCTTTCACGGTGAACTGGTAGCAGCCTACGCCGGGGGAGCGGGTCGGCTGCTCAGCGATGGAAAAGACGATGTGGCCGCCGTCCGGGGTGTACTTGATGGCGTTGCTGAGGATGTTGGTGATGACTTGCTGGATGCGCAGACTGTCGCCGTAGACGTCCTCATGTTCCAGCTTGTGCAGGTGGACATCGAGGCTGTGGCCGTGGGCGGCGATGTTGCCCTTGTTGATGCCGATGAGGTCGTCCACCAGTTCGGCCAGATTGAACGCTTCCTCGTTGAGCACGACCTTGCCGCTCTCAATGCGGGACATATCCAGCACTTCGTTGATCAGGCCGAGCAGATGGTGGCTGGACTGGGTGATCTTCCCCAGACAATCGGCCACCCGCTCCGGGTTGTTGATGTTGGCCCCGGCGATGGCTGTCATGCCGACGATGGCGTTCATGGGGGTGCGGATGTCGTGGCTCATGTTGGAAAGGAACTCGGTCTTGGCGCGATTGGCGCGGTTGGCCGCGTCGTAAGCATCCTTGAGGGCCTTGCGGGAGGCGATCTCCGTCTTCTTTTCCTGCGTGACATCCTGTGCGACGAAGAGGGCCTGTTCCACCACGCCGTCCTTCCACGAGACGGGCAGAATGGCCATGGTCTTGAACTGGGTCTCATCTTTGGTGCTGTACTCGAAGCGGTAGATGTCGTCCGGGGTGCGGAGCTGCTGGCGCAGGTGAGCGGGGGAGAGGCTCTCTTCTAACGTCCGCTCGCCGCCGATGGGCTGGAACTGCGCGAGGAAGTAGGCCACAAGGTCGTGGTAGCAGCCGCTGGAAGGGCGGCTGGCGGCGGAGATCATGTTGTAGAAAGTGTATTCATCCGTGGAAAGGTTGCACAGGAAGTACCGATCCACGAGCTTGACCGTGCTTTGCAGCAGCATGTCCATGGCCTTGTTCTGCTGGGTCAGCGCGGCGATCTGGGCGGCCTCCTTTTTGGAGTCGGTGATGTCGCGGATGAAGACGATGGCATAGCGGGGGTCTCCGGCGGTCTCGCCGGGCATGACGACGTTCCGCACCCAGCGTTCCTCGCCGTTCAGCCGGAGGCGGCACTCAAAGCTCAACTCCGGGCGGTTCTGCCGGAAGCGCTCGATGATGTAGCTGCGGTCAAAGATCATGGCCACGGCGTCCCGGTCTGCGGGCGCAATGAAGCGGTCGCGGTAGGAGCAGACCAGCGCATCCCACGAGGGCTGCTCGAAGGCGCTCAGAAAGGAGGGAGCCTCCTTGAGGGGGTCGAAATGATCGGTCTGGAGATCAACGTAATATTCGCAGAGGTTGGATTCCGTGTAGGCGCGGTGGAAGGCCTCGCTCTTTTTGACGAGAAGTTCCGCCTTTTTCTCCTTGTCCACATTGACGAAAACGCCCACGAAGCGGCGGATGGTGCCGTTCAGGCGGCGGCTGGCCTCGGCGCTGTCCCGGAACCACTCATAATGGCCGTCGGGCAGACGCATCCGGTACTCGACATCGTAGGGGCTGGCACCGGTCCGGTCAGAGAGGGAGCGATCCAGTGCGGCCAGCACCGGGTCCCGGTCATCCGGGTGGATGAGGGCAGACCAAGCGTCCAGCGTGTTGGGAAAATCCAGAACGTCGTGGTAGCCCAGCATCCGGCGGAACTCGTGGCTGTAGACCACGCCGGTGGGGGAACCGGCGGGGTCGCAGTCGATGTACCATATGCCGGACCGCATGACGCTGTTGACGAGGTGGAGGTTCTGGCGGACCCAGTCCATCTGGGCGGAAAGGATCCAAATGGGGGCGCCGTCGCTGTTGGTGGAGTCCATTTTGTACAGCCGTGCAAAAATGGGCACGCCGTCCTTCGTCAGCAGCTGGCCGTCGCCGTCTGCGGTGATGAGGGGCCAGCGCTCCGGCGCCAGAAAGCTCTGGTTCTCGCCGTAGAACAGCGCCCGGAGCGAACAGCCGGTGACACGGCAGAAATCTTCGTATTCGTAACCGAGGTTCTTTAAAAAGAAACCGCTCACATCCGTGATGGTGAGCGCTTCATCATACAGGCCTGCCACTACGCCGACCGGCTGGCTGCGCTGGACGGTGTTCTGGATGGCGGCGATGCTTTCGGGGGTCAGCTTGGAGGCGTTCTGGGAGTAGAGGACATCCTCCTGCAGAGTGGTACACTCCATATGTAAATCTCCTTCGAAAAATGTCGAAAATCATACGCTTGATACTTCATTTTCATTTTACCACTGCGGCAGGGCCTTGGCAAGGAATTTGGCCATTATAATAGGTATAAAACCGGAAAAACGGCTACCGAAAACAGAAAGCGGAAAAATTTTGAAAAAAGCTGTCGCAGAGTGTTGACAGGGGAGGTGGGATGTGGTAGTATAGAGCCGCAGAATGGAGGCGGACGAGAGAAAGCCTACGGACTGCAGGAAAGGTTTTCTGAATTGAATATCCTCGGCAAAGCAGTCGAAAGACTGTGACGCAAAGCTATAGGGCCTGTAAAATGGCAGCCAGTTGCTTCTCGAACAGAACACAACCATGTGGAATGTCGAGTGACCCTCATCTGAATTTCAGGTGTTGATTTGTCGAGTGTATCAGCAGATCAGCACCTTTTTTATTGTAATTCTTCTCTTACGGAAGAAGGACGTCAAAACTGAATATTCTCGGCAAAGCAGTCGAAAGGCTGTGACGCAAAGCTATAGGGCCTGTAAAATGGCAGCCAGTTGCTTCTCAAAACGGACACGCGGTGCCCGCCCTTTGAGCGACCTCCATCTAGGAATACTAGGTGTCGATTTGCCGAGTGTGTTTTTGCAGATCGACACCTTTTTTCGTAGGGTCACTCAAAAGAGGGTAATACGATGCGTAACACTACGAAAAACGTCCTGAAGAACCTGCTCCTGTGCGCTGCAATGTTCTGCCTGATGATGGTCATGGCAATGCCCGCACACGCTGCAACTTCCAATGGCGCCGAGCTGCTGAGCCTCATCAACAACGAGCGCGCAGCCAATGGCATCGCTCCTCTGACCATCGGTAGCACCGAACTGAACGCAGCCGCTCAGGCCCGTGCCGAAGAGCTGGCAACCAACTACTCCTACAACCGCCCCAATGGTAGCCGCGAGTTCACCGTCCTCGCTGAGTACGGCGTCAATGAGATCGAAGTTGGCGAGAACTACTGGGCAGCTTCCGATTCCGCTGAAGATGTCTTCGAAACTTGGAACCGTTACGATTTCTTCCGTACCCGCATGATGAGCAAGGACGCCACCCACGTTGGCATCGGCTACTACGAAGGCGGCGAGTACGGCAACTACTGGGTCATGATCTTCACCTACGCTCCCAACACCAGCAACAACCAGTTCGCACAGGAGCTCCTGACTCTGGTGAACAACGAGCGCACCAAGAACGGCCTCTCCGCTCTGGCTCTGGGCGATGCAAACCTGAACGCAGCCGCTGAGAAGCGCGCACAGGAGGTTGCAAAGACCGCTTCCCACACCCGCCCCGATGGCACCAACTGCTTCACCGTTCTGGGTGAGTATGGCGTCAAGCAGACCGGCGAGGGCGAAGGCGAGAACATCGGCTGGGGCGAAGCTTCTGCTCAGGAAGTGTTCGACTCTTGGATGGCTTCCGACAGCCACCGCGCAAACATTCTGAACCCCTCCGCTACCGAGATGGGCGTTGGCTACTACTTCGATGCCACTTCCGCTTGGGGCCACCAGTGGGTGCAGCTCTTCGTCTGATAAGAGCTTCTTCAAAATGATATCTCCGTGCTTCAAATAAATCCGGGGGAAGGTCCGGCACGAGCATCCGCTCGTGCCGGGCTTTTTCTTTGTGCGGATTTATGCTATACTAAACTTGAGCAATTGCAGAAAACAGGAGGAACCAGCGTGGAGGATTACCGCACCGTCCGGGGCACAGCCATCGGCGAATACGAAGAGAAGAAGAGCCGCTTCATTGCGCAGCTCTCGTTTGCAGACAGTGAGGAAAAGGCCGTGGCCTTTCTGGAGCAGGTGCGGGCGGCCAACCGCACGGCGCGGCACAACGTGTACGCTTACCGTCTGCGGGAGGGCAACCGGGAGCGCTATTCCGACGACGGCGAGCCCGCCAAGACGGCCGGCACCCCTGCGCTGGAGGTGCTGCAGCACAGCGGCCTGACCGACCTGATCGTGGTGGTCACCCGGTACTTCGGCGGCGTGCTGCTGGGCACGGGCGGCCTTGTCCGTGCCTACACCACCGCCACGGCCCGTGCGCTGGAAGCCGCCGAGGTCGTCACGGTGCGCAGCGTGGTGGAGCTGGAAGTCACGGTGGACTACTCGCTTTATGAGCGGGCGGCTCTGCTCATCAACGGGGCGGGGGCGAAGCTTGCAGACCCCCAGTTCACCGACCGCGTGACCCTGTGCTGGCAGATGCCCGAAGGCACAGAGCCGCCTTTGCTGGAACAGCTCCGGGAGCTGACGCGGGGCGCAGCGCAGGTGCGCGTTTCGAAGCCGTTTTACGCACCCTTTTAAGAGGTGGAAGCCAGCAGCTTGACCGCAATGCCAAGGGCTCCCCTATTAGGGGAGCTGGCACGCGAAGCGTGACGGAGAGGTTTATTTTTTGGAGTGACAGCGATTTTCCCCCTTCGACAGGGCCGTTTTGCTAAAATAGCGGCGGGGAAGGGGGCGCAGAAACGAAAGCGAGGGATTTCGGATGGATGTACGCCAGCGTACCGAAGAGATCGAGCGGCTGACCTTTGCCCCATGGGCGACCTTCAGCGATGCCAGCCGGGGCCGGGCAAGGCCGGAGCCGCAGGACCCCATCCGCCCCGTGTTCCAGCGGGACCGGGACCGCGTGCTCCACTGCAAGGCGTTCCGGCGGCTCAAGCAGAAGACGCAGGTCTTCCTCTCGCCGGAAGGCGACCTCTACCGCACCCGGCTGACGCATACGCTGGAAGTTTCGCAGATCGCCCGCACCATTGCCCGCGCCCTGCGGCTGAACGAGGACCTGACCGAAGCCATCAGTCTGGCCCACGACCTTGGGCACACTCCCTTCGGCCACGCGGGCGAAAGCGCGCTGGACAAGCTCTGCCCGGACGGCTTCAAGCACTACCGCCAGAGTCTGCGGGTCGTGGATAAGCTGGAAAAGGACGGCAAGGGCCTGAACCTGACGTGGGAGGTGCGCAACGGCATCATCACCCACACCAAGGGCACATGGGCGGCCACGCCGGAAGGGCGCATCGTTCGGATGGCGGACCAGATCGCCTTCGTCAACCACGATATCGAGGATGCGGTCCGCGCCGGGGTGCTGGACCCGGCCACCCTCCCCAAGGAGTGCACGGCGGTGCTGGGCGAGACGAAATCCCAGCGCATCACGACCATGATCAACAGCATCCTGCTCCACAGCGACGGCGATGTGGCCGTGGGCAGCGAGGAGGAAGAAGCCTTCCTCGCCCTGAAGGATTTCATGTACGCCAACGTCTACACCGACCGCACCGCCAAGCGGGAAGAGCAAAAAGTGGAAAAGGTCCTCACGGAGTTGTACGAGTATTACCTGACCCACATCGACCAGATGTCCAACTTCTACTTGCAGCTGGCCTATCAGGAGGGCAGGGACCGGGCCGTGACCGACTACATCAGCGGCATGAGCGACGAGTTCGCCATCCGAACCTTTGAGGATGTGTTCGTGCCCCGCAAGTGGCACGTATTATAAAAGGAGCAGGGAAAAGACAAAATGATCCCACACGAATATATTGAAGAGCTGACCCGCCGGACGGACATCGTGGATCTGGTGGGCAGCTATGTCCAACTGAAACGGAAGGGCCGCCTGTACGGCGGGCTGTGCCCCTTCCACAGTGAGAAGACCCCCTCGTTCTATGTTTACCCGGACACCCAGAGCTTTTACTGCTTTGGCTGCGGGGCGGGCGGCGACGCCATCACCTTTGCGAAAAAGATCAACAGCATCAGCTATGGCGAGGCCGTCAAGCTGCTGGCTGGCCGCGCCGGGATGCCGGAACCGCAGGAGGACGACAAGACCGGGCGGATGCGCAGCCGTATCCTCTCGATGAACAAGGAGGCCGCGCGGTTCTTCCATGCCTGCCTGAACTCCACGGTGGAGGAGGCCCGTCAGGCCCGCGCCTACTGGCGCCGCCGCGGCTTGGACGATAAGACCATCGTTCGGTTCGGCCTCGGCTATGCCCCCAACGACGGACAAGCTCTGTATCAGTTCCTGCGGGATAAGGGCTACAACCAGCAGGAGCTGGACGCCAGCGGCCTGTTCAAGCGCAGCCAATCGGGCCGCATCTACTGCCTGTTCTGGAAGCGGGTCATGACGCCCATCTTCGATCTGCGCGGCAACATCATCGCCTTTGGCGGGCGCGTGCTGGACGACTCCAAACCGAAATACGTCAACAGCCCAGAAACGCTGGTCTATCATAAATCGGAGACGGTGTTCGCGCTCCAGATCGCGAAAAAGAGCGCGTCCCGGCGGTTCGTCCTCTGTGAGGGCTACATGGACGTCATCAGTATGCAGCAGGCGGGCATCGATACCGCCGTCTGCGCCTGCGGCACGGCTCTGACGCCGGAGCAGGTGCGGCTCATCAGCGAGTACGCGGAGGAGGTCATCCTCAGCTACGACTCGGATGAAGCGGGCCAGAAGGCGACCCTCCGCTCGCTGGAACTGTTCCGGAACAGCCCGGTGCGGGTGGGGGTGCTCCAGATCCCCGGCGCAAAGGACCCGGACGAGTACATCAAAAAATACGGGGCCGAGCGGTTCCAAGCCCTGCTGGACGGCGTGGGCAACGCGCTGGATTTCCGGCTCAAGCGGCTGCGGGATCAATATGACCTGAAACAGGATGCCCAGCGGCTCGAATACGTCCGCGAGGCCGTGGACATGTTGGCCGAACGCTCCAACCCCACGGAGCAGGAGGTCTACGCCGGGCGGCTGGCCGAGGAGACGAACATCTCCAAAACGGCCATCATGACCCAGTTGGCTTCCGCCGTGAAAAAGGCGGGCAACAAGCGCCGCAGGGACCAGAACCGCGCCCGGCTGCACTCCGGTGAGATGAACCAGATCAGCGTCCCCTACAGCGCGGGTGGCTCACAGGCGCTGGGCGTGGCCTCGGCGGAGCAGCGGCTCTTGGCAGCTCTGCTGCGGGAGCCGAGCTACATCCCGCAGGTGCGGGCCCAGCTCTCACCGGACAAGTTCCTGCTGCCCCAGCAGAAAGAGCTGTATCAGGCCATGCTGGACTGCCAGCAGCAAGGGGTGGAGGTCAGCCTTTCCACCCTCCACGGCTTTGTGCAGAGCGAAGAAGCACTGAATGAACTGAGCCGTCTTGCGGCACAATACAGTGATGTCAACTGTACCCCGGAAGACATCGGGTTTTATCTGGACCGTATCGCCCGCGGGACCCCCATGGCGAACAAGGCGGCCCAGATGTCGAATGAAGATCTAGAACGATATCTCCAGTCGATGCGAGAAAAGAAACAGGGCAGCGCCCCTGCGGAAGACTGAACTGCTCCCTTTCCTCCCGGCTGGAGTCGGAAGGAGAAGGAATTATGCGGAAAATGTCGCAAACAGAGGAATTGGCAAAGATCTTGGCGGCTCGTGCCCGGCGGCACACCCTGACGCCGGAACAGGTCAGCCGTGCGATGGACGAGCAGGATTATGACGTTGCCGGGCTGGATGCGCTGTATGCGGAGCTGGAAGCCCGCGGCATCCGCGTGGCCGAGGAGGAACCGGATGTCCCGCTGCTGGACGAAGCGCAGATCGGGCGGTTGGAGCATGAGCTCTCAGCGGAGGGCGTTGCGCTGGATGACCCGGTGAAAGCCTACCTGAAAGAGATCGGCCGGGTGCCGCTGCTTTCCGCCGAAGAAGAGCGGGCACTGGCCCGTGCCGCCAAGGCAGGGGACATGGAAGCCCGGCAGAAGCTCAGCGAAGCGAACCTGCGGCTGGTGGTCTCGGTGGCCAAGCGCTATGCGGGCCGGGGGCTGCCCTTCCTTGACCTCATCCAAGAGGGCAACCTCGGCCTGATGAAGGCGGCGGAAAAATTTGAGCCGGACAAAGGATTCAAGTTCTCCACCTATGCAACGTGGTGGATCCGCCAGTCCGTCACCCGCGCCATCGCCGACCAAGGCCGGACCATCCGCATCCCGGTGCATTTGGTGGAGCACATCAACCGGGTCAAAAAGACGGCGGGGGAGCTGCTTCGGAAAAACGGCCGGGAACCGACGGCGGAAGAGATCGCCGTCCGTTTGGAGATGGAGCCTGACCGGGTGCGGGAGCTTTTGCAGTTGTCGCAGGAACCCATCAGCTTGGAAACGCCGGTGGGGGAGGAGGAAGACGCCCATCTGGAGGATTTCATTCAGGATGAGGAGGCCGGGGTCCCCGTGGACGAAGCGGGCCACCAGCTGCTGCGGCAGGAGTTGATGAACGTCCTCAAGAGCCTGACGCCCCGCGAGGAGCGGGTACTGACCCTGCGGTTCGGTCTGGACGACGGCCAGCCCCGCACCTTGGAAGAGCTGGGGCGGGAGTTCAACGTCACACGGGAGCGCATCCGCCAGATCGAAGCCAAGGCCCTGCGCAAGCTCCGCCACCCCAGCCGCGCCAAACGGCTGAAGGATTATCTGGAATAAGAACGATGCAAAAGCACCCTGCCGGCCGGGGTGCTTTTGCTTTGCGGAAAACAAGAGTCAACCTGTACAAAATGCACAAGGGTGTTTTAGGTGAGAACGTGCAAAAACAAAAAATCAAGGCCCAAAACAAGCAAAGCATACACGCTTCCGTGTGTGCGGAGAAAGAAGGCGCTTGACAAAAAAATTGGCCTGAAATGCGAAAAATGACTTGACAACAAGGCTTTATGGGTGTATACTGCGTTAGTATCACATAATGGCCTAGTGCGCCAAAAAGGGAGTTTGTATTCGACCGGCCGAAAGGCACGGGAGGAAAAGTTTGTGAAAAACGCCGAACTTCCTTCGAGGATACGGGTTGATTTATGTGTGTCTGCTCAAATTTGACCCGTATAACGCAACATCCGTAGAGTATAAAAGTAAGGAGTGGTTGATTTTATGATGAAAGTCAAGCCCGTAAAGCTCGGTAAAACCGAGCGCATGAGCTTCTCCCACATCGACGAAGTCATCAGTATGCCGAACCTGATCGAGGTCCAGAAGAACTCTTACCAGTGGTTCTTGGACGAAGGCCTGAAAGAGGTCTTCCACGATATCGGCACCATTGAGGACTACACCGGCAATCTGGCGCTGAGCTTCGTGGACTTCCGTCTCGATAAGGAGCCTAAGTACAGCATCAAGGAGTGCAAGGAGCGCGACGTGACCTACGCCGCCCCCCTGCGCGTGACGGCTCGTCTGCTGAACAAGGAGACTGGTGAGGTCAAGGATCAGGAGATCTTCATGGGAGATTTCCCCCTGATGACCGATGCCGGTACCTTCGTGATCAACGGTGCTGAGCGTGCGATCGTCAGCCAGCTGGTCCGTTCTCCCGGCGTATTCTACGGAGATGCCAAAGATAAAGTCGGCAACGATCTGTACAGCGCGACCATGAACCCCAACCGCGGCGCATGGCTGGAGTATGAGACCGATGCCGCCAACGTGTTCTATGTCCGCATCGATAAGAACCGCAAGCTGCCCGTCACCGTGCTGTGCCGTGCGCTGGGTCTGTCCACCAATGAGGACATCCTGAACTTCTTCGGCGACGATGAGCGCATCCTCGCCACGCTGGAAAAGGATACCACCAAGAATCAGGAAGAGGGTCTGCTGGAAGTTTACCGCAAGCTGCGCCCCGGCGAGCCTCCCACGGTGGAGTCCGCTACCAGCCAGATCAACATGCTGTTCTTCGACCCGCGCCGCTACGACCTGTCTCGTTTCGGCCGTTATAAGATGAACAAGAAGCTCTCTCTGGCCCGCCGCATCACCGGCTTTGTGGCCGCTGAGAACATCGTGGCTCCCCTGACCGGTGAGGTCATCGTCGAGGCCAACGGCAAGATTACCCGCGAGCTGGCCGAGAAGGCTGACAACGCCGGTGTGGATACCGTCGTCCTGCTGATCGAGGGCAAAAAGGTCAAGGTCATCACCAACGGCTGTGTGGACGCACAGGGCTTCTTCTCCTTTGATGTCAAGGAGTGCGGCATCAACGAGCGCTGCTCCTTCGATGAGATCAAGAAGATCCTCGACACCACCTCCGATGTGGAGGAGCAGAAGGAAATGCTCCGCCGCAACCACGACCAGCTGATCGGCCGCACCGTCACCGTGAAGGACATCCTGTCCTCCATCAACTACCTGAACGGTCTGGGCCACGGCGTCGGCACCACCGATGATATCGACCATCTGGGCAACCGCCGTATCCGCAGCGTCGGTGAGCTGCTGCAGAACCAGTTCCGCATCGGCTTCTCCCGCATGGAGCGCGTCATCCGTGAGCGCATGACCCTGCAGAGTCAGGATCAGAGCGTCATCACTCCGCAGGCGCTGATCAACATCCGCCCGGTCGTTGCCGCCATCAAGGAGTTCTTCGGTTCTTCTCCGCTGTCTCAGTTCATGGATCAGAACAACCCTCTGGCTGAGCTGACCCACAAGCGCCGTCTGTCTGCTCTGGGCCCCGGCGGTCTGAGCCGTGACCGCGCAGGTTTCGAAGTCCGCGACGTTCATTACAGCCACTACGGCCGTATGTGCCCCATCGAGACTCCTGAAGGCCCGAACATCGGTCTGATCTCCTATCTGGCATCCTATGCAAAGATCAACGAGTACGGCTTCGTGGAAGCTCCGTACCGCAAGGTCAAGAAGACCTACGACGAGAATGGCCGCCTGATCGATCAGGTCGTCACCGACGAGGTCGAGTATATGACCGCTGACGTCGAGGATGAGTACGTTGTTGCTCAGGCCAACGAGCCGCTGGACGAAGGCAAGCACTTCATCCGTCCCCGCGTTTCTGCCCGCCGCCGCGACGACATTCTGGAAATCGACGCCGAAAAGGTCGATTACATGGACGTCTCGCCCCGAATGATGGTCTCTGTTGCAACCGCCTGCATCCCCTTCCTTGAGAACGATGACTGTAACCGTGCTCTGATGGGTTCCAACATGCAGCGTCAGGCCGTGCCTCTGATGGTCACCCAGCAGCCCATCGTTGCTACCGGTATGGAGTACAAGGCTGCTACCGACTCCGGCACCGCCGTTCTGGCAAAGAATGACGGCATCGTGGAGAAGATGGACGCCGATCATGTGGTCGTCCGCAACGAGCAGGGCACTCTGGATAACTACCCGCTGGTCAAGTTCGCCCGCTCCAACGCTGGCACCTGCATCAACCAGCGCCCCATCGTCGAGGTGGGCGAGAGCGTCAAGGCCGGTCAGGTTCTGGCCGACGGCCCCGCTATGCGCAATGGCGAGATCTCTCTGGGCAAGAATGCTCTGATCGGCTTCATGACTTGGGAGGGCTACAACTACGAGGACGCCGTCCTGCTGAATGAGAAGATCGTCCGTGAGGACGTTTACACCTCTATCCACATCGAGGAGTATGAGACCGAGTCCCGTGACACCAAGCTCGGACCCGAAGAGATCACCCGCGACATCCCCAACGTTTCGGAGGATGCCCTGAAGGATCTGGACGAGCGCGGCATCATCCGCATCGGTGCCGAGGTCAAGAGCGGCGACATTCTGGTCGGTAAGGTCACCCCGAAGGGCGAGACCGAGCTGACCGCTGAGGAGCGTCTGCTCCGCGCCATCTTCGGCGAGAAGGCCCGCGAAGTCCGCGATACCTCTCTGCGCGTGCCTCACGGCGAGTACGGCATCATCGTGGATGTCAAGGTCTTCACCCCGGAGAACAGCGATGAGCTGCAGCCCGGCGTCCGCGAGGTCGTCCGCTGCTACATCGCGCAGAAGCGTAAGATCAGCGTCGGCGATAAGATGGCCGGCCGCCACGGCAACAAGGGTGTCGTTTCCCGCATCCTGCCGCAGGAGGATATGCCCTACCTGCCCGACGGCACCCCGCTGGACATCGTGCTGAACCCGCTGGGCGTTCCTTCCCGTATGAACATCGGTCAGGTTCTGGAAGTCAACCTCGGCTACGCAGCTAAGGCTTGCGGCATCAAGGTCATGACCCCTGTCTTCGACTCCGCCCGTGAGGCCGACATCGGCGATACCTTCGATACCGCCCGCGAGCTGTGGCACGGTGAGAATGCTCCGGCTTATCCCACCAAGCTGCCCAAGATCATGGGCGAGAAGGGCCATATCATCGACTTCTCCAAGATCGAGCTCGACCGCGACGGCAAGACCACCGTTTACGATGGCCGTACCGGTGAGAAGTTCGATAACCGCGTCACCGTCGGTTATATGTACTACCTCAAGCTGCATCACCTCGTTGACGATAAGATCCATGCACGTTCCACCGGCCCCTACTCTCTGGTCACCCAGCAGCCTCTGGGCGGCAAGGCCCAGTTCGGCGGCCAGCGCTTCGGCGAGATGGAAGTCTGGGCACTGGAAGCTTACGGCGCCGCTTACACCCTGCAGGAGATCCTGACCGTGAAGTCGGACGACGTCGAGGGCCGTGTCAAGACCTACGAAGCCATCGTCAAGGGCGAGCCCATCCCGCAGCCGGGCATCCCGGAATCCTTCCGCGTCATGCTGAAGGAACTGCAGTCTCTGGGTCTGGACGTCGTGGTTCAGGACAAGGAAGGCAACGAGATCGATATGCGCCAGAACTTCGACGACGAAGAGACCGGCTTCGATATGCGTGACGTTGCAGGTTCCGAGACTGTTACCAACGAGAACGAGCTGCTCAACGATTACACCATCAAGGACGCCGACGCAGGTTTCGATGATCCTTCCGTGCTGGACGATGACGAGGCTGCTCCTGCAGCAGAGTCCTCCTCCGACGAAGTGAATTTTGACGACTAAACCCCGGACAAGCTGCCCACCCCGCTGCGGCGCGCGTGCTGCCGCCGCATAGGGCGGGGGAGAGCAGTGGGTTTTTACGTCAGCGAGCATCGAAACAACGAGAGATTAAGAAAGGGTTCGTTTCATGGAAAACAACGTTTTCGATTCCATTAAGATCGGCCTTGCTTCTCCGGAGCAGATCCGCAACTGGAGCTACGGTGAGGTCAAAAAGCCTGAGACCATCAACTACCGCACCCTGAAGCCGGAGCGCGACGGCCTGTACTGCGAGCGCATCTTTGGACCGACGAAGGACTGGGAGTGCCACTGCGGTAAGTACAAGCGCATCCGCTATAAGGGCAAGATCTGCGACCGCTGCGGCGTCGAGGTCACCAAGGCGAAGGTCCGCCGCGAGCGCATGGGCCACATCGAACTGGCCGCGCCCGTCAGCCACATCTGGTATTTCAAGGGCATCCCCAGCCGCATCGGCCTGATGCTGGACATCAGCCCCCGTCTGCTGGAGAAGGTCCTCTACTTTGCAAGCTATATCGTCACCGATCCCGGTCTGACTCCGCTGGAAAAGAAGCAGCTGCTGACCGAGAAAGAGTACCGCGAGATGCGTGAGCGCTACGGCGACGAGTTTGAGGCATCCATGGGTGCCGAGGCCATTCAGGAGCTGCTGAAAGAGATCGACCTCGATCAGTTGAGCGCTGAACTGACCGCCGAGGTCGAAAAGTCCTCCGGCCAGAAGAAGGTCCGCATCCTGAAGCGTCTGGAGGTCGTTGAGGCCTTCCGCATCTCCGGCAACCGCCCGGAGTGGATGGTCATGGACGTTCTGCCCGTCCTGCCTCCCGACCTGCGCCCCATGGTCCAGTTGGACGGCGGCCGCTTTGCGACTTCCGACCTGAACGACCTGTACCGCCGCGTCATCAACCGCAACAACCGTCTGCGCCGTCTGCTGGAGCTGGGCGCTCCCGACATCATCGTGCGCAACGAGAAGCGGATGCTGCAGGAGGCTGTTGACAGCCTGATCGACAACGGCCGCCGCGGCCGCCCGGTCACCGGCCCCAGCAACCGTGCGTTGAAGAGCCTTTCCGACATGCTGAAGGGCAAGCAGGGCCGCTTCCGCCAGAACCTGCTGGGCAAGCGTGTTGACTACTCCGGCCGTTCCGTTATCGTCGTCGGCCCTGAGCTGAAGATGGACCAGTGCGGTCTGCCCAAGGAGATGGCTCTGGAGCTGTTCAAGCCCTTCGTCATGAAGGATTTGGTCGAGAAGGGCGTGGCCAACAACATCAAGTCCGCCCGTAAGATGGTCGAGCGCGCAAAGCCCGAAGTCTGGGACAGCTTGGAGACCGTCATCAAGGGCCACCCGGTCCTGCTGAACCGCGCACCTACCCTGCACCGTCTGGGCATTCAGGCCTTCAACCCCGTGCTGGTGGAGGGCCGTGCCATCAAGCTGCACCCGCTGGCATGTACCGCATTCAACGCCGACTTCGACGGCGACCAGATGGCAGTTCACCTGCCGCTGGGTGAGGATGCCTGCCGCGAGGCGAAGATGCTGATGCTGGCTTCCGGCAACCTGCTGAAGCCTTCCGACGGTGCTCCTGTTACCGTCCCGACGCAGGATATGATCCTTGGCAGCTACTACCTGACCACCGTTCGCGAGAACGAAGAGGGCGCAGGCAAGATCTTCCGCGACGAGAACGAGGCTCTGATGGCATACGCTGAGCATGTCGTTACCCTGCACGCACCCATCAAGGTCCGCCGCACCATGACCATTGACGGCGTGGAGCACACCGGTCTGGTGGATGCCACCGTCGGCCGCATCATCTTCAACACCCCCGTGCCCCAGAACCTCGGTTATATCGACCGTACCGATCCGGAGCACTGGCTGGAGTATGAGGTCAGCTTCCGCGTGACCAAGAAGACCCTGCCGGACATCATTTCCCGCTGCATGACCCGCAACGGCACCCGCACCTGCGCTAAGATGCTGGATGCCATCAAGGCACAGGGCTATAAGTATTCCACCCTGTCCGCCATCTCCGTTGCTGTCTGCGACGCCGTCATCCCGCCCCAGAAGGACGAGCTGATCGCCGACGCCGACAAGCAGGTCTCTCAGGTCAACAAGCTGTTCAACCGCGGCCTGATCTCCGAGAACGAGCGCTACACCCAGACCATCAACATCTGGCAGGCAACCACCGATAAGGTCTCCAAGGCTCTGGCAGCAAACCTGCCCAAGGACAACGAGATCTTCATGATGGCAGACTCCGGTGCACGTGGTTCTATGAACCAGATCAAGCAGCTGGCCGGCATGCGCGGTCTGCTGGCAAACACCGCCGGTAAGACCATCGAGATGCCCATTCGTGCCAACTACCGTGAAGGTCTGAACATCTTGGAGTACTTCGTTTCTGCGCGTGGTGCTCGTAAGGGTCTGGCCGATACCGCTCTGCGTACCGCCGACTCCGGTTACCTGACCCGCCGCATGGTCGATGTCTCTCAGGAAGTCATCGTCCGTGAGATCGACTGCGGCACCACCGACGGCCTGTGGGTCTCCGAGATCCACGAGGGCAAGGAGAAGATCGAGAGCTTCCGTGAGCGTATCATCGGCCGTTATGCCGTGGGCGACGTGGTCAACCCCGTCACCGGCGACGTCATCGTGCCCGAAGGCAAGATGATCGACCTGTACGATGCCAACGACATTGAGGCTGCCGGCATCACCAAGCTGAAGATCCGCAGTCTGCTGACCTGCCGTGCAAAAGTCGGCGTCTGCGCACACTGCTACGGCAGCGATATGGCAAACGGTGAGCCCGTCCAGCTGGGCGAGTCCATCGGCGTCATCGCAGCAGAGTCCATCGGTGAGCCCGGTACTCAGCTGACCATGCGTACCTTCCATACCGGCGGTATCGCATCGGCAGAGGATATTACGCAGGGTCTTCCCCGTGTTGAGGAGCTGTTCGAGAGTCGCCGCCCCAAGAGCATGGCCATCATGAGCGAGATCTCCGGTGTCGTCTCTCAGGACGATACCAAGAAGAACGTCGTCATCAAGGTCACCGGCCACGATGAGAGCGGCGCCGAGGTCGTGAAGAGCTACTCCATCCCGTTCACCCAGCATGCACGTGTCATGCCCGGCGACCGTGTGGAGAAGGGCGACGTCATCACCCGCGAGGGTGTCCTGTATCCGCAGGATATTCTGGCTATCAAGGGCCTGAGCGATGTGCAGAACTATCTGATCAGCGAGGTCCAGAAGGTCTACCGTCTGCAGGGCGTTGAGATCAACGACAAGCATATCGAAGTCATCGTCCGCCAGATGTGCCGCAAGGTCCGCGTGACCGACTCCGGTTCTTCCGACCTGATCGGCGGTGCGCTGGCCAACCGCCTCGAAGTTGAGAACATCAATGCCGAGCTCCAGAAGCGTATCGACGCTGGCGAAGAGGGCATCAAGCTGGTCGAGTATCAGCAGGTGCTGCTGGGCATCACGAAGGCTGCTCTGGCAAACGAGTCCTTCCTGTCTGCCGCTTCCTTCCAAGAGACGACCCGCGTGCTGACCGAAGCCGCCATCAAGGGCAAGGTCGATCCGCTGGCTGGCCTGAAGGAGAACGTCATCATCGGTAAGCTGATCCCGGCTGGTACCGGTCTCCCGGAAGTCCGCGAGGATCTGAAGCGCCGTGAGGCTGAGCGCGACGAGGCCGTTGCTGCTGAGCTGGCTGCTGCAAACCAGCAGTAAGCGCTGACGGGCTAAAAATTCCATAAACGCAATGCCGCCCCGCGGGAGAATGCTCCCGCGGGGCGGTTTTTTGAATAATTGCAATTTTTTCTGGAAAAACTGTTGACATTCCGAATCAGAACGAGTATTATATAACTGTTGCGCGTCCCTGTAGGGGAAGTGTGGCAAAAAAGTCGGAAAGAATCCGATGTTCATCATTAAGAAAGGAGAAACAAAATGCCTACTTTTAACCAGCTTGTACGCAAAGGCCGTCAGGTTCTGGCTACCAAGAGCACCGCTCCCGCACTGCTGAAGAGCTACAATTCTCAGAAGAAACAGTATTCTGATCTGAACAGCCCCCAGAAGCGTGGTGTCTGCACCGCTGTTCGTACCATGACCCCGAAGAAGCCTAACTCTGCTCTGCGTAAGGTTGCTCGTGTCCGCCTCACGAATGGTATTGAGGTCACCTCTTACATTCCCGGTATCGGCCATAACCTGCAGGAGCACTCCGTCGTGCTGATCCGTGGCGGCCGTGTTAAGGACCTGCCCGGTGTGCGTTACCACATCATCCGTGGTACCCTGGATACTCAGGGTGTGGCAGGCCGTAATCAGGCCCGCTCCAAGTACGGCGCGAAGCGTCCTAAGGCCGGTGCTGCGAAGAAGTAATTAAGGAACGAACCGCCATAAACGGCTTTCCATTATATAAATAACAAGTCCGCCTTGTGCGGAGGGTAACGGTTTATGTAAGGTCAGCTCTTTGTGACACAACGGGAGTTTTATTACTTTCGAGTACCGATGATATCATTCTGTGAAGGAGGGAAGAAAGATGCCTAGAAGAGGTAACATTGCTAAGCGCGATGTCTTAGCTGATCCTATTTACAATTCCAAGATGGTCACCCGTCTGGTCAACAGCGTGATGCTGGATGGCAAGAAGGGCGTCGCTCAGAAGATCGTTTACGAGGCTTTCTCCATGATTCAGGAGAAGACCGGCAACGATCCTCTGGAAACTTTCGAGAAGGCGATGGAGAACATCATGCCCAGCCTCGAGTGCAAGACCCGCCGTGTCGGTGGTGCAAACTATCAGGTTCCTCTGGAAGTCAGCCCCGCCCGCCGCGAGACTCTGGGTCTGCGTTGGTTGACCGCTTACAGCCGCAGCCGTGGTGAGAAGACCATGGCTCAGCGTCTGGCTGCCGAGATCATGGATGCTGCCAACAACACTGGTAACGCCGTGAAGAAGCGCGAGGATACCCACAAGATGGCCGAGGCCAACAAGGCTTTCGCTCATTTCCGTTATTGATCTGTTCTGTAGGAGGTTAATTTCATGGCTACTCCCAGAGAAGTTTCTCTTCAGATGACGAGAAATATCGGCATTATGGCTCATATCGATGCCGGCAAGACGACCACTACCGAGCGTATCCTGTACTACACCGGTATCAACCATAAGATCGGTGAGGTCCACGATGGCGGCGCCACGATGGACTGGATGGTTCAGGAGCAGGAGCGTGGTATCACCATCACTTCCGCTGCTACCACCTGCTACTGGTCTCACTCCGAGACCCAGAAGGATCCGGTCGCGTTCAAGAAGAATCGTCACCGCATCAACATTATCGACACTCCGGGCCACGTTGACTTCACTGTTGAGGTTCAGCGTTCTCTGCGTGTTCTGGACGGTTCTGTAACCGTTCTGGCTGCAAAGGGTGGTGTCGAGCCTCAGTCTGAGACCGTTTGGCGTCAGGCTGATGAATACAAAGTCCCCCGTATGGTGTACGTCAACAAGATGGACACCATGGGTGCTGACTTCTTCCGCTGCATCAAGATGCTGCATGATCGTCTGCACGCCAACGGCGTGGCCATCCAGCTGCCGATCGGTCAGGAGGATACCTTCCGCGGTATCGTTGACCTCGTTGACATGAACGCTGAGGTCTACTACGACGATATGGGCAACGACATGCGCTGCGAGCCCATCCCCGAGGACATGAAGGAGCAGGCTGAGGAGTATCGCAACATCCTCGTTGAGGCTGTTGCCGAGAACGACGAAGTCCTGATGGAAAAGTACCTCGAGGGTGAGGAGATCACTCGTGAGGAACTGAAGGCTGCTATCCGCAAGGAGACCATTGCAAATACTCTGGTTCCCGTTACCTGTGGTTCTTCCTACAAGAACCGCGGCGTTCAGAAGCTGCTGGATGCGATCGTTGACTATATGCCCGCCCCGACCGACGTCGAGGACATCAAGGGCGTGAATCCGGAGACCGAAGAGCAGGAGACCCGTCCGTCTTCCGACGACGCTCCCTTCGCCGCTCTGGCCTTCAAGATCGCTACCGACCCGTTCGTTGGTAAGCTGGCATACTTCCGTGTTTACTCCGGTAAGGTTGAGGCAGGTACCACTGTCTACAACTCCGTGAAGGACACCAAGGAGCGTATGGGCCGCATCCTGCAGATGCACTCCAACCACCGCAAGGATATCGACTGCTGCTACGCAGGTGATATCGCTGCCGTTGTCGGTCTGAAGAACACCACCACTGGTGATACTCTGTGTGATGAGAATCATCCCATCATTCTGGAGTCCATGAAGTTCCCTGAGCCCGTTATCCGCGTCGCCATCGAGCCGAAGACCAAGGCTGGCAACGAGAAGATGGGCATCGCGCTGGCAAAGCTGGCCGAAGAGGATCCGACCTTCAAGACCTACACCGACGAAGAGACTGGCCAGACCATCATCGCAGGTATGGGCGAGCTCCATCTGGAGATCATCGTTGACCGTCTGCTGCGTGAGTTCAAGGTCGAGGCAAATGTCGGCGCACCTCAGGTCGCTTACCGTGAGACCATCCGCAAGGAGGCCAATCAGGAGACCAAGTACGCTCGTCAGTCCGGTGGTAAGGGCCAGTATGGTCACGTTAAGATCAAGATCGAGCCCAATGAGCCCGGTAAGGGTTACGAGTTCGTCAACGCCATCGTTGGCGGCGCGATCCCGAAGGAATACATCCCTGCTATCGACAACGGTATTCAGGGTGCTATGAAGTCCGGCGTTCTGGCTGGCTATCCTGTCGTTGACGTCAAGGTCACCCTGTGGGATGGTTCTTATCACGAGGTCGACTCCTCTGAAATGGCCTTCTCCATCGCTGGTTCTATGGCGTTCAAGGATGCTATGCGCAAGGCTGATCCTATCATCACCGAGCCTATCATGAAGGTTGCTGTTATCGTTCCCGATGAGTATCTGGGCGATGTCATCGGCGACCTGAATGCTCGCCGCGGCCAGATTCAGGGTATGGAAGCTATGGCTGGCACCCAGCGTGTCAACGCTTTTGTTCCTCTGGCTCAGATGTTCGGCTACGCAACCGACCTGCGTTCCAAGACGCAGGGCCGTGGTCAGTATGTCATGGAGCCGTCTCACTACGAGCCGGTGCCCAAGAACATTGCCGACCAGATCATTGCAGGCCGTACCAAGGCTTGATTGCCTTAAATTAAAAGAGAATTTTGCCGGGGTGGTGTAGCTCCGGCAAAATTTCCTGTAAAAACACTTGATTTTACAGGCTGAATCTAGTAGAATAGTTTTGCAATGCAATTCTGTGTTTGCAGGACTGTTGTAACCAAATTCAATCCGATTATAAAGGGAGGATATTCCAATGGCTGAAAAGGCAAAATTTGACCGTTCTAAGCCGCATGTTAACATCGGCACCATCGGTCACGTTGACCACGGCAAGACCACTCTGACCGCCGCTATCACCAAGTATCTGGCACTGAAGGGCGACGCAGACTTCATGGATTATGCCAACATCGATAAGGCTCCCGAGGAGCGCGCTCGTGGTATCACGATCAACTCCGCTCACGTTGAGTATCAGACTGACGCTCGTCACTATGCTCACGTTGACTGCCCGGGCCATGCTGACTACGTTAAGAACATGATCACTGGTGCTGCTCAGATGGACGGCGCTATTCTGGTCGTTGCTGCTACCGATGGTCCCATGCCCCAGACCCGTGAGCACATCCTGCTGGCTCGTCAGGTCGGCGTGCCTTATATCGTTGTCTTCATGAACAAGTGCGATATGGTCGACGACGAGGAGCTGCTGGATCTGGTCGAGATGGAGATCCGCGAGCTGCTGAACGAGTACGACTTCCCCGGCGACGACACCCCGATCATTCGTGGCTCCGCTCTGAAGGCTCTGGAGTCCACCTCCAAGGATCCTGATGCACCCGAGTATGCTTGCATCAAGGAGCTGATGGACGCTGTTGACTCCTACATCCCCAACCCGGATCGTGAGGAGGATAAGCCCTTCCTGATGCCCATCGAGGATGTCATGACCATTTCTGGCCGTGGTACCGTTGCTACCGGCCGTGTTGAGCGTGGTGTTGCCAAGGTTGGCGATGCTATGGAGATCGTCGGCATCAAGCCCGATCGCCTGAGCACCACCATCACCGGCCTGGAGATGTTCCGTAAGTCTCTGGACTTCGCTGAGGCTGGCGATAACATCGGCGCCCTGCTGCGTGGTGTTGATCGTACCCAGATCGAGCGTGGTCAGGTTCTGGCTAAGCCCGGCACTGTCCATCCCCACAAGGTCTTCGAGGCTCAGGTCTACGTTCTGACCAAGGACGAAGGCGGCCGTCACACCCCGTTCTTCTCCAACTATCGTCCTCAGTTCTACTTCCGTACCACTGACGTGACCGGCATCATCACCCTGCCCGAAGGCACCGAGATGTGCATGCCCGGCGATAACGTCATGATGCACGTTGAGCTGCTGACCCCGGTTGCTATGGAAGAGGGTCTGCGTTTCGCTATCCGTGAGGGTGGCCGTACCGTTGGCTCTGGCGTTGTCGGCAAGATCATTGAGTGATCTTGACCCTTCGCGCCTGTCCTAAGGCTAAAGGTTAAACTTTCAAAGAGCGTTCCCATTCCGGAGAGTGGGAACGCTCTTTTTGGCATCTTTGGCTCCTCTGCTGATGCGGCAGGGGAGCCTTTTGTGTTCTGTACAGAAGACTCTTTACAAAAAAGGTTGTTCTGCTATACTGAAGACAGATGAGAAAATAAAAAGATGCTGGAGGGCGCAAGCGATGGCATTTGATTATAAGAAAGAGTACAGGAAATTTTATCTCCCGCCGAAAAAGCCGCAGCTGATTACGATCCCACCCATGAATTTTGCAGCAGTGCAGGGGAGGGGTGACCCCAATGAACCGAATGGCGAATACAAGGCAGCCCCGGAAAAGTGCAAGACGGTGCTGCGTCATCCGATTCGAAAAAAATAATTCCGGTCAAATCCACAAAAGATGTCGCTTTTGGTTGTGAAATGTGCTATACTAAAGTCATCTGTAAAAGCACACATGCAACAGGGAGGAGAATATCATGCAGCACGAAACCGTGATCGTTCTGGATTTCGGCGGCCAGTACAACCAGCTGATTGCCCGCCGCGTCCGCGAAAACAATGTCTACTGTGAAATCTATTCCTACAAGACGGATCTGGCGCTCATCAAGGCGAAGAACCCCAAGGGCATCATCTTTACCGGTGGCCCCAACAGCGTTTATCTGGAGGATTCCCCCACGATCGACCCGGAGATCTTCAACTGGGGCGTGCCTGTTCTGGGCATCTGCTATGGCAGCCAGTTGATGATGCACCTACTGGGTGGTCACGTCTGCCGCGCACCGGAGCGCGAGTACGGCAAGACGGAGGTCTTCGTGGACAATTCCAGCAAGATGTTTGCGGATGTTCAGCCCTCCACGATCTGCTGGATGAGCCACAACGATTATATCGAACAGGCGGCGCCCGGCTTCAAGATCACGGCCCACACGGTCAACTGCCCGGTGGCCGCTGCCGAGAACGCTGAAAAGGGCCTGTATGCCGTCCAGTTCCACCCGGAAGTCCTGCACACTGCCGAGGGCAAGAAAATGCTGCACAATTTCGTGTACAACGTCTGCGGCTGCACCGGCGACTGGAAGATGGACTCCTTCGTGGAGAACAACGTCAAGGCGCTACGTGAGGAGATCGGCGACGGCAAGGTACTGTGCGCCCTGTCCGGCGGCGTGGATTCCTCGGTTCTGGCGGCTATGCTGGCCAAGGCGGTCGGCAAGCAGCTGACCTGTGTGTTCGTGGATCACGGTCTGCTCCGCAAGAACGAGAAGGAAGAGGTCTGCGCGGT
Organism: Faecalibacterium hattorii; assembly: GCF_003287455.1. GTDB lineage: Bacteria > Bacillota > Clostridia > Oscillospirales > Ruminococcaceae > Faecalibacterium > Faecalibacterium hattorii. Next base: position 209,742 of record NZ_PRLC01000001.1, on the reverse strand, counting down.
CTTTGGCCCCGGCAACCCGAACTTTGACATCAATTTTGTCTGCGTGGACGCCCGCGAGCGCTATTTCAGCAAGCTGGCCGGTGTCACCGAGCCGGAGCGCAAGCGCAAGATCATCGGTGAGGAGTTTATCCGCGTCTTCGAGGAAGAGGCCAAGAAGATCGGCAAGGTGGATTTCCTTGCGCAGGGCACCATCTACCCGGACGTCGTTGAGAGCGGTCTGGGCGGCGAATCCACCGTCATCAAGAGCCACCACAACGTCGGCGGTCTGCCCGATACCGTGGACTTCAAGGAGCTGGTGGAGCCGCTGCGCAACCTGTTCAAGGACGAAGTCCGTCAGGTCGGCCGTGAGCTGGGTCTGCCGGAGTATCTGGTCAGCCGCCAGCCGTTCCCCGGCCCCGGTCTGGGCATCCGCATCATCGGCGAAGTGACCCCTGAAAAGGTTGCCATCGTGCAGGATGCAGACGCCATCTGGCGCGAGGAGATCGCCAAGGCGGGCCTCGATAAGGAAATCAACCAGTATTATGCCGCGCTGACCAATATGCGCAGCGTCGGCGTCATGGGCGACGAGCGCACCTACGACTATGCGGTGGCTCTGCGCGCCGTGACCACCACTGACTTCATGACGGCCGAAAGCTACAATATGCCGTGGGATGTCCTCGGCACCGTCACCAGCCGCATCGTCAATGAGGTCAAGCACGTCAACCGCGTCTTCTATGATTGCACCGGTAAACCGCCGGCCACGATCGAGCTCGAGTAATCTTCAAAACCTGAAAAGTGTTGATGCAATGCAATATTTCGAGAGTCAAAAGGCTCTGTGATACTGCTTTGATACTATCAGGCGATTATTCATAAAGAGAGACATGAGAATGCCCTCTGAGAAACGGTAAGTTTTTCAGAGGGCATTTTTGTGTCTTTTATTCTTTACGCCACTTTTTCTTCGGCTCGTACCGGCCGCAGCCGTCGGCGGTCTGAGGCCAGTTGAGCTTCCATTCCAGATACTCTTCCTTGGTGATCTCACCCTCCCGGAGCTGCTTCTTGCGGAGCTGCCACTCCTTCAGGAAATCATCCAGCAGGCGATACCGGAAGCTGACCGCCATGTGCTTTTCCGGGAGATCCGGGTCGGTGGTGTCTGTGACCTCGTAGAGCCGGGTGCCGGGATAGTGCTCGTCCAGCTCGAACAGAGTGTACATCACATCCTCTGCGGCGTACAGGGTCGGCTCATAGAGGGAACGGTAGTTCACGTCCAGCACCTCCGCAATCTTGCGGAGCAACTCTTCTTTAGGAGTGCGGGTGTTGCTTTCGTATTGTGCGATGCGGATGTCTGCGCTTTTCTCCTCAAACCCGATGGCAATGCCCAGTTCTTTCTGGGTCATACCTCGGAGGTTGCGGGCACGTTTGATGCGGTCACCGACTGCCATGCGATTGCCTCCTGACTTAAACATATTTGTTGAACCCAGTATAGCACAGAAAAACAGGAGGTGCAATAGAAAATAAACAAAAAAGTTTAAGATTTTACCCGAAAACCTCTTGACTTAACGGAATGTGTTTAGTATAATGAGAACACAAAAAGATAAGCAAAAATGCTTAGTAAAATTGAATGACCGCCAAACTGACCCAAACCGCCAAGACCTTCCGAAAGGAAGCGAGCGCTCCGTAAGGGGACGGCACAGCACCGCAAAGGGGATATGCCTGCCGGAAGTCAGCGAGGATGAAGCGGCACCGAAACGAAACCGACAAGGAAAGGACAAAAAATGGCAAACAGCATTTTTATCAAGGCAGACGAGCTGGCAAAGGAACTGGACATCTCCCAGGGGCTGGCGTACAAGATGATCGCCCAGTGGAACGAGGAACTGAAGGCCAAAGGCTATACGACCGTAGGAGGTCGGGTGAGCAGGAGGTACTATCAGGAGAAGATCTACGGGGCAGGAGAGGAGTGATGGGATGCCAGCCTACAAGGACAGCAGGCAGGGCACATGGTACGCTTCCTTCTACTTCGAAAACTGGCAAGGTGTGAAGCAGAAGAAGCTGAAACGGGGGTTTGCCACCAAGAAGGACGCTCTGGCGTGGGAGCGGGAGTTCCTTCTTCAGCAGGCAGCAGACCTGACTATGACCTTTGAAGCCTTTGTGGAAATTTATATCACGGACAAGAAAAAGCGACTCCGGGAAAACACCTGGTCTACCAAAGAGCACATCATCCGAACGAAAATCTTACCGTATTTCAAAGAAAAACGGCTCAGCGAGATAAAGCCACGGGATGTGATCGCATGGCAGAACGAGATGCTGAACTACCGGGACAAAAACGGCAAGGCCTACTCGCCGACCTACCTCAAGACGCTCCATGGACAGCTCAGTGCCATTCTGAACCACGCCGTCCGGTTCTATGGGCTGAAATCAAATGCAGCAGCCACAGCCGGGTGCATGGGGTCAGAAAAGCACAAGGAGATGCTCTTCTGGACGAAGGAGGAGTACCTCAAATTCGCAGAAGTCATGATGGACAAGCCGCAATCCTATTACGCTTTTGAGGTCCTCTACTGGTGTGGCATCCGGGAGGGCGAATTGCTGGCTCTGACCCCGGCAGACTTCGACTTGGACAAGGGGCTGCTCTCCATCACCAAATCCTATCAAAGGCTGAAAGGCCGGGATGTGATCACCGACCCGAAAACACCCAAGAGCGTCCGGGTCATCCAGATGCCGCAGTTTCTGACGGACGAGATCAGAGACTATCTGAAATCCCTCTACAAAGTCCAGCCAGACCAGCGGATCTTTGAGGTGACCAAGAGCTACCTGCACCACGAGATGGACAGGGGAGCCAAGGAAGCCGGGGTGAAGCGCATCCGAATCCACGACCTGCGGCACTCCCATGTATCGCTGCTGATCGAGATGGGCTTCTCGGCGCTGGCAATCGCAGACCGGGTGGGGCATGAGAGCGTGGACATCACCTATAAGTACGCCCATCTCTTCCCCTCAAAGCAGCAGGAGATGGCGCAGAAGCTGAACATGGAACGAAAGGAGGGATGAAAATGGAACGAGTGCTCGACCAGCAAGGACGCTGGCGGAACAAGGTGGTAGCCTTCCGAATGTCCCCGGAAGAGGACGAGGTTCTGGAAGCCAAAGTAAAGCTCTCCGGGCTGACCAAACAGGAGTATATCATCCGCCGCTTGACCGACCGGGAGATCACCGTGGTAGGCAACCCAAGGGTCTACAAAGCCCTGCGAGACCAGATGAAGCTGATCTATCAGGAATTGCAGCGGCTGGCCGTGGATGAAGAAGTCCCACCGGACTTGCTGGAGACCTTGCAAATGGTGGCTCTGACGTTGAACGGACTTAAGGAGGAATGCGAATGACGGACAATAGAAAAACGACCGTACCGGGTGCATCTGTTGGCGCAGATGCGGTACAGTCGTCCTCAAAAATCAACACCAATATTATAACAAATTCGGGCAAGCAAATCAATCTGCAAGCCGCGAAAAAGTCAAACAATTTCGGGCTGAACACGGTATCAATGACCGAACTGTACGACACGGTGTATCCACCCCGGAAGCCCATCGTGAACGACTTGCTGTACAGTGGCACCTACCTCTTCGTAGGTGCGCCCAAGGTGGGCAAGTCCTTCTTCATGGGGCAGCTCGCCTACCATGTGGCGATGGGGCTTCCGTTGTGGGAGTACGAGGTGCATCAAGGCACCGTCCTCTATCTGGCGTTGGAGGATGATTACGCCCGGCTGCAGCGGCGGCTCTCCCGGATGTTCGGGGTAGAGGAGACCAGCAATCTCTACTTCGCAACGCAAGCTAAGTCCGTGAGCGAGGGACTTGACCAGCAGTTGGAAGGATTCATCCGGGAGCACCCGGATGTACGGCTCATCATCATCGACACCCTGCAGAAGGTGCGGGAGATCGGCGGTGACCGATACAGCTACGCCAGCGACTACGAGATCGTGACCAAACTGAAAGCCTTCAGCGACAGGTATGGCATCTGCCTGCTGGTGGTTCACCACACCCGGAAGATGGAAGCCGAGGATAGCTTCGACATGATCTCCGGCACCAATGGCCTGCTGGGTGCAGCGGATGGAGCATTCATCATGCAGAAGAAGCGGCGCACGGACAATACCGCCCTGCTGGACATCGTGGGGCGTGATCAGCCAGATCAGGAGCTGACGTTGGAGTTCAACCGGGAACGCTGCGTGTGGGAGTTCCAAGGAGCCGAAACGGAACTCTGGAAGCTGCCGCCCGACCCGCTTCTGGAAGCGGTGGCAAAGATGCTCAGCCCGGAACAGCCAGAGTGGAGCGGTACGCCCACGGAGCTGCTGGAACGTCTGCCGGGTGTGAGCATACAGGCAAACATCCTGACCCGGAAGCTGAACGTGAGTGCCGACAGGCTCTACAACGATTATGGAATTCGGTACGAAAGCAGGCGCACCCATGAGGGCAGAGAGGTCAAATTGACGCTGGAAAATTCTGGGGCGTGACGATTCGTGACGGTTGTGACGGTATTTTTGCTACTATATAAAATATCGTCACAATCGACACAACCGACACGGGATGGTGATAATGATGAAAAATGTGCAAATTTCGCAGGAACTTTTCGTCGCCTTGCTGCATTATCATTTGAGCGGCGAAAATGAGTACGAAGAAGTTATTGAACAGGGTTTGGAGCAAAAACTGGATGCGATGCTGCGGCATGAGCTGTATGCCCAGTACAAGACGGCGCCCACCGAGGAACAACGGGAGCAGGCTCGGCAGGAGTATCTGGACAGACGAGGCGTGCCAGAAAGCTTCCGCTGGTGAGTCCCTCTATTGGTAGAGGACAGGAGCGTGTCACGCTCCTGTGAATGCAATCACGCAGGAAGGTGGTGTTGGACCGGGCAGCGGCGAGGTACAGCGAAACCCAGTCCGCAGACGGAAGCCCCCGGCAGGGCGCAAAGGCATCTTTTGATGGACGGAACGTCTGTCAAAAGTGCTTTTGCGTTACTTTCGACGAAAGTAACAAAGCCATTGCCGTGTCCGGCACCAGTTACTTCCACAGAGAAAGGACGTGCGATTGAAAAGAACCATTTCCGCAATGCGGGGTCCCGGCTCCCTCAACCATAACCGGAGAAGTTTCACCGCTGAAAACGTAGACCCGAAGCGCAGCAGCCTGAATGTCGTGTACCGGGATGAGCCGATTCAGAAGGTGTACCACGAACTGTTTGACGAGGCAGTGAAGCGTTACAATGCCAAGCAGAAGCGCAAGGACCGCTGTATCACCGACTACTATGAGCACCTGCGGACAGGCAAGCAGGAAAAGCTTTTCCATGAGCTGATCGTCCAGATCGGCAACAAAGATGATATGGGTGTCTTGACCGAGAATGGCGCACTGGCAAAGGAACTGCTGGACGAGTATATGCAGGGCTTCCAAGAGCGGAACCCGACACTGCGGGTGTTCGGGGCTTTCCTCCACATGGACGAAGCCACGCCCCATCTGCACATCGACTTCGTGCCGTATGTGTCCGGTTGGAAAGGCAAAGGACTGGACACCAAGGTCTCCCTGAAGCAGGCTCTGAAGGCCTTGGGCTTTGCAGGCGGCTCCAAGAGAGAATCCGAGCTGAACCAGTGGATCAACGCCGAGAAAGAGCAGCTTGCTGCCGTGATGGAGCGGCACGGCATCGAGTGGGAACAGAAAGGCACCCACGAAGAGCACCTGTCTGTGCTGGACTTCAAGAAGCGGGAGCGTAGTAAAGAGGTGGTGGCTCTGGAAGCTGCCAAGCAGGAGTGCCAGACCGACCTGACCGAGATGCAGGAACAGCTGGAAACAGCGCAGACAGCCGTAGAAGCCGCTGAACAGCGGGTACAGAAAGCAGAGTTGACCTACCAGAAGCAGAGCCAGAAGCTGAACAAGCTGGCTCCCATCATGGAGGGGCTGGAAAACCTGTCAGCGCAGTACTCCCAGCGGCCGGAGGAATGGGTGCCAGAAGCAGCCACGTTTGAGACCGCCAAGAGTTACCGGGAGAAAAAGGCCATGCCGCTGATCCAGAAGTTGGTGAAGGTACTTTTTGCCCTCCATCGGAAGTACTGGGAGGTTAAGAACGAGAGGGATAAGTATCTGCACTTCTATCAGGACGAGAAGAAGGCTACCCGCCATTTGAGCCAGCAGCTGGAACAGGTAAAAGCTGAGAATTCGCAGCTCTATGCGATGAAACGTGATTTCAGGCGAGTATGGAACTATTTCGGTGCCGAAAAGATGCAGCAGGTCATTGGGTTTATGAGGGAGCAGGAGCAGACCACAGATAGGAGCCAGAAGAAGAACAGGCAGAACAGCATAGAGCTGTAAGCATAGCAGACCCCCGCCAGCGGATGTTGGCGGGGGTCTGTACATATAAGTGATATTTTACTCAAAAAGCTCCGGGGCAATATCCGTCAGAGCAAATCCGGGAATGTCCTTCTCGTCTTTGTAGGTGCCATCTTCAGCCAGAAACTCGACCTTTGCAAAGTCCGCAACTGGAATCTCAGATTCACAGACATACCAGTTCAGGTAGTCATTAGCAGTTTGTTTGAGGGTTGAGGCAACGCTGCGGTCAGCGTTGTACTTGTCGCAGAAAGTGCGCCAAGGCAGATATCGCCAGATTTTACCATTGGTCTTGATGGTAATGCGGCACATGATTTTGTCGTTGGACAGACCGGTGTTTTTTGCACCGGCATGGTCATTGGCAGTCAGCCAGACGACAGGATGATAGTTTTCATATTTGTCAACGGATTTATAACCAATTTTCTGCCCATTAAAAAAGAGTGGTTCGTCATGGAGCGTGGCGTTGTCATATTTCAGATTGGAAGGTGTCAGAAGCAGTTTCCCAGTTGCAAGAATCATCCGATACTTGATGAGGCTGGTGTAATGATACAGATTTTCGGGCAGTTTGGTCTTTTTCGCTTTCATTGGCTTTCCTCTCAGTTCACAGGTGTTTGACGATACGAAACTCCGTCCGAGATACAGACAGTGGACAAGATTGAAAAAAGTGTACACTATCTCGCCGAAAAATGCAATAGAAATTTTTATCGGCTTGCAATCACGGAAAAGCTGTGGTACGCTTTACTAGGATAGTATAAAGGGAAAGTATATCCTTTTTGGGAAAAACACCATGGTGTACCAATAGTGGTACATTTACTATGTTAAAATGAAAGAAAACAATGCGGAAATTCGCATTTGATGGAGGAAATAAAAATGGTAGACACCAAAAAAGAACAGGAACGCGAAGAACTGCACCGTGCAATCTGGGCGATAGCGGATGATCTGCGCGGCGCAGTGGACGGATGGGATTTCAAGAGCTACGTTCTCGGTACGATGTTCTACCGTTATATTTCGGAGAACATTGCCAGCTACATCAATCAGGGCGAAATTGATGCAGGCAACCCGGACTTCCGCTATGAGGATATGCCTGATGCAGAGGCAGAGCAGGCACGGGAAGGGCTGGTACAGGAAAAAGGGTTCTTCATCCTGCCCAGTGAGTTGTTCTGCAATGTACGGGCAAAAGCGGCCAGCGATGAAAACCTCAATGAAACGTTGGAAACGGTGTTCCGGCACATTGAGGAATCCGCAAAGGGCAGCTCCTCTGAGGGACAGTTTGCAGGGCTGTTTGATGATTACGATGTGAACAGCAACAAGCTGGGCGCGACCGTTGCCAAACGCAATGAAAAGCTCGTGAAGCTGCTGAACGGCGTAGCAGATATGAACCTTGGAGATGTGAAAGAGCATGACATTGATGCTTTTGGCGATGCCTACGAATACCTGATGACCATGTACGCCAGCAATGCGGGCAAGTCCGGCGGCGAGTTCTTTACGCCTGCCGATGTTTCGGAGTTGCTGACCCGGCTGGGTACGGTAGGCAAGAAGGAAATCAACAAGGTATATGACCCGGCCTGCGGCTCTGGTTCGTTGCTACTGAAGGCAGAAAAGGTGCTGGGACGGGACGCTGTGCGCAATGGCTTCTTTGGGCAAGAAATCAACATCACAACGTATAACCTGTGCCGTATCAATATGTTCCTGCACGACATTGAGTTTGACAAATTCGACATTGTCTGTGAGGATACGCTGACAAATCCGCAGCACTGGGATGATGAACCCTTTGAGCTGATCGTATCGAATCCGCCGTACTCCATCAAGTGGGCCGGTGACGAGAATCCGCTGCTCATCAATGACCCGCGTTTTGCTCCGGCTGGTGTGCTGGCTCCGAAGAGCAAAGCGGACTTAGCGTTTATCATGCACTCGCTGGCATGGCTGGCTTCCAACGGTACGGCTGCAATCGTCTGCTTTCCCGGCATCATGTACCGTGGCGGCGCAGAGCAGAAGATCCGCAAGTATCTGGTGGACAACAACTTCATTGACTGCATCATCCAGTTGCCGAGCAATCTGTTCTTCGGCACCAGTATTGCCACCTGCATCATGGTGCTGAAAAAGGGTAAAACGGATAATAAAGTGCTGTTCATTGACGCTTCTTCCGAGTGTGTCAAGGTGACGAACAACAACAAGCTCACGCCGGAAAACATCAATAAGATCGTGGACACCTTTGCACAGCGGGCAGAAGAAGCGCACTTCTCCCATCTGGCGGAGTATTCCGAGGTGCAGGAAAATGACTACAATCTGTCCGTTTCCACTTATGTGGAAGCCAAGGACACCCGCGAGAAGATCGACATTGTGAAGCTGAACGCTGAAATTGCGCAAATCGCAGCACGAGAAAACGAACTGCGGGCTGCTATTGACCAGATCGTGGCAGAAATCGAGGGCTGAGATGGAAAACAAAAAGAATGATTCTGCGTTGGTACGTTCTTCTGCGGCGGAATATTTGACCTTTGTTGCCTCCACGGGGGAGGATAAGGACAGCATCGAGATGCGCTACGAGGATGAAAACATCTGGCTGACGCAAAAGATGATGGCGACCCTTTACGATGTGTCTGTCGCAGCGATAAACCAGCACCTGAAAAAGATTTTTGAGGATGGGGAATTGCAGGAAGAAGCAGTTATTAAGAAATACTTAATAACTGCCACGGACGGAAAAAAGTACAACACGAACCACTATAACTTACAGGCAATTATTGCGGTCGGCTTCAAGGTGAACAACCAGCGGGCGGTGCGGTTCCGTGTCTGGGCGAACCAGATCGTGGAGCAGTATACCATCAAGGGTTGGGCTATGGATGAGGAACGCCTGAAAAACGGTGGCACAGTCCTGACCAAGAAATACTTTGAAGAGCAGTTGGAGCGTATCCGGGAAATTCGCATTTCGGAGCGCAACTTCTACCAGAAACTCACTGATATTTACGCTACTTCGCTGGATTATGACCGCAACGCGCTGACCACAAAAGAGTTCTTTGCAAAGGTGCAGAATAAGATGCACTATGCCGTGCATCGCCATACGGCGGCAGAGCTGATCTATGAGCGTGCCGATGCCGAAAAGCCGCACATGGGGCTTCACACATGGAAGGACGCTCCCAACGGCAAAATTAAAAAGAGCGATGTTTCGGTGGCGAAAAACTATCTGACCGAAGATGAAATGAAGTCCATGGAGCTGATTGTTTCGGCATACCTTGACCTTGCCGAGAACCGTGCCCGCCGTCATATCCCCATGACCATGGAGGACTGGGCCAAGCGGCTGGACATCTATTTGCAGGCAGATGATCTGGAAGTGTTGAGGGATGCAGGCAAAATCTCGGCGCAGCTTGCAAAAATGCACGCCGAAACGGAGTTTGAAAAGTACCGTGTGGTGCAGGATCGGCTGTACCAGAGCGATTTTGACAGGTATTTGGAGGAAAACCTAGAGTAAAGATGAGCCTTGAGATTTGGAGTTTCGTAGTGGATGTGCTCTCATAGATTGCAACAGTTGTATTGACAGTTGCAATCTATTGGCTACAGCGCTCACATGAAAAAGAACGTGAGCAAATGGAAGTGGAGGCGCAGAAAAAAGCTGTTGCTGAAGCGGCAAGAGTTTTTCTGATTGATAATGAAGATGAAATAGAATACTTGCCGTTGTCAGCGATTGCAAAAAGCCTGAATCTCAAAAGAAAGCATCATAGAGTGATAACGACTAAGTTTTTAAGATGTAGTGAGGAAGTCCAAAAGGAAATTCTGAAGCAAGCCAATTTTCAGCCAATAGAGGTTTCTAAAGAACAGGTGAGTGCTGCATTAAAACGACTAAAAGATGATATTAAGGCGTGCGGTTTTGGACAAGATACTTTATATGATGGGGCTAAATACTTTTATCGAGCGATGGAGCGTTATTCGGATGAAAAAATTGAAACCGTAAACCCGTACATATTTGAGGACATAAGGCGAACACACTTTTATCAAGGTGATTCACTCCAATTATTAAAAGACACGAGCTATAACGGAACGCTATACGGATATATGTATGATTACCTTCACTCCGCAGATTTGGGAAAATCCAAATGGCTACTGCAGCCACCAATTGATATGGTTTGGTTGCAATGTGATTTAGCTGGATGCCCAGAAGAAATAATGACATACTGGACGATGCGAATCGTTATTGACTGTTGCCGGGTATTTGCTAAATCAGAAGAAGATATTATTTTCGATGAAGATTTGATCGAAACACAGGAAGATATGTATTATTATGCGGTGATGGCACTGTACAGTACCTATATTGCAAAGAAAGAAGAGGGTGCGGATGAGTAAGCTAGATGAACTGCTCCGGGAGCTTTGTCCGGATGGCGTTGAGTATAAAAGATTCGATGAAGTTTGCACATTAAATGCTCGAATTGGCTGGCAACGGCTAACGAAAGCAGAGTATATGAGCAAAGGCGACTACTTGCTTATAACAGGAACTGACTTTACTGAAACACATGAAATTGATTATAGTACCTGTGTATATGTGACGGAAGAACGATACAAGCAAGACCTGAAAATTCAATTGAAAAATGGAGATATCCTAATAACCAAAGATGGAACTCTTGGTAAAGTAGCGCAAGTAAAGGGGCTTGAAATGCCAGCTACATTAAATGGTGGAGTCTTTGTTGTTCGCTGTAAAGATGGTTCGTTAGAGAATCGGTTCATTCTGCACTATCTGTTGTCTAATCATTTTCAAAGTGTTGTTGAGCAACAGAAAACAGGTTCGACAATTAGTCACTTAACACAAACACTTTTTTCAAGGCTAATGATACCAATTCCACCACTAGAAATTCAGCGTGAAATTGTTCGCATTTTGGACAATTTCACAAATCTTACATCGGAACTTACATCGGAACTTACTGCTAGAGGCATACAGTATAGTTACTATAGAAATAAGCTGTTGACATTTCACGCTAACACAAAAATTGTGCAACTGGCAGATATAGCGGACATTGGGACGGGAAGTAGTAATACAAACGAGGCGGTGGAAGATGGCAAATATCCGTTTTTTGTTCGCTCTCAGGAGCCGTTGCGAAAGAATGATTATGAGTATGATGAAACAGCCATTATAACGGCGGGTGATGGTGTGGGCGTCGGAAAGGTATATCATTATATTGAAGGAAAATATGCGCTGCATCAGCGGGCATACCGCATTCACATCAATACGCCAGAAGTTATGTCTAAATATTATTTCCATTACATGAAAGCAAAATTCCTGCCGTATATCCAGAAAACGATGTTCCAAGGTTCGGTTGCGTCTATTCGTAGACCTATGCTGAATGCTTTCCCTGTGCCCGTTCCGCCCCTTGATGTCCAAAAACGCATTGTGAATGTACTGGACAACTTTGAGAAGATTTGCTCCGACCTCAATATTGGCCTGCCTGCTGAGATTGAAGCCCGGCAGAAGCAGTACGAGTATTACCGAGATAAGCTCTTGACATTTGCAGAAACTGGTAACACAATTTTGAGCAGAGCAGAGCAGAGCAGAGCAGAGCAGAGCAGAGCAGAGCAGAGCAGAGCAGAGCAGAGCAGAGCAGAGCAGAGCACTGATTAAGCTCTTGCAGTATGTGTTTGGCTATGTGAGAATCTCTTTAGGTGATATTGGCTCTATCTGTATGTGTAAGCGTATTTTGAAGAGCCAGACAAATACGGTGAGCGGTGTTCCGTTCTATAAAATTGGAACCTTTGGAAAAGAAGCTGATGCCTATATTTCACAGGAAACATTTGACGAATATCGGTCGAAGTATAATTTTCCGAAAAAAGGCGATGTGCTGATTTCTGCGGCGGGAACGATTGGCAGAACAGTTGTTTATGATGGGAAGCCTGCATACTTCCAAGATTCTAACATCGTTTGGATTGATAATGATGAAAGTATTGTTTTGAATAGCTATCTTCGCTACTGCTATGAACTGAAACCGTGGAAAGCATCTGAGGGCGGAACGATTCCGAGATTGTACAACGACAATATAGCAAAGGCTGTAATTGCAGTACCGTCTATTGAGGAACAGAAGCGAATTGTTTCTATTCTTGACCGCTTTGATGCAATCTGTAATGACTTGACAAGTGGCCTGCCCGCAGAGATTGAAGCAAGACAAAAGCAGTATGAATATTATCGAGATAAATTGTTGACGTTTAAGGAGGTGGCTGCAACGTGAGTGCAGCAAAAAAAGCTGGTGTAATTTATATCCTGACAAATCCCTCTTTCCCGGATTATGTAAAAATTGGCTATGCGACCAATATCGAGAATCGACTGAAACAGTTAAATCGAAGCGAGTGCATCCCATTTGCGTTTCGGGTATATGCTACTTACGATGTTTCAACTCCGCTACAAGATAAAGAACTGCATAGCCTGATCGACCGTTTGAATCCTGATTTGCGCGCTATTGATACGTTCGATGGCAAGACAAGAACAAAAGAGTTTTATGCAATGACAAAAGAGGATGCTTATGCGCTTTTGGAGAGCATTGCAAAATTAAGCGGCACAATGGACAAACTGCAGCGCCTTACCCCGGAAGGCCATGAGATTGCAGACGAAGAAGTTGCGGCTGAAATTCAGGAAGAAGCAAAAGAACGCAAAGCCCCGTTCTCATTTATTAAATGCGGTATTCCGATGGGGGCAGAGATCGTGCTGCAAAATCATCCTGAGGTTGTAGCCGTTGTAAAAGATGATCGGCAAATTGAGTATCAGGGTAAAACCTACTCGCTTTCTGCGTTGGCTCAAAAAATCATGCAGACGACCTATCCGCTACAAGGGCCGGTGCATTGGCTTTATCAGGGAAGAAAACTGCGAGATATTCGAGTGGAACGAGAAGAAGCAGGTTTGTATGAGTAAAAGGCGGGTGTGAAAATGTCCTTTTTCAATATCGTTGCGGCTACCAATGAGGATACCGTTGTTGCTGCCTATGAACCCTCCAAGGTGCGCTCTGACAGCTACCAGAGCGAGGCAGAACTGGAGAAAGAGTTTATCCGGCTGTTGTGCGAGCAGGGCTACACCTATCTGCCGCTGCATACCGAGGATGAACTGATTGCTAACCTCCGCAGCCAACTGGAAGAGTTGAACCACTACCAGTTTTCCGATACGGAGTGGCGGCAGTTTTTCAGTGATGTAATTGCCAACCCCAACGAGCATATTCCCGAAAAGACCCGGAAGATTCAGGAAGACAATGTGCAGGTATTGCACCGGGATGATGGAAGTTCCAAAAATATCACGCTGATCGACAAGAAGAACATCCATAACAACCGCCTGCAGGTCATCAACCAGTATGAGGTAAAACAAGCAGACGGCGCACGGCATGATAATCGCTACGATGTGACGATTCTGGTCAACGGCTTTCCGCTGGTTCATGTGGAACTGAAGCGGCGCGGGGTGGCCATCCGAGAGGCGTTCAACCAAATCAACCGCTACCAGCGGGATTCGTTCTGGGCGGGCTGCGGCTTGTATGAGTATGTACAGATTTTTGTGATCTCCAACGGCACAAATACCAAGTACTACTCCAACAGCACCCGCTACAATGCCATCAAGGATGCCAAACACGGCAAGACGAAAAAGGAAAAGACCAGCAATAGCTTTGAATTTACCTCCTACTGGGCCGATGCGAACAACCGCGTGCTGACGGATCTGATCGACTTTACCCGGACATTCTTTGCAAAGCACACGATCCTGAGCGTGCTGACCCGGTACTGCATTTTTACCTCAGAAAAGATGCTGATGGTGATGCGCCCATATCAAATCACGGCAACCGAGAGGATATTGAACCGCATCGAGATCGCCAACAACTACAAAAAGTATGGAAGCATCGAGGGCGGCGGCTACATCTGGCACACCACTGGCTCCGGCAAGACGCTGACCTCCTTCAAAACGGCACGGCTGGCATCGCAGTTGCCCTACATCGACAAGGTGTTGTTTGTGGTAGACCGCAAGGATTTGGACTACCAGACTATGAAAGAGTATGACCGCTTCGAGAAGGGCGCGGCAAACTCCAACACCAGCACCACGATTCTGAAACGCCAGTTGGAAAACCCGGAAGCACATATCATCATTACCACCATCCAGAAGCTGGCGACCTTCATCAAGAAAAATCCGGGGCATGAGGTCTACCAGAAGCACGTTGTGATCATCTTTGACGAGTGCCACCGCAGCCAGTTCGGTGATATGCACGGTGCTATCGTTCACAACTTCAAAAAGTACTACCTGTTCGGTTTTACCGGAACACCGATTTACGCAGCAAATGCGGGTACGAGCGGAAAACCCGGTATGAGGACAACGCCTCAGTTGTTTGGCGGTGAACCAAATGAAAAAGGCGAAAAGGTTCTACCACTGCATACCTACACCATTGTGGATGCCATCAACGACAAGAATGTGCTGCCGTTCCGTGTGGATTACATCAAGACGATGGATGCAGAGCCGGACATGGACGATAAACAGGTTTGGGACATTGACCGGGAAAAGGCATTCATGGCTCCCAAGCGTATTTCTCTGGTGACAAAGTACATCCTTGACCACTTCGACCAGAAAACCTATCGGGGAGACAAATCGTATGAGTTTAATCTGCTGACGAATGTGGCAGAGGTGGCCTCTGCCCAGCGTGGTGCGGTGGAGGAAATCAAGCAAAAACAGCGCGTCAGCGGTTTTAATTCGATTTTTTGCGTAGCATCTGTGCCAATGGCAAAGCTGTATTATCAGGAGTTCAAAAAGCAGATGGCGGCAGACCCAACCAAGCGGCTGCGCATTGCTACCATTTACAGCTATGGAGCCAACGAAGCGGAAACGGATGGCATTCTGGACGAGGAAAACCCGGAAGATACCTCCAACCTTGACCAGAGCAGCCGGGATTTTCTGGATGCCGCCATTCAGGATTACAACGAGATGTTCCATACGAACTACTCGACCGATGGCGAACGGTTCCAGAACTACTACAAAGATGTATCGCTCCGCATGAAAAATAAAGAGCTTGACCTGCTGATCGTGGTCAATATGTTCCTGACGGGCTTCGATGCCACGACCCTGAATACCCTTTGGGTGGACAAGAACCTGAAGATGCACGGCCTGATTCAGGCGTTCAGCCGGACGAACCGTATCTTGAACAGCATCAAGACCTTTGGCAATATCGTCTGCTTCCGCAACCTGCAAAAGCGGGTGGATGCGGCAATTTCGCTGTTTGGAGATAAAAATGCGGGCGGCATCGTTCTGCTGCGCAAATATGCAGACTATTACCACGGCTATACGGATGAGCAGGGAAAATACCATCAGGGTTACACCGACATGATCGATGACCTGACACAGAAGTTCCCGCTGACAGAGCCGCAGATCGTCGGAGAGCAGAACCAGAAGGACTTTATCGTGCTGTTTGGCGCACTGCTGCGGATGCGGAACCTGCTGTCCTCCTTTGATGATTTCAAGGGCAACGAACTGATCTCTGAACGGGATCTACAGGACTATTTGGGCCGCTATCAGGATTTGCGGGATGAATGGCGCAACAAGAAGCATGATGAAACCAAAGAGGACATCACCGATGATGTGGTGTTTGAGGTGGAGCTGATTCGGCAGGTCGAAATCAACATTGACTACATCCTGATGCTGGTCAAAAAGTACCATGACACCCATTGCGATGACAAAGAGGTGCTCATCACGATTCGCAAGGCGATTGATGCCAGCCCGGAACTGCGCAGCAAAAAGCAGCTGATTGAAACCTTTATTGCAGGTGTCAACGATGTGGATGACGTGATGGCAGAGTGGAACACTTATGTGTCCGAACAGCGGGAGAAAGAGCTTACAAAGATCATCCAAGAGGAAAAGCTGAAGGAGCCGGAAACGCGCAAGTATCTGGCCAATGCGTTCCGGGATGGTGAGATCAAGACTGTTGGCACTGATATTGACAAGCTGATGCCGCCTGTTTCCCGTTTCGGCGGCGGTGGCCGTGCACAGAAGAAGCAGGGTGTAATCGATAAGCTGAAGAGCTTCTTTGACAAGTTCTTTGGGATTGGAACCAAGATGCTTTGAAATTAAGAGTGGAGGAATGCGAAAATGCCGAGTGTTGATCTTGGAAAACTGTATGATGGAATGCAACAAGAAATGGAAGCAGGGCTAAAGACTGGCGCATCAGTATTGATGCATCCTGGAATGAAAGGGGACGACACAGAAGATAATTGGAGAGAGTGGCTAATGGCATATCTTCCGAATAGATATGCTGTTGCCAAAGGAGTTGTAATTGATGCAGATGGGAACGAAAGCGAACAAATAGATGTAATCATTTACGATAGACAGTACTCATATCTGGTGCTTAAACACAATGAAACATTTTTGATTCCAGCGGAAAGCGTATATGCAGTTTTTGAAGTAAAGCAAAGCCTAAACAAAGGCTATATGGAATATGCCCAACATAAGACAGAAAGTGTAAGAAAATTAAAACGGACATCAGTGGCAATAAAGCACGCAGGAGGAAAATATGACCCTAAACCACTACACAAAATTGTTGCAGGACTATTAACAACAACATCTGACTGGGCAGAATCGAGTACTATAGATAACATTGCAAACAACCTATCTGAAAACGAGTTGAAAAGGCTTGATATGATATGCTGTGTGGCAGCAGGAACTTTTGTATGTGATCGAGGGGATAAGACAATAAGTTACTGCGACAAGTCAAAATCACTTGTATATTTTCTTTTGAAAGTTTTGGGAAAATTGCAGGAAATAGGAACCGTACCAGCAATTGATTATAATGCGTATGCGCAAAAGATAGAAGTTCATCAACATCCATAAGAAAGGAAAGACTATGGCGAAACAGCGGGATTTCAATAATTTCTTGTCGGAAATCGAACCGAGTAGTACAACAGTGGCATATATTAGCAGTTTGCAAAGTACATTGAGGGATTATCTGAAGAATCATGATACTTATAAAAAAATACATGTAGATACATTTTTGTCCGGTTCATACGCAAAACATACATCTATTAGACCCACATCTAAAGGGAAAAAGAGAGATGTGGACATTATAGTTGTGACATCTTATGAGATGACAGATGATTCCAAGAAAGTAATAAGTGAGTTAAAAGATGTCTTGATTCAAAATGCGAATTATAATTCAGCAACAATTCAATCGCATTCTGTTGGAATTGAGATGGGCGGACTGTCAATAGATGTTGTTCCAGTTATCTCTGATCAAGATGATGAGGAAGTGTATTATATTGGGGATTCTAATACAGGAGAATGGACAAAAACTGATCCTAAAGGTCATAAAGTGTGGTCTACTACAGTCAACAAAGAACATAATAAAAAATATAAACCACTTGTAAAAATATTTAAGTGGTGGCGTCAGACAAATTGTCCAGAGGATATTAAATATCCCAAAGGAATTACACTAGAAAAAATCATAGCAGATAATTTGGGAGATTCATCTCTTGGAACAGAAGATTTTCTTATTGCAACAATGCAAAATATAGTAGCTGCATATAAAGAAGATTATGCAGATGCCGGAGTGAATCCAACTATAAGTGACCCATCAGAAAAAATTGAGGGCAATGATCTGCTGGCCGGGTATAGTACAACAGATTTTTCTAATTTTATAGATAAACTTAGTGAGCATGTTTCAATGTTAAACGATGAAGGAACAGAAAATGATACATGGAGAAAAATATTAGGAGATGAATTCCCCAAAGAAGGCTGCAAGGCTATTGCATGCTCAAGCGTTAATAATGTATACAGCTGTATATTCGCACCTTATAAGGAAAAGCCAAGATGGCCTATGCAGCGTGGTGGAGCTGCTTTTATAACATTAAGAGTGACTGCAGCAGATGGAAGCGATGTTGAGTATATAAGCAACGATATCCCACTTGAAAAAAGATGCACATTGCATTTTCGGGCATTAACTGGAGTAAAGCGACCATATAGCGTTATATGGCAAGTTGTGAATACTGGGCAAGAAGCTACAATGGCAAATTGCTTACGAGGAAATTTTGAACCATCCAATGAGGGATTTGATGGGAAGAGGGAAAGCACTTTGTATAAAGGAACACATTCAGTGCAATGCTTTATTATAAAAAATGGAATTTGTGTAGCGAAAAGTAAGGAATTTATTGTAAACATTCGGTAGTAGAGAACAGACTTGCTTTATGAGGGAGAGTTCGGTATAATACTCACAGAGATTCCGCTGGTTGCGTGATACTATCCTGATACTAAAAAATCATCAAGCCACATCTAGCACAGCAATCTCATGGAAAAGTGAACATCCAAGAATAGACACACTAAACAAATTTGTTTAGTAAAGAAATAAACTTACCGAGCTCGAATAATAAAAGGTCATTACAGTCAAACCTCAGAAAATAATTCGCAAATCCAACTCATCACGCCGCAGGAGACGGGACTTCCCATTCGGAAGGCTCCGTCTCCTTTTTGTTTACCCACGGCCTACCCAGCCCATCCTATTTTTCAAAGGGGGCGGTTCGATGTCCGGGCGGCGGGTGGTGGCACTGTATGCACTGTTGGTGGGGTGCTTTGCGGCGGTGGTCTGCCGGTTGTACTGGCTCTGCTCGAATCCGGCTTATGCGGCCCGTGCGGCGGCGCAGAGCGTGGTCACGCTCCGTCTCCCGGCGCGGCGAGGGAATTTCTACGACTGTGAAGGCCATCTTCTGACAGGTCTTGGCACAAAATGGGAAGCACTCTGCGTTCCCGGCGAGGGAAATTATACGAGGCTGTTTTCCTGTACCGATGCGGCCGGACAGGCCCTGCTCTACCAGAAACGAAACGCGCTTGCTCCGTTTTTTCTTGAGGTGGAGCAGGATGTTTCAGCGCTTGGAATTTCTTGCTGGCCGGTGTCCGTTCGTTTCTCGGCGGCACCGCTGGCGGAGCATCTGATCGGGTATGTGGATGGAGACGGCAAAGGAGCGGCGGGGCTGGAAGCGGCTTTCGATGCGGCCCTTTCCGGCACCGGGGAGGGCGACACGCTGACCTGTCTTGTCAACGCGCAGGGGAAGCTGCGGGAAACGCCGGAGCAGACCCACGCCGACAGCGGGGCTGTGGGGGTGCAGTTGACCCTTTCGCGGGATGTCCAGCGGGCGGCGGAAGCCGTCGCGGCCCGGATGATGACGACGGGGAGCATTGTGGTGCTGGAAACGGCCGGTGCCGAAGTACGGGCGTGCGTCAGCGTGCCGGGGTATGACCCGGCAGACCCGGCGGCCAGCCTGAACGCGCCGGACAGCCCCATGCTCAATCGGGCATTTCAGAGCTACGCGGTGGGGTCGGTGTTCAAGCCGGTGCTGGCCGCTGCCGCGCTGGAAGCGGGGGAGACGGGCCTTGTGTATCACTGCCCCGGCTGGTGCGAGGTGGATGGCCAGATCTTCCGCTGCGCGGGCGGGGTCGCCCACGGCGAGGTGGATCTGGCGGCTGCGCTGGAAAAAAGCTGCAATGGATATTTCATCCGCTTGGGGCAGACACTAGGGGCAGAGCGGGTGCGCACGCTGGCGGAGCAGCTTGGCTTTGGGCAGGCTGTGGAGCTGACCGATAGCTTCCGCACCGCGGCGGGGAAGCTGCCGGAGCTGGCTGCCCTGACGTCCAGCGGGGCCTACGCAAATTTCTGCTTCGGGCAGGGCGAGCTGCTGGCGACGCCGGTACAGATCGCCGGGATGCTGAACGCCCTTGTGACCGGGATGTATCGGGAACCTCTCTTTCTAAGGAACACGCTGGACGAAACGACCGGCGAACCGTTGACGCCGTTGGCCCACAGGAGGGCGGAGCGGGTGGTCTCGGAGGGAACCGCGTCGGCCCTGCGGATGCTGCTGGCGGGGGTGGTGGAGAACGGCACAGGGCACGAGGCGGCGTTGCCGGAAACGACGGCTGCGGGCAAGACCGGCACCGCCCAGACCGGGCAGTTCCGGGACGGCGTGGAGCTGAAAAACAACTGGTTTGCCGGGGTGTTCCCGGCAGAAAAACCGCAGTATACCATCGTGGTATTGCAGGACGCGCAGACCGTCCCGGCCCATTCCAGCGCTGCCATTTTTGCCGCATTGGCAGAGATGCTGGAAAATTTCGGCGCGTGAAGCGCAGTTGTTCTTGCTTTTTGCGCCGTTGTATGCTATTATATCCTTGTATTTGTATGTAGTCTCAATGAAACTAATAATAAAAGGAGCGTTCCATCCATGTCTGCTATTGAAATCGTCGGCGGTGTCGTCCTGCTTGCCGTCTCGGTCGTTATCATCGTCCTCACCCTGATGCAGCACACCCACGGTCAGGGGCTGTCCGGTGCGATCAACGGCGGCGCATACGGCGCAAACAATGCACGCCTGACCCCTGCCGATCAGATGCTGGCCAAGGTGACCCGCGTTGCCGGCGTCGTGTTCTTTGTGGTGGCCATTCTGGCCTGTGTGTTCGCCAGCCGTCTGGCCTGAGCACTCATGCACAGCCCCGTGTAAGGCGGGGCTGTTTTTCTGCCTATTTTTTCTGATGAGAGGGAAGAGCCGCCGCCCGGTGGAGGTGGGTCGGCTGTGGAAGTTAAGGAGTAAAATTTATGTCATTACGCGATAAAGTGGAACATGCCATCCAAAATCAGCCCTGCACCGTCAAGGACCTGAAGGCCCGCTTCGGCGGCGACCGCGGGGCCGACCGCAAGGTGATGGAGGCACTGGATTCTCTGGTGCACGACGCCGTCATCTGCCAGCGTTCGGGCGTGTTCTTTACCGTGCGCTCCGGCCGTGCCGAAAAGGCACTGCTGTGCAAGGTGGTCAAGCTGGGCAAGAACTTTGCCTTCGTCATGCTGGAGGATGAGACCAGCGATATCTTCATCCCCGGCCGTTTCACCCGCGGCGCAATGCCCGGCGACGAGGTCCTTGTCGAGAAATTTGAGCATCCCCGTGTGGAGGGCAGCGACGAGGGCGCGATCCTCGCCGTCCTCACCGAGAAGAACGACCTCGTGGGTACGGTCCGCCGGATCGAGGGCCGCCTGAAGTTCGTGCCGGACGACTGCCCGGCCATCTCCATGCAGCTCATGCGGGACTGCGAAGGCGGTGCCAAGGACGGCGACAAGGTAGCCGTCGAGATCCTGATGCGCGGCAACCGGCAGGAAGACCACCGCGTCGGCGTGGCCATGCGGTTCGGCAGCAGTGACGAGGCCAAGCGCTGCGCCAAGGCGCTGCTCTACGCCCGCGATATCCATACCCGCTTCCCGGACAAGGTCCGCGAAGAAGCAAAGAAGTTCGAGGATATGACGGTTTCTGAGAAGGACTGCGAGGGCCGCATGGACCTGCGTGCCCTGCCCATCTTCACCATCGACAGCGCCGAGACCAAGGACATCGACGATGCCATCAGCCTGACCCGCACCCCGGAGGGCGGCTTTGAGCTGGGTGTCCACATTGCGGACGTTTCCAATTACGTCAAGCCCGGTTCGGAGTTGAATGAGGAAGCCTTCAACCGCGCCACCTCTGTGTACTACGCGGATCAGGTGGTGCCCATGCTGCCCAAGAGCCTGTCCAACGGCATCTGCTCGCTGAACGAGAAGGAGCTGCGCCTTGCATTCTCCTGCCTGATGCGTCTGGACAAGGACGGCAACCTGACCGATTACCGCTTCGTCAAGTCGGTCATCTGCAGCCGGGTCAAGGGTGTGTATTCTGAGATCAACGCCCTGCTGGCCGGGACGGCGGATGCCGAGATTCAGGCAAAGTACGCCGAAGTGCTGGATCAATTGCCCGCCATGAAGGAGCTGTACGGCCACCGTGCCCGTCTGCGCACCGAGCGCGGCTGCATCGACTTCGAGAGCGGGGAAGTAAAGCTGATCCTCGATGAGGACGGCCACTGCATCGACGTCAAGAAGCGCACCTCCGGCGAGAGCGAGGCCATGATCGAGGAGTTCATGCTGCTGGCCAACCAGTGCGCGGCCCACTTCGCCCGTGTTAAGCAGATCCCCTTCGTCTACCGTGTCCACGAGGAACCCAACGGCGAGAAGCTGGAGCGTCTCCACGCTCTGCTTCAGGCATGCGGCATCAACGACCACTTCGCCAAGGATGTGCCCACCCCCAAGGAGCTGAGCGGGATTCTGGAAGGTGTGCGCGGCACCTCCTTTGAGGAGATCATCAACACCGGTATGCTCCGCTGCATGTCCAAGGCGTGTTATGAGGAGAAACCCAAGGGCCACTACGGTCTGGTGCTGAAAGACTATGCTCACTTCACCAGCCCTATCCGCCGTTACCCGGACCTTGCCATCCACCGCATCATGACCGACCTGCTCAGTGGCACCGACAAGGAAACCATGGCCATCCGCTACACCGACTTTGCGGCACAGGCAGCCAAGCAGTCCAGCGAGCGGGAAGTCATCGCCGTGCAGATTGAGCGCAAGGCCGAGGACTGCTATAAGGCGGAGTACGCCCGCCGCCATCTAGGCGAGTGCTACGAGGGCATCATCTCCGGCGTCACCCAGCGCGGCCTCTTCGTCGAGCTGGAGAACGGCGTGGAGGGCTTCGTGCCCGCTTCCAGCCTGACGGCTACCGGCACCACCCTCACCGAGGGCATCCGCCTGTCCGACCCCGTTTCCGGCAAGAACTGGAACCTCGGCGACAGCATGATGATCACCATCGTCCGCGCCGACGTCAACCTCGGCAAGGTCGATTTTGAGGTCGCCCCGGAGAATAAGCAGTAATAGATTTTATTAAATGGCTCGCGAAATGCGGGCCATTTTTTATAGAAAAAACGAAAGGAAAACATATGATCTACACGCTGGAAGACTTTATCCGAGAGTACCGAAAAATCAAGGAAATGGGCTGGATCCGGACACATCGCGCCGGGCCGACAGGCGTTGGCAAGACACTGGAAGACCTGCTGGGCATTGAAGAAAACAATCATGATGCGCCGGACTTCGGGGAATATGAGCTGAAATCCTGCCGGGTGAATTCACAGAGCATGTTGACGATGTTCACCAAAACACCGCAGCCTCCGAAAGCAAATACATATCTCCGGCTGAAATACGGCTATTCCAGCAGTGTCTATGACAATGAGGAAAAGGTTTTGCACTCCACTCTGACGGCAGCGCATTTTGTTCCTATTGCAGATACCGGGCATCAGCTGAAGATCGTGTGCGATGCTCAGAAAATTTCGATCGCATCGGAACTCGGAACAGAAAATGTATACTGGGAGCGGGAAAAACTCCGCAAAGCGTTTGAAAAGAAATACAAGAACAAATTTGTTTATGCAAAGGCGCAGTCCCGCGGGACGGGTGCGGATGAGGAGTTTTATTTTGAAGAAGCTTACGAGGTAAGCGGATTTGATTATGATGCGATGATCGAGCTGCTGGAACAAGGCAGAATCTATATTGACCTGCGGATTGGGCAGTATGCAAATGGAAAGACGCACGACCATGGAACGGGCTTCCGAATCCGTGAAATCGATCAGCCGAAGTTGTTCAAAGTAAATCGAAAGGTCGTGTAAAAGCAGAATCCCCGCCGTGCGGCGAAAAGCTGCGCGGCAGGGGTTCTTTTTCAAATTTTGCGGAGGACCACAATGTGTTCGTTGGTCATCGTGGTGACTTTGGCTCCGGCCTCATTGGTAGGGGAGTTCAGGGAAGGCATGACCTTATTGGGAATATTGCGATCAATGGTATAAACATGCTGCAAATGGTAGAGGGACGCCAGTTCAGAGATGATAACATCAGTTTGCAGAAGCACTTTTTTCACGGTGCGGTTGCCGACGACCCAGAACTGATAGCCGCCCGCTTTTGTCTTTTCCGACACGGCACGGATGGATGCGTCGAGGTCTTCATAAAAGCTATAGACATCTCCGGCACGCTCCAAATCGATGGCGGAAATTTGTTCCAGCGAATTTTGCAGCGTTGGGCTGTGGAGGTGGGAAGCAAAGCCTTTCCTGTATTTTTTTCCGCCCATCAGACTGCGGTCGATGCCAAGGATCTCCTTTTCGGTGAGATGCCCAAGGCCGAGCCACTGAAGCGAGAGGCGGCTGTATTCGCCATAGGCAACGGTCGTACGGCTGTCCCCATAGGGCGGAGAAGTAATGACAAGATCGAACATGTCATCCGGGATACTTTTCAATTCGGTAGCGTTATCCCGGTGGATCGTCACGCGGGAAGTGTTGCGACACGCGGCATAGAAATTGCCCATTTTCTCGATGTTGCGGGAGAGGATCTTGGAAAATTCGCCGATGACGCTGGGGGAAAAGGCGGCAACCTTTTTCGGCGGCATCCGGAACATCTTGAACTCGCCGTTCCGCCGGTTGGAGACGAGCCGAATGGATTCACTGAAAGCAACAAACACAAAGTTACGGATCGGTTCATCCGAAATTTCTAAGATGCAGTTTTTGATGAGCTGCAGGGATAGAATAACATTTGGCTTGAACCAGTAGCCGATATTTTTGAACGAGGGAATTTCAAAATCGGCACGACGGCAGGAAAGGCAGTATTCCTTCAGATAGCTGGGTGCATCGGAACCCCAATTGTCTTTTGCAGTCAGGTCAAGGCCGAGAACTTCTCGCATATAGTGGTCGGCACCGGAAAAAAACGATTCGTCCCGTTGGTAAAGCGTATGAATCTGGTCGAGAAGGGCGGAGCAAACCTTCCGCAGATGGATCGGGTCAAGCGGTGTGGTCTTTACGCGACAGAGCAACAGGGCAAGGGGGTTGATATCGTTGCCGCAGACTGTGGGAATCCCCGCAAGCATTCCTTCCACCAGCACGGTGCCGGAGCCGGAGAAGGGGTCGAAGAGCGAGTGCACCGGCCGGATGGAAGAAGTGATCCGGATCAGATTCCGGCTGATGGGGCTGACCATCATGGCGGGATAATTGTGCAGCCCGTGGGTGTATTCGTGGGTATCATCGGCCTTGAAATCCCAATAATCCTCCGGTAGTTCCCGCAGCTTCTGAATCAGTTGATCGTCTTCGGCAGTTGGCAGGGGAAAGGCCAACTGTTCGAATGCGGCGGGCTGAAAATGATCCTTCATGGGTGGGATTCTCCTTTGATCGGCCAATGCTGACACAACAGAAAAATGAGCTGCGTCCCGGCAAACGGTGATAGACATACTAAATTAGTATACACTGAAAAGAGCGGAAGTTCAAGGATCAGAAGGTGAAAACGGTTTGAGAAATCGATGGGGACGGACACACTTCGTTCACTTTTCCGACAAAAGTTGCTTTTTGCATAAATTTTATACACTGTTCGGTTTTTGTATGTTGTTCTGTCATAAGTGGTGGGATATACTAAGCACAACGAAAGGGCGAGCGGGAACGCCGCCCGGAAACATCCAAAATTCAGGAGGTCTGCGTTATGTATTATTCCAGTGGCAACTACGAAGCCTTTGCACATCCCCGCAAGCCGGAGGGTGTCGATGATAAATCTGCCTATATCATTGGTTCGGGTCTGGCGGCGCTGACCGCAGCGTGCTATCTCGTCCGGGACGGTCAGATGAAGGGCGAACACATCCATGTGTTTGAAAAGGACCCGCTGCCCGGCGGCGCTTGCGACGGTTACAAGTACGACATTGGCTATGTGATGCGCGGCGGCCGCGAGATGGACAACCACTTCGAGGTCATGTGGGATCTGCTGCGCTCCATCCCCTCGCTGGAAACGGAAGGGGCCAGCGTCCTCGATGAGTATTACTGGCTGAACAAGGAAGACCCCAACAAGTCCCTCTGCCGCGCCACCGAAAAGCGCGGGCAGGACGCCCACACCGATGGCAAATTCGCCATTTCCGATAAGGGTGCCATGGAGATCATGAAGCTCTTCTTCACCCCGGACGAGCAGCTGCAGGATAAGAAGATCACCGACATTTTTGACGATGAGGTGTTCTCTTCGAATTTCTGGCTCTACTGGCGCACCATGTTCGCCTTCGAGAACTGGCACAGCGCACTGGAGATGAAGCTCTATCTCAAACGCTATATCCACCACATCGGCGGTCTGCCGGATTTCACCGCCCTGCGCTTCACCCGGTACAACCAGTACGAGTCCATCATCCTGCCCATGGTCACCTACCTGAAGGAGCACGGCGTGGAGTTCCAGTACGAGACGAAGGTCACGGATGTCCGCTTCAAGATCGAGGACGGCAAGAAACAGGCCAGCTCCATCACCGTGGAGCACAAGGGTGAGGAAAAGGTGCTGGACCTGACGGAGAACGACCTGCTCTTCATCACCAACGGCGGCTGCGTCGAGAGCTGCACCATCGGCTCGCAGGACAAGGCGGCGGGGTTCGACCCCGCCATCAAGCCGGGCAACGGCTGGGATCTGTGGAAGAAGATCGCCGCGCAGGACCCCTCCTTCGGCCATCCCGAAAAGTTCTGCTCGCAGCCGGAACTGTCCAACTGGGAGAGCGCGACCATCACCACGCTGGACGACAAGATCCCCCAGTATATCAAGAAGATCTGCAAGCGCGACCCCTTCACCGGTCACACCGTCACCGGCGGCATCGTGACCGTCAAGGATTCCAACTGGCTGCTCAGCTGGACCTTGAATCGCCAGCAGCAGTTCCGTGACCAGCCCAAGAATCAGCTCTGCGTCTGGGTCTACGGCCTGTTCAGCGACAAGCCCGGCGACTATGTGAAGAAGCCCATGCGGGACTGCACCGGCCGCGAGATCTGCATGGAGTGGCTGTACCATCTGGGCGTGCCCACCGAGGAAATCGCTGAGCTGGCCGAACACAGCGCCAACACCGTGCCGGTCATGATGCCCTATATCGACGCCTTCTTCATGCCGCGTGCCTTCGGCGACCGCCCCGATATCGTGCCGCAGGGTGCCGTCAACTTCGCTTTCCTCGGCCAGTTCGCCGAGACCGGCCGCGACACCATCTTCACCACCGAGTATTCGATGCGCACCGGCATGGAGGCCGTTTACACGCTGCTGAACATCGACCGCGGCGTGCCGGAGGTTTGGGGCAGCACCTATGACGTCCGCAGCCTGATCGATGCTACCGTGAAGCTCCGGGACGGCAAGAAGATCACCGAGATGAACCTGCCGTTCATCCAGCGAGTCGCGCTCAAGGAAGTGCTCAAGAAGATCGAGGGCACTGACCTTGAAAAGTTCCTCAAGGAGTATCACGCCATCTGACGTGCATGCCGAAATGATTTCTCCGATCCGTTTTTGGATCTCCCCCTGAATGGGGCCGGGCCCTGCAAGCCTGAGACGGGATGCAGGACTCGGCCTTTTTTCGTGAAAATTTACAGAAAACTCATAAAAAGTACGACTTTCGTGAAATGATTTTGCGCAGGATCTACGGTTTTGCCTTGAGAAAAGTGTCAAAGTGTGTTATGCTTATACTACAAATACGGCGCGGGGGAGAGAGCCTGTGCCGCAAAACCGTGTTGTACGATCAAAAGGAGGTCATTTCCTGTGAAACAGTTCATTTCCCGCCGCAGCTTTATGAAGGCTACTGGAGCTGCCACTGCACTGACCGCAGTCTCGTTTGCTGCGCCCGCGGCGTCGGCCGAAGAGACCAATTGCTTCCTTGGTGACAAATCGGCGGTCACCATCCTCTACACCAACGATGTGCACACCTACATCGACAAAAAGTCCCCCGAACTGACCTATGCCGCCATCGCTGCGCTGAAAAAGAGCTACGAGGATGCGGGCCAGAACGTCCTGCTCGTGGACGCCGGTGACCACATTCAGGGCACCGCCTATGGCTCCATGGACGATGGCGAGACCATCATCAAGCTGATGAACGAGGCGGGCTACGATCTGGCCACCCCCGGCAACCATGAATTCGACTACGGCATGGCCCGCGCCAAGGCGGTCATGAAGGAAGCCGACTTCACCTACATCTCCTGCAACTGGGTCGATCTGCGCACCGGCCTGAAGGTGCTGCCCACCATCAAGATGTTCACCATCGGCGGTGCCCGCATCGCCTTTGTGGGCGTCACCACCCCGGAGACCTTCACAAAATCCACCCCGGCCTACTTCATGAACGCCAGCCAGACCAAGTACATCTATGATATCCTCGGCGGCGACGACGGCCAGAAGCTGTACAATGCGGTCCAGAAGGCCATCGACAAGGCAAAGTTCCTTGGCGCAACGTACATCATCGGCCTCGGCCATCTGGGCGTGGATCCCTCCTCTTCGCCGTGGACCAGTGAAGAGGTCATCGCCCATACCACCGGCTTCGACGCCTTCATCGACGGCCACTCCCACACCGTGATGGAGAACAAGCAGGTGGCCGATGCCTCCGGCAAGGCCGTCACCCTGACCCAGACCGGCTCCTACTTCAAGAATGTCGGCAAGATGACCATCGGTGCGGACGGTACCATTACCACCGAACTGATCCATACTTACGAGGGCGCGGACGCAGCCGTGGCCGCCACTGCCGCCGAGTGGATCAGCGCTGTGGACGATATGCTGGGCGAGGAGATCGCTGTGGGCGACTCCAAGTTCTACATCAATGACCCCGCCACCGGCAAGCGCCGCATCCGCTCCGGCGAGACCAACCTCGGCGACTTCGTGGCCGACGGCATCTATACCTACTTCAACGAGATCGAAGAACTGCACTGCGATATCGCCATCATGAACGGCGGCGGCATCCGCACCGATGTGGACGCGGGCCCGTGGAGCTTCAAGACCTGCAAGACCGTCAGCCCCTTCGGCAATGTGGCTTGCCTGATGTCCGTCACCGGTCAGCAGATCCAAGACGCGCTGGAGTTCGGTGCCCGCTTTGTGGGTTCGGACGGCAAGGAGAACGGCGGCTTCCTGCATGTGGCCGGTGCCCGGTATGAGATCCACGCCATGATGCCCAACACTGTCCTCACCGACGACAAGAACGTCTGGCAGGGCAGCGCCACCACCCCCCGCGTGACCAACGTGGAAATCTACAACAAGACCACCGGCACCTATGAGCCGCTGAACCCCAGCGCCACCTATGCGCTGGCCGGTATGAACTATACCCTGCGCAACCTCGGCGACGGCTTTGCGATGTTCGACGGTGCGACCCTCATCAAGGACTATGTCTCCGAGGACTACCTCGTCATGTCCAGCTACGCGGCCATGTTCGGCGGTGTGGACGGGAACGGTCTGCCTCACCTGAGCAGCGCCAACAGCCCGCTGGCCGATTATCCCGGCTACCTCCTCAACTATGAGGAACCCTACGGCGCGGGCCGCATCCAGATCATCTGGTAAGGCTGCTCCGGACGCTCTGAAATAGGAAATCAAAGGGAACAAAACGCCTCCCCATGTAGAACGCATCCTACACGGGGAGGCGTTGTTCTGCCGTTAGCTGTTGACCACACCAGATCGCAGCATTCCATTTTTTGCATCTTGTGAAATCTTGTTCTTTTCGCCTGTATCAAAAGTGAATCTTTTTCTTCTCCAAAATTGCATAAAACCCGCCGAAAACGGGGGAAAGTGTGATATAATAACCTTATTATGCTCTCCCAAACTGTGCGGGGAGGGCGGACAAAAGGATTACAGAGGAGAAAAAAACATCATGGAACGTGAGACCCTAAAATCGCGGCTGGGCTTCATCCTGCTCTCGGCGGGATGCGCTATCGGCATCGGCAACGTCTGGAAATTCCCGTATATGGCGGGTCAGGGCGGCGGCGGTGCCTTCGTGCTGTTCTATCTGCTCTTCCTCGTCATTCTGGGCTTGCCCATCATGACCATGGAATTTGCAGTGGGCCGCGCCAGCCGCAAGAGTCCGGTGCGCGCCTATCAGGCGCTGGAAAAGCCGGGCCAGAAGTGGCACATCCACGGCTATTTTACCCTCATCGGGTGCTATCTGCTGATGATGTTTTACACCACCGTTGCGGGCTGGATGCTGCACTATTTTTACATGACAGCGGCCGGGAAGCTGTCCGGCCTGAGCACCGGGCAGGTGACGAATGCCTTCAGCGAGATGCTGGCAAACCCCGGCGTCATGGCGTTCTGGATGGTCTTCGTGGTCGCGTTCGGCATTCTGGTCTGCGCCAAGGGCCTGCAGAACGGCCTTGAGCGGGTGACCAAGGTCATGATGATCGCGCTGCTCGTCATCATGGTCGTCCTCGCGGTCAACAGTCTGTTCATGCCCGGCGCGAAGGAGGGCCTGAGCTTCTACCTCGTGCCCGATTTCGCCCGGATGAAGGAAGTCGGCGTGGTCAACACGCTGGTGGGCGCCATGAATCAGGCGTTCTTCACCCTGAGCCTCGGCATCGGTGCCATGGCCATCTTCGGCAGCTATATCGGCAAGGAGCACGCGCTGCTGGGCGAGTCCATCCGCATCGTGGCGCTGGATACCTTCGTAGCCATCACGGCGGGTCTGATCATCTTCCCGGCCTGTTTTACCTATGGCGTGGACCAGACCGCCGGTCCCAGCCTGATCTTCATCACCCTGCCCAACATCTTTGCCAACATGGCCATGGGCCGCCTGTGGGGCAGCCTGTTCTTCCTGTTCATGGCCTTCGCGGCACTGTCCACCGTGCTGGCGGTGTTTGAGAACATCATCTGCTGCGGCATGGAGCTGACCGGTTGCACCCGCAAGAAGTCCAGCATCGTGAACCTGTTCCTTATCATTGCGCTGTCCATGCCCTGCGTGCTGGGTTACAATATCTGGAGCTGGGACGGCTTTGCTGTGTTCGGCGGCGCGGTGCTGGACTTCGAGGATTTCCTCGTCAGCAACCTGTTCCTGCCGCTGGGTTCGCTGGTCTACCTGCTGTTCTGCGTCTCCCGCTATGGCTGGGGCTGGAACAACTACAAGAAGGAAGTCAACACCGGCGACGGCCCCAAGATGCAGGATTGGATGCGCGGCTATCTGTCCTACGGTCTGCCGCTGATCGTTCTGTTCATCTTTGCCTTCGGCATCTACGACAAATTCTTCGCCTAACAATACCAGAGAGCGGGCTCTTCCTATGGGGAAGCCCGCTTTTTTCGAGAGGGAGGAGACTCCATTATGCACTTGTTGATCTGCGATGACGATGCACGGTTTGCCGCGCGGGTGGAGCAGAAAGTCCGGGACGAGCTGGCCCAGCGCGGGATCCCGGCCCAGATCACCGTCTGCACCCGCGGCGAGGAGGCCCTTGCCACCCCACATCTGGAGCTTTATCAAGTGGCGCTGCTGGACGTGGACCTTGACACCATGAACGGCATCTCACTGGGCCGCCAGCTGCGCCAGTCCAGCCCGGACATCGCCCTCATCTACATCTCTGCCTATCTGGAATTTGCGCCGGAGGGCTACACCGTCAATGCGTTCCGCTACATCCTCAAGCGGGACATGGAGCGGATGCTGCCCAACTGCTTGGAGGCCCTCTTCCGCGAAAAGACGGCCAGCGGCCGCAAGGTGCTGACCATCCGGCAGAACCGCACCGAGATGGAGCTGCCCTATGACAGCATCTATTGCCTCGAAAGCGACCTGCGGAAGGTGAACGTCTACGGGGACGTGCCGCATCAGCCGCTCTGCTCCTATTACGGCAAGCTAACCGACCTGCCCGCCGAGCTGTTCGAGAACGGCTTCCTGCGGGTGGGGCGGAGCGATGTGGTGAATATGCGCTACATCCGCCAGATCAGCGGCTACAAGGTAACGCTGCGCAACGGGGTGGAACTGAGCGTCAGCCGGAACGGCTATGCAGCCATCCGGGCGACCTATCTGGAATGGAAGGGGCAGTTCAGCGATGAATCCTGAATCGTGGTTTCTGATCGGCCACATCGTCTGTATTTCGCAGTGGTGCGCCTTTATCATGGTGGACTACGCCTACCTCGGCAAAGGCCGGGTGCGGCCGCTCTGGCTCTGGACGACTGTACTGGTGGCGGGGGAGCTGTTCCTTGGCATCAAGCTCAATATCGGTTTCTTCACCCTGCTGAGCATCTGGGAAAATGTCGGCTTCGTGCTGGTCTCCACGCTGGTGTTCGGCGGCACGCTGGCCCAGAAGCTGACGGCGGCCCTCATCAACGGCACCATGTGTCTGCTGGCGGAAAATACCGTCCGGTATGTGGCTTCGTGGGTGACGCATACCTCGCTTCTGATGATCTGGAAACGGATGGACTGCCTTGTGGCAATGACCATCACGAATGTCATCGTGGGCGTTCTGGTGGCCTACTTTGCCCACAGATGGAAGACTGAACGGGCGCTGGAATCCCCACAGGCGCTGGTGATGTCCTTCTTTCCCGGCATCACGGTGGTGCTGAACGTGGTGCTGATGATCTCCGCCGAGGACAAGCCCGCCGATTTCCTGATGCTTTTGCTGACGCTGGGCCTGACTGTGGCAGTGCTCATCCATATGGGCATCGTCCAGATGTTCAACGATCAGATGGCGCAGCAGCAAGCGCTCCACGTTCAGGCAGCGCTGGAGCGGGAGCGCGCCGAGGCATTGATGGACTCTTATACCACCCAGCGCCGCCTGACCCATGAGTTCACCAACCACACCGATGCGCTGGCCCTGCTTTTGCAGCAGGGAGAGTACGAGGAGGCCAAGGCGTATCTTGCAACGGTGACCAAGACCATTGCGGCCAACACCACCATCATGGACACCCACAACCCGCTGCTGGATGCCCTGTTGAGCAAAAAGTATGAGGAAGCCAGCCGCGAGGGAGTCATGCTCTACTTTGACCTGCCGGACCTGCGGGAGATCCCGCTGGACAACACCGACCTTGTGATGGTGGTGTCCAACCTGCTCAATAATGCCATTGATGCCGCTGCAAAAGCCGACCCGCCGGAGGTGTATTTTCGGATGCGCAAAACAGAGGCGGAGCTGCTGGTCTCGGTGCGGAACCGGGTGCAGAAGAACCTCGACCTTCCGGACGGCCAGCTCCCGCGCAGCACCAAAAAGGAGCCGGGGCACGGCATGGGCCTGTGGAACGTGACCGACGTGCTGCGCAAATATCAGGGCGAATACACCATCAGCTGCCGGGAAAAATGGTTCCGGTTCACCTGTTCGGTGCCCGTCCGCAAAATATGACATCCTCCCCCGCAGAATATGACATTTCGGGTGAAATGCCCGGCGGCATTTGGTATAATCTGGTTAAGAACAAGGCGGAACTCCAGAGCCAGTGCATTGCGGCCGAAGCAATTCGGAGGTGCTGGCGGGGGAGAGGGCAGAGCCGCAGAGCGTGTGTGCTGTTTTGCAGCCTTGTCTGGTGAAAAGTCCTAACGAAGCTCTTGACGGTGATCGGGGGATTGCTGTTTATAGAGACTCTTTTAAGGGCCGTGTCGGTGCGCGTCGTTGTGTGGGAACGGGATGCGCTTTTCGATGCGGCAGTGGAGAGAGC
Source organism: Faecalibacterium hattorii (assembly GCF_003287455.1). Classification (GTDB taxonomy): domain Bacteria; phylum Bacillota; class Clostridia; order Oscillospirales; family Ruminococcaceae; genus Faecalibacterium; species Faecalibacterium hattorii. The sequence goes on along the minus strand of NZ_PRLC01000001.1, from coordinate 176,239 downwards.
TTCGGATAGGGCTTTTTTAGTTGTAAACAAAGGCGGAACTCTTGCCAAACGGGTTCTGCCTTTTTATAATGGAAATAAAAAACGGCCCCGCAGCGGGGCCGGGAAAGAAGGAACGTTTATGAAACTGCCGGAGAAGAAACAGCGCTGGGTCCTGCATGAGGACACTCTGCCGCAGCCCGCAGGCGCGGGCGTCACCCGCAGGGTGCTGGCCTATACAGACGGCCTGATGTGCGTGGAGAATACCTTTGAAAAGGGCGCGGTCGGCGCACTGCACCACCACCCCCACACCCAGATCACCTATGTGGTCTCCGGTGCCTTCGAGTTCACGGTGGACGGTGTGACCCGTACCGTCCACAAGGGCGACACCATCCTCAAGGAGGACGGCGTGGAGCATGGCTGCGTCTGCACCGAAGCGGGCATCCTGCTGGATATCTTCACCCCCATGCGGGAGGATTTCGTGTAACAAAAAGAGCGGACGAGTGCAACGGCTCGTCCGCTCTTTTGCTTGATAGGGATTTATTCCGGCTTGACCTGAAGCTCCTGCTCGCAGTAGATGCAGCGATACTTGCCGTTGGAGCTCAGTTCGAAGATCTGGTCGCACTCTTCCTCAATGGAGGAGATGCAGCGGGGGTTCTTGCACCGCACAATGTTGACCAGACGCTTGGGAGGCTGGGGTTTTTCCTTTTTGACCGCCTTGCCGTCCTTGATGATGGTCACGCTGATGTTGGGGTCGAGGTAGGCCAGCACATCGAGGTTCAGCCACGAAGCATCGCCCTCCACCTTGATGATGTCCTTGCGGCCGCCCTCCGCCTTGTGGGAGCGGGCGTTCTGGATCAGCGCCACGCTGGCGGTGCGGTTGCCTTTGATGCCCAGCAGATCCATCAGGCCGACGGCAGTGCCTGCCTTGATGTGATCAATCACGATACCATTCTGGATTTCATCGATGTTCAGCATTTCAGTTGCCCTCCTTGGCCTTGGGGTCCTGCAGACCCAGCAGTGTCATGATCAGCGCCATACGGACGTAGACAGCGTTCTGCACTTGTTCAAAATAGGCGGCACGCGGGTCGTCGTCCACATCCAGCGCGATCTCGTTTACGCGGGGCAGGGGATGGAGCACGGCCATGTTCTCTTTGGCCAGCGCCATCTTCTCGCTGGTCAGGATGTAGCTGTTCTTCAGGCGGATGTAGTCTTCCTCGTTGAAGAAGCGCTCCTTCTGCACACGGGTCATGTACAGGATGTCCAGCTCCGGCATGGATTCCTCAAGGCTGCGGGTCTCACGGTACTCGATGCCCTTGGCTTCCAGCACATCCTTGATGATGTAATCGGGCACCCGCAGCTCCTCCGGGCTGATGAGCACGAAGCGGATGTTTTTGCAGCGGGCCATCGTCTTGATGAGAGAGTGGACGGTGCGGCCGAACTTCAGATCGCCGCACAGGCCGATGGTCAGGTTGTCCAGCCGGCCCATCCGGGAGCGGATGGTCATCAGGTCGGTCATGGTCTGGGTGGGGTGCTGATGGCCGCCGTCGCCCGCATTGATGACCGGAATGCGGGAGTAGCGGGAAGCGCGGAGCGGCGCACCTTCCTTGGAGTGGCGCATGGCCACGATGTCGGCGTAGCAGGAGATCACGCGGATGGTGTCGGCGACGCTTTCACCCTTGGAAGCGCTGGAAACGTTCTCGCTCGGAAAACCCAGCACGTGTCCGCCGAGGTTCAGCATGGCCGCCTCGAAGGAGAGGCGGGTGCGGGTGGACGGCTCGTAGAACAGGGTGGCGAGTTTTTTGTGGGCCGCAACGTCCTGATAAGCAGCAGGGTCGGATCGGATGCGGTCAGCTAAGTTCAGCAGGGAGTCGATCTCTTCCGGGCTGAAATCCAAGGGGTCGATCAGATGGCGCATGAATTTTTACCTCCGTCAAAGTAATTTTCGCAGAATGGAAAAATCAAAGAAATTTGTGTAATAACTCAGCGAACGCATGACTGGGTGACACAGCCGATTGAAACAGATCTCGTCGAGCAGCAGCATGGCCTCGCCCGGTGCCAGCCGCATGGCCGCGCGGATGGCCTCGTCGCCGCAGCTGGCCTTCAGGTGGGCGACATTGGACGAGATCTGCTGGCTGCACTCCTGCTCCAAGATATCGAACACGCCGCCGCTCAGGTCGATGCGGGTGTAGTCCCGGCTGCCGAACAGCGCACGGGGCAGATAATCGATGGAGTAGATGACCGGGGTGGTATCGGCGAGGATCCGCTTTTTGATGCAGATCACCTCATCCCCCGGCGCAATGGCCAGATCGCGGGCCAGCTCGGCCCCGGCGCGGATGGGATAGATCTGGATGCCATCGGCGTGGGGGTAGCTGCCAAAACTGCGGATCAGCGGGTAATATTCCAGCTTTTGATCCAACCGGCTGCGCAGGTTGAGCACAGTGCGGTTGACCACGGTCCCGATGCCGCGCACCCGCTCGATGTATCCGGCACGCTCCATCTCGCTCAGCGCATCGCGGATGACGGTGCGGCTGACGCCAAGTTGTGCGGCCAGATCGACCTCAGCGGGCAGACGGTCCGCGTCGGCGTAGCAGCCGGTACGCAGTTCTTCCAGCAGCGCGGCTACGATGCGGTCACTGATGACCGCACCGCCCAAGCGGATGGAAGACGAAGAGCTGGAATCTTTCATAGGTTGTATCCTCCGGTTCACGGGCGGGGCTGCCGCCCGGACATGCAGAAAACTGCCCTGTGACCCCAAAGTTTCACTGGACAATTTTTCTTGCATTCATTATAACATAAGATAAGATGATTTCAAACGGCAATTATACTGGAATCCGGAAGAAAGTATGATTTTATTTTGGAGGAGATTGAAAATGAAACTTTTGCTGCACAAGGTCTGCGGCCAGCCCGCCGCACTTCCTGTAACTATCCGCCGCTGCGGCCCGGCGGACGCCGATGCCTTTTACGCGCTGCAAAATGAGGTGTGCGCCGCCATGCCGCACCCGGAGCAGTTCGTGCCCGATACGCTGGAGAATATCACGGCTTATCTGACCGGAGATCTCTGCCTCGGCGTGTATGACGGTGCTCGGCTGGGAGCCTATTTCATCCTGCGCTACTGCGGCCAGAGTGAGCACAATTACGCGGCGTTTCTGGGCGTCCCGAAGAGCGAGTGGGACCACTGGGCCAACGCCGACAGTGCCATCGTCCACCCGGACTGGCGGGGCAACGGCTTGCAGCGCAAGCTCCTTGAAGCCGCGCTGCCCCTGCTCCGCCCCGGCATCGTGGGCATCGGGGCCACCGTCAGCCCCGAAAACCAGTACAGTTTGAACAATGCCCTCGCCAGCGGTTTCACCATCGCCGCCCGGCGGGAGATGTACGGCGGGTATGATCGGTATCTGCTGAAGAAAATGGTGTAAAAAGAGGCGGCTGCGGAAAACAAAAAAGCCACCTGATCTTCATCAGGTGGCTTTTGGTTGGGGATGAGAGAATCGAACTCCCACAAGTAGAGTCAGAGTCTACCGCACTACCACTATGCAAATCCCCAAGATATGCTTTGTTGTTTGGCTTTCGAGCCGCTCAACGTGTGCTATTATACGGGAAAAGGCGGGAGTTGTCAAGCACTTTTTCAAACTTTTTTGCAGAAATTTGAAAAACCGGCCTGAACTCTGCGCAGCGCAGGGTCCGGACCGGTTTGTATGGTTACGGAGTTTTATTAGGCTGCAGCCCTTTCCGACTGTTTTACGGCCAGTTTATGCCGCACCACCAACAGGCAGATGAGGTGGACGGAAGCCGTCAGCACCCAACTGATCGGGTAGCTAATGTAAAGGGTCGTGGTGGAACGGAAGAGTTGGAAGATGGTGGCGATCCAGACCAGACGGAGCAAGCAGCTGCCGATGAGGCTGACCACCATGGGCAAGACCGAGTAGCCGCGGCCGCGCAGACAACTGGCCAGCGTGTCCATCACGCCGCAGAGGAAGTAGCTGGTGCAGATGACCCGCATCCGGGCCAGACCGGCGGCGATGACGGTCTCATCGGTGGAATAGAAGTGGAGCAGCCCCTCACCGGCAAAGTAAGCGCCGCCGCCCAGCACCACGCCGACGACCACGGCACAGAGCAGACAGTTCCGCATGACGCGGTCAAGGTTGTCGTACCGGCGGGCACCCATGTTCTGACTGGTAAAGGTCACGGCAGCCTGTGCAAAGGCGTTCATGCCGGTGTAGATGAAGCCCTCGATGTTGGAGGCTGCCGAGTTGCCAGCGACCACGATGGAGCCGAAGGAGTTGATGGACGACTGGATGACCACGTTGGAGAGGCTGAACACCGTGCTCTGCAAGCCGGCGGGCAGACCGATCTTCAGGATCTGCAGCAGAGCCCCTTTGTGGAAGCCCAGATGCCGCAGGTCGAGGTGGAGGGCACCTTCCTCCCGGATGAGCAGGATGGTGACCATGATAGCGGAAACGGTCTGGCTGATGATGGTCGCCAGCGCCACACCGGCCACGCTCATCTGGAAGAGGATGACGAACACGAGGTTCAGCACCACATTGATGATGCCGGACACGGCCAGACAGTAGAGCGGGCGGCGGGTGTCGCCCACAGCACGCAGCAGCGCCGCGCTGAAGTTGTACAGCATGGTCATGGGCATCCCGATGAAGTAGATCTTCAGGTAGAGGGTCGAAAGGCCAATGACATCTTCCGGGCAGGACATCAGTTCCAGCAGACCGCGTGCCGCAAAGAAGCCTACAAAGGCCAGCAGCACGCCGCTGACGAGACCCAGCGTCACCGACGTCTGAACCGTATTCTGAACGCCGCGTTCATCTTTGGCACCAAAGCAGCGGGCGGCCACGACATTGGCACCCAGCGAAAGGCCGACGAAAAGGTTGACCAGCAGGTTGATGAGCGCACCGTTGGAGCCGACAGCGGCCAGTGCCGTGCTGCCCACAAACCGCCCGATCACAACGACGTCGGCCGCGTTGAAGAGGAGCTGCAGGATGCTGGACGCTGCCAGCGGCAGGGAAAACAGGATGATCTTTTTCAGCATCGGGCCGGTGGTCAGGTCGCCCGTGCGGGGAGATTGTGCCATGGAAAATGCCGCCTCCTTTGATTTTTACGATCCATTCGGATGAGCCGGATCTCACAAGCCGCGCTGCCGCTTTTTCGAAGCGGCACAATTCCTTATTATAGCGCGGCATCGGGTAAAATACAAGTAAAATCAAAACAAAAAAGGCCCCGCACGGCGGCAGGACCTGAAAAAACCGTTAAAGGGTAAGGGTGCGCCAGTGCTCCGGTTTCTCGTAATCGGTGGTCACGCCGTCGTCGGTATACATCCGGTAGGAAGCGTGAGCCCCATCGGGCAGATAGCTCCACAGGTTCAGCTTGGTGTCGTCCAACTGGGCGGTGTTGTCGGCAGGAGAAGCTACCGGCACAAGATGGCCGGGCCGGATGAAGAGCAGCACTTCGTCCAGCCCACAGCGGACGTAGTGATGCCCGGCGGGGAGGATCTCCTCGTCGTAATCGTCTGCTGCCCGCAGACGGAGCAGTTTCATGGATTCGGGCAGGTAGACCATCCGGCCGTGGGCGTTCTGGGTGTAGACGGGCGCGGCCATCAGACCTTCACCGAGGAGAAGCTGGTCCTGCACCTCGCGGGCATCGGGGTCGCCGGGGTAATCAAAGGCCAGCGGCCGGAAGTAGGAGCCGTTTTCCAGCGCCGCCTTCATGAACTCGCTGTAGAGGTAGGGGAGCAGGGCATAGCGGAGCTGCAGCATCTTGCGGATGGCGGGCAGCTCGTCCTCGAACTGGTAATATTCCTGCGCGCGGGTGCCGGAACTGGAATGGTTGCGCATCAGCGGGGTCAGGATGCCGAACTCCAGCCAGCGCAGGGCAAGGTCGGGCGTGGTGTCGTAGCCGAAGCCGCACAGGTCTGCGCCGGTGTACAGGAAGCCGCACATCTGGACGTTGGGCATCATCTGGATGTTGGCCAGAAGCTGCCCCCACGAGGAATTGTTATCGCCCAGCCAGATGCCGCCGTACCGGTGGGAACCGATGAAGCTGGAACGGCTGTAGAGCAGGGTGCGCTTGTCCGGGCGTTCCTTTGCGAGGGCTTCCCCGGCGGCGCGGGTCATGCTGCCGCCGTAGAGGTTGTGGACCCGGTCGTGACGGATGCGCTGGCCGTTTACCTCGTGGTAGAAGCTGGCGTAGTCTTCGGGGCTGTTCATCAGGCCCATGACGCCGCCCACGACCTTCTCGAAGAAATCTTCCTGCTCGATGTTCGGCATCTTGCTCATCTCGGCCATGGAGTCGAAGAAGGCTTTCAGCCGGTCGGGAGAGTAGAAAAGGGCAGGCTCGTTCATATCGTTCCAGAAGCCCTCAATGCCGAGGTCCGTCAGCACTTTGTACCGCCCGCCGAACCACTCCCGCACTTCCGGGCGGAGGAAATCGGCAAAATACGCCTTGCCGGGCCAGACCGCGGCCACAAAGGGGGTGCCGTCGGCCTTTTTGCAGAAGTAATCCTTGGCAAGGCCCTCTTGGCAGGTCTCGTCCTTTTCGTCGATGCGCACGCCCGCGTCAATGATGGGCACCAGACGGATGCCCTCGGCCTTGAGGTCGTCGGCAAGCTGTTTCAGGTCGGGGAAGCGCTCTTTGTTCACGGTAAAATCGGCGTAGCCCTGCATATAGTCGATGTCCATGCAGATCATGTCCAGCGGCAGGTCGTGGGTCTTGTACTGCTGTGCCACCGTGCGGATGTCGGCTTCGGTCTTGTAGCCGAAGCGGCTCTGGGCCAGACCAAAGGCCCATTTCGGCGGGATGTAGCTGCGGCCGATGAGGGCGCGGAACTCCCTGCACAGGGCGTTCTCGTCCCCGCCGGAAAGCAGATACAGCTCATAGTCCGGCTCCTCGGTGCGGATGGTCAGGGTGTCGTGCCGGGTGTAGCCGATGTCATAATGGACTTTTCCGGGGAAATCCACAAAGAGGCCAAAGCACTCCGCTCCATTGCGGATCAGCAGAAAATTGTGCGCACCATAGTAGGAAAGCTTGTCCTCGGTGTGGCGGGACTCGTCGGTGTTGTTGGTGACGTAATGCCAGCCGCGCTTGTTCAACCCGCGGGGCATTTCGCCCAAGCCGTAAACGACGCAGTTCTCCTGCATCTTGTACTGCCAGCCGCCGGGCAGGGCGGTCAGAAACGGAACGGGATCCTCACAGAGCGGGAGCGTCTGCACGACGCTCTCGGTGGGGATGGGGTGCCCGAATGAAAAACGCTGGATCACGGTGGAACCCTCCTTCGAAACGCTGCAAAAACAAACATTTTAATAGGATGGCTTAATAGTACGGCAGAACCGGCCCCGGAGCAAGGGACAAAACAGGCAGAAAAATAAAACAAAACCGGCGTTGCGCCCCGGTAAGCAAACCCATACTGAAACGAAAGGCGCACGGAAAACCTTGCCGGATGAATTGAAAAATGTCGAAGGGCTTGGTATAATGGATGCGTTCGGAATCGAAATCCATAAAGGGAGGGTTCTCCATGTATCGTAACGGCATCAAGCGGCTGCTGGCCATCCTGCTGTCCCTGTGCGGGATGCTCGTGCTTTCGCCGCTGCTGCTCATTCTCTGCATCGCCATCAAGGTGGATTCGCCGGGGCCTATTCTCTTCAAGCAGAAGCGGGTGGGCATCCATAAAAAGCACTTCAACATCCTCAAATTCCGCACCATGCGGATCGATACCCCCCACGATATGCCCACTCATCTGCTCAAGGATCCGGATCAATATATCACGCGGGTGGGGCATTTCCTGCGCAAGACCAGCCTTGACGAGCTGCCCCAGCTCTGGAACATCTTTGTGGGGGACATGGCGGTCATCGGCCCGCGCCCGGCGCTATGGAACCAGTATGACCTACTGGCCCAGCGGGACAAATACGGCGCCAATGACGTCCGCCCCGGCCTGACCGGCTGGGCGCAGATCCACGGCCGCGACGAGCTGGAGATCGACGAAAAGGCGAAACTCGACGGCTACTATGTGGAGCATTTGAGCTTCGAGATGGACGTGAAGTGCTTTTTCGGCACCATCGTGGCCGTGCTGGACCACGACGGCGTGGTAGAAGGCGGCACCGGCACCCTCCACGAAGAAGAGAAAAAGAAAAAGTAACCCGTTGAAACCGGTTGATTTATCCCGGAAAACGGCTATAATAAAAAGAGTACACAAGAATACGAAGGAGGATTTCCATGAATCGCACCTACATCCAAGAGGTACAAAAGGAAATTGGCAACACGATCAAAGTCCAAGGCTTTATCGAGAACCTGCGCAACAGCAAGTATATGGCCTTTATCGTGCTGAAGGATATTACCGGCAAGCTGCAGATTACCGTTGAGAAGGAAGACCACCCCGAACTGGTGGATACCATCGACCGGCTGACCCCGGATTCCGTTATCACCGTGACCGGCAAGGTGATGGAGAACGATTACGTCAAGATGGGCGGCATCGAGATGATCCCGGAGTCCATCGAGATCGAGAGCATTGCCGACGCACTGCCCATCGTCCGCAAGGAGATCGCTGCCACCAAGAAGAAGAAGGCCGTCGAGCGCTCCAGCATCGACCAGCGCATCGACTACCGCTGGGTGGATCTGCGCACCGATGAAAATCAACTGATGTTCAAGGCCCAGAGCTGCATGGTCAACGCCATGCGCAAGTTCCTGCTGGACGAAAATTTCATCGAGATCCACACCCCCAAGTTGATCGCGGCCGCCAGCGAGAGCGGCTCTGAGGTGTTCAAGGTCGATTATTTTGACCGCAACGCTTATCTGGCCCAGAGTCCCCAGTTCTACAAGCAGATGGCGATGGCTGCCGGCTTTGAGCGCATCTTCGAGACCGGCCCCGTCTTCCGCGCCGAGAAGAGCTACACCAACAAGCACGCTACCGAGTTCTCCGGCTTCGATCTGGAGTTCAGCTACATCACCTCCTTCTATGACGTCATGAAGATGGAAGAGGAGCTGCTGAAGGCCGGTCTGGCCGCCGTGAAGGAAGCCTACGGCGAGCAGATCAAGGAAGCCTTCGGGCAGGAGGTCATCGTCCCGGAGACTCCGTTCCCCGTGGTCAAGCTGGCCGACCTGTACAAGGGTCTGGAAGAGGAGTTCGGCTACACCGTCGATGACTCCGAGAAGGGCGACCTGACCACCGAGGCCGAGCGCCTGAGCTACGAGTGGGTCAAGAAGCACTACAACCACGAGTTCCTGTTCATCACCGATTACTCCGCCGAGAAGCGCGCCTTCTACCATATGCGCGACGAAAACGGCGTGCCGCAGGGCTACGACCTGATCTGGCGCGGTGTTGAGATCACCACCGGCGCCCAGCGTGAGCACCGCTATGAGGTGCTGAAGAAGCAGGCGGAGGAAAAGGGTCTGGCCGAGGACGTCAAGTTCTATCTGGAGTTCTTCCAGTACGGCTGCCCCCCGCACGGCGGCTTCGGCCTTGGCATCGACCGCCTGACCATGCTGCTCTGCGGTCTGCCCATCAAGGAGGCCGAGTTCCTGTTCCGCGGTCCCAACCGTCTGACCCCGTAAGGAGGGAGGCGTTTTGCGATGAACGCCGCCGAACATTATAAGACCCGCTATCTGGAACCCAAGGATCTGGATCAGTACAACGCCCTGCTCCGCTACACCTTTCAGGTCACGGAGGAAGAACTGACCGCGACCGGCTGGAAGGACGATGAGATCAAGCAGTCGAAATTCCCGGTGCTGGAACGCGCCGATGTGCTGGGCTGCTTCGATGGGGACGCCCTCGTTTCCCAGTTCGCAGTCTACCCGCTGAAGATGAACATCTACGATACGGTGTACCATGTCGGCTTTGTCACCAGCGTCTGCACCTACCCGGAGTACACCGGGCAGGGCATCATGAAAAAGCTGATGATCCAAGGCCTGACCCAGATGCACGAGGAGGGCAAATCCTTCGCGCTGCTCTACCCGTATTCCATCCCGCTGTATCACCATCTGGGGTGGGAGATCGTCTCCAACAAGATCTCGTTCAACATCAAGGATCGGCAGATCCCCACCAAAGTCAAAGCGCCCGGCTACGTCCGCCGCGTTTCGTGGGACAACACCGAGTTCCATGAGCTGCACTCCCATTTCGCTTCCATTACCCACGGGTGCCTGTTCCGCAACAGTCTTGCGTGGGAGGAATACTGGCGCTGGGACGAGGATGACACCAATGTTGCCGTCTACTACAACGTCAAGGATAAGCCCTGCGGCTACATGGTCTATCTCATCAAGAACGACATCATGCACATCAAGGAAATGGTCTACCTGAACCGCGAGGCGCAGAAAGGCCTGTGGGAGTACATCCACGCCCACGATTCCATGATCGACGAGGTGCACGGCAGCACCTACTTCAGCGAACCCATCGCCTTTGAGATGGACGACGGCGACATCAAGGAGAGCATCCGCCCTTATGCCATGGGCCGCATCATCGACGTGGAAGATTTCCTCGCCGATTACCCCTGTGACCCGGACGGCGGCACCCTGACCATCGCGCTGGAGATCGAGGATCAGCTCCTGCCGTGGAACGACCGCACCTTCACGGTGAAGTTTGAAAACGGCAAGTGTGTCCAGACCAACGAACCGGCTGAGTACCGCCTGAAAATGGGCATCGGCACCTTTTCCACCCTGCTTCTGGGATACAAAACGGCAGAACGCCTGTTTGAGCTGGAACGCATCGAGGGCAGGGAGGAGGCTGTGGAACGGCTGGACGATGTTCTCTTCCATAAGATCCCCTACATTTCGGATTACATCTGAGCCTTGAGAGACTGCTGCATCTGCGGCAGTCTCTTTCTGCATCATTTCAAAACCAAAAGATCCCGCTCCGGGCAGTGTCAAGGCTGCATCCGAGGCGGGATCTTTTCTGGGGGAGATATGCAGGAAAGAAAATAGTTAGAGAATCGTCGGCACCAGCTCGGCCAGTTTTTCGGCCAGCTGGGCGTGTCCCTTGCGGGTCAGGTGCATGAAGTCGATCTGGTTGAACTCACACCCTTCGGCGTCGAAGAAGTGGACATTGTTGCGCTCCGCGATCATCTTAAACTGGGCCGCGACCCCGCGGGATCTCTCCACACAGCCGTCGCCCATGACCTCATCGTGGAAGCCCTCCTTGATGCGGGGAGGGGCCACGACCAGAATGTTGGGGGTCTTGCCGCCCCAGCAGTCTACGCTCTTGCATTTCTGGATCAGGCGCTCCATGCCTGCGCCGATACAGGCGGCATTGGCTCCGAAACGCTCCTTGACGTCGTTGGTGCCCAGCATGAGGATGAGCAGATCAATGACCTCGTGGCTCTTGAGCAGGGCGTAGCACACGCTCAGGGCGTCCATAGACTCGTGGATGGGGTCCACAAAAACGGTGGTCCGGCCGGACAGACCTTCTTCGGTGACGAGGTACTTGTCGCCCAGTGCAGTCTGTAACCGGCAGGTCCAGCGCTCGTTCTCATTGAAGCGGATGCCGCCGTCGGCGTTGTCTTTCGGGTCGGCGCAGTAGCCGTGGGTGTTGGAGTCGCCGAGGCAGAGGATATGAGTTTTCATCGCAAATACACTCCTTTTTCAATTACAGTTCCGGATGGCACTGGCGGAAATAATATACCGCGCCGACCATTCCGGCGTCGTTGTGCAGCTGGGCCGCACGAACTTCCAGCCCCTCGGCAAAGGCGGGCATGACCGAGGCCTTCACCTTTGCGGCAATGGGGTCGATGAGCAGCTTTTGCTGGGCGGACACACCGCCGCCGATGAGGATCAACTGCGGGTTGAAGATGTGTACCATGCCCGCAAGGCCCTGCGCGATCTCGTCCGTCCAATGGTCCAGCAGGGCGAGGACAGTTTCATCGCCCGCTTCTGCCGCCGCAAAGATCGCCCGGCCGTCCGTCCAATCGGGGTTCTTTTCCTTGGCGGCGCGGACCAGTGCGGTGGTGGCGGCGTACCGCTCCCAGCAGCCCACGGCCCCGCAGGTGCACGGCACGCCGTCAAGGGCGTGGAGCCGGTAGTGGCCGATCTCGCCGCCAAGGCCGCGGGCACCTTCCAGCAGACGGCCGCCGGTCAGGATGCCGCCGCCGACGCCGGTGCCGAGGGTCACGCCGATGACGTCGGTGTAACCCTTCGCTCCGCCCACCCAGACCTCGCCGAGGCACATGCAGTTGGCATCGTTGGCAACAGTGACGGGCAGACCGAAGAGGGCTTCCAGTTCGGCCTTGATGGGGGAGCCGATGTAATGAGGCACATTGCCGCAGGTCCCGACGACGGTGCCCGCGCGGCTGTCGATCTGGCCGGTGGCGGACACGCCCACGCCGACGAAGGAAGCGGGGGAAAGGCCCTGCGCGTCCACAAAGGTTTTGGCCGCTTTGAGCACCGTGGTCAGGATGGGGGTCTCGTAGCTGTCGAAGCTGACGCTCTCCTCGGCTTTGGCCAGCACCACGCCGGTCTCGTCCACGACGCCCAGCTTGACGGAGGTGCCGCCGATATCAATGGCAAGATATTGTTTCTGGTTCATAAAAAGCGTCTCCGCGTTATTTGTTCATGGCGTTGATGGCACCGGTGAAGCGGGCCGTGATCTCGGCCGGGCGGGTGATGGCACCGCCGACAACGAGGGCAAAAGCACCGGCTTCCAGCGCCTTGACGGCCTGTTCGGGATAGTGGATGTGGCCCTCGGCGATGATCTTAGCCGGGCACTCGGTGGCCAGCTTGTGCACGAAGTCAAAGTCGATGTCGTTGATGCCCTGCGTCTCCGGGGTGTAGCCGCGCATCGTGGTGCCCACAAAATCGGCCCCGGCCTCGGCACAGGCCATGGCGTTTTCGAAGTTGTCGCAGTCGGCCATCAGGAGTTGATCGGGATACTTTGCCTTGATGGCGCGGATGAACTCGGCGGAGGTGGAGCCGTCCGGGCGGAGAGCACCGGTGCCCTGCACGGCGAGGATATCCACACCGCACGCCACCAGCTCGTCCACTTCCTTCATGGTCACGGTGATGTACATGGGGGTGCCGGGGTAATCCTTCTTGATGATGCCGATGACGGGCAGATCGACGACCTCCTTGATCTGGGTGATGTCCCGCACGGTGTTGGCGCGGATGCCCACGGCCCCGCTCATGGCGGCAGCTTTTGCCATCAGGGGCATTACGCCGCCCTCCTTGGTGTACAGGGGCTCGGTCTCCAATGCCTGACAGGAAACGATCAGGCCACCCTTGATCTGGGCAAACAGTTTTTCCTTATCCATGGTACTTGTCCTCCATTCTGATCTTGACGACAGCTTTGTGTACGTTCTTGCAATCGGGCTGCGCGATGCCGGGGCGGTGCAGCTCGCCGGGGAAGAAGATCACGAACCGCCCGCCGCCCAGCGTGCCGGTCACGGCATCGGGGCTGTCCTTGAAGCCGATATCGGGGGAGTAGGGCTTCACCTCGGTGCCCGGCTCGGTCTCGTAGCCCCAGCCCTCGCCGCCGGTCAGGTCGATCTGAAGATCGGCATAGAGGCGGTGGTATTCGGGGTGGGAACCCTCCATGGGCTGAAGGTCGGCGTCCATCACGTTGATGAACACATTCTCGCCGTCCACTTCGGTGCGGCCCAGCGGCAGGGCGTTCAGGTCACAGGCCGTCAGAAAGGTGATGGCCGTGTCGAGGTTTTTGTGGAAGCCCTGATATAAACTCAGGTGCTCCAGAGTATCGCAGATCATAAGGTCCCTCCATCAAAAAAGAGCGCCGGCCCTCTCCCCTCAGAAACGAGACGGAAGAGGGGGCGCTTTTTCAGTTACAGATCACAGCTTGGCGATGGCTGCTTCGATCATGGCCTGTGCCTCGGCGATGATGGGCTCATCTTCGGGGATGAGGCCGGGCATGGGCTCGCGAACGCCGCCCAGCTCCAGACCGTACATCCGGCGCAGGATCTCCTTCTGCACCGCGTACAGGTTGCCGTGGGCCTCGCACATCTTGTAGATGATGCGGTCGGCATCGTACTGGATGGCCTGAGCTTCCTTGATCTCGCCCTTGTTGATGTGGTCGTTCATGGCCAGATACAGCTCCGGCATCACGGCGTAGGTGCCGCCGATGCCGCCGTCTGCGCCGATGACGCGGCCGGAAACGAACTGCTCATCGGGGCCGTTGAAGACCACGAAGTTGCCCTCGCCGCGAGCCTTGATGCCGGCATCCTTGAACATCTGGATGTCCTGCGTGGGCATGGAGCTGTTCTTGACGGCGACGATGTTGGGGTTCTTGAGCATGGTGTTCAGCAAGCTCATGGTCAGGGCCGTACCGGCCAGCTGGGGGATGTTGTAGATGACGAAATCGGTGTGGGGGGCAGCGGCAGACATGGCGTTCCAATACTCTGCGATGGCATACTCCGGCAGGTGGAAGTAGATGGGGGGGATGGAAGCGATGGCGTCCACGCCCACGCTCTCGGCGTGCTTGGCCAGCTCCACACTGTCGGCGGTGTTGTTGCAGCCGACATGGGCGATGACGGTGATCTTGCCCTTGGCCTCGCTCATCACGGCCTCCAGCAGCTTCTTGCGCTCATCGGGGTGCTGGTAGATGCACTCGCCGGAAGAGCCGCCGACGTACACGCCCTTGACGCCCTTGGCGATCAGGTGGCGGGTGAGGGCTTTGACGCCCTCCACGGAGATATTGCCGTCCTTGTCATAGCAGGCATAGAACGCGGGGATAACGCCCTGATACTTGGTAAGGTCTTTCATGATACGTAACTCCTTCTCTATATGTCCTTTTGCGGTGCCCTGCATCCGCTTCGGCCCTTGGTGCGGGCCTCGCGTCTTGCAGACCGCTGCGCCAAAACAGCAAGCTCGCACGCTCTCTGTTCGGGCAGCGGAAGCAGCGCCCTCTTGCGGTGCCCTGCATCCGCTTCGGCCCTTGGTGCGGGCCTCGCGTCTTGCAGACCGCTGCGCCAAAACAGCAAGCTCGCACGCTCTCTGTTCGGGCAGCGGAAGCAGCGCCCTCTTGCGGTGCCCTGCATCCGCTTCGGCCCTTGAGCGGGCCTCGCGTCTTGCAGACCGCTGCGCCAAAAGTTGCTCCCTGTTTCGGCCGCAGGCCGCGGTCGCAACTTTAGCCCTTCACGGCACCCATTGCGATGCCCTTGGTGAAGTACTTCTGGAAAATCAGGAAGATGACGATGATGGGCACTGCGGCCAGCGCGGCACCGGCCATGATCAGGCCGAAGTCGGTGCTGTTCTCTGCCTGCAGCTTTGCAATGCCCAGCGAGATGGTCAGGTTGCTGGTGCTGGACAGCATGATCAACTGCATGAAGTAGTCGTTCCAGCTGTTGATGAAGGTGAAGATCGCCAGCGCGCCGACGCCCGGTTTGACCATCGGCAGAACGATGCTGATGAAGGTCTTGGCTTCGCTTGCGCCGTCGATGCGGGCCGCTTCCAGCATTTCGGTGGGAATGCCCTCACTGAACTGCTTCATCAGGAAGACGCCGAAGGGCCAGCCGACGATGGGGAAGATGACCGCCCAGATGGTGTTGTACAGATTCAGGGAACTCATCTCACGCAGCAGGGGGATCAGGATGACCTGCTTGGGCAGGGCCATTGCACACACGATCAGGGTGAACAGCAGCTTGCGGCCCACGAAGCGCTTCTTGGCCAGCGCATAACCGGCCATGGCGGCGGTGATGCAGGTCAGGATCATGGAGGTGACGGCCATGAACACGGTGTTGATCATCCAGCGGATCGCTGCCGGGGCAGTGGGGCCCACGGAGAAGTAGACGGGCTCCCCATCTGCGCTGAATTGGGCGCTGAAGGGGACGGCCAACTGCCACAGCGGAGCACTCTTGCCCGAAAACAGCTTCTGATAGTTGGTCAGGACCCATTCATGGGGCCACCATTCGGGGGTGGTGGAGTTGATGGCAGCGCCGGTCTTGAAGGAGCCGGTGATGATCCAGTACAGCGGGAAGGCGAACAGCACAGCCACGATGCTGATCAGGATCAGCGTCAGGATGGTGTAGGCGCTGGCCTTCTTGAGCTTGCTGGGGTGCCGCTTCAACGGCTTTTGTTTTTTTGCGGTTGCACTCATTGTTTGGCACCTCCTTAATTATCCTGATTGCCCAGCTTGAACTGAACAGCCGACAGGATGGCGATGATGATCGCCAGCACAACACCCATTGCGTTGCCGTAGCCGTAGCGATACAGCTTGAACGCCGTGTAGTAGATATAGTACATGATGGTGTCGGTGCTGTGGTTGGGGCCGCCGGAAGTCAACAGCTGGATCAGTGCGAAGCACTGGAAGGAGTTGATGGTGGTGATGACCAGAATGTACAGGGTGGTGGGCATGATGGCGGGCCACTTGATCTTCCAGAATGCTTGGAAATCGTTGGCACCGTCCACTTCGGCGGCCTCCACGATGGACTGGTCTACGTTGCCCAGTGCGGAAACATACAGGACGATGGGCTGGCCGACGGAAGTGGTCAGCAGGATGAGGATGATGCAGCCCAGTGCGAACCGCTCATCGCCCAGCCAGTTGATGTTCTTATCGAGCAGGCCGAGGCTCTTGCCCAGATAGTTGAAGATGCCGTAATAGTTGTTGTACATCCACTTCCAGACGACGGTAACGGCGACGGAACCGGTGACAACGGGGAGGTAGAACACGCAGCGGAATAGGCTTGTGGTCCACTCCGGCAGATCGACGATGGCCGAGCTGACCCACAGCGAGAACGCGCAGGTGACAGGCACAGACACAACGACGATGATGAAGGTGTTCTTCAATGCGCCGATGAAGATGGGATCGGCGAACAGTTCTTTATAGTTTGCAAGGCCGACGAAGATGTCGGCGCGGTTCATGGTGGAATCGAAGAAGCTGGTTACCACGCAGAGGACCATGGGGTAGATAACGAACCCCACGAAGAAGATCAGGCTGGGCAGAAGGAAGATGTAGGAGGCGATGGTCTCCTGCCGGACCAGTGCGCGGCTGCGCTTCGGCTCCTTGATTTTTGCAGTCTTTGCAGCCAAGAAAATCACCAAACCTTTCGTTTTGCTCGGCTCCCGACGGATCTAGTACAAAAAACTGCCCCTCCCTCGCCGGGATTTTCGAGGAAGGGGCAAGGTTTATAACGGGAGTACTATCAGGATGTGTTCGGCAGCTTAGGCCTCAGCGGTAGCGGCTGCGTTTGCATTCTCGACGAAGGTCGCGACAGCGGTCTCAACGGGCTCGCCGGTGCCAACGCGCTGCAGCATGTTCCACCACTCGGTACGAGCCGTTGCCCAGCCCGGAGTGATCTGATAGTAATCGCCCAGATAGGACATGAACTTGGTGTACTCGCTCATGATGTCATTGCCGGCGTAGATGTCGCCAACGCTCTCACGGACGGGGAAGTAGGTGGAAGCCAGAACGCTTGCGCCCACCTGATCGGGATCCGCAGCGATGAAGTCGATAAAGGTCTTGGCTGCTTCGATCTTGGCCTCGTCGCCGTTATCGAAGATGCCGAAGCCCCAGATGCCGCCGCACAGCTTCGGGTCGCCGCTTTCGGTGGGGAAGGCCATGGGGAAGATCTCGTCGCCGCTGTTGGTCAGGCCGGCGTCGTTGTTGTCGGTGTTCAGCTGCTGTGCGATGTTCCAGCAGAATGCCATCTGCAGGGTGCCGTTGCGGAACAGGGTGATCTCCTCGCCGCCGTTGATGGAAGCATCGAAGTTGATGCCCTTTGCATCGTACAGAGTCTGAATGGCCTTGATATTTTCGGGAGAGTCGGCGGTGTACTTGGTGTGCGCTGCATCGGTGAAGGTGCCGCCGTACATATTATTGATGATGGCGCGGGTGCCCTGATCGCCGCCCTGACCGCTGCAGTAGATGGCTGCCACGTTCTCGTAACCGCCATTGTACAGCGCGTCAACGGTCTTCAGGAAGCCGTCGGTGCTCCAAGTATGCTTGTCGGTATCGATGTACTGATCTGCGCCGACTTCCTTGACCTTGGTCATGTTGACGGCCATGCAGTGTGCAGTCATGCACAGGGGATACTCGTAGTAGTTGCCAGCGTCATCCTTGCAGGCGGACTCGACGGACGCGTAGATGTCCTTCTTGGCATCGTCGGTCCACAGATCGTTCAGGGGAGCCATGACGCCCTTCTTGCCCCAGTTGGCGACCAGACGCTCAGGACCTTCCATGACCAAGTCCGGTGCGCTGCCGCCCTCGATGGCGGTGTTCACCTGATCGTCGCCGTTGGTGTAGTCCAGATACTCGACGGTGACCTTGATGTCGGGGTACTTTGCGTTGAAGCTGGAGATCAGCTCCTGCACGGTCTCATCCTTGCCCCAGCCACCGATGGGGTATGTCCACAGCTTGATGCTCGCACCGGCAGAACCTGCGGCGGAAGCGGCTGCGGAGGAAGCGGCAGTGGAAGAAGCTGCCGTGCTGGTGGAAGTGGAGGAACCGCCGCATGCGGCCAGAGCACCGGCTGCGCCGAGGATGCCGGCGGCCTTCAGGAAGGAGCGGCGAGAGATACGGTTTTTCATAACGAATTCTCCTTGCATATCATCAAATGTGTCGCGGCTTATCGTGCCAAGCCACGGTTGTTGGCCTTATTATAGAAAATTCTTTTCATTTTGTCTATCTGCACAATGCACAACTTTGAAAAAGTTTTCTTGTTCATATCCACCAAATCGAGCAGATTATGCGATAATTTCCACAAAAACGGTGGTATTTTTGGCGATTGTATCTATTTTGTAACTATTTTGAAAATGAAACGTTTTTGAATGCTGAAAATTGTTTTCGCGTCAGAAAGGGTTGAAAATGGACGATTTTGAAAAGAATTTTCCTAAATGAGTCATACTTTTCAAGGAAAATTGGATGCTCTGCACAGAAAACCGGAGGAATTTTGTGATAAAAGCGCCTCTTGTCAAGAGGGAAAGATTCTTTTATACTTTCCTATGAGAAAGAGCAAATCCCGACAATGGAGTCGGCGGGCTGCGGGCACCGGGTCGGGCAAGGAGTAGGAGAAGAACACATGTCTACGAATTTCTGGGAGCTGCTGCACCAACGGCAGGACGAACTGACCAAATCCGGGCGGATGGTGGCCGATTATCTGATCCACCACGCCGACGAAGCGCAGTACCTTTCGATCTCCTCGCTGGCGCGGGCCTGCAATGTGGCGGAAGCTACCGTGTTCCGCTTCTGCCGGGCGCTGGGGTTCGAGGGGTATCACGAGATGCGCATCGCGCTGGCACAGGCCAATGTGACCGCTTCGCTCATCAACCAGTCGGAGCCGGAGCCGGGCACGACCACGGCCAAGCTCTGCGAACACGCAAGCGCGCTGTTCATCACCGCCATCAACGGCACCCAGAACGCCCTTTCGCCGGATGCGGTGGATCAGGCGGTGGATCTGCTGCGTGCCGCCAAGCAGGTATTCTGCCTAGGGCAGGGCGGCAGTATGCTGCTGGCCAACGACATCTGCGCCCGTTTTTCCAGCCTGTCCAATAAGTTCCGCACCGCAGGGGACAGCCACCTGCAGCTGCTCTCCGCCAGCCTGATGACCGAAGAGGACGTGGTGCTCTTTGTCTCCTATTCGGGTGCGACCCGCGATATGATGGAGACCCTGCGCACCGCCAAGGCGTCGGGGGCCAAGATCATCCTGCTGACCCACTACGAGGACTCACCCGGCGCAGCGCTGGCCGATGTGGTCCTGCTCTGCGGCGCACAGGAAAGCCCGCTGGACTCCGGCAGCATCCCCATCAAAGTGGCGGTGCTCTACGTGGCCGAAGTGCTGCTGCTCCGCTATATGCTCGACGACCCCCAGCAGACCACCGACGCGCAGGACCGCACCAGCGAAGCCGTTGCCATCAAGCTGCTATAAATCATGCCGATCTTCACAGCCCCTCCCGGAGAAATGGGAGGGGCTGTACTATTCCGCCGTGCCGCCGAATACACTGCTTCTGAGAACGCAGACGCGGACAGGAGGAGACCATTTTGGAGAAACAGGAACGATTGGAAGCCACGGTCTGCCGCGAGATCGGTGCCCGCACCGGCGGCGAGATCTTGATCGGCGTGGTGGGCCCGGTGCGCACCGGCAAAAGCACTCTCATCAAGCAATTCATGGAGCAGCTGGTGCTGCCCGCCATTGAAAACGACGACGCCCGCCTCCGCGCACGGGACGAACTGCCCCAGTCGGCTGCGGGCCGCACCATTATGACCACCGAGCCGAAATTTATCCCGGAGAACGCGGTCCCGCTGCAATTGGAGGGCGGGGGAGAGTGCCGCATCCGTCTCATCGACTGCGTGGGCTATATGGTGGACGGAGCCATGGGCCACGAGGAAAACGAGAAGCCCCGGATGGTCAAAAGCCCGTGGTTCGACGAGGAGATCCCCTTCGACCTTGCCGCCGAGACCGGAACCCGCAAAGTCATCCGGGACCACTCCACCATCGGCATCGTCGTCACCACCGACGGAACCATCAGCGAGATCCCGCGGGAAAATTATCTTCCCGCCGAACAGCGGGTGGTGGAGGAGCTGGAAGCGCTGGGCAAACCTTTCGTCATCCTGCTCAACAGCACCCACCCCGACGCCCCGGAGACACAGGCGCTGGCCGCTCAGTTGGAACAGAGTTACGGGCGCAGTGTCCTCCCCGTGAGCTGCATCGACCTTGACCGGGCCGCCCTGCACGAAATCCTGCGCCGGGTGCTCTACGAATTCCCGGTGCGGGAGCTGGATTTCGCCATCCCCCGCTGGGTAACGATGCTGGACAGCGGCCACTGGCTGCAAACGGAAATTTATACCGCTGCCATGGAGTTTTCAGAGCAGATCGCACGGATGAAGGACGTCCCGGCCCAAAACAGCGCCGGGGCCCTTGCCAGCGATTCGGTGGAGCGCTCTGCCCTCAGCGGGATGAACCTTTCCGAGGGCGTGGTGCGGGTAACGGTGCTGCTCAAACCGGATGTGTTCTACCGCGTCCTCAGTGAGCAGACCGGCCTTGCCATCGGCGACGAAGCGGGCCTGATGCCCTGCATCATTGAGCTGGCCAAGGCCAAGCGCGAATATGAGAAGATCCGCAGCGCCTTGGAGCAGGTGGAAGCCACCGGCTACGGCATCGTGATGCCCACCATCGACGAACTCTCGCTGGAAGAGCCGGAGATCATCCGGCAGGGCGGGCGGTACGGCGTCCGGCTGGAAGCCAGCGCTCCTTCCATCCATATGCTCAAAGCCGTCATCCACACCGAGATCAACCCCATCGTCGGCACCGAAAAGCAGAGCGAAGACCTTGTGCAGAGCCTTCTCGGCGACTTCGAGTCCGACCCGGAGCGGCTGTGGGAGTCGAACATCTTCGGCAAAAGCCTGCATGAGCTCGTCAACGAGGGGCTGCAGAACAAGCTCCTGCATATGCCGCAGGAGGCGCGGGGCCGCTTGCAGGATACGCTGGAAAAGGTCATCAACGACGGGTGCAGCGGGCTTATCTGCATCCTGCTGTAATAAAAAAATCCTCTGGAATGGCGTCTGTCGTTCCAGAGGATTTTTTAAGCGTGATCATATTTGAGGCACTCCGCAAAACCGTCCAGCGTGGAACGGAAGCGGATGCCCTGCGCGGCGGCTTTGCTGCCGTCCATCAGCAGGTTGCGGTGCCAGTCGGCGGGTTCGAACTTCACCGTGATGCCCATCTGCTCGGCAAACTGCTTCGCCGTCTCGGCCATGTTGGCATCGTTCCCGCTGCCGAAGTTGTATACCCCGCCGGGCAGGGCGAGGGCGGAACGCAGGTTTTCGATGATCTCCCGCACAAAGCTCACCCCGCGCCAGTCGTTTCGGCTGAACTGCACAGGGGTGCCGTCCTGCGCAGCCCGCAGCAGGTTCAGCGGCAGATTGCCCCGGATGGGCAGGTCATTCCCCGGAAAATCGTACATCCACGGCACCCGCAGCAAAACGGCATCGGGCAGAAGTTCCAGTGCCCGATGCTCGGCTTCCAGCTTGTGCTGCCCGTAGACGTTGGCCGGGGAGAGCGGAAGCGTTTCCGCCAGCGGCCCGTCCTGTGTGACTCCGGCATAGACCTGATCGGAGCTGAACGCCACGAGCTTTGCCCCGGCCGCCCTCGCGGCCTTTGCCATCCAGCAGGGCAGTTCCACGTTGGCCCGGCGGCTTTCCTCCGGGTGCTGCTGGCAGTAGCCGGTGTCGGAGAGGGCGGCAAGATGCAGGATGACATCCGGCTGCACCTGTGCGGCGAACCGGATCACCTCTTCCTCCGTGGCAGAGGCCAGAAAGCCGCGGGGGAAGATCGTCAGCTCCGCTTGCCCGCGCCAGAGGTGCATCACGCGGGCCCCGACAAAGCCGCCCGCACCGGAAACAAGAATTTTCTGCATCATCATCCCTCAGTGCACCAAAAACAGCTCGATCACGAAGACCACGGCGCAGCAGGCCACCGAAACTTGGAACAGGCTGGCCCCGCACCATGCGGCTGCAATGCCGACCACCAATGCCACCGCACCGGCCACCGGGTTCTGGGTGGCGTTGACGATGGCCGGGAAGGTCATCACGGCCAAGGTCACATAGGGCACATAGTACAAAAACGACTGGATGAACTGGTTCTTGATGGGTTTGCGGATCAAAGTCAGCGGCAGCACGCGGATGGCGTAAGAAACGGCGGCCATCACGGCAATGTAGATCCAATTGTTGTAGGTCATTGTGCGGCCTCCTCTGCATTATTTTTCACGGGGAACAGGAGCGCCGCCCCGCAGGAGATCAGCACCGTCAGCAGGATGGTGCGGGTGCCGTCGGAGAGAGACGCGATCCCCGGCAGGTAATTGCATGCGAAGCTGAGAGCAAAGCTCAGCGCTACCAGCGCCGCCACGACCTTGTTCTTCCGGGCCGGGGGAATGATGATGGCGAGGAACATGCCATAGAGCGCCACGCTCAGCGCACTGACGGCCCGCAGGGGCAGCAGGTTGCCCGCCACGATGCCCAGCGCCGTGCCCATGGCCCATGCCGGGGCAGCCAGCGTGATGGCGCCATAGGTGTAGAACGGGTTCAGGCAGCCCGGCCGGGCGATGGTGATGCCGAACAGCTCATCGGTGACATCGTAGCCGATGATGAGCCGGTGGAAAAAGGGCGTGCCGGGGGCAAACCGCTGGGCCAGTGCGCAGCTCATCAGCAGATACCGCGCGTTGGCGATCAGTGTGATGATGGCCACTTCCACATAGGTGGCCCCGGCGGCGATCAGCGAAAATGCGGCGTACTCGCCGGCAGAAGCGTTGTTGAACAAGCTGGCAATAAAACCTTGGATGGGGGTCAGGCCAGCGCTGCGGGCCGCAATGCCCAGCGAAAATGAGACGGCGAAATAGCCCAGCGCGATGGGCACGCCGTCCCGCATCCCCTCGCAGAACACCTTCCGGCTGAATGCGTAGGGTCTGGTTGCAGTTTCCATTGAGTTTCAAACTCCTTTCCTACTTCAAGACACAGAAATGATTATAGCACATCCGCCACGGAATGACAAAAGAAAATCCCTCAGGTTTCAAGACGAAATCTGAGGGATTTTCACAGAGAAGGAAGTGCGGAATTAGTCTACCACATCTTCAAACTGGCTGTTGTAGAGGTCGGCGTAGAAGCCGCCGGCTTCCAGCAGCTGATCGTGGGTGCCCTGCTCCACGATGTCGCCGTCCCGCATCACGAGGATGAGGTCGGCGTCCTTGATGGTGGACAGGCGGTGGGCGATGATGAAGCTGGTGCGGCCGCGCATCAGGTTGTCCATGGCGGTCTGAATGCGCTGCTCGGTGCGGGTGTCCACGCTGCTGGTGGCTTCGTCGAGGATCAGGATGCGGTTGTCGGCCAGAATGGCGCGGGCAATGGTCAGCAGCTGCTTCTGGCCTTGGCTGACGTTGGAGGCGTCCTCATTCAGCTCCATCTGGTAGCCGCCGGGCAGGGTGCGGATGAAGTGGTCGGCGTTGGCAGCCTTGGCGGCGGCAATGACCTCTTCATCGGTGGCGTCGAGGCGGCCATACCGGATGTTCTCCATGATGGTGCCCTTGAACAGCCACGTATCCTGAAGCACCATGCCGAAGCCTTCGCGCAGGGCGCTGCGGTCAAAATCGCGGATGTCGTGGCCGTTCAGGGTGATAGAGCCGGAATCTACGTCGTAGAAGCGCATCAGCAGCTTGACCATGGTGGTCTTGCCTGCGCCGGTGGGGCCGACGATGGCGACCTTTTCGCCGGGGTTGACGGTGCAGCTGAAATCGTGGATGATGGTCTTTTCGGGCACATAGCCGAACTTGACGTGGTCGAAGGTGACCTGACCATCGATGCTGGCGGGGTCTGCCCGGCGGGCCGGGTCGGCGAGCTGGTCTTCTTCGGGCTCATTCAGGAACTCGAAGACGCGCTCGGCGGCAGCGGCCATGCTCTGCAGCATGTTGGACACCTGCGCGAGCTGCTGGATGGGCTGGGTGAAGTTCTTGACATACTGGATGAAAGCCTGAATGTCGCCGATGGTGATGGTACCGTTGGCGGCAAAAATGCTGCCGACGATGGCCACGGCCACATAGCCGAGGTTGCCCACAAAGTTCATGATGGGCTGCATCAGGCCGGAGAGGAACTGGCTTTTCCAAGCGGATTCAAAGAGCTTATCGTTGACGGCGTTGAAATCGGCCAGCACACGGGCTTCCCGGTTGAACGCCTTAATGACGTTGTGGCCGGAGTAGACCTCCTCCACCTGACCGTTCACGACGCCCAAGGTGGCCTGCTGGGCCTTGAAGTACTTCTGGCTGAACTTGACCACCAGCATCACCAGCGCCAGCGAAACAGGCAGGATGAGCAGCGCGATCAGGGTCATCTTGGGGCTGATGGACAGCATCATGATGAGCACGCCGATCATGGTCGTCACGCTGGTGATGAGCTGGGTGATGCTCTGGTTCAGGCTCTGGCCGAGGGTGTCCACATCGTTGGTGATGCGGGAGAGCACCTCGCCGACGGTCCGCTTTTCAAAGTAGGCGAGGGGAAGGCGGTTGATCTTTTCGCTGATCTGGCGGCGGAAGTCGTAGCAGACTTTCTGGGAAAGGCCGGTCATCAGCCAGCCCTGAATGAAGCTGAACGCTGCCGAGCAGAGGTACATCGCCAGCAGGATCAGCAAGATCTTGCCGATATAGCCGAAGTCGATGCTGCCAATGCCGCGCAGCTTCGCGATCCAGCCGGTCGCAAGGGCCGTGGTGGCCTTGGCGAGGATCTTCGGGCCGGCAATGTTGAAGACGGTGGAGAGGATGGCGAAGACGATGACGACGATGAGGGAGATCTTATAGGTGCTCATGGCCTTGACCAACTGGAGCAGCGTGCCCTTGAAGTCCTTGGCACGCTCGGTGGTCTGGCGTCCGGGTCTTGGCATATCAATCACCCTCCTTTCCGTTGTTCAGGTCTTTGAGGTCGAGCTCTTTCTGGCTCAGCTGGCTGCGGGCGATCTCCTGATATTCGGGGCAGGAGGCCATCAGCTGTGCATGGGTGCCCACGCCGACGAGACGGCCCTCGTCGAGAACGAGGATCTGGTTGGCGTGGAGCACGGTGGAGATGCGCTGTGCCACGATGATGACGGTGGCGTTGTCGGTCTGGGCTTTCAGCGCCCGGCGCAGGGTGACGTCGGTCTTGTAGTCCAGCGCCGAGAAGCTGTCGTCAAACAGATAGATGCGCGGATCCTTCGCGATGGCACGCGCAATGGAAAGCCGCTGCTTCTGGCCGCCGGAAACGTTGGAGCCGCCCTGCGCAATGGGGCTGGCGTAGCCGTCGGGCTTGGTGCTGATGAACTCCTCCGCCTGTGCGATGGAGGCGGCCTTCTTCATGTCGGCGTCGGTGATCTGCTCACCGCCGAATTTCAGGTTGCTCTCGATGGTGCCGCTGAACAGCACACCCTTCTGGGGCACATAGCCCAGCAGACTGTGGAGCGTTTCCTGCGGCATGTCGCGGACATCGATGCCGTCTACGGTCACTCTGCCGCCGGTGGTATCATAGAAGCGGGGGATGAGGTTGAGCAGGGTGGATTTGCCGCAGCCGGTGGAGCCGATGATGGCGGTGGTCTGGCCCGGCTCGGCGGTGAAGCTGATGTGCTCCAGCGCGTCGCTGTCGGCGCCGGGGAAGCGGAAGCTCACGTCCTCGAACTTGACGACGCCCTTCCAGCCCTTGCGCTCCAGCGCGGGCTTGGCCGTGGCTTCGTCGGGGTCGTGGATGGAGGCGGCAGTGCGGCAGACTTCGTCGATGCGGTCTGCAGCGACACCGGCGCGGGGCAGCATCACGGCCACCATGGCCAGCATCAGGAAGGACATGACGATCTGCATCGTGTAGGTGATGAAGGCGATCATCTCGCCCACCTGCATATTGCCCGCATCGATGGCCTTGCCGCCGAACCAGACGATGAGCAGACTGGTGCCGTTCATGATGAGGGTCATAAAAGGCATCATGGCGACCATGGCGCGGTTGGTGAACAACTGGGTGCCCATCAGCTCGCGGCTGGCCTTGTCGAAGCGCTCTTCCTCAAATTTTTCGCGGCTGAACGCGCGCACCGGCATCACGCCGGTCAGGATCTCGCGGCTGACGAGGTTCAGCTTATCCACCAAGGTCTGCATGATCTTGAACTTCGGCATGGCGAAATTCATCAAAAAGGCGATGAGAGTGAGCAGCAGCACCACATCCAGCACGATGATCCATGCAAGGCCGGTGTTGCCCTGCACCACATGGAAGATGCCGCCCATGCCCAAAATGGGCGCGTAGGCCACCATCCGCAACAGGATGACGCAGACGAACTGCACCTGCTGGATGTCGTTGGTGGTGCGGGTGATGAGGGAAGCGGTGGAGAAATTCTCGATCTCCGCGTTGGAAAAGTGGATGACCGAGGAGAAGGTCTCCCGGCGCAGGTCGCGGCCGATGGCGGCGGAAACGCGGGAGGCGATGAGGCCCACAAGAATGGCCACGGCCACCATCAGCAGGGTCAGGCCCAGCATCTGCCCGCCCACCCGGAAGAGGTACTGCATCTGGACGTCATGGGCGACGCCCTGCGCTTCGTACTCCAAGCTGACGAGGAGGGTGGCCTGACTGGCCATGCTGGAAAGGGTGGTCTCGTCCATCTGCGCCAGTGCACCGGCCAACTGCTGCTGGATCATCTCGCGGGAGAAGCCCGGCATCTGGGCCATGGCGGCAAACTGGGCGCACACGGCGTCGAGGTCGTCAGCAGTGGGGGCGACGGTCTCCGTTTCGTCGGTGCTCTCTGCCGTAGGAGAAGCGGCGCTGCTGGCGGCTTCCCCACCGGACGAAGCCGGCGGATACTCCGAAAGCGGGGTCAGGCTCTGGGCGGGCATCCCGGTGCCGTTGGCGGTTTGGGAAGCCGTCATATACAGCACGATGTCCGGCACAGTCACGGCCTCTTCGAGGGCGGCGCGTTCGTCGGCGGTCAGGTCACTGCGCAGTTTCAAAACGCCGTCGTCCTGAACGTAATACTCGTAGGCGTTCTCAAACGCAGCGGCGTCTTCCTCACTCATCAGAAGCGAGAGGGCGTCCAGCGTGGAGGAGCGCAGGGTCTGGGGCAGGGGGCTTTCAATGCCGCCCTGCTGGATGCCGGTGTCCACGATCTTGCTCGTGTAGTCCGGCAGGGAAAGGTCGCAGTACGCCTGTACGATCAGCAAGGCTACCACGACAAGACAGGCGGCCCAGTGGCGGGCCAACTGCTTGAAGATCTTACCCATCTTGGTTGTCTCCCTTCAAAATTGATTGTTGTTCCGCGTTTTCTGCGGTCACAGCGTCCAACAGAGCATCTTTCAGCTCGTGGAACTGGACACGCTGCTGGGGCGTCAGATGCTGCATCACCCCGGAAAAATAGTTGTTCAGGGCGGTCTCGCACTGGCGGCTGGCAGCAAGGCCCTTTTCGGTGGCCCGCACCAGCGTTTTCCGGCGGTCGTTCGGGTCAGTGATGCGCTCGATGAGCCCATCCTGCTCCAACTGGCGCAGTGCGCGTGAAACAGCGGGCATCGGCTGCCGGATGGCGGCGGCTAGGTCGGAAACATAGATGCTTCCATCTTTTCCGTGCTGTTCAATGTTCGCCAGAACGCCTTCCAGTATCATGAAATGACATCTGGGGCACTCTTTCAGCGATGCCTTCATCCCGCGCTTGGTTTCGCAGCTCAGCTGGTGGAGATAGTGGAACAGCCCGAACAGCTCCGGAGCGTTTTCCTTCGGCATGGGGAACCTCCTCGTTTGTTGTCTGCTGCAAATACTTAACATATGATAACTATTTGCGTGCGATAATAATATACCCGCCTGCACCGGAATGCAAGCGGGTAAAGATGAACTTTTTGAAAACTCTGAAAAAACGACGTTCCAAAGTGAAAATGGTCACTCGTGGAGTGCGCGCTCTTCTTCCAAGGTGTCCTGCTTACCACGGATGCGCCCCAGCCCGTAGGCAAGGAGGGTGGCGCAGAGAAGGTTCATCCACGAAAAGGAAGTCCCGTTGAAGGTGTTGCAGATACCGATGACAAGGTTTGCAAGGCAGAGAAGTTTCACATCCTTCCCGATTTTATTCAAATGAGCGATACGGGAATCCATATCCGAAAACATATCAAAGGGGCCCTGTTCAGCGGAGCGGCGGAAGTAGCCCCAGCGGAAGCAGCGGCCAACGGATTCGGCCCCAAGCTCCTCCATGAAATTTTCAAAATCAGAAGAGTTGTCCAGTGTTTCTACCCGGATGATGTATTCGCCCGGTTCGGTCTTTTCGAAAACATAGGTGCAGAGGCTGGCTTTTTTCAAAGCCCAGCCTTCCTGCGCCATCTCGTTGAGCCAGCGTTCTTCTTTTTCGTATTCCCAGACCCAGAATACCTTGTGGAGTTTCTTTGTCTCGCTCACGCTTATTCCTCCTGTAAAATGTTGCGGCCATTGGTTACCAGTTCTTCCAGCCGGGTCAACTCTCGCTTGAGTGCCTCGAACCCGGAAGGGGTCAGCTGATATTCTTTTTTCCGGCTCCCGCTTTCCATGGGCAGGGGAGAAATCCAGCCTTTTTCGCACAGTGCGTTCAAAGCACCGTACAAGGTCCCGGCGGCCAGCCGCACGCGCCCTCCGGAGAGCTGTTCGGTTTGCTGCATGATGCCGTAACCGTGTTGTGGGTGGTAGAGGGAAAGCAGGATGTAGTAAGTGGATTCCGTCAGAGCCAAATTTTCCATTATATCGCCTCGCTTTGTATCGACATACGATATATCGTAATCGCATTATATCGCGCGTCGATATATCTGTCAAGGGGAGAAAACAAAAAAGCTCTCCCAAACGGGAGAGCAAATGCAGAGCGCTGACAGCTCCGGGAGATCAGCCCTTGAATAGCTTATTGTCCACCCAGATGCAGACGCAGGCGCCGAGGATGGAGATGACAAAGGAACTGAAGGACCCGGTGGCGTGGATGCCGACCATGCCGAACAGAAACTCGCCCACGAAGCTGCCCAGCACCCCCAGAACGGCGTTGCGGGCAAAGGATGTCTCGGTGCCCATAAAGCGGCCTGCGATGTACCCGGCCAGTGCGCCCACCAGTACGCCGATGACCAGCGAGACCAGCAGCCCCACAAGGGAGAACAGGCCCATCAGACAGCCGACGAAAGCGCAGATGAGGGCGATGACGATCAGGATCGAGAGTGTGATCATAATGAGACCTCCTTGGTTTGTGCCGCCTTCTGCTCCGCCGCATACCGGCAGATATCGTTCAGGCAGCAGTTTTTACATTCGGGTCTGCGGGCGTTGCAGACAGCCCGGCCGTGCATGACGAAGCGGTGGCACAGGTCGCTGCCCTCTTCGGGCGGGATGATCTTCCACAGCGCCATCTCCACCTTCTGCGGCTCCTTGATGCCGTCCACAAGGCCGATCTTATTGCACAGCCGGATGCAGTGGGTGTCGGTGACGATGGCGGGCTTGCCGAATACATCGCCCATGATGAGGTTCGCGCTCTTCCGGCCCACGCCGGGCAGGGCCAGCAGCTCCTCAAAGGTGGTGGGCACCTTGCAGTCGTACTTGTCCCGCAGCACCCGCATACAGGCTGAGATATCCCGCGCCTTGCTGCGCCCAAGGCCGCAGGGCTTGACGATGGCTTCGATGTCCTCCGGTTCGGCGGCAGCCAGTGCGGCTACGTCGGGGTACTTGGCAAACAACTCCTGCACCACGATGTTCACCCGCGCGTCGGTGCACTGGGCGGCCAGCCGCACGCTGACGAGCAGCTGCCATGCGTGGTCGTAATCCAAGGTGCAGCCCGCATCGGGGTATTCGTTTTTCAGCCGGTCAATGACCGTGAGCGCCAGCGCCTTTTTGGCGGAAAGATCCTCCGCCGGTGCCGTTTTGCCCATAGGAATCGCCTCATTTCACAAAAGAGTAGCTTGATAATACCATGTTTCGACAGTTTTGTAAATGAATTTTAAGCTATCTGAGAACCGTTTTCAAAAGAAGCGCTTGTCCTCCGGCAGAAAATGCGATATACTAAAGCTAAACAGGAAATTGTCGCAGATGGCAAAAGGAGGAATCCCCGATGAACGAACCGCTGGCGCAGCGCTTGCGCCCCAAAACGCTGGCCGAGGTCTGCGGCCAGCAGCATCTGCTGGCGCCGGGGCGGGTGTTCCGCCGCACCATCGAGAGCGGCCGCATCCCCAACATGATCTTCTACGGCCCCTCCGGAACCGGTAAGACCACCGTGGCCCGCATCATTGCGGAGAACAGCGGCATGACCCTCCACAAGCTCAACGGCACCTCCTGCGGCACCGGCGACATCAAGGCCGTGCTCAAGGACATCGGCACGCTGGCAGGGGCGGGGGGCATCCTGCTCTATCTGGACGAGATCCAGTACCTGAACAAAAAGCAGCAGCAGAGCCTGTTGGAGTGCATCGAGGACGGCAGCGTGACCCTCATCGCCTCCACGACCGAGAACCCTTATTTTTACATCTATAATGCGCTGCTGTCCCGCTGCACGGTGTTCGAGTTCAAATCCCTGTCGGCGGCGGATGTGGAGCGGGGGCTGCACAACGCGCTGGAAAAGCTCTCGGAAGCGGAGGGCGTGCCGGTCACGATGGATGCCGAGGCCTGTTCCTATCTCGCCGAGAGCGCGGGCGGCGACCTGCGCAAGGCGCTGGGCTGCCTCGATTTTGCCGTGACGGCCGCGCCGCAGGAGGCAGAGGGCAAGCATATCACCTTGGAAATGATCGAACAGGTCACCCGCCGCACTGCTATGCGCTACGATAAGGACGGGGACGATCACTATGACATCGTTTCTGCTTACCAGAAGTCGATGCGCGGCTCCGACCCGGACGCGGCGCTGCACTATCTGGCGCGGCTGCTGGAAGCGGGGGATCTGCCCTCGGCGTGTCGGCGGCTCATGGTCTGCGCGTGTGAGGATGTGGGCCTAGCCTACCCGCAGATCATCCCCATCGTGAAAGCGGCAGTGGATGCGGCCAACATGGTGGGTCTGCCGGAGGCCCGGCTCCCGCTGGCGGATGCCGTCATCCTCGTGGCGACGAGCCCCAAATCCAACAGTGCCCACGACGCCATCAACGCCGCCATCGCGGATGTTCAAGCCGGGCGCACCGGGCCCATCCCGCGCCAGCTCCAGAACAAGCATTTTGATGGCGAGGATGCCCTCGTCAAGGGGCAGAACTACAAATACGCCCACGATTACCCGAACCATTGGGTCGAGCAGCAGTATCTGCCCGATGTTTTGAAGGATACAAAATACTACACCTTTGGTGAAAACAAAAACGAACAGGCGGCCCGCGCCTACTGGGCCAAGATCAAAGGGGAAGACAAAGTATAAAAGGAGGAACTTATGCGTTATTCCAAACAGCGGGAGCTGGTTTTGCAGAAGGTGGAGGAACTCTGCGACCACCCCACCGCCGAAGAAATTTTCGATAAAGCGGCCCCGGAGTGCCCCGGCCTGAGCCTTGGCACCGTGTACCGCAACCTGAACAGTCTGGTGGAGGCGGGCAAGGTGCGCCGCGTTTCCATCCCCGGCAAGGCCGACCGGTTCGACCACACCCTGTGCTGGCACAGCCACCTGTACTGCAATGGGTGCGGCAGCGTCGTGGACGCCGATGTGGACGAAAAACAGGTGATGAAACTGGTCCGCAATCAGAAGGGCGTCGTCGAGGACTGCGCCGTGGTTTTGTTCGGCCTGTGCGAGGACTGCGCCCAAAAACAGGCCGAGAAAGCCGTCTGAACCCGAAAATTTCCTCCTTCCTACTTGCCCTTGGAGGCAAAACAGGGTATACTAAAAGGAGCTTTTTGAAAATATCGAACCGAAGGATGGTTTCATCATTGGAGTACATTGCATTTGAACATAACACTGCCGCCGCCGAACTGGTGCGCAGCGCATACGACACCCCGCCGCTGGCCTTCGTCCACAGCTACGGCTGCCAGCAGAACGTCAACGACGGCGAGCGCATCAAGGGCGTGCTGGTGGATATCGGCTACGGCCTGTGCGACAAGCCGGAGGACGCCGATCTCATCCTCTTCAACACCTGCGCCGTGCGTGAGCACGCCGAGCAGCGCGTCTTCGGCAATGTGGGTGCACTCAAGGGCCTGAAGGAAAAAAAGCCCGGCCTGATGATCGGCCTGTGCGGCTGCATGGCCAACCAGAAGCATGTGGTGGAAAAGCTGCGCCAGAGCTACCCCTACGTCGATCTGGTCTTCGGCGTGGATGGCATCGACACCCTGCCCCAGCTCATTGCCCAGAAGCTGCAAAAGCATAAGCGGGTGCTCATGGAGCCCGCCCAGCGCCCCGTCATCGTGGAGAACATCCCCATCCGGCGCGAGAGCGAGTTCCGCGCGTGGCTGCCCATCATGTACGGCTGCGACAACTTCTGCACCTACTGCATCGTGCCTTATGTCCGCGGCCGCGAAAAGAGCCGCAAGCCCGGCGATATCCTCGCCGAGTTCCGCGGCCTTGTGGAAGCGGGGTATAAGGAGATCACCCTGCTGGGCCAGAACGTCAACAGCTACGGCAAAGGGCTGGAAGAGAAGGTGGACTTCTCCGATCTGCTCAACCTGCTCTGCTCGGTGCCCGGCGATTACCAGATCCGCTTCATGACCAGCCACCCGAAGGACGCCAGCCACAAGCTGATCGACACCATTGCGGCCCAGCCGCATCTGTGCAAGCACCTGCATCTGCCGGTGCAGTGCGGCTCCAACGAGATGCTGCGCCAGATGAACCGCCGCTATACCGTGGAGCAGTACCTCGAACTCATCGAGTACGCCCGCAAGACCGTGCCCGGCATCACCTTCTCCAGCGACATCATCGTCGGTTTCCCCGGTGAGACGGAGGAGGACTTCCAAGGTACCCTCGACCTGATCCGGAAGGTCGGTTACATGCAGCTGTTCACCTTCATCTACTCCAAGCGCACGGGCACCAAGGCGGCAGAAATGCCCGACCCCACCCCCCGCAAGGAGAAGACGGACCGGATGAGCCGGCTGCTCAAGGTTCAGGACGAGATCGCCATGGATCTCGTCAAGGCGCAGGTAGGCCAGACCGTCCGCGTCCTCGTGGAGGGCTACGGCCGCAACGAGGGTACCCTGTCCGGCCGGTTGGACAACAACCTGACCGTGGAGTTCATCGCCGACCCCGGCCTGATGGGCCAGTATGCGCAGGTCCGCCTGACCGGTGCCCGCGCTACCGTCCTGCTGGGCGAACTCGAAGCCTGAGCTTTTCCCGCTGCGGCAGCAAAACCGGCTGCTGCACCTCAAAATAAACGAACATCAAAGGAGAACATTCTTATGGATTGCATCGACCTCTTCAAGCGTGCTGCTATGGCACTTCAGACCGACCCCCGCTACCTCGCCCTCGATCAGGCCCGCAAGCTCAACGACAGAGACGAAGAGCTGCAGAACATGATCGGCGAGTTCAACCTTGCCCGCATGGACCTGAACAACGAGATCGGCAAGACCGAGCGCAGCGATGCCCGCATCGCCGAGCTGAACGAGAAGGTCAACGACCTCTACGGCAAGATCATGGCCGACGAGGGCATGACGGCTTACAACGAAGCCAAGAAGGACTGCGAGAACCTCGTCAACTATATCGACGCCATCATCAACACTGCCATGAACGGCGGCGACCCCATGACGGTGCAGGAACCCAGCGCCTCCTGCACCGGCAGCTGCTCCACCTGCGGCGGCTGCCACTGACCCAGATGTGAAACGGAAAACGCGGCTTCGCTTTTGCAGGCCGCGTTTTCCTTGCAAAAGCGGTTACTCGCTGCAAACCCCAACAACAACGGAATGCAAGAAAGGTGGACTACCATGGCCGAACTGTCGCCCATGATGCAGCAATATCTGGAAATCAAAAATCAACACAAGGACGAGATCTTGTTCTACCGCATCGGCGACTTTTACGAGATGTTCTTCGATGATGCGCTGACCGCCTCGCGGGAGCTGGATCTGACGCTGACCGGCAAGCAGTGCGGGCTGGAAGAGCGGGCCCCCATGTGCGGCGTGCCCTTCCACAGCTACGAAAGTTATGTGGCCCGGCTCATCGCCAAGGGCTACAAGGTCGCCATCTGCGAGCAGATGGAGGACCCGGCCAAGGCAAAGGGCCTTGTCAAGCGGGATATCATCCGCGTGGTCACGCCGGGCACCGTCATTGAGAGCAGTATGCTTCAAGACGACAAAAACAACTACATTGCGAGTGTTTTCATCAAGAGTGATCAGGCGGGCCTCTGCTTTGCCGATGTCTCCACCGGCACGGCCCACATCACGGAGCTCAAGCGGGAAAAGATCGTTCCCGCCGTCATCACCGAGCTGTGCCGTTACCACCCCAGCGAAGTGCTGATGAATCCCGGCAGCCTCGACTGCCGGGAGCTGACCAATTACTTGAAGAAGAATATGCGCTGCTCCGTTGAACTTGTGGAGGAAGAACACTATGCCCCCGGCCTTGTGGCCATTGCGCTGGAAAACCAGTTCGGCCGCGATTGGGCCGCCAAGACCGGCATCAGCGAAAAGGGCAATGTCCGTTTCGCCATGGCGGCGCTGCTGGAATACCTCCACACCACCCAGATCAAGGGCGTGGAGCGCCTGAAGACGGTCCTCAGCTACAACGAAGCGCAGTTCATGCGCCTGTCGCCGGTCACGCGGGCCAATCTGGAGCTGACCGAGACCCTGCGCGGCCGCGAAAAGCGGGGCACCCTGCTCTGGGTGCTGGACAAGACCAGCACCGCCATGGGCAAGCGGATGCTTCGCAGCTGGATCGAACAGCCGCTGGTGTCCAGCCCCCTCATCAACCGCCGCCTGAATGCGGTGGAGAGCCTCGTGAACCAGACCGTCCAGCGCGGCGACCTCATCGAGGAGCTGCACTACATCTTCGATCTGGAGCGTATGATGACCCGCACGGTCTACGGTTCTGCCACCCCGAAGGAGATCTTCTCCATGGCGCAGACCTGCGAGCGTCTGCCGGGGCTGCGCCGTCAGGCCGAAAGCTGCAACTGCCCGGAGCTGGCAGAACTGGCCGCTCAGATCGACCCGCTGACCGACATCAAAGACAAGATTTATGCCGCAGTGGACCCGGAAGCACCTTCGACGCTGAAGGATGGCGGCGTCATCGCCAAGGGCTACCATGCCGAGGTGGATGAGCTGCGGGCCATCCGCGACAACACCAAGGGCATTCTGGCCCAGTTGGAGACCCGGCTGCGGCAGGAGACCGGCATTCCGAAGCTGAAAATTGGTTACAACCACGTTTTCGGTTACTTCATCGAAGTCAGCAACAGCTACAAAAATATGGTGCCGGAGAGCTACATCCGCAAGCAGACCCTGACCACCGGCGAGCGATACATCACGCAGGAACTCAAGGAGCTGGAAAGCAAAATTTTGGGTGCCCATGAGCGGCTCATCGCGCTGGAACACCGCCTGTTTGACGAGCTGCTGGAAAGCATCAGCGCCCAGCTCGACCGCATCCAGTGCACAGCCAATGCCGTTGCGGAGCTGGACGTGCTGGCAGCGCTGGCGCAGGCGGCGGCGGAAAACAACTACTGCCGCCCCACCGTGGACGACGGCGACGAACTGACCATCATGGAGGGGCGTCATCCGGTGGTCGAGCAGATGCTGAAGGGGAGCCTTTTCGTCCCCAACGACACTGCCCTCAACTGCTCGACGGATCGCTGCCTCATCATCACCGGCCCCAACATGGCCGGTAAATCCACGTACATGCGCCAGAATGCACTGATCGCTCTGATGGCGCAGATCGGCTCCTTCGTCCCGGCTAAGGAGTGCCGTGTGGGTGTGGTGGACGCCATCTTCACCCGCATCGGCGCGTCGGATGATCTGTCCGCCGGTCAGTCCACCTTCATGGTCGAGATGACCGAGGTGGCGGAAATTTTGAGGAACGCCACTGCCAAGAGCCTCGTCGTGCTGGACGAGATCGGCCGCGGCACCTCGACCTTCGACGGCATGAGCATCGCCCGCGCCGTGGTCGAACACATCACAGACCCGGCCAAGGGGCTGGGGTGCAAAACGCTCTTCGCCACCCATTACCACGAGCTGACCGACCTTGAAGGCACCATCGACGGGGTGAAGAACTACAACATCGCGGTCAAGAAGCGCGGCGAAGATATCACGTTCCTGCGCCGGATCATTCGCGGCCCCGCCGATGACAGCTACGGCATCGAGGTGGCAAAGCTGGCTGGTCTGCCCGGCAGCGTGACCCGCCGCGCCCACGAGGTGCT
This sequence comes from Faecalibacterium hattorii, assembly GCF_003287455.1. GTDB lineage: Bacteria > Bacillota > Clostridia > Oscillospirales > Ruminococcaceae > Faecalibacterium > Faecalibacterium hattorii. Next base: position 139,663 of record NZ_PRLC01000001.1, on the reverse strand, counting down.
GCGTGCACTGGAAGCCACGGCTCCCAAGAACAAGGTGGAGCAGATGGACTTCGACGCATTGCAGGAGTACACTTCGCCCGCCGTGCCCAGCGAGGTGCTGGAAAAGCTGGAAACGCTCGATGTGGAGACGCTGACGCCCATCGAAGCGCTCAATTTCCTGTACGAACTCAAAAAGACCTTGAAGGGCAGCCTGAACGGCTGAACCCGAACACGATAAAAAGGGGAGGGAGATCTTATGGCAGTCATTCACGTTTTGGACAAGCATACGGCGGAACTGATCGCCGCCGGTGAGGTCGTTGAGCGGCCCGCGTCGGTGGTCAAGGAGCTGCTGGAAAATGCCATCGATGCCGGTGCAGCGCAGATCACTGTGACCATCGAATCCGGCGGCGTCAAGCTGATCGAGATCAGCGACAACGGTTCCGGCATCGAGGCGGAGTACATCCCCACGGCTTTCATCCGCCACGCCACCAGTAAAATTCAGACGGAGGACGACCTAAACCATATCCATACCCTCGGTTTCCGCGGCGAGGCACTGGCTTCCATTGCCAGCGTGGCGCGGGTGGAGGTGCTGACCCGCACCGAGGCGGACGAATGCGCCTCGATCTACCGCATCGAGGGCGGTGATGCCGCCCCCATCGAGCCGGGTGCCCGCAGCGTCGGCACTACCATCCGGGTGAAGGACCTCTTCTATAACACCCCCGCCCGGATGAAGTTCCTAAAAAAGGATTCCAGCGAGGGCACCTTCGTGGCCGATACGGTCGCCCATGTGGCCCTCAGCCACCCGGAGGTCAGCTTCAAATTTGTCCGCGAGGGGAAACTGCAGTACGTCACCCCCGGTGACGGCCAGCTGCGCAGTGCGGCCTATGCCGTTCTGGGCCGGGAATTCAGCCGTGACCTCATCGAGGTGGACAACCGGGAGGGCGTCTACCGGGTGTGGGGCCTCATCACCCAGCCCAAGAGCTGCCGCGCCAGCCGGAGTATGCAGTACTTCTATATCAATGGCCGCTATGTCCGCAACCGCACCATGATGGCGGGCATGGAAATGGCCTTCAAGGGCACCACGATGCAGGGCAAGTTCCCCGGAGGAATCTTGCTTCTGGAAATGCCGTCGGACCTCGTGGATGTCAACGTTCACCCGGCCAAAACGGAAGTCCGCTTCGCCCGCGAAAACGATATTTTCGACCTCGTTTACCATGCGACCAAGCTCGCGCTGGCCCAGCCGGGTACCGGCGAGCGGTTGTTCACCTTCGACGAGTCAAAGAATGAGAAGAACAACGAAAAATCCAACAATTCAACAAACGATGATATTTTGACAGAAAATGCTGTAAAGAAGAATAACTTTACAGGGCTTTCTGCCATCATTCCGGGCCAAGCAGAGCCCGGAACGCTGGAACATCACCACGAAACCGCCCCGGCAGCCCCTGCCGCAGCATCGACACCCACAATGGCTTCTCAGCCGACCCCGCCGGTGCGCCCGGCTGCGGCGGAAAGCCGCCCGGCCGCCGGGAACACTTCCGCTTCCGCCCCGGCTCATACATGGACAACGGTTGCATCCTCGGCTCCGCTGAACCCGGATGTCAGCCTCCACAGCCCGAAGCAGCCGGAAGAGGAAGAGCCGGCCTTGGAGAGCGCTCCGACATTCCGTGCCGCTTCCAGCGAAGCCCAGCTGGACATTGAGATGGAAGGCGAAGAGCCCGCCGCGCAGGATCACATGGCTGCGTGGACTCCGACCCCGCAGCCGGAAGCGCCGACCGAAGGAGCTGCCGAGGAAGCCGATTCCTTTGGCGCGACACCTGCCGGGACGCCGGAGCAGATGGGGTTCGATGTCCAAGAAGGGCCGGAAGCCCTCCGCTATGTGGGCGAACTGTTCAAGACCTATATCCTCGCCGAGCGGGGCGATGAGGTCTGCATCATTGATAAGCACGCCGCCCACGAGCGCCAGCTTTTTGAGAAGCTGGCCGCCAACTACGGCGATGTTCCCAGCCAGCTTCTGCTGGAGCCGGTGGTGGTGGAGCTGTCGGCGGAGGAGAAGACCGCCCTGCTGGCCAACACCGATCTGCTGGAAAGCACGGGCCTTGAGATCGACGATTTCGGCGGAAGCACGGTCCTCCTGCGTTCCGTTCCGGCGGATGTGGAGCAGGGCAGCGCGGAGGACCTGCTGGTGGAGCTGGCCGCAAAACTGGCCAAGGGCAGCCGCGACGCTCTGAACGAAAAGACCGAGTGGGTGCTCCACTCCATTTCCTGCCGCGCGGCCATCAAGGCGGGCGACCACACCTCCCCGCAGGAGCTGATGGCACTGGCCGAGAAAATTTTGTCCGGCGAAGTGCCGCCCTTCTGCCCCCATGGCCGCCCCTGCGTCCTCAAATTGACCCGAAAGGAGCTGGAAAAGCAGTTTGGCCGAATCGTTTGAGAAAAAACATCCTGTCCTCGCGGTGGTCGGCCCCACGGCCACCGGCAAAACGGCGCTGGGCGTCGCGCTGGCTGAGCGGTTTGGCGGCGAGATCATCAGCGCGGATTCGATGCAGATCTATAAGGACCTTGATGTCGGCACCGCCAAGGTGACCCCCGAAGAGACCCACGGCATCCCGCACTACGCAGTGGACCTTCTGGAACCGGACCAGACCTTCAGCGTGGCGGACTTCACGGCGCTGGCGGCGAGGCTCGAAGCCGAACTCTCCGCCCGCGGCAAGCTGCCCATCTTGGTGGGCGGCACAGGGCTGTATGTCCAGAGCTTTCTGTATGGGGTGCGGTTCACCGCCGAAAAAACGCCGGACGGGCTGCGGGAGCAGCTGGCTGCAGAACTGGCCGAAAAGGGTCCGGCTGCCATGTACGAGGAGCTGAAACAGGCCGACCCCGAAGCGGCTGCGGTCATCCACCCGAACAATCAGGTACGGGTGCTGCGTGCACTGGAACACTACCGTGCCACCGGCAAAAAGCTGAGCGAACAAAAGGCAGGATCCCTCCCGCCGGAGCGGCCCTACCGCTCGCTGGTGCTGGGGCTGGATTTTCCGGACCGCGCCCAGCTTTACGCCCGCATCGACCGGCGGGTGGACAAGATGATGGAAGCCGGGCTGCTGCGGGAAGCACAGCTCGTTTATGCGAACCGTGACCGCTTCAAAACGGCGGCACAGGCCATCGGCTATAAGGAGTTCTTCCCTTACTTTGAGGGAGCGGCTGAACTGACGCCCTGTGTGGACAAGCTGAAACAGGCCTCCCGCAACTACGCCAAGCGCCAACTGACATGGTTCCGCCATATGGACGGCGTGGTCTGGCTGGATGCCTCTGCGCCGGACGCTGCCGCCCGCGCGGCGGCGCTGACCCAAGAATTTATCGCGAAAGGATGAGCAGGATGCAGGAAAAACGCGAATTGCCCGGTGCGCTGAAGACGCTGGCGGGTGTCGTGATCGTCTTTTTGCTGCTGGCGACGGGATATGTGATCTATCAGGCGGGGCAGGTGCTGCTCCCGCCCAACACCTACGAGACCGCCCTTCTGGCCACGGTGGAGGACACTGTGGACGCCGAGGGCGTGCTCCTGTTCGACGAAAGCTACGTGGCAGGGGATGGTACGCTGGGGTATCTGGTGGCCGACGGTGAGCGCGTCTCGGCGGGCACAGCGGTGGCCGAAGTGTACAGCGACGCCTCTCAGGCTGCGCTGCGCCAGCAGCTGACTCAGTTGGGCGACCAGATCGACCTGCTGCAAAAATCCCAGAACACCACCTCTGCCCAGATGGAAACGCTGCGGAAAGACCGTTCCGCTGCGCTCTATAACTTGATGGATTCGCTGGACACCGCCGATTATGAGGATACGGACGCAGAAAAAGAGGACTACCTGCTGGCCCAGAACAAGCTCTGGGTCATCACCGGGGAAGTGTCGAGCTTCTCGGACCAGATCGCCGCGCTGGTGCAGCAGATGTCCAGCGTACAGGCCCAGCTTGGCGCTCCGACCCAGATCACGGCCCCGCAGACCGGCTATTTCATCCGCTCGTCCAGCTCCGGCCGCCTCAACGCGGGGATGGAGGATATCCTTGCCCTCGGCGCGGTGGACCTGAAAGCGTACATCGAGTCCTCGCCGGAGATCGCGCTGGACGGCTGCGCGGGGAAGATCGTCTCCGGCTTTACATGGTACTATGCGGGCATCTGCTCGGCCAAAGAGGGCCAGAAGCTGCTGGGCACGGATGGCAGACCGCTTCGCTCCGGTGTTGAGATCCGCTTCCCCGGTCAGGCCGAAACGCCCCTCAAGGCCACCCTCCAAGAGGTGAACATCGACGAGGAGAACGACCTGACCCGCTTCGTCCTCTCGTGCGAGGTCATCAACGGCGATGTGCTGCGGCTGAACAAGGCCAACGCACAGATCATCGTAGGGGAGAGCACCGGTCTGCGCATCCCGGCCTCCGCCGTCCATTACCTCAAGGACGACGGCTCCGAGGCCGAGGGACAGGGCGAAAATTACATCCCCGGCGTCTACGTCAAGTACGGCAACCTCGCCCGTTTCTGCAAGATCGACCCCGTGGATGCCGACCACCCGCAGGTGCAGGACGGCGATCATCTCATCGTTTTGCCCAGTGGAACGGTCGGTTCGGTCAGTCAGGTTCGCCTTTATGACGAGATTATCGTATCCGGACAAAATTTATACGATGGAAAACTTTTGTAGTTATTGACATCTGCGGCAAAAAATCCGATAATAGTAGAAGCTATTTGCATCTCTTTGCAAAATCAGCCGAGGCAGCGCAAGCCGCCCGAATGAAAGGAGCAGTTTCTATGTCTTTTGTGGATAGTCTGAAAAAAGGCCTTTTCGGCAGCGAGGACGAGTACGACGATCAGTACATCGACGACGGCCCCCAGATGGTGAACAACAACAACGGCCTTGGCATCGGTGCGGATGATGAGGACGAGGACCCTGCAGAGGGTGCCCCCAAGAAGAACAAGGTGGTCAACATCCATGCCACCACCCAGCTCAAGGTCGTTCTGGTCAAGCCGGAGCGCTTTGAGGACGCCAGCACCATTGCAGACCATTTGAACAACAAGCGCACCGTGGTGCTGAACCTTGAATCCACCAATAAGGAAGTTTCCCGCCGTCTGGTCGATTTCCTTTCCGGCGTCGCCTACGCCAACAACGGTCAGATCAAGCGTGTGGCAAACAGCACCTTCATCATTACCCCCTACAACGTCGATATCATGGGCGACCTGCTGGACGAGCTGGAGAACAATGGCGCGTTCTATTGATCCTGCCCTAAAGGCCGTGCGGGGGTTCGTCCCCGCGCGCACCGATGAAGAACGATACCTCATGCGGCACATCGAGGATCTTGCCCGCACGGCGGAAAGCCGCGGCATCCCGCGGTATTCCGGCTTTTTGAGCGACCGGGAGCAGGATCTTGCCAAGGCGGCGCTCAACCGCGCCGAGGTGCCGGAGGCCGACTATCATTTCGAGGGCGGCTGGCCCGGCGCGGAGCGCAAGCTGCTCTGCATCGAGCCGGAGGGCAGTTGGACGGACAGCCCGCTGTGCTGCGTCCGGCTGGACTGCCGGGCTCTGCCGGGGGCTGCACTGCCCACCCACCGGGACTACCTCGGCAGCCTGATGGGGCTGGAACTCAAGCGGGAGGCGCTGGGCGATATCGTCCTGCCGCCCGATGCGCCGGGTACAGCTTACGTCTTCGCGCTGGAACCGGCGGCGAAGCTCATCTGTCAGGAGCTGTGTCAGGCGGGCCGCACCGATCTTTCCACCACGCCCATGGAGCCGGATGCCCTTCCGGCGTTCCCACAGGCGGAGCGGACGCTGCAAACGGCGACCGTTTCCTCCCTGCGGCTGGATGCGGTGCTTGCGGCGATGCTCCGCTGCAGCCGCGGTGCGGCGGCGGAGTTGGTCACGGCCGGGCGGGTGGAGATCAATCATCTCCCCGCCGAGAGCGTCCATGCGCCCGTTTACGAGGGGGATGTCTTCACCGTGCGGGGCAAGGGCCGCTTCGGGCTGACGGCACTGCCCGGAAAAAGCAAAAAAGACCGATCAATCATCGAGTTTTTTCAGTATGAATGATAACAGGAGGAAACTACTATGCTGACCCCGCAGGACGTGCGCAGCGTTCAATTTGAAAAAAACCTCCGCGGCTATCGCACCGAAGATGTGGACCGCTTCTTGGACCGAGTCGAAGAGCAGCTCAAGCAGGACGATACGCTGGCAGAGGAACTCCGCAAGCAGATCGCGGATCTGACGGCGGAGAACCAGCGTCTCCACAAAGAGATGGAGAACTATGAGGCGGACGGCGATATGCTCAAGAGCGCGCTCATCAACGCGCAGCGGATGGGCGAGAATGTCATCCGCGAGGCAAACCAGAAGTCCGAGGAGATCCTGCATCGCGCAAATCTGCGCGGTGATGATATTATCCGTGATGCCAACGAGCTGCTGCAGAAGGCCAGTGACCGCGCGGATGAGATCATCAACGAAGCAAATGAGAAAAAACTTGCGGAGGAGCGCGAGTATGACCGCGTTCGTCTGGAAGTGACCCGCTTCAAGTCCGATGTGCTGAACCTCTACCGCAGCCATGTGGAGTCCCTGAGCCGTCTGCCCGAATTCCAGAAGGAAGAGACGGCCGAGGCCGAGCCCGCCGTGGAAGAAAAGGCTGAGGAGACCGCTGCCGCTGCCCTGACCGAGGAGATCGAACAGGCCCAGCCGGAGGCCGAGGCTGCCCCCGCCGAGGAGGAAGCTGCCGAGGACGACAAGAGCGAGGACTTCTGGGAGAAGGACGAGAGCCAGCTCAAGATCAAGCTCGACCCGTCTCAGGCCCCTGTCGGTGCGGACGAGGAAGAGGAACCCGCAGAGCCGGACTATGCCGCGTTCAAGGGCGTCAAGTTCAGCGAGTGATCCCAAGCATTTTAGTAAATTAGAGGAGTGTGTAACCATTGGCTAAGAATAAGTCTCAGTACGACAGTACGTTGAATCTGCCCAAGACTCTGTTTGAGATGCGTGCAGGTCTGCCCAAGAAGGAGCCTGTGATGCTCAAGGACTGGGAGGACAACGACCTGTACAACAACCTCATCAAGCACAACGACGGCAAGCCCAAGTTTGTCCTGCACGACGGCCCTCCGTATGCAAACGGCAACATCCACATGGGCACGGCCCTGAACAAGATCATCAAGGATATCATCATCCGCGACAAGAACATGGAGGGCTATCAGGCTCCCTATGTGCCCGGCTTTGATACCCATGGTCTGCCCATCGAGCTGAAGGCTCTGTCCTCCGTCGGCGAGAAGAAGAAGGACATCTCCAAGCTGGAGCTGCGCCAGATCTGCGAAAAGTTCGCCACTGAGCACATTGACATCATGAGCGACCAGTTCAAGCGTTTGGGCGTCATCGGCGACTTCGAGCACCCCTATCTGACCCTGAAGCCGGAGTTCGAGGCACGCCAGATCGAGATCTTCGGCGAGATGGCCAAGAAGGGCTATATCTACAAGGGCCTGAAGCCCGTGTACTGGTGCCCGGACTGCCGCACCGCTCTGGCTGAGGCTGAGATCGAGTACGGCGAGGACGACTGCGATTCCATCTTCGTCCGCTTCCACGTCACGCAGGACCCCAACGGCGTGCTGGCAAAGCACGGCATCCCGATGGATAAGACCTACTTCGTGATCTGGACCACGACCACTTGGACCCTGCCCGCCAACGAGGCCATCTGCCTGAACGGTCAGTTCGAGTATTCCTTCGTCAAGATCGGCGAGGAGTATCACATCATGGCCACCGAGCTGGTCAAGAGCGTCATGGACGCTTGCCATATCACCGAGTATGAGGTGGTGGGCGAGCCGGTCAGCGGCGCAGAGTTCGAGCTGATGCGTTATCAGCACGTCTACCTGCCCAAGGAAGGCTGGGTCATCCTTGGCGACCACGTCACGCTGGAAAGCGGCTCTGGCTGCGTCCACACCGCTGGCGGCCACGGCGTCGATGACTTCAACGTCTGCCAGAAGTATCCGCAGGTGCCCATCACCGTCCCCGTGGACGATGGCGGCTACCTGACCGACCTCGCCGGCAAGTACGCCGGTCAGCGCGTCTGGGCGGCCAACAAGACCATTCTGGCCGACCTGACGGAGTCCGGTGCCGTCATGGGTCAGGTGCACATCAAGCACCAGTATCCGCACTGCTGGCGCTGCCACCACCCCATCATCTTCCGCGCCACCGAGCAGTGGTTCTGCTCCGTGGCCAAGTTCCGTGAGGATGTTTACAAGGCCATCGACACCGTGCAGTGGATGCCCGATTGGGGCCACGACCGCATGAAGGGCATGGTTCGCGACCGCAACGACTGGTGCATCAGCCGCCAGCGCACTTGGGGCGTGCCCATCCCGGCCTTCTACTGCAAGAAGTGCGGCGCTTACCATATCACCGATGCCACCATCAAGGCCGTCAGCGAGCTGTTCCGCAAGGAGGGCTCCGACGCTTGGTATAAGTACGAAGCCGAGCAGATCATCCCCGCAGGGGAAGTCTGCGAGAAGTGCGGCGCTTCCGAGTGGATCAAGGACACCGATATCATGGACGTCTGGTTCGATTCCGGTTCCACCCACGCCGCCGTTCTGGAGGAGCGCCCGGAGCTGAAGTTCCCGGCCGATATGTATATGGAGGGCGGCGACCAGTTCCGCGGCTGGTTCCAGTCCAGTCTGCTGACCAGCGTTGCCTCCAAGGGCTGCGCACCGTACAAGTCCGTTCTGTGCCACGGCTGGGTCGTGGACGAGCAGGGCAAGCAGATGCACAAGAGCGCCGGCAACGGCGTGGAGCCCAGCGAGATCATCAAGGACTACGGCGCCGATATCATCCGCCTGTGGGTCGCTTCTTCCGATTACACCGTCGATGTGCGTGCCGGCAAGAATATCTTCAAGCAGTTGAGCGAGGCATACCGCAAGATCCGCAACACCGCCCGCTTCATTCTGGGCAACCTCGACGGTTTCGATCCCAATACCGACTGTGTCGCCGACGACCAGCTGCAGGAGATCGACCGCTGGGCACTGGCCGCGCTGGACGATCTGATCGTCAATGCGCATAACGGCTATGCGGTCTATGACTTCAACAAGGTCTACCACGCCGTTTACAACTTCTGCGTCGTGGCCATGTCCAACTTCTATCTGGACGTCACCAAGGATCGCCTGTACTGCACCAACGGCGCAGCCCGCCGCGCAGCACAGACCACCATGTACAAGATCCTCGTCGCTCTGGACAAGATCATCGCCCCCATCCTCTGCTTCACCAGTCAGGAGATCTGGGACTTCCTGCCCAAGACCGAGGGCATGAACAAGTACGTCGTCTTCGAGGATATGCCCAAGGCGGGCGAGTACGCAGCCGACGACGCCTTCAAGGCCAAGTGGAATCAGCTCATCGCTGTCCGCGACGAGGTCAAGAAGGTGCTGGAACAGGCCCGTGCCGAGAAGACTATCGGTGCTTCGCTGGAAGCTTCCGTCACCCTGTACTGCGGCGATGCCGTCTATGACCTGCTGAACAGCATCCCCATGGACGAGCTGGCCGACCTGATGATCGTCTCCCACGTGGAGCTGGTCAAGGGCGAGGGCGGCGCTGCCTCCGCAGTCGAGGGTCTGGGCATTGCTGCTGCACACGCCACCGGCGACAAGTGCGAGCGCTGCTGGAAGTACTCCGCAGACATCGGCACCCACCCGGCTCACCCCACCCTCTGCGCGCGCTGCGCAAGCGTGGTCGAAGGCTAAGCAAAAACTTTTGAACGCTGCGGCGCTCCTTTCGAGCAGGGGAGCGCCGCTTTTTGGTATCAGAAAACCGGCGGGCCCTTCCGCCGTTGGGAGGATTCGTTATGGCATTTGTTATCTTCAATCTGCTGTGCGTGGCGGCGCTGATCGGCGCAGATCAGGCCATCAAGGCGTGGGCGGTGAGCGTTTTGCAGCCCGTAGGGGCTATGCCGCTGATCCCGCATGTGGTGGAACTGCGGTTCGTGCTCAATCAGGGCATGGCGTTCAGTCTGCTCAGCGGCAAGCAGCTGTTTCTGATCATCGCCACCAGCGCAGCGCTGCTCCTCGTGGCCTACTGGCTCTTCTTCCGCAGCCGGAACAACCGCTTGCAGCAGGCAGCACTGATCCTCGTGCTGGGCGGCGGCATCGGCAACCTGATCGACCGGGTGCTGAACGGCGAGGTCGTGGATTATATCAACGTGCTGTTCATGCGCTTCGCCGTCTTCAACTTCGCGGATATCTGCGTCTGTGTGGGCGTGGCGCTCTGGGTGCTGGTCATCTTTCTGGAGGAGCTGCACGAGGACAGCGCAAAGGAGCAGTGACCCATGGAACAGCGTGAATTTATCGTCGAAGCCGAGGGTGCGGGCCAGCGCATCGACCGCTTTCTGAGCGGCGAGGACACCGGCCTCTCCCGCAGTGCGCTGCAAGCCCTTGTGGCCGAAGGTCATGTGCTGTGCAACGGCAAGGCCCCGGCCAAGAGCCTGAAGCTCAAGGCGGGGGATGTCATCCTGATGGAGATCCCGGACGCAAGGCCCATCGAGGCTGTGCCGCAGGAGATCCCGCTGGACATTGTTTACGAGGATGCGCATCTTCTGGTGGTGAACAAGCCCAAGGGCATGGTGGTCCACCCGGCCCCCGGCAACCCGGACGGTACCCTTGTCAATGCGCTGCTGTGGCACTGCAAGGGGAGCCTTTCCGGCATCGGCGGCGAGATCCGCCCCGGCATCGTCCACCGCATCGACAAGGACACCAGCGGCCTTCTCGTGGTGGCGAAGGACGACGCCACCCACATCGGCCTGTCGCAGCAGATGGCGGTCCACAGCGTCGAGCGGGCCTACAACACCATCGTCTACGGCGGCTTTGCGCAGGACGAGGGCTTCGTGGAATCGAACCTCGGCCGCTCCAAGACCGACCGGAAGAAGATGGCCGTCTACCCGTCCACCGAGCCCCACACCAAGTACGCCTACACCGGCTACAAGGTGCTGGAGCGGCTGGGCGAGTTCACGATGCTGGAGTGCCGCCTGAAAACAGGCCGCACCCACCAGATCCGCGTCCACATGGCGTCCATCCATCACCCGGTGGCGGGCGACCCCGTCTACGGCCCCCACAACTGCATCACAAGCCTCCACGGCCAGTGTCTGCACGCCAAAACGCTGGGCTTCATCCACCCCATCACGGGGGAGCATCTGCGGTTCGATTCCGAACTGCCGGATTACTTCACCCGCTTTCTGACCACGCTCCGTCAGCGCACAGGAGGAAACAACGAATGAGCAATTCCATCGAAAATACATTGGTCCTCTGCGATCTGGACAATCTGCTGCTGAATGCCGAGGGCAATCTGCCCCAGCTCCACCGGGATGTGCTGCAATTGTTTGCCAGCCGCGGCGGCAAGCTGACCGTCTACTCCCAGCGGTCGCCGAAAGTCGTGCGTTCTCTGCTGGGCGGAGTGCGGCTCAGTGCACCTGCGCTGGTCTGCGGCGGCATTCTGGCCTATAATTTTGCGGAGGGCAGCGGCACGGCGCTGTGCAGCTTTGCCGGGATGGAAGATTCCGTCCTGAAGGTTCTGCCCGCTGCGCCCGGCATCGGCATCGCGTTCCAGATGCGGGACGGCACTACCCGCGTGGTGCGGATGAGCGAAGCGCTGGAAGCCCACCTGCGGCAGGAGTGGACCAGCTTCGTGCTGAGCAACGCGGCGGATGTCAGGGGCGAGGAGGTTCTGCGCATCCTGTTCTATCAGGACAAAAAGCAGGTGCCCCTGACCGCTCTGCTGGAAAAAACGCTGGGTGAAGCGACCGTGACCCTCCGCGCCGAGCGGATGGCCCCGGATGTGGTGGCCCTGCTGCCGGGCGGTGTGTCCGGCACGGCTATGCTGAACGCTGTCTGCCCGCCCGCTGGCTACTCTGCCGAGCAGCTGACCGTTCTGGCAGACTGCACCCAGATGACCGAGCTGGTCCAACTGGCGGGGAACAGCGTCGTCCCCGCCGACGCCCCGGCAGAGCTGCGCCTTGCCGCCAAGCAGACGACCCTCACCGACCACGATGCCGGTGCGGCGGCGGAACTGCTGTACGGCATGGTGCGTGCGGCCGAAAAGTTCGCGTAACGTAAAGATTTTGTAAGCTCCTTGTATACTTTGTGCAGGGGGCTTTCTTTTTGGAGGAAAGTCGGGTACAATGGGAGAAACCAGTTCTCAGAAAGCCGGAAAGCGGCACGAGCGGGTATTTCTGCTCTGCGCCGTGTTGGCGGCGGCCCTGTGCGTGGCGCTGGCCTTCTGGTATGCGCCGCCCAAGGCAAAGTCAGACCCCGCGCCCCAGACGCCGCTGCTCCAATCGCTCCGGGTGGATCTGAACACTGCCGACTTCGAAACGCTCTGCATCCTGCCGGGCGTAGGCGAAAAGCGGGCACAGGCGATCCTCGACTACCGTGAGGCGCATGGCCCCTTCCGGCGGGTCGAGGATGCCGCCGCGGTGCCGGGCCTGACCGAAAACATGGTGGCGTCGTGGGCAGAGCTGGCCTATGTGAGCTGAACAAACCCAGAAAAAGGGGAGTAACTATGAAAGAGGATTCGATTTTCATCAACCGCGAATTGAGCTGGTTGGATTTCAACCGCCGGGTGCTCGTGCTGGGCAAGGATAAGAATGTCCCGCTGGCGGAGCAGCTCAAGTTCCTTGCGATCTATGGCTCCAATCTCGACGAGTTCTTCATGGTGCGCGTGGGTTCGCTCCAAGAGCGGGCCAGCCTGATGCGCGCCAAAAAGGAGCGGGACAAGCGCGAGAACAAGACGAACATGACCGCCGAGGAGCAGTTGGCCGCCATCATGCCCAAGACGGCTCATCTGCAGGAGGACTGCGACAAATACTATGAGAAGGCGCTGGAAAATCTGGCGGCGTGCGGCTACAAAAAGGTGGACTTCGATGCTCTTTCCAAGGAGGAGGAGCATTTCTGGAAGAAGTATTTCCAGAGCGAATTGTTCCCCATCCTCAGCCCGCAGATCGTGGACAGCCGCCACCCGTTCCCGTTTTTGCGCAATAAGGAGATCTACCTCGGCGTCCTGCTCAAGGAAAAAGAGGGCCAGAGCCTTGGCATGATCCCCATTTCCAGCCAGATGGAGCGGCTGCAGCTTGTCCGCCGGGATGGCCACACCGAGTTCGCCCTCACCGAGGAGCTGGTGCTGCACTATGCGGCCCTCATCTTCGGCAAGGATGCTGTGCAGGAAAAATGCCTTTTCCGCGTCACCCGCAACGCCGACATCGACGTGAAAGAGGGGATGATGGACCATGACATCGACTACCGTGAGATCATGGCCGATCTGCTCAAGCGCCGCCGCAAGCTGGCGGCTGTCCGTCTGCAGGTCACGCCGACGGCCCCGCAGGAGATCGTCCGCATCCTCTGCGGCAAGCTGGAACTGACGCACAAGCGTGTGTTTGCCCAGAAGAGTCCGCTGGACCTGAGCTTCTTCTATAAGCTCACCGGCAAGATGGAGGCCGACGGCCACCCGGAGCTGTTCTACCCCTCGGCCCGGCCCATGCTGCCGCCGCCGGAGTACGACCTCGCCGCCGAGGTGCAGAAGCACGATGTGCTGCTCAGCTATCCGTACCAGTCCATCCGGCCTTTCATCGCGATGCTGAAAAAGGCCGCGCAGGACCCGGACGTCATCTCCATCAAGATGACCCTGTACCGGATGGCGCGGGAGTCCCAGATCGTACAGGCCCTGATGGAAGCAGCCGAAAATGGCAAGGAAGTTGTGGCGCTGGTGGAGCTGCGCGCCCGCTTTGACGAACAGAACAACATCGACTGGTCGAAGCAGCTGGAGGAAGCGGGCTGTACCGTGCTGTATGGCTTCGAGGATTACAAGGTCCACTCCAAGCTGACCCTCATCACCAAAAAGAGTGCGCAGGGCTACAGCTATATCACCCAGATCGGCACCGGCAACTACAACGAAAAGACCAGCGAACTCTACACCGATTACTCCTTCATCACCGCTGACCACGGCATCGGCGAGGAGGCGTCCAACGTCTTCCAGAATCTCGCCGTGCAGAAACTGACGGAGACCAGCGAAAAAATGCTGGTGGCCCCGCTGCGGTTCAAGAGCGTCCTGCTGGACGAGATGGACCGGGTCATCACCGCCGCCCGTCTGGGCCGCCCGGCGTCCATGATCCTGAAGAACAACTCCATCTCGGATCGTGACATCATCCTGAAATTGCAGGAAGCAAGCTGCGCCGGGGTCCGCATCGATATGATCGTCCGCGGTATCTGCTGCGTCCGTGCCGAGGTGCCGGGCAAGACCGAGAATCTTCACATCCGCAGCCTTGTGGGCCGCTACTTGGAGCATGGCCGCATTTACAGCTTCTACGACGGCACCGAGACCCGCATCTATATCGCCTCCGGCGACTTCCTCACCCGCAACACAGAGTGCCGCGTGGAGGTGGGCGTCCGGGTGGAAGACCCCATTCTCATCCAGAAGCTCAGCGATATTTTGCAGCTCCAGCTGCGGGATAACGTCAACGCCCGCGAGATGCGGGCCGACGGCAGTTACCAGAAGGTGAAATCCGCCCCCGGCGAAGAACTGGTCAACGGCCAGATGGATATGTACGACCTGCTGAAGGACGATTGGACCCGCCACGATACCGAGGCTTCCAAAGCCGTGACGCAGCCCCAGCCGAAGCAGCCGGAAGCTCCTGCCGCCCCCAAGGCCCCGGAGACGCCCCAGATACCGCCCAAGCCGGAAGCAAATCCGAAGCCGGCTCCGGCCCCCGAAGCGCCGCAGCCTGTGCCGCCCGCCCCGGAAAAGCCGCACCCTGTGGCCCAAAGCCCGGCACCGCACACGGAATCGCACGGGCGTCAGAGCTTTTTTGAGCGGATCCACAACTGGTTCCGCCCCAGAAGAAGATAAGGAAACCGACACCCGCAGGGAGACTTGCGGGTGTTTTTGCGTTCTCAGCTGCCTTGCCGCAGCATACACTGTTCCGACGGAGGAACAAGACGATGCAGAGAAAAACAGGACGAGCCGGGGTGTTGAAAATCATTCGAAGGGGCGCAGCGGTGGGGATATTAGCGGCGCTGCTCTTTGGGCTGCTGGCGGGGGTCATGCTTCCGGCCTGTGCGAAAGCGGCGCAGCGGGCCCCGGCGGGAACATCGCTCAAGGTGGCCAAGCCCACGCAGGCGCTGACTTTCCCGCTGGCGGGGAGCTGCTGGCTTTCGGATGCCTACGGCTGGCGGGAAGACCCCTTCACCGGAGACGAGACCTTCCACCGGGGCGTGGACCTTGCCTGTGCAGAGGGAACCCCGGTGTTGGCGGCGCTGGCGGGCACCGTGACCGCCGCCCGCCGCAGCGCGACCTACGGCAACTACCTCTGCCTTTCCCACGCCGACGGGCAGGAAACGATCTATGCCCATATGCAGTATCTCTACGTCCGGGCCGGGGAAGTCGTCCGGGCGGGGGAGTGCCTCGGCACCGCCGGGCAGACGGGCCGGGCGACGGGGCCGCACCTGCACTTTGAATTTTTGACGCAGGGTGTCCGGCAGAACCCCGCCGCCGCCCTTCCTCTGCCATGAAGCGGACGCTCCGCGCCGGGCCGTTTGTGTTCCGGGACCCGGTACTGCTCTGCGGCATCTTGTATGGGCTGCTCTGGTTCGACGCGAGTGGTTTTCTGCGCATCGGGCTGTGGGCGGCGTTCCTCCACGAATGCGGGCATGTGGCGGCGTATCTTGCCATGCTCCATGAGATGCCAACGTTGGAAGTGAACATGACCGGCTTTTGTATGCGCACCCGCGGCAAAGCTCTGATGCCGCAGCAGACCTTCTGGCTGGCGGCGGCAGGCCCGCTGACGAACGCCCTACTGGCGGCGCTCTGGGCCGGGAAACTGTCCGATGCCGCCACCATCCGGGGCAGCGCTTTTCTCGCCGCAAACCTTCTGACCGGGGCGTTCAACCTTCTGCCCATCCCGCCGCTGGATGGGGCACAGATGGCGGCGGCGCTGTGGGAGCTGGCACACCGCAAAAAGAAGGATTGCAATTCCCCGCGAAATCAGGTAAAATAAAAAGGTTCAAGAATAATGTTCTGTCAATGGAGGAACCTGATGTTTGATCCGAAACTGAAGGAAGCGCTGGGCCGGGTGCAGAAGCCGGGCCGTTATACGGGCGGCGAGCCGGGCAGCGTATATAAAGAGAAGGAAAAGATGGATGTCCGGTTTGC
Source organism: Faecalibacterium hattorii (assembly GCF_003287455.1). Classification (GTDB taxonomy): domain Bacteria; phylum Bacillota; class Clostridia; order Oscillospirales; family Ruminococcaceae; genus Faecalibacterium; species Faecalibacterium hattorii. Next base: position 123,525 of record NZ_PRLC01000001.1, on the reverse strand, counting down.
GTTCTGCTTCCCGGATACCTACGAGGTGGGCATGTCCTTCCTCGGCGAAAAGATCCTGTACGAGCTGCTCAACAGCCATGAAAACTGGTGGTGCGAGCGCGCATTCATGCCGTGGCTGGATATGAAGGCCGAGATGGAGCGGTTGGATCTGCCCCTTTACACCATGGAGAGCAAGGACCCGCTGACCGCTTTTGATGCGGTGGGCTTTACGCTGCAATACGAGCTTTCCTACACCAACATTCTGGCCATGCTGGACCTTGCGCACATCCCGTTCTACGCCAAGGACCGCGATGAAAGCTGGCCGCTGATCGTGGCGGGCGGCCCCTGCGCGTGCAACTCGGAACCCATTGCGGACTTCTTCGACGTCATCCAGCTGGGTGAGGGCGAGAACCAACTGCCCGGCATCTGCGCCGAGATCGAGAAGGCGAAAAAAGAGGGCGGCGTTCCCAAAAAGGAACTGCTGCGGCGCATCGCGAAGATCCCCGGCATCTATATCCCGGCCTTTTATGATGTGGACTATTACGAGGACGGCCGGGTGAAGTCCATCACCCCCAACGAGCCGGGCATCCCGGCAGTGATCACCAAGGCCATCATCAAGGATCTGAACGATTTTGCGCCCCCGACGAACTTCGTTGTGCCGATGGTGGGTGCCATTCAGGATCGCGCCAGCATCGAGGTGCTGCGCGGCTGCGTGCGCGGCTGCCGGTTCTGTCAGGCGGGTTTCCTGTACCGCCCCATGCGCCAGCGGGACGCGAACCTGCTGAACAAGGCTGCGCAGGACCTGTGCGCCAATACCGGCTATGAGGAGCTGAGCCTTTCCAGCCTGTCCACCTCCGACCACAGCCAGCTCGAAGAGCTGCTGGACGATTTGAACGAGTGGGCCCCGGAAGAGCACGTCAGCCTGTCGCTGCCCTCTCTGCGAATGGACAACTTCTCCCAGAGCCTTATCGAAAAAACCACCAAGGTGCGCAAGAGCGGCCTGACCTTTGCCGCCGAGGCAGGCACCCAGCGTCTGCGCGACGTCATCAACAAGAACGTTACGTGGGACGAGATCGAAAAGACCTGCTCCATCGCCTTTGCCAACGGCTATTCGTCGGTCAAGCTCTACTTCATGATGGGCCTTCCCACCGAGACGATGGAGGACATCGAGGGCATTGCCGAAACGGCCCAGAAAGTCGTGGACCTGTACTACAACACCCCCCACGCCAAGGGCCGCGGCGTGCAGGTGACCATCAGCTGCTCCTGCTTTGTCCCCAAGCCCCACACCCCCTTCCAGTTCGTGCCCATGGACACCGAGGAGATGCTGCGTGAAAAGCAGAAGCATCTGGTGGAGTGTGCCCGCGCCCGCAGCCGGAAGATCAAGGTCAACTACCACGACAGCAAGACCAGCTTCCTTGAGGGCGTCTTCGCCAAGGGCGACCGCCGCTTGGCTCCGGTCATCCTCGAAGCCTACAAGCGCGGCTGCTACTTCGACGGCTGGGACGAGTGCTTCCGGTATGACACGTGGATGCAGACCTTCGAAGACCTCGGCGTGGATCCGTTCTTCTACTGCCAGCGCCCCATCGGGCTGGACGAAGTGACCCCGTGGAGCCACATGGATTACGGCGTGACCCACGAGTATCTGGTGCGCGAGTACCAGAAGGCCCTTGCAGCCCAGACCACCCAGCCCTGCAACCGCGCATGCCACGGCTGCGGTGCCAATCATCTGTTAGGAGGTCCCTGCTTTGATTACAGTCAGAATCTCGTTTGAAAAGAAAAATGAGGCCTCCTACATCTCGCTGCTGGACATGCAGCGGGTGATGCAGCGGATCCTCAAGCGCAGCGGGCTGCCGGTGTGGCATACGCTGGGCTTCAACCCCCATATCTATATGACCTTCGCCTGTCCGCTTTCGCTGGGGCAGGAGAGCGAGTGCGAGTGTGTGGACGTCAAGACCGAAGCGGAACAGCCCGATTTTGAGCATTGGAAGACGGCCCTCAATGCCATCATGCCCGCCGGCATCGTGGTCACCAAAGTGGCCCCGGTGGAGATGAAAGCCGACCTCATCGCCTATGCGTGCTATGAGATCAGCTACCCGGCCGCCGAAGCGGAAAAGCTGGCGCAGTACAACGCGCTGGAAAGCGTTCCGGTGGAGAAAAAGAGCAAGCGGAACACCAAGACCGTGGAGCTGAAGGAGCATATCCCCGCGCTGGAATTGACGGAAGCGGGGGAGCGGGTGCGGTTTGAGATCTGTCTGCCCGCTTCGCAGGATCTGACCCTGAACCCCTCGCTTTTGACGGCGGCGCTGGAAGAGCACCTCGGTGTCCCGGCGGCAGCGGCCAACATCCTGCGCACGAAGTTCCTGACCGCTGAAAAGACGCTTTTCGCCTGAGCACCGGGCCGGAAGAACGTCTTTTGGGCAGAACGGAAAAATTTTGGGATAATTTTGGGCAAATCGCTTGCATTTGCGGGCGTTTTGTGCTATCCTATTAAGGCGTTAGTGTCCGCTGAAACCACAGCGGGGTTAATGACACAACTCATTAAACGGGCGGTCCTCTGACGGCAAGGAGCCGTGTATGAACGTCTAAAAACAAATGGAGGATTCAAAAATGGACGCACTGAAGATTATTTCCGAAGGCAGCATCAAGGCTGAGAAGCCCCAGTTCAACGTTGGCGACACCGTCCGCGTTGATGTTCGTATCAAGGACGGCGACCGTGAGCGCATTCAGGCCTTTGAGGGCACTGTGATCGCAAAGAAGCACGGCGGCGTTGCTGAGACCTTTACCGTCCGCCGCGTGTCTTATGGCGTTGGCGTCGAGCGTGTCTTCCCCATCAACAGCCCCTTCGTTGAGAAGGTCACTGTTGTCCGCAAGGGCAAGGTCCGCCGCGCAAAGCTGTTCTATCTGCGTGGCCGTACCGGCAAGGCTGCCAAGGTCAAGAGCGATATTTGATGATCCCCGCGTAAACGGGAAGAAAGGGACAACTTGTTGTCCCTTTTTTCTTTATTTGTCGGGTTTGTCCGGCAAACTGGATTGAGAGGTGCATCGGGATATGGAAAAGCAAACGGCGGCGCAGCCCGCAGCGGCCAAGGGCCAAGGAGCATTTGAGTGGTACGAGGCGCTGATCTCGGCTGCGCTGGTGCTGGTGCTGGTCTTTTCGTTCTTTTTCCGGATCATTCAGGTGGACGGCGCGTCCATGGTGCCCACCTTGCAAAACGGCGATAAGCTCATCGTCTGGGGCGCGGGGTACGAACCCCAGCGGGGCGATGTCGTCATCGTGGACAGCTACACGGCCTACGGCAAGCCGCTGGTCAAGCGGGTCATCGCCAAGGGTGGCGACACCATCAGCATCGATTATGCCAGCGGTACCGTCACCGTCAACGGCGAGGTGCTGGACGAAGATTACATTGCCGAGCCGACTTATCTCGGCTACGATGTGGAGTTTCCCTACACCGTGCCGGAGGGCACTGTCTTCGTGATGGGGGACAACCGCAACAATTCGCTGGACAGCCGCTCTTCCTATGTGGGCTGCATCGACGAACGTGATATTCTGGGCAAGGTACTGGTCTGCTTTCTGCCCTTTTCGGATTTTGGAGTGGTAAAATGAACAATCAGGACACCCGGTTTACAAACCAATATAACATCCAGTGGTTCCCCGGCCATATGACCAAGACCCTGCGGATGATGGAGCAGGAGATCCAGCACGTAGACGCCAGCCTCGTGCTGTTGGACGCCCGCATCCCGCTTTCCAGCCTGAACCCGGAGATCGAGCGGATCACGGCCCGGAAACCCAAGCTCTACGCGCTGAACAAGGCCGATCTGGCCGATCCGGCTGTGACGGAGGAGTGGATCCGCTACTTCCGCGCGGCGGATGCGGGCTGCGTCGCCATCAGCGCCAAGCAGAAGGGCGGCGCCAAGGCCGTCCAGACCGCCATCGAAAAAGAGCTGGCGGGCCTTTTGGAGCGCCGTCAGGTGCGCGGCATGGGCGGCGCAAAGACGCAGGTGATGCTCTGCGGCATTCCCAACGTCGGCAAGTCCACCTTCATCAACACCTTTGCGGGCTCGGCCCGCGCCAAAGCCGCCGACCGCCCCGGTGTGACCAAGGGCAAGCAGTGGGTCAGCACCGAAAAGTTTGATCTGCTGGATATGCCCGGCGTGCTCTGGAAAAAGTTCGATTCCAAGACGACGGCCTCCAATCTGGCCTTCATCGGCTCCATCAAGGACGATATCCTTGACGTAGAGGAGCTGGCGATGAACCTGCTGGACGAGGTGCGCCGCAACTACCCCGACTTGGTGGCTCAGCGCTACAAGCTGGACGCCGAGACGCTGGCACTGCCGCCCTACGAGCTGATGGAAGCCATTGGCCGGAAGCGCGGCTTGCTGGTGCGGGGCGGCGAGGTGAACACCGAGCGCTGTGCAGTCATGCTGGTGGATGAGTTCCGCGCCTGCAAGTGGGGCCGCATCTCGCTGGAGCGCCCGCCCCAGCGGGACGACCTCGTGGATTTTGCGGAGGAGGACGACGAATGAAACGGCGCTCCGACGAAGAGATCTCCGCACCTCTCTATGCGTATGACGCCGACGTCCGGGCCCAGTACGGCTGTTTTGCCGGGGTGGACGAAGCCGGGCGCGGCCCGCTGTGCGGCCCCGTCTGCGTGGCGGCGTGCATCCTCGACCCGGAGCATCCGGTCTACGGCATCAACGACTCCAAAAAGCTGACCGAGAAAAAGCGGGAAGCCCTGTTTGACGAGATCGTGGAAAAGGCGCTGGCCTACAAGATCGTGTTCGTGGGGCCGGACATCATCGACCGCGACAACATCCTCAACGCCACCATGGGCGGGATGCGTCAGGCCGTGGAAGGGCTGGACATCGTGCCGAACCTCGTCCTCATTGACGGAAACCGCACTCCGGCCGGGCTGACCATGCCCGCGCAGCCGGTGGTCAAGGGCGACGCCACCAGCGCCAGCATCGGCGCGGCGTCCGTGCTGGCGAAGGTCAGCCGGGACCGCTATATGATGGAGCTGGACAGGCAGTACCCCCAGTATCAGCTTGCAAAGCACAAGGGCTATCCGACCAAGCTCCACTATGAGCTGATCGCGCAGTACGGCATCCAGCCGTTCTACCGCCGCAGCTTCCTTAAAAAGCAGGGCTACTGGCCGGAGGGCAAGTGATGAACCGGGCCGAGATCGGCCGCAGGGGCGAAGCCGTGGCGGCACGCTATTACCAAAAACAGGGCTGTACGCTGCTGGTCCACAATTACCGCGTCAAGATGGGGGAGATCGACCTCATCCTGCGGGAGCCGGACGGTACCATCGTTCTGTGCGAGGTCAAGACCCGCAGCCCGGACCCATTGGCCAGCCCGGCGGAGGCTGTGACCTTAGCCAAGCAGCGCAAACTCATCCGTGCCACAAAATATTATCTCCAGCAGACCGGCCAAAGCGATGAACCCGCCCGTTTTGACGTGGCGGAGGTCACCCCTCTTGACAGCGGGCGCTGGATGGTACATATTATAAAGGGTGCATTTACCGCATAAACGGGGTGCACCGGTGGGAAAAGGCAGAAAATGGCGTTTGCCGCTGCCATCAAAAAAGGGCCATTGTGGGCCCGCGGACGAAAAGGAGCGACGACAATGCAGTTTTTCAGCACGAGAGACCGGAACCGCGTGGTAAGTGCGTCTCAGGCCATTGCACAGGGCCTGTCCGACGAGGGCGGTTTGTTTGTTCCGCAGAGCTTTCCGCAGGTGGATGTCCAAGCGATCTGTGAGTTGGAATACCCCGAAATGGCAGCGGCCATCGTGGGGCAGTACCTGACCGATTATTCACAGCAGTTCCTCGCCGAGGCGGCGAAGGCCACTTATGGGGAAGCCTTCGGCGGCAAGGCAGGGTATCTGGCCCCGGTGTCCGACAGCGTTTATTCGCTGGAGCTGTGGCACGGCCCGACCTGTGCGTTCAAGGATTACGCCCTCCAACTCATGCCGAAGCTTTTGGTGGAGGCAAAAAAGAATCTGAACCGCACAGAGAAGACCCTGATCCTCGTGGCGACCAGCGGCGATACCGGCAAGGCCGCGCTGGACGGTTACCACGACATCCCCGGTGTGGAGATCGCAGTCTTCTTCCCCACGGGCGGCACCAGCGAGATCCAGCGTCTGCAGATGGCAACGCAGGAGGGCGAAAATGTCGCCGTCTACGCCGTGCGTGGCAACTTTGACGATGCCCAGACCGGCGTGAAGCGGGTCTTCGGCGATGGGGCCATCGCGGCAGAGCTGGCAAAGCGGAATATCCGCCTGTCCAGTGCCAATTCGATCAACTGGGGCCGTCTGGTGCCGCAGATCGTCTACTACTTCGCGGCCTATGCCCAGCTGCTCAAAGCCGGAAAGATCGCCTTTGGCGACAAGGTGGACTTCTGCGTCCCCACCGGCAACTTCGGCGACATCCTTGCGGGCTATTATGCCAAGCAGATGGGTCTGCCTGTGGGCAAGCTGGTCTGCGCGTCCAACGAGAACAACGTCTTGACGGACTTCCTCACCACCGGCACGTATGCGGCCAAGCGGGAGTTCTTCAAGACCACTTCGCCCAGCATGGATATTCTGGTCTCGTCGAATCTGGAGCGTCTGCTCTACCACGTCACCGGCAGCGATACCGAGGTGGCCGCGCTGATGAAGAGCCTCGCCGAGACCGGCAGCTACACCGTCCGCCCCGAAACGCTCCGGACCATTCAGGAGAGCTTCGCGTGCGGCTGGAGCAGCGAGGAGCAGGTGGCAGGGGAGATCCGCGCCCGTTACGAACAGGACGGCTACCTCTGCGATACCCACACGGCGGTGGCCTTCCATGTGGCCGCGCAGCACAAGCGGGACGGCGTGCCCATGGTGGTGCTCTCCACCGCATCGCCCTTCAAGTTCCCCCGCAGCGTGCTGGAAGCGCTGGGCCAGACCGCACCGGCCAACGATTTCGAGGCCATGCAGCAGCTGGAAGAGATCACCGGCCGCACCGCACCGGCCAGCTTGTCGGCGCTGCGCCGGAAGGCCGAGCGCTTCAACACCGTCATCGACCCGGAGCAGATCGCACAGGTGGCGCTGAGCTATCAGGCGTGATGCAACGTTAGAACAGGAGTAACAGAATGGCACTTTATGTGCTTGGCGATACCCATCTCTCCCTCGGCGGGTCCAAGCCCATGGACATTTTTCCGGGGTGGGATGGCTACGTGGAGCGGCTGGAGCGCAACTGGCGCAAGCTGATCACCCCGCAGGATACCATCGTGTTGGCGGGGGATATCAGCTGGGCCATGCGCCTGACCGATACCCGCAAGGATTTTGAATTTCTGCAGCAGCTTCCGGGTCAGAAGCTCATCATGAAGGGCAACCACGATTACTGGTGGACTACGGCCAACAAGATGAACGCTTACTTAAAAGCGGAAGGCTTCGATACCCTGCACATCCTGCACAACAACTCCTACGCCGTGGAAGGGTGCGCTCTGTGCGGCACGCGGGGCTGGCTGTTCGATGTGGGGGAACCCCACGACGAAAAGGTGATGAACCGGGAGATCGGGCGGCTGAAAATGAGCTTGGATGCCGCAGAGCCGGGCCTTGAAAAGCTCGTGTTTTTGCATTATCCGCCGGTCTACACCGGCACCAGCGCCCCGGAGATCGTGGCGACGCTGAAGGAATACGGTATCAAGCGCTGTTTCTACGGTCATCTGCACGGCAACGCCATCCGGTATGCAGTGCAGGGGAATGTGGACGGCATCCAATACAAGCTCGTCAGCGCGGATGGGCTGCGTTTCTGCCCGTACCGCATCAATTAAAGGCGGACCGCGCGGGCAAAAAGAACAAAAAGTCAAAATTTGGGCTGGCAATTGTGTCTGGAACGTGCTATAATAAGTTTTGACGCGATTGTTGCACCCAATTGAGCGCGCGCGTCCCCGCATTTCGCAAACAGCTAGGACGCGGTGCGCGGTTGCAGGAGGCGGGTCCACCCGCCCCAACGCAATAGAATTTTTGAGTGGAGGATACACAAATGAATTTCATCAAGTGCGAAAAGCTCGAAAAGAGCATGGCAGAGCTGCAGTTCTCTGTTGACGCTGAGGCCTTCAAGGCTGCAGTTGCCGACGTCTTCAAGAAGGAGGGCAAGAAGTACGCTGTGCCCGGCTTCCGTAAGGGCAAGGCTCCCCGTGCTCTGATCGAGAAGATGTACGGCGCTGATGTCTTTACCTATGACGCCATCAACGAGCTGTTCCCCGAAGCTTACGAGGCAGCCGTCAAGGAAGCTGGCGTTGAGCCTGTTGGCCGCCCGGAGGTCACCGTTGATTCCGCAAGCGAGACCGAGGGTGCTACCCTGACCGTGAAGGTCGCTGTCAAGCCCGAAGTCAAGGTCGGCAATTATTCCGGTCTGACCGTGGAGAAGACGGTCCATACTGTTACCGATGAGGCTGTGGACGCTGAGCTGAAGCGTGTGCAGGAGCGCAATGCCCGTGAGCTGACCCGTGAGGGTGCTGCACAGAACGGCGACATCACCGATATCGACTTCGAGGGCTTCGTCGATGGCGTTGCTTTCGATGGCGGCAAGGCAGAGCACTACAGCCTGACTCTGGGCAGCGGCTCCTTCATCCCCGGCTTCGAGGATCAGATCGTCGGCCATTCCGCTGGCGAGGAGTTCGATGTCAACGTGACCTTCCCCACCGAGTATCAGGCTGCTGAGCTGGCTGGCAAGGAAGCTGTCTTCAAGATCAAGCTGCACGAGGTCAAGTACAAGGAGCTGCCCGCTCTGGACGACGAGCTGGCAAAGGACGTCTCCGAGTACGACACGCTGGACGCTTTCAAGGAGTCCATCCGCAAGAACAATCAGGAGCAGCTCGACAAGCAGGACGATCTGGCGGTTGAGAACGCTCTGGTCGATCAGGTCATCGACGGCATGGAAGCTGAGATCCCTCAGGCTATGTACGATGCCCGCATGGACGAGATGGTCAACGACTTCGCTTTCCGTGTGGAGCAGCAGGGTCTGCGTCTGGAAGACTACCTGAAGTATATGGGCCAGACCGTCGATCAGTTCCGCGCTTCCTTCATGCCGCAGGCTGAGAAGCAGGTTAAGATCCGTCTGGCTCTGGAGGCAGTTGCTGCCGCTGAGAACATCGAGGCTTCCGAGGAGGAAGTTTCCGCTGAGATCAAGCGCATCGCTGACCAGTACAAGATGGAAGAGGATAAGGTCCGTGAGCTGGTCAATGTCGAGGATCTGAAGAAGGATCTGGCCGTCAACAAGGCCATCGACTTCATCAAGAGCCACGCCAACATCGTGGAGAAGGCTGCTGAGGCCGAGAAGACCGAGGACGCTGAGTGATCTCAGCTTCCAAGGCCGCAGTTATGAAACGGCAGCACGCTGTTTTGTAAGCAAAGGTAGTTAAAATTGACCGATACGGCCCTGTTTCTTTTGCCGTATCGGTCAATTTTGCAGATACCATTATTTCGATTTCTAGGAGGCGAACTTTATGAGTTTTGTTCCGTATGTTGTTGAACAGTCGGCACACGGCGAGCGGTCCTATGACATTTTCTCCCGTTTGCTGAACGACCGCATCATCGTGCTGAGCGAGGATGTCAACGATACCACGGCCAGCCTTGTTGTGGCGCAGCTGCTGTATCTGGAAGGGCAGGACCCGGATAAGGATATCAGCCTGTATATCAACAGCCCCGGCGGCTCCATCAGCGCGGGCATGGCCATCCATGACACCATGCGGTATATCAAGTGCGATGTTTCCACCATCTGCATGGGCATGGCTGCTTCCATGGGTGCCTTCCTGCTGGCCAGCGGCACCAAGGGCAAGCGCTTTGCACTGCCCAACGCAGAGATCATGATCCACCAGCCGCTCATTGCAGGCGGCCAGAACGGCGGCCTTTCCGGCCAGACCACGGACATCAAGATCCATGCCGAGCACATGGTCTATATCCGCGACAAGATGAACCGGATGCTCAGCGAGTACACCGGTCAGCCGCTGGAAAAGCTGCAGCTGGATACGGAGCGCGACAACTATATGTCCGCCCAGCAGGCAAAGGAATACGGCCTGATCGATGAGGTCATCACCCACCGCTAAGGAATCGCTGAAACCAATCGGCGCAGCGGGGGAGACCCTTGCTGCGTCAGACGACCCAGAATAAGGAAAAACGGCTATGGCAAACAACAATTCCGGCAGAGATAAAAACGAAAAAGATCTGGTTTGCAGTTTCTGCGGCAAGCATCAGGACGAAGTGGAGCGGATGATCATTGGCCCCGGTGTCAACATCTGCAGCGAGTGCATCGGCCTGTGCTATGACCTGCTCTCGGACAAGCCGGAGCATCCGGGCGCAAACCGCCCGAACCGCGGCGGCGCGAGCCGTGCCCACGTACAGGCGACGGACGGTCTCTCGGTCAACATCCTGACCCCGGAGGAGATCAAGGACGGTCTGGATCAGTACGTCATCGGGCAGGACGAGGCCAAGCGTGTGCTGGCGGTCTCCGTCTACAACCACTACAAGCGCATCCTGAGCGGCAAGGGCTCGGACGTGGAACTGCAGAAGTCCAACGTCCTGCTCCTCGGCCCCTCCGGCGTCGGCAAGACGCTGCTGGCACAGACGCTGGCTAAGATGCTGGGCGTGCCCTTCGCCATCGCGGACGCCACCACCCTCACCGAGGCCGGTTATGTTGGCGAGGACGTGGAGAACATCCTGCTCAAGCTCTTGCAGGCAGCGGATTTCGACGTGCAGAAGGCTCAGATCGGCATCATCTATATCGATGAGATCGACAAGATCACCCGCAAAAGCGAGAACCCTTCCATCACCCGCGATGTGGGCGGCGAGGGCGTGCAGCAGGCGCTGCTGAAGATCTTGGAAGGCACGGTCAGCAATGTCCCGCCGCAGGGCGGCCGCAAGCACCCGCAGCAGGAGTTCATCCAGATCGATACCACCAACATCCTCTTCATCTGCGGCGGTGCCTTTGATGGACTGGACAAGTACATTCAGCGCCGCACCGATAAGTCCGCGCTGGGCTTCGGCAGCTCCCTGAAGGACAACTCCGACGATTTCCAAAAGGCCCTGCTGCGCAAGGTGGAGCCGCACGATCTGGTCAAGTTCGGCCTCATCCCGGAGCTGATCGGCCGTCTGCCGGTCATCACCGTGCTGGACGATCTGGACGAGGATGCACTGGTCCGCGTGCTGAAGGAGCCCCGCAACAGTCTGGTCAAGCAGTACAAAGAGCTGCTGAATATGGACAACGTGGAGCTGGAGATCACCGACGAGGCCCTCCATGCCATCGCCCGCAAGACCATCGAGCGGAAGACCGGTGCCCGTGGTCTGCGCAGCGTGATGGAGAGCATCCTGATGCCCATCATGTACAAAGTCCCCAGCGATGCCACCATCATCCGTGTGACCATCGACGAGGACACCGTGGACGGCGGCGAGCCGAAGCTGGAATACGGCGCGGTCCGCAAACGCTATAAGAACCTGACCTCCCTGAGTTGAGCGCTGCCTTTGCAGCCCGCTTGGGGTGGACGCCCTGCTGAGAGCTTCGGCTTTTAGCAGGGCTTTTTTGAGATATGCTTGTTTTCATGCGGGATATGAGCTATAATATTAAAGTCTGGACGACTGCGGTGGGAACGCTCTCTGGCAGGACTTTCCGGTAAGCCGCTCTCCCGGACACTGTGGGAACAGGAAGTACGATAAAGGAGTGTGTTTTCAATGGCAAATTATTTTGAGATGAACCGCGACGAGCTCGTAGCTGAGCAGGAAAAGCTGAAAGAGCAGTACAAGAAGTTTCAGGATATGCACCTGAAGCTGAACATGGCCCGCGGAAAGCCCGGCCCTCACCAGATGGATCTGGCTATGGGTCTGCTGCAGATGACCGATTACACCACCGACGCCGGCACCGATGCCCGCAACTACGGTGATCTGGAGGGTCTGCACGAAGCCCGCGTTCTGTTCGCGGATATCTTCGGCGTCAAGCCCGAAGAGGTCTTCGTGGGCGGCAACTCCAGCCTGCAGCTGATGTACAACCTCATCAACATCGGCTATGTGTTCGGCTTCCCGGAGTCTCCCTGCCCGTGGTCTCAGGTGGAGAAGCGCAAGTTCCTCTGCCCGGTGCCCGGCTATGACCGCCATTTTGCGATTACCGAGGAGTTCGGTTTTGAGCTCATCAGCGTCCCCATGACCCCCGATGGCCCGGATATGGACATCGTGGAAGATCTGGTGGCCAAGGATGACACCATCAAGGGCATCTGGTGCGTGCCCCAGTATTCCAACCCCGATGGCTACACCTACAGCGATGAGACCATCGAGCGTTTTGCGAAGATGAAGACCGCCGCCCCCGATTTCAAGATCTTCTGGGATGAGGCATACATCGTCCATCACCTGACCGACGAGATCATCGAGACTCCTGTTCTGCTGAACGAGTGCAAGAAGTACGGCACGCAGGATCGCGTTTTCATGTTCACGTCCACCAGTAAGATCACCTTCCCCGGTGCGGGCGTCTCAGCCATTGCCTGCAGCGAGAACTCCATGAAGTATATGTGCAAGCGCTTCTCGGTGATGATCATCAGCTACGACAAGATGAACCAGCTGCGCCATGTCCGCTTCCTGAAGAACAAGGAAGGCGTTCTGGCCCATATGGCAAAGCACCGCCGTCGTCTGGTGCCCTGCTTTGACGCTGTGAAGACTGCTTTCACCGAGGAATTGACGCCCTGCGGCAACATCGCCCACTGGACCAACCCCAAGGGCGGCTACTTTATCAGCCTGTACGTCATGCCCGGCTGCGCAAAGCGGGTGGCGGCCCTCTGCAAAGAGTGCGGCCTGACCCTGACCGGTGCCGGTTCCGCTTACCCCTACCACAAGGACCCGGAGGACTCCCACCTGCGCATTGCGCCGACTTATCCCAGCTTAGATGAAGTGGAGACCGCTTCCGACCTGCTGTGTGTCTGCGTGAAGCTGGCTACGGTGGAAAAGCTGCTGGCGGAAAAGGCGTAAGCATTCCCGTTGTTGAAAATCTCCCCGCGCGGCAGCCGTTGCCGCACGGCGGAGGTTTATTATATTTGGAGGTTTCCCGATTTTTATGAAGACTAAAGGCAAAGCATGGCAGCTTGTTGTCACGGTGCTCCTGATCGCGGCGTTCGTCTACACGGCGTTCTTTGGCGTTGCGGTCAAGTATGGCGATGTGACCAAGACCTACATCAAGGGCGCGCAGGATATCCGCTTCGGCGTGGATATCAAAGGCGGCGTCAACGTGACGTTTGGACCCTCGGACGGCTACGATGCCACCGACGACCAGCTGGACGCCGCGCAGCTCGTCATTGAGAACCGTCTGGTTGCCCTGAATGTGACCGACTACGAGCTGTACGTGGACTATGACTCCGACCGGCTGATCCTCGAATTCCCGTGGCAGTCCGGCGAGACGGATTTCGACCCCGAAGCGGCCATCGAAGAGATCGGCACCACCGCCTATCTGACCTTCCGGGAGGGAAGCAGTGCGGACGGCGAGCTGATCTTGGACGGCTCCATGGTCGAGAGCGCTGCGGCGCAGTATGGCCCGGTGAACGGCAGTTCGTCGGAATACTACGTCGCCCTCAAGTTCACCGATGAAGGTGCCAAAGCCTTTGGTGATGCCACCACCAAGCTCTACCAGAGCAGCGGCACCATCAGCATCTGGCTGGACGATGAGAACGTGAGCACGGCATCCGTCAACGCGGCCATCACCGATGGCTCCGCCATCATCACCAGCTCCGCGGCCAACCCCTTCACGCAGGAGGATGTGGTCAAGATGGCGCGCCAGATCAACTCCGGCTCGCTGCCTTTTGCGCTGACGGTGGACAGCTATTCGACCATCAGCCCCAGCCTCGGTGAGAACAGCCTGAGCGCCATGGTGCTGGCCGGCCTCATTGCCTTTGCCCTCATCGTGGTCCTGATGACGGTGCTGTACCGTCTGCCCGGCTTCCTTGCGTGCATCGCGCTGGCCGGTCAGGTGGCTGCTACGCTGGCCTTTGTCTCCGGTTACTTCTCTGTGTTTGAGAGCTTCACCCTGACGCTGCCCGGCATCGCGGGCATCATCCTTGCCATCGGCATGGGCGTTGACGCCAACGTCATCACGGCCGAGCGCATCAAGGAAGAGCTTCGCAGCGGCAAATCGCTGGACGGTGCCCTCAAGAGCGGCTTTGCCCGCGGTTTGACCCCCATCATCGACGGCAACGTGACCATCGTCATCGTCGCCATCGTCCTGATGGGCGCCTTCGGCCCGTCGGATGGTTTCTTCGCCAAGGCCCTGCACTTTGTGTTCTTTGCCTTTGGTCCGTCCACGGCGGGTACGATCTACGCCTTCGGCTACACGCTGCTCACCGGCGTGCTGCTGAACTTCGTCTTCGGCGTTTTTGCGACCCGCGTGATGATCCGTGGTGCGGCGGCCCTCAAAGCTCTGCGGAACCCGTGGCTCTATGGTGCGGACAAGCCCGGCAAGGAGCCCGCAGAAAAGAAGCCCATCAACTTTGTGGCGCTGCGCAAGCGTTTCCTGACCTTTTCCGCCTGCCTGATGGCGGCTATCCTGCTCTGTGCCGTGGGGTTCGGCGTCCGTCTGGATACCGAGTTCACCGGTGGTGCCATGATCACCCTGAGCTATGAGGGCGAGTTCACCACCTCCGAGGTGCAGAAGACCGCTTCCGCTGCGCTGGGCAGCAATGACCTGACCTTGCAGAGCGGCGAGAACGTCGCCACGGGCGAGCAGACCCTGAAGATCTCGATGCCCGGCAACGAGACCGTGACCACCGATCAGGTGGAAAACCTGCTGGACTCCCTGAACGAGACGTACCCGGACAACGCCTTTGCCCAGCTCTCGCTCAGCAACGTCAGCGCCGCCATGGGCACCAAGTTCCTGCAGAAGAGTCTGGTCGCGGTGGTCTTTGCGCTGATCCTGATCCTGCTGTACATCGGCATCCGCTTCAAGAAGATCGGCGGCCTGACCGGCGGCATGATGGCCGTTCTGGCCCTGCTGAACGACCTGATGGTGGTGTTCGGCACCTTTGTGCTCCTGCGCACCCCGCTGGACGGCAACTTCATTGCGGCCATGCTGACCATTCTGGGCTACTCCATCAACGATACCGTCGTTGTCTATGACCGTATCCGTGAGAACCGCGCGCTGATGGGCAAGAAGACTTCCTTCGAGGAGCTGGTCAACCACTCGGTCAACCAGTCGGCCCGCCGCACCCTCATCACCACCATCACCACCGTGATGGCGCTGGGTGTAATGTGCGTCATCTCCAAGCTCTATGGGCTGGACAGTATCTTCACCTTTGCTTTCCCGCTGATGATGGGTATGGTCAGCGGCGTGTACACTTCGCTGTGCGTTTCCACCTCCGCGTGGGTGCTGTGGAGCGAGCGAAAGGGCAAGAAGAACGCATGATCTTCGCCCGAACTTGACCGTGACCAACATCAGGAGGAACAAACCATGAAATGTCCCTATTGCGGCGATGAGGAATCCAAGGTCATTGATTCCCGCCCGACCGAAGACGGCGAGCGCATCCGCCGCCGCCGGGAGTGTCTGCGCTGCCATATGCGGTTCACGACCTACGAGGTGGTGGAGACCGTCCCGCTGATCGTCATTAAAAAGGACAACTCCCGCGAGCCCTTCGATCGGCAGAAGCTCCTCAATGCCATGCTTCGCGCCTGTGCCAAGCGCCCCGTCAGCTTCGAAACGCTGGAGCGGGCCGTCAGCAGCATCGAGCAGACCCTCATGAGTTCTTATGACCGTGAGGTGACCAGCGTCCGGATCGGCGAGCTGACCATGCAGGAACTGAAGCAGATCGACGAGGTGGCCTATGTCCGCTTCGCCTCGGTTTACCAGCAGTTTGCGGATGTCGAAAGCTTTTTCAATGAACTGAAAAAGCTGATGGGCAACCGCAGCAAGTGATCATTGAATAGGCAAAAGCGCACTGCCTCCGTTTGGTTTTCCAAGCGGGTGGGCGGTGCGCTTTTTTGCGTTCAGATGATGCGCTGGGCCAGCCACGCCAGCGTTTCGACCTGAACCTGTGCGCGGCGCAGCTCACCGAAGGCTTCCTCCGGAGCATTCCACTCCAAGTGGCCGTCCGCCGCGCGGAGGGCGGCTTCCAGCTCGGTGAAGTCCTCGGTGCGGAGAAGATGGTTCATCCCTTCCCGCATCCGGTCGCACAGCTCTGCCCCTTCGGCAAGGGCTTGCCGCGCACCGGTCAGATCTTCGTCCCGGATGGCCCCCATGGCGTTGTCCAGATCCTCCGAGATCTCCTCGGCGAATTGCTGCACCCGGAAACTGCTGTAAAAGGCGATGACGAGCAGCGCCGCCACGATGGCGAGACAGGCGTAGATGCGCTTCATGGCTTCTCCTTTCCCGCCGGGCGGCGCGGCTGCTTTTTCAAAAGAAAATAGTCCTCGGTGTCGTTGCCGATGAGCAGCAGGATCTCTTCCACCAGCAGGGTGTTTGCCTCGGCGGTCCGCTCCAGCCACGCGCGGTCCTTGCCGCACCAGTGGAGGTTGTCGTCCAGTATCTGCCCGTCCAGCACAAAGGGGATGGTGGCCTGTGTTCGTTCGGCGTTCAGGCGGAGGTCCGCGAGGGTGGTCGTTTCCTTTTCGGGCCGGAGCGCCACCGAAAGGTTCCCGTTCGTCTCCACGACGGCGTAGGAGACATCCCGCGGGTCGAAGACATCCTTGCCGCGCAGGGCCTCCATCAGGTCGGCGGTGGTCAGCCGCAGAGTGCGCAGGGCGTCTTGGTCAATCTCTCCGTTCAGGATGACGGTCTTGGGCCGTCCGGACATCAGGTTGAAGAATTTCTGGCTCCGGAAGCTCAAAATCGAGCCCAGAAGCTCCAGTGCCGCGATCAGGAAGAGCGGGATCAGGCTGGCGGTCACCGGGACTTCCTCGCTTTCGATGGAGATGGACGCCAGATTGGAGATGAGGATGGTGGAGACCAGCTCCTCCGGCTGCAATTCTCCCAACTGCCGCTTGCCCATCAGCCGCATGGCGAACAGGACGCAGAGATAGATCAAAATTGTGCGAAAGATCAGTAATTTCAAAGGCGAACACCTCCTGCGGGAATAACCGCCGCCGCTGCGGGCACCCTAGGGCAAAAGGGGGATGGAACCATGCAGCTTTCCGAACATCTGGAAACGAATCTCACGGCGCTCAACGCTAGATTGGGCAGTTCCGCCGATTTTTATGCGAAGCGGATCGAGTTGTACCGCTGCCGGGGTGCAATTTTTCTCTTTGACGGGATGGCGAGCTTGGAGTCCCTGTGGGAACTTCTGCTGGACGCGGCCAGCCGCCAGACGCCGCCTCTCCTTTCCGGTCAGGCTGCGCCCGGCGGCGAGCGGGTATATCAACTCCTCTGGGAGCACTCGGCTCTTCCTGCCGAGAGTGCCCCGGTAGAGGACTGGGAGAGCCTGATGCAGCGGCTGACCGCTGGGATGGCGGTGCTGCTTTTGGACGGCTGTGCCAAGGGAATTGCTTTTTCGGTGCAGAGCCTGAAATATCGTTCGGTGGAAGAACCCTCCGGGGAAGGGAACATCCGGGGTTCGCGGGAGGGCTTCTGCGATCTGCTGCGGGTCAACCTGAGTTTGCTGCGGCGGCTCATCCGCACCGAGGCGTTGGTCATGGAGGTGCGGCAAGGGGATTGCGAGATGAAAACGGAGTATGCGGTCTGTTACTGTAAGGGGAAGGCATCGCCCGCCGCCGTCGAGCGAGTGAAAGAGACCCTTCGCCGCGCCCGGCCGCAGATGCTGTTGGATTCCAGCTATTTCGTGCCGTGGCTTTTCCCATGCCGGGTGCGGACGGCTTCGCCTGTGGGCTACACCGAGCGCCCTGCTGTGGCCGCTGCAAAGCTCTGCGAGGGGAAAATTCTGATCCTAGTCAACGGAAGCCCGTCGGCGATGATCCTGCCGACCCTCTTCTGCGAAAACTTTGAGTGCCTTGACGATTATGCCCAGCCCGCCTTTTTCGCATCCTTTCTGCGGGTGCTAAAGTACGGGGCGTTCTACCTGAGCATCTTTCTGCCGGGAGTCTTTGTCTGCCTTGCGGTCTATCTGCCGGAGCTGATGCCGCCGCAACTGCTTTTTAAGATCGAAGCGGCGGAGCGGGCGACCCCGCTGCCGCTGTTTGCCGAGATGGTGGTGGTCATCCTGCTGCTGGAAGTCATCCGGGAGGCCGGGCTGAGGATGCCGCAGACGCTGGGCCATTCGGTCAGCTTAGTGGCCGCCATCATCATCGGAGACGCCGCCATCGCCACCGGCTTGATGAGCACCCCGGTCATCCTGATCGCGGCAGTGGCGTCCATCGCAGTGTTCGTGGTGCCGTCGCTGTACGAGGCGGCTACGATCTTCCGGCTTTTGGTCCTGCTGGCGGCAGGTATCGCCGGGCCGGTGGGCTTTGTGACGGCGGCGTTGGCGGTATTGCTGGCGCTGACACGGGTCTCAGCGCTGGGAGTGCCCTACTGCGCGCCGCTTCCGTTCCCCAAGACGGGGATCTCGCAGGACGGCGTGACCCGGCGCACCTACCGCACCCTGTCAGCCCGCCCCTTTACCATTTGGCAGAAACGGAGGAAAGCGCCATGAGAAAGCTGAACTTTTCCGGTGCGGCCGTTTCCCTCAGCGTTCTGACCACCGTGATGGGGCAGTGCATCCTGTCCGGCGAAGCAGTCTCTGCGCGGACGCTGCTGTTGCAGGGGCTCCCGATGGCCTTGGCACTGGCGGTGATCTCGCGGCTGTTGGCTCTTGCAGAAGTGGAACAGGGCACCTTTTCCGGAAACACCTTCTGCTCAAAGCTCTTCTGCCTGCTGGCGACGCTCTGGTTTGGCGCGGAACTGGTGGAAACACTGGGCCAGATACAGACGCTCTGCTGGGAGCAGTTTTCGTCCATGGCGCTGGTCGGTATCCTGCCGCTTCTGCTCTGGGCCGGATGGACGCTGGAACCGGGTGTTTTCTCCCGAAGTGCCGGAATTTTGTGGTGGGCTGTGGTTCTGGCGGCGGCCATCTGCTTTTTCAGCCTGAGCGGCCAGCTCCACTGGGAGAACCTGTTTCCGGAACCGGAAATGACCGGACCAATGCAGCTGCCGATTTACGCGGAATTCTTTGCTCTTCCGCTCTTTTTTGAAACCGATGGGCAGAAATCTCAAAGGCACTGGGTTCTTCCTTTTGCGGCCTTTTTGGTGCAGGCGCTCTTTGCCTTTGGCCGAGAGGCTGTGTTTGGCCCGGCCCATGGCTTGCAGGGCCTTGAATTGCTGCGGGCGGGGAGCATTGGAGGCATTGCGCGGTTCGATGCGGCCTTTCTCCTCGTTTGGCTTGCGGCGGCGCTCTTCCGGTGCGGGATGCTCGTGTGCACCCTGCGGGTGCTGCTCTGCCGGGCATTTGGCTGCGGGGAACAGGAGGTGCCGGAATGAAACACGCATCACGAACCGCCCGCTGGATGGCCGGGTGCTTACTGGCTCTCTGGTGCGTGGCCTTTCTGCGGGCCGAGACCACGGAAAAGAGCATGGTGCGGGCGCTTTTTCTCCGGCAGGGAGGGCAAGGCTGGACGGTGAGCTTGCTGTATCAGTTCCCGGAAGCCGCCGCCGATGCCTCGGATGCAGAGGCGGAGATCCGAGCCTGTACGGCTGAAGGCGAAACGCTGGAGCGGGCTATCCAAACGGCAGAACAGGCTCTGCCCAAAACTGCAAATTACCGCCTCTGCGAATACCTTCTCTTTGACGAAGCTGCGTCGCAAACAGAACTGCTGGAAGTGCAGGAGTTTCTACAAACAAACCCGGTCAGCCGCTTATCGGCGCGGGCGTTTTTGGTGGAGCAGACAGCGCCCTTGCAGCAACAGGCAGAGCCGCTTTTGCAGTGCGCGGAAGATCACGCAGCCGGTGCGCCGCATTTGTACGAAGCCGCCGGGGAAATGATCCTCCCGGTGGTGGGGCTGGAAGAAGAGACGGCGGCTCTTTCAAAAGAAAGCCGATTGCTGACGGCGCAGGGAAGCGCGCCGCTCTCCTCGGAAGAAACCGCCATGGCGCAGCTTTTGCAGGAGAAGCTGCCCGTCTCCTTCGAGCTGGAAGAAAGCACGATCACGCTCCGGCGCTGCGTGGTGTCGGTAGAGGCAGAAGGGACCGGCTTTGCGGTGGCACTGACGGGCCAGCGGAAAGCGGGCACTCCGCCTGTTTCGGAGGTGCAGTGCCGCCAACTGGAAGCACTTTGTACCCAGACCCTTGCCCGCTGCTGGGAAAACGGGCTGGACCTTCTGCATCTGGGGGCCGTCCGGGCCCTGAAGCAGGGGAGCGGGGAGAAGTTGACAACAAAAAACGCCTACCCGGCTGTGCGGGTAAGCGTTGAAATGCTGGAATTTTAAGGGTTCAGTGTGCGGTCTCGAAGATCACGGTAATGGTCGTGCCGACGTCCACTTCGCTTTCCAGCTTGATGCGGGCGTTGTGAATGCGGGCAATGTGCTTGACGATGGCCAGTCCCAGACCGGTGCCGCCGGTCGCCTTGCTTCGGCTCTTGTCCACGCGGTAGAACCGTTCAAAAACGCTGGACTGGGCTTCTTTTGGAATGCCGATGCCGTTGTCTTTCACGGTCAGGGAACAGTGGCCGTCCCGCGCGCACGCGGTGATAAGCTGAACCTTGCCGCCGGGGTGATTGTAGCGGATGGCGTTGTCGCACAGGTTCTGGCACAACTCATCCAGCAAGCTGCGGCTGCCAAGGATCGGGGCGCTTTCGCCGATGTAGGTCAGGGAGATGAAGGACTTCTGCGCGTTGACCTTCTGGCGTTCGACGCATTCCTTGGCAACGTCCAGCAGATCGACCGTCTCCATCTGGGGCGTATCGTGGCTTTCGGAGACGTTGTCCAGATGGGACAATTGCAGAATATCGTTGACCAGTTGGATCATCCGGCTGGCTTCTACATGGATCTTCCGGCCAAACTCCGGCACATCGGCGGGCTTCGCGATGCCGGTCTCGATCAGTTCTGCGTAGCCGGAAATGCTCGTCAGCGGCGTTTTCAGCTCGTGGCTGACATTGGCGGTGAACTCCTGCCGCATCTTCTCGTTGTTTTCACGCAGCAGCCGGTCGGAATGGATGCTCTCCGCAAAGGGGATCAGCTCCTTGTAAGGAACATTTTCCTGAATGTGTTCGAGGTCGTCCGTCATCTTCAAAATCGGCTGCACAAGGCTGCGGGTCAGCAGCCCGGCCATGATGGCGGCGGCTCCCATCATCAGCATACAGCTCAGGATGATGGCGGGCAGGGCCGCATCGTAGATGGACCAGATGGTCTCGGAGTCCTGCGCCACCCGGAGGATGTTGCCGTCCGGCAGGAGCATGGCGTAGTAATAGGTCTCGTAGCCCAGCGTCTGCGAGTCGCGGCGGTCGCGGCCCACGCCCTTTTGCATAGCGGCTTGGATCTCCGGGCGGGAAAGGTGGTTTTCCATCTGCTGACTCGTTGCGGACTCAAACAGCACCGTGCCGTCCGATGCAATCAGCGTGATGCGCAGATTGGAGTTGACGTAGGAGGAAAGCTGGCTCGGTGTGTCGATCTGCTCACAGCCGGCAGCAACCAGATCCGCTTCATTTTCCAGCGCGGCCCATGCCTGTTCCCGGAACGCCTTATGGAACACGAAGATGCAGAGCGCGGCGGTGCAGACGAGCCCGACAAAGCCCATCAGGAAAAGCCGGTAGCTGATTTTTTCTTCCATGCTCCGTGGTTTCATTCTTCGCTCTCCTCCTCGCTGTCGGCCAGCTTATAGCCGACCTTGCGCACGGTGCAGATGTACTTCCCGGCATCGCCCAGCTTTTTGCGCAGGGTGCGGATGTGCATATCCACGGTGCGGCTCTCCACCGAAATGTCGGTGCCCCACACCACCTGCAAAATGGTCTCGCGGGTCACGACGAGGTTCGTGTTTTCCAGCAGCAGCCGAAGCAGACTGTACTCTTTGTAGGTCAGGTCCACATGGGCCCCGTTCACAGTCACGCTGTGGCGGGCGTTGTCCAGCAAGATCTCATGGAAGGCGTAAACGTTGGTCTTTTCCTCCGGAGCCGAGCGGCGCAGCGCAGCCCGCACCCGGCTCAGAAACTCCATGATGCCGAAGGGCTTGGTGATGTAATCATCGGCGCCGCAGTCCAGCCCGCGCACGGTGTCCAGCTCGCTGGACTTTGCGGTGACCATGATGATGGGCAGCCGACGCAGGGAAGGGGTGTTGCGCAGCTTTTTCAGGATGGAAAAGCCATCCTCACCGGGGAGCATCACGTCAAGGATCACCAGCTCCGGTTCGGCGGCGTGCATAGCCTGCCAGAAGCCTTCGGAAGATTCAAAGCTCTGCACCTCGTATCCGCTGGACTGGAGCGCGTACTGCTCCAGCTCCCGGATTGCTGCATCATCCTCTACGATATAGATCATTTGTTGGGTTCCTCCTTTTCACTGGCCACAGCGGGCTCGCCGTCCGGGAAGAGATAGCGCTCGCGGTAGCGGTCCAGACGGCGGCGGAACTGCTCGCTCTCCTTGGTGTCGTTGCCATAACGGAGATCGTTCAGGTAAGCGTGGGTGTCGAAGCTGTCCTGCGCCACCTCGATCTGGGCCACGGCGACGTTGCTGCAATGATCGCAGACGCGCTCGTAGTTAGTGAGCAGATCTTCAAGCACGAAGCCGTATTCGATGGAGCAGCTGCCCGCCTGCAGACGGGCCACATGCCGCGCCTTGATGGCACGCACCAGCTCATCCACAACGGTCTCCATGGGTTCGACTTTCCCGGCAAGGTGCAGGTCGTCTTTACGGAAGGCGTCGGTGGTGCGGCTCAGCACATCCTGCACCGCACCTTCCAGCACCTGCAGTTCCTCGCGGGCGTCCTTGGAAAATTCAATATTCTTGGAGTGGATCTCCTCGGCCGAGCTCAGCAGATTCACGGAGTGATCGCTGATGCGCTCGAAATCGCTGATGGTGTGGAGCAGGGTGTTCACGCTCTGGCTGTCGGCGTGGCTCAGCTCCCGGCTGGACAGCTTGACGAGGTAGGTGCCGAGGGCATCCTCGTACTGGTCCACCTTCTGCTCCTCATCCCGGACCTTCTGGGCGAGGCTGTCATCCCACGTATGAGTCAGGCTCATGGCCTGAACGACGCCGACGCGGGCCAGCTCGGCCATTTCGGCGGTGGCGGCGCGGGCGCGCTCCACGGCAACGGCGGGGGTCTTGAGCAGACGCTCATCCAGCAGAGCAAAGCTCTCCTTCTCGGCATCGTCGGGGATGGTCAGAATCGCCAGCTTTTCCAGCCCGTTTGCGAAGGGCAGCAGCACAGCGGTGGCCGTCAGGTTGAAGATGGAGTGGACCACGGCGATGCCCCACGGGGTCACCGTTTCGTTGATGAAGGAGAAGTCCAGCACCAGATTCAGGCCGTAGAACACGGCGAGGAAGAGGGTCACGCCGATGATGTTGAAGTACAAGTGCACCATGGCAGCGCGGCGGGCGTTCTTGTTGGCACCCACCGAGGAGATCAGCGCGGTGACGCAGGTGCCGATGTTCTGGCCCATGATGATGGGGATGGCGCTGCCGTAGGTGATAACGCCCGTAGAACTGAGGGCCTGCAGGATGCCGACGCTGGCACTGGAACTCTGGATGATGCCGGTGACGATGGCACCCACCAGAACGCCCAGCAGGGGGTTGGAGAAACGGACGAAGAGGTTGGTGAACCATGTCTCGTTCTGCAGCGGAGCCACTGCGCTGGACATGGTGGTCATGCCGGTCATCAGAACGGCAAAGCCGATCAGGATCGTGCCGATGCCTTTCCGCTTTTCGTTCTTGCCCATGTAGAGCAGGATGCCAATGAAGGCGAGGATCGGGCTGAAGGAGGTGGGCTTGAGCATCGTGATCCAGAAGCTGTCACCCTGCAAGCCGGAAAGGCTCAGGATCCAACTGGTGACGGTGGTGCCCACGTTGCTGCCCATGATGATGCCGATGGCCTGATGCAGCTCCATGATGCCACTGTTGACAAAGCCGACCACCATAACGGTGGTGGCGCTGGAGGACTGGATCACGGCGGTGACGCCGAGGCCAAGGAAAAAGCCCTTGAGGGGGTTATCGGTCAGCTTGCTCAGGATTTTCTGGAGCTGGCCGCCCGCCTGTTTTTCCAGTGCCTTGCCCATGATGTCCATGCCGAACAAGAACAGAGCAAGACCGCCCAGAAGCGAAAAGAGGTTGAAGACTGTCATATGTGCTTTCCTCACTTTTAGTTGACGTGAAATTCTCCTATTTGTGAGTATAAGCACGGAATGTAAAATCGGAAATCGGGGAAATGTAAAACTCATGTAAAATGACGGACTTTTTCCGCCTACGGGGTGGTACTTCCTATTATAAAGAAAATCCGGGAGGATGCAAGGGCGGAACCATAGGACTTTTCTCAAAAGAAACATTGTAATCCGAAACCATTTCGCTTATAATAAAATAAGGAGTGTCTGCGGGCAGATGTGTGACCCGCAGAGAGGAAACTACGCAGGAGGAAGAACGATGGCGAATTTTACCGTTTCGCTCAAGAAGCTGACCGAAAAAGTCAGCATGGATGTGGTCTATGCGCCGCAGGACCTCGAAAACATCAGCGTTGAGATCGCGGAAGTCAACCGTCCGGGTCTGTTTCTGGCAGGCTACTACGATTATTTTGATAAGCTTCGGCTGCAGATCATGGGTCTGGCCGAGATGAATTTTCTGTCCGGCCTTTCTCCGGAAAAGCGCTATGAAGCGCTGGACCAGCTGTTCCGCCAGCAGCCGCCGGCCGTGATCGTCGGCCGCAGCGAGGAGCTGAAACCCTTCCCGGAGATGCAGGAACTGGCCAAGAAGCACGGCGTGGCCCTGCTGCGCTCCAATGAGACGACCTGCACCCTGATGGGCAGCCTGATCAGCGTGCTGAACTTGGAGCTGGCCCCCCGCATCACCCGCCACGGCGTGCTGGTGGAAGTGTACGGCGAAGGCATCCTCATCCTCGGCGACAGCGGCATCGGCAAGAGCGAGCTGGCCATTGAGCTGGTCAAGCGCGGCCACCGCCTTGTGGCCGACGACGCTGTGGAGTTGCGCAAAGTCTCCAACCGGCAGATTATGGGCACGGCTCCGGAGAACATCCGCCACTTCATCGAACTGCGCGGCATCGGCATCGTCAACGTGGCCCGCGTGTTCGGTGTGGGCGCGGTCAAGGTGAGCGAAAGCCTCGATCTGGTCGTTCAGTTGGAGGCTTGGGACCCAACCAAGAATTACCAGCGTACCGGCCTTGAGAGCGAATACTACGAAATTCTGGGCGTCAACATCCCCAGCACCAGCATCCCTGTTTCGCCGGGACGCAACCTTGCCGTTGTGCTGGAGACGGCCGCCATCAACAACCGCCAGAAGAAGATGGGCTATAACGCCGCGAAGGAGCTGCTCATCCGGCTGGGCTTGGAAGGCACCATGGAATAACACCCGAAAAGAGGAACAACGAGTTTATGGAACAACTGAAACAACAGCTGCGGGCTGAGGGCATCGCGTATCGGGAAAATGAGCCGCTGGCCGCCCACTGTACCTTTAAGATCGGCGGCCCGGCGGATGTATTCGCCCAGCCGGAGACCGAAGAGCAGCTTTGCCGTACCATCGCCTTGTGCAGGGAATGCGGCGTGAAGTATTATCTGCTGGGCAACGGCAGCAACATCCTGTTTGAGGATACCGGATACCGCGGTGTTGTCATTGACACCACCGCTCTGAAAATGGGAATCGGCATTTTGGAAAACGTCTGTCATCCGGGTGCCGCGCCGGGCGAGGTCTACGATGCCGTGGCAGCCGGTGCGGGGCTGAAGCTTTCGGCTCTGTGCGCTGGGGCGCTGGAAAACGGCCTGACCGGGCTGGAATTTGCCTACGGCATCCCCGGCACCGTCGGCGGAGCCGTCTACATGAACGCCGGTGCCTACGGCGGCGAGATGAAGGACGTGCTGGATAAGGTGACCTATCTGACCCAAGAGGGTCAGATCGTGACGGAGGAGGCCGCGAAGCTGGACCTTGCCTACCGGCACAGCATCTTTGAGGAAAACGGCGGCTGCATCCTGAGTGCACAGTTCCACCTGAAACGGGGCGACCCGGAAGCCATCCGTGCCCGGATGAACGAGCTGATGGCCAAGCGGGTGGAAAAGCAGCCTCTGGACAAACCCAGCGCGGGCAGCACCTTCAAGCGCCCGGCGGGTGCGTTCGCGGCGGCCCTTATCGACCAGTGCGGTCTGCGGGGCTACCGCCACGGCGGCGCTGCCGTCAGCGAGAAGCACTGCGGCTTTGTGGTAAACATGGGCGGCGCGACCTGCGCCGACGTTCTGGCGCTGTGCGATGAGGTGCGGGCCATTGTAAAGGAAAAGACCGGGTACGAACTGGAAAAAGAAATTCGTGTCGTAAAAGCATAAGAGGAAACAAGTATGGAGCTTCTGATCGTGAGCGGACTTTCCGGCGCGGGAAAGTCTGTGGCAATGAACGCGCTGGAGGATATCGGCTTTTTCTGCATCGATAACGTCCCTGCGGAGCTTTTGCCGAGCATCACCGCCTTTTCCATGGCTGGAGACAATCAGCTCAAGCGGGTCGCCCTGTCGATGGACGTCCGCGGCTGCCGCTCCAGCGAGGAGATCGAAAAGGCGCTGGGTCTGCTGGACAAGCAGGGCATCTCCTACGAGATCCTCTTCTTGGACGCACCGGACGATGTGCTGATGCGCCGCTACAGCGAGACCCGCCGCCGCCACCCGATCAGCATTGCCGAGGGCATCTCCACGCGGGAAGCCTTCCAGAAAGAGCACCAGATCCTCCGCCCTTTCAAGGAGCGCGCAAATTATATCATTGATACGGCCCTTCTCTCCACGGCGCAGAACAAGGAGCGCATCTGCGAACTCTTTGTACAGAACGGCGGGGCAAAGAATGCCATGCGGCTCACCATCATGTCCTTCGGGTTCAAGTTCGGCGTCCCGGCGGATTCCGACCTTGTGCTGGATGTGCGTTGTCTGCCCAATCCCTTCTATGTGCCGGAGCTGAAATTCAAGACCGGCCTCGATCAGGAGGTCGTGGATTTTGTGATGGGCCACCCGGAGGCGCAGGAGCTGCTGCGCCGGTACGAGGCATTTTTGGAATATGCTCTGCCGCTCTATGTGAAAGAGGGCAAAAGCCAGTTGACCATTGCGGTGGGCTGTACCGGCGGCAAGCACCGCTCCATCACCTTTGCGCGGAAGATCGCGGAATACTGTGAGAAGCTTGGCTATCAGCCCGGCGTCCAGCACCGTGACGCTTCCCGCTGACCGGCAGAAAAAGAAGGAAAGAAACATGAGTTTTGCATCCCAAGCGCGGGAAGAGATCGCGCAGCGCAGTTTGCAGTTGCAAAAGGACTGCTGTGTCCGCGCGGCGGCTTACGGCATCGCCTGTTTTGCCAAGTATTTCGACGCCAAGGGCCTTGTGCTCCAGACCGAGCAGGAACTGACCGCCCGCGTGGCCGAGCAATTGTTTGCCCGCTGCGGCGTGCAGGGAACCATCACCGAAAAAAGCCGCCCCAGCGGCGTGGTGTACGAATTTGGCATCCGGGAGCCGGAACAGGTGGTGCGGCTGCATGAGCTGTTCGGCACCACCGGCAGCGAGACAAGCTTACAGATCGACCCCAAGCTGATCCGCTGCCAGACCTGCGTCAGCGCCTACATCGGCGCGGCCTTCCTCTGCAGCGGCACCGTGACCGACCCACAGAAAGAATACAATCTCGAATTTCTGACGAGCCGCACCAACCTTGCCAAGGATTTCGAAGCCCTTTTGGCCGAGCATGAATTTGCGCCCCACCGCACCCGCCGCAACGGTGTGAACCTCGTTTACGTCAAGAGCTGCGCCAACGTGGAGCGCATTCTGGCGTTTATGGGTGCGGCACAGGCGGCGCAGCAGATCGGGGCGCAGAAAGCCATGAAGCAGGTGCGCAACCAGATCAATCGCCACACCAATTGCGATACCGCCAATCTGGGCAAAACGGCGCGTGCCAACGCACAAACTTTAAAAGCGATCCGCTTTTTGCAGGAACAAAAGGCGCTGGAAACTCTGCCGGAGGTCTTGCAGGAAGCGGCTGCCAAACGGATGGAGAACCCGGATCTCTCGCTGGCGGCGCTCTGCGCTTGCTTTGACCCGCCGGTGAGCAAATCCGGCCTTTCCCACCGGATGAAGAAACTGGAAGCCCTCGCGCAGTCGATGCGGGAGCGTATGGAACAGGAGGGACAGCATTGACCGAGATCAGCGAAAACAATCACCTTGGGCGGGAGTTTGTTCACCTCCATATCCATACGGAATACAGCTTGCTGGACGGCGCATGCCGCATCGATCAACTGATGGATCGGGTGAAGGAGTGCGGCCAGACCGCCATTGCCTGCACCGACCACGGCGTGATGTACGGCTGCGTGCAGTTTTATAAGGCGGCCAAAAAGGCGGGCATCAAGCCCATCATCGGGTGCGAAGTCTACGTTGCCACCCGCACCCGTTTCGATAAGGTCAACAAGATCGACGGCAACAATCACCTGATCCTGCTGTGCAAAAACGAAACGGGCTACAAAAACCTGATCAAAATGGTCTCGGCGGCCTTTACCGAAGGCTTTTACTCCAAGCCCCGTGTGGACAAACAGTTGCTGGAGCAGTACCATGAGGGCCTGATCTGCCTGTCGGCGTGCCTTGCAGGCGAGATCCCCCAAGCCATCCTCGCAGGTGACTATGAGCGCGCCAAGACGACGGCGCTGTGGTACCGTGACCTGTTCGGCGAGGGCAATTACTACATTGAACTGCAGGACCACGGCCTTGAAGAGGACACCATCGTTCTGCCCCAGCTCATCAAGCTGGCGCGGGAAACAGGCATCCCCATGGCGGCTACGAACGACGCTCACTATCTGCGCAGGGACGATGCCAAGATGCAGAGCATCCTGCTTTGCATCCAGACCGGCAAGACCATGCAGGACGCCGACAAAATGGAGTTCCAGACCGACGAATTCTACGTCAAGACGACGGATGAGATGTATGATCTGTTCGCCATGGTGCCGGAGGCTTGCTCCAACACCCAGATCATCGCAGATCAGTGCAATTTTGATTTCGAGTTCGGCCACACCAAGATCCCCTACTACAAAGCCCCGAATGGGATGGACAATCAGGAGTTCTTTGAAAAGCTCTGCTGGGATGGCTTGGAGCGCCGGTACGGCCCCCATGTCCCGCAAGCCAACAAGGATCGCCTGACGTACGAGATCGGTGTGGTCAAAACCATGGGCTACACCAACTACTACCTCATCGTCTGGGATTATATCAACTACGCCAAGAGTCAGGGCATTCCGGTGGGCCCCGGCCGTGGTTCCGGCGCGGGCAGCATTGCGGCCTACAGCGTCGGCATCACCGACATCGACCCTATCCGCTACAACCTGATCTTCGAGCGCTTCTTGAACCCGGAACGTGTCAGTATGCCCGATTTCGACGTGGACTTCTGCTACGAGCGCCGGCAGGAGGTCATCGACTACGTCAACCGCAAATACGGTGCCGACCATGTGGCACAGATCGTCACCTTTGGCACCATGGCCGCCCGCAACGCCATCCGCGACGTGGGCCGCGTGATGGGAATGCCGTATCAGGACGTGGATGTGGTGGCAAAACAGGTCCCGATGGAGCTGAAAATGACGCTGAAACGCGCGTTGGAGGTCTCGCCGGAGCTGAAGCGGATGTATGACACCGACCCGAAGGTGACGGAGCTGATCGACACCGCCCTGAAAGTGGAGGGAATGCCGCGCCATGCCTCCACCCACGCGGCTGGCGTTGTCATTACGCCGGAGCCGACGGATTACTATCTGCCGCTGGCCACCAACGACGGTCTCCCCGTGACCCAGTTCAATATGACCGAGATCGAGGAGCTGGGTCTGCTGAAGATGGACTTCCTCGGTCTGCGCACCCTGACCGTCATCCGGGACGCCGAAGTGGCTGTCCAGAAAAAGGACCCGGACTTTTCCGTTGCAAAGCTCGATTACGATGACCCGGACACCTACAAGATGCTGGGGCAGGGTGAGACGGAGGGCGTGTTCCAGCTCGAATCTTCGGGCATGAAGCAGGTTCTGGCCGGTCTGCAGCCGCAGAACCTTGAAGATGTCATCGCTCTGATCAGCCTGTACCGCCCCGGCCCCATGGACTCGATCCCGACCTACCTGCGCAACCGCCATGAACCGGACAAGATCAGCTACAAGACACCGCAGCTGGCGCACATTCTGGACGTCACCAACGGCTGCATCGTCTATCAGGAGCAGGTCATGCAGATCTTCCGGGAACTGGCGGGCTTCTCGTTCGGACAGGCAGACAATGTCCGCCGCGCCATGAGCAAAAAGAAGCACGCCGTGATGGAGGCGGAACGGGAGCATTTTGTCCACGGCTGCACCGAGCCGGGCCACGAATGCCCCGGCTGTGTTGCCAACGGCATCTCCGAGAAAGTGGCCAATGAGATCTACGATGAGATGTCGAGTTTTGCGTCTTATGCCTTCAATAAGAGCCATGCGGCGTGCTATGCCTATGTGGCATTCCAGACTGCGTACCTCAAGTGCCATTACCCCAGCGAGTTTATGGCGGCGCTGCTGACCAGCGTGCTGGATAATACCGATAAAGTCATCGAGTATTCTGGCGAGTGCGCCCGCCTTGGCATCAAGGTCCTTCCACCGGATATCAATGTTTCCAATGGCGGTTTTACCGCCGATGCGAACGGGCAGATCCGTTTCGGCCTGAACGCGGTGAAGAGTGTCGGCCGCAACCTCGTGGAGCGGGTCGTGGCCGAGCGCGAGGATCGCCCCTACACCAGCCTGTACGATTTCTGCAAGCGGCTGTACGGCAACGAAATGAACCGCCGGGCCGTGGAAAGCCTCGTCAAGGCCGGTGCGTTCGACAGCATGGGGGAGAACCGCCACAGCCTCGTGGAGGCCGTGGATGGCGTGATCAAGAGCGTGGAAAGTGACGCCAAGCGGAATCTGGAAGGCCAGATCGACCTGTTCTCGCTGACGAGCGGAGGTGCAGAGCCTGCCGCCGAGAAGGCGTATGAGATCAAGCATCTGCCGGAATATACCCACACCGAACTGCTCCAGCAGGAAAAGGAGGTCAGCGGTCTGTACCTTTCCGGGCACCCGCTGGACGCTTACCGTGAGCAGTCGGCGAAGTTTGCCACTCATTCCATCAAGGCTCTGACCGGCGAGGAGGCACATGGGCTGGACAATGCCCATGTCCGCATCGTCTGCACCGTCGTCAAGAGCCGGATGATGACCACCAAGTCCAACAACATGATGGCCTTTACCAGCGTCGAGGATCTGACCGGCACGATGGAGGTCATCGTCTTCCCCAAAGTGCTGGACGCATTCCGGGATGTGCTGAAGGAAAACGCCGTCGTCGTCATCGAGGGGCGGCTGTCCGTCCGCGAGGATGAGGCCGCAAAACTGATGGCTGAGACGATCTCGCCCATTGAAAGCTACAACCCGAAGAACCCACAGGCGAACCGCCCCGATCCTATGCGGGACGCGGCCCGGCGGCTGTATATCCGGCTGCCTTCCCGCAGCTGCCCGCAATACGCGAAGGTAATCAATCTGCTGGAGATTTTTGACGGTGATATGCCGGTCATCTTCTATCTGGAGGACACCAAACAGAAGCTGGCAGCCCCGCGCAGGTTGTACACGTCGGGCCATCCGCTCTTCTTTGAGGAGCTGCGGCGCGTGGTCGGCGAAAAGAACATTGCAACAAAATAACATGTCAAGAAACGAATCTTACAAAGAGTGAAAACTTAAAATCGGTCGCAGAAACGTTTAAAAGCAGACTTCAATAAAAGTTTAACAGAGTCTCAAAAAGGTATTGGATTCACGGGAAATCTGTGCTATAATATTTGAAGGCAAGTCATGCAAGATGAGCAAAGCAAAGGAACGGCGTTTGATAGAAGGGAACGCTGCTCCAAGGTGAATGAAGAAACAATTGGAGGGAATCTCTCTTATGGAAAAGCAAATCAAAACGATCGGTGTGTTGACCAGCGGCGGCGACGCCCCCGGCATGAATGCCGCAGTTCGTGCGGTGGTGCGTACAGGTCTGCACAAGGGCTATCGGATGATCGGCATTCAGCGCGGCTACAATGGTTTGCTGAACGGCGAATGCTTTGAAATGAATCTGCGCAGTGTCTCCAACATCATTCAGGCCGGCGGCACGATCCTTTACACGGCCCGCTGCTTGGAGTTCAAGACCAAGGAAGGTCAGGATAAGGGCGCGGCCAAGTGCCGCGAACTGGGCATTGATGCGCTGGTCGTCATCGGCGGCGACGGTTCCTACCGTGGTGCCCGCGAGCTGGCACACCGCGGCATCCCGATGATCGGTCTGCCCGGCACCATCGACAACGATATTGCCTGCACCGATTACACCATCGGTTACGATACGGCTATGAACACCGCACTGGAAATGATCGATAAGCTCCGCGATACCACCCAGAGCCACGACCGCTGCAGTGTCGTCGAGGTCATGGGCCGCAACGCGGGTTACATCGCTCTGAACGTCGCCATTGCTTCGGGCGCTATGGCGGTCCTGCTGCCGGAGAAGGAATTCGACATGCAGCACGACATCCTCGATAAGATCACCGAGACCCAGCGCACCGGTAAGCGTCACTTTATCGTGATCGTTGCCGAGGGCATCGGCCACTCGCAGGAGATCGCCAACGAGATTCAGGCCCGCACCGGCATCGACACCCGTGCCACCATTCTGGGCCACGTCCAGCGCGGCGGCTCTCCCACCCTGCGTGACCGCGTGAATGCCTCCGCAATGGGCTATCACGCCGTCTGCCTGTTGGAGCAGGGGAAGTATAACCGCATCGTCGGCATGAAGGGGGAGCATCTGGTGGACTACCCCGTGGATGAGGCACTGGAGATGACCAAGAGCCTCGACCCCGTGCTGGTGGACGTTGCCAATACTATTTCTATCTAAGGAACAGCAGGAAATGAACGTGGATACGGAAAAATCGTGATATACGGATTGGATAAAGTGTAGGGAGGATTGGGTCACTCGTATACATTCCCTTCATGCAGATGGAGAAGGAGTATATGATCAGGGGATCTTTTCTATCTCACTTTTGAGCCATTTCAGGCTACGCTCTGTATAAACACGCTCCGTCAGGTCTTTGATGTAGTGGCCGACGATGCGCTTGATAGCAAAGTCATCAATGCCAGCGGCCTTCGCCATTGTAACAAAAGTCTTGCGGCCGTCATGTCCCTTATGTGCAGGATTGAGAGACAAAAGAGGAATAACTTCTTCGACGAGCTGCTCTTGAAAGGCGGAGTAGCGCATTTGCATCAGCTCGCCTTTTGGCCGAGTCGGGCCATTGCTTTTCATTCGAATCGAAAAAAATAAATAGGGTGAGTTTGCAGCGAGTGCTTTTTCGTAGCGGGCTTTCACCAAATGGAAAATGCGGGGATGAATCGGGACTGTCCGGTTGATCCCCGCTTTTGTTTTTAATCCGCCCATCATGCAGCCGCGCTCCAGATCGATATCCTTCATGAGCAGCTCACACATTTCACCCGGACGCCAGCCTGAATAACATTGGATTAGGATCATATCGATGATCGGGTGCTTATCAACGTTAGCCCAGAGAAGATCGAGTTCTTCTGAAGTATAGGCCATATGACAAGTGGGACTCCGGACATAGCCGCTTTCTACATTAAACAACCGGGCATAATTTTTATCGACGATCTCGATGGAAACTGCATAGTCAAACAACAGGTTATAGAGCGTCTTCATAGAGTTAATGGAGTTATTCTTGGGCGTCCGGACCTCTCCGCCGATGGTGATAGTTCCGTGCTCAATGCAGTTGAGCATATCGGGAATATGGACATCACGGACAAGCATATTGTGAATGGATTCGGAGTAACTCCAAGCGGTTCGATAGCGAGCAAGAGTCGAGCTGTCCACTTTTCCTTTTCGGGTCGTGATCCACACATCGTACAAGTCTTGCATGGTCATGTTGTTCGACAAGTCGAACGGGTGAGCATGATATTTGACGAGCGCTTGGTAGGCCTCATTATAGGTTTCAAAATAGGCAACTGGCCGGAGCGGCTTGGTGATTGGTTTACCTTCGTTAGTTCTTCCAACAGTGAGTGTTACGCGGAATGGCTTGCGTAGGTTGTGCCCTCGAATCTCACAGATTTGCCCAAATCCATTGGGAAGACGCATGTGTTTCTTCTTGGGCGGGGGAGACTGTTTTGATCGAAGCGGATAACCGCAGTGGGGGCAGGACACAGCCTTATCACTGACTTGCATTTCGCACTCTGGACAGAGTATGAGCATAAAAACCTCCTAGTATTTTAGAAAATAGACTGCTTTTCAGGGTGAAAAGCGATTCTAGGGTATACGATAGCCTTTCAATTGTCAATCCCTCAAGCGGAAAAAGGAAAAAAGCATCACGCGGACGACCGGGTTATCAGGTAATATCCTTTTGAACCTAAGATGCAGAAAAATGCACTTAGAATAAGTAAAAAGGAGTAAGATAAAATGGACAATCCTAGATTAGAATTTGGCTCAGTTCCGGTACGAGTGGCAGCAAAGGTGTACGGACGTGACCCTTCATGGGTAAGAGCCGGGATCATTTCCGGATGGCTGCCGATCGGACAGGCGACGCGGAACGGCGTGCCGGTTACCGGCATGAAGCAGATGAACTCGAAGTACGGGCGGATCAACTATTATATTTCGCCGAAGCTCCTTTATGAACAGACCGGTTTTGAATGGAGGGGCGAAAAATGAAAGGGGAACGGGCCAAACTTTCGAGAAGGAACCCCTACTACATCCCGGCAGAGCGCTACTATGAGCTGAAGCACTTCTGCCGCCAGTATTACGATTGGAAGAAAGCGCTCAATCTGATCGACGCATGGCATGTGCCACCCAATGATATTTCCGGTGTGCTCAAAGGGAATCCTCCCTCAAACCCGACGGAGCGGCAAGCACTGGCGCGGGTGTACTATTCCGGCCACATTGATATTTTGGAGAGCTGTCTGCCAGAAATCGACCCGGCGATCTCTCCGTACTTATTAAAAGGCGTGACCGAAGGCGTCGGCTACGATGCACTGCGAGCTAACGGCTGTCCTTGCTGCCGGGAACTTTACTACGAATATTATCGCCATTTCTTCTGGCTGCTCAGCAAAGAACGCGGATGACGCGAAAAATACAGCCGCCTTTATGAGAAAGGTGGTATGAAAAATGTTTAATTTGATTCTCTGGATTTTGATCGTTGTGATCTTGGTCAGGATTGCAAAACTGATCGGAGCAAAGACAAATGAGGTGAAGCAAAGAACAAAGAAAAAACACTGAATCAAAATGGAGCTTGTGGAAACGCAGGCTCTTATTTTTTACGCAGACGCGAAAATTTCGGCTCCTATTATGGAAGAAATAAACCAATTATAGGAGGAAACTACTATGCTGAAGAATATTGTGAATGGTTTTGAGGAAATGATGAATTCGATCCTGAAGGCATTTAACGAGTCGATGAGCGACCCGTATGCTGGCTGGAACGAAGGAGAGGAACTCCTCATGCTGAATGATGTTCGGTGTGGTATCCGCTGATGGATTCTACCGGAAAACGGGTGTATGGAAACATACGCTCTTTTCTTTTTGCATAGAATTTTCTAACCTAGCATAGAATGCTTCGAAACAACGCGAAAAAATCTCCGCGCTTTATGGAAGAGATGTCTTCCGGAATTTGAAAGGAGATTGATATTTATGTACTATCGAGTAAAGACGAACTTTGACCGGGGCTATGTGAACGCAATGGATAAGGTGCGGGTGTTTATTGAAAGCAACCAGAAAGTGATGTATGTGAATACAGACGAATACAAGGATGCAAAAAATGCACGCGCGGCTTATGTAAATGCAATTACATTGATCCGGGCAGGAGGAATTGTGAGAGCAACTCGAAGCAAGAATGATTTATTCCTGATTCGAAACGACATCTAAGGCGTAAGAGCTTACGAGAAATCGTAGGCTCTTTTATTTTTTCATCACGCAAACGACCGAAATCCACTTTATAGTAGTACAAAGGAGAATTCAAAATGAACGCAGAACTTGGATTGATTTTTGGCATCCTGATCTTTGGCATGGCCCTCCTCGTCGGTGTGGCGATCGGGTTCCAGCTCAGCGAAGACCAACGCACGGCAGGAAACCTTGTGATCGCGCCGGGAGACGAGGACGCACCGAACTACATGTTCCTTGACCTTGACATGAACCCTGAAAGCCTTACAAAAGACGAGAAGGTCGTGCTTCGGGTCAAGAAAATTACGGCGCGAAAATAACGTGCTGTTTCATGGAGGAAACTCCGAAATTACTTTGTAAAGGAGAAATTCAAAATGGAAAACTACGAAAACAAAGAATTGCTGAAGGAAGCGGCGAAGCAATCGCTGGCAAAACTGAAGGATCTGGAACCGGGTACGGACGAGTACGCGAACACGGCGAAGGCAGCGTTGCAGCTGTACGACATGCAGATCAAGGCAGAGGCGCAGGAGAGCGACCAGAATCTGAAAGAAGATGAAGAACGGCGTAAGGGCCAAGAGGTCATCAACGATCAGGAAAAGGCTGCGAAGGCGCGTCGCCTTGAATGGGCAAAGTTCGGACTGAGCTGCGTGACGTTTCTGGGAACGGGCGCTATGACGATTTACTGGTCGATCCTTGAGGCTGGCGGTGTGACGCAGCTTTCCAGAGCAATTAGCGATGGACTCCATGAAATGAAACGAGGCTTTACGGACAGAAAGTAAAGGAGGAACCGAGGAGGGTTCGTGGCGAAAGCTGCGGGCTCTCTTTATTTTTTATGCGATATCATGAAATGCCGCCCCGCGAATGGACGAGCTACTACGGAAGTGTCTACCGCTGCAATCATCCGGTGTACCGTGTATGCACGCTGTACCGGGAGGGTTCGAAAGGACTATGTGTCATCCAACAGCGGTACAATGAGAAGACAAAAGCAACGTACTGGAGTGCCATCGACCCTTGGCTGACCGACAAAATTTATCTGCGAAATGGCTTCAAGGAATACTTTGACAGTCACGCCAAGCGGAGAAATCAAAATGGAGAATATCCGACTGTGACCGTCCGACAGATCATGTGGGCCCTGCGCATGAAGCCCATCAAACGGGAACGGTGGGAGACTGTGTTTGACAGGAGTTTGATCTAGGCGCGAAAAATTCTCCGTGCTTTATGGGATAAAGGCCCAAGAAAAGGAGAATGTAATATGAACGAATCTATTTTTAAGAAAATTTGGAATTATTCGATTACGGTTGGGCAGATGATTATGACAGCAATTGCAATGGCGATTGTAACCGTTATTGTATGGCTGTTGTGTCGGGCATTCCGGCCGTCGAAAGACTGATATTTGACGATAGACCGGTTGAACACAACTTGAGTTGGGCCGTCCCGGAGAAGAGCTGATGCGAAAGCATGGGCTCTTTCTTTTCGGCGCGAAAAATACAGCTTCTATTATGGAGGTAAGAGGGCTTACATTGAAAGGAGAAAAACTATGATGAAAGCTATTAAGAACTTTATGAACAAACCTTGGACTTGGGGTACTTATTTTAAGTGCTGCGGAGTTGGTGCGGGATTGTCGTCGGCAATCCTTGGTGCATTTGCAGCATGGGCAAAGTGGAACGAGAAGAAGGCATTGAAAGAGATGCAAGAGAGCAATCTGGAAGAGGACAATATCTGAAAGATCACGCCCTCTTATCTTTTTCAGACGCGAAAATTTCAGTTGCCTTTATGGAGGAGATAGCTCAATTGGTAGAGCGCCACTTTCGGGTGGAGGTTATGGGTTCTAGGCCCATTCTCTTTTTCATTTATATTTTTGGAGGTACTACATCATGGAGGACATTATGCTGATCCGGTCGAGTTTTCTGCGCCGCATCATCTCGCAGATCATCAATAAGATGCTGAAAAAGCAATTTCCCGGTGTTGAGCTGGAGCTGAAGGATGCACAGGCGAATTGGTCTGAAAAGGAGCAGAAAATGAAGGTGCATCTGGAGCTGGACGCCGAGGTGACCAAGGCACAGCTCGTAGATATTTTGAAGAAGAATCATGTGATCTGACGCGAAAAAATCTCGATGCTTTATGAGATGATTAGTCTCGGAATTATATTTTGGAGGTATAACTTATGAAAAAAGCATTGAAGATTGGAGCGATTGGGCTTCTTGGATGTGGAGCATTGGTATATGGAGGAGTATGCGGATATGTATGCGCATGGAAAGAACTTTTTGATAGGGGAAACTATGTTGGCGCAGACGCGTTGCTCTATGTAGCAAAGTGCACGTTTAGGGATGTTCCAAGATGGCTGATTGAAAATGCAGTGAAATACTACACCAAATCTAAGAGCTAATTGTAAAGGCGAGAGCTTACGAGAAATCGTAGGCTCTTTAATTTTTTTCAAAATGGAGGTTGAACATCATGAAACTGACGAAAGCATGCGCGAGATTCTTACGTAAGCACGGCGGGACTATTCTGGCGGTGGCGGCATCGGTGGGTGTTGTGGCTACAGCCATTGAGACTGGCCGGGCAACCACGAAGGCGAAGCATCTGCTCGAAGTGGACGAAGCCTTGCGAAAATACAACGAAGATGAACAGGGCATTGTGGAGGAGCCACCGACAAAGAAGCAAATCGTTCTGGTATGCTGGAAGGCCTACGTACCGGCAGTGATTCTGGGCGGTGGCACCATTGCGTGCATTCTGGGTTCCAACGCGCTGAACAAGAAGCAGCTCGCAAGCCTGACCGCGGCATATATGGCGCTGGGAAGGACGTGTCAGACCTACCGGGCGCAGGTGCGGCGAACCATTGGCGATCAACAGGAAGATGAGATCTTCGAGACTGCCAAATCCATCGAGATGGCGGAAAAAGATCAGACAGTCAAGAATGCCGCAACCGAAAAGCTGCTTTGCTATGACCCTATCGGAAAAAGATATTTTCATGCAACGGAAGCTGAGCTTCTGACGGCGTTCTATGAAGCAAACCGCG
Source organism: Faecalibacterium hattorii (assembly GCF_003287455.1). GTDB lineage: Bacteria > Bacillota > Clostridia > Oscillospirales > Ruminococcaceae > Faecalibacterium > Faecalibacterium hattorii. The sequence continues at coordinate 84,571 of NZ_PRLC01000001.1, read as the reverse complement.
ACTTCAATGTCAATGGCTATATTGCACTGAATGACGTATACGGATACCTTAATCTTGACTTCATTCCGGAACTGAACGGTCGGGGCTGGAGCATCGACTACATGAACGAAATGTGGGACAATTGTTGGATCGATTTCAGCTATGCAAAGCAACAAACAGATGACGGTCTGGAAGTATATTATGTCACTGCCTTTGAGGAGCCAATCGAGGATTATTTGAATTTTGATCCGTACGAAGGGTTAGCAGAGAGCGTTACAAAAAGCACGATCGAAAAACTGAAAAATGATTTACCATTCTGAGAGCAAAGGAGACTGATATTTATGAAACATATCAACTGGTGGAAGGTGGCATCCGTGGCCATGATGGCCGCAAGCGCTATTCTGGGCTTCGGGCATGACCTGATCGAGGACCAGCGCAGCGAAGAGGAACTGCAAGACATGGTGCAGGAAGAAGTGCGCCGTCAGCTTGCGGAAAAGAACCTGTAAACGCGAAAATTTCAGTCTCCCTTATGGAAGAGATATCCAAACTGACAAACAAAGGAGATTGATATTTATGTACAACCATGATTATTATGCAACTCTGGATCAGGCAATGGTGAAGCTGCTGAAGCACACTGCACTGAACGGACTGCGGACACTGAACGCGATCGCAATGTACCTGTTCATGCAGCCGACCAGACTGTGCGAATATATCCGTTACCGGATCCAACTGGAGCGTGATTATCAGCGTGAAACAGAAATTCGCTTCGAGAATTTGAAGCAGCACGGACATATCTGAAAGGCGAGAGCTTACGAGAAATCGTAGGCTCTTTCTTTTTATAAATTTTTGGAGGTACGAACATGAACCTGAAGACATTTGCAAAGGCTGCGCGGAGAAGCGTGAGCCGGAACGCATCCAAGATTCTGGGTGGTCTGGCCATTACCGGCGGCATCACGGCCGTTTATTTTGCAGTGACGGCCACCCCGAAGGCCATGATCCTGCTGGATGAGAAAAAGAAGGAGCTTGGCGTCGAAAAACTGGACGTGAAAACCATCGTCAAGACGGCGGGCCCGGTTTATATTCCGACGGCGGTGAGCATGAGCCTGAGCGCAGCGTGCACGATTGGAGCCATCCATGTGGATGAGCGCCGGAACGCTGCACTGGCGGCGGCGTGCACGCTGGCAGAGAGCAGCCTCAAGACCTATCAGGACAAGATCGTGGAGACCATTGGCAAAGAGAAAGAACAAGAGATTCGCGAGGCGGTGACACTCGACAAGATGGCCAAGTGCCCGGAACCGACTGTCGTTCCCACCGCAAAAGGACTCAAGGAGACTGATATTTCCTATGACCAGCGCGTGAAATGCTGGGAAAGCCTGTCCGGGAAGTACATCTGGACGACCAAGAATGCGCTGGAGCGAGCCCTCAACGGCGCAAACAAGCAGCTCCTCAGTGATCTTCGGGTGACAGAGAACGACCTCTATGATTATCTGGGCATGGAGCACAATCGGAACGGTGATCTGCTGGGCTGGGATACCGAAACGACACTTGGGATCGAGACGTTCTATTCCTCGAAGCTGGATGAGGAAGGAATGCCCTGCTTGGTGCTGGATTATTCCACTCCGCCGAAGTGGCTGGGGTATTGATATTTTCGATACCCCGTGCAGACGCGAAAAATTCATCTTCCTTTATGGAGGTAATACTCCGACATTATGAACTTTAATAAAAGAAAGAGGTAACAAAAATGGACGAAATGAATAATGTGACTATGGAGAACGAGACTTCTGTGGAGGTCGCTCCTGTTGAGAGCGTTGTTCCTGCTGAGGCAGAGAACCCTGCTTATAACAACGACTGCGAAAGCAGCTCCGGGGTTGACTTTGGCACGATTGTCAAGGTTGGCACTGGTGTGGTGCTTGGCGTTGCCGTTGGCGTGAAGTATGGCGTTCCGCTGGTAAAGAAGGGATTTAAGCACATCAAGGAGAAGATTGCAAGCAAGAAGGCAAAGAAGGACGAGGTCATTGATGTCGAGTCGAAAGATGTGACTTCTGACGAGGAAACTTGTGAAGAAAAGTAATGTTTGACGAAGCGAGAGCTTACGAGAAATCGTAGGCTCTTACTTTTTTATTTTTGAAAGGGGTAGACCATGGCACAAGTAGATATGCCGAAGTCCAGCATCGGCCAGAAGCCGGAGCAGCCGAAGAAAAAGTTTGAGAAGGTCGTGAAAGGCAAAGTGATCGTGAAGGAGCAGAATGACATCCAGAAGATCGCAAACGAATTTCTTGCCGAAGACCTCAAAACAGTGAAAGACCGCATCATCGTGGATTATCTGCTGCCGATGCTCAAAAACGGGCTGTGCAGCGTGGTGAATTCTGCCATCAGCATTGCGCTGTTCGGCGATGACCGTTCCCGCAATGGGGCAACAAATTACAGTGGCCGCACCCAGCGCAACAGCTACGACGGCTACTATCAGGGAAGCCAGAATGCCCGGCAGGGAAATCCGAACCGTCCGCCGCAGAGGAGCTTGCAGAATCTGGACTTTGAGTTCCGCGGCGATGCAGACGACACGCTGGTTCAGATGTACGACGCGATCCGTCGCTACGGTCAGGTATCTGTGGGCGACCTGTGGGATCTGATGGGCGTTTCCAATGACTCGACGGACTACAATTACGGCTGGTATGGGCTCGATCAGGCCTACATCAAGGGCATTGCCGGTGGATACCGCCTTGTCCTGCCTCGCCCTACGCCGCTGCACTAATAGAAAGGAATGATATTTTATGAAGTTTCTGAAGAGCATCAAGAAAGATGAGATCATCGAAAAAGTGAGCCGTACCGCATACAAGTATGGCCACAAGCTGAAAAAGGCAAGCCCGACCATCATGATCGTGGGCGCTGCCATTGGCGGCGTAACCGCGACGGTTCTGGCCTGCAAGGCGACCATCAAGGCACAGGATATTCTCGCTGAGCACAACGCAACGGTAGAGAGCATTCACGCTGCGCAAGACCAGATCAAAAACGGTGAGCTCCAGCTGGACGAAGGCGAGAGCTACACCGAGAAGGAGTTTAAGCAGGACATCACCACGGCCTACATCCAGACCGGTCTGAAGCTGGCCAAGGTCTACGCGCCTGCGGTCGGGCTGGGTGCAGCGTCTCTCGGCTGCATGTTCGGTTCCCACCACATCATGACTCGTCGCAATGCAAGCCTGACGGCGGCATATATCGCGCTGGATCAGGCATTCAACGAATACAAGACCCGCGTTGGAGACCGCTTTGGCAGCCGTGTACAGGAAGAGCTGGAGCACAACATCAAGGCTGTGGAGATCGAGAACAAGAGCACCAACGAGCAGGGCGTCGAGGAGACCATCAAGGAGTACAAGGATGTTGCCATGCAGCACACGAACCCGTACACCTGCATCTTTGATGAGACGGTGGACACGTGGCAGCCGGACAACCAGTTGAACCGGAACTACCTGTTTCTGATGGAGCAGAGCGCCAACAAGCGTCTGCGGATGCAGGGGCATCTGTTCCTGAATGAGGTTCTGGCAACGATCGGCACCCACGGGGGCGTGTCCATGAAGACCCCGGAAGGGCAGATCGTAGGCTGGATCTATGACCCGAACGACCCCACCAAGCAGAACCATGTGGACTTCGGCGTCACGAACTATGTGGACGGCGATGAAGCACTGAACAGTTTCATCAGTGGGCACGAGCGCTCGGTGATGCTGCGCTTCAACTGCGACGGCCCGATCATCGACAAGATCTGAGACCGATATTTATTGATATTTTCAGGAGGGAATCGCTATGACCAGATACGCTAAGAAGCTTTCTTATCTGTTTGCTGCCATGGCCGGAGTGTGCTTCGTCTCTGGTCTGGCAGTCCTTTCGGAGTGAGGTAACACGATGGACAGTTTGGAAAACGCATTCCTGTTTCTGGACTATCTGACCGATACCAAGCGCAAACGTCACATGGTGGGAGGCATTCTGATGAGTGTCTCCCTTTTCTTTGGCGGCTTGGCATTTACTATGATGACCATCAAAGGAGAAGACAATGAACAAGACCCTTCATGATATTCTGATTTTCGCTGCTGGATTTGGAGCGGGTGCCTTCGTGATGCACCATTTCTTCCAGAAAAAGTACGAGACCTACTATGGGGAAAAGTACGAGGCGGAGCACGAGAATCTGCGGCAGAAAGAGGCCGACATGGACAAGACCATTGAAGAGCGGGCGACCCAGAAGAGCTTTGAACAGCTGGCAGGAAAGTACCGTACGGAATCTGACCCGGAAGATATCGTGGAGCATGCCCCCATCGAGATCATCGAGCCGGATCAGTTCGGAGAAGATGATGAGTACGAGACCTGCTTCCTGTCTTATTATGCAGATGGCAAGCTGGTCTACGACGGGGAAGCGGAGCCTTTGGACGAAGAGGACGTCCAGAAGACCGTCGGTACCGAGGCGTTGACGCACATCGGTGAATTCATGCCGAGCGCCATTCATGTCCGCAACCACAACTACCACAAGGATTATGAGATCATGCAGGTACGGCAGAACTGGTCGGATATTGATCCGAATGAGGAGGACGAATGATTTTAACAAAGATGACGGAGCAGTATTATGACTGGCTCTACAAGATCGTATGCGGGGAATGGGAGCCGCGGAACCTGTCGTTTCACCGGCTGCTGATGTTCCTGTACAACCGCCGTTATATTCCGGCCTGTGAGATGGACGTCTGCCGCGCAACGGATGGCATCAACCTGCGCTACCGATTTGCCACCGAGAATGATATTCCATATGCACAGGTCATGGACACGTTTAACGGCGTGCCGTGCAGCCTTCTGGAAATGATGGTGGCGCTCGCGCTGCGCATCGAAGAGCACATTATGGAAGACGCGGCGGCCGGGAACCGCGTCGGGCAGTGGTTCTGGAACATGGTGGTCAGCCTTGGGTTGGCCGCGATGGACGACAACCGCTTCAGCGAGGAACGCGCTGTATCTATCATCAACCGCTTTGATCACAGAGACTACCAGCCGAATGGTGCCGGTGGTCTGTTTACGCTTTCCCATCCGACCGAAGACATGCGCCAGCTTGATATTTGGTATCAGCTGATGGCGTATCTGAATGAGAACGAGTTTTGATGACATATGAATCAAAAATCTGCATCCCTATGGAAGGATTCGTTGAGAAGATACTCGACGATTCCCATGCGATGCTGCGAATCACGGCGTGTCGAGACGAGAATAACATTGGTCGGCTGATTCTGGCTGACCCGAATTACTGGAGGAAAATTGACAATGGAACTGACTGATATTTTGATCGACCTGAGCAACAGCAAGGCTGCACTGGTGGCTGCGAACAACACCATCCGCCGCCTGAACGGCAAGTGCATGCGGAAGAATCTCGTCATTGCGGGCCTCGTCTGGTTTGGCCTGACTGCTTGCAAGATGCTCGGTGAGAGCGAAAAGAAGCGCAAGGAAGCAGAAGACCGGGCACGGAATGCAGAAGCGGGCTGCGCCAAAGCGGAGGCTCAGCTTTGGGAAGACCAGAACAAGAAAGATATTTGCTGCGATGGTAAGGCCCGCATCGACAAAAAAGAAGTCTGAGACAGATTTCATAGAAAGGAGGAAGTCAGTTACCGATGATTGATTTCCTGATGATCGCGACGCGGATGGGAAAACGCAACACGATCGAAATTTACCCGAAGTTCATCATCAAAAAGTCCAAAGACTTGATGATCCGGGGCTCAGACTTCTATGCGATCTGGTTGGAAGAGCGCGGCCTTTGGAGCACGGAAGAGCAGGACGCCCTTCAGCTCATTGACCGGGAGCTTGATATTTATGTGCAGGAGCACAAGCAACTGCTCAACGACAGCTATCGGGTACTCCATATGTGGGATGCCGAGTCCGGCATGATCGACAACTGGCACAAATACTGCCAGCGACAGATGCGGGACAACTATCACACCCTCGATGACACATTGATATTTGCAAACACCCCGGTCAAGAAGGACAGCTATGCGTCCAAGCGGCTGCCGTATCCGTTGGAGGAAGGGGATATCAGCGCTTATGACGAGCTCATTGGTACCTTATATTCTCCGGAAGAGCGAGAGAAGATCGAATGGGCTATCGGTGCCATCGTCAATGGTGACTCGAAAAAGATCCAGAAGTTCCTCGTTCTGTATGGCCCGCCCGGAAGCGGCAAGTCCACTGTGCTGAACATCGTGGAGAAGCTGTTCGAGGGGTACTGCGGCACCTTCGACTCGAAGGCGCTGGGGTCATCCTCCAATGCGTTTGCGCTGGAAGCGTTCAAATCGAACCCGTTGATCGCGATCCAGCACGACGGTGATCTGTCGCATATCGAGGACAACACCCGGCTGAACTCGCTCGTTTCCCACGAGACGATGATGGTAAACGAGAAATTCCGGAGCGCTTATGCGAACCAGTTCAAGTGTTTCCTGTTTCTGGGCACCAACAAGCCGGTCAAGATCACCGATGCAAAGTCGGGTCTGATCCGACGGCTCGTTGATGTGAACCCCAGCGGCGAAAAGATCCCGGCGAAAAAGTACCTTGACCTTGTAGAAAAGGTGAACTTTGAGCTGGGCGGCATCGCATGGCATTGCAAACAGGTATACGATGAGAATAAACATTTCTACGACGATTATATTCCGACTCGTATGATGGGCGCATCCAACGATTTCTACAATTTCATGCTGGATTCCTATTATATTTTCAAGAAGGAAAACGGCGTCTCCCTGAAGCGGGCATGGGCCATGTACAACGAATACAATACGGCTGCGAATGTGCCGTATCCGTATTCGCGCCGTGCCTTCCGGGAAGAGCTGATGAACTATTTTGAAGATTACAAGGAGCGGGAAACTGACGTGAACGGCGAGCGGGTGCGCAGCTATTACAGCGGTTTCAAGGCGGAAAAATTCAAGGAATTTGCGGATGCCCCCCTAGGGGGTGAGGAGAAAAAAGACCCCCCACCCTCGTCGTGGATCGAATTCAAAGAGCAGCATTCTCTCTTTAATGATATTTGCAAGGACTGCCCGGCCCAGTATGCGACGGAAAATGGCACGCCCCTGCAAAAGTGGGAGAATATCAGAACCAAGCTGGGAAATCTGGACACTTCGAAACTGCACTACGTGAAGGTTCCGGAGAACCACATTGTGATCGACTTTGATATTCCGGGGCCAGATGGGAAAAAGAGCTTTGAGCGAAACCTCGAAGCTGCATCCAAATGGCCCAAGACATACGCAGAGCTGAGCAAATCCGGTGCAGGGATTCATCTGCATTATATTTATACCGGTGAAGCGGCCAAACTGAGCAGGGTCTACGACGAGAGCATCGAGGTCAAGGTGTTCACGGGAAAATCCTCGCTCCGGAGAAAGTTGTCAGAATGCAATGATATTCCCATTGCCAGCATCAGCAGCGGCCTACCATTGAAGGGAGAAAAAATGGTTGATACAAAGCAGATTCAGGATGAGAGGCATCTGCGCGTTCTCATCAAGAAAGCACTCGCCAAAGAGATCAGCCCCTACACCAAGCCCAGCGTGGACTTCATTGCGCACATCGTGGAAGAAGCCTACGAGGGGAATGTTCCCTATGATATTGATGACATGCGGAACGTGATCCTCGCCTTTGCGGCCAACAGCACCAATCAGGCAGACGCATGCCTCAAAATCGTATCAAAAATACACTTCAAGTCGAAGGATGATGTGGAGCGTGCTGCACCCACCGGCGAAGAAAAGCCATTGATATTTTTCGACTGTGAAGTGTTTCCGAACTTGCTGCTGGTGAACTGGAAGTTTGCCAAGCAGGATAAAGTCTACCGGATGATCAACCCCTCCCCGGCGGAGATCGAAAGTCTGACCAAGTACCGGCTGATCGGCTTCAACAACCGCAAGTACGACAACCACATTCTCTGGGGACGGATGCTGGGGATGTCCAACGAGCAGATCTATGCGCTGTCGAACCAGATCGTCAACCAGCATACGGGGTTCTTCGGAGAAGCGTACAACCTCTCCTACACGGATATTTACGACTTCTCGTCGAAAAAGCAGAGCCTGAAGAAGTTTGAGATCGAGCTGGGCATCCACCATCAGGAGTTGGGACTTCCGTGGGACCAGCCGGTGCCGAAGAGTCTCTGGGACAAGGTTGCCGAGTATTGCGACAACGACGTGGTGGCAACGGAAGCACTGTTCTATTCCAAAGATCGACAGGCGGATTTCGTGGCGCGTGAGATTCTGGCAGACCTTGCGGGGATGACGGTCAACGACACGACCAATAGTCTGACGACTCGAATTATATTTGGACGGGAAAAGCACCCCAAGCTGGTCTATACCGACCTTGCGACGGGAAAATCGGATTCGGTGGTCGAGGTCGAGCCTGATATTTTGACCGACCGAAACATCATCAATGCGTTTCCCGGTTACGAATGGGTGCGCGGAGAGGATGGAAAAATGCACAACATGTTCCGAGGCACAGATCTCGGCATGGGCGGTTATGTCTATGCAGAACCGAACATGTACAGCAATGTTGCGCTGCTGGATGTTGCGTCGCTGCATCCGCACTCCGCCGTCGCCATGAATTACTTTGGCGAGTACACCAAGTACTTCAATGACCTGATGGATGTACGTATCCATGTAAAACATGGCGAGTACGACAAGGCTAAGAAGCTGTTTGACGGCAAACTGGCGAAGTATCTGGAAGATCCCGGTCAGGCAAAAGCACTGGCACAGGCACTGAAGATCGCCATCAACTCGGTCTACGGTCTGACCAGCGCAACTTTTGATAACCCCTTCCGCAACCCCAAGAACGCCAACAATATCGTGGCGCTTCGAGGGGCTTTATTTATGCGCACTTTGCAGGATGAAGTACAACAGCGCGGCTTTACGGTGGCACATATCAAGACGGATTCTATCAAGATTCCTGAAGCTACGCCGGAGATTATCGATTTCTGCATGAACTTTGCGAAAAAGTACGGATACACGTTCGAGCACGAGGCTACCTATGAGAAGATGTGCCTTGTGAACAACGCCGTTTATATTGCAAGGTACATGGACGCGGACCGCTGCAAGGACCAGTATGGGTATATTCCAGAGAAAAATGAGAAGAAAGGGGGCCAATGGACGGCCACGGGCACCCAGTTCCAAGTCCCGTATGTCTTCAAGACACTCTTCTCGAAGGAGCCAATCGTATTCTCTGACCTTTGCGAGACCAAAACCGTGTCGAAAGGTGCTATCTATCTGGACAAGAATGAGGATCTGCCCGCAGGGGAGCACAATTATATTTTTGTGGGCCGCGTTGGTCAGTTCTGCCCGATTAGGCCCGGAAAGGGCGGCGCTCTTCTGGTGCGGGAAGCTGGAATGACCGAAGACGGCGAACGAAAGTACAGTTCGGTCACTGGCGCAAAGGATTACCGCTGGCTGGAAAGCGAGTGCGTTTATTCTCTCCAGATGGAGGATGCGATCAACAAGGGCTATTTCAATAAGGAAGTCAAAGAAGCCGTCGATGAAATTTCGAAGTACGGCGACTTTGAGTGGTTTGCCGCGGACGATTCCGGTGTTTCTCCGTGGACGGCACCCGACTTGCCGTGGAGTGATGCACAGGATGAAGCTGCAAGAAATTTTGATGTGAGGTGATATTTTATGGCATGTAAATTATTCAATTCCAAGGGTGATCTTATCGGGGGCATTGCGCATATTCGCATGCTGTCGGGCGAGTCCACGATGATTATTACGTTAGACACGGGGCATGCACTTCAGTTCAACCCGGATGATATTTACTTGGACAGCAATTGCGATGCCCATATCCGTAAAAGTGGAACAATTCATAGGAGAGCAATCGATTCTTATGATTCTTACTGCTATGCAAATCCGGCAAAAGAAATTTTGGATGATGTGCATGGGCAGATGGCAGCACGTGCCATCAAGAAAGTAATCTTCAACCCTCCGGCCACGGTTGTTTACTGGACGGATGGTACGAAGACAGTCGTGAAGTGCAGCGAGAATGATATTTTCGACCCAGAGAAGGGACTGGCCATGGCTATTGCGAAGCGCAGCGCTGGTAATAATAGCGGCTATTATAAGGAAATCCGTCACTGGATTGAGCAGAGCGGGTTTAAGCAGGCGTAAATCAATAAAAGGAGACTGATATTTATGTACACTAAGCGTCAGAAAGTCAATATTGACGATACCCGTTTCATTTATGCAACCAATTTCTCTGGTGATCCCAGCCGCGACCGCTTTGGTTCGGATAAGCGCCGGGTCAACGTGGTCATTCCTACGCAGGAGCAGGCGGATTATCTGGTATCTCTGGGCGTAAAGGTCAAGCAGACCAAGCCGAACCCGGAGCGTACTTATGATGAGCCGTATGTGCCTACCCTCTACGTGCCGGTCAATGTCAACATGGGTTCCAAGTGGCCGCCGCGCGTTTACTGGATCACGACCGCGGGCAAGCGTCTGCTGTGCGATGCAGATACGGTCGGCCAGCTCGACTTCATCCGTGTCAAGAATGTCTGCCTTCAGGCCAATCTCGTGGAGAAGCGCAACGCTCCGGGCGAATACAGCCTGTATGCGGATGTCATGTATGTGGAGCAGGATGCAGATGCCGACCCGTATGCAGAACGGTATGCACGCTATGCTGCACCGGAAGCAGACATGGCAGAGCCGGATGAACCGAACGATACGCCGTTCTAATCATTGATATTTTCGAGTGCCGGGGTCAGTCCTTGGTTGAATGCTCCAGCCGGTGAGTGCCCACGTCGCAAATGGCGTTCTCAGAGGAAACAGCTCGATTGATATTTATGAACGAGTTGGAGGTTGACATCATGAAACAAATCAAAGTGCTCCGTATCAAAGCGCATTGCTATCCCGAAATCGTTCGGATCCCGTTAAGTCTGGACTCCTTGCAGAAAGAAGTGAGTGGCCCGATTCAAGCAACGTATCCGTGGGACGATCCAGTGGCAATGATCTGCAATGAAGAAGGCAAGCTGCTTGGCTGCTCGATGGATAACTTTAACCGTACGCTTTTGTCTGATGATGGAACGCCGATTGATGTGATCGCAGGAACCTTTCTGATCGTCGGGCTTACGGAAGACGATTTCGGATCGCTGAGTCCCGAACTTCTGGAGAAATATGAGAAGCTGTTCCATCGACCGGAAAAATTTTGGGTAGAAGTGGATGCTTCTGGTCAATCTCATTTGAAAATCGACTACTGTGAGCCGGAAGAGCAATAACTTCAAGCTAGTGTAGAACGGAGAGCCGTGGAGAAATCTGCGGCTCTTTTTATTTGAGTCATCAGCAAGGGCTGTTACGGCAGGTTCGATTCCTGCATGACTCGCAAATGCTCAGAATAAAGGAGATTGATATTTATGGGCAAAGTTTGGAAGATCGATAAACCGTGTGTGGACTGTGGGGTGATGATGTACGACGTCTATCCGGGCAAGAGGTACTGCGACAAATGCCGGAAAGAGCGATTTCTGAAGAAGGCCGAGCCGAAACCGAAGAAGCTTACCCTTCAGGAAATCATGAGAGAAGCCGATAAGGAGGGACTGCAATATGCGTCCTACTGCAAAAAGCACGGACTCTACTAAGAAAGAGTGGAAGGTCTTTACGAAGAACGGCAAAGAGCTTTGGTCGTACACCATTTTGGGCGAAGGCGAGGACGAGCAGGAAGCGACAATTGCACTGCTGGCTTATGAGCAACATTGCAGAAAGTCCGCAATCCATGTGCACAGGGAATGGAGGTAATGAAACTGATGGCAGGAGTAACGCTCTATGACTACCAGTTGGATGCACTCAAACGGATGAAAATTGGATGCATCCTTTGCGGTGGCGTCGGGAGCGGCAAATCAAGAACGAGTCTGGCGTTTTATTATACGTTGTTTGACGGGCAGGTGAACACGGAAAATTACGTTAAGATGACAGAACCACCGGATTTGTACATCATCACGACCGCTCGGAAGCGGGATACTGGCGAATGGGATGAAGAATTGGCCCATTTCTACATGTCTACGGATCCAGAGCATGATATTTATGAGCATACCGTAGTTGTGGATTCATGGAACAACATTGGAAAATATATAGGCGCGAAAAACGCTTTCTTTATATTTGACGAACAGCGCGTTGTTGGCAGCGGTGCATGGGTGAAATCGTTCCTGAAGATCACAAAGGAGAACGAGTGGATTCTGCTGAGTGCAACGCCCGGTGACTGCTGGACGGATTATATTCCGGTGTTTATCGCAAACGGATTCTTCCGGAATCGTACAGAGTTCAATAACCAGCACGTTGTCTATGCCCGCTTCTCAAAATATCCAAAGATTGACCGTTATCTGAACACACAGAGGCTTGTGCGGTTACGGGAGCGGGTACTGGTAGACATGGATTTCGAACGGGCAACGGTTTCGCACCATGAAAACGTCTTTGTGGACTACGATAAACCGAGATATTTGCAAATCTGTCGGAATCGCTGGGACCCTTGGGAGAACAAGCCAATCGAGACAGCCAGCGAGTTCTGCTATCTGCTGCGGAAGCTCGTCAATTCGGATGAGAGCCGCCAGCGGGAAGTGCTGGATATTTGCATGACCCGGCCTAGAGTCATCATCTTCTATAACTTCGACTATGAGCTGGATATTCTGCTGAATCTGGCCTATGACGAAGGCGTGGAAGTAGCACAATGGAACGGGCATAAGCATCAACCGATTCCGGATGGAGAGCGATGGGTCTATCTCGTGCAATATAGCGCCGGGGCAGAAGGCTGGAACTGCATCAAGACGGACACCATTATATTTTACAGTCAGAACTACTCCTACAAGATCATGGAACAGGCGTCTGGGCGTATCGACCGGCTGAATACGCCTTACAAGGATCTCTGGTACTACCATCTGAAGAGTAGGAGCGGTATTGATCTAGCGATTTCGAGAGCGCTGAACTCGAAGAAGGCATTTAACGAAAGGAAATTTTATGGAAAGTAATGATATTCGAGAACTGTTTCCCAAGGAAATCGTAGAAAAAGCCAACAAAGAAATGATTGATTATGCAGTTTCTGACGAGTTGGCGCTAAAAATAATGATTCGCTCCACCAAGGATGCTGCTTTTCAGAATTTCCTTGTAAATTATGTTATTAGCGCGATTGGTAAAATTATTGAAAAGTTGGAGGCGGAAAACGGATGACACTGTTTCATGAAATTTACAAGTGCCGCTTGTGTGGAGAATTATTTGAGCCTATTACGACTGCTAGTGAAAATACGGCAATTGAATCCGTTTCGGGTGCAGCCTATGATGGTAAATGGTATCCGAAAGGCTGTGGAATTGGTGCGCATGTACGTGACGTTCACCATTGCAAAGATGGAAACTTTGGGATAGGAGACTTTCAAGGATTCAAAAAGGAGGAAGACAAATGATTAGAGATTCGGGAGATCGCACGGAGTTTGAAACCGGTGCCAAGCGCGATATTTATGATTTTTTGAGGCTTGCTGCGACGATTTCTGAGAAACTTGCAGATGTCTTAAACGCGATTGCGGAATGCAGCGAGAAAGTGACGGCTTGTTTTATGGACTTGTTTGAAGAAATCAAGAGGCCGCCATTGAAGATGATTCTACAGAAGCTGCGTCCTGACTACAAGGACAAGTGCAAAATCCGGTGGCTGGATATTCCCAACAAGGTTATGCAGGGAAGAATCAGGAGGTTCTGCTAATGGGAAATATTTCAAAGAAAAACAGAAAGAAACTTGTCAAAGTTATCAATGCTAATTGCCATCGTGTAACGCATTTTGGAGAGCACAATGCAATGTTTGTTCCTTATGACAGCAGCCCACTGTCTGCTATTTGGAAATATCTCTGCATCAGAGATGACGGTGCTTTTACAGGTCGTTTCTTGGTTGATCGAAGCGAAAAACATATTCCTTTCAGCGAGAGATACTGTTACATCAATGCTCCAGAACAATTATTTGCTCCAAGAGCGTATATCGAAATCAACAAACAAATTGTCAATAGATTAAAAGAACACAATCAGCTTTATGCTGTTTATTACACATGGAGAAAAAGAAAATGATCAAAGATTCTGGAGATCGCACCGAATTTGAAACCGGTGCAAAGCGTGATATGCACGCAGGGAAGGGGCGGATGGACCTTCTGCCTTGGTACGGCATCATGGAGGTCAGCAAGCACTGCGAGGAGGGTGCATTAAAGTACGGCGAGCACAACGTGGATAAGGGTATCCCGCTGCATTCGCTTCTGGACAGTGCTGCACGACATCTGGCCAAGTACATGGTCGGTATGGACGACGAGGACCACCTGCGTGCTGCCTGCTGGAACCTGCTCTGGGCATTGAACCAGCGGGAGACGCACCCGGAGTTGGATGATAGGTTTGCAATCCAGATAAAAGAAAACAAAAAGTCGATGAAGGATATTACGTGTACATGCGGCAAAGCCTTAACGGATGAGCATGGCCGTGCTTTTCGTGACGTTGAACAAGATATTAACTTACCTATGTTAAGATGGATGCTCCGCTGCCCGGAGTGCAAGAAAGTGACCGTAGTAAATTGGAAGGAGTTCACCAATGAATGACTGGATGCGCGAAGTAGACTATGCGACCTACTGCCCGAAGTGCGAGAACTTCAAGGTGCTGGAGACGGACGAGCCCTGCAACGAGTGCCTGACGGAGTGTGCACGGGAGGGTACTGTGAAACCTCTGAACTTCAAGGAGAAGGCGCGAAAATAACAGGCTCCTTTATGGAGGTGAGATAAATGGCAACAAGAGATTGGAGCAAAGTGGATTGGACCAATAACGAAGGCAATAATCTTATCCGTGCATTTCTTGCAGATCCTGATAATATCATGAATTGCAACCAATGCCCCTATAAGATGAAGCATCCGAGTTGGGACGCACTGCCTTGTGGACAATACCATTGCTGGGTTGAGTTGTCTTGCTAAAGGCGTGAGCCGTGGAGAAATCTGCGGCTCTTTATTTTTGACGCGAAAATAACAGGCTCCTTTATGAGGTAAACTCATATTTGAAAGGAGATACTTATTATGAAAAAAGCGTGGAAAATTGGTATTAGTACTATTGCTGGTATTGTTGGGGCGTGTGTGTTGATTCGTATTCACAATGCAGAGGTTCGCAAAGTATATTGCGAACGCTATGGAAAAGGATATGATGAAGGATATGCACTTGGACTTTATCAAGGAAAGTTGATGGGTGCCAATGACCTGTATATGAATGCTCATAATGGGAGCGAATATTTCAATAATTATATGATTGAAGCTAGGAAAGAATTTGTTGAGGCAAATACAAAACTCAATAAATAAGAGAACTGGGCCATGGAGAAATCTGCGGCTCTTTATTTTTATCATTGAAGGAGATGCTTGTATGCAACGTATGAACATCAAATGTTGCCATTGTGGAGACTATACCCCATTTATCACAGAGGAGAATATTGAAGTCATTCCTCAAGTTAATATCACAAGAACCGACATGGATAGTTTAGGCGATATCGCTGAGGCATTGATGGAATGTGGTTGCTTGGGTGCGTGTGATTTCTTACGCCGGGTTCAGAGTGAAGTGACCAAAATTGTAGAGTATCAGGAGGAACGGTGAACGCTAAATGATATTTGCTGAAGAGGATTTGAACTCTTTGAATGCTATTGCTGGACTATTGGCTTCATTCGGGTGTGATAGTCAGGCTGGCTGTGTGCTTTATATTCAGCATAAAATCGCAAAGGCCATGGAGGCTGACGAAAGGAAATGCAGAAATGAGAAACATGTCTAAGAAAACATGGAAACTCCGGGTTTGGAGTCACATGACCGAGATGCAGAAGCTGGACATTCTGCTGAAGCACGCTAAGGTTCCGCATACTTATGGACGTCGTTGGCCGGAGATGGACAGACCGGACTGTCAAGAGTATCTTCCGGGCGGACGACACGATGGTGGTGAGCAAATCATTGCATATGATGCTGCTGGAAATCGTATCTGGGATGGCATTTGGGGTTGGGGTTCCTATGGCTTTGAGCAGGGGCTTATCGAGGTGATGGGCACGAAGGCACTTGGCCATGATGATGTTGTGGGCTGGCTCACGGCTCGCCAAGTCACAAAGATGTGGAGGTGTAGAAATGCTGCGCAAAATCGTTGAGTTTATCAAGATATTTTGGACGAAACCAATCAAATGGCTTCTCGGAATTAAATCTCCAACAGAAGAATGGGCTCGTTGGTTGGGAATCCCAGAATGTGAAGCTCAAATTGGCGCAATCCATAAATATTGTAACCCTCTACAAGAATTGGAAATTGCTAGGAACCACTTTGAGAACTGCGACCCGGCATTTATCACGGCGGCTATCTTTGAGTTGAACGCTGCGGAAAGCCGTTTGGATGCTGCGAGGAGGTGTGTGGGGTGAAGACATTTTATTATCCGACTTACAAGTGCCGATTTTGCGAGAGGGAATTTAACGATGGGAGTCCCTACTGCAATCCCGAAGATGCGAAGAACAATCTGGCCGGTCTGATGGCGTTCCGCCCAATTCATTATTGCGATGGTGGTCATATTGGCATTGGATATTTTACAGGTCTCGAAAGGGTTGATAAGGATGAATGATGTTTGGGATAAGATTGGCACATTCTTCGGACGTATGCTGGCCCTGACCATGGCTATCTGTGCGTGGCTGCTAATCATTGTGTTCACGCTGAAGCTGATCTGGTTCATTTTGTTCCGGATTCTGGTATGAGGTGAGAGCAATGGATGACGGAAGAGTATCTTATGAGGAAGATGAGGTGACACTGTATGCAGATGATGTTCCGTACTGCTCTGTGAAGAATGTGCATTATCCACTTAGGGTATGGGACGAAGAGCATTGCCATTGGATTACTATTGAGGATTGCAGAACGCTCGAAGACGTTATTTGGCATTTTAATAATGGCGATTGTACTTTATATGAGGCGCGAGCTTGGTGCCTCGTTAATAATGCTCCTCAATATGAGTTTTTAAGGCGAATCTCTGAACCAAGGCCAGAATTCACGGGTGCATATAATACTAGGCCGCAAGAGAAAGAACCGTGGCCATATCGGCTGGTGGCTTTTCTGAATCGCTGTCTTGAAATTCTGATCAATTCGATTTTGGAGGATTTTGTATGAGATGTTGTCCTATGTGCTATTCCAAAGCATATTTGAAGAATACGGGAGCTATTACATGTGGTACGACCATGAAGCTTAATTACGAGATTTCATGTTGTAATTGTGGACTTGGTCCGGATAAAACTGGCACAGTCCTGATGACATACAACGAAAACAGCATGCAGGGAGTAATTGATGACTCAAATCTGAAACAGCTTATCAAAGAGTGGGATTCTATTTTGAGAGACCCTGAGAAAGAAAAGGGAAACTAATTATGAAGCACACGTTTTGGTTTGAATGTACTGATAATGGTGGCGGACATCAGAGTTTTGTGGTCGTAGCAAATGACAAGCAGGAAGCCATCAAGAAGGGCATGGCATTCGCGAAGAAGCATGCTTCGGGTGATATCTGTGGGGATTGGACTTGCAGATTGATATCGGAGTGGACAACATGAACAACGACTTCGGAGCACTTACGATACTTGCCCCTAAATGCCAGAAGTGTCCGAAGGTGGAATCTTGTGACCATAAGCAATTGGCTCATCTCGGATACATTATCCCAATTGAAGATCTTAGCATTGACTTAGTTACCCAAAGAGCTAACGGTAAGAGCCTCAGTCAGCTCGAAATAGTGGATTCACTGATGAAAAGGAGATTTAATTATGAAAATCGTTGAACCTAAGTACGAAATCCTCACTGATATTTCTCAGGACGGCATCAAAGAGCTCCAGCAGATCGAGCGGGTGGCGCGGGTCTGCTACAAGAGCGAGGACAAAATCACGCCGGATGGTGAGTCGGCAAAGAAGCTGGTGGGCTTTCTGGTGAAGCAGGGGCATGAGGCTATGCTGGAGCATTCTCAGCTGTCTGTGCTGTTTACCTGTGACCGTGGCGTGGCTAACGAGCTGGTGCGGCATCGCATTGCTTCTTTTGCACAGGAGAGCACCCGGTACTGCAACTACTCGAAGGAGAAGTTTGGCGGAGAGTTGACGTTTATCTGGCCTTCTTATATTCGTGGCGAGCAGTATTGTGAACTGAACGATAGCGAGGTTACGATCAAGAGTTCGTTCCTTGAAGCCATGACTTATGCCGAAAAGGACTACAAGCTTATGATCGCTAACGGTATGCGTCCCGAACAGGCTCGTTGTGTGCTACCGCTGTGCCTGAAGACCGAGATCGTGGTGACGGCCAATTACCGTGAGTGGCGCAACATCTTCAAGCTGCGTACTCCTGTGGCAGCACATCCTCAGATGCGGGAGCTCATGTGCCCGTTGCTGATGGAGCTTCAGAAGAAGATTCCGGTGGTGTTCGATGATATTTACACGTACTGGCCTGCGGATGACCAGACACGGAAGGGGAGCATGGTGAAGTAACTATGAAAGGAATTGATAAGAAATATATTGACGTGCTGCAACAGTTTGGCTTTCATTTATACACGACCGAAACCGGGTATAAACTGTGCTATAACCCGATAGGTGGAACATTCTCTGCAAATTTTAATGACGAGAATTTTGTAGAGAACCTAATCAACTTTGCAGAGACATTTGATCCGAGTACCTATGCCTCGGTTGAAATCGAGGGCCCCTGCTCAATCAAAGAGCTTGCCGAGACAGTTAAAAGTCTGGAAAAAATTCAGCTTCTCCTCCTGAAAGTAGCTCTTGCATTTGTAAAGATCGATAAAGAAAGCATGGTGAACGAGAATGCAGCAGAAAACGTATGACTTCCTCATCCAGATGCGGGTGCCGGTGATTACCTTCGGCGGCGAGCTCATGGGTGAGGCAATTGAAATCTTCATGGATAAGCTGGCGCATCATCAGTTCGTTTCATTGTCTGATGTCGAATGCACATTGGCAGATAAATTCAATTGCAGCCGCGGTTCGGCGGATCGTCGTTTGCGCAGAGCGATGGAGATGACGGAGTTCCGGGCAGGGGAGTATCCGAATCCCGAACTGGAGAAACTGCGGGTTGAATTCCGCATCGATACATGGTCGGTCAAGAAGTTCCTTTATGCAGCGGCGAGGAGGCTTATGAGTTATGAATAAGAATCGAACAGTGTGCCTGATTTGGTGTACGCTGATGCTGTGCCTGTGCATCTGGTTGTGCGGGTGCTCGAAACGGACGGAGAGCAAGAGCACCACGAGCGACGAGCAGGATTATCACATCGCTATCTATTATCCGAACAGCAGAGACGTGTATTTGGAGGGTGACGGTGAAGTGCTTTGGCTGAAATCTACTGACCAAAAGATTGTGGCTCGGATTGATGATAAGGTTTATGGTGTGAGTTGGAATAATGTCATTGTGGAGTATAAGGTGAAATAGTAATGATATTCGATAAATTGATCATTTGGATTATACCTCCTTAAAATCCTTGACGCTGGTACGTCTCCATGATATTCTTATAGCAAGATGAGGAGGTGCTTTTATGGCACGGACGGTAAAATGCCCTAGCTGCGGTGCTGAACTTACAGCGAAAGACGACAACAGGGACTTTATGTTTTGCGAGTTCTGCGGGACGAAGGTTCGGTTGGATGACTATCGGGAGACGCATCGGTATGTGGATGAAGCACGGATACAAGAGTCCAAGGATGCTATGGAACTCCGGATTAAGGAGATGGAGCAGGAGAGATGGCGAACCGAAGACGCTAACAAAACTGCTGCTACTTATTTCAAGTGGCTTGGAATCGTCATTGTGATTTTGGTCATAGCGTATATAATTTGCATGGGCTTAGGTATCGCTTGATGCCCACTTCAGCCCATTTTAATTTGCCGCTTTTTGTGATGAAACGTCAGAATCTGTCATTTTCGTGGCCAAAAACCCGGTTCGTGGCCAAAAATTTTAGAAAAAATGACCACAAAAAATAACGATAGTTCGTTAAAATTATGCCGTTTGGCCAAAAACCCACTTTTTTCTTTCAGTTAATGAAAAAAATGAAAATTTATATATAGTAATTGGCACTGAAAAACGGGTTTTTGGCCAGCGCTATTTTTGGGGCTTGAAACAGCTGGCCCATAGATGTATCATAGAACCACAGTGTACGAGCGTAACGCTTCTGATTCTACGAGGTAAAGAGTATGGACTACATGGACGAGTTGGCTAAAAACTGGCGGGTACACGACTGTTCTTACGAGGGACGCGATGTTCTTCCAAATGGCGATGAGGTTTGGGTTTACAGCACATTGGAATTGGGTCTACCAGTTCTGTGGGTGAAACATCCGGATGGTTCATTTGAATACCGTGTGATTCATACTCCGGGCTATGATCAACCCACAGGTGAACATTGGTGCTGGGATTGCCATTGCCGAATGGAACAACACGGTGAGCTTTGGGTATGCCCCGAATGCGAGAGCGAAATCGAGGAGAGAGATATAGATATCGCATCTTCCCCAACAGAAGAAGCAAGCTATGCCGATGATTTTGAGCCCGAACCTGAATGGTTAGATGGTTGCTATGAAAACCCGCATGTTCCGCATAATGAACGTGATTTTGATGGGTTCTAAGCACTAATACTCTTAACTGTAGAAGCCTCTGCGCTAATAACGCAGGGGCTTTTTTCTTTGTCCAAAATTCACAAAAATTCACGCTTTCTCACAAAAACCCCCGCGATAAAAACATCCCCTTTTATGGGGGGAATAGAATGCGTCTTACGCACTATTCCTTTCATTTTGGAGGTTGTAGCATGCTTGAAAACAAATTCAAAACGAGATTGGTGAAAGAACTGAAAGAGCGCTTTCCCGGCTGCAAGGTGGTCCATCTGGATCCGAACGAGGTGCAGGGGCATCCTGACCTCTTGGTTTTGTATGGCCACACTTGGGGCGCGTTGGAAGGCAAACGGTCAGCGGATGCGCCTCATCGACCGAATCAGGACTATTATGTTCAGGATTTCAACAGTATGAGCTTTGCAGCTTTCATCTATCCCGAAAATAAGGAGGAAGTTCTAAATGCAATGGAACGATCATTCGAGGCTCACGGGGCAGCATGCCTTCCTCGGAGCCAGCAAGTACCATTGGCTCAATTATGACGCACAGCGTCTGGCCGATGCGTACATGAACTTTCAGGCAAAAGAGAAGGGAACGCGCCTTCATGCTTTTGCCGCAGAGTGTATTACTCTCCGGCAGAAGCTGCCCAAGAGTAAGAAAACTCTGAACGCATACGTTAACGATGCAATCGGTTTCCGCATGGACCCGGAGATGGTTCTCTATTATAGCGAGAACTGCTTCGGCACCGCAGACGCAATTGCATTCAACGATAATCTCCTTCGCATTCATGATCTTAAAACCGGAGCTGTTCCTGCACACATGGAGCAGCTCTTTATTTATGCTGCTCTGTTCTGCATGGAGTATCACATCAATCCGAAAGATATTCAGTTCGAGACGCGAATCTACCAGAACGATGATATTTGGATCGAGAATCCCACCTGCGAGGACATTGATCCCATCATCGAGAAGATTCGTGAGTTCGACAAAGTGATTGCAGATTTGAAGTTAGGAGCAGTAGCAGTAGCATGAACGCGATTGAGAAAGATATCCACGCCTATCTGGGCATTCCTTCCAACGATAGTGTTCTGGAGCACTACGGTACCAAGCGCCACTCTGGCCGTTATCCTTGGGGTTCCGGCGACAATCCGTATCAGCATTCCGGTGACTTTCTGTCTCGTATTGAGACGCTGAAGAAAAAAGGGCTGTCCGAAAAGGACATCATCAATGCTATAAACGACACGCTCCCCAAGGAGTATCAGCTGAGCCCTACTGAGTTTCGAGTTGCGAGAAGTAAAGCAATCAGTTTGCGGAAGCAGTCTGAATACGAGCAGATCAAGGACCTGAAAGACAACAAAGGGCTCGGTTGGACGGAGATTGCGAACCAACTCGGTATGAGCGAATCGAGCGTTCGATCCAAATATGCCGGAAATGCAGACAAAAAAGCGCAGCGTGCAAAAAACATCGCCGAAACTCTGAAAAAAGAAGTCGATAAAAAGGGAATGATTGATGTTTCGGAGGGCGCAAACTTTGTGTTGGGCGTAACTGATACTGAACTTCAGGATGCAGTATATACGTTAGAGGCAGAATACGGCTATAAACGTTACGGCATAGGCATTAAGCAGCCGACAAACAATCGTCAGCAGACCAATATTATGGTGCTTGCAAAACCAGAGTTCGATCAGAAGTATGCCTACCAACATCAGGAACAGATCGATTCACTGGGCGACTATCACACGGATGATGGTGGTGATACCTTTACGAAGCTCCAGCGCCCTACAAGTCTGGATTCCAGCCGCGTTGCCATTCGCTATGGTGACGAAGGCGGTTTGGACAAAGACGGCGTCATGGAGATTCGCCGCGGCGTGCCTGACCTCGACCTTGGTAAGAGCCATTATGCGCAGGTTCGCATCCTTGTAGATGGTGATCATTACCTGAAGGGCATGGCTGTATATTCGGATGATCTTCCGGACGGTGTGGACATCATGTTCAACACGAACAAGCACTCCGGCACACCTAAGATGAAGGTTCTGAAGGAAGCCAAGGCAGACCCGGACAACCCGTTTGGTGCAGCCATTAAGGCGAACGGTCAGAGCACTTACATCGGTGCTGACGGCAAAGAGCATCTTTCTCCTATCAACAAACTGAAAGAGGAAGGCGACTGGGATACGATGTCGAAGAATGTCTCTTCGCAGTTCCTGTCCAAGCAGCCGAAGAAGCTGATCGAGAATCAGTTGAAGCTCACCGTTGCAGATTATCAGGCGCAGTATGACGAGATTATGCACTATGATAATCCGACAGTCAAGAAGAAGCTACTCAACGATTTTGCAGACACCTGCGAAGGTACATCGATGACCCTGAAAGCATCGGCGTTTCCCGGTCAGTCCACCAAGGTTATCCTGCCTCTCAACAATATCAAGGAAACAGAAGCTTACTGCCCGACTTATGAGAACGGAACCCATCTTGCATTGATTCGTTATCCGCATGCGGGCACCTTTGAAATTCCCATGGTCACGGTCAACAACAAGAACTTGAGTGGCAAGCGGAATCTCGGTGCGATTCAGGATGCAATCGGTATCAATGCTAAGGTAGCTGAGCGTCTGTCTGGTGCAGACTTCGACGGCGACACCGTTATGGCGATTCCTGTCTCTGACAAGGTCAACATCAAGTCCACCCATGCGCTGAAAGCGTTGGAAGGCTTCGACCCGAAGACTGCGTATGCAGTTCCGGAAGGCAATCCGAACAATGTGCGTCTCATGAAGAAGGAAGAGAAGCAGCGCGAAATGGGTGTAATCTCGAACCTCATCACGGACATGACCCTTCGCGGCGCGGATGAAGATGAGCTTGCACGTGCTGTCAAGCACTCCATGGTGGTCATCGATGCCGAAAAGCACAAGCTGGACTACAAGAGGTCTGAGCGTGAGAATGGCATCCCCGAACTGAAACAAAAGTGGCAGATCCGTGTGGACGAAGAGGGCGGCACGCACTATGGTGGCGCATCCACCCTGTTGTCTCGCCGTAAGCAGACCGTTCGTGTACCGGAGCGCCGTGGCAGCGTACGTGTTGATAAGGATACTGGTGAGCTCATCTATAAGGAGAGCGGCCGCACCTTCACCGACCCCAAGACAGGGAAGGAGCGCCTCGCTGAGGATACCGTCAGTTTGATCTCGGAGACGAAGGATGCACGCACGCTGTCGTCTGGTACGGTGCAGGAGAATCTGTATGCGGACTTCTCCAATAAGTTGAAGGCGATGGCCAATCAGGCCCGCAAAGAGGCTGTTAATATGAAGGGGCTTGAATACAGTCCTTCTGCCGCCAAGACCTATGCGCCTGAGGTTGCCTCTCTGAAAGAGAAGTACAATAACATGATTGCCAACAAACCTAAGGAGCGCAAGGCGATGCTGATTGCAAATGCGGTTATTAAGGCAAAGATTCAGGAACAGGGGCTTGATCCCCATATTTCGGAAGATAAAAAGGTAATTAAAAAAATCTCTTCTGTCGAGATGCAGCGTGCCCGTGACTCTGTGGGTGCCAGTGGGCGTAAGTCCAAGGTCACGTTCACGGATCGTGAATGGGAAGCTGTTCAAGCTGGCGCAATTTCGGACAATATGTTGACGAAATTCCTGAATTCGTCTGATTCTGATGAAATCGTAAAACGTGCAATGCCGAAAACTACAACTGCTTTGTCCTCTGCAAAAGTGAACAAAGCAAAAGCAATGCTTCGCGGCGGCTACACGTACGAAGAAATCGCAAAAGCATGCGGCGTGCCTAAATCCACGATTTACGATGCACTCAACAAGTAAAACATGCAAGAAAGAGGCTTTGAATTATGGTTCGATGCTTTCTGACCACGACCGATAACCCGTACGATCCGTGCGAGCAGTTCGAACAGTGGTATCAATATGATGCGGATCATGGCTACAACTCTTCTGGTCTGTTGATGCGGCTGGCAGAGACGTCCTCTCAGTTCACAGACAATGAGAATGCCTATGAAATTGAGCGAGCAATCGATAAAATCGTGGCAAATGATCCGTTGAACATCTACAAAAAGCTCAAGATCGATATCAAAGACGAAAGCACTGCGGCGTAAAGTGCTAAAAGCATAGGGAGGGGGTCTCAAAAATGACACCCCCTCTCAAATCGCGCCGGTCTTTGATATTTCCCCGGAGGGAAAATTGATATTTGGGCTTTAAGAATGCGAAAAGCTGACCGTGTGATATTTGAGGTGTCGCTTGGCCAGCTTTCTTTCGTATCGCCGAGGCTGTGGGGAGTAGACTGCGGCTTCGGCGGTTTTTGCAAGGGCTCATGGGAGAAAAGTTTCCTCCTTTTGACCCTCATGATGTTGACCTCCAAAATTAACACTTTCATGATAGAGTTTGTTCAGTTCATACACTGCGGCTGAAGACATTTGTTTCTTTTTCTCCTTTCAAATGGTTGGCCATGCTGGTACCTTGACAGCTCCCATGAACCCTTGCAAAAGCTTATACCTTATTACAAATGTGCGAAAAGAGGATAGCGGATGAAACCGAAGAGAAACGCTCCCGGAGAAACGGCTGCGGCTTCGGCCCGGCCAGCGACATCTCCGGAGGCACAAGAGAATTACATGATCAACCTCGCGATGAAGCTGGTAGAAAAGCGGCTGCGCGAGGGGACAGCATCCAGCGCCGAGACGACCCATTTCCTGAAACTGGCAACAACAAAGGCAGACCTCGAAAAGAAGAAGCTGGAAGAGGAAAACAAGCTGCTGCGGGCAAAGACCGAGACGCTGGAGAACGCGAAGAACTCGGAAGAGCTATACGCAAATGCCATTAAGGCAATGCGAAAGTACAACGGGCTTGGGGAGGATGACGAGTATGTGGACAACTGAGTTTCTTACGCAGGCCGGAGCTTTTGCGGTGGTTGGGGCACTCGTTATTCTGGCCATGCTGGTCAGTGACAGGGATAACAGCACCCGTTTTTTTCTGGCAGGTGATCTTTCCGGTTTGTATTGGGTGCTGCGTCGTGGCGAGCATCTGGCTGGCTGATGTGACGAGATGAATGCAATCATGATACGAGTAAACGATCTGATCATTGTGATGGAGCTCTTGTGCTATATTCTAACGGCGGTGAACGCATTTACCGATGATACAAGCCCAGCGGACAACATCGGGCATTGGATCGCCAAACTCTGTGAGATGGTCATGCTTATCGTGCTGATCCTTATGACGGCAGGTTTGGGGGAGCTGAGATGAAGAGTTACACGGAACTATGCCAACTGCCGACGTACAAGGAGAGGCTGGAGTATTCACAACTGCACGGGGAAGTAGGGAAGGACACGTTCGGGTTTGACCGGTGGCTGAACCAAGACTTCTACCAATCGCGGGAGTGGCGGCAGTTCCGGGACAAAATCATTGCACGGGACGGTGGATGCGACCTTGGATGCGTGGATCACCCGATCACGGACTGGGTGCTGCGGAACGGCGTGTCTGTACGGCCGAAGATCAGCATCCATCACCTGAACCCCATAACAAAAGAAGACGTCCTCCGGCACAGCGAAAAACTGCTGGATCCGGAGAACGCCATTTGTGTTTCGGCGGCAACGCACAAGGTGATCCATTACGGAACGGGAAAGGGCTCGAAGCTGCCGGACGGAGAAAGAAGACCGGGCGACACCTGCCCATGGATAAAAACATGAATAAGTTACAAGAAGAAACTGACAATGACTAAGGCGACAAAAAGCAAAACGACACCGACTTGAATGTACATTCCGTGATCACCGAGAAAATCAAGAGTTCTTTCGAGAATATGCTTGACTCTATCGATAAATTCGATGACCGTAAATTCTGGAATATGGCGATTTACTATTTCTGCATAGGTGCGAAGTTCTTCGTTATCATCGTCCGAATCCGTTTGACGACTGCTTGGCTCATCAGATAAAGAATCATCGGGCTTGAACTGTGATCCGCAATAAGGACACTCAAGAAATGCACCATGGTCATCCATTTTTACTGGAGCACCGCAGTTGGGACAGGTGTAAGACTGCATATATTGCCTCCGAAGTATAAGAAATACCGTTTGAGATAAGTATATCAATCCATATGTTGTATGTAAAGAAGAAAGTCTGATATCCAGTGGAGGAAATGAGTATGTACCAGAAAAAAGCATTTAACCGTCGAGAGCAGGACTACACCATGGGGCCGCGGCGGAAGCTGGACTGGTACTACGCCATGATGAGCTACATTATGGGTGGCGACAGCGATGTCGAGGAGGAATCAAAATGAATTCGATCCTGACGAGTGTGAAGAAGCTGCTGGGGATCGCGGAGGAGTGCACGGACTTTGACGCGGACGTGGTGATGTACGTGAACAGCGCACTATTTGTGCTGAGCCAGATCGGCGTGGGGCCGGTGGGCGGGTTCACCATTACCGGCAGCGAAGAGACGTGGGAGCAGTTCAGCCCGGACAAGCTGAAAAACGAAGCGGTCAAGGCATACCTTGGTGTGAAGGTGCGGCTGCTGGGCTTTGACCCGCCACAGAGCAGCTCCACCATGGAGGCCATGAAGAACACTGTGGCGGAAATGGAGTGGCGGCTGCGGGAAGAGTTCGATGAGCCGCTGGGCACCGGCGCGACTGCGGCAGACCACATCAAGGATGCCATCGGGCTGCATGTGGAGAACGGCAGGATGCAGGTGGAGCACACCGACGAAGTGACCGGCGAGACGGTATCGGATGTACTGGCGACGGAGAAGACCGGAAAGGGCATCTCTGAGCAGCTGGGGAACATTCTGGAAAAACTGAACAGCTAAAGGAGCTTTTGAAGAAGATGGCACTCTCGAATACGGCCACGCCCATTTACTACGGCCGGTTCCGGGAGGCCGTGATGCGTGGCGAAATTCCGGTATGCCGGGAAATTTCCATGGAAATGAACCGGATCGACGATCTGATCGCAAACCCCGGCATCTACTACGACGACAAGGCGGTAAACGGCTTCATTGCGTTCTGCGAAGACGAGCTGACCCTGACCGATGGCACCGACGTGAAGCTGCTTGACAGTTTCAAGCTGTGGGCCGAGGAAATCTTCGGGTGGTACTACTTCGTGGAGCGGAGCGTCTATGTGCCCAATGAGCGCGGCGGCGGGCACTATGAGGCCCGGCGGATAAAGAAACGTCTGGTGACGAAGCAGTACCTCATCATTACCCGCTCGGCTGCAAAGACCATGTACTTGGAGTTTTTGCAAGCTTACTTCCTGACGGCGTACACCACGACGACCCAGCAACTGACCACAGCACCGACCATGAAACAGGCTGAAGAGGTTCTGGCTCCGTTCCGCACGGCGCTGGCGCGGGCAAGGGGACCGGTGCTCAAGTTTATGACGGAAGGCAGCCTCCAGAACACCACCGGCTCGAAGGCCGACCGCGTGAAGATGGCGCCCACGAAGAAGGGCATCGAGAACTTCCTGACGAACAGTCTGCTGGAAGTGCGCCCGATGACCATCGAGAAGCTTCAGGGCCGCCGTGACACCATGGCGACGGTGGATGAATGGCTCTCCTGTGATATCCGGGAAGATCCCATCGGTGCTATCGAGCAGGGCGCGGCCAAGAATGAGAACTATCTCATCGTGGCGGCAAGCTCCGAAGGCACCGTGCGCAACGGCTGCGGCGACGACATCAAAATGGAATTGATGGAGATCCTGAAGGGGGAGTACATCAACCCCCACGTCTCCATTTGGTACTATAAGCTCGACTCCATCGATGAGGTGGGACAGCCCGAAATGTGGCTGAAAGCAAACCCGAACCTCGGCAAGACGGTGAGCTACGAGACCTATCAGCTCGATGTGGAGCGCGCGGAGAAATCCCCCAGCGCACGGAATGATATTCTGGCCAAGCGTTTCAACCTGCCCATGGAGGGTTACACCTATTTCTTCCCATACGAAGAGACGCTGTGCCACCGCAAGCGGGACTATTGGCAGATGCCCTGTGCCATGGGAGCAGACCTTTCCATGGGCGATGACTTCTGCTCGTTTACCTTCCTGTTCCCGCTGTCGAACGGATATTTCGGCGTGAAAACGCGGGATTACATCACGAGCTACACCCTGAGCCAGCTGCCCATCAGCCGACGGAACCAGTACGAGGAGTTCATGAACGAGGGGACGCTGTTTGTGTTCGACGGCACCGTGCTGGACATGATGCAGGTGTACGAAGATCTCGACAAGTTCATTCAAGAGAACGAATACGACGTGAGAGCCTTTGGCTACGACCCCTACAACGCGAAGGAGTTCGTGGAGCGGTGGGCGATGGAAAACAGCAGTTTTGGCATCGTGAAGGTGATTCAGGGTGCCAAGACCGAAAGTGTGCCGCTGGGTGAATTGAAAAAGCTGAGCGAACAACGGAAGCTGATCTTCGATGAGAAGCTGATGCAATTCGCCATGGGGAACTGTGTCACGCTGGTGGATACCAACGGCAACCGGAAGCTCTATAAGCAGCGGCAGGATCAGAAGATCGACGCCGTGGCGGCCATGATGGACGCCTACATTGCATGGAAGCAGAACCGGGATGCGTTTGAGTGAGGGTTATTTCTGATAGCGCTTCTCCCAGTTGTCCCAATAATACTTTTGAACCTCTTCATCGGTCATCTCACGGCCAAAGGTTCTAAAGAACCTGATTTTCATCTCATCCGTATCATACCGAAGATACACACGAATTCTACCGGGAACAGTTTCATTTTCTTTTCCGTCAAAGACGCGAGTGCTTTTTCCCTGCGAGAACTGAATAGGAACACCATTACGGATTTCACAAAAGCCCGTCTTTTCCCAATAGTGATTTATTGGGCCATCGAATTCGCCAGCCGACAGTCTTTCTAAAAGCCGCAGTTCGGTATCCGTGAAATGAGGTTTATTATCAAGCGCATCCATTGAAGTCAGATTATATTCATGGAAAATTGAATTGGACATCTGACCACCGAATTTTTGAAGGAAATCCAGTTTTTCCTCGTCGGTATTCCATGTTTTTACAATAATTGGTTTAGTGTACTTTTGTCCTGACGATGTCGATAGAGGTCTGGATTCTGTTTTTGTTGGAATGCCTGACATGATCCAGTAGCTAACAATAAAGCTACGAGAATCATAAAAAGGTTTTCCGACAGGCTCATCCGTGTTGGCGAGAATACACAGGAGTAATTTCTCGTGCTTAGTCATGAGGCACCTTCTTTCTCAATAGGTTGGTTAATTGAGAAGAGTATATCACGGTAAATAAACGTTGTAAATCTAAGAAAGGGGCGATGAAATGAACGATTGGTGGGACTACCTTTAGCACGGGTGGTTCGGCAGCAGCCGGAAACACAGCTTGGAAAGAAAAACTATAAGAAAGCAAAATGGCAAAAGAGCTTGTTCATTCCGGACAGATATACAAGAGCTGCTGTGAAAAAGAAATGAGGCGATGAGGTAAATATGCGAGTATACAGTGACGAGCTATACCATTGGGGCATCAAGGGCATGAAGTGGGGCGTGCGGCGGTACCAGAACAAGGACGGCACCCTGACGACCGCAGGCAAAAAGCACTATGCCGGAGATGGGAACGCCGGTTCAGAAGATGAACCGAAGGTGGAATATGCACCGAAACGCTCTGGCCGGAATGCAGAGGATTACTCCGACGAGGAGCTGCGAAGCCGCATCAACCGGCTCCAGATGGAGAAGCAGTACCGTGATCTTCAGGGGCAGACGAACATCCGCGCCGATGATCCGAACAAGGAACTGAAGGCCGAGAAAGAGCGGCTCCAGCTCCAAAAGGACGTGAAGCAGCTGCGGAAGGACGTATACAGCGGGCAGAGCTTTGCAAAGAGTGTGATGCAAGATGCCTCGAAGCAGTTTCTGACCAAGGCGGTTTCCGGCGCGATGAGTTACAGCGCAAAGCAGTTCATCAGTAAGGAACTGAAGAATCCGGAGCTTGCGAACGCAATCGTAAGCGGCAGCGCCGGTGGTCAGCAACAGCAGAAGAAAGACGACGACAAGAAGGACTAGCCCTGCTTCGAAGAGCCCCTCAGTCAGCAAAGCCGACAGCTCCCCCGATGGGGAGCATTTTTCAAAATGGAGGAAGACCAATGGCACAGAGTATCGGTTCCCGCCTGAAGAGGGCGTGGAATGCGTTTACGAACCGGGACCCTCCCGGAAGAAGTTACTATGACGGAGGATACAGCTACCGGCCAGACCGGGTGCGGCTGAACCGGGGAAATGACCGGACCATCCTGACCGCCATCTACACCCGCATTGCGATGGATGCGGCCAGCATCACCATCAATCACGTAAGGCTCGATGAAAACAACCGCTTTGATGAGGTCGTTGATTCGGGCCTTAATTCTTGCCTGAATTTATCCGGCAACAAGGACCAGACTGGGCGCGCCTTGCGGTACGACCTGTTCCTTTCCGTCCTCGACGAGGGCGTGGTGGGGCTGGTGCCGGTGGACATCGACATAGACCCGGAGATGGGTGAAGCCAAGATCGAGTCCATGCGGGTAGGCAAGATCAAGGAATGGTACCCCGACGACGTGCGGCTGGAAGTGTACAACGACCGAACCGGACAGCGGGAGGAGATCACCCTGCCGAAAAGTCAGGTGGCCATCGTTGAAAACCCGTTCTACGCCGTGATGAATGAGCCGAATGGAACCATCCAGCGGCTGATCCGGAAGCTGAACCTGATGGACGTCATCGACGAGCAAGTGGGCAGCGGAAAGCTCGACATGATCATCCAACTGCCTTACGTGGTGCGGAGCGAACAGCAGAAACAGCGGGCCGATGAGCGCCGCGCCGAGGTGGAACGCCAGCTTTCCGGCTCCAAATATGGCATCGCCTACATCGACGGCACCGAGCATGTCACGCAGTTGAATCGCAGCCTCGAAAACAACCTTCTGAAGACCGTGGAATACCTGACGAACATGGCATACAGTCAGCTGGGTATCACACCGGACATCATGAACGGCACTGCCAACGATACTGTGATGACCAACTACGAGAACCGGACCATCGAACCCCTTGTGGCGGCTGTTGTAGACGAGCTGAAGCGGAAGTTCCTGACCGAGGAAGCACGGGCCAAAGGCGAATCCGTGATGTATTTCCGCGACCCATTCAAGCTGGCACCGGTCTCCATGGTTTCAGAGATGGCAGACAAGTTCACCCGCAATGAGATCATGACCTCGAACGAGTTCCGACAGGTGATCGGCATGAAGCCCTCGAAGGACCCGAAGGCCGACCGACTGGAGAACAGCAACATCAGTCGGCCGAACGAGGAAGACGGGGTGCAGAAAACAATTACGGCTGGAAAAGAAGCCGTGGAAAGGAGTATTGCAAATCAAAATGGTTAATTTTGACTACGATTGCAGCGGCTGGGCGACCAAAGCGAACACCCGCTGCTACGACGGGCTGACCATTGCGCAGGACGCATTCAAAGAGTGCGACGGCAAGGTGGTGCCCATGGTGTACAACCACGACCACAGCGACATCGGCAACGTGATCGGCCACTGTCTGCTGGAAAACCGCCCCGGCGGCGTGTACTGCTATGCCAAGTTCAACGACACGGACACCGGCCGCACGGCGCGGAAGTGCGTGGAAAGCGGTGACCTGAACGCTTTTTCCATCTACGCCAACGGCTTGCAGAAGGTGGGGAAGACCGTGAAGCACGGCTTCGTTCAGGAGGTGAGCCTCGTACTGGCGGGCTGCAACCCCGGCGCGATCATCGACGAAGTCATCAAGCACTCGGCCGACGAGGACTATGAGGGCGGGGAGGCGTTCATCATCTCGGACACGGCGCTGAGCCTTGAGCACGGGATGGACCCGGACGGCAACCCGCTGGAAGAGCTGACCCACAGCGCGGATGACGGCGAACATAAACAGGAGGAAGCCAAAATGGCGGACGGAAAACAGAACGAAGGCAAGACGCTCAAAGAGGTCTACAACAGCATGACCGACGAGCAGAAGGAATGCTGCCACGCATTCGTGGGCTTGGCCCTTGAGAAAGCGGACGGCGGCGAAGATAACGGTGAGGAGGATGAAACCGTGAAGCAGAATGTTTTTGACAAGGATACCACCGCAACCGTGCTGAAGCACAGCATGGAAGAAATCGACAATGTGGTCAAGACCGCAAAGAGCCACGGCACCATGAAGGCTGCCTTTGAGGATGCCGGTATGGACAGTGACGAGCTGACCCACAGCATCGACAACATCAACTGGCTGTTCCCCGAGGATCACCTGCTGGACACCACGCCCCGGATCATCGACAAGCCCGACGACTGGGTGAGCGTGGTCATGGGCGCTGTGCACCACATTCCTTTCAGCCGGTTCAAGAGCATGTTTGCTGACCTGACCGAGGACGATGCCCGCGCTAAGGGTTACATCAAGGGCAACTTCAAGAAGGAAGAGGTCTTTGGCCTGCTGCGCCGCTCCACCAGCCCCACCACCGTGTACAAGAAGCAGAAGCTGGACCGTGACGACGTGATCGACATCAACAGCTTTGACGTGGTGGCATGGCTGAAGCAGGAGATGCGCCTGAAGCTGAACCGTGAGCTGGCTCTGGCATACCTGCTGGGCGACGGCCGTCTGGCTGCCTCTGAGGACAAGATCGACGAGAACTGCATCCGTCCTGTGTTCAACGACGCAGACCTGTTTACCATCAAGGTCCAGTGCAAGACCACCGGCCTGACCACCGTGGAGGACAAGTACAAGGCCCTGATCAAGCAGATCCTGCGTTCCCGCAAGGAATATCGTGGCTCCGGCACTCCCACCCTGTTCACTACCGAGGACGCACTGACCGAGATGCTCCTGCTGGAGGACGGCGTCGGCCGTACGCTGTATGCTGACGAGGCCGCGCTGGCCCGCAAGTTGCGTGTTTCTAAGATCATGACCATCCCCGAGATGGAGGGCCGCAAGGGTGCCAAGGGCGGTGAACTGGTCTGTCTGATCGTGAACCTCGCCGACTACACCGTGGGCGCAGACAAGGGAGGCGCTGTTTCCATGTTCGATGACTTCGACATCGACTTCAACGCCCAGAAGTACCTGATCGAGACCCGCTGCTCCGGTGCACTGACCACCCCGTTCAGCGCCATGGCTGTTGAGTGGGCTGCTTAAAGAGAAAGGATATGAATATGCTGAACACCATCTACGAGACCGGTCATGACCTGCACGTGGCAAACTACGTTGCCTATCTGCACACCGACAAAAAGCTGTACGAGGACGAGGCTCACAAGGTTCAGGCCAAGAAGGCCGACGTGGAGAAGGCCTTTAAGCTGGGCCGTCTGATCGTGGTTGCTGCCGATAAGACCTACCTGCCTGTGGCCCTGATGGCTGCCGGTGTGGTCGTGACCGACGGCACCACCGCCACCACCTGCACCATGGCTGCGGACGAGGCCTGATTTTTTAGGCCCCAAAGGTTAGCTGTGACAAATCAAAATGGAGAGTGAGACTGCTATGAGATGGAGCGGAGTGATCGGGTTCGCTGATACCAGCGAAGAGGCCCCCAGCGTATACGTGGAGCATATCACGGAGCGGCGCTATTACGGCGACGTGGTGGAATTTGGGCGGCAGATGCAGGGCAGCGACAAGATCAACGAGGACGTGACCCTCTCGAATCAACTCAGCGTCCTCGGCGATCCGTTCGCTCAGAGCAATCTCTACGCCATGCGATATGCGACGTTCGGGGGACGGAAATGGAAGGTGGAGAGCGTGAAGGTACAATACCCGCGCTTGATCCTGACGCTGGGAGGTGTGTGGAATGAGTGATGTTCGTTTGAATGTGGACGCGCTTTTGCGCGATGTAATGAACAAAACCACGGGCTGCGCAAACCTGTATTACCAACCTCCCACCGGACTCCGGATGAAATACCCCTGCATCGTGTACAGCGAGGGCCGGATCCAGAACTGGCACGCAAACGACCGCGTTTACATCCAGCACCCGTTTTATACGGTGACCGTGATCGACGCGGACCCCGATTCGAAACTCAAGGCGGCCGTATCTGTACTCCCGAAGTGCGCGTACGACCGCCAATTTGTTTCGGACAATTTATACCATACCGTTTTTACACTTTATACCTGATAGGAGGTAACCTATGTCCAGACTGATTTGGGACGCCATTGGCGAAAAGTTCTACGAAATGGGCACCAAGATGGGTGCCCTGTACCCCATGAAGGAAGACGGCAGCTACGAAAACGGCGTAGCTTGGAACGGCCTGACCGCCGTGACCGAGTCGCCCTCCGGCGCAGAGGAGACCAAGCTCTACGCCGACGACATCAAGTACGCATCCCTGCGCAGCGCCGAAGAGTACGCCTACACCATCGAGGCTTACACTTACCCGCCGGAGTGGGAGCCCTGCGACGGCTCCGCACAGGTGGCGACCGGCGTGACCATCGGCCAGCAGAAGCGCAAGGGCTTCGGCTTCAGCTGGGTGACCACCGTGGGCAACGATGTTTCCGATGAAGTGGGCAAGAAGATCCACATCGCATGGAACTCCACCGCCTCTCCCTCCGAGAAGAGCTATGCCTCTATCAATGACAGCCCCGACGCCATCACCTTCAGCTGGGAGTGCTCGACTTCGCCGGTCAACGTCAGCGGTTTCCGCCCGACTTCCCACATGGAGATCGACTGCTCGAAGCTGAAGGCTGCCACCGTGAAGGCCATCGAGGACAAGCTCTGGGGCACCGAGAACGCAGAGGCAACGCTGCCCACTCCGGAGGAGATCATCACCCTCGTGACCACCAGCGAGGCTGCGGTGTAAGATCGCCCTCTCACTGCTCCGTCCGCCAAGGGCGGCGCGTCGCGGAGCTCCCCCAAAGGGGTGAGCCCTGCTTCCATATAAAAATAAAGGAGAAGAACAAACATGCTGAAGAAAACGATGCAGACCGTCGATTTTGGCGGCACCGAGCGCACGGAAACCTACTATTTCAACCTGACGAAGGCTGAGATCATGGAGATGCAGCTGGGCACGGAGGGCGGTTTCGTGGAGATGATCCACCGGATCGTGGACGCCAAGAGCCAGCTGGAACTGGCCGAGATGTTCAAGAAGATCATCTGCAAGAGCTACGGTGTGCTGAGCCCCGACGGCCGCAAGTTCATCAAGAATCAGGCCGTGCTGGACGACTTCATGGCCACGCAGGCCTTCAGTGACCTGTACATGGAGCTGGTTGGCGATGACAGCAAGGCCGCCGCATTCTTCGAAGGCATTTTGCCCGAAGGCATGAAGAACGAGAAGAAGCCCGCCGCCCCCGCGCAGCCGGGCCTTACCATGATCGAGGGTTCTGCCGTGGAGCAGTAAGATCGCCCTCTCAGTGCGGAGCTCCCCCAAAGGGGTGAGCCCTGCTTAGAAGAACCCCTTAGTCAGCAAAGCTGACAGCTCCCCGATGGGGAGCATTTTTTTGTGAGCCCCATGAGAGCGGCTCGCTTCATTTAGACACCCCAAGGAGAGGCAGAAGATGTTGAAACTGACCGTTGCCGGTGAACAGAGCTGGAATCCCCGGACAGAGGAGTTCGAGTACACAAAGCCGGTGGAATTACGGCTGGAGCACTCCCTGCTCTCCTTGGCTAAATGGGAAAGCAAGTGGCATGTGCCATTCCTGACCAGTTCCGGAAGTATGACACGGGAGCAGCAGCTCGATTACATCCGCTGCATGACCGTGACGCAGGGGACTGACCCCGCCGTATACCGGAAACTGACACGGGAACAGCTGACAGCCATTAACGAATATATGGACGACCCGATGACCGCCACATGGTTTGCCGGGGAACCCAAACCGAACGAACCAAAAGACAAGCGAACCGCCCGCCCCAAGCGCCGCCCTCCCCGCGGAGGGACCACCACAGCCGAGGTGCTATACGCCCAGATGTTCGCGCTGGGCATCCCGAAAGAGTGCGAAAAGTGGCACCTGAACCGGCTTTTGACCCTGATCCGGGTGGGACAGGAGATGAATGCACCGCAGAAGAAGATGACACCCGGTGAGCGGATGAGCCAGCAGAGGGCGCTGAACGCACAGCGGAAAGCCAAGATGCACACGAGGGGATGATGTCCTTTCAGCGGGCTTGCCCTCTCAGCGCGCAATGCGCCGTTGGCGCAGTTGCTTGC
Source organism: Faecalibacterium hattorii (assembly GCF_003287455.1). Lineage (GTDB taxonomy): Bacteria > Bacillota > Clostridia > Oscillospirales > Ruminococcaceae > Faecalibacterium > Faecalibacterium hattorii. Next base: position 47,955 of record NZ_PRLC01000001.1, on the reverse strand, counting down.
AGCTCTCCCAAAGGGCGAGCTCTGCTTAGAGGAACCCCTCAGTCAGCAAAGCTGACAGCTCCCAGATGGGGCGCATTTTTCAAAATGGAGGCCCTATGACAGAGGGTGAACAGCACAATGGCGAAAGTAATCATCTTCAAGCAAAAGGGCGACTGGAAAAAGAGCCGTAAGTTTCTGAAGCGGTGCTCGGAGCTGGACCTTGACGCCATCCTCGACCAATACGGTCGGGAAGGCGTGGAGGCACTGGCCAAGGCGACCCCGAAGGCCACGGGCAAGACGGCGGCCAGCTGGAGTTACGGCGTAACCAAGGGGAAAGACCGGATCACGATCACATGGCGGAATGCGAACATCGTAGACGGCGTGCCCATCGCGGTGATCCTGCAATACGGACACGCGACACGGAACGGCGGATATGTAGAAGGCGTGGATTACATCAACCCGGCCATGCGGCCCATTTTTGAGCGGATCGCGGCACGGGCGTGGGGCGAGGTGAGGACGGAATGAGCAGAGAAGTAGACAGCCGCGTTGTTGAGATGCAGTTCAACAACGAAAACTTTGAGAAAAACACAAAACAGACCATCGGCACCATCGACAAGCTGATGGAAAAGCTTCAGTTCAAGGGAGCGGAAAAGGGCTTCGAGAAGCTGGACGCTGCCGCCGAAGATGTGGATTTTTCCACGATGCAGCGCAGTCTGGACACGCTGGAGTCCAAGTTCTCGACCCTGAACATCGTGGCCACCACCGCCCTGATGAACATCACCAACAAGTTTGTGGATGCGGGCGAAAAAATGGTGAAGAGCCTGTCCTTCGATCAGGTGATGAGCGGCTGGAACAAGTACGTGGAGAAGACCGGCAACATCCAGACCATCATGAATGCTACCGGCGACAGCATCGATACGGTCAACGGTTACCTGAACAAGCTGATGTGGTATTCGGATGAGACCAGTTTCAGCTTTAACGAGATGACCAGCGCACTTTCACAGATGACGGCATCGGGCGGCGACATCAAGAAGATGATCCCCATGATCATGGGCATTGCGAACGCAACGGCAGACGCAGGCAAAAGCGGCTTTGCGTTCCAGAGCACCATCCGGAATCTGACCCAGAGTTACAGCGCGGGACACTTACAGCTTCAGGACTGGAAGAGCCTGAACCTGATGGGCACGGCAACGAAAGCCCTGAAACAGGAACTGATCGACACGGCCGTGGAGCTGGGCACCCTGAAAGAGGGCGAGGTGACCATCGGCAGCTTTGAATCCAGCCTTTCGAAGAAGTGGGCCAATACGAAGGTCATGGAAAAGACCTTCGAAAAGTACGCCTCCATGATGGAAGCAGCCTACGAGATGACCCAGAAAAACCCCGGCATGACCAGCTCGGAAGCGCTGGAAAAGCTGAGCGGGCAGTATGGCGAGCTGGCGGAACGAAGCGCGCTGGCGGCTCAACAGGCAAAGAGCTTTTCCGAAGCCATTGACTCCACGAAGGACGCGGTGAGCTCCAAGTGGATGAGGAGCTTTGAGCTGATCTTCGGCAATAAGGAAGAGGCCACGGACACGTGGACGGAACTGGCGAACCGGCTGTATGACATCTTTGTGCCGCCCATCGACGCACTGAACGAGCGGCTTTCGAAGGGGCTGGACAGCGGGTGGCAGCAGCTGAACAGCAAGCTGGGCGACCAAGCAGAGGTCTACGACACCGTATTGCAGAAGGTAGCCCTTGCCAGCGGCGCGGTGACGGAAGAATCCATCGAGGAGGCGGGCAGCTTTGCAAAGGCGCTGGAAGAAGGCGGCGTGAACGCGGAGCTGCTTCAAAATGGATTGGATTCCACCCTTGTGACCCTGCGCAATTACCTTGGACTGAGCGACAAGGAGCTGAATGCACGGAACCTCGACAAGGACGCCATCCGGAAGGACTACGATGCACTGACCAAGCTGAACGAGGAAGTGCAGAAGGGCACGGTCAACCTGATCGATTACGCCAAGGGCATGAGCCAAGTATCCGGACGGCAGCACCTGATGCAGAGCCTGTGGAACATCATGGATGCCATTGGGAAAGTAGTGCAGCCCATCACGGAGGCCTTCCACGAGCTGTTCCCGCCCGCAGACGGCGACCGCATCTACAGCTTTGCGGAGCGGCTCGACCTGATGACCCAGAAGCTCATCATCAGCGACGAGACGGCAGCGAAGATCAAGAAGACCTTCAAAGGCGTTTTCAGCGTGCTGAAGGTGTTCACAACGGCCCTTTCGAAAATGGGAGCCGTGGCAAAAGAGGCCTTTGGGCTGGCACTGAACGCGCTGAAGCCGGTGGGCAAGGTACTGCTGAATGTAAGCGCCGGGTTCGGGGAGTTCCTTGAGACTGTAATGCAGACGGTGACCGGAAGCGGCACTCTGAAGGAAAAGCTGGGTGGCGTAAAGACGGCGCTCGGCAAACTGTTGAACCCGCTGAGCGACCTTGGCGGGATGATGAAAAGCACAAAGATCGCCCAGTACATCGGCCAGTTCATCGAACAAGGCGAAAACGCCACCGGTGTGCTGGGAACACTTTATTCCGTGGGCAAGCGGGTCTTCGGGATGCTGAGTGTTCTGGTACAGGGCGTGGCCAGCGGCGGAACGGGGATCCTGAGCGGGTTTGGCATGGCCGTAGGAACGCTGATTGGAAAGCTGGGGAGCCTTGGGCAGACCATCTCGGATTTTATCGGGCTTTCTATGCCAACGATGGAAGAATTCCAGCAGAGCCTGACCGGCATGCCGAAGAATCTGGCTGCCTCCATGAGTGAGTTCGCTTCCGGGTTCAAATCCAGCATGGACAAGATCAATGGAAGCGTAGGTGACGCCTTTGCACCGGTGAAACAGTTCTTCACGGCGCTGAAAGAAGGCTTCGACTCCATTACCGGAACTGACGTGTACCGGTTTATGTCCCTGATCGACGTGGGGTTGCTGGCCGTGGCCATCAATCAGGTGGCAAAGGCGATGAACAGCCTGAAAAAGATGCTGCAAACGCCGCTGACCGGAATGCTGGATTCGATCTCCGGCACCTTCAAGCAGTTGACGAGCGCCATCAAGACATGGCAGAAGAACAACGCCAGCAAGACCTTGGTGAGCATGGCAAGCGCCGTACTGATCTTGGCCGGAGCAATGTACGTGATGAGCAGGATCGACCCCGACCGATTCTATACAGTTTCCGTCGTTACAATGACGAGTATCGTTCTGCTGGCAAGTGCGGCAAAACTGCTGGAACCGACGGCGAAGAAGTTCAACAAGGCATTTGACAGCCTGAAATCGAATGTACTGAACGCGGCGATCCTGTGGGGAACTGCGGCGGCGCTGATCGGGCTGGGGGTGGCGGTAGGCTCTATTACAAAAGGCTTATCGAACCTTGTGGCGGCACTGAACGAAGGCGATATCGCGGCGAATGCGGCGGCATTGGCAATTGCTGCCACCGCTGTGGTCGCGTTGATGCTGGCCATGGGCGAACTGAGTAAGGCGTTGATGATCGGCGAAAAGGTCATCAACCACAAGGTGCTGCTTTCCACGGCGGCAGAGATGATCGCCTTGGGAGCTGCCATCAAGATCGTTTCCACGGCGTTGGAACCGCTGAGCCAGATCAAGTTCACAAGCCTTGCGAAAGCAGGACTGGCTGTGGTTTCGCTTGGCGGACTGCTGACGAGTATGGCGACCGTTGTGGCTGCGGTACAGAAGCTGATCGGCCCCACTGGATTTCAAAATGGAGCTGCAATCGCAGCAATGGCAAGCGGCATCTGGATCGCGGCACGGGCAGTATCCAGCATTGCAAATATCAAACTGGTCAACCTTGACGCGGCTATGACGAGCATCAAGACCCTGATGCTCCTGATGACCACGATGTCGGCACTGTCCGCCAAGACAAAGTTTACTTCCGGCGCGGCTATCTTCATGATGTCGTCGTCCTTGATCGTTCTGGCAGGAGCTGTTGAACTGTTTGCCGTAATGGGCGATGGGGCAATCGATGGGCTGATCAAAGTTGCAGCGGGATTGACGGCGCTGACGATCGCATCCAGCATGTCCACCGGTGGTGCGAGTTCCGGCGCGGGCATTCTGTTGACTGCAAGTGCATTATATGTTCTGGCTGCGGCGGTAGAAAAGTTTGCGGCATTGGGCATTGGTGAGCTTTTACGTGGCGGGATTTCTGCATTGCTCGGACTGGGAGGTCTGGTTGGCGGGTTAGTCGTATTCACAAAATTCGGCATTGCTTCCGCACTGGACGGTCTGGGTTCCGCAATGATCAAAATGAGCGCGGCGCTGCTGATCATGGCTCCGGCCATCAAACTGCTGGGTGATGCTGACCCGGAATCTGTCGGACAGGCATTGCAGGTGTTTCTGGACGGAATGCTTATTGCTATGCTTGGCGGTGCGCTCCTTGCAGCAATGCCCCAGCTGGCAGTTGGATTGGAACTGCTGGCAACAGCATTCTGGAACTTTGCAAAGTCGCTGGGTGTGATCGCGCTGGCAACTGCGGCGATGGGCGTTCTTTCTATGTTTGCAGGCCCCATCTGCACCGCCATCATCAACGCTGCACCGGACATTCAGGAAGCATTGACCACCGTGGTGACGATGCTCTGCGAGGTGATCAAGAACTGCGCCGGGCCTATTGTCGAGGCATTTGGCGCGCTGGTCCGTGCCGTGATCCCGGAGTGCTGGCAGCTGGCGAAAGACGGTTTGAGTTTCCTTGGTGTTCCAGAAACATGGGGTGAACTGTTCAGCGGCATCGGAAATGCCATGAAGGATGCGGCGCTGGGTATATTTGACTGGTTCGGCGAGATCTTTGAGGACGACCGGCCGGTTGGCATGGCGGTCAACGGCATCAAATCGCTGGGCGGAAAGATCGTTGAAGCGTTCCAATCGTTCTTTGGTATTGCGTCGCCTTCCAAGGTGATGGCCGAAAATGGCCGATATGTTCTGGCAGGTTTGCAGGAAGGCTTACAGGATGAAGGCGCACTGGCAAAGGTCAAGAACGCTATGCACAGTGTGGCAACCGCCATCCGGAATGTGTTTACGACCTTCTGGGGCATCCATTCGCCCAGCGACCTTGCAGCCACCGATGCAGAGAACATCCTTGAAGGTGCTATCCTTGGCATGGCAGACGAAAATGCCCGTGAACGGCTGCGACAGGAAAGCTACAATGCAGCCAGCGAAGTGAACAAGGGTGTCGGTCAGGCGCTGGATGAGGCAACAGCAACCGTACAAACAAAGATGCAGGGGCTGTATCAGGCCTTCAAGGCGGGCAACCCACTGAAGGGTAATGCCGCTTATCAAAATGGAATCAAGGACGCAGCAAAGGAACTGACCGATGCTCAGAACAACAATGTCCTGATCCCCGGAAAGAACGGCATCACGAAAGCGGGAAACAGCAGCAAGACGCCTTCCACGTTGGAGCAGATCCAAGAAACCGTCCAAAATGGTGTTGCGACGCTGACACAGCCGGTCCAGAGCTATATCGACGAGACGATCGACTCGCTGTATCAGAAAACATCTGACACGGTGGCTGATGTAACCGGCTCCACCAGCAAAGGCCATTCCGGCACTTCGAAGAGCACGAAGACCGCGGCGGACAACCTTGTGACCGAATACTCCAAGAAGCTGAAGGAAAACAAGGCCAAGATGGACGCGGCGGACAAGGAGTACAAGCTCTGGGAGGCGACGAGCGGGGACACCGCCACAGCGGAAGAACTGCTGGCCAAGAAGACCGAGAGCCTGACCACCGAGATCGCGAACCAGACCGACAGGGTCGCCATTGCGAAAGAGCAGTACGACAAGATTGTGGCCGAGGCCAGCAGCACCGACACCCAGAAGAGCGACGCCTACGCTACCTTACTGGATGAGCAGACCACGCTTGCAGACCTCCAGCATGAAAAACAGGAGACCTTGTTCAAGGCCATCAAGGACCGGTACGGCAATGAAGCCGACACGGCCACCGATGAATACGAGCTGTGGAGCGCACTGTACGAAGACACGGCCAGCGTGGAGGAAAAATCCAACAAGAAGATCGCGAACATCGACCGGAAGCTGGCGGCACAGGCGAAGGTCGTGACTGCGGCGGAGGACGAGTATACCGCCCTGAAAGCGGAGTTCGGTGAGAAGAGCGCCAAGACGCAGGAAGCTTACCGGCAGTGGCTGGAAGAGCAGACGACCCAGCAGAATCTCATCAACGAGATGAACAAGGCCCAGCTCGACGCCTTTGACGACGCGCTGGCCGTACTTGAAAAGCACGAGAAGCTGGTGACCAACCGCCAGAACATGCTGGCCAAAATCTACGGCGACGGCGACCTCTCCCAGCGGGAGGAAGCCTACAAGGCAGCGGTCGAGAAATACGGCGAGAACAGCAAGGAGGCCCGGAAAGCGGCAACGCAGGGCACCATGACTGCCATCATCGGCGTGGGCACGGCGCTGGACAGCATGAGCTACAGCCTGAAGAAGGTAACGAACCGGCAAACGAAGTACACCGAAGCCGTCGCCAAATTCGGCAAGGACAGCGATGAAGCACTGGACGCCTATGCAGACTTGCAGAGCGAACAGTACAACTTCGTGGGATTTGCGGAGAACTTGGCCGACGCCTTCGAGATGGACGACAGCGGCAAGCACATGATGATGCAGCTGGGCTACGCCATCTCCCGGAACTGGAAGCCAATTCAAAATGGATTCAAGACCGTGATGGCAAAGGTCCAGCGGAGCTTCCCACAGCTTGCCGACAAGATGGCGAAGGCCTTCGGCGTGGCGACCGGCGAAGGATTCACGAACGTCGTGACCGACATTTTCGGCGTCATCACGGCAGCAGTCAGCGGTGACTGGGGACAGGCACTGACCAGCGGCATTACGGCCATCCTCGACTTCGCGGGGAGCGACTTCGGGCAGAAGATCATCGCAAACCTCGCACCCCTGCTGATGGGTCTGCCGAAAGTGTTCGGTGAACTGGCGGCGGGCGGCAAGACCCTGACCATCATGGGAAAGGCTGTGACCGTAGCCGGAAAAGGCGTGGGTTCGCTGGGGCTGAGCCTCGGCGGGCTTATCGGCGAGGGCGGCGTACTGAGCAAGATCATCTCGACCGTCGTTCAGTTCGCGGCCAACCTTGGGCCGGAAGGGTGGATCATTGCCGCCATCGTGGCGGGCGTGGCCGTCTGCGCCGGACTTATCATCAAGAACTGGGACAAGGTGGTGGAGTTCTTCCAGAACTTCGGCAAATGGGTCTCGAACCTGTTCTCGAACATCTGGAACGGCATCAAGAAGGGTTTCGAAGGAATCGGGAACTTCCTGAGCAAGGCTTGGGAAGGAACCAAAAAATTCGTCTCCGGGGCCATCGACACCGGCAAGAACTTCGTGAAGGGCCTTGGCGAGGGCATCAAGAACGCGGCGACCGGCGTGGTAAACGGAGTGAAGACTGTCTGCTCCAACGTGGCGAACGCAGTGAAGAACTTCTGGGGCATCCACTCGCCCTCGACCCTGATGGCCGAGATGGGCGGATACATCTGCGCGGGCTTTGCCAAGGGCATCACCGACAGCAGCGACGGTGTGAACCGCAGCATGGAAGACGTGATGAGCGGAGCCGAGGGCGTGGCCCTGATGGCTGCCAACAGTCTGCTGGGCGCGCTGAGCACCGACGACGCGGACGAACCCCTCATCCGGCCCGTGGTGGACCTGAGCGATGTTCAAAATGGAGCCGACTGGATCAACACAAACCTCGGCGAAGACCAAAGCTTTGCACTGAGTGCCGAGAGGAGCGCGGGACTTGCCGGAAGTGTGGCACGGAAAGCGGCTCAGAACCGCAGCGCCGCGCTGGAAGCGGACACCCCCGACCCGAACGTGATGTCCAACCGGGACATCGTGGAGAGCGTACAGGCGCTGGGCGAACACGTGGACGGCATCGCGGAAGCGGTGCGGAACATGAAGCTCAGCCTGAACGGACGACAGCTCGTTGGCGGGATCATCGACGAGGTGGATGTGCAGATGGGGAAGCGGGTGAGAAGATGAGCGCAGAACAATTCCTGACGGAAAATGGGAAGAAATTCTCGGACCTTATCTTCATCCAGCCCGAACGCACCAGCAACCTCATCGGCTTCTATGTGCCGGAGCAGACGATCTCGATGCGAGAGATAAACCTGATCCCGACGGAGCCGATCCACCCGCCTGTGTTCGAAGAAACCTACGCAGAGCTTTCCATTGCGACCTACAACGGCACGGTGGAACCGCCCCGGATGGGCGACCGGGTTTATAAGAACGCTACCGGCACATGGACGTTCCGCTATCAGTTGGACGGGTACGTACATTCCCCGTGGGACGGGTTCAACTCGCTCCACGGGCATGCCGTCCATCACAGCATCGGCGGCGGAATGGATGTGCCGAATGAAGAGAGCAAAGCATTATACCCCGGATGGCACGGGCACAACTGGACGATGGCAAATGACCTTGCCCGGCTGTACCGGTTCCTCCAAGGAAAGGATGAGCTCCAATGTAAGATCAATATCGACGATGTAACGACCACACAGAACTATACCGGACGGTTCGTTGTGAAAAGCCTCAATGCCACGGCAAGCGGGGAGACAACGGTGACCATCGGATATGACATTGACCCACCGGAAGGCTGGGGCATGTAAGAAAGGAGGCGGTGCGAGATGACACCCATGAGCCACGACGCGCAAATCGGTGCCTACCACACCGCAAACGACCTGCACCTGATCCCGGCGACAAAGCTTCTGGTGGCTCCGCCCCAGCCGCGGCGCATCACCGTTGACGTACCCGGCCGGAGCGGTAGGTTCGACTTATATCGGACCGTGACAGGTACAAGGCGGTACGATAACCGGGAGGGAAGCTGGAACTTTTACATTGACACGGACGGCTGGCGGAGCAGTTGGGGCACACCGGGACTTTATGCGGCCTACCACAAGATCGGCGCGCTGCTGGGAGCCCAGAACACCGGGCCGAACGCCGTGACGGTGCATCTGGATGATGACCCCGCATTCATCTACAAAGGGCGCGTCTGGATGGTGAATGACTACGCGGCGGCACAGAACTACTCGAAGATCACCCTGAAATACAAGCTGTACCCCTACAAGGAGCTGGCGAAGCCCTTGGAAGAGGACTGGCTGTGGGACGAGCTGAACTTCGAGTGCGATCTGGCTCCGCAGCCATTCGGGCGGCTGGAACTGGCACCGGGAGAAGTGCGGCGGGTACAGCTTCCACCATGCGACCGTGACTACAGCGAAGTCCTTATCACACTGCTGGAAGGAAAAGCCCATGTGGACACCCGAATGTGCTTAGGGAAAGACTACGAGACAGATGCGACGAACAAGGAAGAGTGGAGTTACGATCTGCCATGGAACAATGTCAGTTCTGCGAACTATACATTGCTCAGCGTGTCGAACGACCCGTTTTACGACAATTATGAAATCCGGCTTCAAAATAAATCGACGACCGAAAAAGCCGTTTTTTCGATCCAGTATCAACCAAAGTATTTGTGAGGTGAGAGGATGTTCAATCAGATCTTTGCAGGAGAATGCAAAGTCGTGAAAGACTCGGCCATGCACGACGCCTATACGGGCCGTGATATTTACGACGGCCTCCAGTGGGTGACGCATGAGCTGATCTACCATTATGACGGAGACGGCAGAGATTATTTCGACGAGCATTATGTGGACAAGAATCTCAGCAAGCGTCCTTACGCCTATGACATCACCCTGACCGAGGAGAAAAATGAGATCGCGACACTGACCTTCACCGTCACAAAGGACAACCCGTACTATGGCAAGTTCGCCATCAAGCGGACCAAGATCGGCGTCACGGACGTCAATGATACGCTGTTCTTCGGGTATGTAAGCGAGATCGCACTGAACTTCGACGGGAGCAAGACCATCATGGCGAAGTCCATCCTCGGACTGCTGGAAGAGAGCGAAGTGACCTTACGCCCCAAGAGCCATTACCTGACCGATATGACGGATGACATCATTGCAAACGGCGCGCCGATCCTTTACACGGCCATCAGCAACATTGAATCACCGAGCGGAGATTCCGCCTTGGGCGTGCCGACCTTCAATTACGGCAAGGTGACCATGCTGCTTGGCAAGAAAGTCGATCTTTCAGACAGCGGCACCGTGATCGGAACGCGCTGGAATATCATCCAGACCTACCTGACAGACGAATACGACGGATATCTTCAGCTGCGCTATGAGACCAACGGTGAAGCTGTTCTGTTCTTCGTCATCGATTATCTGCTGGAGCCGCCAAGCACGAACAATCAGGAAGTGCGATATGGGCTGAACATGCTGAATCTGACCCTGACGCAGACCCTGCCGACGAACCTTGTGAACTGCGTCCGAACCGACAAGCTCGTGAGCAGTTCGAAAGGCTGGTGGATCTTCAAGCAGGTGACCACGGATTTTGTTGGCGGAGCCGCGGAAGACAGCGCCTCGGTCCAGAAATTCGGCTATCACACCAAATGGCTCGTGACAGACGAGGGCAACACCGAGGCGGAGTTGAACAAGCTCTGCCAAGAGGAACTGAACAAGTATCCGCACGACGTGGAACCGGAACTGGACGTGGAGGCTATCGATCTGGCGGACGTAGGAGGATATCGAGTCGGGCGGCTAGAGTTGCTGGGCAAGACCCATGTCATCTCGGAACCCCACGGCATTGACGGGTGGTATGTCTGCACGAAGGTAGTGAATACCATCGACCAGCCGGACCGGAAGGAATTCCATTTCGGGTTCACACCCAAGAAGCTGAGCGACCAGCAGAAGGCCACGGAAAAGAAGGCGAAGGAAGGAAAGCTGAGTCTGCGGGGCGTGCTGGCACATCTGAACGGGTGATAGGAGATTTTTCAAAATGGCATTTACTATGGAGCAGATCGCGTCCGGCATCCGGAATGCCTTATACGGGCGCGAAGTACGAGAATGGCTGGCACTGTTAGGCGAGACCTGCGTGAAATTGACCAAACAGGCCATCGACGCGGCGAGCGGAGCCAAGGCATCCGAAGAGGCAGCAAAGAAGAGCGAACAGAACGCGAAAGCCAGCAAAGAGGCGGCGGAAAAAAGCGCCGGAAAGTCCGCGGACTCGGCGGCTGCGGCAAAGGGCAGTGCAGAAGCTGCTGAAAAAAGTGCGCAGGCTGCGAAGGGCAGCGAGGAAAGTGCCAAGAGCTACTCCGAAAAGGCGAAAGACGCGATCAACGATGCCCGGAACGACTACAGCGGAGGCTACTACAAGACCTACAACCTGACGGCCCTGCAAACCGCATGGAAGCCGCTGGAAGAAGCGATCGGACCGTACCGGTATTACTGCGACATTGAAGTGGCAGAGCTGACGGATCGGTACACCCCCTTCTGCACTACGAGTCTGGAGACCCATGTGGAGGCAGTAACGGCGGGCGTCGCGGCGGGCATTGAGACCCGGAACGGCTGCGTGCGGCTGTTTTCTATCCTGATTCCGACGGGCGATGTACAGCTTTTGCTGACGCTCTACGGTGTAGGCACCCTGAATTACGAGCTGACCCTGCCCACCGGAAGCTGGGTGAAGGGGGAGAGCGCTTTTGGGGTCTACCCGTACTACTGTGATATCCCGGTAGAGGAATGCACCCCGGCCCTGATCCCCATGGGCCTGACGAGCCTTTCGGAGTTCGAGGAAGCGGAGAAAGCGGGCCTTGCCACCGTGATGGAGACGAAGACCGGCTGTCTGCGGTTCTTTGCGTACACCGCGCCGCAGAAAAACATCGATGTGAACGTTTCGCTCCTGAAGAAGGAGGAACCGGTGAACACTCCGGCCACGAGAACGGAGCTGGGCCTTGTGATGATCGGCGACGGTCTGGACGTTTCCAGCGCTGGCAGCGTGACCTCCAGAGTGGCATCGGACAAAGAATTTGATGCCATGATGAAGCAAATCTACGGCTCTTGATGAGGAGGAAGAATTATGGCAGAAACCGTATTGGCGTCGCTCAAGCAATTGCAGGAGATCGCCGCAAAGAACAAAGAGATCTCAGACAACCTTACCGGACGGCTGGAAACCATCGAGAAGGTCGGCCCGCAGGCAAACGTGCTGGAAGGTGTGAAGGTCAACGGCAAGGCGCTGGCCATCGTACAGAAGATGGTGGACATTCTTGTGACCACCGGGTCGGCAGACGGCACCATACAAGTGAACGGAGTGGATGTCTCGGTCAAAGGACTGGCCCAGATGGCCTACCGGGCACAGGTGTCCCAAGGCGACCTCGATCAGGCCCTGATCGCCATCCTGAACGAAAAGGCCGTGAAATCAACGACCCTGAGCGGCTACGGCATCGGGGACGCCTACACCAAGGAAGAGGTCAACGCGAAGATCAGCGCGGTGTATAAACCCGCCGGTTCCCTGATCTTTGCAAACCTCCCGGTACTGGGCGAAAGCATCCTCGGCAATGTCTACAATGTGACGGACGCTTTCACGACCAACACGAGCTTCGTGGAGGGTGCAGGCAGCAACTACCCGAAGGGCACCAATGTTGTCTGCATCAAAATGGAGAACACCTACAAGTGGGACGTGCTGGCGGGCTTTGTAGATATTTCCGGCAAGGTGGACAAGGAGACCGGCAAAGGTCTGAGCACCCACGATTTCACGAATACTTACAAGACCAAGCTGGACGGCATCGCTGAGGGCGCGAACAAGTATGTTCATCCCACCTATACTGTGCGGGCCAGCGGACTGTATAAGATCACCGTGGATGCCAGCGGCCATGTGAGCAACGCGGTGGCGGTCACGAAGGCGGACATCACCGCGCTGGGCATCCCGGCGCAGGATACCACCTACCCGCTGGCGTCTTCCACGCAGGACGGCCGGATGAGCAAGGCAGACAAGGCCAAGCTGGACAGCATCGACCTTGCCAACGTGCGGATGGCCACCGACGAAGAGGTGGCGGCCCTCATCAAGGAAGTCTACGGCGGCTGAGCAGAAGGGAGATTTCAAAATGGCTGACACGAAAAAGCCGGTGCCCTCGCTTGCACAGCTCAAACAACTGCACGCTAAGTGCATGGTGAAGATCTCGGAACTGTCAGATTCCGTCAGCAAGACTGTCACGGAGCTGTCGGGAAAGAAAGCCGACAAGGTGGCCGTGCAGAGCCTGACGATTCCGGCAAGCGGGTGGATGTCAGACAATTCGACATTTCCGAAGTATGTGGACATCGCCATTTCCGGACTGACGGCAAATGATGTGGTCTGTGTCATTGTTCCGCCCAGCGCAGCGGCCAAGGCAGCGGGTATCTGCACGGTCAGCGAGTCGCTCGCAGGAAAATTGCGCATCCGCGCACAATATGTGCCCACCGCTGCTATCACGGCAACGTATTACATCGTACGATAGGAGGAAGGAACGATGGCATTAGGCCCCATGGTCGTCGGCTCCGGCATGGACCCGGCGAGTTACTACACAAAAGAAGAAGCAAACAAGAAATTCCTGACGAAGGTCCCGGACCCGACGAAGCAGCAGGTCATCAACGCGCTCGGTTACACTCCGCCCCAACAGGACACGACCTACGGCAACGCAACGACCAGCAAGGCGGGGCTGATGAGCGCCGAAGACAAAACCAATCTGGATGCGCAGGTCAGCAAGTACATCCTCCAGACCAGCGACCCCGGCGCGGGAAGCCCTCTCGCCACCGGGAAAATTCTGATCGTGTACGAGTGAGGGGGCTGCTATGGCAAAGAAACTATACGCCGAAGTCGGCGGCAAGACCCGGAAAGCAAAGAAAGGCTACGTCAGCGTCAATGACAAGGCGCGGAAGATCAAAAAGGCCTACGTCGGCGTAGACGGCAAAGCAAGAGCCTTCTGGAGCGGCGGCGAGCTGAGGTACTACGGAAGGGCAACGGCGCTGAGTGAGGCAAGACGCGAGCTTACCGCCACTGCAATCGGAGGTTATGCGCTTTTTGCAGGAGGGAATAATGGCAATTACAGTAATGTTGTAGACGCATACAATCGAAGCCTTACGCGAACAAAACCCGCTGGTCTCGAAAAGTATGGAGTGCACATCGCCACATCCGTAGGACAGTATGCAATCATCGCTACAAATGATCTCAGCAATTCAGTTCTTGATTATGTCGCGGATAGTTATGTCATTTATAATAACTCCCTGACAAAAATAAGTAACAACATTGGCACGACTGTAGAAGCCCGTACTGGCAAAGGAGTTGCCAACGTTGGCAACTATGCGCTCTTTGCCGGAGGAAGCTTGATTCCGCGGTTTGGTGCAAAAAAGCCAGTTAGTACAATAAACACGATCAATAGTTCCTTAACTCTGAGCAGCATTACACTATCCAAGGCAAAGCGTGCTGTTTGTGGCGGCAAAGTCGGCAACTATGCGCTCTTTGCCGGAGGTGTTGCGGGCACTCTATTAAACCCTAGTTATTGTGCCGATGTTGATGCGTATAATGCCTCTTTGACGCGGATATCCGTTACAGCAATAGATAGTGGTATTGATTCAGTGCGGTGCAGCGCATCTATCGGATCGTCGTATGTGCTATTTCGGGTTGGTGTCGCTGCTCTTCCGCCATTTACGATCAACGCTTATGACGCGTCCCTTACAAAGAGAAGCGTTACAGTTCCTAACCGAGACTCATATGAAATGGCCGCAGCCTCGTCTGAAAATTACGCTATCTTTGCTGACAAGTATTATGTAGTAGCCTACAACGACTCACTGACATGCTTTATGATGGCACCACTAAGCGATGAAAGATCCGATGGGGCCGCTGCTGTTATTGGAAACTATGTACTCTTTGCAGGTGGAATCTCTTCTTCATCCGGAGGTACTTCCGACAAAGATATTGTAGACGTCTACACCATTGACTGACGCAGGAGGAAAAATCAAAATGGCACGTTACAAAATTTACGACAACAAATCTGACGTCATCACCCCGGTGGGTGAGACCCTGACCGCAGAGCAGTGGCTCAACCGCTACCCTTGGGCCCGCATGGCCAAGATGATCGTGGGCGGCGGCGTCATCAACGGCAGCGTCGCCCTTGTCTTTGACGATTATGTGGACATGATGCGGAAGGCGGGCTGCGATTTCAGCAATTGCACCACCGACGAAGAATATCTGGCCGCCATCGAGGACTTCGAGGACAACCCGCCCGTCTCCAACACCGTGGACGACCAAACCCGCATCGCGGACGCACTGGAAGACCTCGTGGTGATGAATATGCCGGATGAAAATTAAGGGAGGAAACTGATATGAACATTGAAACACTGAAAGAACGCTGGGTACAGGGCCGTATCTCGGAGGCCATGCTGAAAATTTACGTGCGCAAGGGCGTCATCACTGAGGAGAAGCGGAACGAGATCATGCAGTGCAAGAAAGAAAAGTAAGGAGGCAGACCATGCCTGAAATCATGGACGTTTCCCGTTGGCAGGGAAACATCGACTGGAAGAAAGTCAAGGCCAGCGGTAAAATCGACGGCGTGATGCTGCGGACAGTTTCGACCAGCACAGCATACGGCGGCATCTACATCGATCCAACCTTCGAGAAAAACTACTGGGGCTGCGTGGAAGCCGGGCTGCCGGTAGGGGCGTACTATTACACGAAGGGAACCACCATCGACTATGCTACAAAAGAGCTGGCGAAGCTGAAAGTCGCGCTGGAAGGGAAGACCTTCACTCTGCCCATCGCGGTGGACGTAGAAGACCCCTTCCTGAAAGCGCTGAGTCCCGAAAGCCTTGCCCAGCTCATCAAAATGGAGGCAAAGCAGATCGAAAAGTGGGGGCTGTACGCTATGGTGTACACCTACACGAACTTCGCCGACACCGCCCTTGCAATGCACGAGCTGACCGACTTTGACCTGTGGATCGCCGACTACCGCTCGAAGCGGCCCTCCCGCAAGCACGGCATGTGGCAGTACACCAACAAGGGCAAGATTCCCGGTGTGAGCGGCCCTGTGGACCTGAGCCATGCCTACAAGGACTACCCGGCCATCATCCAGCGGGCGGGTCTGAGCCGGATGAAGGAGGTGTGACCCCGATGTGGCATATTCTCGTAGAATACTGGGCCCAATGGGTCTGCACCCTGATCGGCGCAGGCATTCTCGCGGCGCTGCCGAAGATCAAGGCCCTCTGGAACGCGGTATTGGCACTGCTGCACGACCGCATCTACAGCGAATGTTACCGATTCATCGAATTGGGATACGTCACACAGGACGGACTGCGGAATCTTGGCTACCTGTACAAGACCTATCATGTGATGGGCGGAAACGGCACCGGAACAGAATTGTACAACCGCGCCAAGGCGTTACCCATTCACAACGCATAACGGAGGATTTCAAAATGGACAAGAAAGTATCGACGGCGACCATCGTGCGAACCATCTGTCTGGCTCTGGCGCTTATCAATCAGCTGCTCAGCGCGGGAGGCCACAGCGTGATCCCCATCGACAATGAAACGGTCAATCAGCTCGTGACGACGATCATCACGGTGGTTGTGGCCCTCGTGAACTGGTGGGAGAACAACTCGTTCACGCCGGAAGCCATCCGAGCAGACGAACTGCTTGACCAGATGCAGGGGAAGAGCAGCAAGTAAAATTTCAAAATGGAAGAAAACACCCTGTCAGACTGATATTTCCGATGAACAGTTCGGAAAGAAACGCAGTTTTGACAGGGTGTTTTCTTTTTTGAGCGAGTGTGGTATAATTTAGGGCGTTCGGGCAGAAATGCAACAAGAGTGCATGACTGGATGCCGGATGAATGGGACTTGATAAATGAATAGGGGCAACATCCTACGTTGCAGAAAAATTTAGGGAACGCAACCGAGCAGCAGATGGACTTGACGAGACAAAAAACGGACTGATATTGAGCGTGCAAAACGAACGTATTTTTACGATGGTACGATGAGTTTCTGATGAAAGGATGTCTTGCCAATACGATCAGCATCTGATTGTTTCATAAGCTTCTGAAGGAGCTGTCCTTTTAAGAGGATGGCTCCTTTTTTGTAGGACTCCATGCGAAGAAAGGAAAAACGATGAACATTACGGTTTATCTTGGAGCAAACGAGGGAACGGACCCGGCACTGAAAACGGCGGTGCAGGAACTGGGCAAATGGATCGGGGAGAGCGGAAACGCGCTGATCTATGGCGGCTCCCGCTGCGGCCTGATGGGGGTGCTGGCCGACAGCGTCCTCGCAGCGGGCGGCGAGGTGACCGGCGTGGAGCCGGAGTTCTTCGTGAAGGGGGAGCTGCAGCACGACGGCCTGACCGATTTGATCGTCACGAAGGACATGACGGAGCGCAAGACGAAGATGATCGAGCTGGGGGATGCTTTCATTGCGTTCCCCGGCGGCACCGGGACACTGGAAGAGATCGCGGAGGTGATGTCCAAGGTGTCGCTCAAGCACTTGGAAGCCCCCTGTATCCTGTACGATCTGGACGGCTACTATACCGGGCTGCGGATGCTGCTGGATCATATGATCGAGCTGGGCCTGTCCTCTAAGGAACGGCAGGAGGGCATCTGTTTTGCAAAAGATCTGCCGGAGATCCAGAAAATCCTGCAAAGCAGTTTGTAAAATCCTATGTTCGGAAAAGAACAGCACAACGATTGAAACTTTAAAAATAAAACAAGGAGTAAATCGAAAGGAAACTGAAACTGGACTGAGTTTAGGAAGCTCAACAATCTGCGGAAACGGCAAAAATACAATTTGTATACAGCGGAAATGCGTCAAACATCGCGATGCAGCGGTTTAAAAAATCCCTCGAAGGAAGGGTCGTGGTGTGGTATAATAAAGAGGATAAAGGAGAGTGGACCATTTGGAACTGGAGCAAGCAAAAAAGCGCGTGGAAGAGCTGCGCACCGTGATCGAAAAGAACAACCGATTATACTACGATCAGGACGCCCCTGAACTGGAGGATTTTGAATACGATGCCCTGACGCGGGAGCTGAAGGAACTGGAAGCGCAGTTCCCGGAGTTGGTCACGCCGACTTCGCCGACCCAGCACGTCGGCGGCACCCCTAGCGGACGGTTTGCCAAGGTCACGCACGCCGTCAAGATGGAGAGCCTGCTGGACGCATTTTCGTTTGAGGAATTGCGTGACTTTGACCGCCGAGTGCGGGAAGCGGGCGTGGAACCGGAATATGTGGTCGAGATCAAGATCGACGGCCTTTCCTGCAGCTTGGAGTACGAGAATGGAATGCTGGTGCGGGCTTCGACCCGCGGCGATGGCGTGGTCGGCGAGGATGTGACCGCCAACGTCAAGGCCATCAAGCGCATCCCGAAACAGCTCAAAAACGCACCGGAATTTCTGGAAGTGCGCGGTGAGGTGTATATGCCCCACGAGGCCTTCCAGCACCTGTGCGCTGAGCAGGAGCTGCAGGGCGCGGCACCGTTCAAAAACCCGCGCAATGCGGCCGCCGGGTCGCTGCGCCAGAAAGACGCCAAGATCACCGGGAGCCGCGGCCTGTCCATCTTTGTGTTCAACGTTCAGCAGATCCGCGGCAAGGAGCTGACGACCCACGCCGAAAGTCTGGATTACCTCAAGAGCCTTGGGCTGCCGGTCTCGCCCCGCTACCATGTAGTGCACGACATCGAAACCGCCATTGCAGAGATCGAGCAGATCGGCCAGAGCCGTTCGACCCTCGACTTTGACATGGACGGTGCCGTGATCAAGGTGAACGATTTTGCACAGCGTGACCGGATGGGTTCGACCAATAAATTCCCGCGCTGGGCCATCGCGTTCAAGTACCCACCGGAAGTCAAGGAGACGACCCTGCGCAGCATCGAAGTTGCCGTGGGCCGCACCGGCGTGCTGACCCCCACGGCCTGTTTTGACCCGGTCTTTCTGGCGGGCACAACGGTCGCCCGCGCCACCCTGCACAATGAGGATTTCATCCGTCAGCTCGGCCTTTGCATCGGGGATACCATTCAGGTGCGCAAGGCGGGCGATATCATCCCGGAAGTCATCGGCGTGACCCGCCACGAAGCAGAGGCAGAGCCTTATCAGATGCCGGAAGTCTGTCCCTCCTGCGGCGCGCCGGTGGTGCATCTGGAAGACGAGGCGGCGCTGCGGTGCGTCAACCCGGAGTGCCCGGCGCAGTCGCTGCGGAACATCATCCATTTTGCCTCCCGCGACGCCATGGACATCGACGGCCTTGGCGCCGCTGTGGCGGCCCAGCTGGTCGAAAAAGGGCTGGTGCATTCGGCGGCAGACCTTTACGATTTGACGCTGGAACAGCTGCTGACGCTGGAAAAATTCAAGGAAAAGAGCGCCACCAACCTGCTGCAAGCCATCGAAAACTCCAAGCAGAACAATCTGGATAAGCTGTTGTTTGGTTTCGGCATCCGAAATATCGGCGATAAGGCAGCGGCTCTGCTGGCAGAACATTTCGGTTCGCTGGAAGCCATCCGCGAAGCCACCGAAGAGCAGATCAGTGAGATCGATGGCTTCGGCGGCGTGATGGCTCAGAGCGTGACCGAGTTCTTTGCGAAGGACGGCACGACCGACCTGATTCATCGGCTGGCAGATGCCGGGCTGAACATGCAGTGGAAGGGTGAGCCCAAGGGCGATAAGCTGGCGGGCAAAACGCTGGTAGTGACCGGCACGCTGGAAACGCTCTCCCGCAACGAGGCCGAGGCGCTGATCGTGAAAAACGGCGGCAAGGCCAGCGGTTCCGTCTCCAAAAAGACGGCCTATGTCGTGGCCGGAACGGCGGCTGGATCTAAGCTCACCAAGGCACAGGCGCTGGGTATCCCGGTGCTGACGGAGGAAGAGTTCCTCGCCATGCTGCGTGACGACGAACCGACCCCCGAAGCATAATTCCATAGAGTCCGATTTTATAAGCCCGTACAGCAACTGCCGCTGTGCGGGCTTTTTGCGTGGTTCTACTTTCCGCCCTGCCGCATAAAGTGATGGCAAGAGACGCGGAAGGAGAAACGGAAGATGGACGAGTATGATCAGGTGATCCAAGCTCTGCCGAGCTGGCTGGCGCGTCCGCTGCTGGAGCTGCCAAGCACGCTTGCGCCGCAGGTACAGGAAGTGCGGCTGCGGGTGGGGTGTACGCCGATGTTTACGGTGCGCGGTGCGGTATATGCCCCGCAGGAACTGGGACGGGAAGGAAAAGCGCTGCAAACGCTTCGCCTGACCCCGCCGCAGATGGAAGAGATCCTTTTCACCCTTTGCGGCGGTTCGGTCCACACCCACCAGACGGAGATCGCGCAGGGGTATGTCACCCTTGCGTCCGGGTGCCGGGCCGGTCTAGGCGGGCAGTTTTTGCAGACGGCGGAACAGGGCATCGTGCTGCAGGAGCTGACCTCAGTGAACCTCCGCATCGCGCGGGAAAAAACGATCGACCTTCCCGAAGAGCTGCGTGCCGCATTGCAGGAACATTTCATCGGGATGCTTCTTGTCGGCGAACCGGGCAGCGGCAAGACGACGGTGCTGCGGAGCATGGCGCAGGAGCTTGCCCGGCAGAAAAAGCTCGTCTCCGTCATCGACGAACGGCGGGAGCTGTTTGCCGGAATGCCCCGGCGGACTTTCCCCGGCGAGGCGCTGGACGTCATTTCCGGCATCCCGAAGGGACAGGCTGTGCAGATGGCGCTGCGGACCCTATCGCCGCAGGTTTTGCTGTTGGACGAGCTGGGCGGCATGGAAGAGGTTTCCGCGCTGGAACAAGGCATGTTCAGCGGCGTGGATTTCGTTGCGACCCTTCACGCTGGGACCCCGGAAGAAGCGGTCGGCCGACCGCAGGTACAGGCTTTGCAAGCCCGCGGCGCGGTGAAGGTTCTGGTCTGGCTCCAAGGCCGGACGGCGCCGGGCCAGATCCGGGAGGTCCGGTTTTTATGAGCGGAAGCAGTCTGCGCGGATTTGGGGCGCTCTGCCTTGTGCTCTGCGGCTGGTGTGTCGGGGACAGCATCTGCGTGCGGACATCCGAGCATCAGCGGGCGCTTCAAAGAACCATCGAATTACTTGACCGCATCCGCCGGGAGATCGAGTTCCGCCGGGCAGATCTGGCTTCTTTATTTGTTCGCTTGCAGCGGGAAGGTCTGGTCGGACAAGCTGCCGGGTCTCTGCAGGAGCTGGAACCGTTCCCGCAGTTGTCCCGGCGGGAAAAGGCCGCGTTCCGAAACTGTATGGCGGGCCTTGGCCGTGCGGAAGCGCAGCAGGAATGCCAGCGGCTTGCGCTGTACATCACGCAGTTCGAAGCGTTCCGGGATGACCTTACGCCGCGCCTGAACGTTACAATGGAGCTGGCGCATAAAATGGGCCTTTCTGTGGGGCTGGCGGCGGCCATTCTACTGCTTTGAAAGGATGACGGAGATGGAAATCGATCTGATCTTCAAGATTGCGGCCATCGGCATCATCGTGGCGGTGCTGAACCAGCTTCTGATCCGTTCCGGGCGGGAGGATCAGGCGATGATGACCACCCTTGCGGGGCTTGTGGTCGTACTATCGATTCTGGTCAAACAGATCAGCGTCCTGTTTGTGACCATCAAATCGCTGTTTTCCTTATGAACACGCTCACGGCGGTCTTCGGCATCGCGCTGCTGGCGGCGCTGCTCTATACGGCGCTGAAGCGCAGTGTCCCGTCCTACGCGCTGTTCCTTTCGCTGGCGGCAGCGCTGGTGATTCTGGTGCGGGTGGGAGCGGCGTTCCGGTCCGTCCTGCTTGGCGTAGCGCGTTTGGGGGAACAGGCGGGAGGCGCGGCCTTTTCCTGCCTTGTCCGGAGCGCGGTCATTTTTCTGCTCACGGATTACACCCGCACCCTCTGCGAGGAAGCGGGGGCGGATTCTCTGGCGTGGTGCGTGTGGCTTGCGGGGCGGTGTCTGGTACTGGCGGCGGCATGGCCTCTGCTGGAGGAAATATTACAGCGGATCGGGAGCATGACAGGATGAAGGAACTCTATACTCTGCTTCCGGGGGGCGACCTCTGGGGGCCGTATCTGGAGCAAAGCCCGGTATCGCCCACCGAGCTGGTGGATCATCCGCTCAAGACCTTGCGCGGTTTTTTCCCGGCGGAGCTGGGGGACGTGCTGCGGGAGGCGGTCGGCGGCTATGCGCAGGTGCTGCTGTTTCTGATCCTGAGCGCGGTGATCGCCCTGCTGCTGGGGGAACGCGCGGATGGGACCCTGCTGGATCTTGTCTGTGCGGGCGGCTGCGGGGTGCTGCTGTGGGAAAAGCTTGTCGCGCTGTCGGACGAGTTCTGTGTGCAGATCGAAAGCTGGAACCGCTTTCTTCTGGGGTTCCTGCCCGTATATGCGGGGGTTCTGACGTTGGGCGGCGAGAGCGCGGCCGGAGCATCGGCCAGCGGCTTTTTTCTGACGCTGCTCTGTTTTCTGGCGCAGGGGTTGGCGGCCGTGGTCCCGCCGCTGCTGCAATGTTACCTCGCGCTGAGCATGGCGTGCTGTGTCAGCACCGAAGCGGGTCTTTCTGGATTTTGCAGAGCCTTGGGCGGCTTTTTGCAGAAGCTCCTTAGCTGGGCGGGCAAACTTCTGGCAGCGCTCTTGGGGCTGCAACGGTTTTCGGCGTGGCAGCTTGACCGCGCAGCCCTGCGCACAGGCCAGCTCCTGACGGGAACCATCCCCATCGTGGGCGAAACGCTGAGCGACGCTTCGGAGGCGGTGCTGGCCAGTGTCCAGCTTTTGAAAAGCGGGCTGGGGCTGGCGGCGCTCCTGACGATCGCGGCGGAATTTGTTCCGGTCTATCTGGGAATGCTGGTGCAGCTTGGGCTGCTCTCCGGCTGCGGGGTCCTCTGCTCCCTGACCGGAAATGCACGGGGGCAGGAGCTGCTTGGCTGCTTTGCCGAAGCGGTGCGCTGCATGATGGCGGTCACGGCTCTGTTTGCGGGGCTGGCCGTGGTCGGGACGGCTTTGCTGTTTGTGGTAGGAGGTGGATGAGGTGCAGGGACTCAAGGTGGCGATGGCGGTTTTCTGCACGGCGTGTATCTGCGCGGAACTGGTGGCACAAATTACAGAGAGCGGCTGGGCCCGGCGGGGTATAAAAGTGGTGGCAGGGCTATATATTTTAGCAGCGGCGCTTCATGTGCTTCCGCAGCTCAAGGCAGAAGGCAACGTGTTTTCGGTCCCCACAGTCTCTTCGGTCGAGCTTGGAACGTTGGAACAGGCTGCATTGGCTCAGACACAAACGCAGTTGGAGCAGGACTTGGAAGAGCGCTTCCGGCGGGAGGCTGGCGTCTCTGCCGGGGTCACGCTTGACCTGCGTTCCGCATCGGATAGCGTTACGGTCGATTCCGTTACGGTAACGCCCGCAGCAGACTGCACCCCGGAGCAGCAGCAAGCGGTGGAGAAGATCGTGGAAGAAGCGCTGGGGGTCAGACCGGAATGGAATGCCCCCGGCGGGGAGATACAGCCATGAAAGAAGGACAGGAGAAGACCGGGGTCTTTACACTTCGCTCGCTGCTGGAAAAGCAGAACCGCACAAAACTTGCGGTGGTGCTTGGGGCAGCGGCGATGATCCTGCTGCTGCTTTCCGAGCTGCTGCCCACAAACGCGGTGAAGGCACCCGTCTTGGCTACGGCAGACGAAACGGCTTACCGGGAACAGTTGGAAAAACAGCTTCAGGAATTGATCGAGCAGATCGACGGGGCGGGAACAACGACGGTAATGATCACACTGGAAAGCGGGGAGGAAACGGTATATGCGACGGACACGCAGTCGGGACAGACCCAGAGTCAGGAGACACACGTTCTGCTGGAGGACGGCACAGCGCTGGCACAGACGATCTATCTGCCGCAGGTCTGCGGCGCTGCGGTCGTCTGCGACGGCGGTGGCGATATCCGGGTGGCTGCACAGATCACAGAGCTTGTGCGGGCGCTGCTGGACCTTTCCGCAAACCGGATCGTTGTAGCACAGCGCCGGAGCTGACCGGCCTTTGCGATGCTGAGAGAAGGAGGAGCATTTTCATGAGAGCCATTTCGAAAAATACCCGAAAAGCGACTGCCATCACACTTGCGGCGGCGCTTGTTGTGGCGGTTTACCTCAATTGGCAGTATGCGCGGACGGGCGTGACGCTGGAAGAGGATGTCGTCAATGTAGCGGCTACGGTGGAAACAGAGGAAGCCGTCTCGGCCCCGATCATGGACGGGCTGATGACTGAGGCGGAAGCAGTTTCCAGTGCGAACAAGAATTACGGGGAGGCGCAGCTCGTCAGCGTGGCCAACAACAGCGGCTCCAAGTTTTTTGAGGAAGCCCGGCTCAAGCGGACCAAGGCCCACGACGAAGCCATGGACGCTGTGCAGAAGGCACTGAAATCCGCTTCGCTCTCCGCCGAGGAAAAGAAGAGCTATACCCAGCAATTGACCGGCAGCCTCGAAGACCTCAACGCGGAAAATGAGATCGAAACCTTGGTCAGGGCCAAAGGCTTTGCAGATTGTCTCTGCTTTTTACAGTCCGGCCGGGCCGACCTGACTGTGATGACCTCCGGCGATGCACTGACTGCGGCACAGGTGGCGCAGATCCGGGACATCGTGCTCAGCAAGAGCAATGTCACGGCCCAGAACGTTACCATCGTAGAGGTAAAATAAGCGCTTTCCTTGCGGGGGTCCGCCGGATGTGGTAATATAAGAACGAACAACAAAAACAGGCTCGCTGCCCGGCGGGCCTGACAGGAGCGTATATGAAAGAACCGAAATTAAAAACCGTTTATGTTTGCTCCAACTGCGGGGAAACAAGCCCGCGCTGGATGGGACGCTGCCCCAGCTGCGGAAGCTGGAACACGATGAACGAGGATGTGGTGGCGGAAGCACCCAAAGCGGGCCTTTCGGGCAGCAAGGCGGCACCGGCCCGGCAGGAGGGCGTCACCTCGTTGACGGCAAAGCGTCTGGCCGATATCAGTACGACCGAAGAAAAGAGCCGCATCCTGACCGGCATCTCGGAACTGGACCGGGTGCTGGGCGGCGGCATCGTGCTGGGCGGAGTGGTGCTGCTCAGCGGCGAGCCGGGCGTAGGCAAATCCACGATGCTGCTCCAGCTTTGCGGGGCCATCTCGAACCAGCACACGGTGTTGTATATCACCGGCGAGGAGTCGGTGCGGCAGGTGAAACTCCGCGCGGCCCGGCTGAAGATCCAGCAGGAGAACATCTATCTGGCCGCCGAAAACGACGTGGACGAGATCTGCGGCCTCATCGAAAAGGAAAAGCCGGACCTTGTCGTCATCGATTCCATCCAGACGATGCGCTGCATGGATATCTCGTCCTCGTCCGGCACGGTCAGTCAGGTCAAGGAGAGCGCGGCCCGGCTGCTTGCCGTGGCCAAAAGGCAGGAGATCCCCATGTTCATCGTCGGCCATGTCAACAAGGATGGTGCCATTGCTGGCCCCAAAGTCATGGAGCACATCGTGGATACAGTGCTTTACTTTGAGGGTGACAAAATGCTCCCGTACCGCATCCTGCGCGCAGCCAAAAACCGCTATGGCTCGACGAATGAACTCGGCATGTTCGATATGACAGGGCAGGGGCTGGAAGAAATCGAAAACCCGTCCCAGATGCTGCTGGAAGGCCGCCCACTGGGGGTTTCTGGCAACTGCGTCGCCTGTACGATGGAGGGCAGCCGCCCCATCCTGAGCGAGATCCAAGCCCTCGCCACCAAGACGAATTTCCCGGCACCGCGCCGTGCGTGCAGTGGCTACGATTACAACCGCATGAACCTTCTCATCGCGGTGCTGGAAAAGCGGGCGGGCTATTTCTTCGGCAATCTGGATGTGTATATCAACATCGTCGGCGGCATCGCGCTGCGGGATACCGCCTGCGATCTGGCCGTCTGCCTGAGCATGGTGTCGTCGCTGTTGGATCAGCCGGTCAGCGATAAGCTGATCGCCATCGGCGAAGTCGGCCTTGGCGGCGAGGTGCGCAGTGTGCCCAATCTGGAACAGCGTTTGCGGGAGGCAGAGCGCATCGGCTTTGAACGTGCCGTTGTGCCGAAGCACAGCCTTGCGCACCTGAACCCGGCGGATTATCCCGGCATGAAGCTCGTGGGCGCCGCCTATATCGCCGACGCCATCCATGCGCTGAAAAATGACCGCTTATAAGAGATAAGGAAACGATATGTCCATCTATCTTGATGAAAAGAATCCCAGCAAACACAAACCGTTTGATGATGCCTCGCCGGATATCGTGGAGTATGTGCGGTATCTGGAAGTGATTGCGGGCAAAAGCGCGAACACGGCGTTCAGCTATTACTGCGACCTGCGCGGCTTTTCCCGCTTTATGAAGCGCCGCAAGGGGCTTGTGCCGGAAGATGCCGAGATGAAGGAGATCGACCCCAAAGGGCTGGATACGGCCTTCTGGGGCAGCGTTACAAAGGAAGACATCTACGAATATCTGTACTTTTTGAACCGAGAATGCGGCAACAAAAAATCCTCCACCGCCCGGCGGCTGGCCAGTCTGCACGGGTTCTACGATTATCTGGTCAATCAGGTCAACCGGCTCTCGCAGGACCCGACAGCTTCCATCAAACCACCGAAACAGGATAAAGTCCTGCCCAAGTATCTGACGGCAGAACAGTCCAGAGAGCTTCTGGAAAGCACCCAGTACCAGAGCGATTTCCCGGAACGGGATTACTGCATGGTGGTGCTGTTTTTGAACTGCGGAATGCGCCTTTCCGAGCTGGTGGGGATGGATCTTGGTGACATTGATCTGGAACAGCGGCAGATCCGGCTGTTCGGCAAGGGCCACAAGGAACGGATGGTCTACCTGAACGATGCCTGTATTGAGGCGCTGCAGCTCTACCTGAAAAAGCGCAATACGATGGAGGGCCTCGACCCCAAGGAAAAGGCCGTTTTTGTGACCCGCCGCCGGAAGGATCGCATCTCGAACCGGCGGGTAGAGCAATTGGTGACCAGCGCAATGAAAGCGGCCGGGCTGAAAGGCTTTTCGACCCATAAGCTGCGCCATACCGCCGCGACCCTGATGTACCAGACCGGCAATGTGGATATCCTGACGCTCAAACAGCTTTTGGGTCACAGCAGCGTCGGAACAACTCAGATCTATACACATTTGCAGGAATTTCAGGTGCGTGCGGCCATCGAGCAGAATCCGCTTGGCGAAGTGAAGAAAGCAAGCTTGGATACAACGGAACGGGAGGCAGGGGAGATAAGCGGGGAAAATGCTGCCCCTTCCGCTAAAATAAACGATTCTGCGAGTAAATCTGAAGAGGCTGCTCCGTCCGGGCCGATGGAAGCCTTTGAAGGAGCTGCCAACGATGGATTCCGTGCAGATGTTTCTGCAATGAAGGAACCGGAAGAACCCGTGCAGGAATGAGATAGAAAATACACCCAGTGGTGTGAATTCTACGGAATCAAGCAAAACCGCCGATGACGAGATTTATGGACCCGTCACAGGCGGTTTTTGTTTTGTGAGCCAACAGAATGTACCACAATGTGAACCAGAAATAAATCAGAAGCAAAACTATGGGAATGGAGTTGCAAAATGGAAATTCAGCAACGGCGCAGAACAAAATACAAACGAATCACGACGAAGACATTGAAACAGAAACCTGAAAACAGATAACAAAAAAACAGTGTAAAAACACATCCAAAGAACACCATGCCAAAAAGGCTCAAAATGAGCCCAAGACGGCTGGATGTGAGCCGGATGGCCGAAACGGAGCGAAAATCCGGAAAAGAGGGCTTTTTCACTCCCCTATATTTCACATAACGCGCATTATACGAAACTTATGCAATCAAAAAATCAGACCCTCCACTCTCTCCCCGCTGCAGCGGTCAGAAAAAATTCGGAGGGTCATTGACTCTTTTCCAGAGGGTTCGGTGACGTGCTATTCCGGCAGCGGTGTTGTCTCAAAATATGCACAGATCGCTTCGTAGTACGCGCGGGCTGTCCGCTGGCAGCCGTCCTCGCTGCCAAACTGTGCAACGTCGGCTTCGCTGGTCACGAAGCACTGTTCTGCCAGAACGGCGGGACAATTCACATCTTCCAGAATCGTAAAGCTTCGCTCTTCGCGCACTTCGGTGTGGCTGCTTTCGACCAATTGCTTGGTCTCCCCGATATAATATATGTACCGGATTCCCCCGCGCCCCCGCAGACTGGCCCCTGCGGACCGCATGGCGCTGGCCAGTTGTTTGGCAAAGTAATAACTCTCCCGGTGCCACGTCCTGCCCGGAACGGTCGGATAGCATTCAAACCCGGAGGCCGTCGAGCCCTCCGGCGCGGAATTGCCATGGATGGAAAGCAGCAGATCTGGCGAAAGCGCGTTGGCGGCGGCGGCTCGCTCGGAGGGTTTGGCGGTTATGTCATAATTTTCGCGGGTCCGGAGCGGGATGAAGTTCGGGTCCTGCTCCAGCCATGCCAAAAGCGCTTCTGCAGTGGCGGCGGTCATCTCTTTTTCCTCTACGACTCCCCTTGCACCCGGATCACTGCCGCCGTGCCCGGCGTCTACCGCGATGCGATACGGCGGCTCACCGATCGTGGGGCGGAAGTCATCTTCCGATTCAGTGGAGGGATTCCTCTGCCCGATGGTAAAGGCTTCATGGCACAAATAAAGGCCGAAACAAACGGCGATGACGCAAAGGCATAATACCAGTGCGTGACGGAACGAGAAAGCGCTGTGGCTTCTCTTCTTTTTACGATGGACTGCATGTTTTGCCATAGGCACTTCCCTGCTTTTGATACAACAAAGCCTGTCCGCAGAAGCTGCTCAGGGACAGGCTTTGACACGACAAATTATTTCAATTCTACGACGGTCACGCCGCTTTCACCTTCGCCGTAGCGGCCCAAGCGGAAGCTCTTAACCATTCGGTTTCCGCGCAGGTGCTTGTGGATGGCTGTGCGCAGCGCACCGGTGCCGTTGCCGTGGATCAGATACACCACTGTCTGCCCGTTCAGGATGGCGCGGTCAATGAAGGAATCTACCTCCGGCAGTGCCTCGTCTACGGTCAGACCCAACAGGTTGCACTCCATCTTCGCGGAACGCTGGACGCGCTCGACTCGGCCATTCGGACGGTTGGCGTCGCCGGTCAGGCGGGAATAACGCTGCTGCGCCTTGGTTTTGGGCTGCGGTTCCCTGACCAGCTTTTCCGGCTGTTTCAGACCCTTGAGGGGGACTTTTGTCTTGATGATGCCAGCACGAACCAGCACGTCGCCGTTTTTGTCCGGCAGGGCGAGCACGGTCGCAAGCTGATTCAGCTCTGCAATACAGACCTCCTGCCCTACTCTGACTTCCTTCAGCGGCACGAACTCCTTAACGGGGTTGTGCACGACTTCGGTGCCGACGAAAAGTTTTTCCGATTCCTTTTTGGCGATCTCGCGGGCGCGCTGCGCCTTTTGCTGGGTGCTCATCCGCTCGTCCTTTTGAATCTGGCGCAGTTCATCGGTCAAGGCATAGGCCTTGCTTTCCACCTGCTGTGCCAGTGCACGGGCCTTGGCACGGGCTGCTTCCAGCTCGTTTTCGCCCTGCTGAATGAGCTCGTCCCGCTTTTTGCGGGCGGCATCCAACTGATGTGCGGCCTCGTTGCGCAGCTCTTCAACTTCGTTCTGGCTTTCCTTCAACTGCAGCTTCAAATCGTCGAGCTGGCCCAAAACGGCATCCAGACGTTTATCCTCGGCGGAAAGGTGCTGTTGTGCGGCCTCAATGACTCGCTCCGGGATGCCCAGCTTTTCGCTGATGAGGAACGCGTTCGATTTGCCCGGCACGCCGACGCTGAGCTTGTAGGTCGGGCGCAGGGTCTCAAGGTCGAACTCGCAGCTGGCGTTGATAACGCCCTTGGTTTCCAGCGCAAAGACCTTCAGTTCGGCATAGTGGGTGGTAGCCATCAGCAGCACGCCGCGGCGGCGGAGTTCCTCGATGATGGCCACGGCCAGCGCCGCACCCTCAGCAGGGTCGGTACCGGCACCCAACTCGTCCAGAAGAACGAGGGTGTGCGGCATAGCCAGTTCCAGAATGCCGGTGATCTTCTTCATGTGGCCGGAGAAGGTGGACAGGCTCTGTTCGATGCTCTGTTCGTCGCCGATGTCCACGAGGAACTCGTCAAACACGCAGATCTCACTGCGCTCGTCGGCGGGGATCAAAAAGCCGCACTGCGCCATGGCGCAAAGCAGACCGGCTGTTTTCAGTGTAACAGTCTTACCGCCGGTGTTCGGGCCGGTGATGATGAGCGAATCGTACTCCCGGCCCAATGCAATATCCACCGGAACACACTTTTTAGGGTCGATGAGCGGATGACGCGCCCGGATGAGGGAGAAGGACGAATCCGTCCGGACAGCGGGCTTGAAAGCCTTCAGATCCAGCGCCAGCCGCGCCTTTGCCAACAGGACGTCGATCTCCAGCATGGCTTTGTAGCTGTACTGGAACTGCGGCTCGATCGCGGCCACCTGCGCGGTAAAAGCCACGAGGATGCGCTCGATCTCCTGCGCTTCCTGCGCGCGGTACTGCAAAATGCGGGCGTTGGCTTCCACAACGGCCTGAGGCTCGACGAAGACGGTAGCACCCGTAGACGAAACATCGTGGATGATGCCGCTGACTTCGCCGCGGTACTCGCTCTTAACCGGGACAACATAGCGCCCATTTCGCATGGAAACGACGCTCTCCTGCAAATATTTGGAGGTGTCCATGTTGCGGACCATGCTCTCCAACCGGTCGCGGATGCTGTTCTCGGTGACGCGGATCTTTTTGCGCAGCTCGTTCAGGGTATGGGAAGCTGTATCCGCCATGGCGTCTGGGGCCAGAATGGCACTGGAGATCTGCTGCTCCAGACCGGGCTGTGGTGCCAGAGCATAAAACAGGTCGTCCGTCGGCAGGGCATCGTGGTCGGAGGAGCCGTACCAGCTGCTCAGATTCTGAAAGTTGCGCAGTGCACCGGCCACCATCAGCAACTCGCCCATGGAGAGCACGCCGCCCTTGACCGCGCGGGTCACGAGCTGGCTGACGCCCTCCACGCCGCCAAAGCGGGGCGAGCCGTTTTTGATCAGCAGACTATTGATGGCGTCGGTCTGCTCCAGCGCATAGCGCACTTCGTCCGGGTCGCACTGAGGTTCCAGCGCAAGCATCTGCGCTTTTGCTTCCTGACAGACGCAGCCCTCGGCGGCACGCGCAATGATCTTATCAAGCTCAAGTGTTTTTAAGTAGCTTGTTTCCATAGCAATGATTCCTTTAGAATTTGTTCGGTCACGGCAGAACGGATTTGAGAAATTCGTAGCTTTTCAGCGGCTTGTCGAGGTGGGTCAGAGCGTACTGCTCCGCCACAGCCGCAAGCTTTGCAAGGCTGCCGACCGAGATCTTGAATGCGAAAATCTTCTTATCTTCCACAAGGCAGATGTGCCGCAGCGCATACAGAGCACCGGTGTCGAGGTTGCAGCGCTTCCCTGCTTTCTGCGCACAGTCGGAACAGAGCAGATACCCCTCCTGTGGGTCGAGATAGAACGATTCATCATCGTATTGATTGCACACCTTACAATAGATGAGCTGCGGCAGAAATCCGCATTCGCTCATGGTGCGCAGCTCGAACACAGCCTTGACCACGCGCAGATCGGCCTTGTGCTCGCTGATCATATAAAGGCAGTTGAGCAGCAAGCGCAGCTCCTTCCCTGCTTCTTCGCCCGTCGGCGAAAGCGAGGCAGCCATTTCGGCCAGATACATCGCAAGGCTCATCCCCTCGATGGAGGAAGAAATTCCGTGGAAGACATTTTTCACGGAAGCTTCCCTTACAGTGTACATATTCCGGCCCGGAAGCAGCACAAATTCCGAATAACAAAACAGCCCACAGGCGCTGAATAATTTGTTCTTTAGCCGTAGGCTGCTCTGTGCCGAAGCCGAGATCACCCCCAGCTCCGGCGTCAGAATGGTGAGTATCCGGTCAGATTCCTTGTACCGTGTCTCCTTCAGGACGAGCCCCGGTGTTACGATCGTATCCATCTGTCTTGTCTCCTGCCGAAGCTGTGGTCTGCTCCGGGCGCTGCTGTTTGTAGTCCAGATAGCGAAGGATGTTCCCTGTCTGTGCAAAGGCTTGCCAGCTTGTGTCGGTGTTCATAAAGGTTCCCCTTTCCGCGCGGCAGAGTACCGCCCGTGATAGTGTTGCCTTTATCCTAGCGCACTACCCAAGGAAAATCTGTCCGAATCGCGGCGCGGATTCAGCGGTTGTTCGGGTTCTGCTTGAAGCCGAAATTGTTCAGCAAAAACTCGTTGTCGCGCCAGTCCGCCTTGACCTTGACCCAGCACTGCAGGTTGACCCGGCAGCCGAGGAACTCCTCACAGTCCGCGCGGGCTGCGCTGGCGATCTTCTTCAGCATTGCGCCGCCCTTGCCGATGACCATGCCCTTGTGGCTTTCTCGCTCACAGTAAATGTTCACGTCGATGTCCACCAGATCAGTGCCGGGGC
Organism: Faecalibacterium hattorii; assembly: GCF_003287455.1. Taxonomy (GTDB): domain Bacteria; phylum Bacillota; class Clostridia; order Oscillospirales; family Ruminococcaceae; genus Faecalibacterium; species Faecalibacterium hattorii. The sequence continues at coordinate 15,671 of NZ_PRLC01000001.1, read as the reverse complement.
GCTCCTTGAAGCGTTCCACCACGACAGCGATGCCGTGCGGGATCTCGTCCCGCATGAAGAGCAGCGCCTTTTCGCGGATGACCTCGGCGACCAGCTCCTTTTCCGGCATATCGGTATAAGCGTCGTCATCGAAGTAATGCGGACCCTCGACAGCATACTGACTCAGCGCATCAAACAGCTCCTCGCAATGGTCATCGGCGCGGACGCTGACGGTGTAAATGGCGTCGAACACGCCGAGCGCCTTCAGCTCTGCCTTGCGGGCTTCGAGGTCCGCCGGTTCCTTGACGAGGTCGGTCTTGTTGATGACTGCAATGGCGGGGCCGCCGCTCTGGCGCAGCGCATCCACCAGAACCATTTCCGGCTCGTTGAGCGCACCGTAAGGCTCGAACAGCATCATGGAAACATCCACATCTGCAATGGAATCGCTGGCCGTCTTGTCCATCCGCTTCCCCAGCTTGTTGTGGGCCTTATGGACGCCCGGCGTGTCCAGCAGAACATACTGCAGCGGGCCGCGGGTGACCACGCCGGTGATGCGGGTGCGGGTGGTCTGAGGCTTGGAAGTGACGATAGCCACCTTCTCGCCGACCAGACGGTTGGTCAGACTGGATTTGCCGACGTTCGGTCGGCCGATCACGGCTACAAAGACCGAAGAGGTGTCGTAATGCTGCTGCATTGGTGCTGCGTTTTTCAAAATTGAACTCCTATCCATTCCAAGGGTTTGTATTATTCCGTATAGCTGACCGTGCGGGGCAGACCGAGCTGGAGCAGAACGGCCTCTTCCTTTTCGCGCATCCGCATGGCTTCCAGACCGCCGTTCTCGTGGTCATAGCCCAGCAGATGCAGCATGGAGTGAACGGTTAGGAACGCGACCTCGCGCTGCAGCGGATGGCCGTAAAGGGTGGCCTGTTCCTGTGCACGCTCCATGCTGATGACGATATCGCCCAGCATCTTGCAGCCGTTGTTCTCGTCGGTATCGTAAACGCCGTTCTCGCCCAGAGGAAAGCTCAGCACATCGGTGGGCATGGGCTTGTTGCGGTACTGGTTGTTCAGCTCTGCAATGGCGGCATTGTCCACAAAGGTGACGCTGATCTCGGCGGGTGCCGTGAAATGCTCATATTCCAGCACAGCATTGCAGGCGCGGCGGATCAGGATACGGAGGCCGGACGGAACCTTCACGGCCTTCTGGGAATTGGTGATCAAAACTTTATTGGACATACTTGTCCTCTCCCTTCTTTTTATGCTGCCTCAACGCTTGGCCGGGTGTGCGGCCGCTTCGTAGGCTTTAATGATCTCTTGAACCAGACGGTGACGCACAACGTCCTTTTCGGTAAAGTAGCATTGTGCGATGCCGTCCACATTTTTCAGAACCTGCAGCGCGTCCACAAGGCCGCTGCGGGTACGGTCGGGCAGATCGATCTGCGTAACATCGCCGGTGACAACGACTTTGGAACCCACGCCCATGCGGGTCAGGAACATCTTCATTTGTTCGGGGGTTGTATTCTGCGCCTCATCCAGAATGATGAATGAATCGTCCAGCGTCCGGCCGCGCATATAAGCCAAGGGTGCCACTTCGATGATCTGCTTTTCCACCAAACGCTCATACGTTTCAGCGCCCAGCATATCAAACAGGCCATCGTAGAGCGGGCGGAGGTAAGGGTCTACCTTCTGCTGCAAGTCTCCGGGCAGGAAACCGAGCTTCTCTCCCGCTTCCACAGCCGGGCGGGTCAGCACGATGCGGGACACATCTTTTGCTTTAAAAGCCTTTACGGCCATGGCAACAGCCAGATAGGTCTTGCCCGTGCCCGCCGGGCCGACGCCGAAGGTAACGGCGTTTTTGCGGATGGCATTCAGGTACTCCTTCTGCCCCAGCGTTTTGGGGCGGATGGGGCGGCCCTTGACCGTTACGGTGACAAAATCTTCTGTCAGCTCCTTGACCCGCTTCTCCTCACCGTCGTGGGCAAGGCTCAGGCAATAGCGCACGGTCTGCTCCTCCAGCGGCGTGTGATTTTCGATCAGAAGGAGCATTCCCTCAATGGCCCGTGTCGCTGCGGCAACGTTGGCGGCTTCGCCGGAAATGCGAAGCTGTGTACCGCGGCATACGGCCGTGACGGAAAACTCTTTCTCCAACAGGCGGATATTCCGGTCGCAGTTTCCAAACACTGCCGCCGCGATCTCCACACTATCCAGTTCGATGCTTTTTTCAGCCATACGGCTCCTCCCGAAAACTTCAATAGAATTCCACCTTTATTGTACCACCAAAATACCAATTAGAAAACTGTGAAAATTGCACAAAATTTTGCCGGTGGAATCTATAAACGAAAAACTCCCCGAAAATCAGTTTAAACTGATTCTCAGGGAGTCTATACTTGGAGCTACTGATCCGATTCGAACGGACGACCTGCTCATTACGAGTGAGCTGCTCTACCGGCTGAGCCACAGTAGCATGACGTTACATTCCTGCAACGTCATGTATTTTATCATAAATGGAGGAAACTGTCAAGGATTTTTTAGTACCTGCACAAGGATTGCACGAAGATCGTTAAAACGAAAGCTTCATCTGGCCGCACAGGTAGAGCATTCCGGTCGCAGCGCCGCAGATGGGCAGCAGCAGAAACAGGGTTTGGGCAAACTGCCCCACGAGCCCCCATGCGCCGGTGGAGTGAAACGCCTTCCCGAAGGAACAGCGCTGGATCTTCCCGCTGACCTGCAGCGCCGACGCCCCGAACAGGCACAGGCACCCGGCGGCCAATGCTGTCGGGACACCGGAAGCGATGCAATAAGCGGCCAGCGCTTTCCAGTTCAGATCCGCAAGCAGTTGAAAGGAAAGCATCCCGGCCCCGGTCCCGTAGAGCATCACAAAGAAAAAGATGGGCAGCGAACCGATGGCGGAGAGTCCCAGCAAAAGCAGGACGACCAGTGCGCCGGATGTAGTTAGGAATTCGGTGCGGAACAGGCCGACGACCTCGGCGGCGGTATTCGCCGCAAAGGAAGCGCGCCAACAGTCGAGGTAATACCCCAGCGTTTCCAGCTCTCCGGCGCTGCACAGAGCGGACAGCGCCCCGGCAAGAAAGGTTCCGAACAGATAGGCTCCCGCCAGCAGGATGCAGTCCCGGCTGGCATGGGGCAGAGTGCGTTTTGGAAGCCTCTCCTTCGCTTCGGCCTCTTCAATGATCGGTTCCGCCGGGGGCGTTTCCGCCACAGGGGCAGAGCGCTCTGGCACAAGCCCCGGTTCCACTGGTTCCGGGGCATCTGCCCCGGCAGACAGTGCGGGAAGGTTTTGCTGTTCCTGATAGACCCACATGTTTGGATTCCTCCTGCTTTTTTGATGCAAATCGTTTTAATGATGCCGCCGCTCAGTGCGCAGTATCCCGAAGATACCACCCATACAGCCAAACAGAAACACAAGGGCAAACCGCAGAAGCTGCATTTCGGTGGGCGAAAAACCGGCCCAAAGGCCAAAAATGGTCAGCAGCAGGACGAACAGGATGCCTTGTATTGCGCCGCAGAGCAATCCCCTGCTGCGCTGGAAAAATGCCGCCAGCCATCCGCTGAGCAGACTGCCCGCACAGACTGCAGCGCTTGCCATGGGCCACGCGGCGGCTTGCGAGAGCCCCTGCCGCGCCATCAGATACGCCAGCCCCGCCATGCAGCCACCGGCAAACGCGCCGCCGATGCCGAACGCAAGCAGCGCCGGGCCTACGGAAAACTTCTTTTGTTCAGACATAAAAACGCGCCTCCCTGCACTACTGTATGCAGGAAGGCGCGTGAAAAAGTACCGGAAGCGGAAATTACTTTTTAGCAGGAGCGTTGTCCATGTTCAGCTTTTCCACAGAGCTGATGGCACTCTTGGTGAAGCGGATCTTCACACGGTCGGAGCCGGTCTCCAGAACGAAGGTGTCGTCCTTGATGGCAACCACACGGCCGATCACACCGCCGATGGTGGTGACCTGATCGCCGATCTCCAGAGCAGCACGCATCGCAGCGTCCTTCTTCTCCTGCTTCTTCTGGGGACGATAGATCATAAAGTAGAGCAGAACCAGCATCAGAGCCAGCGTAAAGAACAGGCTGATATAGCTTTCGGTCGTAGTCGTCAGAAATTGCATGGGGCAAAATCTCCTCTCAAAATTCAGATAAGTCTATTATAATCCCATCTTCGGCCTGTTGCAAGGCTAAAGTGTGAAAACCCTCAGATTCTTGTATCCAGCAGCTTCACATAGCGGTCGTGGAAGGCCGTGAAGGTGCCCGCGTCCAGCTCATCCCGGATGCGCTCCATGAGATGATTGTAGAACCACAGATTGTGCATAACGGCCAGACGCATTCCCAGCAGCTCTTCTGCCTTAAACAGGTGGCGGATATAGGCGCGGGAATAGTTCCGGCACGCCGGACAGCCGCAGGTGGGGTCGATGGGGCGCTCGTCCCGCTCGTACTTGGCGTTCTTGATATTGATGATGCCGCCCCATGTGTTCAGGTGGCCGTGGCGGGCGTTGCGGCTGGGCATTACGCAGTCAAACAGATCAACGCCGCGGGAAACAGCCTCAATGATGTTGCCGGGGGTGCCGACGCCCATCAGATAGCGGATCTTGTCCTTGGGCATGTAGGGTTCGACCTCGCTGATTATCTCGTACATGATCTCGGTAGGCTCGCCGACGGCCAGACCGCCGATGGCGTAGCCGTCGAGATCCATCTCGGCGATCTGCTTCATGTGCTCCACGCGCAGGTCGGCAAACGTACAGCCCTGATTGATGCCGAACAGCAGCTGATCCGGGTTGACCGCCTTGCCCTCGTGCTTCAGACGGGCCATCTCGGCCTTGCAGCGGGCCAGCCAGCGAACCGTGCGGTCGCAGCTTGCCTTGGAGTAATCGTGCTGTGCAGGGTTCTCCACGCACTCGTCAAAGGCCATGGCGATGGTCGAGCCGAGGTTTGCTTGGATCTGCATACTCTCTTCGGGGCCCATGAAGATGCGGTGGCCGTCCAGATGGGAAGCGAAGGTCACGCCCTCCTCGGTGATCTTGCGCAGCTTGGAGAGGCTGAACACCTGAAATCCGCCGCTGTCGGTCAGGATGGGGCCGTTCCAGCGGGTGAACTTGTGCAGACCGCCCATGTCGGCCACCAGCTTGTCGCCGGGGCGCAGGTGCAGATGGTAAGTGTTGCAGAGCATGACCTGTGCGCCGATGTCCTTGAGATCCTGCGCAGACAGGCCGCCCTTGATGGCACCCGCCGTGGCAACATTCTGGAACGCGGGAGTCTGCACCGTGCCGTGCACGGTCTTGAACTCGCCCCGCCGGGCGTCGTGCTCCTGCTTGAGGAGCTTGTATGTGGTCAAAGAAGGCATGGTATCGTTCCTTTCTGTGCACGGAAAACAGCCGTGCAGCCTTACTGAAAAGCCTGTGACGCAGACTTATCAACAACAGAATGAATTGTTGGCAAGCAAAAGAGCCCCATGTGGGGGCTCTTTTGTTCGGTAGTGCGCCGCATATTTATTTTAACAGATATGTCGGCGGATTGCAACCGGTTTTTCGACGGCAGAGAGAGTTAGTCAAAATGCTTCTCAGTCATTTCAAGCGCCGATGCGATGACAGCATCCATATCGTAATATTTATACTCGCCCAGACGGCCGCCAAAAATCACATTCGGCTCTGCGTCGGCCAGCTTTTTGTACTCCGCATAGAGCGCACCGTTCTTCTCATCATTCACTGGATAGTAGGGCTCGTCACCGGGCTTCCATTCAGAAGAATACTCGCGGCTAATGATCGTTTTTGGCAAATCGTTCCCATTTTCATCTTTGCCAAACTCAAACCACTTATGCTCAATAATGCGGGTCCACGGTGTTTCGCGGTCGGTATAATTGACCGCTGCGTTTCCTTGAAAGTTCGGCTTGTCCAGCAGTTCGTTCTCAAAGCGAACAGAACGATATTCCAGCGTACCCAACTTGTAGTCAAAATAAGCGTCGATAGGTCCGGTATACACAACCTTTTCAGCCAGTGCATCCAGTTCTGTCTTGCGTTCCAAATAGTCTGTGTTGAGCCGCACCTCAATGCCGTCCAGCAGGTTGGCCACCATTTTGGTGTAGCCGCCCACCGGGATGCCCTGATACAGCGCGTTGAAGTAGTTGTTATCAAAGGTCAGGCGCACAGGCAGGCGCTTGATGATAAACGTAGGCAGCTCCTTGCAATCGCGGCCCCACTGCTTTTCCGTATAGCCCTTGATGAGCTTTTCGTAGATATCCCGGCCCACCAGCGAGATGGCCTGTTCTTCCAGATTCTGCGGTTCGCCGGTGATTTCTTTGCGTTGCTCCTCGATTTTGGCAGCCGCTTCTTCCGGCGTCACCACACCCCACATCTTATTGAAGGTGTACATATTGAACGGCAGGGAGTACAGCTCACCCTTATAATTTGCCACCGGGCTGTTGGTGAAACGGTTGAACTCCGCAAACTGCGTGATATACTGCCACACTTTTTTGTTGTTGGTGTGGAAAATGTGGGCGCCATACTTGTGCACATTGATGCCCTCGATGTTTTCCGTGTAGACGTTGCCCGCAATGTTGGGGCGCTTGTCCACCACCAAAACAGACTTACCGTGGGCTTTTGCCTCGTGGGCAAAGATGGCTCCGTATAAGCCGGAACCGACAATTAAGTAATCGTACATGGGTACTCCTTTTGTTATGGTACAAGTTTATTGATTCCTGGTACTCTCTTAAGTGCTAGTGTGATAATGAGCGAGGATAAGTACACTGCTGGAACTCCCCAAACACGCCATTGCCAAGACTGCATATCAAGTTGAAGTGTATCCACAAAATATCGCAAAATGTAAAAATGCGTTAGATAAACACCAAAGCTTGCGCCGGACACCACTCTCAGGAAATGCTTTTTCTTTCCGCTGTTTAAGAATGACCAGTCGTGGTACCAGAACCATACAAAAACGGCGACTGAAAATACAACGCAGGGAAAGCGTTCGTATCCGCTGAAAGTTCTTCCGACGGCTTCAATATGAAAAGATTCCACAAGAGTTCCTACATATCGCAGCAACAAACCAAAAGCACCAAGTGGATATATCATACGTGTCCGTATTTTCTTTGGGATGTTATAATGAGTTATGTAATAGCCGAGGAAAAGATATCCGCAGTATCCCCCCCCCCTATTACTGGCATGTTGAAGGAAACTTTCAGAAAAGAAAGTAATAGCGGCAAGCACGAGCAAATGATGAACGCAATTGCACTTCCGTATAAAAATGTATTTTTCCGTTTATCTTCGGAAATTTGAGAAAAAACTGGAATCACAAGATACAGTGCAAACAAAGGCGGGAAAAACCAATAAATGCTCATTCCCTTAGTGTTTACAATAGCGTCCAAAAAAACTCCAAGATTGCTTAACACATCTGGCGGCAAATAATGCGATATGTACACTGCCCAAAAGATTGACACGATACTCCAAAAGACGAACGGTATACCTGTTTTGGTAAAGCGCTTTTGAAAAAAGACTTTTGTAGAGTAGCGCAAACGGTAATCCAAAAGTGTTGCCCCTGTAATCATAAAAAATACAGGAACTGCCCAATAGCATACGCACTCCGTAATCAGCATTATCGCCCAGTTTAGATTACGCGTAAAGCCCCATATGCCGCCATTCACATGAAGAGCCACAACGGCAATGCAGGCAGCGATATTCATTACGTCAATTGTTGGATTATACTGCGCCACATTTGCTTTTTGTTCTATCATGTCCATCTTATTTCCCTACAAAAATTTTCGCCAGCTTTTTCACGCGTTCACGCCGCCTGCTCCCTTTCGGGAACCATTTGTTCAATTTGTTAATCAAGCGGATATACATACCGTCAATATAAATCGTTTCTTCCATGCCCGGAATCTGAAGTTGATATGCACTGTCCGCCTCGACTACAGAACCAGCAAGTTTCTTTTTGCCGCCGCAGCCAGCCAACAATTGCTCATAGACCGAAGTATTCCGTGCATATTTCCAAAAGTATTCTGCGAAATCACAATCCGGCACATTCCACGGCTTTTGGAATCCTGCAAAGTGTGCAATTTTGATGTGCTTTCTGGAATCCAGATAATCCTGATACATTTGGTGCGGCGCCAGTCGGAGCGTTGCCAAACGACTGGAATTTGCATCTTTCCAGTTCATCATAACATTCCAAGCCGCATCGAGATAGTAAACATGGCCCTCACATATGACGTTTAGAACATCTTGGTCCGGGAAAAGCCATTTTTTTGATTCCGCTAAATCAAAGATATCTTTGACTGTAATATTTTTTCGGAATTGTGTAAGGTTCATAACCAGTACGCCAGAGTTAAAGTAATGATATGGATTGGCCATTCTTAATACTTTCTCATAATATTCTTTACGATCAGGGTCAACGCCTTTATAACAACCTGCAAAATCAGCATCTACAACTGCGGCGATATAGTTTTCTCCAATATCAGTCTCGTATAATTTGGCAACATCATCCAACACGACCAAGTCCGAATCAAGGTATACTACTTTGTCGTATCCTTTCATAATATCTTGCATAAGGAGTCTATAATAGATTTCTACTGTAAAGTGTCGATGAACAAATAAGTTCCGATTTTCCAAATAACTTTTCACATTATAAAATCTAATCGAAATCCTACCCGAGGAAAATTCTTTGGAAACCTTCTTTTGATTTTCGGTACTAATATTTGAATCTAAAATAATAATATCGTACTTATAATCTGTATTTGAATTTTCAATAATGGACTGTATAGTCACTGTCACATATGGAACGTATTTATTATCTGCCGCAAGAACAATAGGAACTGTTTTTCCAGTAAACACGGGAGTGATTTCGGCCTGCTCATCCGTTTCTGTGAAGAAGGAGCGCTGCACTTCCTTAAAACGAAGTTCCCCGTGATTCTTTTTCAGCCAAGTATAATAAATGCCCCACAGCCTTTCAGCAAGAAAACCGCTGACACGATATTCGTCTACATCGTAATCCGAGAAATCAGAGCGCTTTTCATGCTCCTTCAGAATACCAAACAGCCACTCAGAATATTCGTTGAAGATATCTTTCCGCAGGATGTACATATTGCAGAAATATGCTGTTCTGGATTTCATATATTCCTGCGCAGCATCCAGATAATCCGGGTACTGCTCGCTAATGATATCCAGAATTTTCTGCATATCGTCCAACCGATGATGCGGCGAATTTTTATAGTGTTCCCAAACGGTTTTGCCCTGCCCAAGTCCGGCGATATTTTGCCCTTCCGTGCAAATGACATCATAGTTGTTTACGAAGGACTCAATCGTCTTTTCATTCAGTCTCAAATCTTCGACTGCCTGTGCATCAAGCCGTTCATAAAGCACATTGCCAAAAGTATCCTCTTCCAACTGCGACGGGTTAAAGCTAAAATAGCGGCGATAATGCATAAAGCCATAGTAATCTGCATCCGTGTTTTTCCACGCCCAATACTGCGCCGTCAGCTCACAGTACATTCCATTTTTACCAGAGATATTATCTCCCGTATTATCGTGCAGCGTATCTTCATAAATAATGCCGTTTACATCCGTTCCAACCTGAATGGGATAGATATACTTGTTTTTTAACAGCTCGCATTTTTTGTGGTACGACGTAAAGATTTTAATGTTGCTCATTGTGCTTTCCTCTCTCACTTACTTTGATTTATGATTTCTCATACGCGTCGCAGACTTCTTTGGTATCCCCCACCATTTGCACGGTACCGTGCTCCAGCCAGACGACCTTCGAGCACATCTCGCGGATCTGTTCCAGATTGTGCGAGACGAACAGCACGGTCGTGCCGCCGCTCATGAGTTCCATCATCCGCTTGCGGCTCTTCTCCTGAAAGTTTGCGTCGCCCACCGAAAGGATCTCGTCTACGATCAGAATTTCCGGCTGTACCTCTGCCGCAACGGAGAAAGCCAGACGGGCCAACATACCGGACGAATAATTTCGGATGGGCATTTCGATGAAGTCGCCCAGTTCGGAGAACTCTACAATCTCATCGTACTTTGCTTTCAGGAATTCCTCACTGTAGCCTAGGATCGCACCGTTCAGATAGATGTTTTCCCGGCCGGTGAGGTCAAAATCGAAGCCGGAACCAAGCTCCAGCATGGGGACGATATTGCCGTGGGTCGTGACCTTACCTTTTGTCGGCTCCAGAATGCCGGAGATCACCTTCAGCATGGTACTTTTGCCCGCGCCGTTGTGGCCGATAAGGCCAACAGTCTCGCCTTTTTTCACAGTAAAGGAAACATGGTTCAACGCGGTGAAGTCCTGAAATGCCAGCTTACCGCGAAGGGCGGTGGTCACAAATTCCTTCAATGACAGGATGCGGTCTGTATTCATATGGAAGCGCATCGTTACGTCATTTACTTCGATCATCGTTTTGCTCATAATTTTCCACCTCCTTTACAAATACAGCACAAACTTGTTCTGGGTTTTTTTGAATACCAGCGCACCTATCAGCAGCGCGGCCAGTGCCATCAGTAGACACTGCACATAGACCACCGGGTCCGGCGAAACACCGCCCAAAATACAGGTGCGCTCCGCTTTGATGATGTGGTACAGCGGGTTGATCTGCAGAACGAACTTGAACTGATCCGGAAGAATCGTCTCCGGGTAAAACAGCGGTGTTGCGTACATCCAGATCATGCTGATGACATTCCAAAGGAATTGCACATCCCGGAAGAAGACCATCGCCGCCGAGAGTAGCAAAACCACACCCAGCGTGAAAAGGATCAGACAGACCAAAAAATAGAGTGCCAGTAACGCCGATTTACGGAAATGAACGCCCGTAAACATTGAAACAATGATCAGCGGGATCAGAGAGATCGCCAAGTTGACCACCGAGGACATCACGCGCGTAAGCGGATAGATATACTTCGGCATATAGACTTTGGTAATCAGGCCGGAGTTGCCAATGATCGACATCAGGCCCATGCCACAGGCTTCGTTGAAGAAGTTGAACGAAACGATACCAACGAGCAGGTAAGCCGGGTAGTATTCAATGTCCGACTTGAAGATGGTCGAAAAGATGAAATACTGCACTATCATCGTCAAAAGCGGGTTTAAAAAGCTCCAGAACACACCCAGTACAGAGCGCTTATATTTGGTTTTGAAATCGCGGGAGACAAGTTGTTTAATGAGAAAGCGATATTTCTTCACTGCGAGTATTGCTTCGGCCAGAATATCCTGTCTGCCGCGCTGGTAGCGATTCCATGCAAATACCAGCACTGCCAGCAATACCGCGCCAACAATACTCACCAACTGCCAATAATGCAGTCCCGCGCGGATATAATCGGTACCCGCCGTGCTGAAACACAAGAGACCGGTCGTTTGCTCTCCGTTCAGCCAAAGACCGCCGGTTGAAGGATTTTCTGCATCCATCAGAGGGGAGACCGCCTCACCGGGAGCGGAATCTGCTGTAATATGAAGTGCCAGCTCAACACCCGGCAAGCCCTCTATAGGCTGCTGCGCATAAATGGTTGTTGTGCCACCCTCCGGGATATCCACCGCAGCGAATTGGCCGCTCATAAGAACTTCTCCAGTATCGGTTCGTAGAAGCTCTACGGTAACAGTGCCCGCATTGGCGCGGTAATAAGTTCCCCACAGCACGGAAACGGAATCCAGACGCTGTACGCCAGTCATAAAGTACTGCGTCACATCGCTGCCCTGATACAGCTCCACCGTTCCCGCAGTCGCTGCTGGCATTTCCTGCTCTCCTCGCGACTCCCGATAAATCAGTTGATCACCTGTCAGAAAGTAAAACAGCACAACGAATGCACAGTAAAACGCAAAGATCCCGATCAGCACACGCTTCAAAAATCGGGGATTTTCTTGCATCTCTTTCAATTTCTTCGTCTTTATATATTCTCTGTTTTGCATGAATTTGTTCTCTCACTCTCTTATAGTTGATTCCGCATCATTTCGTGTTCCCGCAACATATTCCACCTTTGGGGCAAAGCCAACCCCGTTTATCATCCCTTGGAACAACACACCGAGGCGTTTCAATCGATGGTCTTTTGCGGAAAGCAAAATCTGCGTTCCGTGCTTTCCGCAACGTGCCAGATAATAGCAGATGCCTTTTATGCCTTCCTGTCGGTAGGTATAGTTTTCATTCCGGTATGCGTACCAATATCGGTTGATACGCTCAATATCATCCAATGCCAGATTGCTACCGTTATTGTTTTTCATGGCATGAATCACTTGGCTTTGCCCAACGATATAACAAGGATAATTTCTTCGTACAGCGATTCGCCGGGTGTACTCGATGTCATCTCCCCAGATGAAATATTCGGCAATTGGTAGACCAACTTCACGAACCGTTTCACTTTTTAGGAACAGCGAGACAAATGTTGCCTGTTCCGCTTGCAGAACTCCCTCGCGCAGTAATTCGATGTGTTCGTAAAAGCTTTTTTTCACCTTCGGACGATTCATTCGGCATTCACGGCCATCCGTCCATAGGGCAACACTGCTCATCCACCCATACACTCCCTTCAAAAGAGAGTCTGCACTCAAAAGCTTCTCCAAGGCATCCGTTTTGGGAAAGCAATCGTCATCCATGACCCACAGATAGTCATAATTTGCCTCTATCGCCCAGCGCATACCATAATGGAATCCGCCGGCACCGCCAAGGTTGCTCCCCGTATTATGAAAAAAAATATCTGTCTGCGATTCAAGCCACTGGGCCGTTTCATCGGTACTGGCATTATCCACGACTAAAATATCGCACGGTACGGTCTGTTTGTGCAGTGAATCCACACACCTCTTTAGGAATTCCAGCCGGTTGTAAGTAACAACCACTACCGCGACACGATTTTTTAGGTTATTTTGCAACATCCCACACAATTCCTATCTTCTCTAATTTTGCAACTCTCTCCGGAGTCATGACACAATTGCCGCTTTTCCTTCCCGCATTTTTCTGCCGGGCCAGCCACCGACCAAGCCGATAGCCATCCACCGTGCAATAAGCATACGGAATGTTCAGATTTCCGTTCTGTTGGTAGTATTCTTCTGCCCGTCGATAGGCATTTTGCCACTGAGCCTCCTGAGTGCCGCCCCAGTCCATCCCAATTGCAGTAAGTCGGTCGATTTGTTCGGCAGTCAACCTTTTGGATTTATTTGCGCCCGTTTTGGCTTTTCTCTGACTTGCAACCCACATCCCCAACAGGAAGCCGTCTTCACAGCGGTAGGAACTTGGGATATCCAGATTTCCTTTTTTTTCAAAATACCGCTTCGCTTGTGCATATCGCTGCTCCCATCTGGAATTAACTGCGTCCCACACCATGCCAATTTCATTCAGTTTTGCAACGCGTTCCGCAGAAAGTCGGCCATTCTTCTTTCGGCTGCGCTGGTATGCGGTCCACTTTCCTAGATCTATACCACCGATTTGAAAGCTATCCGGCACAAGCAGATTCCCATTGGCCTCGTAATATTCCTTTGCCAATTTCCAAGTCTCGCTCCATGCCCTGTCCAGAACACTGCCCCATTCCATTCCAATGGCATTCAACGCATTCACTTGTTCATCGGTAAGGTTTCCTCTGGCTTTTCCGTTGAAAACAGCCCGCTGAGTCTGTATCCAAACACCAAGCTGCATTCCGCTTTCCGTAACATACCGTCTTGGAACCGCCAGATTTCCATAAGAAGAAAAATAGGCACACGCTTCCGCATACCACGTATCCCATGTATTATTCAAGGTGTTTTCCAGTTCTCGGACCAGCCGGATGCTATCCTCCACCTGTTCCTCAATCGGAAATTTGTCTACGCGGACCAGATTTTCTTTGCCCGCACTGCGCAATTTCTGAACGGCAGCAGCCATTTCCGCTCGAATCGTGCCAACACTGGACAAGCCGTCAAAATTGTTGACAATATCTAAGATAAGCGGCTGTTTTCCATTGCCGGTGGTCAACGCTCTGCCGATCTGCTGTTTGTAGAGAATCGGCGAAGAAGTCACGCGAAACAAGATCACGCCGTCAATATCAGCCACATGAACGCCCTCGTTCAACCGGTTGATGCACAGCAAAAGTCTCAAATGATTCCTTTGGTCTTTCAGGAATTCTTCGTACTCCGCTTCCGTTTCCCGTTCACCTGCGTAGAGGCAATAGATCTGCGGGCTATCATCAATGCCACGCAGCCAGTGCGGAAGCTGTGCTTTGATTTTTTGCATCTGTGCCCAATCCGTGCAGAACAAGATGTATTTCCCGTTCCTTTTCAGATAGCGTGAAAAAATTTTCTCCAGTCCATCCACTTGCCCAAGAGCCCTGCGCAGTGCATTCAATTGACGCTGACTGATATCTTTCGCGCCATTAGGCACCTGCCAATTGATCCGCTTCTGGTAACGGTGCAGCTCCTGCTGGTACTGAAACATTGTTGTCACATATTGCGGTGCTGGCAGGATTCCGCGGACAATTGCTTCTCCCAAGGTCATTTCACTGGCAACACAAAGCTTTCTCTTGACGGTAAAAAGTTCTTCTGCCATGTTTCGGCGGTTATCCAGATACCGAATCGGCGTTGCGGACAGTCCCAGAACTTTTGCGCGGGGGCAGTTTTTCAGCAGCCGTTCTACACCAGTTCCCCAGCAGTACGCCCCACACCGATGGAATTCGTCCAGAATGATATATTCCGAGCGGAGCAGATTCAGCTCTTCTTCGTTCATCCGAATCAGCCGGGTATAGGTCATATGAACGACATTGTTGAAATTGCCGCTGACATTCCGCCGCTGGCTTTCAAAGATATAATCATTCGGGGACAACCACAAGAATTGCGCATCGGGATGCTCCTCAATCAGCTTGAACGCGATAAAGCTTTTCCCTGTGCCGGTAGGGTGAATGACCGCAGCGCAGCCATAGGTCTTCAGCATTTTATCAGCCTCTTGATATGCTATTTGGTTATGCTCATATAACTCCACAGTCAGAGCTCTCCCTTTTTCATTTGCGACATAATCAACATTATGTCATTCTCTGCCGATTGTTAGAACATCATCTGGTATTTTACCACATTGAACCATAAAACACAACTGCAATGCCAATAAAAATCAGAAGTCATACTTGATTCTTTCTGTATTATTACATTACAAATCAGCCTTTCCGCGATGATTTGAAGCGCAGAAGGGCTTGGTTTCTATACTCATTTGGGATGGCAACTGCCATCCTTTTTTTCATTTGCGACATAATGTTGATGATGTTTTGAAATATCATAGAGAAATAGCGCAGATATTATCCAATCTAACACACCAGCCCAAGGCTTTCTATTTTTCGACGGTGCTCGACCCCGGTAGTCATAGTATAAATTCTGGTTGTGTTAATATTGCTGTGTCCCAAAATATCTGCCAATTTAGCAATATCTTTTTCGATATCATAAAATGTTCTCGCGAACAGTTTGCGCAGATTGTGAGGAAAAACCTTGCTTGGATTTACGCCAGCCCTTTTGCAAAGAGCTTTCATCTGTGCCCATATCGTTCCTCGATTGAGCGGTTTTCTTCGAATGATTCAACTTTTTGCAGCCATCCTATCGCGGCTTCTTCATCAAGATAAGGTTTCGAGCAGCGTATTCAAAAGCTTTTTGATACACTTTCATCCTGAAATGACAAAAGACCCGACGGCATAATGAACTGCACCCTATTTGTTAGACAGTATGGTATACTGTTTAGGAAATGGGGTGTTTTTGTATGCCAAAGGGACAAC
>NZ_PRLC01000019.1 GCF_003287455.1 Faecalibacterium hattorii | reverse complement strand
GTTGGAAAAGTTTTGAACTAAAAAGATGGGAGGGGTTTTCGTGGATACGATCAAGCGTGTTCAGGATTTGATGCAAGTGCGTGATATGAATCTATGTGTATTGGCAAAGAAATGCGGAATATCGTACTCCACGATTCAAACCACCGCCCGTCGGGGAGGGCAGTTAAGCGTAGAGACGATTGAAAGAATTTGTCAGGGTTTAGGAATTACATTAAAAGACTTCTTCGATTCCTCCTACCTGTAAATATAGGGGCAGCAAAAAAGCCGTTTGCCACGCTGGAAAATCTGCATGGTGAACAGCTTTAATACTGCTTCTATTTATCCTTTGGTAATCTCCAGATAAACACTAATCTCCATGATTGTTACCATTGAAGGAATACATTTGCGACGATCTTCGGGCATACCGAATAAGATTTGCATTGGCAGTTGAAAACGACTCATGTTACCTATTGCAATTCTGACTATTTGGAAATATACTTGTAAGTATCAAATTATTTCACTTTATGGGAGGAAATTATTATGGCAAGACCCAAGGGAAGCAAGAATAAGGCTCGTACTGTAAAGGCCAGCGTTGATTATGCAGCCGTCGTTGCAGAAAAGACCGCTGAAAAGGAAAAAATCGAATCTGAGGTTGCTGCGCTGACTGCAAATCTCGATGATCTGAAAACGCAGATGAAAGCCAAGAAAGCAGAATTGAAAGCCGTCACCAAGGAACTTACCAAAGCCGAAAACAAAAAAGCTGCCGCCGAAGCAAAGGCAATGGAAGAAGCAAAGAAAAGCGAAGCAGAAGATGTGCTGAAGAAGCTGCTTGCCAGCGGTATGTCCGCTGATGAAATTGTTGCCAAACTCCAGTAAATTTTTATGGAAGCCAGCAAGCGAATCTGTCCGAACTGCGGACGTAAAATGAAGCAGCAGTTCATTGGCCTGTTCCACTGCAAATGTGGCACGAGCTGGCGGCGTGACATAGGATTTTTTGAGCGCACTCCAGACATGGTGTTCTCGCTGGAACGCAAAAAAGTCGGAAACAAAGTCAAGCAGCTGCCGACGATACGTCATAAGTAAACAAGACCACCAGCCGTTTTTTCGACTGGTGGCCTTTTTTGTGCTTAATCCTCTGTAATGCCGAGATATTGGTCAATCTCCATGATGCTTTCCCCACTGATCTCGACCAGATCTTCAAAGGGCACTACGGTTTCGCCCACCTGCAAGGTGCGGAACACTGGGTCGATGCGGTCCGCTTTTCCGGTCAGCGTGATGTAGTTGCCCACTGCGGGAATCTCCGGGTGGGCGGTATCCTCTTTGAAATACCGCACTGTGATGGTCATGCCCTTGGTGACCTGCATCAGCCGATCGGACAGAGCCGACATTTCTTCCTCGGTCAAAATGCGCTTGGTCACCCGCTCGGTGCGCTGTTTTTCTGCGGCAAGCTGCTCATCATAACCACGCAAGGCTGCAAAGGGAGAGAAAATCTTTGCCCGGTTCTGTAAAGTCATGCGGGGGTGCTTGCGAAGGGATTCTTCGGTCTGGGGGCGTTCCATCTCTATGATGTCTCCGTACTTTTGGGCGGTCTCTTGTCCGATCTTGCTATTTTTGTAGTTTTCCATCCGAACCTCCTGCGCTGTGACCACCAATCTGCGCATTGCGCTGGCGCATGGTGGCACCTTCCTCGTAGCTGCTGGCTTTCAGTACGGCATTTTTGCCGTACTTGTTCTTGATGCCCAGCATGGCTTGCTGGAGTTTTTTCTCCTTTTCCAGCTTCTTGGTGTCGGTAAAAAAGTCCACCTGATAGATGCCCTCGTCTGGCGTGACCTTGTTGGCGTTGATGGTAATGCGCCGCACCGTCAGCGCCGGGTCGGTGATGCGCTCAAACAGCTTTGCGCTTTCGTTGATGATGGTGCTGCCCAGATTGGTGGGCGCATCAAACCGGATAGTGCCGTGAGC
Organism: Faecalibacterium hattorii; assembly: GCF_003287455.1. GTDB lineage: Bacteria > Bacillota > Clostridia > Oscillospirales > Ruminococcaceae > Faecalibacterium > Faecalibacterium hattorii. Next base: position 49,513 of record NZ_PRLC01000019.1, on the reverse strand, counting down.
TGCTTTGGGGATGGTTCTGCCGTAGCGGTCGGTCTGGGTCAGACCACGGTAGCCGCCCTTGTCCACGTTCTCCCGGTCGTAGCCCACCTCCAAGGTGATGGATTCCGTCACCAGCTTCTTTTCCGTGAGCCGGAACATCAGAATCTCCGCCATCTCCCGGACAATGAGTTTTGCTTTATCATACGGGTAAGGAGTGGATAGCACCTGCCCCTCGCTGATGCTGTTGGTGCTGGGCTTGTAGCTTTTGATCTGCTCCATGCCGCAGGGTTCGCAGCCCCATGCGTGGTCGATGAGAATTTCTGCATCCACGCCGAAAATCTCATACAGACGATCTTCTCCATGGATGGAGAACCGTGCCAAGTCCCCCATGGTGTAGATGCCATGAGCTTCCAGCCGCTTGACGGTTCCGGGACCGGTCATCCAGAAATCTGTCAGGGGTCTGTGGTTCCACAGCAGATACCGATAGGACTGCTCATCCAGTTCCGCAATGCGGACACCATCTTTGTCTGCCGGGATGTGCTTTGCCACAATGTCCATGGCCAGCTTTGCAAGGTAGAGGTTGGTGCCGATGCCTGCCGTTGCGGTGATGCCGGTGTTGTACAGCACCTCCCGCACCATGGTCATGGCAAGTTCATGGGCGCTCATGTGATAATAAGGCAGATAGCCCGTCACATCAATGAAAACCTCGTCGATGGAGTAGGGGTAAATGTCTGCCGGGGACACATATCTGAGGTAGGTCTTGTAGATTTGGGTGGAAACATCCAGATACCGCTGCATCCGGGGTGGCGCAACGATGTAGCTCAGCCCCAGCGCCGGGTCTGCGTTCAGGGCATTGGCATCGAAAGAGGTGCTGGCAAAGTGGTACCTGCCATCCTCTCCCCGGACCGCCTTTTTCTGCCGGATGGCAGTTTGCAGCCGCTGGGCGTTGACCTCTTTCACCCGCTGAACGGCTTCAAACAGCCGTGCTCTGCCGGGTATCTTGTAGGCTTTCAGGGAGGGCGATACCGCAAGGCAGATGGTCTTTTCGGTGCGGGAGGCGTCCGCCACCACCAGATTGGTGGTCAGGGGGTCCAGATGACGGTCTACGCACTCCACCGAGGCATAGAAACTTTTCAGGTCGATTGCCAGATAGGTGCGCTGTGCTGCCATACTTCAGCCCTCCTCTGTGTTATTTGATTTCCACCTCCACGAACCATCTGCCGAACCGGGATGGAAATCGTGGGTCGGAACGCTCGAAAAACAGACACCGTTCCTGCCCCTTTACCATTATAGTATAACAGTCGCCGGGCATATCGGCAATGGTATTTGCGGGGCGAAAGTCCCGCACCTGCTCGATGGGATACGTCCGGCCATCGCCCCATGTGATCTGCCGGGGCTGCATATAGCCGGTTGCGTCAAAATCAGAAGTCACTTTCACATAGACCTTTTCCGTTTTGCGACGGCAGTTTCGATTCATTCTTCACAGCTCCTTTGCAAAGTCCACAACTATTTATCTTATTATAATAAATCTTTACGCTGTTTTCAAGAGAAAGCACAACAATTGTTAGCGATGCAAAAAAATACAGCTATATTTCAGTGTGAAGCCTGAATATAGCTGTATTTTTTTCTTTATGGATGATTTAATTGTTCTCCTCAAAGTTCTCGACCTGCTCCATGACCTTTTTGAAAACTTCGGGGCTGTACTGTGGAGGATAGCCGTTTTTTACAAGGCAGATCTTGATCTCCAGCTTCAACTGATTGCGGACGTTCTGATTGTTCAGCCAGTCAGCAAACGAAGATTTGGTGTCGATAATCTCTTTGACCTTTTGCGCCAGAGCCTTGCACTTGTCGTTGATGACAGCACACCGTCAACCTCTTTATCGGTTCCGTATTCAAAATCATACTGGTCCCGCAGGGCAAGGAGAATAAAGATAAAGAAAGGAATTTTTTTGTTTAACTATTCTCACTATTATTTGATTTAGTGATTTTTTTCTTCTTTGGAGAAGCCAGTTTGTGACCGGAATAAATGGACATTCCCATACAAATCAATGAAGAATAGGCAAAGTATTTATGCGCAGTCATAGATTTTTTGATTCCAGAATAAATGCATCCCAACATACAGAAAAGTGCGCCTAAGGCCCAGTATTTATGTGATTTCATGATTTGATGCCTCCTTTGATTTAACTGATTCAATTATAACGTTTTTTTACGAAAATGCAAGCATTACCGGGAACGCTTTCATGTGGATGCTGTGACTGCCGCTACGGTCATGATCGGTGGGCATTACGAACAAGGCTCACATGTAGCATTCGACTCCGAATATCAGCCGGCACACATATGAGGACGGAAAATGTAGCAGCTTTTGAAAAAAATTGCTTTTTTCTGCTCAAAGTGCTACAATCGGAATATACCGAATACAAAGGGAAGAAAGCTCCCATGCCAAGACCGCCACGGTGCCGTCAAATTTGTGGCGTACCACAGGTCGATACATTCTGTCCCAACGGGTGCGAGAATACCGAGCCGATCCTGCTGACGCTGGACGAATACGAGGTCATTCGGCTGGTTGACTTGGAGCAGCAAACCCACGAGCAGTGTGCCGCGCAGATGGACATTTCACGCTCTACCGTGCAGGAGATTTACGAAGGCGCACGGCGCAAGATTGCAGCGTGTCTTGTCCACGGGAAACCGCTGCACATCACCGGGGGAAACTACCGCATTTGCGGAGGACAGGAGGCAGCTCACTGCGGCCGTTGCTCCCGGATGCAGAGAACCAACATGGAAAAATTAGGCAAAACTTGCAAAGGAGATTCCATTATGAAAATTGCAGTTACCTATGAAAACGGTCAAATCTTTCAGCATTTCGGTCACACCGAGCAGTTCAAGCTTTATGAAGCTGTGGACGGCAAAATCACTCATGCGAAAGTCGTTGACACCAACGGCAGCGGTCACGGCGCACTGGCAGGCTTCCTGATGCAGAACGGCGTGGACACTTTGATTTGCGGAGGCATCGGCGGCGGTGCGCAGGCAGCTCTGGCCGAAGCGGGCATCAAGCTCTACGGCGGTGTCAGCGGGGACGCTGATGCTGCGGTGAGCGCATTGCTCAACGGAAATCTGGGCTACGATCCCAATGTTCACTGTGACCACCATGATCATGAGCACGGCGAGGCTGGTCACTCCTGCGGTGACCACGGCTGCGGCAAGCATAGCTGCCATTGATATGGAACGCACACTGACACAACTTCCGTTCTGGTCATCCTTGACCGAACGCGAAATGGACACACTACGCCGAAGTGCCTTTGTCCGTCATTATAAAAAGGGTGCGTTCGTTCACAGCAGCGACAATGAATGTCTCGGAATGCTGTTTATTCTTTCCGGCGAGATTCGCACCTATCTTCTCTCTGATGAGGGGCGGGAGGTAACGCTGTTCCGCCTGTATCCGGGCGAACTATGTGTGCTTTCCGCCTCCTGCGTGATCAGTCAGATCACCTTTGATACGCAAATGACTGCCGGAATGGATACGGACGTTCTGGTTATCCCTGCAAATGTCATTGCTGCACTCAAGGAGAAAAATCTCCATGTCCGCTGTTTTCTCTATGAACTGGCAACGAAACGGTTTTCTGATGTGATGTGGGCGATGCAGCAGATCATGTTCAAGGGGCTGGATCAGCGGCTGGCAGAATTTCTCTTTGCCGAAGCGGAACGTACCGGCTCCGACACGATACGTATGACCCATGAGCAGATCGCCCAGCACATCAGCTCGGCACGGGAGGCAGTGGCACGGATGCTCAAAAGCTTCTCGGAGGACGGACTGGTGGAGCTGAAGCGTGGTGCAATCACGCTGCGGGATAAGAACAGATTAAATCGTCTAAAATAAAAAGGAATGTGACTTCGTCACGGAATAAAATCATAGATTTGCTACAATAAAAACAGAAAAGCAGAAAAGCAGGAAGGAGTATCCACCATGAGAGAAACGAAATACGCAGGAACTCAAACCGAAAAAAACCTGATGGCTGCCTTTGCCGGCGAGTCCGAGGCACGCAACAAGTACACCTATTTTGCATCCAAGGCCAAGAAGGAAGGTTTTGAGCAGATCGCGGCACTGTTCCTCAAAACCGCTGATAATGAGAAGGAACACGCCAAGCTGTGGTTCAAAGAACTGAACGGTATTGGCGACACCGCAGAAAACCTTCTCTCCGCCGCTGAGGGTGAGAACTACGAGTGGACGGATATGTACGATGGCTTTGCCAAAACTGCCGATGAGGAAGGCTTTCATGAGCTGGCCCAGCGTTTCCGCCTGGTAGCCGCCATTGAAAAGCACCATGAGGAGCGCTACCGTGCCCTGTTGCACAATGTGGAGATGGCAGAGGTCTTTGCCAAGAGTGAGGTCAAGGTATGGGAGTGCCGCAACTGCGGTCACATTGTGATCGGTGAGAAAGCTCCGGAGGTTTGCCCTGCTTGCAATCATCCCCAGAGCTATTTTGAAATTCACGCAGAAAACTATTAAAGAAAGAAAAGGAGAATTATCATGGATCAGAAGTTTTACATTTGCAAGCATTGTGGCAACATCATTGCCAAAGTTAAGGACGCAGGCGTCCCTGTCGTCTGCTGCGGCGAGCCGATGAGCGAGATCGTTCCCGGCACCACCGACGCTGCCGTGGAGAAGCACGTCCCTGTCTGGACGGTGGAAAACGGCATCGTCCATGTCAAGGTCGGCTCTGTGGAGCACCCCATGCTGCCGGAGCACTACATCGAATGGGTATCTCTCCAGACCAAGCAGGGCAATCAGCGTAAGGAACTGCATCCCGGCGAAAAGCCGGAGGTCTGCTTCGCTCTCTGCGAGGGCGATGAGGTCGAGGCGGTCTACGCCTACTGCAACCTCCACAGTCTGTGGAAAGCGTAATTCACCTTCTTAAAATCCGGTGCTCAAAAAGCACCGGATTTTTTTATCAATGTAACCTCGTCACAGAAAAAGACTTTGTCCTGCGGTATGATAAAGCCACAATCAAGAAAGAGCTGGCGAACATGAAAATCAAGCTCAATCCCGATCAGGAGATTGTCAGCACCATCAGAAAAGGACTCAAGCGCACCGGCGGGTACTGCCCCTGCCGCAGGGAGCGCATAGAGGCAACCAAATGTATGTGCCAGGAGTTCAAGAATCCAATTGCAGATCCGCGCTTCGAGGGGGTCTGCCACTGTATGCTCTATTACAAATCCTTGTAGGATTAAGGGAGGAAAGCTATGCTGTCAAAGAAACTGGCTGCCATAGATAAGACGCGGTGTGTCGCCTGTGGTGTGTGTGAAAATACCTGTCCACTGGGGGCCGTCAAGGTGCGCCGTGGCTGCTACGCCGCCGTGGAGGCGGAACGCTGCGTAGGCTGCGGCAAGTGCGCAAAGCTCTGTCCCGTCGGCTGCATTGAGGTGAAAGTGAGGGCTGACGCATGAAAGCAAAGCATTGGTACGATTACCTGTGGGTATATGCCATCATCTATTTTGCACTGGGCTTTTTCAATATCCTGTTCGCATGGCTGGGTATGATCGATTTTCTTCTGCCGCTGCTTTTAGCCATCTTTGGCGGGAACAAATTCTTTTGCAACCACCTCTGCGGACGGGGTCAACTGTTCAGCAAGCTGGGGACAGACCTTAAATGCTCCCGCTGCAAGCCCACGCCCCGCTGGATGTCCTCCAAGTGGTTCCGTTATGCCTTTTTGCTCTTTTTCCTGACGATGTTCGGCAACATGGTGTTCCAGACCTATCTGGTCGCTGCTGGTGCTACGTCCCTGCGGGAGGCCATTAAGCTGTTCTGGACATTCCGTGTGCCATGGGACTGGACTTATACAGCCGGTACAGTCGCTGATTGGATGGCGCAGTTCAGCTTTGGCTTTTATAGCCTCATGCTGACCTCTCTGCTGCTGGGTCTGATCGTTATGGTGCTCTACAAGCCCCGCACATGGTGTGCGTTTTGTCCGATGGGAACCATGACGCAGGGTATTTGCAAGCTGAAAAACAAAGAATAAACAAAGATAACAGAACGGAGCCTTTCTCATGGCTGAACTGAAAATTACTGCTGCGAATTTTGAAAATGAGGTACTGCATTCCGACAAGCCCGTCCTGCTGGATTTCTATGCGGACTGGTGCGGACCGTGCAAAATGCTCTCTCCCGTACTGCATGAGCTTGCCGAAGAAAAAAGCGGTACGCTCAAGGTGGGCAAGGTCAATGTGGACGAGCAGATGGAGCTGGCGATGCGTTTTCAGGTATCCAGCATCCCGATGCTGGCCGTATTCAAGGATGGAAAGGCCATTACCAAATTGGTCGGCTATCGGCCTAAGTCGGAGATTGCCGCAATGGTGGAGGGCGCAAGATGAAAGTTGTGATCGTAGGCGGCGTGGCGGGCGGTGCTTCTGCTGCTGCCCGCATCCGCCGTTTGGATGAACACGCGCAGATTATCATGATCGAGCGTAGCGGCTATGTGTCCTATGCCAACTGCGGTCTGCCGTATTATGTGGGCGGTGTGATCAAGGAGCAAGAAGAACTGACACTGCAAACTCCGGAGAGCTTCTGGGACCGCTTTCGCATTGATGTGCGGGTACGGCAGGAAGTAACTGCGATCAATCCCGCAGAGAAAACCGTCACGGTCCGCACACTGGACAGCGGGAAGATCTATACGGAAACCTATGACAAACTGCTTCTTGCCCCCGGCGCAAAGCCGACGGTTCCTGCGCTTTCCGGCGTCAGCAGTGAGCGTGTTTTCACGCTGCGCACCGTGGAGGATACCCTCCGCATTAGGCACTTTGTAGAGGATCAGAAGCCGAAAAACGCTGTTTTGGCTGGCGGCGGCTTTATCGGTCTGGAAATGGCGGAAAACCTTACAGAAATGGGCGTTTCTGTCACCATCGTTCAGCGACCCAATCAGCTATTAGCACCACTGGATGCGGACATGGCGAGCTTTGTCCATGCGGAAATGCGCAGACACGGCGTGACTCTGCGGTTGGGGGAAACCGTTACCGGATTCCGACAGGACGGAGATTCCGTGCTGACTCTGTTGGAGAGTAGTGAGCCGCTGCATTCGGATATGGTGTTGCTGGCCATCGGTGTTACCCCGGACACGCATTTAGCAAAAGATGTCGGTCTTGAGCTTGGTATTCGTGGAAGCATCGCTGTCACCGAACGGATGGAAACCTCCGTGCCGGACATCTATGCTGTGGGCGATGCCGTAGAGGTCACCCATTTTGTAACCGGGCAGAAAGCGTTGATTTCGCTGGCGGGACCCGCCAACAAGCAGGGACGCATTGCCGCTGACAATATCTGCGGCGGCAACAGCCACTTTACCGGCTCTCAGGGTTCGTCTGTTCTGAAACTGTTTGGCTTGACAGCGGCCTCCACGGGTATCAATGAAAAGGCAGCGCAGGCAGCAGGAATCGCTTACGACAAAGTCGTACTTTTCCCAGCATCCCACGCTGCCTATTATCCCGGCGCACAGTCTATGGCAATGAAGGTACTGTATGAAAAAGAAAGCCTGCGGTTGCTCGGTGCGCAGATCGTTGGCGGCGACGGTGTGGACAAGCGTATTGATGTACTGGCAACGGCCATTCGCGCAAAAATGAAAGCTTTGGAACTGACGGAACTTGACCTTTCCTATGCGCCGCCCTATTCCTCTGCCAAAGATCCGGTCAATATGGCCGGTTTTATGATCGAGGATTTGGAGAGCGGGAAAGTGCAGCAGTTCCATTGGAATGATGTTGAGGACTTGCCCTGCGATGGCAGTGCGACGCTGCTGGACGTCCGTACGGAAGGCGAATATCGGCGTGGGCACTTGAATGGATTCCGCAATATTCCACTGGACGATCTGCGGAAGCACTTGGACGAGTTAGAGCGGGACAAGCCTATCTATGTGAATTGCCAGACTGGGCTTCGCAGTTATCTGGCCTGTCGGCTTTTGACGCAGTATGGTTTCAGCTGTTCCCATCTCTCCGGCGGATACAGTTTTTATCAGGTCGTAACACAAGAGCAGCAGACAGCGCGGAGCGCCTATCCCTGCGGAATGGAGAAACTATGAGTGAAAATTTATTTGGCTTGACGGTTGCGGCAGATAAAGGCTTAGATGATCTGCAGTGCCAGCGCCTTTTAAGCGAAAATCGCAGGTATCAGGAAGTCATGCTGCAATACCGATGTGCGCTGAAAGCACTGGAAAGCAGGTTGGAAATTCTAAACGAAGAGTTTTCATTGCAGCATGATCGCAATCCGATAGAAAGTATGAAAAGTCGCTTGAAGTCGCCGTCCAGCATTATGAATAAGATGCAGAAGCGCGGACTTTCTCTGGATTTTCCGACCATGCAGGCAAATATCATGGATATTGCCGGTGTGCGGGTGATCTGCTCTTTCGAGGAGGATGTGTTCTTTTTGGCAAAGTGCTTAAAAGATCAGTCTGACATTGAAATCATCACGGAGAAAGATTATATTTCACACCCTAAGCCAAATGGCTATCGCAGTCTGCACCTGACGATCCGGCTGCCGGTATTCTTTGCGGAAAAAGAGATCCATGTGCCAGTGGAGATACAACTCCGTACAATCGCCATGGACTTCTGGGCAAGCCTTGAGCATACCATCCGCTATAAGAAAAATCTGCCGATAAATGCTGAAATCGAAACTGAACTGAAAGAGTGCGCCGATTCCAGCAGAGAATGGGACAGAAAAATGGAACATCTACTGCACATCTTAACATAGTGCGTCGGATATAAAATGAAAAGCACGCACTTTGGTGCTTGCCTTGGACTTGTCAGGGATCGCCTCATCCGCCTTGGATGGGCGACCCCTGCGAGCCCCAACCAATTCCTCCGCTTTCTGGTTTTCAGGCATAGTCTTTTCTGCTTTCGGCGGACTGCCACGGCACAGCTTTTTCGGCTTCTATAATTGTAAGGAACATGGCTTTTCGCTGAATGGAAAGCGAAGCTGACCCGGGCTGGGGCGGTCTGTATGAAAGCAATATTTTTTTTGAAATAATCTTGACAAATTTTATCAAGATTGATATGATAGTATTAACAAGCAAGCGAAAAGAGGATGTGGAGCATGATCATCACCAAAGAGACGGACTACGCGCTGCGCATTTTGCGGGTGCTGATGGACGGGGAGAAGCATTCGGTGGCCGAGATGTCGGAAACGGAATTGATCCCCAATCAGTTTGCCTACCAGATTCTGCGCAAGCTCTCCGCCGGCAATTTGGTGCGGGTGAGCCGCGGCGCTCTCGGCGGCTGCGAGCTGTCCTGCGATCTGGACGCGACCTCCCTCTACGATCTCATGGGGGTCGTGGGGGAGCGGGGCATCCTGTGCGCCTGCATGGAGCCGGGATATGAATGCCGCTGGCATGACAAGCATGGGCGGTGCGCCATCCACTGTCAGCTGGCGGCTTTGCAGCAAAAGCAGGACGAGGCGTTCCGCGCCGTGAGCCTGCGCAGGCTGCTGACCGGCGGATCCGATCCCCAAGATACAAGCAAGCTGTAAAATTTTAAAAGGAGGTACCCGTATGCTGTTTCAAACCACGTCGGCGCACGAAGAGCTGCGCGCGAAGATCCGGAGTTTTGCGGAGGAGGAGATCAAGCCCCTCGCATTTTTAATGGATCAGAACAATGAGTTTCCCGAGGAGGCTGTCAAGAAGCTGGGTAAGCTGGGCTGGATGGGCATTCCCTACCCCAAGGAGTACGGCGGTGCCGGTCTTGATGCTCTGAGCTACGCCATCGCGGTGGAGGAGCTGGCCCGTGTGGACGGCGGCACGGGCGTAATCCTCTCCGCCCACGTCTCCCTCGGCTCATGGCCCATTTTCGCCTATGGCACCGAGGAGCAGAAGAAGAAATATCTGGTTCCGCTGGCCAAGGGCGAGAAGATCGGCGCCTTCGGCCTTACGGAGACCAACGCCGGATCCGACGCCGGCGGCACGGAGACCACAGCGCTGGATAAGGGGGACTACTACCTCCTCAACGGCGGCAAGATCTTCATTACCAACGCCCCTAAGGCGGACACCTATGTGGTTTTCGCCGTCACCACGCCGGACATCGGCACCCGGGGCATCTCCGCTTTCATCGTGGAGAAGGGCTGGAAGGGCTTTGAGTTCGGCGACCACTATGACAAGATGGGTATTCGCTCCTCCTCCACGGCGGAGCTGATCTTCAACGACGTGAAGGTTCCCAAGGAAAACCTATTGGGCAAGGAGGGCGAGGGCTTCAAGATTGCCATGTCCACGCTGGACGGCGGACGCATCGGCATCGCCGCGCAGGCGCTGGGCATCGCCCAGGGCGCGTTTGAGCACGCGTTGAGCTATTCCAAGGAGCGTGTCCAGTTTGGCAAGCCCATCGCGGCCCAGCAGAGCATCGCCTTCAAGCTGGCGGATATGGCAACCAAGCTGCGCTGCGCCCGGTTCCTCATCTACTCCGCGGCGGAGCTGAAGGAGCAGCACGCGCCTTACGGTATGGAGTCCGCCATGGCGAAGATGTACGCCTCGGACATCGCGCTGGAGGTCACCAACGATGCCTTGCAGATCCACGGCGGCAGCGGCTACCTCAAGGGCATGGAGGTGGAACGGGCCTACCGCGACGCCAAGATCACCACCCTCTACGAGGGCACTAACGAGATCCAGCGGGTGGTCATCGCCTCTCATCTGTTGGGCAGACTGGGCAAGAGCTCCGGCGGCGAGAGCCGTTCGGCGGCCAAGAAACCCGCGCCCATCACCGGCATTCGCAAAAAGACTATCTTCCGGGAGGGGGATGCTGCCCAGCAGGTGGCCGACCTTGTGGCGGCGCTGAAGAAGGATGGTCACGACTTCTCCGTGGGCATCCCTATGGATACGCCCATCCCGCAGGCGGAGCGGGTGGTCTCCGCGGGCAAGGGCATCGGGGAGAAAAAGAACATGAAACTGGTAGAGTCGCTGGCCAAGGCCGCCGGCGCGGCCATCGGTTCTTCCCGCCCTGTGGCGGAGACTCTCAAATATCTGCCGCTGAACCGCTATGTGGGTATGTCCGGTCAGAAGTTCACCGGCAATCTGTACATCGCCTGCGGCATCTCCGGCGCATCCCAGCACCTTAAGGGCATCAAGGACGCCTCCACCATCGTGGCCATCAATAAGAACGGTAACGCGCCTATCTTCAAGAACTGCGACTACGGCATCGTGGGCGATGTGGAGGAGATCCTGCCCCTGCTCACTGCCGCGCTGGATAGCGGCGAAAAGCTGCCCGCGCCGCCCATGGTAAAGATGAAGCGGCCCACGCCGCCGAAGCCCGCCCCCATCGGCGACCGCTACGTCTGCAGCGGCTGCGGCTACGAGTATGTGCCGGAGTTGGGCGACGAGGACGGCGAGATCGCGCCCGGTACGCTCTTTGAGCAGCTTCCCGCCGAGTGGGTGTGTCCCGAGTGCGCGGAGACGAAGGATCAATTTGTAAAGGCTTGAGGCCGTGAAGGAGGCAAGATAAGATGTATTGTGTGCGTAAAGTAACGAACGACCTCTACTGGGTGGGCGCCAACGACCATCGCCTGGCCCTGTTTGAAAACTGCTTTCCCATTCCCCGGGGCGTAAGCTACAACGCCTACTGCCTGCTGGATGAAAAGACGGTGCTCTTTGACACGGTGGACTGGTCTGCCTGCCGCCAGCTTTTGGAAAATCTGGCGTATGTGCTGGATGGCCGCGAGCTGGACTACCTGCTGGTCAACCATCTGGAGCCGGATCACGCCGCCTGCATCGAGGAGATCCTGCTGCGCCATCCCAAGGTGAAATTGATCTCCAACGAGAAGGCATTCATGCTCATGCGGCAGTTCGGCTTCCATGTGGACGGACATGAGTGCATCGAGGTGAAGGAGGGCGACACCTTCTCCTTCGGCAAGCACACCGTCACCTTTGTGGGCGCGCCTATGGTTCACTGGCCGGAGGCCATGGTGACCCTCGACGTCACCGACGGCGTCCTCTTTTCCGCCGACGCCTTCGGCACCTTCGGCGCGCTGGACGGCAAGCTGTTCGCCGACGAGGTGGACTTCGAGCGGGACTGGCTGGACGACGCCCGTCGCTACCTTACCAACATCGTGGGCAAGTACGGCCCCCACATCCAGCTCCTGCTGAAAAAGGCCGGCGGCGTTTTGGATCAGATCAAGTACATCTGCCCGCTCCACGGCCCCGTGTGGCGCAAGGATCTGGGCTGGTTCATTGAAAAGTACGACACATGGAGCCGCTATGCCCCTGAGACCCAGGGCGTGCTCATCGTCTACGCCTCTATGTACGGCAACACGGAGAACGCGGCGCAGGCGCTGGCGACGTCGCTCTGCGATAAGGGCATGAGCAAGGTGGCGATGTACGATGTGTCCTCCACTCATGTCTCCCAGCTGATCTCCGAGGCGTTTAAGTACAGTCACATTGTCCTGGCCTCTGTGACCTACAACCTCGGCATCTACCCTGCCATGCATGACTTCCTCATGGATATGAAGGCACTGAATCTGCAAAACCGCACCTTTGCCATCATTGAAAACGGCTCATGGGCGGTGAAGTCCGGTGACCTCATGCAGAAATTCGTCAACAATGAGCTTAAGAACATGACGGTGCTCAACGAGCGGCTCAGCCTCGCCTCGTCCATGGGCACGGACAAGCGCACTGAGCTGGAAGCACTGGCGGACGCCATTCTGGAATCTATGAAGTAACTGGCAGGAAAGCCAAAACCAAGACAACAGACAACAAACAGCCCTGCCGCGTCGGCTGCAGAAAAACCGGCTTTCAAAAACAGAGCGGGCAAGCGTGATACTGCGCTTGCCCGCTCTTTGCCCAAAAGGACATGAGAAGTGACCGGAGAAGATGAGAGGATCGAAATGGAGATCAGAAAACGAAACGGGGAGTCTGTTCCCTTTCAACAGGAGAAAATTTTCAACGCCATGAAAAAGGCGTTTGACGGACAGGGCAAGGAGATCGGGAGCAGAGAGATGGATGAGATCCTCGCCACCGTTCTCAACAATCTCTCCGTCACAGTGCCGCTCACCGTAGAACGTGTGCAGGACGAGGTGGAGCGAACGCTCATGGAGCGCGGACACTATGAGGTGGCCAAGGCGTACATCCTCTACCGCGAAAAGCGGTCTGCGCTGCGCCGTGTCCGGCATACCATCGCGCGGACGGTGGGGGATGACTCGCTTGACGAGGTGCTGCGCCGCATCCAGATGGATTTTACCGAGGAAGTCTACTCCCTCGCGGCGCTTCAAATGAAGTTTGAGAGTTTCTGTCGCCTGGGCATGACGGAGGATGAGCGGGCTGAGGCACTGACCAAGGCGGCGGTAGAGCTGACTACGGCAGAGGCACCCAAGTGGGAGTTCATCGCGGCGCGGCTTCTGAACCACTCCTTTCGCTGTCGCAACGCACAGGAATGGGAGGGGCGTGGCGTCGGCGACCTCTATGGCAAGCTTCGCTATCTGACGGATAAGGGACTCTACGGTGACTATATCCTTGCCCACTATACCCACGAGGAGATTGCCATGGCGGAGGACTTTCTCTGCCCGGAACGGGACGAGCTGTTCACCTATTCCGGCCTTGACCTGCTGCTCAAACGCTATGTGATCCAGTCACGCAGCCGCGTGCCGCTGGAAACACCGCAGGAGATGTTTTTGGGTATCGCGCTGCATCTTGCTATGAACGAAGGCTCTGATCGCATGGGGTGGGTAAAACGCTTTTACGATATGCTCAGCCGTATGGAGGTCACAATGGCGACACCTACCATGTCCAACGCACGAAAGCCCTACCATCAGCTTTCAAGCTGCTTTGTGGACACTGTGCCGGACAGTCTGGACGGCATCTACCGCTCGCTGGACAACTTCGCAAAGGTCTCTAAATTCGGCGGTGGAATGGGGATGTACTTCGGTAAGGTGCGCGCTGCAGGCAGCACCATCCGCGGCTTTCAAGGGGCGGCGGGCGGTGTTATCCGCTGGATCCGGCTGGTCAACGACACCGCCGTGGCGGTGGATCAGTTGGGGATGCGGCAGGGCGCTGTGGCGGTTTACTTAGACGCATGGCACCGGGACCTGCCGGAATTCCTTCAACTGCGCACCAACAACGGCGACGACCGCATGAAGGCACATGATGTATTTCCCGCCGTGTGCTATCCGGATCTCTTCTGGCGACTGGCGGAGGAGAACATAGACGCGCCGTGGCATCTCATGTGTCCGCATGAGATCCTCACGGTCAAGGGCTACGCACTGGAGGATTACTGGGGTACAGAATGGGAGAAGCGGTATCTGGACTGCGTCAATGACCCGCGCATCGAAAAGCGCAGCGTCACCGTCAAGGACATCGTGCGGCTGGTGCTTCGCTCGGCAGTGGAGACCGGCACGCCCTTCGCTTTCAATCGCGACAGTGTAAATCATATGAATCCAAACGGCCACACGGGAATGATCTATTGCTCCAATCTCTGTACGGAGATCGCGCAGAACATGGCGCCCATCGAGCACATCAGCACTGAGGTGCACACTGAGAACGGCGACACAATAGTGGTGACGGCCACACGCCCAGGTGAGTTTGTGGTCTGCAATCTGGCGAGTCTGTCTCTCGGTAATCTGCCGGTGGAGGACGAGGCCTATATGGAACGCACGGTGGAAACGGCCATCCGCGCACTGGATAATGTGATCGACCTCAACTTCTACCCGTTGGAATACGCGCGGCTTACCAATCAGAAGTACCGCAGCATCGGCCTGGGCGTCAGCGGCTACCACCACATGCTGGCAAAGCGCGGCATCCACTGGGAGAGCGATGAGCACCTTGCCTTCACCGACGCAGTGTTCGAGCTCATCAACTACGCCGCCGTCAAGGCGGACACAGCACTGGCACGGGAAAAGGGTCGTTACGCGCTCTTTGAGGGCAGCGACTGGCAGACGGGCGCGTATTTTGAAAAGCGGGGTTATACCTCCGAAAAGTGGCGGGCGCTTGCGAAAACGGTGGCGGTGCAGGGAATGCGCAACGCCTATCTGCTGGCGGTCGCACCGACCTCCAGCACATCTATCCTCTCCGGCACGTCGGCGGGCATAGATCCAATTATGAAGAAATTCTTTTTAGAGGAAAAAAAGGGCAGCATGCTGCCCCGCGTTGCTCCGGAGCTTTCTATGGACACATGGTGGTACTATAAGGCAGCGCATCTGATCGACCAAAGCTGGTCGGTACGCGCCGCGGGCCTTCGCCAGAGACATATTGACCAGGCGCAGAGCATGAATCTCTATATCACCAACGACTATTCCATGCGTCAGGTGCTCAGACTGTATTTGGAGGCGTGGAGGGCCGGCGTCAAGACCATTTACTATGTCCGCAGCAAGGCCCTTGAGGTCGAGACCTGCGAAAGCTGCTCGTCATAAGGAGGATAGCATGACGGAACTGAAGAAAAAGCCCCTCTTTAACCCGGAGGGCGACCCTGATGTGCGCCTGCGGCGCATGATCGGCGGCAATACCACAAACCTCAACGACTTCAACAATATGAAGTACGCTTGGGTCAGCGACTGGTACCGGCAGGCCATGAACAACTTCTGGATCCCTGAGGAGATCAATCTCTCGCAGGATGTGAAGGACTATCCCCGCCTGCTGTCAACCGAGCGCAGCGCCTACGATAAAATTCTGAGTTTTCTCGTCTTTTTGGATTCCATTCAGACAGCGAACCTGCCTAATATCGGCGCCTACATTACCGCCAACGAGGTCAATCTCTGCCTGTCCATTCAGGCGTTTCAGGAGTGTGTCCACTCACAGAGCTACAGCTATATGCTCGATACCATCTGTTCCCCCGTGGAGCGCAATGACATCCTCTACCAATGGAAAACGGACGAGCATCTGCTGCGCCGCAACACCTTCATTGGGGACTGCTACAACGCGTTTCAGGAGCGGAAGGACGCTCCCACGCTGCTGCGCGTGATGATGGCAAACTATATTTTGGAGGGCATCTATTTTTACAGCGGCTTTATGTTCTTCTACAATCTCTCCCGAAACGGGAAGATGCCCGGCTCGGCGCAGGAGATTCGCTACATAAACCGCGATGAGAACACGCACTTGTGGCTGTTCCGCAATATCATCACGGAGCTGCAAAAGGAGCAGCCGGAGTTGTTCACCGCCGAGAGCGTACAAGCGCTGCGCGAGATGATGCGTGAGGGCGTGGAGCAGGAGATCGCATGGGGGCATTATGTAATCGGCGACGACATCCCGGGGCTGAACCGGCAGATGATCAGCGATTACATCCGCTATCTCGGCAACCTCCGCTGGACGAGCCTTGGCTATCCCGCATTGTATCCAGGCTTTGAGAGCGAACCGGAGAGCATGGAATGGGTCAGCCAGTACGCCGACGCCAACATGGTCAAGACCGATTTCTTTGAGGCACGCAGTACCGCCTACGCCAAGAGCACCGCACTGATAGACGATTTATAAGAAAACCAAAGACATCAGAATAGGAGATATTACTATGAATTACAGCGCTATGATTCAAAATCGCAGATCCGTTCACGCATTCCGCGAAAAGGAAGTTCCGAGCGAGGCTATCGGCCAGCTCAGATCCTACTATGAAAAGACCTGCCCCCGTCTTGTCCCGGAGATTGCAACGGAGTTGATCGTCTTGGACAAGGATGCACAGCCGGCGCTGGAGAGCTCAGCGGGCTATAATCAATTTCTCATCGGAGCACCGCACTACCTGCTCCTTATGTCTGCCCCGCATTCCTATGCGGCCATTAACGCCGGCTACATGATGGAAGATCTCGTCCTCAAGCTGACTGAGTTGGACATTGACACCTGCTGGATGACCTTCACCGACAGCGACAAAATCAAAAAGGCACTGTCTCTCGCCACCCCGTTAGAGGTGGCGGCAATCGTTGCCTTTGGCTACGGGGAAAAGACCGCAAAAAAGCTGCGGCTGAATATCCTAAGTATGTCTCAGATCGATGTGCGGGCCGAGCAGCAGTACTACGCGCCCAAAAAGGGCGTGCACGATTTGGTTCACATGGGGAGCTGGAGCAACAAGTCTGGGCTTGACGAGATGATGGACTTCTACGACGATATGCTCTGGCAGTCCGTCTACGCCGCTTCGCTCTCCCCCAGCTATCTCAACCGTCAGCCCTATGGCTTCCTTGTGCAGGACCACAGCATCTATTTGGTGCAGCAGGAGGATGCCTACACCGATAATTTGGATGCCGCATTGGATCTCGGTATTGTCATGCTCCACTTCTCCGCTGTCGCCTCCCAGTGGGCGGGGCAGGTACGCTGGGAACTTTCACCTGCTGCGCCCGACGGCCTGCCGGAAGGACTTCGCCCCGCTGCGGTGTACCACATGTAACGACTCTGGGGGGAAGCAAGGCAACGGTGAAATGCGCGACCGTCGATCCGCGGTTGAGCGTATGTTTCGTTAGAAAAGAAGAACCTATCAGTCAGAGTCTGAGTAAGGAAAATAGGAGGTATATTTTATATGGCTATCCAAACGGTAACAGATGCCATCCGCTATGTAGGGGTGGATGATAACACATTGGCACTCTTTGAAAACCAGTACCCCGTCCAGCCTATGGGAGTGAGCTACAACTCCTATGTCATTCTGGATGAGAAGATTGCCGTGATAGACAGCGTGGACGCACGGGCAACGGAAGAATGGCTTTCCAATGTGGCACGGGTGTTGGAGGGGCGCAGGCCCGACTATCTTGTGGTCACACACATGGAGCCGGATCATTCCGGCAGTCTCATGCGGCTGGCACAAAAGTACCCGGAGATGAAGATCGTGGGAAACGCGAAAACATTTACCCTGATCAAGCAGTTCTTCGGCACAGGTGCATTGTCGGAAGACCGTATGCTGGAGGTTGGCGAAAGAGATACGCTTTCCTTGGGTTTGCACCGGCTGCGCTTTCTGCTGGCGCCGATGGTACACTGGCCGGAGGTGATGACGGCGTATGAGGAAACGGAAAAAATCCTGTTCTCGGCGGATGCCTTCGGACGCTTTGGCTCACTGGAACGGACTGCCCGTGCCCCCTGGGTGCCGCAGGCCCGACGGTATTATTACAATATTATCGGGAAATATGGCGCACAGGTGCAGGCGCTGCTGAAAAAAATCTCCGCACTGGAGATCAAAACAATCTGCCCGCTCCACGGTCCCGTGCTTACAGAAGGGCTGGAGGAGTGTCTGCGGTTCTATGATCTCTGGTCACAATGGGAACCAGAAGAATCGGAGAGCATACTGATTGCCCACGCATCCATCCATGGAAATACTGCCCATGCGGCGAAGACCCTCAAGGGTAAATTAGAGAAAAAAGGCGTACAGGTCAACATATGTGATCTCACTGTGACAGATCTTTCCTACGCTGTTGCCAGTGCGTTCTACTGCGGGAAGTTGGTTTTAGCCAGCGCCACCTATGACGGAGGACTGTTTCCGCCCATGAGGGAGTTTTTGGAACATTTACGGACAAAGGGATTCCGAAACCGCCGGGTTGGCCTTATTGAAGACGGCTCTTGGGCACCTGATGCCGCGCGGCTGATGCGCACCAAATTGGAGGAGATGAAGGATATCCACCTTTACGAAACGGTAGTGTCTCTGCGTGGTGCATTGAACCAAACCAGCGAAGCGCAGATGGACGCTCTGGTGGCTGAGCTCTGCGCAGAATAAGCTGCAACAAACCGCAGCTATTTTCGTACAGATGATGGTCTTACTCATCTGCTTTATGTCCCAAGGGCAGAGTACCGTCATCTCAGGATGAGGTCACAATGTGGTGTGGGGCGAGACTGGAGTCTTGAGAATACCCAAACAAAGGAAAGGAGCTGACAGATATGGCAGCTATGAATATGAATCAGGAGCAGTTTAAGCAGTTGATCCGGGAGGAAAAGCCTGTTTTGGTAGATTTCTGGGCGCCCTGGTGCAGCTATTGCCGGAGGATCGGCCCTGCGTATGAGAAGATTGGAGAGGAATACGCGGACAGCCTTGCTGTCGGCAAGATCAATATTGACGAGGAGCCGCAGCTGGCGGGGGCCGAGGGGATCGAGGACATCCCAACTCTGGTGCTGTACCGGAACGGAAAGGCCGTGGATTCCATCATCGCGCCCGGCTCAAAGGCAGAAATCGACCGTTTCATTCAGGAAGCCTTGGCGAAATAACGGAGGGTTCAGATATGAACAACAATCATGTTTATGATATGCTCGTGGTGGGCGGCGGACCGGGCGGCTACACCGCTGCCCTGTACGCGGCACGGGCGGGGCTGGACACCATCGTGCTGGAAAAACTGTCCGCCGGTGGGCAGATGGCCCTGACCGAGCAGATCGACAACTACCCCGGCTTTGAGAACGGGATCGACGGCTTCTCTCTGGCGGAGAATATGCAAAAGCAGGCGGAGCGTTTTGGGGCACGCAGCGAATACGCGGAAGTTCTCCGCATGGATCTGACGGCGGTTCCCAAGCTCGTGGAGACCAGCGAGGGGATCTTCCGGGGGAAAACCGTGGTGCTGGCCACCGGCGCAGACCCCAGAACGCTGGGCGTTGCCGGAGAGACGGAGCTGTTGGGCCGGGGCGTGGCCTACTGCGCCGCCTGCGACGGGATGTTTTACAAGGGCAAAACGGTGGTCGTGGTGGGCGGCGGCAATTCCGCCGCGGCAGATGCCCTCCTTCTCAGCCGCGTGGCGAAAAAAGTGATCCTCGTCCACCGCAGAGACACCCTGCGGGCCACCAAGATCTATCACGAGCCGCTGGCACAGGCCGAAAACGTGGAATTCCGTTGGAACAGCGTCGTTTCCGCGTTGCTTTCCGGGGACAGGCTGACCGGCGTCCGCCTGCGGGACACCGTCACCGGTGAGGAAAGCGTGGTGGACTGCGACGGCGTATTTGTCAGCGTGGGCCGACAGCCCGCCACGGCGCTGGCGGTGGGTCAACTGGCGCTGGACGGCGGCGGCTATATCGTGGCCGGAGAGACCACGGAAACCAGTATTCCCGGCGTATACGCCGTGGGCGACGTGAGGACGAAGCCCCTCCGTCAGGTGGTCACCGCCGTGGCGGACGGCGCGGTGGCAGTCCACATGGCGGAGAAATATATCGCGGAAAACCGATAAGGGAGGTAGATTGAAAAAGCCATGTTTAAGGTCAGGCCGGATACGACCGCAGTGGGGATGCCGACATATCTGCAAGGCAAACTGCCAGAATGATGGCAGATAAGATAACCCATGTAAGATCGGGAGATATGTTGTCTCTCCATATCCAGTCCACACAACAGTGAGCAACTGAACACAAAGCACAGCCACAGATGTACTCTGCGGCTGTGCTTTTATGCGTAGTATTACCGCGTGACAAGCGGTTTTACTGTGACGGCGGCACATAATTTGAAAAAATCGGCTTCGAGGCAGCTTTTGGAGCACAAGCCCTTTGTGGTTGTTGACAGAGAAAAAAATATAGGTATAATAAAAGCAAAATAATAAGGTTCATTCTTGCATTTGGAGAATTGGCGGTATGCCAAAATACGCAGAGGAGATATTGGCCGCCGTAACGGAGCTGCAGCAGCATCCCAAGGCGGAGCAGGTGTTCCTGGAGATGAAAAAAGGGAGCATCCCAGCATCGCTCTGGGTACGGTATATCTGCCCCCATGCCGGGAGCAGGAAAAGACAATCTTATGGAGGAGAAGTATCATGAACGCTAACGTATCTCTTCTGCTCAACGAGCAGATCAATAAGGAGTTCTACTCCGCCTATCTGTATCTGGACTTTGCCAACTACTACGCCGCCGTCGGACTGGACGGCTTTGAGAACTGGTACCGGGTACAGGCGCAGGAGGAACGGGATCACGCCATGCTGTTTTGTCAGTATTTGCAGAATAACGGCGAGGGCGTCACCTTTGAGGCTATCGCAAAGCCGGAGTGGGAACGAGGCGACCACACGGCCCCGCTGAAAAGAGCACTGGAACACGAGATGCTGGTCACCGCCAGCATCAATGCCATCTACGCCGCCGCATACGAGGTCAGGGACTTCCGCACCATGCAGATGCTGGACTGGTTCATCAAGGAACAGGGTGAGGAGGAGAAGAACGCCGCTGACCTCATTACCAAGATGGATCTGTTCGGCGGTGACAGCAAGGGGCTGTATATGCTAAACAGCGAGCTGAAGGCACGGGTCTACACCGCGCCCTCGCTGGTGCTGTAAGCCCCGCGTGTCTGCGGGCTTTCGCATCAGGCAAAAGGCAGACTACATACAGGTGGCCTGCCTTTTCTTCTACCAGATGATTAGAGTTGACTAACTATGTATAAAACAGAAAGGACTTCAGAACTTGAACAAGGAAAAGGAGATCGAAACCGTTACCCTCATGGTGCGCCGGTATTGTTGTGGCGTGCATGGGACAAGGGGCGAGGCGCTTTGTCCGGCGTGCAATGCACTGCTGGAATACGCCAGAGAGCGGCGGGACAGATGCCTGCACGGGAAAATTTAGTGGCACTTTGAATCCTTTCCGAGAGGCACAATGGCGTTTCTTACTACAACTGCATCGGCACTGTCTCTTTTCTCACAGCTGTTTATGCTTCTGTCCCGGATGGCGAAGCTGTTCGGCGTGTTTGCGTAAGGAAGGAGGCGGCTCATGCAGAGTATAATAAATAAGCAGCGCCCGCCGGGAGATCTCCCGGCGGGCGCTGCTGTGTTCAGAGGAACGTTATTTTTCTTGCCTTACTTTGCGGCATCCACCAGCACACCAACGTAGCCGGCAGTATCCACCAGCGTGGCACCGGAAACGGCGTCCACAGCCTTTTCATCTTTGCTCAGAGCCTCGGCGTCGGCAATGCTCATGCCGTTCACGTGGTTCTGGATGGCGTCGTAGTTGGCATCCAGCGAAACGGTGGAACCAGCCTTTTCGGCCATCATCTTGCTGTAGTAATCGGCGTTGACCCGCTTGGACATCAGCACCTTGCCCTCGGCGTAGCCTGCGCCGAAGTCAGAATCGGAGTTGGGCACACCGACGACCCCGGCGTCCGAACCGGCAAACTGGAACTCGTCAATGTAGCTCAGCACGATGGTGTCCCCGGCGGTGGCGACAGCGCCGGAGGTGAAGCACTTGGTGCCGTGTGCGGCCCCATAGACCACATTCAGCTTCAGGTCCTCGGAGCTGCCGTTGAACTCCACGGCCTGCGTGGTCTGGGCGTTTTTGGCTGCATCCACGATGGCAGAGAGATAACCGGCGGTATCCACCAGCGTTGCGCCGGAGACGGCGTCCACAGCCTCGGCACCCTTGGCGGCTACATCCTCCAGCTCGGAGATGGTCTTGCCGACGGCAAAGTTCTGGATGGCGTCGAAGTTTGCATCCAGAGCGACCGTGGAGCCGCCCTTTTCAGCCATCATCTTGCTGTAATAATCGGCGTTGGCCCGCTTGGACATCAGCACCTTGCCCTCGGCGTAGCCTGCGGCAAAGTCGGAGTCGGAGTTGGGCACAGCGGTCACGCCTGCATCGGCGCTGGTGAACTGGAAATCGTCGAGGTAGGCGGCGAGGATGACGTCATTCTTCACCACAGCCACCGCTTCGGTGAAGCACTTGGTGCCGTGGGCGGCAGCATAGGCCTGACCGATCTGGATGCCGCCTTCCACCGGGACGATGGCGGCGGGCTCAGCGGGGGCTGCGGCAGCAGAGTCGGCGGGGGCTTCTTCGGCCAGCTCCACACCCAGTGCGGCGGCAACGGCCTTCCGGACGGCCTTGGTGGTCACCGTGGCACCGGCAACGCCGTCGATGGCGGGGCCGTTGGCGGCCACGACCTGCTTGGACAGCTCTTCCAGTGCAGCGCCGCCGATGCTCTCGGTCTCCTGTGCGCCTTCCAGCTTGCAGTCGGTAACGGTGCCGTTGGCATCCACGGTCAGGGTGGCGGTGACAGCACCGCCAAAGCCTTCGGCAGAGCCGGTCTTAGTCACACCAGCGGCGGTGGAGCTGCTGCCGCCGCCGCACGCGGCCAGAGAAACGCCAACAACGAGGCTCATGGCCACGGCAGCGCTCAGTTTGCGGATGATCTCCTGTTTCATGGGTCTTTCCTCCAGAGAAAAATCGGTTTGTGTTCGGTCCCCAGAAAAGGTCATATCTTTTCAGGGATGTTTACAAAAGATAACATATTTTGTGAGGTGCTGTCAAGAGATTTTAGCACATACTTCGTGAAGAATGATAAATTGGTGTCAATTTGTGACGCTGACGGTATACGAAGCGAACGAACGGTCTACGCTGTTAGTAATTCCTGAATGGAAACCAAGTAAGCAGTTTTGCCACTTTCAGCCCCAGTTAGTACTTCAATATTACTATGTTTTGGAAATCGGCACAACCATATAACCGTCTTTGATGAAACTATTTTTGTTTCATCGGTGACATTGTACCAGCAAGCAGTGCAGACGTATATACATCTGCTTATTTTGCGTTGCAAAACGCTTGTTGGGGAATGCCCCAAGCCCCTTTAATCTGCATTTTCCAATGCAGGCTGCGCATCCCTTCGGGACGCTTTTTACCCGGTGATGTGCTCTGGGTCGTTCAAAACTTGCATGAGGTGAGAAGCGGCTTCTGCAAGAGAATCGTACTTCATCTGTTCAGGAACAGGCGCATCCAGAAGCGTAATGCCCCATTTCTGCATACATTCCGCAAGCTCCTTCTGCGCCAGCAGTGCAGCCTCCCGGCGCATTTCCGGGGAAGTGTTTCTGTCCAGAACGTAGGCAGTATTAAATCTGCCGTTGCGATCTTCCGTCAACTGCACCATGGAGTAGTGTTCCTCCCAGTAGTGGCAGTACCAGACTCTGCCGCCGATGTTCGCCATGTCATGATGCAATTCTTCTTCGCTGCTCCATTGTGGAGTTTCGGACAAAATGCGCTCCAGTTCCGAAAGAGCCTGCTGTTCTTCGTCCGATAACTTCTGACGGTGACATTCACGGTATAGGTCGTTCTGCCAATACGGACTCAGCTTTCCATTCCGGGCATCTTCCATTGCTTCTTCGATATTGGGTAGGATTGTCATGTCGTTCACCTCAAACACTCACTGTTAGCGTTATATGCACGCTTATAGTGTTGATTATAGACTATTTGTGGGCAAAAAGAAAGAGCGTCAGCACGTTTGCTGGCGTTCTTTGACATAGGTGTTATTTTGTAATATAGGGAATGTTGTCGGTGTATGCATTCAGAATGTCAATGGCAGCTTTCTTCTGCCCCGGTGTGAGCTGGCTCAGCTTTCTGCTCAGTTCGTCATCTGCCACATGGGATGCGGATGGAACGGAATCCCGAATAAGCACATCAGCAGATACGTCCAACACCTCTACGATTCGGATAAAGGTTTCCAGTTTGGGGATTTTTACTCCGCGCTCTAAATCTCCAACATAATTTGCCGATAAATCGACCCGTTCTGCAAACTGTTCAATCGTCCAGCCTTTTTCCCTGCGCTGTTCTCGTATTCGTTGACCCAAAAGCGTATTCATAGCGACCTCACATTCTGTTTGTGTTTATTACACACCAATAGCATACCTGTCGCATTTTTTGTTATACACAATCAATCAGCATTTATTCAACGCCAATCGGGTGCTTTTAAGACGGAAAATTTTTGTGCGTATCTTTGGTCAAAAAGGCAATGGTCTTTTGAGACAGCACATGGTACAATAACAAGCGTTGTGTCGTTTGCACATGACCGAAGATAAAAGATAGGAGCTGCTGAACGTGGATACGATCTATCTGCTGCCCGGTGAGGAACGCTGCGTTGATTTTCGAGATGCCAATGGAGTCCCGAAGGTACACTACACTTACTGTTCCATCCGTGGCAAACTTTTCAACTGCACCTGCTGCACAAAGGACGAAGCCCAGCGGCTGTGTGAAGATTGGCTTATAAAACAGGACCGCTGCTACATAAACTAAAAAAGCCGCCGAGGACGCTTCCCAAGTAGGAAAGCTCCTCGGCGGTATTCGTTTATCGGATGTGCTGCGGCCTGAGAACGGCCTTATTCAGTTGTACCGGGAGCCTCATTCTTCATCACCCTTTCCATCGGCCTTTTCATCCAGCACATCTGCTCTCGGCTACGCCGCTGGGGGGCACGGGCATCTGGCTCAGCGTCCCGATCGGCTGGGCGCTGGCGGACGCCATCGGCATCTGGTATTACCTCAAAACCAAAACGGCATAACGAAATAGCCGGGAGGCGTTCCAAAAGCGGAAGCCTCCCGGCTGTGTTTTTTGTAAGTTGTGTGCTCTGTCCGGTTACTTGAGCAGGGCGCTGTGGTCTGTGCCGTCAATGGTCAATGCCGCGCGGAGGCCGGTGTGGGTCCAGACGACGGCCGTTTCATCGGGGGCGTTGGGTTCAGCCGCCAGCAGGGCGTCCACCGAGACCGTGGTGGAGCGGGAGAGCAGGGTGGTGAACACAAGGGTCTTCACGCCCTGCGCCTTCAGGGTGCGGACCATGCCCAGCGTCAGGTGGGCCGAGGTCACGATGCCGTTGGCGCGGATGGTCAGGGTCGTGCCGTTCTGGGTGCAGGTGTGGGTGATCTGCTTGCCCAGAACGTTGGTGACATACAGCCCCTCCACCGTGACCGGGCGCTCCACTTCCACCGAGCCGGTGGAAGGTGCTTCTGCCGCTTCCGTTTCGGTGGGCGCTTGCTCGCGTACAACATCACCGGGCTGGGAAACGTCGTCGCCCTTCGCATTGCGGCGGGTGATGGTCGTGCCCACCTGCAAACCGGAGAACTGCGTTTCGCCGTTGATCGAATCGCCAATGGCCACATCGCCGCCGCCAGTGGCGTTGATTGTTACCTTGCCTTCAATGGTAATATCAGACTTTACCTCAGTAGCACCGTCAGCAACGCTGCCGCTGCCGATGGCCGCAGCACCGGCGAGCTCGTCATTCAGAACGCCGCCGCCTGTAGCAGTAATGTTAGGAGAACCAGCTTCGGTGCTCTTGATGGAAACTTTGTTTCTGGTATCCTTGGTGTCTGGTTTTGTTTCTGCGCCGCCACCGATACCGGCAGCACCAGCGCCGCCCTGTGCATTTTCGATGGTGACATTGCCCTCGATGGTCACGTCACCAGTGCCAAGAGCACCGCCGCCGATACCGGCACCTTCTTCACCGCCGGTGGCGTTTCCGATTTGAGCGTTGCCTCTAATGATTACATTGCCGATGCCAATGAAACCGCCACCAATGCCGGAACCACCAGAGCCACTTTTTGCATTTTCGATTCTAGCGTTTCCTTCGATGGTCACATTGCCGACAGAGGGAACGGGGGCACCATAACTAGTTGTGCCTTGGCCGCTGCCGATGCCAGCGCCGGTTCCGCTACTTTCCGCATTTTCAATGACTGCATCACCTCTGATGAGGATATTGCTGTCACCACGGGTGCCACTGCCGATGCCGGCTCCAGCTTTACCGCCCTGTGCGTTTTTGATGACGGCATCACCTTCAATGGTCACTGTGCCCAGACCCTGAAAGCCGCTGCCGATGCCAGCAGCCATATAGCCACCAGAGGCTTCGGTGATGGTGCCGCCGCTGATGGTGACAGTGCCATTTCCTCCAATGAGGGTGCCAGATGGTTTCGCGCCATAACCGCCACCAATACCGGCACCATAGCGGCCCGTAGCCTTTGCGGTGATATCGCCGTCGGTAACTGTGACAGTACCATTGCCGTAGGCACCGCCGCCAATACCGGCACCCAGACGGCCGCCCGTAGCGGTGATCGTACCACCGGAAATTGTCACATCGCCGTCACCGCCGACGGCGTCCGTGTCACCGGCACCGCCGCCAATACCGGCAGCCCCATTACCACCCGTGGCAGTGATCTCACCACCCGTAATGGTCACTTGGCCGTCGTGTTCGTCACTGCCGCCGATACCGGCACCGTCGATACCACCGTTGGCGGTAAGTTTACCGTCGTTATTATTGTCCATAATGGTCAAAGTACCGCTGGTTTCCTTTCCCTCGGAATTTGTTTCTTTATTATGCTCCAGACCGGCATGACCAGAGCCGCTCGTTAGAGTATTATTACCGTTCAGCTCAATGTTCGTGTCGCCTTTGCCGGTAACGCTTACAGCGGCACCGCTTGATGCGTCGATATTGACATTTTTCAGCGTGACATCCACCGTCTTGCCTTCACCTGCTTCGATCGTTACCGTATTCGAAGACGCGGTACTTTCGCGGTTTGTAATAATAGTCTCCGTGGTCTCATCTTGTTTCTTCTCTCCCTGTTCGACATGGTTGCCGCTTGTACCAGCCGAAATCGAGATGTCACCATCTTCAATGTACCATGTATCCGCAAAGGCGGGGAGCGTCATCCCGACCACAAGGGCGGCGGTGAGGGCGAGGGCGGCGGCGCGCTTTGCGGTGGAGCGGCGGGCTGTTTTGACCGCAGAAACCGGGCTGTGCCCCAGAACACGCATGGCGAGTTTGCGATAAGAGATCATAAGTGGTACCTCCTTACAAAGTTTCAAATCCGGTAAAACATGGGCTTGTGCTTGTAAGAAAATTATACCACTCTCCGGGGGGGGGTGCAAGCAAAACTGCGTGAAAGGGGGGAGGATTGAAGGGGAAAACAGGGTTATCTATTACTTAATTCAATCTGTTTGTAATCTGCCGAACAACGGCAAAAGAAAAAAGCCGTCGTGGAGCAGAGGCAATTTCGTGCGCCTATTCCTATACAGCGGCTTTGAGAAAATCAAGGCCGCCGTTTCTTTTGCCCTCAAAAGTAATGACGCGCTGACGCTGGCAGATCACGGCGGCTTTAGGAGGGAGTCGCTGTGGTACGAGAACGCCATCGACATAATTTGACAGGAAATTACCTGTCAAAAAAAGAGTACATATACAAAAAATCCGCTGAGGACACCTCCACAATGGGAAGAGTCCTCGACGGTATTCGCTTATCGGGTATGCTGTGGTCGGAGATTGCTCTTGTCCTCCGCAAAGAACAACTCCACATTTTTCTGTGCTTTCATCAATTGTTGCATCTCGTCCCGTGCTTTGCGATAGTCTGGATAGGCTGCTTTCTTCTTGATCAGCAGTTCGGCGTATTCTGCATCCAACTCCTTGACCTTTGGCAGCTTTTTCATCCCGGCTTCGTCAAAGGCAGCTTTCGCTGCCTTGTGCAGGGTGATTTCCTCCCGGTGGGCTTCCAAAAACTTTTTACTGTACCCTGACTTGCGGTAGGCATCATAGGCTGGGCGGGTCTTGGCATAGTTGATGATGTGGGTTTTCAGAACGGCAATTTGTGTCAACCTCGCTTCTGCCGCCTTGATGGAATCCCCCATAGCATGATAGCGCTCGGTTGCCGCCGCTGCACGTTCCCGCAGTTCCTCGGCACTGCCGATTTTCTGCTCCTGTAAAAACAGCAGCGTCTTGGACATCTCCTTCAGGTTGAACTTGGTTGCCCACTTTTTGTAGCCGACACTTTTGCCCTCAGCCATTTTTCCCTGAATGTCCACCAGCAACTGGAAGGGCTGTTCTTTGGGTGGCTTTTTCTGGTACGGTTGGTGCTTCGCCTTTCCCTCCAGCACTGCCTTGATTTCATCCTCACTGTACCCGGTGCCCAGAGTTTGGAATCGAATAAAGCGTTTCTGCCCCTTGCCCTTTACCGCCGTGTGCTTGCCACGCTTCGCCCTATATCCCTGCTGTTCCAGCTTTTGCAGAAAAACTTCAAAGTCCTTCGGCTTTTCCGCAAGGATGGTGTCGATGATTCCGCACAGGCGGTCACGGTTGCTCTCCTTTGGAGGATAGAGAACACGCTTCTGCCGCTCCCGGTAGGGCTTCTTTTCAATGACGGACAACTGGTGCTCTAAGCAAATCAGGTCACTCAACCGCTGCACTGCCAACGCTGAAAAGAAAAAATCCCGGAACTTTTTGGTGCCATCCAGTGCCGTAGAGTTGAAGATCACATGGTTGTGGATGTGCTGCCGGTCCGTGTGCGTTGCCACCACAAAGGCGTGCTTGCCCTTGGTAAAACGCATGGCCAGTTCGTAGCCTACTTTGTTAGCCTCCTCTGCGGTGATTTCCCCCGGACGGAAGGACTGCCGTATCTGATAAGCGATTACATCGCTTTTCTGCCTTCGTCCGTTCACAAGGTCGTACTGCCGTTTGGTGAGCATAAATTCTTCATCTGCTGTCAGGGTGCTGCAAGCATAGCTGCTGACATACTGCCCCTGCTCGGTCTTGTCCGGGTTTTCAATATAGTCCGTGCGATTTTTCAGGCAGGCCGCAACGGTCATGCCCTTGTTTTTGTGCAGCGCAATCAGCCGTGTTGCTGCCAGCATCATCACCCCCTATTGCAAAAAAAAATGCCGCCCGGAGGCGGCATTGAGATCATTTGGATATTTTTTCGTAATCGGCAGCACCCGCCAGATACATTGCCTTGTATCTGGCGCATTCCAACTCATTGCAGATTTCATCTAAGGCGAGATATTGATTCCATGCTTCTTTGCTGATAACGCTCTGCAAGGCTTCCTCAGCTGCTCGTTTGGCTTTTTTCAGTCGCAGATACTCTTCATCCTCACCCAGCATCTCAGAAAAAATCGTGCTGTTGTGTTCAAAATAACAATCTTCTATCTTCTGTTTGCTCATAGCATCCCTCACAGTTCTGCAAGCCACTCACTGAAACGCCCGATGCCCTCGGTGATGGCAGTTGCACCGAAAAAGAGGATGAAGCAGATGAACTCGGCTACCAGCAGGATAAAGAACTGATTCCAAGTCTGACGGTAAGCCGTGTAGATGCCGCAGCCGAAGATGTAGAGCATCAGCGGAGCAACTACATAGCTGGATAGGGTTAGCAGCCACCTTGCCATCAGAGCTAGAAACGCCACAAAGAGAGAAATCGGGAAAAGAACAATTTTCTTCAGCATAGACATCATATCAAGCACTTCCTTTCTGTTCGCCCTTATTATAAAGGTATCGACTACTACGTTGCAAGGATGTCAAGCGTTATATGTACACCCGCAGTCCTCCAACTGCGGGAATTTTTATAGCTCTGCCAGCTTGGAAAGAATTTGCTTGCCAATGTCAATCAGTTCATCCAGACGCTGCCGCAGGTCCTCCATGTCGGCAGCGTAGACCCGACCATTTTCGTTAGCGGTTTTGGCATATTGGTTCAGGTTGTTGCTGCACATCTGCAAAAGATATGCCATGCGCCGCAGTTCTTTCAAGTCGAGGTGCAGGCAATAGCCGTCCAGTGCCATCTTGCGGATATAGGCACTCAGGCTTCGGATGCCCATACTGAGCATCTTTTCATAGATACGGTTCTTTTCTGTTTTGCTCAAGCGCAGGATGATGGTTTCATCCCGCTTTTCTTTCATCGTGCATCACCATCCTTGTCGTAGTAACTGCGGAAGGGCTTCACAGGCTCCGGCTTATCGGATTTTTCCTCCAACGCCGCCAGCACCGAGGGGCGGCGAGGAGTATCTTCCTGTTCTTCCTCCTGTTCCGGCTCGTGGCTCTTTTCGTCCACATCCAACTGGGCGTTCAGTTCTGCAAGCCGTGCGGACTTTTCTGCCAGCTCTTCCTCTTGAGGGAAGGGCTTTTCCACCTCGATCTGCGCTGCCGCCTGCTGCTGATGCAGGGTGGTCAGCTCGTTCTCGGCGGCGGTGATGCGCTCCGGGAAGCTGTTCAACGAATTATCCAGCCGGATAATGTTGCCCAGTGGGTCGGTGCCCAAAGGCACAGTGTACTTTCGCTGCCCCTTCAAAAGTGCCTGATACTCCGTGCGGAAAGCATCGAACCGCAGAGAAAGCTCAAAGCCCCGGTAGCTGCCGATGACTTTTTCCTCGGCGTTGGGCAGTTCGGAACAGGCAAGCACCAAACGTTCACCGGCGGTCTTTTTCTCGTCGTAGGCAACGCCCTTGATGACCATGCCGCAAAACTCCTCCTTGCCCTGCGGATGGGCGGCGGCAAGCTGTGCATCGGCTTTCAACCCGGCAATGTGGGCGTTCGTTTCCTGAATGTCAGCCGGGAACTTGGTCAGCAATTTGTCCTGCAAGCGGAATTTCTGGCTCTGGTGGTCGGCTTTCAGCACCTTCAGCTTTGCCACCTGCACATCCAAGTCCATCTTCTCCTTGATGAGCGGATTTCCGGCACACAGTGCCTTGATCTCTGCATAAGAAAGTGCCTGCTCGTCCACATCCTCGCAGGAGCGCACCGGGGATTTGGAAGTCATGATTTGACTGATAAATCGCTGTTTATTCTCAAGGGTCTGCCACAAATAGGCATCAAATGTCCCTTCCGTGACGTAATTGAACACCTTGACTTCCTTATTCATATTGCCCTGCCGGATGATGCGACCATTGCGCTGGGTCATGTCGCTGGGCTTCCAGCCAACGTCCAAGTGATGCACCGCCACAAGCCGCGATTGGACGTTGGTTCCTGCTCCCATTTTTGCCGTACTTCCGAGCAAAACCCGCACATCGCCGGAGCGCACTTTCGAGAACAGTGCCGCCTTTTTTGCTTCGGTGTCGGCGTTGTGGATAAACTCGATCTCATTTTCCGGCACACCGGCGGCGACTAACTTTTTGCGAATATCATCGTAGACATTGAAATTGCCATCGTTTTTCGGGGTGGAGAGGTCGCAGAACAAAAGTTGGGTCAGCTTCTGGTCTTTGCCCTCCTCCCAGATCTTCAGCACGTTCTGCACACAGACGTTGAGTTTGCTGTTGGGGTCGTCCGGGAGCATGGGATTCATCAGGCGAACGTCCAGACCAATCTTGCGCCCATCGTTGGTGACGCAGAGCATATTGTCCACAGACGCATCCACATTGCCGGAGTGAATTTCCGCAGCACGTTTGCTCAACTCCTGCACCATTTCCTTTTGGAGGTCGGACGGCTTTGCCACCACGGTCTCAAACTTTGCCTCCGGCACAGGCAGGTGAAGCTGGTCACTGGTTTTAATGTCCGCAACCTCCTTGAACATGGACATCAGCTCCGGCAGATTGAAAAACTTGGCGAACCGGGTGCGGGCACGGTACCCTGTACCTTCCGGGGCAAGCTCAATGGCGGTGGTGGTCTCACCAAAGGTGGATGCCCAACAGTCGAAGTGGGTCAGCTTTTTCTGCTGCAAGGTGCTGTACTGCAAATACCGCATGACCGTGTACAGCTCGGTCATGGAATTGCTCACGGGCGTACCCGTGGCGAACACCACGCCCCGCCCGCCGGTGATCTCATCCAGATAGCGGCACTTGCCGAACATATCGCTGGACTTCTGGGCTTCGCTGGTGGATAATCCTGCGACATTTCGCATTTTTGTGGTCAAAAAGAGGTTCTTGTAAAAATGACTTTCGTCCACAAAGAGCCTGTCAACGCCCAGTTGCTCAAAGGTGATCACATCGTCCTTGCGCTCATCGGAGCGCAGTTTTTCCAGCTTGGTTTCCAGCGTTTTCCGGGTCTTTTCCATCTGCTTGATGGAGAAATTCTCGCCTGCGTGGACTTTCAGCTCGTTGATGGCGGCAAGCGTTTCATAAATTTGCTCCTGAATGATACGCTCCTGCCGCTCAAAGGACAGCGGAATGCGCTCAAATTGCGAATGGCCGATGATAACGGCATCGTAATCGCCGGTGGCGATGCGGGCACAGAATTTTTTGCGGTTGGCGGTCTCAAAGTCCTTGCGCCGTGCCACCAAAAGTTTTGCGTTAGGGTAGAGGTTCAGAAACTCCGATGCCCACTGCTCTGTCAAATGATTGGGCACTACGAAAAGGCTTTTCTGGCACAAACCAAGGCGTTTTGCTTCCATGGCGGATGCCGCCATTTCGTAGGTCTTCCCAGCCCCCACTTCGTGTGCAAGCAACGTATTACCGCCATAAAGCACATGGGCGATGGCGTTGCGCTGGTGTTCCCGGAGGGTGATTTCAGGGTTCATACCCACGAATTTGATGTGACTTCCGTCATACTCACGGGGGCGAGTGGAGTTGAACAGCTCGTTGTACTGCTTCACCAGCACAATGCGCCGCTGGGGGTCCTGCCAGACCCAGTTCGCAAAAGCGTCCTTGATGACCTGCTGTTTCTGCTGTGCCAGCATAGTCTCCCGCTTGTTCAACACCCGCTTGGGCTTGCCTTCGGCATCCTCAATGGTGTCATAGATGCGGACATCTTTCAGGTTCAGGGTCTCCTCCAGAATCTTGTAGGCATTGGCACGGCTGGTGCCGTAGGTCTCGGAGGAGATAATATCGCCCCGCCCGGTGGCAGTTTTGCCCTCCACACGCCATTCTGCGGTATAGGGAGAATATCTCACCTTGACTGCATGGCGCAGATAGTAGGGAATCTGGAACGTCTCGGTCATAAACTTCTGGATAATGTCCGGGTCCAGCCAAGTAGCACCCAGCCGTACATCAATTTCAGATGCTTCCAGTTCTCTGGGCTGTGCTTTGGTCAGTGCATCCACGTTGACCACAAATTCCGGGTTTGTCTCAGCGGCGAACTGTGCCATCCGCAGCTTCGCCCGGACATCGCCGGAAAGGTACTCGTCTGCCATCTGCCAGCCGACTTCCGGGTCAGTGGGGTCGGCGGCGGGGTCCTTGAAGATCACGCCGGAAAGTTCGGTGGTAATGCGCCCGTACTCGCCGGATGTGCCCAGCAGCTCCGCCATATAGGGCAAGTCCACCTTGCCATGCTCTCCGATGGACACCGCCAATGCTTCGCTGGGGGTGTCCACACTGGCGACGGTGCGCTCCGGGCGAATGGTGCGTTTCGTAAACATTGCCGCCTTGCTCTTGAGCTGCCCCTGCTCGTCCAGATTTTCCAGCGAACACAGCAGATAATAGGAGGAATCCTGCTCAAACAGCCGCCCGTTTTTGCGGTCGTTCAGCAGACCGTATTTGGCGGTAAAGGCATCGTAGGCGGCGTTCAAACGCTCCTGCGTTGCCTTAATGTCGGCATCGGGGTAATCCTCCAACTGCTGTTGAATCAGCTCGTTGACGATCTGCCGCAGCTCCACCATGCCGGTGACACGCCCCTTGGCGGTGTCGGACAGCTCCACCTGCGTCATCACGGAATTTTCCCGGTAGAACACCTCGCCGTCCACCACGGTGTAGGAGAAATTCTTCACATCCGGGTCAGCAGGGAGCGTCTTGCGCTCTGCCTCGGCATCCGTAATATCTGGTGTTTCCACCTCGACTTCGGTGTACTGCCCTTCGATGTGCTGCACCGCTTCGGCAAGCTGGTCGCCAAGGTTTGCGCCCTCAAGGGGTGCAACGGTCAGTTCCTCCCGTCCGTACTGGGTGCTTTCGGTGGTCAGCTCGCCCAGCACCATCTCCGGATGGTCTACGAAATACTGGTTGATGGCAAAGCCGTCCTCGGTCTTGCCAAGCTGCACCCAGTCCGGCTCAATGTCCGCAGGGCGGTCACGCTTCTGCAAAAAGATAATGTCGCTGACAACATCTGTGCCTGCGTTAGCACGGAACGCATTATTCGGCAAACGGATGGCACCCAGCAAATCGGCACGCTCTGCCATGTGCTTGCGGGCGGTGCTGTCCTTGCTGTCCATGGTGTAGCGGCTGGTGACGAACGCCACCACGCCGCCCGGACGCACTTGGTCGATAGCCTTGGCGAAAAAGTAGTTGTGGATGGAGAATCCCAACTTGTTGTACGCCTTGTCGTTGATCTTGTAGTTGCCGAAGGGTACGTTGCCCACCGCCAGATCGTAGAAGTCACGCCGGTCTGTGGTCTCAAAACCGGCAACAGTAATGTCAGCCTGCGGATACAGCATCTTGGCAATGCGCCCGGTGATGCTGTCCAGTTCCACGCCGTACAGCCGGCTGTCTGCCATGCTGTCCGGCAGCATTCCAAAGAAGTTGCCCACACCAAGACTAGGCTCCAGAATGTTACCGCTGCGGAAACCCATGCGTTCCACCGCATCGTAGATACCACGGATAACGGTGGGGCTGGTGTAGTGGGCGTTCAGGGTACTGGAACGAGCGGCGGCGTATTCGTCCTCGGAGAGCAGTCCTTTCAGTTCGACGTACTCTTTTGCCCAACTGTCTTTGCCGGAGTCAAAGGCATCTGCCAGACCGCCCCAGCCCACATACTGGGAAAGCACCTGCTGTTCCTCGGCGGTGGCACCCCGATGCTCCTCTTCCAGCTTGAACAGGGTGCGGATGGCTTCGAAATTCCGGGCATATTTCTGCTTTGCGCCGCCCTCGCCCAGATGGTCGTCCGTGATGCGGAAGTTCCCAGCAGGCTCCGGCGCAGGTTCAGCATTCAGAGCTTCATCCAAGGCAGCGGCATCCGGGAAGGTCTGCACTTTTCCGTCCATCACAGTAGAGATGGGGAGTTCGTCCAGTTCTTCGTCCGTAAGCGGCGGTTTGTCCTCGTCCGGCTCATGCGCAGGAGTGAGATTGACCGTCAGGTTGTGCAGATGGATGTTGCCCGGCTGGCGCAGCAGCCGTTCCAGATTTTCCTTGCTTTCCGAGCGGGCAACCGGATAGACCTCATCCGGGTCACGAAGCTGGATGTTCAGAGTTCCGACAGTTTCGACCGTAAAATCCTTACCGTCCAGACGGATTGTATCGCCCACACGGTAATCACGCTCTTTTGGGAGAGCGGGAACAGGTTCATTTTCTGCCAAAAACTTTGCCTTTTCCACTGCAAGCCAATCGGCGGCGGTTCGTTCATCCGTCTCTTTTTTCAAAGCGGTGCAATAGGATTCGGCCTGCTCCTTGTCTGTAAATTGCGCCATTCCGTTATCATTTGCATAGTAGCCCTCATTGAGATCATCCCAGATAGCAAAAAGCTGGGACGTACCTCCGACCACTTCGCGGACAGAAAAACGCGCATATTCCGGCACCTCGGATTCCTTGTAGATGGTTTCTGCCTGCTCCAGCATTTCATCCACACGCTGGCTAGGTTCATTCTGCCGCAGACCGTCCTCGAATTGTCGTTTGTTGATAACTTCGTTATCCCACGACTGTCCGTGTGCGCTGGTGTCGATGCGAACATCCGTTTCGCCGATATAGCCAATGGTGCCCTCGATGGTTCCAGTGGGCAAATCAACCATTACATCGTCACCGACTTTGTAGCCGTTTTCTTCCTGTACAGTGGTACACTGCTCCTTTTCTTCATCCGTCAGGTAGCGGTCGGACTGGATCATTAGGTCGATATACTTTTCCACCTGCGCCCATTTCAGGGTGATTTTCTGGTGGTCGGGGTAATGGTCAAATTCCAGACCCTTCCAGTCGTGATTCACAAAACCCCAGCTTCCGTCCAGAAAATCGTAGGAGTGCCCACCAATGCCGTACTCCTTTGCCAGTGCTTTGGCACGGAGTTTGCGGTCAGGCTGGGTCTGGTACAGCGCCATAATGCGCTGCTTGCCACCTGTAAACCCAGAACCATGCTTACGCAGTTCGTTCTCGATTTCAGCCTGCGACAAAACAAAAGCGGAGGACGATTTCTCGCTCTCCGCTCGGTCGATGTTCTTAATCTGTTCTGCTTCGGTAGGGATGGCGGCATCCAGAAAACTTAGCTGTAAATCAGCTCCGTCAGAATGATTTCCTCGGTTTGCGCCCGCAGGCTGTTCATGTGCCTCACCCAGCTCATCTGGTTCTTCTCCTTGTCCGGGGCTGGGTTCTGCTTCAGCAGTTCGGTCATCATCTGCTGCATCCGGCTCTCTGCCGTCTGCTCCAGCTCCATCAGATGCGGGTACAGCGTTCCGTTCAGGAGCATCGAGTTGTACAGCACCGGGTGATGCTGCTTCAGATAGTTCCGGCGCATCCTGCCGTACTTGCCCAACGGGATCTTCGGCTGGCTGAGGGTCAGGTTCGGGAGCTGGTAATCCCCGATGGTCGAGTAGGTCACGTTCCTGTTCTTCATATTCATGCTGGCTCCTTTCTACATTGCGGCGACGGATGGTGGTTTTGACGGTACGCTCGATATTCCGTAGCACATCACGGCTGCAATCGCTGACCGCCGTACCCAGTGCATAGACAGCATCCGGGGTCGAAAAATCGTAAATTGCCTGAAAATCGTCCCGGTCAAAATAACCCTCTGGTTCAAAACCGCACCGTTCCAAAATGGTGTACATGATGCTGATTGCGGCGGCACTCTTGAACTGGAGTTCCTGTCCGGCATCATCATAATCCATCAGGAACGAACCGTCAACGATGGCGAGGATGTCTGTGCTGTTGTTGTCCCAGTAGGATTCTGCCAGCTTTCCGGCAATGTCCGCAATCTGCTGGCTGAGCCGTTCATGGTGAATGCCGTATTCCTGCGCCAACATTTCCGATACCGGCTGGAACAGGTCATCGTTGAGCTGCCACACCTCCGGGTCACGGGAATTGCGCCGAACCCCGGTGTCGCTTACGTCAAAGACGTAGTGCAGCCGGGGAAATCCGCTGGATTCGTCCAGCAGAGCGATGCCCTTGGAACCCCGGCGCACATAGCGGTTCATCCGGTTGTTCCAGATGTCAAAGTCGGCACAGGCGGTGGCATCCGGGCGCTGGGCGTAGATCATGAGCTGGTCGGCAAAGGGGTACTTGTACAGCCGGGATGCGGTGGTCAGGTAGTCCGTCCAGCTTTCCCAGTACCGGGTCAAGCCGTTGGCTGTGCGCTGGGCAAGGGCGAGATATTCTTCGGTTTTGCTTGGCATAGCGTTCCTCCCTTCAATCTCGTTGTAAACAAAAAAGCGAGCGGCCTTTTCAGGTCACTCGCTTATGGAATCTATGGTAGTTTATAGCATGAATGGAAGTATTCTATCAAGCCCACTTTTTGCGGGTTATGAAAAAATTTCGGAACAATGCCCTATGACATTATCTCAGTTGACAATCATCGACAAACTGGGAATTATTTAATTCTCTGTGTACCTAATTGTAATTGTTCAACTGTTATTTTTGCTTTATTGTCATCTTCCTTTTGAAGATTTTCTATTTCCGAACCCCGAATAGCCAAAATGATTTCGTCCCCCACCTGTAAATCATCATGTGTTATATCTACAACATCTTGTGTATCATAATTACAATAAATCATAGGAATTTGGGAACAATCAATAAGGCAATCATCCCCTAAAACACCTTTTCCTACGGCGGACAAAAACCGCATATCCGAGCTGTTTAAGTCTGCATACCGGTCATTGGCCGCAATACGGTCTTCCATCTCGATAAAGTTATAAAATAAATCTGTTAACTGGTCATTGATAATCTTTGTACACAACTACTTCTCCTGTCTGTCTTAACGGACCTTCTCAGCATCCCACTCCATTACGGATCCGGTCGCTGCATCAATCGTGAATTCGTATTCCGTTCCACCGTAGATGATCTTTCCTTCGTATTCCGGACGTCCGTCATCATAATCAAGCTTCCATTCGTAGAGATCCTTGTCCGTTGCTCCGCTTACACGGTCAAGGGCTGTTTTCTTTGCATCTGCCTCACTGACCGTAACGTTCTTGCTGTCTGCTCCCATCGTTTTTTCTTCATATGCGGAGCTGATGATCTCTCCGGTGTCTGTCGCAATCTCATAGTCATACTTTGCACCGCCTGCATACCATTCAATGTCATATACCTGACGTCCGTCTTCATAGTCAAGCTTTGACTTGGTGATCGTTGCATCCGCTGCCTTCACTCCGGCATGCTCCAGTGCGATCTTCTGTGCTGCTGCTTCATCCACGGTTCCGGTACCTGTTGCATTCTGTGCCGGAGCAGGGGCAGCGGGGTCTGCCGTCTCCGTCTGTGTCCCGGAAGCCTGCGCATTCTGTTCTTGGCTGCTCATTTCCATGACAGCTCCTGTCTCTGCATTGATCGTGTAGGCGTAGGCATACTCTCCGGAAGTAAATTCCACCTTATAGCAGGCCACTCCCGCCACCTCACTTAAGGTCGTGGCTGAAATGTCTGCATCTGCCGCTACAATATCCGCTGCTTTTAACGCCGCTTCCTGTGCCTCCTCCATAGGGATCATCTGTGTCTGCTCCTGGCTGCTTTGCTGCGGAATACTGGCTGCCGCATTATCTCTGCATCCGGTCAGGGTCATTGCAAGTGCAAATGCCGCTCCGATAAAAATCCATTTCTTTCTCATATTCTTTCTTATCCTTCCTATCAGATTGGAATGTGTAAAGTGTAGCCGATATCCTGCCAGATCACAAGTGAAATTTTTGTGTACAGGGTATATACGATTTGTCGAGTTCAGTATACCACACCGAATCCCATTGTAAAAGAGCCTATGTACGCCGCCCGCAGGCGGCAAAATTCAGTCGAGCGGAAATTCCAGTTCGGCAAACTCGGCATCGGTCAGTAGTTTCAGCTTTTCGATAACACTCTCCGACAACTCCCGCAGGGCAGTTTCGTCAGGCATCAGGTAGCACTGCATGAGCCGCAGTTCGTGGATAAGCCCCATCCGGGTGCCGGTGTTGTAAAGCATCATCAGCATGAGTTCTTCATGGTTAAAGTTCATGTTCAGCCCTCACTTTCCGGCATACCGTGGGATTGCACTCCGGGGCATCGCACTTTTCCTTGAGATTCATCAGCACCGAAGGGCGTTCCGGCTGCCTGTCCAGAAACCCCTGTAAATCTTTGAAGCCGATGCTGTCCACATAATGCACAGACACCTCGCCATTGCGTTTGAGTGCAATCACATCGCTGACGGACAGGCTGTGCCCCTCAAAATCCTGCGGACGGGAGAGGTTGAACATCTGAAATAGTTCTTCCAAAATCTCGTTGTTCGGCACATCCTGCCACATGGCGGGCAAATCAGCATAGTAGGTGACCTCATAATGCTCCGGGTCTGGCGTTTTGCCCCGACGATGCAGTTCCCGCATGGAAGCAAATCTTTCATCGAAGATTTTTTCGTCATGCCGCAGCTGCATCACCATATAAACATCGCACCCTGCGTTCAGAAACTTCTGCGGGATGTCCGTCATGGGTTCACCGTCAAAATTCTGGTTCCATTTTTGCTGCATCGTCCACCTCACAGTTCTGGCGCAGAACGTGCAGACGATTTTGGCGCAGACGTATCACTTGCCAGTTCTGCCAGCTTTTCCAGTGTGGAAGGGCGATGGTCTGCACTCAGTTCCTCGGCTTCCGCAACTTTGTCCATGACGGCATCGTAGTCCTGCAACAGCCGCCGCCCCTTTTCCATGTGGTGCGCTTCCAGAATCTGCTCACGGGCTTCCTGAATGGTCAGTTCCGGGGCATCCAACTGCCCGCCGTCCATCACGGAATAATCGCTGTGGTAGAGGGTGTAGTCCCATCCATCCTCACAAGACTGGATGGCAAGGTAGCCTTTGCCGCCCAGTTCCCACGCCGCCTGCTCGTCCTGTGTCTGAATCTCCGGGTAGAAGTCGGCATGGTTTCGTTCCATGACTTCGGCAAACTGGCAGATGTGGAACACATTGCCCAGACCGCCCATGTCAAAGTGATAATCATCCAGATGTTCCACCCGTGCCGTAAAACTGTGCCCATCCGGGTAATCCACCTGAATCACGCCGCCATCTGGAATGCGATAGAGGTCATCATAGTGGCTGTTGATGAGACGAATATCCTTCGGCAGCGTTTCCGGCTCCCAGATGCGCCGTCTGCCGATGCCCGCCTGCGGGATGTTTTCGAGAATCTTTACGCTTTCCTGTTGGATGACCTTGCGGTCATCGTCCGAAAGTTCAAACAGATACCAGTTCCGGGCGGCAGAAATGGCGTTCCTGCCATCGGGCGGCAGATTCTTTTCCGAGATCTGCCCACTTTCCAGCGGCTCGCCAGTCACCTTGTTATAAGTGGCAAAGCCGACCCCTGCACCGTTTTCCCGGAGATGCAGATAGCGTTCATCGTTGATAAGGTAGACCGATTCTTTTTTCTGCTCCATCAGCACCCACCTTCAAATTCCAGGGAAAACTTGCTGCGGCCATCGGCTTCACAGGACAGCAGCACGGTGGCATTGTAGGTCTTGCCCTTGGCACTCTTGCAGTCCTTCAAGCGGACACGACCATCCCGCAGCAGCTTGTCCGCCACATGAGCGTCCAGCCGCTTGCCCAGACGCTTAAAGAACGCATTGTCCTTCCACAGGACAAAACGGCACTCCCGGTTCTCGCAGAACCAGCCTTTTTCACGCTCCACGACAGGCTTACCACAGTTCGGGCAGACACCAATAATCTTGCTTTTCATAAGTGCATTCGCTCCTTTTTTCATTTCCGTGTTCTTTACCAGTTCGGTAATCATCGTATTGATCTCGGTCATAAATTCGCTCGGCTCCATTTCGCCACGTTCGATTTGCAGCAGCTTTGTTTCCCAATCGGCGGTCATTTCCGGGGATTGGATTTCTTCGGGCATCACAGTGATGAGGGCTTTTCCCTTATCCGTGGGCAGCAGCACCTTGGTTTTCTTGTTGCCCTTGCGCTCCAGAAAACCCTTCTGCACCAGTTTTTCAATGGTGGCGGCTCTGGTTGCCGGAGTACCGATACCCTGACGTTCTACGCCCTCCGGCATACTATCCGCACTGGCGGTTTCCATAGCGTGCAGCAGGGTGTCCTCGGTAAAATGCTTCGGCGGGGACGTCTGCCCCTCCTTCAGTTCGGCGTTGAGGATGCCGCACTCGTTTTCCGCTGCATTGGGCAGGGCGGTGAGTTCTTGCTTCCGGTTCAGGATGTCTGCCAGCACCTTGCGCTCCACCGCTTTCCAGCCTTCTTCCAAAATATCCTTTCCCTTGGCGGTAAATTCCTCCCCGGCACATTCGGTGGTCAGCAGGGTTTCCAGATACCGGAAGGGCTTGCTCACCGCCATCAGCGTCCGGGCGATGATGAGCTTCAGGACATTCTGCTCCCCCTTGGGCAATGCGTCCAGATCGGCTTGCAGCATACTGCGAGTGGGCAGAATGGCGTGGTGGTCGGTGACTTTTTCCCTGTTGACGGTGCGCCGTGTCCGGGGCACAGCCTCGTCCACATCTTCCGGGGCAATGTCGAGAAAACCTTCCAACTCCTCGGTCAGTTCCTCCAGCATTTCCTCGTCATCGTCGGTGATATAGCAGCTATCAGTTCGGGGATAAGTGGTAAGTTTCTTCTCATACAGGCTCTGCACATAGTCCAGCGTCTGCTGTGCGCTGTACCCCAGCAAGCGGTTAGCATCCCGCTGAAGGGTGGTCAGATCGTACAGCGGTGGTGGATTCTCGGACTTTTCCTTGCAGGTGATGCGCTGGATCGTTGCTACCATCTCCTTTCGGCAGGCTTCCAGCAGGTTTTCTGCAACGGTTTTTTCGGGAATGCGGCGGCTGGATGCCGTGCAGCCACTGGTCAGTTCCAGATCCACCGTGTAGAACTTCTCCGGCACAAATGCGGCAATGGCTGCTTCCCGCACTACGGTCATAGCAAGCACCGGGGTCATAACACGCCCCACCGCCAAGGACTGGTTGTACAGGCACGAAAAAAGCCGGGACGCATTGATGCCGACCATCCAGTCGGCGCGTTCCCGGCAGAGTGCCGCATTGTACAGCGCATCGTATTCAGTTGACGGTTTGAGGTGGACAAAGCCCTCTCGGATAGCGTTTTCCTCCATGCTGGACAGCCACAGGCGTGAAAAGGGCTTTTTGCAGCCAGTCTGCTGGTACACCAAGCGGAAGATCAGTTCTCCCTCGCGCCCTGCGTCGCAGCTGTTCACGATGCTATCCACATCCGGGCGGTGCATCAGCTTTTGCAAACTGCCAAACTGCTTTTTGGTGGAGGCAGACACCAGATACTGCCACTTTTGCGGCAGGATGGGCAAATCTGCAATGCTCCACTTAACGTACTTGGCATCGTAGACATTGGGCGGAGCCAGCTCCACTAAATGACCAATACACCAGCTCACCAGATAGCCATTGCCTTCAAAGTAGCCGTCTTTGCGGCTGGTAGCGCCAAGGACTTTTGCATAGGACATAGCGACAGATGGCTTTTCTGCTACAACTAGAATTGAAATAAGCGTTCCCTCCAATCTGTTTTCATTTGGATATGTACGGCGGCAAAACGCCGCCTTAAAATCAGATGGGTTCGGTATCCTCCTCGCCGGCTTCTTCCGGCTCATCCTCCACAGGAATCTCAAAATCGCCCTTGTCCTCGGTGTAGTTTGCATCGGGGTCAAGGGCTTCTTTTTCGGCCTGCTTTTTCTGCTTCTGCTTTGTGAAAGCATAGAAGCCGCCGCCTGCTGCCAGCGCAATCAGCACGACCACACCCAGAAAGCCCGATGCGATCTTTGTGACCTTATTTTCCTCGGGCTGTTCCGTGCCGGATGCTGCCGCTTCTTCGGCGGCTTTCTTGGCTTCTTCCTCGGATTTCAGCCTGTCCCGTTCCGCCTGCGCCGCCGCTTCCTTTTCGGCGGTATAAGCGTCCGCATCTTCTTCCTCCATAAGAGCCAACAGGTCGGCTTCATCCACAAGATTCATAAAGTGGACGGTCTGCTGCCCCTTGGCGTTGCGGTCAATCACCAGATAGAAAGTCGCACCCGACTTCGACACCAGTGTAATGAACTGCTGTCCGCTGCCATCGGAATAGTTGGTGTGGTAGTCGTCCACCAGCGTCAGATTGCCCTCCGGGGTCAGGGCACCAGCGGTTTCGTCCGTGATGGTGACAACATCCTCCTCCACCACTTCCGGCAGAATCGGCTGCTCCACGGGGGCGGCTTTGCCCTCAAAGGCAAAGGCAGGAGCCGCCATACCAGCGCACAGTGCCGCCGATACCAACATCGCCCCAAGTTTCTTAATCTTCATCTGCACCGACCTCCTTCTCAAAAGT
The DNA here is from genome assembly GCF_003287455.1 of Faecalibacterium hattorii. GTDB lineage: Bacteria > Bacillota > Clostridia > Oscillospirales > Ruminococcaceae > Faecalibacterium > Faecalibacterium hattorii. The sequence goes on along the minus strand of NZ_PRLC01000019.1, from coordinate 5,951 downwards.
TGCACCCACAGCAGACAGCGTAGCCGGGTTCGGGGTGGCGGTAGCCGACTGCCGTAGCAGGGCGGCGAGCTGTTCCGGCGTAACCTTTGCAGTTCGCACCATCTCGTTGACCTCGGCGGAATCCTCCTCCTGAATGCGCCGCTCCAGAATCTCGATACGATTATTCAGTTTGATGCGGCGTTCCTGCTCTTTCTTGAGCGTTGCCCGCAGCTTATCCAGTTTTTCGCTCATAGTTGAACCCTCCATTTCATTTTGAAAGCCGTCCGAATCCTGCGAGATGCTTCTCCCAGTAGGACGAGTGAATGTTTGCGTACTTGATAGGATCGCCAGCGGACACCATCATGCCGTTGCCGAGGTAGATGCCCACATGACTTTTTCCGGGGGTATCATACGTTCCCTCGAAGAAAACAAGGTCGCCGGGCTTTGCTTCGGCCTCGCTGATGTGCTGGCTCTTATTCCACAAGCCGTTGGCGGTCGTTCTGCCCACATCGTAGCCGTTCTGGTTGTACACCCAGCAGACGTAGCCGCTGCAATCAAAGCCGGTTTCCGGGGTAGAGCCGCCCCAAACGTAGGATGTGCCCACATACTTTTGGGCTTCCTTGTAGATGGCGGCAAATTCGCTGTCGGTCAGGGCTTCTGCCGGAACCTGATAGTCGATGCCCGGTGTGCCGGAGCCATCGGAGCCACCGGGCGGCAGACCGCCGTTGAACAGGTAGGGTCTGCCACCCAACGTATCCTGAAAGATCTCGTACCGTTTCCATTGGTCAGCATCCAATTCTTCCCGGATGACCACCTCCAAGCCACGATTGACCAGCTTGGTGTGGAAGATGCGGTACTCATAGGGCACCTGCGTGGGAACCGGGATTCCTGCCGGGCTGATGACCCACACGGTCTTATACCGTATCTGCACGTCCACCCATGTGGTCAGCTTGTACTGCTTTTTGAAAGTCTCCTTCAACTTGCCCTGCACCTCCGACCGGGTGTAATCGTTATACAAAGTGGTCAGGAACGAAGTCAGCTGCCATGGGTCATGCTCGATGGGATCAAGGTGGTACTGATACTCGTTGTAGCCGGGGTGGTCGGCGGGAGTGCGCTTGATCTTTTTGTCCAGCTCTTTTTCCAACTTTTTGTAGTCCTGCTCTGCGCCCCGGATGTCCCTGTCCTCGGCAGAGTACATGGTCTGCCCGGACACCTGTGTGCCGCCGGAAAAGAGGATGCCGCAAGACGAGAAGCCGGACATCACCATGAGGATGAGCAAAAGAAAAACGCCCACGATCACCAGAACGTGTGCGTTGCCCTTGGCGGCATTCATCAGCCCTTTTACGGCGGTGCTGACGGCAGTTTTGCCTTTCTCCACTGCCTGTTCTACGCCGGACCGGGCAGCAGATGCGCCATTGGATGCCGCCTTGCCGCCTGCGGTCTGCGCTGCCGTGCCCGACCGGGCGGCGGCATAATAGCTCTGCCGGATTTCTTGCCGCTGTTTCCAGCGTGAAAGCCAGTTGGAGCCTCCCTCGCCGGTGCCGGATGCGCCTGCATCTTGTGCCGCAGTCGGCTCCGATGCGGAAGATTTAGCGGTTTTGGAGCCTTTTTTGCCCTGCATCTTGGCTTTCTTCTTGAGCTTCCGGGCATAGCGGCTTTTGGAAGTATCACGGACATTTCCTGCCGCTTTTTCGCCCTCGCTCAGAGCCTGTGTGCCCACATTGTCATCCTCGTATTGGTCAACCTCCCGGTGCACCGCAGAGCGAGCGGCATGGGCGGCGTACATCTCCCGCTTCTGCGCCTTACTCAACCGGCTCAGTTCGTCCGGGGTCAGTTCCGCCTTGCCGAACCGCAGGTGCTGGTTTCTTTCGGCGGTCTTTTCTGCATCGGTTTTCAGTTTCTTCTTTCTGGGCACCGACTGCTCCACCTTGGTTTTCTTCGGGGGAGAACGGGTCTTTTTTGCGGACGACTCTTCTTTGATGTTCAGCTTCGGTTCGCTCATTTCTGTGCGCCCTCCGAGACTTCACCCAACTTGGTGGTCATAATGCGGTAGAGTTCCAGATCGGTGGGGAAACGGTCCACAAACGGCAGAATGACATTTCCGAAAAACAGCAGCCCTTCGCCCTCGCCGGAGTGGGTCACATAGGAAAGCTGATGGGGCGAAATATTGAGCTGCTTTGCGAGAATTTGCCGGTCTCCCGCCGCCTGATTCAGCATGATGATCATGTCCGAATTTTCAAAAATATTCTCGACCTCACGGGAAGAAAGCAGGTCTTTCACGTTCTGGGTCAGCCCTGTGGGAATACCGCCCCACTTGCGGAAACGCTTCCAGATCTCCACGGAATACGCCGCAGTCTGCTCCTCTTTCAGAAGCAGGTGCATCTCGTCCATATAATACCGTGTGGACTTTCCGCTGCTGCGGTTTGCCGTGACACGCCCCCAGACCTGATCCTGCACAATGAGCATACCGAGTTTCTTCATCTGCTTGCCCAGCTCCTTGATGTCATAGCAGACGATGCGGTTATTGACGTTCACATTCGTGCGGTGGTTGAACAGGTTCAGACTACCCTTGACGTAGATTTCCAGTGCGGTGGCAACATGGTGGGCTTCTTTCTCGTCCTGTTGGAGCAGGGCGTTGTACAAATCCTCAATGATGGGCATATTCTCCGGGCAGGGGTCCGCAAAATATTTGCGGTAGATCAGATGCACACAGCGGTCGATGACTGTTTTCTCCACCGGCAGCAGCCCTTCTTTGCCGCCCACCACCAGTTCACACAAAGAAAGAATAAAGTCAGCTTTCAGGGAAAGCGGATTATCTTCCTCCGAATAGTTAGCGTTAATGTCCATGGGATTGATGAACTGGGTACTGTTGGGCGAAATTTTGATGACCTGACCCTTCAAACGATTCACCAGCGGCGAGTATTCGCCTTCGGGGTCGTTGATGATAATATCATCGTCCGTCACCAGAAACGCATTGGCAATTTCACGCTTTGCTGAGAAACTTTTGCCGGAGCCGGGAGTACCCAAAATCAGGCCATTGGGGTTCTTCAGCTTCTTCCGGTCCACCATGATCAGGTTGTTGGACAGGGCATTCAGGCCATAATACAGGCTTTCCTTGCCATTGTCGAACAACTCCTGTGTGGTAAACGGCACAAAGATTGCCGTGCTGCTGGTGGTCAGACCGCGCTGGATCTCGATCTGACAGTCTGCCAGCGGCAGGCTGCTCATCAGCCCCTGCTCCTGCTGAAAGTCAAGGCGGCACAGGTTGCAGTTGTGCTTCTGTGCAATGCTGGATGCCTGAAAAACGTTGTTTTCCAGTTCCTGCTCTGTGCGTCCAGTGTTCAGCACCAGAAAAGTGACGAGGAACATTCGCTCGTTCTGGCTCTGCAATTCTTTCAGCAGAGCTTTTGCATCTCTGCCGTAGGTTGCCAAATCCGACGGAATGATGTCGATATCATACCCGGCGCGGATTGCCTTTTTCTGCTCCTCGATCTTGCTGCGATCCAGTTCCGTGATGGTGCGCTTCACGGTCTTAATAGCACGGTTCTGGTCAACAGACTGGATGTGCATGGTGACGATCTGGCTGGAATCCATGTCCAGAAAATCCTTCAGCAGCTGGTCGCTCAGGTCAGAAGCCGTAATATTCAGGAAGCTGACCGCCCCGAAGATGCCGCCCATCTGGAACGCCCGGGAGTTCTTGAAGGCAAAGGCGGTGGGCGCAATGGCATCCTTCACCGAAAGGCCGCTTTTCACAAGGTCTTTCCAGTCAAAGTGAAACTTGCTGGCACCGTCCATGTTGAACATATCGTGCATGAGTTTCAGCCGCTGGGCACCGTTCAGGGGCTTTGCCCGCACCCCCAGCCGATGGAAGTTGTTCAGCAGATCGTTCTGGATGTGGTCAAGCCGCGGCTTGACCTGCGCCATGCTCTCGCCCTCCACGCCAAAGGTGATGAATTTGGTCTTGGTCAGACCATTATTGCCCTTGGCAAGCTGCTGGCGCAGCATCTGGGAATACTCGGCGCGCACATCGTCAAAACCATCCCGCTGGTACGGGATACGGATGCTCTTTTCAAACTCGGTGCTGTCGGTTGCCATGTTCACAAAGGACAGTTCAAACTTGATGGAACTGTCGAAAAAATTGAGGAATGAACACCATTCCTCAAAAATCGCAGTCTTATCCTCCTGCTGCGCCAACTGATAATTGATATCCTGATAGGCAATCGTCCGAGTATAATAGTTCGGCTTCACCCGGCAAGTGCCATCCTCGAACATCCGCTGCATGGGGATGGACTGCTGTGCTGTCCGGGGAACAGCAGACTTCGGCGGCTTTTTCTTGCCGCCCTTATCGGTCTTTTTCCAAAACGGCATTGGCTGACCCTCCTCTCATCAAAATCGCATAGTAGTTGTTGGTCTTATAAGGTCGAATCTTCGGGCGCAAGAATCGCGCCTGAACATAGTGCGACAGCAGTTTTTCCAGCGGCTGACCATTTTTCTCGTACATACCCAGAAAAAATGCAGGCAGCATAACGGCCATCATGCCAAGGGTGGCGGCTGTGTTGCCGCCGGAATCCCGGAGAACGAAAAACAGCGGCACTCCAATCAGTGCCGCCGTGCCGAAACAAAGCAGTTGCCGTTTCGTCAGGTTGAACGCGACCTTCGATTTTACTTTCGTCAGGTCACGGGGAACGGAAATATACGCAGCCAATAAAGCACCTCCTTTAATGCGTTCCGAGGACGGATTTTGTCACGGAGCTGGTCTTAAACAGGCTGAAACAGAGCAAAACGGTGTAGCCCACAATGCTCCAAATGGAGTTGATGGCATCCCCGGAAATCGCCACGCTCTGGATCAGTACGGCGTAAATCGCCACGCAGATGAGGATGAGAAAGCCTTGAAAGCCCAGCGCAAACAGGCATTTCAGGTAGTTCTGCCCCATGTGCGACTGCTCGTGGTTGCCCCATGTTGCCATGGGAATGGGTGCAAGGCTCACCATGCAATATATCTCAATCATTCTTCCGTACACGATGACAAAAATAATGATGCTCAAGATCCGCATGGTGATGCCGATGAAGAAACTTTGCAGGAACAGCCCGAACAGGGGTCCTACGTCCATCTGCATCAGGCTGGCTTCCAGCATCGACAAGCCAATGTCGTTGACACGGGTATTTCCGGCGATGATGCCGCTGGAATCGGACACCACCTTCTGGGTGACGTCGAACACCGCCATCACGATGTCAAAAGTATTGCTGATGAGCCAGACCGAAATGGCGGTCTTAAAGATCCAGCGCATGATGAGAGCAGGCTCAAACTGCGCCATGTTGTTGTGCTGGGTAATCATCTCGATCAGCTCATAACAGGCGATGAAGGTCAGGATGATGCCCGCAATGGGCAACACCACGTTCCGGGAGAGGGCTTCGATCATAGCGAACACTCTCGGCTCAAAGCTGGAAGGCTTGGTGCCCACCTGCTGGGCGATATTGCCGACCTGCGTGTTCACATCATCGAACAGGCCGGAAAGATTGGACATAATGCCTGCCGTCAGGATTCCTTTGATCCAGTCGGCAATGGCTTTGAGAACGGTTTCCATTCAGTCACCGTCCTTAGCTGAAATGGTTGATAAGGGTCTTGAGCAGATTCAAGAGAAAAATAATGTGGGTCAAAAACTGCATAATAGCACCGCCTTTCGTTGATGGGTGGAGATTCGTACCGCAATGCGCTCCTTATGATAAAGGGCTGTTATCCACAGCAAAGATAGAGCGATTGCGTATGTACAGGCGGGAAAACCCGCCTGCGGCTCTTAGCCGAACAGACCAGACAGCAGAGGAATGAGGGTGATGCCCACCAGAGCGACACCGCCGCCAGCCATGAGCTGCTTCATGCCCTGAGACTTGGAGCCGGATAGCCATAGGTAAGTCTTTGATATGATCTCCAACTTTTCCCCGGCTCCACACCGTGCGTGCAGCTTTCACCGCAC
>NZ_PRLC01000034.1 GCF_003287455.1 Faecalibacterium hattorii | reverse complement strand
GGAAGTGCTGAAGAAAATCGAGGACTATTCTATCAGCAACCGGGCGGAGTTTGAAGCCTTAGTGAAAAAGAACCTTGTCATGCAGCAGACCGACCAGACCAAGAAACAGCAGAAGCGTATTCCGCAAATCACGACGCGCCTTGAACAGATTGACAAGGTGCTGAACAAGCTCTATGAGGACAACGCCCTCGGCACGATCCCGCAAGACCGCTATGAGCAGATGTCGCAGAAGTATTCGGAAGAATACTACGCGCTGAAAGCGGAGCTTGCCACGCTCCAAGAGCAGCTGTCCGCTTTTGAAAACGCAGGAGGACGGGCGCAGAAGTTTTTGAAGCTGACGGAACGCCATGCCGCCTTTACCGACCTGACCCCCACCATTCTCAACGAGTTTATCAGCCGGATTGAAGTGCATGAGCGCGACCAGAAAAGGGCGAGATACGCAATCCAGCACATCAGCATATATTTCAATTATATCGGCAAGTTTGAGAACGAAGTGACACAGCTTGCAGAGCCGACCGAGCAGGAAATCCGGCAAATGCGGGAGGAAATCGAAGAAGCCAAAAAGGAAAAGAGCCGCGCCTACCACCGGCAGTATTCAAGGGAGTACCGGGCGCGAAACCTTGAAAAGCAGCGGGAGTATGACCGTATCAAGGCGCGGGAATACCGGGCAAGGAGAAAGGCGCAGGCAGCCGCCGCACAGCCCACACAGTAAAGCAGAATAACCGTCAACCAAGAGGGATTTTCCGAACTACGGGAAATCCCTCTTTTGCGCCCAAAGAAAGGAGCCGCCTATGGCAGAACAGACCCCCGACAGCATCATCACGACCCAGAGGAACGGGCAGACCATTGTTGCGGAGTTATTTTTCAATCACAGCAGCACAGAAACATTCCGCGACAAGCTGCTCAAACTGGTGCTTGCCGACAGTTCGCGTTTATCCGCATCTGACGGTCAAGAGCCGGAAAAAACAGAAATCTTGCGATAACAGCCGCCCCGACGATACACTCCCTGTCCGGGCAGTTTCTATTTGAAAATCCTCATTTTCCCCAAGTCAAGAGCCGGGAAAAACACCCGAAAAATGCCCCTATTGCGCAACAAGGGAGCAGAAAGGAGAGTTTATGAGAACAGGGCTTACGAAGCAGGAAAAGACCACCGATATTTGGTTTGACGAGAAAGACCCGCTAATCAATATCCGCACCCACAACACCGACTTAAAGAAGCGGCTTGCCGCCTATGCCGGACAGCACCCCGACCAGTGCCGCCAGACCGACGCAGACCCCGAAACGGGCTGCATGGAGTTTGAAATCCGCAAGGGGCGTTTCTCTTTCCGCCTGACCGCCCCATACAATGAGGAACGCCGGGAAGCGGCGCGAAGGTATGCCAGAGAAAATAATGCCGCTGACAGGTTGAAATGAGGTAGACTGGTTCACAGTTTTGTGCTATACTTTAGCCAAGCAACGGAGCGACAAATCGGAATTTGTAAGGAACAGAAACTTTGAATTTAGTGGTGCGATTGATGAGAATTATTGAAGTCAAAGAAGATAAAAAACAATATCTTGATTTGCTGTTATTGGCAGATGAGCAGGAAAATATGATAGACCGATACCTTGATAAAGGCAAAATGTATGTGCTTGATGATAATGGGATTAAATGCGAGTGCATCGTTACCGATGAAGGAAATGATGTGCTTGAAATCAAGAACATTGCAACTGTTCCAGACTATCAAGGCAAAGGTTATGCAAAATCCTTAATTGATTTTATCGTAGAGAAATATAGAAAGCAATATGCTATTCTACAAGTAGGAACAGGTGATAGCCCATTGACAATACCATTTTATGAAAAGTGTGGGTTTGTCCGTTCGCATATCATACCAAATTTCTTTACAGATAATTACGACCATCCAATATATGAGGATGGAGTACAGTTAGTGGATATGGTGTATCTGCAAAGGCAGTTATAAAGAAACTTCCAGTTTATCGGGCAGATAACGCCTACTCAATAACAGAATACACCAACTGAGAGCAGCTATTTTCGTACAGAAAACGGCTGCTCTTTTCTTTTAGCCATGAGCAGAAAGGAGCGACCAACCATGACAAAACCGAGAGAGAAAACCCGCGAAGAACTGCAAGCCGAGATCGAGGACGGGAAGAAGAAAATCCGGCAGTTTGAGAACCGAGAAAAGATGTTGCGTCAGAAGCTATCCAAAGAGGAACGCAGAACGCG
>NZ_PRLC01000018.1 GCF_003287455.1 Faecalibacterium hattorii | reverse complement strand
GTTGGAAAAGTTTTGAACTAAAAAGATGGGAGGGGTTTTCGTGGATACGATCAAGCGTGTTCAGGATTTGATGCAAGAGCGTGATATGAATCTATGTGTGTTGACAAAAAAATGCGGGATATCGTACTCCACAATCCAAAGTACTGCCCGTCGAGGAGGGCAGTTAAGCGTAGAGACGATTGAAAGAATTTGTCAGGGTTTGGGAATTACATTAAAAGACTTCTTCGATTCCTTCTACCTGTAAATATAGGGGCAGCAAAAAAGCCGTTCGCCACGCTGGAAAATCTGCGTGGTGAACGGCTTTAATACTGCTTCTATTTATCCTTTGGTAATCTCCAGATAAACACTAATCTCCATGATTGTTACCATTGAAGGAATACATTTGCGACGATCTTCGGGCATACCGAATAAGATTTGCCTTGGAAGTTGAAAACAGCTCAGGTTACCTATTGCAATTCTGACTATTTGGAATATACTTGTAAGTATCAAATTATTTCACTGTATGAGGACATCCGCACCAAACTTATCCAGTCCGGTGTAATGAAATGCAGAGAATAAAAGACAAAATTGGTATGTTCCACGAAATTTAGGGAGAAAACTGAGCAAGTAGGAAGGCGGAATATATATGAAACAAGATACTTTAGAGGGCAAAGCAAAAACAAAAAATGGGGTAAAACGGCTGTGTTTTTCCATAATCTGCATTCTTCTGGAAGTGATTTTTATTATTACTATCGTAACACGCTTGAATGAATATGCAGAAGTCATAAATTTATTTACAAGGATTTTGAGTGGGATCTTGGTTTTGGGATTGTACGCATCAAATAAGACATCCTCTATGAAAATGCCTTGGGTCATCTTAATTCTAATTTTCCCAATTATGGGTGTAGGCCTGTATTTGTTGATTGGTTTGAATGGTGGCACACATAAAATGCGTGAGCGGTATGCAGAAATTGATAGAAAATTGTTACCAATGCTTCCGGACAGTCAGGAGTGTTTGAGCAGAATAAAAGAAACAATTCCGAAAGCAGGAAATATAGCAAGTTACATACAAAGAAATTCGCAGTATCCAATCTATCAGAATACGGATATTGTGTATTTTGATGAAGCAGTGAAAGGATTAGAGGCACAGCTTAAGGATTTGGAGAAAGCACAAAAGTTTATCTTTATGGAATATCATGCGATAGAAGACGCTGAAGCATGGCATAAGATTCAAGATGTTCTGGAAGAGCGAGTAAAAGCCGGTGTGGAAGTTAGAGTATTCTACGATGATATGGGTTCTATAGGCTTTATTAACACAGATTTTGTGAAAAAAATGGAGACAATAGGAATTCATTGCCGTGTATTCAATCCGTTTATGCCAGGTTTAAATCTGTTTTTGAACAATCGTGATCATAGAAAAATAACAGTTATTGATGGAAAAGTCGGATTTACAGGTGGATATAATCTAGCAAACGAATATTTTAATTACACACACCCGTATGGACAGTGGAAAGATACAGGTATTCGTTTAGAAGGAGATGCTGTTCAGTCGCTTACAGTGACATTTTTAGAAATGTGGAATGCTGTTAGTGAAAAAGCTACGAATGATACTGATTTTAGTAAATACATTATTCATTACGATTATAAAGCACAGCAAACAGGTTTTGTTCAGCCTTATGCAGACAGTCCTATGGATAATGAGCAGGTCGGAGAAGAAGTTTATATCAGTATGATAAATAAAGCTGAAAAATATTGTTGGTTTATGACTCCATATCTAATCATAACAGATGAAATGACGCATGCGTTATGTCTGGCTGCTAAGCGAGGGGTAGACGTAAGAATTATCACACCTGGTATCCCTGATAAAAAATTCATTTATAATGTAACTCGTTCTTTTTATCATGGATTAGTTAAACATGGTGTTCGTGTTTATGAGTGGACTCCTGGTTTCTGTCATGCAAAAATGAGTGTGGCAGATGACTGTATGGCAACTTGTGGAACAATTAATTTGGATTATCGAAGTTTATATCACCATTTTGAAAACGGCTGTTTTATGGCAGATTGTCAGGCAGTTGTGGAAATAAAAAATGATCTGATAAGAACGATGGGAGAATGTCGTGATGTGACAGACCAATATCAAACCGGACGAAGTGCATATTTGCGACTGGGACAATTATTTATGAGATTATTTGCTGGATTGCTATAAGAATCTGATGAAACGACCTTTCAAAAAACAGTTGATTTAGAAGTTAACTGTTTTTGAAAGGCCGTTTTTGCTATATCTAACAGTCTGTTGTACAAAGAAGATTTTGCATGGATGAAAAAACAAACCTTGTTGAGGTTAAATTGAGTTTTCCATTGTATTGTATTGCTAATGAATAAGAATAAGAAATAAAAAGGAATCAGGTGATGTACAATGAAAAAGCATAAAATATGTAAAATCCTTCTTGTTGTACTGGCAATTTTTTTATGTGTGGCTTTTTATGAATTGCTCGGAATCTGCGTTGCATATAAAAAGCAGCCGGAAGTGTCCAATACAACCAAAAAAGAAACAAAAAATGGGTCATGGAACAAATGCAGTGAAAATACAGAACGGGCAGTAATCATAGAAAAGAATCCAGAAGCGCTTTTACAAAGAGTGCGTTTGATCAAGAATGCAAAAAAGGAAATTATTCTTTCTACTTTTGCATTTCAATCCGATGAAAGTGGAAAATTGATCTTAGGAGCACTGCATGATGCGGCAGACAGAGGTGTACATATTCGTCTGTTAGTAGATGGAATGGAGAGCTGGCTTGATATGGAAGGAAATCCGTATTTCTATGGATTATCTTCCCATGAGAATGTTGAAATTAAACTGTATAATAAGGCCAATCCGTTGAAACCGTGGAAAATAATGGGTAGAATGCATGATAAATATTTGATTGCAGATGGAAAGAGATATATTCTTGGGGGAAGAAATACATACAATTATTTCCTGGGTGATTTTCCGGGACATAAGAACTATGACAGAGACGTGTTAGTGGTTTGCGATGAACCTGAGAAAGAAAATTCAGTTAACCAGTTGTTAGAGTATTTTGAAACGATATGGGAACAAGAAGACAGTGATTATTTTCATGACAATAAAAAACTGGCAAATAGAAAATCTGTAAAGAACGCAGTTTTAGAGCTGCAGAACGGCTATCAGAAATATTTTGAAAAGAATAAGGAAAGAATCTGCGATACCGATTACACGGACGAAACTTTTGAGACAGAAAAGATTGCATTAGTGTCAAATCCTATTCACACAGGTTCCAAAGAACCAGTAGTGTGGTATCAGTTGGGAGAATTGATGAAAAATGCAAAAAATCGTGTGAAGATCCACACGCCATATATTATCTGTAATGATATGATGTATAATACATGGGAGGAGATTGCAGAGAACGTTTCAGATTTTTCTATCATGACAAATTCAGTTGCGAATAATGGGAATCCATTTGGGGCTGCCGATTATGCGAAAAACAGAAATAGAATCTTAAGTACAGGAATTAATATCTGGGAATATGAAGGCGGTTATTCATACCACGGAAAAAGTATTCTGATTGACGATGATCTGTCTGTAATCGGTTCCTTTAATATGGACATGAGAAGTGCATATCTGGATACGGAACTGATGCTTGTAATTCGCAGTAAAGATATTAATAAACAGTTGGAAGAGGGCATGATGGAATATGAAAGAGTGTCCCGCCAGGTATTGGAAGATGGAACCTATCGTGATCCATATCATGTAGAGCCAATCGAATTAACAAAGAAACGTCAGAGAAAAATATTTCTGGTACAGCATCTGCTTGGATGGGCAAGGTATCTGTTTTAATAAGGAGGAAGGAAAACGTGTTTCAAATATTGATTGTAGAAGATGATAAAGAATTAAGCCAGCTATTCCAAAAAGTGCTTGAGAAGAATGGATATCAAGTCAAAAGTGCATCGGATGGAGCACAGGCATTAGAAGTATTGGTTAAGGAATATATTGATCTGATCATTTCTGATATTATGATGCCGGTTATGGATGGTTATGAACTGGTGTCGGAACTCCGTTCAGCAGGATATCAGATACCTGTACTTATGATCACTGCGAAAGGTTCCTTTGATGATATGCGCCAGGGATTTCTTTCGGGAAGTGACGATTATATGGTAAAACCGGTAAATGTGAATGAAATGGTTTTAAGAGTCGGAGCACTGCTTCGCCGTGCACAGATACTGAATGAACACAAAATTGTGATCGGTTCAACAGAGTTTGATTATGATGCAATGACGGTTACAACTGATAAGGAAAGTCTTGTTTTGCCTAAAAAAGAATTCCTGCTTTTATATAAGCTTGCAGCTTCGCCAGGCAGAATATTTACAAAACAACAGTTGATGGATGAAGTATGGGGATACGAGACGGAGGCAGACCCACATACGATAGAGGTACATATAGGAAGAATCAGGGAGCGTTTGAAAGATAACCCTGATTTTGAAATCGTAACAATGCGTGGAATTGGATACAAGGTGGTGAAAAAATAATGGAACAAAAGAAAGAAAAAGGATTGCGGATCCGATCCTGTCTGACTGGTGCAATCTGGCTGGCACTTGTATTTTCAACAGTCATATCTGCGTTATTATTTGCTTTTTTGAATCATTTTTTTAATCTGCCGGGCAGCATACCTGTGCTTGGCTGGCTTTTGATTTTCAATACATTGATTGCAGGGCTGATCACTTCCTTTATTAATGCAAAGTTACTGGAACCAATTACAAGACTTAGTAAAGCAATGAAGGAAGTTTCTCGGGGAGATTTTGAACAGCATTTGGAAACGAACAGCCGTATAGCAGAAGTTGGAGAATCTTATCAAAGTTTTAACGTTATGACAAAAGAACTTCGTGCAACAGAGGTGCTGCAGATGGATTTTGTATCTGATGTTTCTCATGAGTTTAAGACCCCGATTAATGCCATTGAAGGATATACAATGCTGCTTCAGGGAGAAGAACTGTCTCCGGAACAAGAGGAATATGTAGAAAAAATCTTATTTAACACCCAAAGACTTTCCGGATTGGTTGGTAATATTTTGCTGTTATCCAAGTTAGAGAATCAGAATATACCAATGAAAAAAACAGAATATCGTCTGGATGAACAGATCCGCCAGGCAGTTCTTTCATTGGAAACAAAATGGACAGAAAAAGAAATTGGTTTTCAGGTAGAATTGGAGGAAGTTAAATATACTGCGAATGAAGGACTTTTTATGCATATCTGGATAAATCTTTTAGATAATGCGATTAAGTTCAGCCCTTCAAAGGGGACAATTACGATGTTTCTGAAACAAGAACAGGATTCTGTTAAGTTCATTCTGGAAGATGAAGGACCAGGAATAGAGGATGATGTAAAATCCAGAATATTTGACAAGTTCTATCAGGTAGATGGATCTCATAAAGCAGAAGGAAATGGCCTAGGTCTTGCACTTGTAAAACGGATTGTAGATAGTGCCGGAGGAACAATCAAAGCAGAAAACCGTGAATATGGTGGATGCAGATTTGTTATAGAGCTGCCAAAGCAGAAAGATGAGATTATCTAGTTTTAAGATAAATTAGAAGATGGGAGAATTTATATGACATTTTATCAGGAGTTGCAGTTAAATCAGGCAGGTTCTAAAAACCTGTTGAAAAAGAGTGAAACACTAAAAGAAAAATTATATCATATGTGGGTATATCTGGTGAAGATAGCTGCTACAATGGCATTTTGTTTTTTCTTTGTTAGTATTTTCAGCATCCTATTTGGAAATGAGAACAGCATTGTAGGTGTAGTAGTCTTATTATGTCTCATGGTGTTTAGGAATGCGGATCTGGGGATCCACACCGGACAATCTACGATGCTTTTGGCTTTGTTCTTTGTAATTATGACTGTATGTCCGCATTTAGCAAATCAGTTTTCACCGGTATTGGGAATGCTGTTAAATATTGCGGCACTGGCTGTGTTGATTCTGTTCGGATGCCATAATCCATCCATGTTTAATCAATCTACATTGGTTCTTGGGTATCTGCTGCTATATGGTTATGATGTTACGGGAAAAAGCTATCAGATGCGATTAGTCGGAATGGCTTTAGGTGCAGCACTTACCTGCTTCGTATTTTATCGAAATCATAAAAACAGAACTTATAAAAGAAATCTGAAAGATCTGATACAAGAATTTGATATCACTTCTTCCAGAACAAAATGGCAGATATGTCAGATTTTATGCGTACCGATTGTCCTTTGCATTGCAGAACTTTGTAATATGCCACGTGCAATGTGGGCTGGTATTGCGGCCATGTCCGTGATTTTGCCGTCTATGGAAGATATGCACTACAGAGTCCGTAAAAGGATTGTCGGAAATATTGCAGGTGTTATATGTTTTACAGTATTATATTTTCTGCTTCCTTCGTCAATCTATGCATATATAGGAATTCTTGGTGGAATCGGTGTAGGATTTTCAGCACAATATGGCTGGCAGGCAGTATTTAACACATTTGGTGCTTTAGCCATTGCTGCAGAGACATATGGACTACAAGGAGCGGTTAGTCTTAGAGTGAGTCAAAATGTTTTTGGTGTTGTGTTTGCTTTAGCATTTTGTGTTATATTTTATTGGTTTATGCCTAAAAAAAAGGAAAGTGAGGTGACCGTACATGCAGAGTGAAGTGAATCAGGAAGAAAATTTGAATACCACTGATTTTGACGAGCACTTCGCCAAAATTTCGTCCTATATTGTAGACACATTGCACGGCGTTCCACTTGAGATGACCGAGGATGAAAAAGAACAATTTCGCATACAGGTTATTTCAAATCAGTATGCAGAACGGTTGCTAAGTGAAGCCGAAAAGACAGAAACGTATAGAGGTTTATCAAAAATTGATATTCTCCATACAGTTTCTATCCCTCAACTGGCTAGAACAATCCCACTTAAAGGTTTGAATCTCAGTTTAGAAAAATACAGAATGCCGGATGGTGTAATAATAGAGGTTGAGAGTTCGTCACATTATTTGGGGTCATTTAGTGAGAAAAATGATTCTTCCACAAATTGGATAGAAAAGATCATGGAGGGTGTCGGTATTCACTAGATGGATTCTCAAGAAGCATATGCACGAAAGTTCTGCACGCGATAAGTATCTTGCCATTATGAAGCCTTACCTTCTGATGTGGCACAGTAGCAGTTGAAAACAGCTCAGGTTACCTATTGCAATTCTGACTATTTGGAATATACTTGTAAGTATCAAATTATTTCACTGTATGGGAGGAAATTATTATGGCAAGACCCAAGGGAAGCAAGAATAAGACCCGTATTGTAAATGCCAACGTTGATTATGCAGCCGTCGTTGCAGAAAAGACCGCCGAAAAGGAAAAAATCGAATCTGAGGTTGCTGCGCTGACTGCAAATCTCGATGATCTGAAGACGCAGCTGAAAGCCAAGAAAGCAGAATTGAAAGCCGCCACCAAGGAACTTACTAAAGCCGAAAACAAAAAAGCTGCCGCCGAAGCAAAGGCAATGGAAGAAGCAAAGAAAGGCGAAGCAGAAGATGTGCTGAAGAAGCTGCTGGCCAGCGGTATGACGGCTGAGGAAATCCTTGCAAAACTCCAGTAATGCAATGCCGAGAGGAGGGAACACGATGACCGAGCAGGAACAGCCCAAAAACGATTTTATGCACAAGCTCGCGCTGCAAATTGTTGAGCGGCGCAACCTTGTGTTCCTCATCGTCATTCTGGGAACCATCTTCACCATCTTCTCCCGCAGCTGGGTCAAGGTGGAAAGCGACCTGACCACCTATCTGCCCAAGACCAGCGAGACCCGCATGGGCCTGGACATTATGGAAAAAGAGTTTACCACCTACGGTTCTGCCGATGTCATGGTGGCAAACATCACGCCGGACGAGGCAGACCAGCTGAACGACGAGCTGGCGGGCCTCAGGGGCATCCAGATGATCGAGTACGATGATACCACCGCCCATTATAATAATGTATCGGCGCTGTACTCCATCACATTCGATTACCCCGAGGACGACGACCAGTGCCTGGAAACGCTGGAAAGCGTCAAGGAGTACCTGAAAGACTACGATATCTACGTTTCCACCTCGCTGGGCAATACGCAGGAGGAGACGATTGAGCGTGAAGTCAATGTCATCATGGTGTATGTTGCCATCATCATTGTGGTGGTGCTGATCTTCACCTCCCAGACCTATGCGGAAGTTCCCGTGCTGCTGCTCACTTTCGTGGTGGGCATGATCCTCAACATGGGCACCAACTTCCTGCTGGGCACCATCTCGTTCGTTTCCAACTCGGTCACGAACATTCTGCAGCTGGCCCTTTCGCTGGACTACGCCATCATCTTCTGCAACCATTTTAAAGAAGAACACGAGACCCTGCCCTTGAAAGAGGCGGTCATCGAGTCGCTGGCCAAGAGTATCCCGGAGATCAGTTCCAGCTCCCTGACCACCATCGGCGGTCTGGTGGCCATGCTGTTCATGCAGTTCAAGATCGGCCCGGATATGGCCATCTGCCTCATCAAGGCCATCCTGTTCTCCATGCTGTCGGTCTTCGTGGTCATGCCCGGCCTGCTGATGCTGTTTGGCCCTTACATGAGCAAGACCAAGCACCGCAACTTTGTGCCCAAGATCTCGTTCGTGGGCCGCTATGCTTACAAAACCCGCAAGATCGTTCCCATCGTCTTTGCAGTGATGCTGGTGTTTGCCTACCATTTCCAGACACAGTGCCCCTACGCCTATGGCTACGGCCCGATCAAGACGCCAGTGTTGAATGAGACGCAGATCGCCGATAACATGATCGACGAAAACTTTACCAAGTCCAACCTGGTGGCTCTCGTCGTACCAAAGAACGACGATTACCGGGTGGAAGCAGCCATGATCAAAGAACTGGAAAGCCACGATGAGGTGGACCACACCCGCGGCCTTTCCAACATTGAGGCCATGGACGGCTACATGCTGGAAGACCGGCTCACTTCCCGCCAGTTCTCTGAGATGGCGGGCCTGGATTACGAGCTGGCCCAAGTGGTCTACACAGGCTACGCGTTGGAAAATGATGAGTACGGCCAGGTCATTGGCAACTTCTCCAACTACAGTGTGCCGCTCATTGATATGTTCCTCTACGTCTGTGACGAGGTCGATTCCGGCATTGTCAGCCTGGACCAGGATCAGATCAACGACCTGCATGATGCCCAGACCCAGATGCTGAGCGCAAAGGCCCAGCTGCAGGGTGCGGATTACAACCGTATTCTGGTCTACCTGAACCCCAGCCTCCAGAGCGGGGATGAAATGTATGAGTTCACGGACCAGATGCGCACCATCGCCCGGAAGTATTACCCGGACGGCGACATCTATCTGGCGGGCGACGCCACCAACGAGTACGACTTCCAGAAGTCGTTTGCCATCGACAACATCGTGGTCAGCGTGGTCTCCGTGCTGATCGTGCTGATCGTCCTGCTGTTCACGTTCCAGTCGGTGGCAATGCCCATCCTACTGATCCTCGTCATCGAGGGCGCGATCTGGGTCAACTTCTCCGTCCCCGCTTTTATCCACACGCCGCTGTACTTCATGGGCTACCTGATCGTCAGCTCCATCCAGATGGGTGCAAACATCGATTACGCCATCGTTATTGCAACCCGCTACAACGAGCTGCGGGATAAGATGGACCATAAGACAGCCATGATCGAGACGCTGAACTTTGCGTTCCCCACCATCCTCACTTCCGGCACCATCATGACGGTGGCCGGTACCCTTATCGGTCAGATGACGTCCGATGCCTGCATCGTGGGCATCGGCCAGTGCCTGGGCCGCGGTACCATCATCTCCATCTTCCTGGTGCTGTTCGTCCTGCCGCAGATCCTGCTGGTGGGTGGCAAGCTGGTGGATAAAACTTCGTTCTCCATGCATCATGTGGTGCTGCACACCAACACGGCCAGCGGCCGGGTGCGTGTCAATGGCATGGTGCAGGGCGAGGTGAACGGCTCCGTGGCCGGTACCATGAACGCCGTTGTGGATGGAAACGTACATCTTACCGTTCTTTCTGGTAAAATCTCACAGGAGGTGCAGGATGAAAACGACTCCCATGCGGACGAATGAGTCTGCGGCGGGCAGCACCCGGCTGCTGCACCGCCTGACCGCTGCGCTGCTGGCACTGGTGCTGGCGGCTTCGGCGGCGCTGCCGGTATTTGCGGCCGACACCGCGCCGACGGATACCATTTACATCAACAGTGTTTCGGACCTGCTGGCCTTTGCCGACAAATGCGGCTTTGATCAGTGGTCCAAAGGCAAGACCGTGATCCTGCAGGAAGACCTCTCGCTGGAGGATACGGAGTGGGCCCCCGTTGCGTCGTTCAGCGGCGCGTTCAAGGGCAACGGCCACACCATCTCGGATGTCAGCCTCGTGGGGGCTTATTCTCCAGCCGGCTTCTTCGGCATCCTGGAAGAGGGCGGTTCCATTCAGGACCTTACCATCAAGGGTGTGGTCAATCCCGCTGGTACCCAGAAGACCGCAGGCGGTCTGGTGGGCACCAACTACGGCACCATCATCAACTGCACGTTCTCCGGTGCTGTCCACGGCGAGGAGGAGGCGGGCGGTCTGGTGGGCCGCAATGAGACGAGCGGAACCATCGACCACAGCACTTCCCGTGCCATGGTCAGCGGTGCGTATGCCACCGGCGGCATCGTGGGCTACAACCTCGGTGTCATCACCGGCTGCACCAATGTGGGCGCCGTCAACTCCGAGTATCAGGAGTCCGCCCTCGATATGGAGGGCCTCCCGGCCACCCTGCTGGAGCTGGTCAAGAAGGATATGGGCGATGACCTGAGCAATAACATCTCCAATGTCTCCTCGGATACCGGCGGCATTGCAGGCCGCTCCTCCGGCCTGATCCTCAGCAGTGCCAACGCGGGCGACGTGGGCTATGCCCATGTAGGCTATAACGTGGGCGGCATCGTGGGCCGGACCGATGGCCTGATCTCCGGCTGTGTCAACCAGGGCCTGGTACAGGGCCGCAAGGACGTGGGCGGCATTGCCGGCCAGGCAGAGCCCTATGTGGAGCTGGACCTGGACCAGAGCACCATCAACCGTCTGCGCACCGAGCTGGACACGCTGCACACCATGGTCAACGGCGCGGCCGATGACATGGACGGCAGCACCAGCCTCCTCAATACCGACCTCAACACCCTGAACTCTCAGATGGACACTGCCGTGCAGGCAGCCCGCCGTCTGCAGGAGCAGGGAGGCGATTACTTTGACGAAGTGGCGGACGAGGTGGACCGCACGGGAGACCTCATCTCCGATACATTTACCCGGCTGGAGCCCGTGATGGACACGGGTGTCGACGCACTGGATAAGATGACCACCGCCGTGGGCCAGCTCAAGTGGGTCACCGCGGAGATGGCGGCCGAGATGCTGACCGCCTCCACGGCACTGGCCAAGGCTTCTTCCGGCGCGCACAAGGCCAGCGACGCGCTGGATTCCAGCAAGCAGGGTCTGGAGCAGATCAGCAAGGGCCTGGACGACCTGATCGCCTCGCTGCCGGGCAAGGATGACAGCGGCCTGAGCAGCGCCATCAGCACCATTCTGGGCGGCTATTCCAGCGTGTCCGGTGACGCGGTGGACGATCACATCAAAACAGCCATCTCCCTGCTGCAGGTGGCGAATTCCGCCATGAGCATCCTCTCGTTGGGCTCCGGCATGAGCGGCCAGATGAAGCTGCTGACCACCGGCCTGGGTCTGCTGCGGAGCGCCACGCTGCTGGCCGATGACGGCCAGCTGGCTTCCGCCGGCAAGCAGGTCACCCGCGCCGTGGGCAATATGGCAGGCCGGGCCACGCAGATCGGCGCGCTGCTGGGCAACACCGCCAACCTCGTTTCGGAGCAGGGCAATCCCCAGATGGCTTCTGCCCTTACCAGCATGTCCGGCGCGCTTGGCAATGTGGGCGACCAGCTGGGCAATCTGGAAGATATTCTGGATAAGCTGGGCTTCAACACCGGCAACATCAGTTCCGGCAATGCCTCCATTCAGGCGGGTCTGGATTCCCTGAGCGATGCCGCACAGGATCTGGGCAAGGCTGCGGATGATTTTGACAAGTCTCTGGATATCCTCAAGACGGATTCCGCCCTCACCAGCGCAACGCTGGGCCACATGTCCGCCAGCCTCGGCATCATGGCGGAGGGCATGAGCGGCCTGACCAGCATGACCAGCCAGGCGGCGGATATCGTCCACTGGCTGGCGGAGCAGGATCCCATCCATGTGCCGCGCCCCTCTTCCGAGATGACCGCGACCAAGGATGAACTGTTTGACGCTGTGACGAACATGACCGACCAGATGAGCACCCTCAACCGGGATATGCTCTCGGCCAGCAACACCCTCACCAGCAACCTCCGCTCCATCAACGACCAGATCAATGTGGTCTCCAACCTGCTGCTGGATGCTGTGGAAGAGATCAGCGACCCCGGCAGCAAGAACATCTTTGAAGATGAGTCCGAGAACCTGACGGCTCAGAACGAGGGCAAGATCGAGGGCTGCACCAACCGCGGCACCGTGGAAGCCGACATGAATGTGGGCGGCATCGCGGGTACCATGGCGGTGGAAAACACCCTTGACCCCGAAGACGACGATAAGGATGAGAACCGTTCGCTCCTGCGCACCGAGTACACCATCAGCGCGGTGGTGATGAACTGTGTCAACGAGGGCACCGTTACCTCCAAGAAAGAGGCGGCAGGCGGCATCTGCGGCGAGATGAATCTGGGCTACATCACGGGCTGCGAAGCTTACGGCAAAGTGGATGGCAACAACAAGGTGGGCGGCATTGCAGGCCATTCCTCCGCAAAGCTGATCTCCAACTGGGCCAAGTGTGAGCTGACTGGCAGCAAGTACATTGGCGGCATCGTGGGCCAGGGCGCGGACAGTGTCCTGACCGGCAACAGCTGCATCATCAAGGATAACCGCGCCATGGTGGAGATCCATGAGCCGGACGATGACGGGGATGACTCCGAAGTGGCCCTCTCCACGAGCAGCAGCAACACCAACGGTCAGTATTGGGGCGCCATTTCCGGCGGCCAGGATGGTACGTTCACGGGGAACCTGTTTGTCTCCGATACCCTGCGCGGCGTTGACCGCATCAGCCGTGCCGGTCAGGCAGAGCCCATTGATTACGATACCATGCGGGCACTGGAGGGCGCGCCCAAGGGCTTCCAGAAGCTGACGCTGACCTTTATGGCCGACGGCCACATCGTGGACCAGCGCACCTTTACTTACGGTGCATCGTTTACCGAGGCGGATTACCCCGAACTGCCCCAGAAAGACGGTTACCTTGCCGAGTGGAACACCCCGGTGCTGGATGACCTCCATCTGGACACCGTGGTCACGGCGCTGTACACCTCTTACACCCCGGCACTGAAGAGCATTGATGTCCGCATCAACGGCCGTCCGATCTTCTATGTGGATGGCCTGTTTGGCGGCTCCAATGCCCTGAGCGTTACCTCCCAGACGCCGTCCGGCGTGGCCAATGCCACCGAGCAGTGGCTGCTGGACTTCTCGGACGACGGGCAGGAGACCCACACCATCCGCTATCTGCCGCAGGGCAAGCAGGGCAGCGTCTATGTCCAGCAGGATGGCAAATGGATCAAAGTGCCTACCGATACCTTTGGCAGCTACATCACCTTTACGGCTGCCGGGACCGAGATCGTCATGGCCTTTGTGCCCAAGGGCATCCCGCTCTGGGAGCTCTGCGGCGGCACGGTAGCCGCGCTGCTGGTGGCAGCATTCCTCGCACGGAAGCTGATCCACAAGCGTAAGGCCCGTAAGGCCAAAAAGAACGCTGCCCCCGTGGAGGAACTGGATACGCCGATTGAATCGGACGACCAGAGCACCGAGCAGCACACCAAATAAAAACCAGCCCTTGGGCTGAAACGGAAAAGGCTCCGGGCTTGCCTCCCTGTGAAAGGGGAGTGCAGGCCCGGAGCCTTTTTTGCGTATACGGAAAACGTGTCAGACGCTCTTTTTGTAGACGATAAGGGAAACGATGGCGGAGAGCACTTCCGTGGCCCAGAACGCGTTCCAGACGCCCACAGGGCCAAACTGTCGGCAGAGCACCCAGGCCAGCGGCATGATGAAGACGATGTAGCGGCACAGGGAGATCACCAACGACTGCGTGCCCTTGCCCAGACCCTCCAGCGCGCCGGAAGAGGTGGTGGAGATGGCGGAGACCACAAAGCCCAGGCAGATGATCCGCAGAGCAACTTTTCCGGCTTCCACCGTCTCCGGGGTAGAGGTAAAGAGCCGCATGAGAGGCTCCGAGGCCACCAGACAGCCAAGGGTGCCCGCTGCCATGATGGCGGCGCTCAGGATGAGGGTGATCTGGTAGAGCCGGCGTACCCGTTTGTGCTCCCCGGCACCGTAGTTGTAGCTGATGAGGGGACGCATTCCCTGCACGATGCCGTTGGCGGGCAGGTAGAGGAATGTCTGTAGTTTGTAGTAATCCCTCTTTCTTTTGTTTTTCTGTAATTAGTTTATCTTTATTTAATTGCATTGGATTTTCCAACGTAGGGTTTTCCTGCGTGGGATTCTCCAACGTTGGATTTTCCAATGTAGGTGAAACCGATGCAGGAACGGGCTGCGGCAGCTCAAAGATCACATAGTCTGCACCGCGCAGCCGCCCTTTCTCGTCCCGTTCTCTGGAACGCTGGATGTAGCCTGCCTGTTCCAGTTCCCGGATAGCCTGCCGTATCGCGTCTATGCTTTCCCGGTTGATACGGGCCAGCCCTTGCAGGGTGTAGTCCCAATCTTCCGGCAGGGAGAGCATTTGGGAGAGTAAGCCCTTGGCTTTCAGGGACAAGGCACGGTTTCGTAGGTGGTGGTTTGACATGACCGTGTAGTCGCTGTTTTTTTCTACCCGAAAAACTGCCATTTCACGGATGCCTCCTTTCTGTTTTTGGGCAAAGAAAAAGCCGCAGGCTTTTTGTGAAAGTCTGCGGCTATGCCGATTGTTAGATATTCAATTCTTTGTGTTTCCGCACTCCATATCAATTACCACCGAAACAGTAATGTGATTTTCAATGCGTTTGTTGCGGAGTTTATCGCCCTCGCCATCGAACACAACGTGACGAGAAAATAACGTAAAACGGAGGATTTCTACTAGATTTCTCTTTGTAGCGAAACTATCGCTTCGACGTATGGGGGGCAAGTAAACATATCTGCCCAAACTGCGGGCGCAAGATGAAACAGCAGTTCACAGGGCTGTTCCATTGCAAGTGTGGGACAAGCTGGCGCGTGACATAGGATTTTTTGAGCGCACTCCAGATATGGTGTTCTCACTGGAACGCAAAAAAGTCGGAAATAAAATCAAACAGCTCCCGGCGATACAGCATACAGGCTTTCTTTGCCAGACTGGTAAAGTTCCTGTGTGGTGAACGGAATGAAGATGGCCGTGCTGCTGGTGGTCAGTCCTCGCTGAATTTCGATCTGACAGTCAGCCAGCGGCAGGCTGCTCATCAGCCCCTGCTCCTGCTGAAAGTCAAGGCGGCACAGGTTGCAGTTGTGCTTCTGTGCAATGCTGGATGCCTGAAAAACGTTGTTTTCCAGTTCCTGCTCTGTGCGTCCAGTGTTCAGCACCAGAAAGGTAACAAGGAACATCCGCTCGTTCTGGCTCTGCAATTCCTTCAGCAGGGCTTTTGCATCTCTGCCGTAGGTCGCCAAATCCGACGGAATGATGTCAATATCATATCCGGCACGGATGGCTTTCTTCTGCTCCTCGATCTTGCTGCGATCCAGTTCCGTGATGGTGCGCTTGACCGTCTTAATGGCCTTGTTCTGGTCAACAGACTGGATGTGCATGGTAACGATCTGGGACGAATCCATATCGAGAAAGTCTTTCAGCAACTGGTCGCTGATGTCGGACGCCGTGATGCTCAGAAAGCTGGCGGCGCAAAAGATACCGCCCATCTGGAAGGTGCGGCTGTTCTTGAATGCAAAGGCGGTAGGCGCAATGGCATCCTTCACGGAAAGGCCGCTTTTCACAAGGTCTTTCCAGTCAAAATGAAATTTGCTGGCACCGTCCATGTTGAACATATCGTGCATGAGTTTCAGCCGCTGGACACCATTCAGGGGCTTTGCTTGCACACCCAGCCGGTGAAAGTTGTTCAGCAGATCGTTCTGGATGTGGTCCAGACGGGGCTTGACCTGCGCCATGCTCTCGCCCTCCACGCCAAAGGTGATGAATTTGGTCTTAGTCAGACCATTATTGCCCTTGGCAAGCTGCTGGCGCAGCATCTGGGAATACTCCGCACGAACATCATCGAAACCATCCTTCTGGAACGGAATGCGGATGCTCTTTTCAAACTCGGTGCTGTCGGTTGCCATGTTCACAAAGGACAGTTCAAATTTGATGCTGGAATCAAAGAAGTTCAGAAAACTGCACCATTCCTCAAAAATCGCAGTCTTATCCTCCTGCTGGGCGAGCTGATAATTGATGTCCTGATACTGGATGGTGCGGGTGTAGTAATTGGGCTTCACCCGGCAGGTGCCGTCCTCAAACATCCGCTGCATGGGGATGGACTGCTGGGCGGTTCGGGGCACAGCGGGTTTCTGCGGCTTTTTCTTGCCGCCCTTATCGGTCTTTTTCCAAAACGGGATCATGGGTCACGCCTCCCTTCATAAGCAGTGCATAGTAGTTGTTGGTCTTGTAGGGGCGAATCTTCGGGCGGAGAAACCGGGACTGCACATAGTACGACAGCAGCTTTTCCATAGGTTGACCGTTTTTCTCGTACATCCCAAGGAAAAACGCCGGCAGCATCACCGCCATCATACCGAGGGTGGCGGCAGTGTTGCCGCCGGAATCCCGGAGAACAAAAAACAGCGGCACTCCAATGAGAGCCGCTGTGCCAAAGCAGACGAGCTGCCGTTTGGTCAGATTGAATGCGACCTTCGATTTCACTTTCGTCAGGTCACGGGGAACGGAAATATACGCAGCCAATAAAGCACCTCCTTTAATGCGCTCCGAGAACGGATTTTGTCACGGAGCTGGTCTTGAACAGGCTGAAACAGAGCAGAACGGTATAGCCTACGATGCTCCAGATGGTATTGATGGCATCCCCGGAAATTGCCACGCTCTGGATCAGCACCGCATAAATCGCCACGCAGATGAGGATGAGAAAGCCCTGAAAACCCAGTGCAAACAGGCATTTCAGGTAGTTCTGCCCCATGTGCGATTGCTCATGGTTGCCGAAGGTCGCCATGGGGATGGGTGCAAGGCTTACCATGCAATAGATCTCAATCATGCGCCCGTAGACGATCACAAAAATGATGATGCTCAAGATCCGCATGGTGATGCCGATAAAGAAGGACTGCAAAAACAGTCCGAACAGGGGGCCTACATCCATCTGCATCAGGCTGGCTTCCAACATCGACAAGCCAATGTCGTTGACACGGGTGTTTCCGGCAATGATGCCGCTGGAATCGGACACAACTTTCTGCGTAAGGTCAAAGACTGCCATCACAATATCAAAAGTATTGCTGATGAGCCACACCGAAACAGCGGTCTTAAAAATCCAGCGCATGATGAGTGCCGGTTCAAACTGTGCCATATTGTTGTGTTCAGTAATCATTTGAATCAATTCATAGCAAGCAATGAAGGTCAAAATCACGCCTGCAATGGGCAGCACCACATTCCGGGAGAGGGCTTCGATCATGGCGAACACTCTCGGTTCAAAGCTGGAGGGCTTAGTGCCCACCTGCTGTGCGATGTTTCCCACCTGCGTGTTCACATCATCGAACAACCCGGAAAGGTTTGACATAATGCCTGCCGTCAGGATGCCTTTGATCCAGTCGGCAATGGCTTTGAGAACGGTTTCCATTCAGTCACCGTCCTTAGCTGAAGTGGTTGATAAGGGTCTTGAGAAGATTCAGGAGAAAAATAATGTGGGTCAAAAACTGCATAAAGCACCGCCTTTCATTGATGGGTGGATAAAAACACGGCTTGGGGCACGGACATTCAATAAAACTGCAAACCGCAGAGGGCTTTCCGCTGCTGCTCAAGCCGCCGTATGGAACAATGGTCTCATTTCATCTATCATTTTTTCAAAATTTTGATTGATGAATGATAGATGAAATGATATGATAAAAGAAACGATATGGGAGGTATACACCGTGCGAAACAAGAAACCGCCGTTTGAAATCACAGAAGCAGCTCTTTCAGATGTTATGGAGATCAGCGAACTGGTAGGCAAAATCAGTTCCACCCAGAATCTTTCCACAAGTCCGATTCTGCGCCGCCAGAATCGAATCCGAACGATTTATTCTTCTCTGGCGATCGAGCAGAACACACTCTCTTTGGAGCAGGTGACGGCTGTTCTGTCTGGAAAACGTGTGCTTGCCCCTCCAAAAGACATCGCTGAAGTAAAAAATGCCTACGAGATCTACGACCATCTTGCAGAGTTGAATCCATATTCGATGGATGACCTCTTGCTTGCGCATCGAACGATGATGCAGGGACTTGTGCGTGAAGCGGGAGAGTTTCGTTCCCGACCTGTTGGCGTTGTAGACAACAAGGGGAATGTCCTGCATTTTGGAACATTGCCGCAGTACGTTTTCTCTTTGATGGAGGAACTGATTCAGTGGACAGAAAATAGTCCCTTTCCTCTTTTAATTAAGAGCTGTGTTTTCCATTATGAATTTGAAGTGATCCATCCATTTGCAGATGGCAATGGCCGTATTGGACGGCTCTGGCACACACTGCTGCTGTCAAAATGGAATCCCTTATTCGCATGGCTTCCCATCGAATCCATCATTCACGACCATCAGACCGAGTATTACGCAGCAATCAATCAGTCTAATGCACAGGGTGAAGGAACTGTTTTTATCGAATTTATGCTGGGAATCATCAAAGAGGCTTTGACCGAAGCAATCAATGAACAGCCTGTTGCACAGAGCAAGGAAGAAGTGCGTTGGACGAAAATTGCAGCATTTCTCCGCACAAACCATATTATCCAGAACGTCGATGTACAGAATCTTCTCGATGTTTCTCCTGCCACTGCAAGTCGAGTTCTGAACACCTTGACAAAAGAAGGAAAGCTCGTCAAAGTGCGAAATGGTCGCTACTGGGCATATAAATTGGCAGATTGATTATGTACAGGCGGGAAAACCCGCCTGCGGCTCTTAGCCGAACAGACCGCTCAGCAGGGGAATCAGGGTGATGCCCACCAGAGCAACGCCGCCGCCAGCCATGAGCTGTTTTATCCCCAATTAGGTGTAAAACTCTGCTCGATGGCGGGCGGCGGCGTACAAAAAATCTATATGGTGTTGTTAAGAGAACCGTCCCGGCGGGACAGGTCAGGCAGTGACCTGTTCCACCTCCGGGATGGGTTTGAGATTAAAATGAATTTCGATAGAAATGTGTCTTGTTTTATCTTCGTCAATGCGCTCATGCACGACGATTTCTTTGATTAAGCGGTTGAGGGTGGCTGCGTCCAGCTCTGTGATGTTGGCGTATTCCTGAATGGCTTCCACCCATTGTTTTGCGTCATTGGCAAGCTGGACTTCATCGGACAGCCGCTTTCTGCCCTCGGACACTTTTGCTTTAAGCTCCGTCTGCTCGGTCTGTGTCTTTTCCAGCATGGTGTTGAAATTCTGCTCACTGATACGCCCTGCAATCATATCCTCATAAAGCCGCATGACCATTTTGTCCAGAACCCCAATCCGTTCCTCGTCCCTTGTAAGGGAGCGTTCCATTGCTTCCCGATGTTCCCGCTGCTCGGCTTCACAGGTATTGGTCAGGCGGTCAGCAACCGCTTCCCCGTCCATCAGGGCAGCTCTGGCACATTCCCGGATTTTCCGCAGCACATGGCTGTAAAGGGTGTCATAGTCAATCCGGTGCTGGGTGCAGTGGTTCTTTCCAAAGGCGTTGTAGGTCTTGCAGGAGTAAATCCGCTGGGGATATTTTGCGTTTGTGTAGCGTACCGTCAGCGACTTCCCACACTCGCCGCATTTTATCAGTCCGGCAAACAGGCTGATTTCATTGGTCTGCCCCGGACGCTGGCGGGATTTCAGCTTGTTCTGCACAATGTCAAAGCTCATGCGGTCAATCAGCGGTTCATGCTGTTCCTCCACTACAATCCAGTCCTCCGGCTTCTTTTCCCCAATCGTGCCGATTTTGAAACGGTAGTCCTTTTTCTGGGAAGCAATCGCCCCGGTGTAGACGGGATTCATCAAAAGGTCTTTGATAACTGAGAAGTCCCACATATACCGCCCGTTTTCCGGGTCTTTCTTTTCCCATTTGGTGCGGGTATTGCGAAGCCCCCGTTCCCGGTTCCACCATGTGGGGCAGGGGATTTTTTCTTCCTCCAGCCGTCTGCGGATATAGTTCGGACCATGACCGTTTAGGGCATATCCGAAAATCAGCCGCACAATCGGGGCGGTTTCCTCGTCAATGAGCAGATGGTTTTTGTCCTCCGGGTCTTTCCGATACCCAAACGGGGCAAGACACCCGGTAAACTGTCCTTTCTGCGCTTTCAGAAGATAAGAGGAATGGACTTTCTTGGAAATATCCTTGCTGTACATCTCGTTCAGGATATTCTTGAACGGGGCAATATCGTTGTTATCCCGCAGGGTGTCGATACCGTCATTCATGGCGATATAGCGGACACCGTTTCTTGGGAAAAAGTCCTCAATCAAATGCCCGGTTTGCAGATAGTTACGCCCCAGACGGCTGAGGTCTTTCGTGATGACAAGGTTGATCTGCCTGCGCTCAATGGCTCTCAACATTCTCTGTAAATCAGGACGCTCCATATTAAGACCTGTGAAACCATCGTCCTGATAGACTGCCACAACCTCCCATCCCTGCTTTTCGCAGTATTTTTCCAGCATATCACGCTGGTTTGCGATACTGGCACTTTCGCCTTGCAGGTCATCGTCCTTTGACAGCCTGCAATAGACCGCTGCACGATAGCCCCCGGCAAGTGCCTTTCCGATTGTTCTATATTCCATTTCGTTCATCATAGCCATTTACCCACACAATCCAGACGGTATCTGGCTCTTTTGAACCTCATCTTCATTATACTTCAAATCTTTCTTTTTAGCAAGATATTCTTTTGTATTTGTCTTCCCATATTTCTGGGAAATCAGGCTGACGAACACATCGGTTGCGTCCAGTTCCCCGTCAAACACCGTTGTAACATGAATCTCTGTTTTGTTTTTTGCCATAGGCAGTTATCCTCCATACATGAAAATAGCCAGACAGAGGGTGTCGGCAACGAAGTCCGGCAACGGGCTTCAAAAGACCTTGCAAACAATCTCAATCTGGCGATGGTTACTATTTATACTTTTCTTTTATTTTTCTGTTGTTTTGGTTGTTATAAAGGAGAAAAGCCCGGAAATAAGGGATTTTCCCGGGCTAATGTCCTGCAACCGGCTCGGCAACGGGATAGCAACAGGGGGTGCAACGGGCGGTCATTTTCAGAATGGAAGCTCCATCTGTTCTGTGACCTCCACAAAACCATCCATCGTTTTTTCAGACGGGTTTCCGGAGTCCGTTGCCGGGTTTTCACGCTCCCAGCCCTTTTGTCTGCCATATTCGGAAAACATTCTTGGGTTCGGGAAGTACCGCCAGCCGGTAATGCACTGGTTCATAATCTCGTTGATTTCCCGGATTTCCCATTGCTTCGGCTCGTCAAAGGTATGGTTCAAGGCTTCCTTGTAAAGCTGCTTGGAACAGACCATGCTCCCGGTGTACTTATCAAGATACGCCTGTATCATTCCGGCTTTGGTGTCCTCCGGCATAAAATCCCGCTGGTGTTCTTTGAGATACCGTTGCATGGTGGGGCTGAAAGCCAGCTTGAACCTGCCGCTTCGGTAAATCTCCATAGCTTCTGCCCACATCTGCTCGATATAGGCTCTGGAAGCAGCTTCGTCCTCCAAAATGTGAACCTCGGCTTGCTCCGGGTACACCATGACGGGGATAAAGCGGCGGTTGCCGGAACGGTCAAGGGGCAGGAAGTCAAGGGCATTGGAAGTGCCGCCAAACACGCACTGACGGGGGCGGTCTGCCGGGTGGGTTTCATAGGGTATCTTGTAAACTTCTTTCTGCCGGCTTAAAAATGACTTGATTTCCTCAATGCTCTTGGCGTTGGCGGTTGCCATCATTTCCGACATTTCGATAATCCAGTGACCTTGCAGCTTGCGGTACACATTGTCATCGTCCAGCTTCCGCAAATCATCGGAGAACCACTCGTCCCGGACTGCCAGCAGACGGAAGAAGGTGGACTTGCCAGCCCCCTGACCGCCTACCAGACAGAGCATGATTTCAAACTTACACCCCGGCTGAAAGGCTCGTGAGATTGCACCCAGCAGGAACAGCTTCAACGCTTCATAGGTGTAATCGTCTGCGTCAGCCCCCAGAAAGTGCCGCAGGCAGAAACGGATTCGTTCTGTCCCGTCCCACACAAGGGCACTTAGGTAGTCCCGGATGGGATGGTACTTGTTTTCATTCGCCACAATCCCGATGGCGTTATCAATCTTTTTCTCATTGGTAAGCCCGTAGGTTTCTTCCAGATAGAGAAGCAGATACTTCATGTCCGTATCGTTCAGGGCGGTGCTTTCTCTGTGGAAGCCGATGGGCTTTATGATGTCCTTGCGGTCAGTTAGGATGTTGTATGCGATAGCCCCGGAAAGCAGAGGGTCACGCTGGAATACGGTCAGGCAGTTCCGGATGCTCTGACGGACACCGCCTTTCTCGGTGGTTTCCAGCCCCGCCTTGATTTCCTCAATGCTCTGGGGCGGCTGCATGGCGTTCATGGTGTTTTTTAGTTCTTTCTGCGTCTGCGGCTGCAAGCTCTGCCATTCGCTGTTCAAGCTGTATCACATCCTTTCCGTAGTCCGTAATCAAAGCCGCTTTTTCCTCTGTCTCCCCGAACAGCAGCACATCCAGCAGATATTCCACTTGGGCTTGCTTCTGTAAGGCTTCCACAAACCGGGGATGAAAGGCTTCTTCCGGGGAGTGCGGGGCGTAGTCCCTTCTCCATGCCCGAAGCAGATGGAGATAATCGGCAAGAATACGGAAGCAGCGGTTCTTTGCTTCCTGAAACTGTTCCTCCGGGGATTTCTGCCGGGGCTTGGGCTTTTTCGCCTTTCCCGGCGGCTTCCAGTCCTCATAGGAAAGCCCGAAGTCCTGTGCCAGTTGTACGGCGGCTTCTTTCTTTCCCAGCCCATACAGGGCGGCGGCAAAATCAATCACATCCCCATCCGCACCACAGCCGAAGCAGTGGTAACGCCGATCCAGCTTCATGCTTGGGGTTTTATCGTGATGGAACGGGCAGCAAGCCATCCCGTTCCGACCTACATGGATTCCATAATGCTCCGCAGCCTGTCTGGTTGTGACGGACTGCTTCACAGCTTCAAATACATTCAAATCTATCCCTCCTTGAAAAAAAGAAAAGCACCTGACATTCTCTGATTGAAAATGGCAAGTGCCTGTTAAAGTTCCATATCCTGTTGTCTGTGTTTCGTCTGTTCCGGGGCGGTTCTTTGTGCTTTTTTCTCGTCTGCCTTATCCTGCAAGACTTCTTTGATGGGCTGTTTCTTGGGCGGCTCTTTGCTTTCCTCTGTGCCGGGTGTGGCTTTCCGTACCCAGTAGCGGATGTCCCGCAGCTTCTTCAAATCCTCCTGTACCTCGGTCAGCGGTACTTTCAGCTCTGCGATTTCGCTAAGAAGCGTTTCCTGCTCCTCTTGCAGCTCCTTTTGGGTGCTGTCCTTATCGTCCGGGTGCTTGGCAAGGTAGGCTGCGGCTTTCTCATACCGGGCAACCTCCGGGTGTTCCTGTTTGAATTTCTCCTTTGTTTTCTTAAAAAATATCTTCTGGTACTTCTCATAGACAGGCTTACCTTCCTTGCAGTCTGTCCGGCTGGCAAGAATCCCGTCAATCACTTTGCTGCGGGTTTCCTTTGGCTTCATCTGATTGCGGTAATCTGCGGCTGATTTCCCGGAAGATTCCAGAAATGCTTCTAAGTCCTCCACAGTAGAAAGCCCCTTTTGCCGGAGATAGGACAGGGCTTCGCTGACTGCCTTTAAGTCCTGTGAAGTCCCCCGGTTCTGTCCAGCTCTTGTCCAGTCCTTCCGTTCTTCCTTTCGTATCTCCATATACTTCATCAGCAGATTGGGAAGAAGTGTCGCTTCCTCCGCCGCTTTTTGTGCAAGCAGTTCTTTCCGTTTTTCTCCCAACTCGGTAATCCAGCCTTTGAGGTTTTGGATAAGCTGCCTGATAGACTTCATCAGACTGTTGGCGGCTCTGATTTCCCGGTTCAGGTTGCCGATATTCGTCTGGATACCACGCTTTTCCATCTGCCGGACAGCAGCCCCCTCATGGACAGTAGGGATAATATCAAGCCCCTGTCTGGCATAGGAACGCAAGTCCACACGCTCCGGGCGGTCATTGGCTTCCAGATAGCGGTTCTGGATTACTTCCCATTCATGCCGCCAGATTTCACAATATTTCTGGTCGTTCCAGTCAACCGTATCCTCCTTGTGGCTTTTCCACCTGCCGGACGGAAGTTTTATCCGTTCTCCGCTTTCATCAAGGTCATAAACCTTGCGGCTCTTGGGAAGCCATTTCCCATGTTCGTCTATTGCCCTCATAGTGAGCAAGACATGGGCGTGGGGATTGTGTCCCGGCGGATGGGGGTCATGGATGGCAAAGTCAACGATCATGCCTTTGGAAACAAACTGCTGCTCACAAAACTCCCGGACAAGGACAGCGTACTGGTCGGGCGGTATCTCTCTGGGAATGGTAAGCACCCACCGCCTTGCAAGCTGGGAGTTCCATTGCTTTTCCACCGCTTCGGCGGCGTTCCATAGGGTATTGCGGTCTGCATACGACCGTGGGGCATTTGCCGGGAGCAGGATTTCATTGTGGACGATGCCACGCTTTTCCGGGTAGTGCTTCACTTGCTGGTCGTATTCACAGAACAGCTTTTCGCCACTCTGGTAAGCAGCGGCGGCAACCGCAGACTGTCGCTGGCTGCGCTGCACAATCGTGATTTCATTGTGTGGACAGGGCATTTCGTGTCCCTCCTTTCTACGCTTGGTGGATGGGGTGGCGTTTTACCACCTCATTTTGGGCAGAAAAAAAGCAGGAGACCTTTTTCAGATTTCCTGCTCGGTGTGCCGCTGTGAGGGCGGCGGATATTTAGTTGTAAAAGTTCGGGACAAGTTGACCCGATGGGTAGATGGTACACTTAAAAATTATGGTTCTCTTGTCATTAGCTCATTAGCATAATGATTAAGAGCTTCACAAGGTTCATATTTGCATTTATAACCAATACCGTCAATTATAATAAATGGATTGTATGCTATAATCTCCACTTGAAAACCATCTGCCAAAGACAGAGTGAAAATAACTGCTTGTCCGGCATATTCTGTATATGAGTTGTCCTTATTGTAAATAACTACCTCATTGAGATATGATACTAATTCCTCTGTTTCTACTATCTGAATTGTTGTATCAGGTGGCGATAACCGAACACTTGCCGAAGTAATATCTGCTGCCTCTAAATCTTTGAATGGTCTATGAGCAGAAAACAAAAGAAAGCTAATACCTATACCGATTAAACATATCAGTGCAATTAACAAAAACTTTTTATGCTTCATTTGATTCTCCTTTACACACTACTATGAAATTTCTTTTTCATCATCTCTTGGTGGTCGGACATAACATAACATTTCTTTTTCACAAGCACCAAATTTTGAGAAATTGGATTTCGCTTCTTTTAGCGTTATTCCATGATTAGAGTCACTTGGTTCGTTATCAGAAGCAATGAACGGGTCCTTCTCCCAAAAACAAACGGGACAGATATACCCACAATCTTCATTTGCCGGAACATTATAGGTAAAATATCCGCAGCAAGGACATTGGTATTTTTTCATATAAACCTCCCGTTTAAGCCTTGACCTCAAATTCCTGATTTATTACTGACTTCATTATACTTTATTGCTTATAGAAAAGATAGCATATTTTATGAAACCTGTCGGCTGGGAACAGCTTGCAACGCAAGGTGTCCCCAGATGGCAAGTCCACAAAAGGGTAGCTGGCAGCAGCCAGCGCAGGGGAAGCGTAGCGTCCCCTGTTTGATTTGAAGCAGACCATGACTGCGGAAAATCACAGCCCTCCGGCGAGGAGCCTTCGGAGAACGCAATACACCAACCTCTGGGTGGTGTATAATTGCGCCCTTAGTAAACTAAGGGGTTTCCGGCTTCTCCCGTTCCAGCAGTTTTTTCAATAGTTCCTGCGTGTCCTGTCTGTGAAAAATGAGTTTCAACAACAGCATTACATCATCATCTGTCAGGCGTTCCGGCTCTTGCAGAAAACTTTCCAGCATACCGCCACGGGTACAGAGCCGGTGTGTCCGTTCCTTTCGGGTAAGCTGCTTCAACTGGTGCTGCAATGCCTTTTCATCATTGATGGCTTTCCGCAGTTTCTTTTCGCTTTTCTCCAGCTCCCGGTTGAGCTTTTCCAGCTTTGATGTATCAGGCAAGGGCAGCGTCCTCCTTTCCCGGTATCAGCACATAAATCCGGTTTGGTTCTCCCACGCCCTGACGCACCCGCATGATAAGTCCGGCGGTTTCCAGTTCATTCAAAGAACGCTTGACCGTCATAGAGCTGCGGGACAGGACTGCGGCAAGGGCTGTGACAGGGAAGCAGACAAACAGGATTCCGTTCTCGTCCTCCTGCCCTTTGGATAGCATAGCGTCCAGCATCCGGCAGTACATGACCTTTGCGGTGCTGCTGACTGGAAATCCTGTTAACGCTCTGGGAAAGGACATACAGAGCGGCAATGGTGTGTCTATCGTCATAAATTCAAAATTCATTCTGTGTGTTCCTCCTTTTTCTTTGCTCGTTTGGATAAATAACGGGGGCAGTCAACCACAACCGCCCGGAAGCTCTGCTTGCACCCATGCTGGCATTTCCGGCATAATTCGTTGTAAGTGACACGCCCCCGGTCATTGAGGTAAAAGGAAAGCTCATGCTTCCTCTTTTTGCTCATTCTCGGCATATTGTGTTTCCTCCCGTTTTCGTGTATGGTTTCGGGGCGATTTTCGGCAAAATTACAGCCATAGAGCCGCTTAAAATCTCCCAAAGTATCAGCGATAGGGTAGACTATCCCCCTATCAGATTGTCGTGTTTCGGTATCATTTCGGTGTCAGTTCGCCAGTTCTCCCCGGTGTCGTTCCTCCCCTGAATCTCACAGCGGCGTATCGCTCCCTTTGGTACGCTCGTTTCGGTCAGGGTTCCTCCATATCCCTGCCAAAAGTCATGGCGCTACATCGCCGGGGAAGCATATCCCACACAGGCTGGTCATTCGATTGGAATAATCCATCGATGAACTACCTGTATCATAGAACATTTTTGTGCCCTGTGCCGTATGTCCACAAAGTAGGAATTAGGGGTAAAAATCAGAAATTTCCACGATTGCGGAAAGTGTGATATAATCCAGTTAAACGGCAACAATGAAACCGCCGGAAAGGAGCGTGCGCCCATGAAAGGAGCGACAAGCATACAGGAACGCCTTTGGGAACTCCGCAAGGACAAAGGCTTAAATCTGGAAGAGTTGTCAGAGTTGACGGGTATTTCCAAATCAGCTCTTGGAAGTTATGAGAAAGAGGATTATAAAGAAATCAATCATGGCAACCTTATCACACTGGCAGACTTCTATGGGGTTTCCGTTGATTATCTGCTGTGCCGGACAGAGAACAGGGAGCAGATCAACACGCCATTGACGGAGTTGCATTTGAATGATGAGATGGTTGCTCTCCTGAAAAGCGGTCGGATTAACAACCGTCTGCTCTGTGAGCTTGCCACACATAAAGATTTTATCAAGTTTCTTGCGGACATTGAGATTTATGTGGACGGGATTGCCACCATGCAGATTCAAAACCTCAATGCCCTTGTTGATACTGTCCGACATGAAATCATTGAACGGTATCGCCCTGGCGAAGACGACCCCCATTTGAAAGTGCTACAAGCCGCCCATATCAGTGATGATGAATATTTCAGTCAGATGGTACGGGATGACCTCAACCTCATTATCCGGGATATTCGAGAAGCCCATAAAAAGGACAGTGAGAGTGCACCCCAGACCACTGTTGCCAATGA
Source organism: Faecalibacterium hattorii (assembly GCF_003287455.1). Classification (GTDB taxonomy): domain Bacteria; phylum Bacillota; class Clostridia; order Oscillospirales; family Ruminococcaceae; genus Faecalibacterium; species Faecalibacterium hattorii. The sequence continues at coordinate 31,229 of NZ_PRLC01000018.1, read as the reverse complement.
ACTGAAAGAAAATCTGGAAGCGGTCGAAAATTTCAAGGGCAGCCGGGATGAAAAGCTGGTTGTCCTTTACTGTAAACAGCTCGGTATCAACTATAAAAATCTGTCAGACGAAGAATTTCGCTGGCTGATTCGGATTCTCAAAAAATCAAAGAAAATGGGAACGCCTATCAGCCAAAGGAAAAAACGGTAAAGAAAAACCGCTGTTGCATGGTTTGTTGGCTTCCATGTAGCAGCGGTTTTTGCTGGGATTATTCAGTTGAATTTTTAGAACGACAAACTGGAAGTTGTCAAAGAGAATTGTTCCAGTATTCCACAGTATTGCCATTCACATCATAGAATGTAATGGTTCCCGCATTTATAGGCAAAACAATCGCAAAAGGTTTATTGCTGTCAATGTCAAGCGCTTGAATTGTGTTGCCGTCATCTATTTCAAGCTGTGTTACCTGTTGCTGATTCATAGAAATAAATGCTCGCTCATTATATCCTTCTACAGTGTACTCGGCAATTCCTCTTTGAACCCCCGAAAGTTTTCCACCCCCACGGAAAAAGTATCCAAAGGAAAGACCAGGGCGGTTGACATAGACGGAAAAAGAATGGTCACTCAAATCCTGAGGGTAAGAAATATATGCAGCCATCGTGCTGGAAACGCTTCCATCGACCGTCCAATCATCCTTAATCTTCTGCGACGAACGAATATCTGTCTCCAGCTTAGATGAAGTCACGCCGATCTCATTGTTCGTATAAAGAAAACAAACAAATAAAATACAAACAAGAACAACCCCTATCACAATTTTAAGAAATATTTTTTTCATGCTATCAAAACTCCTTGTCAACTACCGATTTTCTTAATTCGACAAACCGGTATTTAACTGTCTTTGCTAAAAAACCCTATAACAGCCATAATAAATCCTACAGGTATTAAAAGAAAAGACGCCCACACAATACCAATGTATATCAGCTCTAAACCTGCAAGAATCATTATTGCAATACCTAAGAGCATTAAACTGTTACCAAACATAATTTTTTTCATAATGCTTTTCCTCCACAACTTCAAATTGTCGCTCGTCTACCTATCCAACTTAAACGGCACAACATTTCCAACAACGCGTCCAACAAAATATACAATCACGCTCCTTTGCAAATCCCGATTTGTCATAATCATTCTATCATACCGTTATGAATAAATCATCTCTTGCAAAATAATTTCTTCTGCCCGGTTGTGAATGTTATTGCAACGCCGCACCCATTCCATTTCTTGGGTTCGTTTCAATTCCTCGGTCACGCCCTCGGCATCTTTCATCTGCTCCATGATGGTGTCTAACCGTTCCTGTGCCTGTTCGTTCAGGTCTGCAAGGTATGTCCATAACTCCCCGGTCAAGGTCAATGTGTTCAATCTGACTGGGTGGACTTCCCTTAAATATTCCCTGTGCATCCGTCCGTACTTTCCAATAGGGCGGTGTTCCTTCGGCAGCTTCAAATCCGGGATATAGTAATCTCCGACAAGGATATAATCAATTCCGTTTTCCGTTATTCTTGGTTTCAGTTCGCTCATGTTCCTTACCTCCTGTGGAAGCAGGCTCGTCTGGTACTAACTCAATTACATCAGTAATCTCACAATTCAGCGTTTCGCAGATACGGGCTAATGTGTCCATGCTGATGTGCTTTCCCTCTTTGCTCATGTTGGCAATCATATTCGTTGTCATACCGGCGGCAAGCCTTAAATCTTCTTTTCTCATATCACGCTCTAACAGTGTATGCCAGAGTGGTTTATAGCTGATGTGCATATTGCTTTCCTGCCTTTCTATCCATACCACCGGGGCGGCTGCCCCGGCAGGAACTTTTCTCTTATTATAGCACCAATCTTGTGTAATCACAATTTATTCTTGTAGACTGCCGCTGATACCGTCTGGATTGTGCTTTTCCTTTCTTTTTGTTCCCTTTAATTAGCCATGAACTGCTTCATACCCTGACTCTTTGCTTATGTGTGATAAAGAAGTAATAGAAGTGTAAAAAATTTTGCCGTTCCTATCCGGCACTTGCGCAGGGTGTCGGATAGGTCGGGCTTTATTCTTCGGGCAAGTCAATCTTGCCTACAAAGCTGTAATAAATATCAATGCGCTGGCGGCGTACTTCGTTCTCGTCATACTCACATTCATAAACAACGATTTTCTCCACCATTTCACGCAAAAGAGTGTGTGTCAGTTCTTCGATAGAAAGGTACTTGCGGACAACGCTCATAAACTTTTCAGCGTTTACCGTGGCTTCCTGTGCCTTGTCCAGCTCGCCCTGCAAAGCGGCGGCTCTGTCTTTCAGTTCCCGCTGCTCGGCTTCGTAGTCTGCGGACATTTCCATGAAACGTTCATCACTGATTTTCCCGTTTACATTGTCCTCATACAGACGCTTGATGTAGCGGGAAAGTTCTGCAATGCGGCTCTGCACCTGTTCAAGCTGCTTGGCTGCCGCCGCCAGCTTCCGCTTGCCGCCCATTTCATTCTGCTGGATAAGCAGCTTCACGAACCGGGCTTCGTGCTTCTGTGCATAGGCGGTCACTTTCCGCAGATTGTCCAGCACACCCGCCGTCAAAAGGTCGGTGCGAATGAAGTGCGCCGTACAGTCGGCGGTGCGCTTCTTATAGCTGCCGCAGATGTAGCAATCCTGCTTTCTCTTGTCGGTCTGATACCGCTGCTGGTACATCACATGACCGCAGTCGGCGCAGAACAGCAAGCCGGAGAACAAGCCCACATCATCGTAGCGGTTGGGGCGTTTGCGCTGCTTGCGTAACTCCTGCACCCGTTCCCATGTCTGCAAGTCGATGATTGGCTCATGGTGGTTCTCGAAAATCGCCTGTTTCTCAATGGGATTGTCTATGCTGTGCTTCATCTTGTAGGACGGTTTTTCCGTCTTGAAGTTCACAAGACAGCCTGTGTACTCCCGGTTTTCCAGAAGATGAACAACAGTATTGGTCGCCCACTTACATTCATAGCCGGGGTGGTAGCGGCGTGTGCTGCCTGTGCGCTGGTATTCCAGCGTCCCCGGCGTGGGGATTTGCTGCTCGGTCAGCATACGGGCTATCTTGGTAGGCCCGTTTCCGGCAAGGCAAAGCTGGTAAATCTGCTTGACTACCGGGGCGGCTTCCTCGTCAATGATGAAATTCTCGTCATCGTCCATGAGGTAGCCGTACACGGGCTTGCTGGTAACAGGCTTTCCGCTTAGACCTTTTGCTTTCTTAACTGCCTTGATTTTTTTGCTCGTATCTCTCACCATCCATTCGTTGAAAAGATTACGCAGCGGGGTAAAATCGTTGTCGCCCATTGCGCTGTCCACTCCGTCATTGATAGCGATAAAGCGGACGCCTTTCTGTGGGAAAAGCATTTCTGTGTACATTCCCACTTGGAGATAATTTCGCCCTAAACGTGACATATCCTTGACTATGACTGTGCCGACTTTTCCGGCTTCAATGTCTGCAAGCATGGCTTGAAACCCGGGTCTTTGGAAGTTCGCACCACTATAACCATCGTCCGTGTACCAGCAGAGATTGGTAAAGCCGTTCTGCTTGGCGTAGGTTTCTAAAATGCGCTTTTGGTTGGATATAGAGTTGCTCTCCCCCTGCAATTCATCTTCATGGGATAATCTCGGATAAAGGGCGGTAATAAGGTTTTGGGTTGTCTGTCTTAACATGGTTTCCTCCGTTTCTGACAGCCAGCCCCACTATTCCGTACTTCGATTGTACCACATGGCGGGGCGGCGTGTATAGCGGCAAAATGTGAAAAATGCTTCTTTACCGCCCGTCATATTGCCGATTTTTGTGTAGCAGCTTCCGCTTCCAGCACCTTAGCCATTTTGTCGGCTGCGGTTTCCGTGGCACTCTGCTTGAAAAAGCCGGACACCACAAGAACAGAGTTCCCTATGCGGATTTCCGTCACGCAGTCGGCGGGTGCGGTGCTTTTCATGCTGTGTTTGATATGCTCTTTTTTATCGGTCATAGGCAAACTCCTTTCAATCGTTCATCAGCTTTTTCAGCCGTTCCATTTTCTCCTGTGCCTTTTCCCTGCGGAAATTCACGCCGGAGCAGCAGACAGGGGTACACATCTCTGTTACCCGGTCATAAATCCGCTTGTGGGCTGTGTCCGGGGGATTGTTCAGCTCGTCAAGGCTTAGATTGGTCGTGACGATCAGCGGCTTTTCGCTTCGGTAACGACTGTCAATCACATTGTAGACCTGCTCTAAGCCGTACTCTGTTCCACGCTCCATTCCAAAATCATCAAGAATAAGCAGCGGATAGCGGCAGAGCTTGGAAATATATTCGTTCCTGCCCTCAAAGGTGGCGGCAAGGTCATTGAGGACAGCGGCGAAGTTCGTCATTTTTACGGAGATTTCCTGCTCCATGAGGGCGTTTGCAATGCACCCGGCAAGGTAGCTTTTGCCTGTGCCGACGCTGCCCCAGAGCAGATAGCCGATGTTCCCGGCTTTCATGTCCTCCCAATGCTCCACATAGAAACGGGCGGTTTTCATCTGCGGGTTTCTGCCGTTGTCATTGGCAAAAGTCCATTCCCGCATAGCCGGGTCGGTAAAGCCCAGGCGTTTCAGTTCTTCTACCTTGTCCCGGTGCTTTCTCTGCTGTTCGGCGGCTTCACGCTCCATGCGCTGCGCCCGCTGGCAGTCACACTCTGCCGGGTGTCGGTCACGCCCGAACAGGGCAACCTTATCAGCCGGAAAATAGGCTTCTTTCGGTGTCCGGCACTTGCCGCAGTAGAGTAGACCGTCCTCACCTGTGTAGTCCTCCGGCTCGGCGGTGGCTGCTGGTATCTGTAAACTCATATCTTCAAAAGCTGGTTTCATAGACTTTCTCCCTCCTTGTAGCTGTAATCGGGTATGCCCTTTTTCGGGGCAGCTTTAGCGGTATCGTCAGCCGCCCATCTGCGGATAGTGGCGGCATGGTTCTTGTATTTCCTCCCGGTAGAAGCGATATAGCCGGATAGCCGGTCAATGTAATACTCCCATTTGTCGGGCAGTTCTGCTTTCAGTTCAGAAAGCTCTGTATCTGTCAAAATCACATTTTTATATCTGCCGTAAGCTGCGGGGGCGGCTCGTCCCGGTTTTAACTCTCTCTCTTTTTCTATCTCTATATCTATCTCTTTCTTTATCTCTATCTCTGGTGGACAAATGTCCGCTTTTGCTTCGGACACTTGTCCACTAAGCCGTTTTTGCTCTGAAATCTTCATTCTTGCCCTGCGCTTACGCTCCCCCTCGGTAGAGGACTGACCGATGAAAAGCTCGATATTGCTCATATACAAAGCCCCGTTGTCCAGCGGTTCAACAAGCCCCAGTTTCATAAAGATTTGCAAAGCCCTCTCGACTGTGCCGACCTGCTGGCGGGTAATGGTGGCTATCATTTGGGCGGTGTAGGGGATATTTTCGTCAAGCTGCAAAGTGCCGCCGTATTTCAGCGATTTTAAGTACAGCTTCAAGAGGATATTGGAATACAGCATACCGTCCTGCATACTTTCCAGCAGCACGATAGCGTCATCGTCAAAATAGCTTTCTTTCAGTTTGAGGTAATAATATTTGCGGTTATCTGACATAATCTTGGTTCTCCTTATCTGTGGGGCGGGCTTTCCATCTCTTTGAATAATACCGGGGGGCAGAGTACCACGATAGCCCTAAAACTCTGCTTGCAGTCATGGGTACAGCCCCGGCAAAGGGCATTGAAAGTAATGCGGTTTCGCTCATTGAGGAAGAACGCCCATTCCAGCCGCCGCTTCTTGCTCATTCTCGGCATGAAAAAACGCTCCTTTCTTCGGTTTGGCCGGGTATGAGGGGACAGGGGCAAAATCTGTATGTTCCCGGTGCCATTTTCGGGAAAAATCTGCCCTGTAAGCCCCGTTGGAAAGGTCAGGGGTATTGCGGATAGGGTATGGCATACCCCCCTGCCTTTTGTATGGTTTCGGTATCATTTCGGGGCGGTTTTTAACGCTCCTGTTCATGCTTTTTCTGTCGGCTCGGTGTGCCGTGTAGTATCTGCTCTGCGTTCCGTTTGGCGGTGGCAAGCTGCTCATACTCGGCTTTTGCGGTGCGGTAGGTGTTGTAAGCTGCGTTTTTCTCGGAAATGAGGGCTTCAATCTCCGTATTCAGCTTGGAAGTGGCGGGCAGCTTCTTTCCCGGTGCAAGCACCTTTAGCTGGCGCAGGGCAGCTTCATAGATGATAAATTCCGCTTCGTGGGACTGGCGGTAGTTCTCCGCTTTTCTGCCGGACAGCTTTTTATGAGCGTCAATGGTGGGGCGGGTGCGGCGGTAATCGTTGACAACCTTTCGCAGACTTTTCTTGTCGGAAATGCTCTGCTCAATGCCCCGCAGACTTTCCCTTGCTTCGGAAAGAGCTTTCCGGCTGCTCTCCACGGCTGCGTCCAGCTTGTCAAGGTCAAGCAGTTCGTTCTCCATGAGGAAGTTGTGGGTAGCCGCCATCTGTTTGAGGTTGTGCAGGGAAGCCCAACGGTCATAGCCCACGCCCTTGCCCTCAGCTCGCTTGGCTTCCCGGTCAACCATGCGCTGCAAGGTGTTGTCTGCCGGGGCGGTTTTTGCGGTTTTTTCCTCTCGCAAGCGTTCCTTTTGGGTGTGGGGGTATTCGGGTATGGCTGTGGTCTGTTCGGCGGCTCTGTGGGCGTTCTGCGTGAGCAGGGCAAGGACAGCAGCCTTGTCAAAATCGTCCCCCAGCTTCCGGGCTGTGATAGGCTTTGTCCTGTCCGGCGTGAGGTAGGAAAGCCGCCCCCGGCTCTCCTTGACAGTTACGCCCTCCCGCAAAAGCAGGGAAGCAAACTCGTCAAAGCTGCCAGCTTGGGAAAGTGCCTGCCGTATCGTCCGGCGCAGCTTCGCCTTGTCCGTTTCAAACTTGGTGGGCTTGGTCGGCTGTCCGGTGGCTTCTCTGGCGGCGTTCTCTTTATCAAGGGCAAGCTGCCCTTTCTTCTGCGCCCAGTATTCACGCTCGGTCACTCGGTTCTTGCTGCCATGCAAAAGGTCAATCTGATACAGATTTTCCCGGTGGCACATCTCCATGACTTCGGACTTGAAATATTCCATAGCTGCGTCTGTGCAGCGGTGCTTGCAGCCGTCCTTCGTGTCCGCTGGTCTGTCCATGTAGGGCAGAAGCGGGACGGCTTCAATCCGCAAGCTGTTTATGACGATATGCACATGAATGTTGCCAGAGTGATTGTGCCCGTCCGGGTGGGTGCAGACAATGGCTTGGTGTCCGGGGAAATGCTCGTTGCAAAATTCCTCGCCCAGCGACTGCGCCTTATCAACGGTCAGACCGTTGTCCGTTCCGTCCCGTGGGTCAAAGCTGATGATATAGTGGTGGGATTTCACATCTTCCCGTTTTTGGTTCTTGCCATAGCGGAGATTGGAGCGCAGACAGGCAACAGCAAAATCTTCTTCGCCGCAGTTCAGCGTGGCAAGGCGGTAGCCCTCACGGGGAACAAGCCGCCCGTTTTCATCAAGGGTGGGTTTCATGGTAAACTCGTCATGCTCAAAAGTGAGGTAGGCTTCCGCTGCTCCGTAGTCGGCATTTTTAGAGCTGATATGTTTGAATGTTGCCAACAGCTTCACCCACTTTCTGCAAGACTTCAAACTTCAAGGCTGCAAGGTCGGAAATGGCGGCTCGGACTTCGCCGGACAGGGCGTTATACGGTACGCCGTATTCGTTCAGATACCGGGCAATCTGATTGAGGTTGCCGCCGATCCTGCCGTATTCGGCGGTCAGCTTCCCGACAGCGGCAAGCAATTCATCATTGACCGGGGAAACGGTAACAATGGGGCGTATGGTTGCCCGTGTAATGGCTTGCCGGATAAATTCGGACTGGCTCATACCATAAGGGGCAAGCCGGGCGGTAAAGTCGGCGTATTCTTCATCGGTCAGCCGGGTCTTGACTACCCTGCTGCGGTGGGGCATGTTATATCGTTTCATAGGTGGTTGACCTCCTTTCTGTGCGTGGTGTCCTCTCACTAATAGGAGAAAAACGGGGTGTGTAGCGGAACTGTTTTTGAAATAATCCGAAAAGAATTTGCGGGAATTTTTCAAGCGGCGTAAGCCGCATAAGCAGGGTTTGGGGAAGGCACTCCCCAACAAGATTCCCGCAAGGACAAAATGAGCGATAAGCGAAATTTGGTACTGCGGTAGAATCTTGCTCTAAAAAACTACCGCTTTCCTCGGCGGCTCTGGTTTGCGGATATACTGGCTTGCTCCACCAATATAGCGATTGCGGCGGCGTGTTCTGCCCGCTGTTCACCACTACAACGGTGAAAAGGGGGCGTTTTGGCAAACGCAGCGAAAATTTTTTTATTTTCCCTGTCTGCTCCCTACAACAATCTGGCGGTATGGTTTGCCAAAGATTTTTGAAAACGGGCGCAAAAAAAGCAGCAAACCTTTTTCAAGATTTACTGCTTATATGCCGATGTGATGGGCGGCGGTATTAAATTGTCAGCCGTTTTTCAAATGGAATTTATCTGCAATCGCTTTCTTTCCGCTTTCCAATTCCTTTTCTGTAATCTTCCATAATCCTAACGCAATGATCTGCTATCTTTTGCATTCCGAGTTCTTCAAAAAAGGCAATTTGTATTTTCATCAGTTCTTCACAAACAGTCAACTTCTGCTCATCCATATTGCTAATAGCAAGCCATGGGAACGCTTTATATTTCTTAGTGTCCCCAATGAGAAAATTGTACCCTATCAACTCATTTTCACGGAAAACGAAATAGAATTGTGGGCCTGAACCTGGAACTGACTTTTCCATAATTTGCTGCATTGTTCTCACGCCGCCGTATGCCGGAAAAAAACCTATTCGCTCAAGAGCATTTAATATGTCAATCCTTTTATCTGTGGGTATGTCTCTATAATTGATAATCTGTTCCATTTGCTCTACCCTCATTGAAGTTTAATTTGTCAGGCTCTAATTATACAACTTTTCTGTTTAGCGGTCAAAGCGGAACTTCAACAGGCTTTCTATCAGTTGCCTGACGATATGCTCCTGCATATCCGTGTTAATCTGTCCGTCCATTTTCGCACAAGAGCGGACATATCCCGCATAATGGGATAGGACGGCGGCAACAGCTTCCGGGTCGCCCTCGCTTGCCTTAACGATTGTCTCATAGGGAAGTAGCTGGCTCATAGGACAAACCCTCCAACTCTGCCCGTAGCCGCCGTAAAATCATCTGAATACGCCGCCCGGTTGTGTTGCCAGCCCGTCCATATCTCCGTCCAATCTCCCTATGCGTCAATCGTTGGAAGTAGTACAAGAAAATGATTTCCTGTTCCATCTGTGATAGTGCGGACAGGGCTGCGGCAAGCTCTGGACTTTCCAAAAGCACCATCTGACCACAGACGAAAAGCGGATAGCTGGTCATGCCGGATTGCTCCGCAAAGTATTTATCTGTGGTACTGAATGGATAGTGTTTTTCTTCTATCAGATATTCAAGCGAGATTTCCCGCTTGCGGCGGCTCCGTATGCTCCGGGCTGCGTCTATGGCAGCGTGGCGAATAACAGTCTTGCAAAAGGCATCGTGTGTATGCCGGATATGTTCTTGATACTTTTCGTGTTCGGTCATGGAAAATCCCCCTTTCTGAATAATGGCAGAGGGCGGCAGCATCTTGTGCTGTCGCCCTCTTGATTACCGAACAGCAAAGACGGGCGGGGCTGTCAACGGCGGCGCATTTGCGCCGTTCATCTTGACCGTTGACAGGCTCGGCTGGGTTTGCTATCTGCTCACGGCAATTCACTCTCATTGATAGGAATTGCCTCAAGTTCCGTATTCAAATTGTTCCAATAAGAGCCGATATCCGCACTTGTGAAATACTTAAAACCGCCTGCTGCTGACTTCAATTCGCCGTTTTTAACCCCATAGCAGGCGTAAATCAAATCGTAGCTTGTTCCATCTGAGAGGTTAAATCTAAAGCTGGTCACATCTGCTCCGGCAGTTTCCTCAGTCGTTTTGTCTTTTAGGGATAAGCCCTTGAACTTATCATACAGGGTCTTTATATCATTTTCAGCAACAACTACTTTCTTTTCTGCTGATGCAGGCACTCCGTCATAGTGGTACATTTCAACGTTTTCGACATCTTCAACCTCAAATGGGAAGTCGATTTTGACAGGCTCATAAGCAATGTTTATAGGTAACAGAAAGAGAGCTGTAAAAATTGCAATGATACAAAGAGCGATGGAAACGAGAACAGCAATCGTTATCTTTTTTCTGCCTCTCTGCTTTTCTTTTGCCTCATGGCGCATAATAACGCTTTCGCTTTCTTCGTGAAGAACATCTTCGCTCGTGTGAGAAAGCAATTTCTGATAAATTGCGTTACAGTCAGCACAGGCGTTCAAATGCTCTTTTACCATCTCTGCGCTTGCTTCGCTGCAAGCATCGTCAACATACAGCGGAAGAATATCTCGAACAATATCGCATTGTTTACTCATGCTTTTCATCCATCCTTTCTTGAATTTTTAGCTTTGCACGATGATAAGTAACTCTCGCCCATGATTCTGTTTTTCCAAAAATTGCAGCGATTTGTGAAAAAGATAGTTCCCCGAATACGCGAAGCTGAAAGACTTCTTTGTATGGTTCTTCCAAACGGTGAAGAACGAGGTGTATGCGGAACGCCATGTCAGAATCTGCAACTGAGTTCTCAACATTTTCATTTGATGGCAAGTCATTGATTTCACTCACATCAGCTACTCGCTGACGGCTTCGCATTTCATCATGGTAAAGATTTTTTGCTATGGAGCAGAGCCATGTCAATTCATCTGACTTACCTTTGAATTGTGATGTTGTAGAAACAGCCTTATAGAATGTGTTCTGCGTGATTTCCTCTGCTATCTCACGATTTTTGGCAAGAGAAATAGTATACGAGTATACCTGTAAATAGTAGGCTTTATAGAGTTTTTCATAGTCCATACTTGTCATCACCTCCTTCAGCTTCATAGGTTAGACGGAGAAATCGGAATTTCGTTACAAAGAAGTTTGAAATTTTTATACCTTTACGCTACTCTTGCTTTGTGCGGACTATTGGTAGACGCGCATTAACGGCAAGTAAAGAGATTGCTGTGTCAGCTTGATATGTTCAAATGCTAATTAAGTATAGCATACAGCTATGAATTTTTCTATTGCGTTCCCCTGACTTCGGAATAGTGGCAGGGCTGGCTATCCTTGTTTTGCTTTGTGCTTCTCTACCGTACATGAGCATTGGCCGAGGGGTTATCACCGCCGTAGCCCTCCATCAGGTTCACGGCACCCCACACGCCCAGACCGGCACCCAGTGCCACGACCAGAGTCTTCAGAACGTCCACTGCGCTGTTAAAGAATTCCATAGTAAAGTCTCCTTTGTTTTGAAAAAGTGACCCTGCACACACCTGAAATCCGGTTGCAAAAAGCCGAAAACCACGGCGAAGGCTGATTTTCCGGTGTACCTGTTGGGTCGATGGGTAAAAAATAACCGCTCGTCTTATCAGGCGGGCGGGAGTGAATCGGCATCCACCATGATGAAGGTATCATCCGGGTGGATTTTTTCTTTTCGGTTCAAGAACTTCTCGATATCGAGTGCGTTCTTGGGGTCATAGTCGGAGGTGTACTTGTAGTTCGGGTGCTGGGTCAGGTCGTACTTGTCGCTCAAAAACGGGCGCACACCCCGCAGTTGCAGGATGCACTTACCGCCATCCAGCACCGCCAGTTCATCCCGGCTCATAAGTTCGTGGCCGAGTTTTTGATAGTTGGTGCCATAGCTTGGGCTATTGCCACGGGTATCGGAATTGTTGTAGCTGTCGATGGTTTCCTTGCCGAGTGCTTCGGCAAGATCTTTCAGGGTGGTGGGTTCGCTGCCGCCGAGGAAAATCTGGCTGTCCATGTTGCCCACGATGGTATCCGCATTATCCTTGTAGATGGCTTTCAACTGGCTGCGGGTCTGCAGGACAAGGCAAGCCGAAATCTCTCGGCTACGGATGGTGGCTACCAGCTTTTCCAGCTGCGGAATTTGACCAATGTTGGCACACTCGTCGATCAAGCAGCGGACATGGACAGGCAGCTTACCGCCGTACACATCATCGGCTTTGTCGCAGAGCAGATTAAAAAGCTGGGTGTAAATCATACTGATAAGGAAATTGAACGTACTGTCCGTATCGCTCATGATAAGGAACAGCGCCGTTTTCCGGTCGCCCAGCTTGTCCAGTTCCAGTTCATCGTACATGGTGGCATCCCGAACTTCCTGAATGTCGAAGGGCGCAAGCCGGGCACCGCAGGAGATCAGTATCGAGCGAGCCGTCTTGCCGGCAGCTAATTTATAGAGCTTGTACTGACGCACAGCGAAAGAATTGGGCTTTTTCTTGCCTAAATCCTCAAACAGCAGGTCTACCGGATTCTGGTAAGTTTCATCATCTTCCGAGACCTGCATGGTGTTGAGCATTTCCAACAGCGTTGCGAAGTTTTGCTCTTCAACTGGGGCTTCATAGTGGAGGTATGCGATCAGCGAAACGAGCAAAAGCCGTTCCGCTTTGTCCCAGAATGGATCGCCGCCCTGACCCTCGCCTTTGGTGTTGGTCATCAGTGCGGTCACGAGTTTCAGAACATCCTTTTCACTGTGGATGTACGCCATGGGGTTATAGCGCATACTCTTGGAAAAGTTGATGGTGTTGAAGAATTTTAGCTTGTAGCCGTGCTTTAACAGAGCTTCTCCACATTCCACGCCGATACTACCTTTCGGATCTGTAACCACGAATGATACCGGAAAATTCTTGGAATCACATTGCAGCAGATTCGGCTTGATAAAGAACCTTGTCTTACCGCTGCCGGAGCCGCCGACTACCAGCACATTTTTGTTCCGGGCGTTCTTGGGGTCAGGTGGGCGGTTGGACATCATCAGGCGTTCTGTTTTGGTGAGGATGATGTTGTCCTCAAATTTCGGAGCCATGAAAGGTTCGATATCTTTAGGCCCGCCCCACCGGGCAGAGCCGTACTCCATGCCGTGACGGTACTTCTTGGCGTTTTTGCCTTTCAGGTACACCGCCAGCCGCATCCCTGCACCGCAGCACAGACCAATGAACAGGTCAAACGGATGCAGGCTGGGCTGCGGATTGGAAAATGCAGCCGGGAGCGTATCCATCAGCGATACGATTTTATCGCCCAGTTCCTTGCCCACAGCCAGCCGCCATGCCTCGCCCAGATTGGTTGCCAGCAAGCCAATTACCACATAGGGCAGATAGAGCGCCAGCAGCTTAGAGAGTTTCTTTTTGCTCATAGACCGCGCTCCTCCTGCTTATGCCGCACCTTGTCCGGTAGGTTTGCAACGGACTGCGCCAGATCATGCAGCTTTGCCAGCACGGAAGGACGCTTGGTTTTATCCAGCACCGATGCCGAATATTCCTTGAAAGCTGCGTTCAATGCGTCCGTGTCCTGTGCCTTAAAGTAGACCATATACCGGGGCGGCGTGCAGGACAGGTCTTTCTGGATGGAGTAGTCGATGTGATACCGCTTGGCGAAGCGGTCAAAATCCTTGATGCCGGTTTTCTGGATCTCCACATTTGTCACGCCACGATTCTGCCGCACCAGCCGCTTCATGGACTGCTTGCCCTGCGAAGCGTGCTTGTCGTACTGCCGCAGCAGAAACTGCATCCCGCGCAGCAGGGTGCGGGCAGACAGTTTTGTGGTCGAGATGGCAAAGTTGACCGTCTTATGCTCGATTTCTTCCTGCATCGTTACCACCTCCCTGAGAGAAATTCAGCTTAACGGTCATGTTCCACCGGGGGCTTGCTCACAGCCTTTTCTGCATCACTCCGAATCGATTCATCCGGCACCGGAATGACCATCAGGCGACGCCCCAGAGGGAGAAAGGCTTCGGGTTGATGGAATTCTTCTTCATACTTCTGCGCCAGTTCCGGGGAGAGCGATACAAAGTCCTCCTCTCCCAGTCCCACCACCAGAAAGGTTCCGGCAATGACATCGTACATAAGCCCGTCCTCGTCCCACAGGGCACGGTTCAACGGCAGTCCCATAAGCTTGCCATCATCGTTGTAGACAATGGCGACCGGATCTTCAAAAGGATAGCTTGCGCCGATGGAGCCGCCCACAGCCTGCTGCAAAGCCTTCAATTCGTTATCGATCTCGACCTGCTGCGGATACTGTCCCGGTGCAATTTTCAGCACTGACAGAGTGTTCTCGTTCTGTTCCATTATCGTCCTCCTTGAATTTGATCGTGATTTCCTGCCCGGCACGGGCGGCGTTCAACAGCGCTGCCACAAAGAAGCCAAAAATAGCGCCGGCTTCAAAAAGCATAAATCCAAAGACAAATCGCATCAGTCATCCTCCGACAGTTCCACACCGATACACCGTTTTCCGTCTTTGTCGTAGAAAAACAGGTGTGCCAGAAGCCAGTCATCCAAGTCCAGCTTCTCATATATGCTCGGAAGAATAAGGAAGTGGTCATTGTCCTTCCGGCAGAGAAAGGCTGTATCCTCTAGGATGCGTTTGCCATCCACAATGCGAACCTGCTCCGGCTGATAGCGGATTTGGAAATCCGTAAAAGGAATATTGCAGGCTTTGTAGGTGCCCTCCCAATACGGGGATTTTTTCTGCATTGCCGCATCATAAGGAACATAATGGATGCCCTCTGCGGCACTGATGGTCACAACTTCCGGGCCGTGCTCAAAACCGTATATACTGGCTTTGATAAGTTCATCAATGACTTCACCATCGGACAGTCCCGGATACATACTCTGGAAAAATTCCGCTCTCGTTGACATAGTGGCACCTCAGTCGATGCAGATGCAGGGCAGCTTCTGGTCATCTGCCATCAGGGTGATGCTGTGGCTTTCCAGATACTTCTGGAACAGGTAGACCTCATCAATGGTCAGAGAGATGACCCTGCCGTCCATGTTGGTACGAGCCAGAATCACCGGGCCGGTCAGGTAGTGCTTGCCGCCCATCTTCAGCACCTGCGCCGGATTGTAGCAGAGCAGCAGCGAGGTGTCAGGGAGGTTCAGGCAGGCATCGTCCTCCTCAAAGCAGGGCAGAATGCCGGGAGCCTCATCCAGCGTGATGATGGTCAACTCCATATCCGGGGCAATGGCTGCGAGGTAGACCTCACCGCTGCCCCTGTTTGCCGCCAGTGCAGCGCAGATACGCACGTCAATGGTGATCTCTTCGGAGCGGATGGTACGGATGGCGTTATTTTTCATAGGCTTTTTCTCCTTTGTTTGCAAAAGAAAAAGACCCCATCGGGTCTTTCGTTACGGTGTGAGTCAGCGTTCGTTCTGCCGCTGGAGCTTGCGCTGCCACTGTTCCAGCAGCTTGATGATGGTGTCCTCCATCTGTTTCGGGGTGTAGCTGCGGGGAAAGTATTTCCGCAGGGTGTCGTTTTTGATGACCACCTTGTCCAGCTCGTCCTTTTTTTCTTCGCCCATGACGGCAAAGGCAACATCATACGAGAAGTGCCCCTCCTGCGCCAGCTTTTTAAGCCGCTGCGCTTGGGAAAGGGATGGCGCATTTTGGGTGTCGTTCATCGCTTCTAAAAAATCCCGCTGTTGGTTCGTGTCGAGATACGACAACTCCACAGCGGGATTGAAGGCAATCTTCTTTTCGTCTACCATGTCCAGCAGTTCAGGTACAAGATTGGTCAGGCGGATAAAGCGCCGAACCTGATTCCTACTGTCGCCAGATTCCTGACCAACAATGTCTGCTGTTTCCAACTTCCGCCCAAGTTGGGCGGAAGTTAAATCCGACCTAGCACCTTGATTTTTTAGAGCTTCCAGCTTCATTTTGTAGGCAAAAGCCCTTTCACTGGGCAGGATGTTCTCACGCTGGAGATTGCTGTCCACCATGAGCAAAACTGCGGCATCATCATCCATGTTGCGGACAATGACCGGCAGGGCATCCAGCCCGGCAAGCTGTGCAGCGTGCTGGCGGCGATGCCCGGAGATGATCTCATAGCCACCTTCCGGGCGTGGGCGGGCAATCAGCGGAGAAAGCACACCGTACTGTTCTACACTCTCTACAGTGCGCTGCATGGACTCGTCGTCCAAAACCTTAAAGGGGTGGTTCTTGAAAGGGAACAGCTCTCCAATGGGAATCTGCTGCACCTGCTCCCGCTGCTGTTCCTGTCGGGATTCTTCCGTGGAGAAAATGTCATCTGCCCCTTTCAGCGACACGTTTAAGCTGCCTTTCGGCATTCGCCATCACCTCCTTCGTCAGAGAGCGGTAGGCTTCTGCCACCTTGCCTTTGGGGTCGTGCTGGAAAATGCTCTTACCCACGGCACTGATCTCCGCAGCACGGACAGACCGGGGAATGGTCTGGTCGAACACCTTGATCCTGCTGCCGTAAGCACCCCGAATCAGATTGTCGATCTGCTGTCCGTAGTTGGTGCGGCTGTCGGTCATGGTCAACAGGATGCCCTCAATTTTCAGCTTGGGGTTGATCTGCCGCCGGACCTTCTGGACGGTCTGCAAAAGCTGTTCCAGACCTTTGGCCGAAAGGTACTGCGCCTGCACGGGAATCAGGGTGGTGTCGGCTGCTGCCAAGGCATTGACGGTCAGCATCCCAAGGGAAGGGGTACAGTCCAGCAGAATGAAATCGTATTCATGCTTTGCACCTTCCAGCACCTGTTTCAACATTTTTTCGCGGTTCATGCAGTTGACAAGGGAAACTTCCAGCCCTGCCAGTTCGATGTTTGCAGGGATCAGGTCAACGCCTTCTGCATGGTGCAGAACGCCCTCGCCGGGCGGAATGCTCTGGTCGTTCATGGCTTTTGCCATCAAGGTGGAAAGGGTGGTGGGCAGTTCATCGGGTTGCTGCCAGCCCATGCTGATGGTCAGTGACCCCTGTGGGTCAGCGTCCACCAACAAGACCTTTTTGCCCTCCATCGCCAACCCGATGCCCAGATTTTCACAGGTGGTGGTCTTGCCGGTGCCGCCCTTTTGGTTGACAATGGCAATCGTGGTACATTTCTTTGCGATAAAATCACCCCCTCGTGGAGCCATGCGCAAAGTCATGGTTCGTTCGATTTTGATAGACTAGCTGCATTGTGGTCGGTGCGTTGTACAGAGAGGCAAGCAGATATTGTTTCATGTTTCGGATCGGGCTGCTGTTCTCTGCAAGGCACTTCAACACAAATTGGATGTGGTCGGCGTTCAGCTTCATAAAGCGGCTGCGCACGACTTCGGCAGGCTTATCGTCCCCAGCAATGCGCAGCATCTTGCGATTGGTGGCGCAGGTGTCCACCAGCAGATCTACGATCTGATAGATGGTGTCCTCATCGTCAGGGCAGAGCCGGAGCAGGGTATCCACCTCCAAAGACTGTGAAAAATATTCTTCCAGTTGTTCGCGTTTGCTCATCCCATCCTCTTCTTCCGAATAGAATGGATAAGTTTCACTCATTTCAGTATTATTCTCCTCTGTCTTATTACATCGTGGTTTTGCAGGGTCTTGACTTGCGCTTTTGAAGCCTCCAGAATCGTGAAAATCACGATTCTGGAATATTGATTTTGACGATTCTGCCGAAAAGTTTTTCACATACACCAAACTTGGTTTGCCCAAACCTCTGCGTTTTCGTTCAATCAAACCAAATTCTTCAAGTTCCCGCAGCAGCTTGGTGGCTTTGTTGTCTGCGCAACACAATGCCCTCTTGACATCTTCGATTGTGAAGATGATGAACACCCGGCCTTGTTCGTCCAGCCAACCATTTTTAGCAGATAGGCTCATGCGGTCGAGCAGGATACCGTACAGTGTTTTGGCATTGGTTGACAGGCTCTGGAATCGTGGTTCCTGAAACAGTGCTTTGGGTATGCGGTAGAATGAGAAAAGCTCTCCGGCTTGTCCATAGAAGTAATCAAGGGTCATGCGGCTGTGCTCTGAAATAGCGTCGGTAAGATGTTGACATTGTAGAAAACCTCCTCGCAATAGATTTTTTGAAATAAAAAAGCGCAATTCCGATTTTTGAAAATCAAAATTGCGCTTTTCAGCTTGATAAATAAGAAGATTTCAACCTGTTTGGTACCGAAAGAGGGATAAAACATCTTGACAACACCTAGAGACAGGTTGTAAACTATACATCGTCAATAAAACTCGTTTAAGCAACAGAGTTGCTTCTGGGTGAGAATGCGTCTTTCTCGAAATAAAGCGTTATAACGACGAATATCGATCATCCCCGCACCTTTGTGTGGGGGTGCGTGAGTGCGTGGTTCGGGAGAGCGCTTGCATGGCATGCAAGAGGTCAGCGGTTCGATCCCGCTATTCTCCACCAAAAAAGCACTGTACTTTGTAGGAAGTATGGTGCTTTTCTTTTTGCATAGACACAGCAAAAGGCGGTGGCCTCCCACAATAAGGGAAGCCACCACTTTGTCCGTATTACGATCATAGCAGCCACTATAAAAACAAAACCGCACCGTACCTCAAAGATGAGGAACGGTGCGGTTTTTTAGCGATCAGAAGAGAGCCTTACATCTTCTCCGGGACGTTGATCTTGAACATGGTGAGCACGTTGAAGATGGCGTTCTTGACGCCGATGCAGAGGGCCAGACGGGCCTGCTGGAGGGCGGGGTCTGCGCCCTGAATGCGGCAGCTGCCGTAGAAGCGGTGGAAGGCGCTGGCGAGGTCGATGACGAAGCGGTTGATGCGGCTGGGGTCATACTTCTCGGCGGCCATGACGATCTCCTGCGGGAAGGCGGCCAGCATCCGAATCAGGTCCATCTCGGAGGGCTCGGTCAGCAGGGTGGCGTCCACCTGCTCGGCACCGGCGAAGGAGACCCCTTCGCTCTCCATCTTCTTGAGGATGGAGCAGATGCGGGCGTGGGCGTACTGAACGTAATAAACAGGGTTGTCGTTGTCGGTCTTGACGGCCTGATCGAGGTCGAAGTCGATGCCGCTGCCCGCGTCGTGCATGTTGAACAGGAAGCGGGCGCTGTCGATGGGCACCTCTTCCAGCAGGTCCGTCAGGGTGATGGCGTTGCCGGTGCGCTTGGACATGCGGACGGGCTGACCGTCGCGCATCAGGTTGACCATCTGCATCAGGACGACGTCGAGGTCGTTGCCGTTCAGGCCGATGGCGTCCATGGCGCCCTTCATGCGGGCAACATGGCCGTGGTGGTCGGCACCCCAGACGTCGATGGCCTTGGCAAAGCCGCGGGTGGCCAGCTTGTTGTAGTGGTACGCGATGTCGGCGGCGAAGTAGGTGGGGATGCCGTTGGCGCGGACGAGGACCTCGTCCTTGGCTTCCTCTTCGGTGCCGTCCTCGGTCTTCTTCTTGTTGACGGTGCCGTACTTGGCTGCGTACTGGGCGCTGCGGTACATCACAGCGCCGTCCTCGGCCTTGTAGCAGGCGCCCAGCTCCAGCAGCTTGTCCACCACGGCCTTGACCGCGCCGGACTCGTGCAGGGTGCTCTCGTGGAACCAGACATCGTAATCGATGCGGTACTTGCCGAGGTCGCGCTGGAGGGCGGCAATGTTCTTGGGCAGGGCGTAGTCCACGAGGGCGTTCTTCAGGGTCTCGAAGGCTTCGCTGGCGAACAGCTCCTCTTCGCTCATCCCCTTGCAGGGGGCCACATAGGCGTCGCCGTGGATCTCGGCGAACTCACCGGCCAGTACCTTGATGTCGCCGCCCTGATAGCACTCGGCGGGCAGGGGATAGGCCTCCTCGCCGCAGAACTGCTGCAAATAGCGGACGGCAAGGCTCTTGCCGAACTTCTGGATCTGGTTGCCCGCGTCGTTGATGTAGAACTCACGGGTCACATCGTAGCCCGCCCAGTCGAGGACGGCAGCAAGGCAGTCGCCCAGAGCGCCGCCGCGGGCGTTGCCCATGTGCATGGGGCCGGTGGGGTTGGCGGAAACGAACTCCACGTTGTACTTGGCACCCTTGCCGTGGTCGGTGCGGCCGTACTCCTTATTGGCACAAGCGCCTAGCACCACGCCGGCCCAGAAGGACTGGGACAGGAACAGGTTGATGAAGCCGGGGCCGGCCACCTCGACCTTGGAGAAGACGCTGCCCTCGATGGAGGGCAGATGGGCGATGAGGGCATCGGCGATCATCTTGGGGGCCTTGCGCCACGTGCGGGCACCGGCCATGGCGAGGTTGGAGGCGATATCGCCGTTCTTGACGTCGGCGGGGATCTCCACGATGAAAGCGGGCAGCTCGGCTTCGGGCAGGGTGCCGTCGGCCATGGCGGCCTTGGCAGCCTCGGTCAGCAGAGCACGGGCCTCATCCAGCGCCGCCTGACGGGGATTGTAGTTCTGGTAGGTCTTTTCAAAGTCTGTCATTTAGTAGATCCTTTCCTGTAAATCGATTGCTTTTTTATCAGGCTGTCCTTCGTACAACCTCTCTGGCGTTGTGGGAAGTTTTGCAAGTTCCCCTTTGCGCAGAGAGAAAACCTCTTTGCCAAGGGCTCCCCTACTAGGGGAGCTGGCGAGCGTGAGCGAGACTGAGAGGTTAGTTCGGCTTCTGTACGCTGATCTCCAGCGTATTGCGGTTGATGATGGAGATGGGGTCGTCGGCGTCGAGAAGGTAGCTGAAGGCGGCGGTGCCGCCCTTTTCGGAGAGGGCGCATTCAATGCCGTCGCCGGTGACGCCCAGCGTCAGGCCGCCGACCTCCGTTTCATAGTAGCAGATGTTGCGGCGGTCCCGCTCGATGATGAGCTGGGCGTTGGCCGGGCCGAAGCGGAGCATCGCCACCCGGCTGCCGTCGGCGGCGATCTTGATGGTGGTGGTGCAGCCCTCAAAGCCGATGGTCTGGGTCTCTTTGTAGGTGATATAATACGTGTCGCCCTTTTTGACGAGGCTGCCGTAGGTCATGATCTCGATGCGGTCGTCCTCGCCCGTACGGACGGGCTGCATGTGGTCGAACTGCTCGGTGCGGCTCTTGATGCGGATGATGAAATCTTCCTTCACAGTTGTTTATCCTTCGCTTTAGAATTTGTCGATGGCGATCTGCTCCACCGGGCCGCCCTTGTACTCGCCGAGGAAGAGGTCGGCCGTCTGCGCAAAGCTGTCCGGCGTGTCGCTGACATAGAAATGCGCCTGCCCGGCGGGGTGGTCGGCCCGCAGCCCGCGCTCGCTGAGGGTGCGCTCCAAGTGGTGCGCGGCGGTCTTGGCCGGATCCACCAGCACCACGTTCCGGCCCATGAACTCGCCGATCATGGCATTGAGCAGGGGGTAGTGGGTACAGCCGAGGATGAGGGTATCCACCCCGGCGTCCCGCACCTCGGTGAGGTACTGGGCGATGACCAGCTTGGTGATCTGCTCCTTATCCGGGGAGCTGTGGTCCACGTACCCGGCTTCCACCAGCGGCACAAAGAGGGGGCAGGGGCGGGCCGTGATCTCCACGCCCGGCACCAGCTTGCGCAGCAGGGTCTCGTAGCTGCGGGAGCGGATGGTGGCGGCGGTGCCGATGACGCCGATGCGGCGGTTGCGGGTGGCAAAAGCAGCCTCCCGCGCGGCAGCGTCCACGACGCCCAGATAGGGCACGGGGAGCTTGGCGGCCTCTGCGGCGGGGTAGGTGCTGGACACCGTGCCGCAGGCGGCCATGATGCACTTGACGTTCTGGGAGAGCAGGAACGCGATGTCCTGCCGGGCGTACTGCAAGATGGTCTCCGGGCTGCGGCTGCCGTAGGGGACGCGGCCGGTATCGCCGAAGTAGACGATGTTCTCGTGGGGGAGCCGCTTGCGCAGTTCCTTCACGCCGGTCAGGCCGCCGAGGCCGCTGTCGAAAACGCCGATGGGGCGGTTATCCATGCTGCTTTTCCGTCCTTTCCAGCGCCAGCTCGATCAGGTGGTCGATCAGAGCCGGAACAGGGGTGCCCTCATGCTCCATGAGCTTGGGGTACATGCTGATGGGGGTGAAGCCGGGGAAGGTGTTGATCTCGTTGATCATCACCTTGTTGGTGCCGTGCTCCACAAAGAAGTCGCAGCGGGCGAGGCCCTCGCAGTTCAGGGCCGTATAGGCCATGGCGGCGTAGGTCTTGACCTCGTCGAGCTTGGCTTCGTCGAGCTTGGCCGGGATGACCACCTGACTGACGCCGTTCTTGTACTTATCGTCGTAGGTGTAGAACTCGGCACCGGCGAGGATCTCACCGGGGCGGGTGGCCACAGCGGGGTCGGAACCGATGACGGCGCACTCGACCTCGTGGCCGTCCACGAAGGCTTCGAAGACCACCTTGCGGTCGTTTTTCAGCGCAAGGGCGATGGCGTCCTTCAGCTCGGCGCGGTCATGGGCCTTGGTGATGCCCACGCTGGAACCGGCGTTGGCGGGCTTGACGAAGATGGGCCAGCCGAGTTTGGCGATGGCACCGTCGCAGACGCCTTCGAGGTCGGACTCAATCTCCCAGCGGTTCGCGGCCAGCCACTTGGTGTGGGGGATGCCGGCGGCGTCGAACAGGGCGTTGGCTACCGCCTTATCCATGCAGACTGCGCTTGCCAGCACGCCGCAGCCCACGTAGGGGATGCCGGCCAGCTCCAGCAGACCCTGCACGGTGCCGTCCTCGCCCCACAGGCCGTGGAGCGCTGGGATGACCACATCCACATGCAGCTTCTCCACCTGCCCGGCGGGGGTGAACAGGATCATGCCGTGGTCGGCCCGGTCCGGGCTGAGCACGCAGGGCATATTGCCCGGCAGCTCTTCCCAGCTGCCGTCGGCCATCTGGGCGCTGGAAGCCTCGGTGTACAGCCAGCGGCCCTCCTTGGTGATGCCCACGGTGAGCACTTCGTAGCGGCTGCGGTCGAGGTTGTCTACGAACGTCCCGGCGGACACGCAGCTGACCTCGTGCTCGCTGGACATGCCGCCGAACAAAACGACGACACAAAGTTTATCTTCAGATTGCATCATGATCTCTCCTGATCTTGCGAAAATTCTCTATATAGGTATAGACGCTGTTATTATACAATATCTATGCGCGGGATGCAAGCGGGCAGAACGACAAAGGGAGGCAAAGAAAAAATTTTCAAAAAAGTTGAAAAAACGAAAAAATCCGCTTGACGGATGGAAAAGGACGTGATACAATGATAACACCTCTTTTGCGGGGTTATTAAGTGCGCCCTGTTTTTAGGGCGCTGACCGCAAGCCGAGGGAGGTTCAAAACAACCGTTATAATGGAGGTGTCAACAAATGACCGTTAAAATCACTCTGGCCTGCACCGAGTGCAAGCAGCGCAACTACAACACCACGAAGAACAAGAAGAACAACCCCGATCGTCTGGAGATGAAGAAGTACTGCCGCTTCTGCAAGAAGCACACCGTTCATCGCGAGACCAAGTAAGAAAGGCGGACAACATCATGGCAGACAAAACCGAGAAAAAGCCGGGCTTTGTGGCCAGAATGAAGGCCGCCGTGAAGGGCTTTTGTGACCGCGTTGCAAAGTTCTTCCGCGACACGAAGAGCGAGCTGAAGAAGGTGGTGTGGCCGTCCAAAGAGGACACCAAGACCAACACCATCGTCGTGCTCGTCACCGTGGCGATCGCAGCCGTTGTCATGATCGCACTGGATGCCATTTTCGGCGGCATCTTGGGGCTGATCATCGGCGCCTAAACATCTTGAACGGAGGTTTGAAAAATGGAAGAACAATCCAATGAAGCCCTCTGGTATGTAGTCCATACCTATTCCGGTTACGAGAATAAGGTTGCGAACGACTTACAGACCATGGTGGAGAACCGCCGGCTGCAAGACCTGATCTGCGACATCAAGGTCCCCACCGAGATGGTCCCGGAGATCAAGGACGGCAAGGAGCGTATGGTGGAGCACAAGCTGTTCCCCGGCTACGTTCTGGTCAAGATGGTCATGAACGACGATACATGGTACGTCGTGCGCAACACGCGCGGCTGCACCGGCTTCGTCGGCCCCGCATCCAAGCCCGTTCCTCTCTCGGCGGAAGAGGTCGAGAAGATGGGTGTTGAGAAGGCGGCTCCGCTGACCGTCGATTTCAAAGTCGGCGACACCGTGCAGATCACCGCCGGCCCGCTGGAAGGCTTTATGGGCCTTGTCGAGGGCGTCGATACCGAGAGCTTCAAAGTCAAGCTCAAGGTCAATATGTTTGGCCGCGAGACGCCCGCAGAAGTGGACATCGCGCAGGTCGAGCTGCCGTAACCAACCGGCATCCGTTTACCAAGGTAAGACCGCAGTGCGGTTCTTATAGAGCGTGGGCATTGGGCTCATGCTCGTGGGAGGCGCCTACACGGGCGCCGCAACTCACCACAGATTTTTGGAGGTGCATTTATCATGGCACAGAAAGTTACTGGCTACATTAAGCTGCAGATCGAGGCCGGCAAGGCGACTCCGGCTCCCCCTGTTGGCCCTGCTCTGGGTCAGAAGGGCGTCAACATCATGGCCTTCACCAAGGAGTTCAACGAGCGTACCAAGAACCAGATGGGTTATGTCATCCCCGTCGTCATCACCGTTTACGCTGACCGCTCCTTCAGCTTCATCACCAAGACTCCTCCGGCAGCCGTTCTGATCAAGAAGGCCGCTGGCATCAACACCGCTTCCGGCAAGCCCAACAAGGAAAAGGTCGCTTCTCTGACTGCCGCTCAGGTGGAAGAGATCGCAAAGACCAAGATGCCCGACCTGAATGCTGCTTCTCTGGAAGCTGCATGTAGCATGGTCCGTGGCACCTGCCGCTCCATGGGCGTCACCGTCGAGGGCTGAGACAACAACAGTGGGAGGGCATAAGACTGCCCGCATGACCACATAGGAGGAAATACAATGAAACATGGCAAGCACTATGTCGATGCTGCTAAGCAGGTCGATTTTTCTAAGCTGTATGATATGAACGAGGCTCTGGAGCTGGCTTGCAAGACCGCTTCCGCCAAGTTCGACGAGACCGTTGAGCTGCACGTCCGTCTGGGCGTTGACGGCCGCCATGCTGACCAGCAGGTCCGTGGCGCTGTCGTTCTGCCCAACGGCACCGGCAAGACTGTCCGCGTCTGCGCCATCGCAAAGGGCGCTGCTGCCGCTGCTGCTGAGGCAGCCGGCGCTGACATCGTTGGTGATGACGAGCTGATCGCCCGCATCGCCGGCGGCTTCATGGACTTCGACGTTGTTGTCACCACCCCTGACATGATGGGCCGCGTTGGCCGTCTCGGTAAGGTGCTGGGCCCCCGCGGCCTGATGCCCAACCCCAAGGCTGGTACTGTCGCTCCCGATCTGGGCAAGGCAGTCACCGAGGCCAAGGCTGGTAAGATCGAGTATCGTCTGGACAAGCAGAACATCATCCATGTCCCCGTGGGCAAGGCATCCTTCGGTGCAGAGAAGCTGTACACCAACCTCGACACCGTTATGAGCGCCATTGCAAAGGCAAAGCCTGTTGCTGCAAAGGGTACCTACTTCAAGAGCGCTACCATCGCTACCACGATGGGCCCCGGCATCCGCCTGAACACCCTGAAGTACGGTGTCTGATTTGAAGAAATAAAACCTCTCCGTCTGCGCTTTGGCGCAGCCGGCTCCCCCAGCGGGGGAGCAAAATAGAGGAAAATAAAAAATCTTCAAAAAAGTACTTGACAACACCGCGCGTTTGCGGTAAAATAATCATGCTGTTTTTGAGACAGCAGGTGCTGGAGTTCCAGCGTAAGGCTATGCCGCCTGCCGAGAAACGCGCGTAACGTTGTTTTATGCCTCTTTCTCGGACACAGTGCGGGAAAGAGGCTTTTTTCATGCAGAACTCCGGTTTTTCGATACAAGTTTTTGAAACGAGGTGAAACCGAATGCCCAGTGCAAAGATTCTTTCTGAAAAGCAGGCTTATGTCGCTGATCTGAAGGCAAAGTTTGAGAGTGCGGTTTCCGGCTGCGTCGTCGCTTACGGCGGCATTAACGTCGAGAACGACACCAAGCTCCGTAAGGAGCTGCGTGAGGCAGGCGTCGATTACATGGTCGTGAAGAACACCATGCTGCGTCTGGCTGTTAAGGGTACTTCTCTGGAGGGTCTGTCCGAGAACTTCAAGGGCGATACCGCTATCGCTTTTGCTCACGAGGAAGACCCCATGTCCGCTGCCCGCATCCTGTGCAAGTATCAGGATGGCGATAAGTCCAAGAAGTTCGTCGTCAAGGGCGGCTTCATGGAAGGCAAGGTCATGGACGCTGCCGAGACCAACGCCATCGCAAAGCTGCCCAACCGCGAAGGCATGCTGTCCATGTTTGCAGGCGCCCTCACCAGCACTCTGTCTGGTCTGGCCGTTGCAATGCAGGCTTATGCCGACAAGCAGGAGGAGCCCGCTGCCTAATGGCTGCGTGACCGCTGCTTAACAATCTGAAATCAACAAACACAAAACCATTTATATTGGAGGGTTATTACCATGGCTTCTGAGAAGATTACTGCCATCATCGACTCCGTCAAGGAGCTGTCCGTTCTGGAGCTGAAGGAACTCATCGACGCTTACTGCGAAGAGTTCGGTGTCTCCGCTGTTGCTGCTGCTGCTCCCGCTGCTGCTGGCGCTGCTGCTGCCGCTGAGGAAGAGAAGACCGAGTTCGACGTCATCCTCGCTGAGGCTGGCGCCACCAAGATGCAGGTCATCAAGCTGGTCAAGGAGATCACCGGTCTGGGCCTGAAGGAAGCTAAGGCTATCGTTGACGGCGCTCCCAAGGCTGTCAAGGAGAAGGCTTCCAAGGCTGAGGCTGAGGACATCAAGAAGAAGCTGGAAGAGGCTGGCGCTAAGGTCGAGATCAAGTGATTTGGTCCCCCTGAACGTTCTTTCTTGAATCTTTATTCTTGAAAATGAAGGCGCTCTCGTCGAAAGACGGGGGCGTCTTTTTTTGTATGTGGCTCCTTCCGGAAGTCTTGACAATGCCGGAACAAAATGATATGATTATGATATCAGAAAGAAACGCTTCCGGATCCCACAAGGAGGAACTCTGTTATGGAAGAAAAGATTCTGCAAACGAAGAAAAACGGCATGGCCGTCCTGCTGCTGACGCTGGTGGGCTATGTGGCGGCGATCGCTGCCTTTGTGCTGGCCGTGTTCCAGATGGAACTGGAAAACTACATTCTGGGTGTGCCGCTGTTGATCGTGTCCATCGTGTATGTGGTCGCGGGCATCTTTGTGCTCTGCGGCCTGAGGGTCCTCAAGCCACAGGAAGCGCTGGTGCTTACCCTGTTCGGCGATTACATCGGCACCCTGAAAGGACAGGGCTTTTACTGGGTGAATCCCTTCTGCACCGCCGTCAACCCGGCCGCAGGCACCCGCCTGAGCCAGAGCGGAGACGTGAACAACGGGGAAAACACCCAGTTCAAGGCAGGCGGCAGCGGTAGCACCCAGACCGCTGAGCTGACCAGCAAGAAGATCTCGCTGAAGATGATGACCCTGAATAACTCCCGCCAGAAGATCAACGACTGCCTCGGCAACCCGGTGGAGATCGGCATTGCGGTCATCTGGCGAGTGACCGATACCGCAAAGGCGGTCTTCCATGTGGACAACTACAAGGAGTACCTGTCTTTGCAGTGTGACAGCGCCCTGCGTAACGTCGTGCGGGTGTACCCTTACGATGTGTCTCCCAATGTGGACACCACCGGCGACGGTGTGGCCGATGAGGGCAGCCTTCGCGGTTCCTCCGAAGTCGTGGCCAAGCGCATCCAAAACGAGATCCAGAAAAACGTGACCGAGGCGGGCATCGAGATCATCGAAGCGCGCATCACCTATCTGGCCTACGCGCCGGAGATCGCAGCCGTCATGCTCCAGCGCCAGCAGGCCAGCGCCATCATCGACGCCCGCAAGATGATCGTGGATGGTGCGGTCGGCATGGTGGAAATGGCGCTGGAACGTCTGAATGAAAACAAGGTGGTGGAGCTTGACGATGAGCGCAAGGCAGCAATGGTCTCCAACCTGCTGGTGGTGCTCTGCGGCAACCGTGACGCTCAGCCCATTGTGAACAGCGGCAGCCTGTACTGATGGCCGAACCGAAAAAACAGGTCCCGCTCCGTCTGAACGCGAAGCTCTACGACGCCATTGCCGCATGGGCGGAGGACGACTTCCGCTCGGTGAACGGGCAGATCGAGTATCTGCTCACCGAGTGCGTGCGTCAGCGGAAAAAGAACGGCAGATATGTCTCGGATGAGATCGATGTGCCGCCGGAATTGGATCTTAAATAACAACAAAAAAGACCTGACAGCGGGAAAACTGTCAGGTCTTTTTGTATCTTTGGATCAATTGCTGTGGCTGTTCCAGCCGCTCGACGGGATCACTTGGCCGTCGGTGGTGCACCAGAGGGCCTCCACACCGTCGAGGGATTCGACGAGGGCTTGGCCTTCTTCCAGCGGCATACAGAACAGGCCGGTGGTGAGGCAGTCGGCCACGCCGGAGTCGGGGGCGAGGACGCTCACGCTGTCGAAGTAGGCGGCGGGCTGAAGGGTGGCCGGGTCGATGAGGTGGTGGTAGCGGACGCCGTCCACGACGTAGTAGCGCTGGTAGTCGCCGCTGGTGACGAGGGAAAGGTCGCTCATCTTCACGGCGGCGACGGTGGAACTGGCCGTGGTGTAGACCTCGGAGGAGTCCCACGGGTTCTCCACGCCGCCGACCCACGCGGAGCCGTCGGGCTTGGTGCCGATGGCCCGGAGATTGCCGCCCACGCTGATGAGGGCGCTGGTCAGGCCCCGCGCTTCGGCGGCCTGTGCCGCCATTTCCACGGCGTAGCCTTTGCCCACGCTGCCCACGTCCAGCGACATTTCCGGGTCGGCGAGGTAGACGGTCTTGGCGTCATCGTCGATGACGAGGTTTCCGATGCCGCAGTGCTGGGCGGCGGAAGTCAGCTCCTCCTGCGTGGGAAGCTGGTTGTTGGAGTCGTCGTCATCGGCAAGGGCGGCTTCGCGGTAGTTGTGCCAGATGTTCAGCACGCTGCCCATGGCGATGTTCAGCTTGCCGCCCGTGGTGTCGTACATCTGCTGGGCCAGTTCCAGCATCCCCAAAATTTTGTCGTCCACCGTGACGGGAGCCTTGCCCGCGTTGTCGTTGATGGTTTTGACGTTCACGATGCCGTCATAGTCGTTGTAGATGTCGTAGAGCTTGTGGTATTCCAGCAGGTCTGCGTGAAGGGCGGTCATCTGAGCGTTGAAGTCCTCTTCACTGTCGCAGTAGGCGATGACCTGCGTCACGGTGTCGAAGGCATCGTAGAAGACGGTGGAGTAGCGCTGCGGGCCGTCGGCGGTGCCGGAGGTGCTGCCGGAGCCGGACGAAGCGACCCCGCCGCACCCGGCCAGCAGGCTCAGGCAAAGGGCGGCAGAAAGGAAAACGGACAGGATGCGTCGGATGTTCATGCTTGGGTGGTCTCCTTTGCGGCAGTGAAGGTGGCGTGCTCCTCCTGCAGGTGGGCCAGCAGGTCGCCGAAGACCCAGCTCTTGTTGGTGGGGGTGACCACGGCCTTGAGGGGGATGTTCACCTGCGCCTGTTTCATCAGGTCCAGCAGAGTGTCCACGTCCTTATCCTTGAAGTTGGCGAGAACGAGGGCCGGCGGGTAGGCGCTGGATTCCAGCACCAGCGTGCGGGTGCTCTTCGTCTCCACTTCGCCCAGCAGCTGTGCCACCGTCTTGCCCGCGTCGGCGGGGGAGACGAGGAGCAGCTTCATCCCGAAGGCGGGGGCCATGCCCTCCAAGATGCCGCGGTCGGCAGCGGAAAGGTTCCAGCTCAGCGCCAGCGGGACCCCGGCGTTCTGGTTGCGTGCGATATGTGCTTTCATGTTGATGACCTCGTGTTTCAAAAATATACTATAGTATAGCACAAACAGGGGCAAATAAAAAGAAGCTCCTCCACAGCGGAGAAGCTTCCGGGTGAAAAAATCAGTTCATCTTCTTGCCGAAGAATTCGACTTCCTTGCTGACGAACTGCATCAGCTCATCGAACTGGTCGGGGGTCAGGCTCTGGGCGCCGTCGCACTTGGCCTTGGCGGGGTTGTTGTGAACCTCGATCATCAGGCCGTCGGCACCGGCGGCGACGGCTGCCTTGGCCAGCTGGGGCACCATCCATGCGTGGCCGCAGGCGTGGCTGGGGTCCACGACGACGGGCAGGTGGGTCATTTTGTGGAGCATGACCACGCCCGCAAGGTCGAGGGTGTTGCGCATACTGGTCTCGAAGGTGCGGATGCCGCGCTCGCAGAGGATGACGTTCTCGTTGCCCTCGGCCATGATGTACTCGGCACTCATCACGAACTCTTCCAGCGTGTTGGCAAGGCCGCGCTTGAGCAGGACGGGCTTCTTCTGGCGGCCGACGGCCTTGAGCAGCTCGAAGTTCTGCATGTTGCGGGCACCGACTTGGATGAGGTCCACGTTCTCGAACAGGGGCAGGTGCTCGGTGTTCATGATCTCGGTGACGATGGGGGAGCCGGTGGCGCGGCGGGCCAGCTTGAGCAGGTCGAGGCCCTCGCTGCGCATCCCTTGGAAGGAGTAGGGGGAGGTGCGGGGCTTGAACGCGCCGCCGCGCAGCAGGGAAGCACCCGCGGCCTTCACGCGCTGGGCACAGTAGGTGATCTGCTCCTCGCTCTCGATGCTGCAGGGACCTGCAATGACCGCGAAGTTGCCGCCGCCGATCTTCACACCGTCCACGTCGATGACGCTGTCGTCCGGGTGGAACTTGCGGTTGGCTTTCTTGTAAGGCTCGGACACGCGGCGGCAGGTCTCGACCACCGGGTTCGCCAGCACCCAGCTCTCAGCAACGGCCTTGGTGTCGCCGATGAGGCCGAGGATGTGGGTGTCGCTGCCCTTGGAGTCGTTGATCTGGAGGCCCATGCCTTCCAGCTCGCGGCAGAATTCGTGGATCTGTACGTCGGGGGCGTCCTGTTTCAATACGATGATCATGGGAATCTCTCCTTTGCCTTTTTCCTCTCAAAAACGGCACCGGAGACCGGCTCCATTGCCGTAAGCTTGTTTCGTCAAACTTCAGTTTCCTGAAGCATGGGCTTATCATATCACTTCAGTTTCCTGAAGTCAAGAGGATTTTGATATTTTTTTGAGAAAGTGGTAGAATAGGGGGGCGGAGGCGGATGGGACTTCGCCCCGCCGCAAGTACCTGCTAAACCGGGGTGCAGTCTCCCCGCCAGCGGGCTTGCCCTCTCAGGCCGCCTAACGGCGTCCAGCTCCCCCAAAGTGGGAGCCCTTGGCAAAGGCGTGAAGTCTCCGCACAGCACCTGACGGCTCCCCTTGCGGCAGCAAGGCGTAAAGTGTGAAACCGGAAACTTGGCGGACTGCCAAGGCCTCTCACTTTGGGAGAGGTGGCATCGCGAAGCGATGACGGAGAGGGCAAGCCCGCTCACGGC
>NZ_PRLC01000017.1 GCF_003287455.1 Faecalibacterium hattorii | reverse complement strand
TGTTTACCGTGTTTTTCCAACACGAAAATAGGTTCCGTTACAAGTTTTTCGATATTGTTCAATTTTCAAGGTCCTGTGTCTCTCAACCTTGGCGGCTGACAGCTTAAACATTTTACCAGATTTGGTTTTGAATGTCAAGCACTTTTTTCAGAAGTTTTTGAAATTCTCGGAAGAACTCATCGAGCTTCGTACTTTTTCATCCGTTTTTTGCTGAGATTTGTCTGTCAGACGTCCGCCTGACAGTAATGTATTTTATCACAGCCCCGGACAAAAAGCAAGAGCTTTTTTCAACTTTTTTCAAGAAAATCCAATTTTCTTACTCTTCCAGCAATTTTGCCCGCATAAGCTTGAGCAGCTTGCGTTCCCGCCGGGAGATCTGCACCTGTGTGGTATGCAGGAGCTTCGCCGTTTCGCTCTGGGTCTTGCCCCCATAAAAACGAAGCCGGATCAGCAGCTGATCCTCTTCCGGCAGCTTTTCCAGCACCTCGGCCAGCCCGATGCGGTCGGCCAGCGCTTCTTCGGGGGATTCCACGGGGATGTCGATCTGACGGTCGGGCTCATCCCGGTTCTCCGGGGTTAGGCTGATGGTGGGCTGGGCAGCCTGTACGGCCAGCGTGATGTTCTCCACGCTCTCCCCCAGCTCCTCGGCCAGTTGGGAAAGGGTGGGCTCGGTGCCGCAGAGCTTGCGGTGATGTTCCCGCGCCGCGTTGACCCGCAGATTCAGTTCCTTTAGGGAGCGGCTCACCTTAACTGTGCCCCCATCCCGGAACAGCTTCTTGATCTCGCCGAGGATGACCGGCACCGCGTAGGTGGAAAAGCAGACGCCCCGCGCCGGGTCAAAGGCATCGTAAGCCTTGACCAGCCCCATGCAGCCCGCGCTGTACAGGTCGTCGTATTCAATGCCTCTGCCCCGGAAGCGCCCGGCGCAGGAATGCACCAGCCCCAGATTCTGCTCAATGAACGCACTGCGCTCCGTGTTCTCCGTGATCATCGTGTTCCCTCTTTCCTTTTTATGTAGAGGGCTTTTCCTCCAGACGCTTGGTCAGGGTAACGCGGGTGCCCCGGCCCGGTGCCGAGCGGACCTGTACCTTATCCATAAAGCTCTGCATCACTGCAAAGCCCAGCCCAGAGCGCTCTTCGGGGTTGCCGGTGGTAAAGAGCGGCTCCATGGCCTTGTGGATATCCGGGATGCCGATGCCTTTATCCGCCACCGTGATCTTCACGAGCCGGCCGGGATAGACGGCCACCGTCATCACGATGGGCCCCACGCAGTCCGGGTAGGCGTGGACGATGCAGTTGGTGACCGCTTCGGACACGGCGGTCTTCAGGTCGGCGAGCTGGGGTACGGTAGGGTCATACCGGGCCAGAAAGGCCGCTGCCGCGCCGCGGGCGTAGGCTTCGTTGACACTGAGGGAGTCAAACTGTATTTTTGTGGTGTTTTCCGCTTTCATGGTCATTCCTCCTGTCCTTCCCGGCCGGGCTCGTCCGCACAGGCGATGCCCGCAAGCTGCAGCACTCGGCGCAGTTGTTCCGGCGCGTGCTGGATGCGCAGGGTGCCGCCCAAGCTGCGGGCGCAGCGCTGACGCCCCAAGATCAGCCCCACACCGGACGAATCCATAAAGCCCACCCCGCCGAGGTCCAGCACCAGCGTGCGGGGCGTGCGGGTGAGCAGGGCATCGTCGAGCTGGATGCGAAGATTTTGCGCGGAATCGTGGTCGATCTCGCCCGCCAAGTAAGCATAGAGCAGATCGTCTGCCGCGCTGAATGTCACGGTCGCCATAGGCTCCCCCTTTCCGATCTACGCTGAAGGATCTTCCACCGGCGGCGTAAGATCCTTCGCAATATAAAAACAAAAGAGCTTGTACACAAACCCAGTGTACAAGCTCTTGCGTGTGATTTTTAGAAAATGTTGTCGCTCAGCGGTTTTCGAGCTGGGCAGCGGCTTCCAGCGCGATGGCTTCACTGCCGCAGATCAGCAGACCGCGGCGGCTGCCGGCCTTGGCAAGGCCGATAGCCTCTTCGAGGCTCTCGCACAGCTCGGCGTCGAAGTGATACCGCGCCTTTTCCAAAAGCCGTTCGGTCAGGGCATCCTCAGTGCCCTTGGGCGTGACGAGGAAGACCTTGTCGAAGGGATTCTCCCTCATGCCGGGCATGGAGCCTTTGTCCTTCTTCTGCTCCTCCGGGGTCAGGCCCGTTTCCAGCGCGGTGAAGAAGGCTTCCGCCCCTTCCTCCTCGGTCAGGCCGATGATGGCGCTCAAGTGGCGCACCTTGGCCATGTTGAGGACGCGGAGCAGCGCCATGGCTTGCTGCGGGGTGTGGCAGGCATCCAGCACGATCAGCGGGCGCTGGGAGAGCACCCGGATGCTGCTGCGGTTCTCGACGGCGGCAAGCCCCTCCAGAATTGCTTCATCCGGGATGTCGAGGCCTTTCTTGCACAGGGCAAGGGCGGTTTCCACCGCGATGGCGGCGCTGCCCGCCGCGTGGCGGCCCAAAAAGGCCAGCGGAGCGGTATAGCCGCCGTAGTCCACCTTGCTGGTGAACTTTTCCGCTTCGAGGAAGGTGATGTCATCCGGGTCGGGGACCACCAGTTCGCAGTCCTCCCGCCCGGCAGCCACGATCAGCTCGCTGAGCACGGCCTTGGGCTGGCCCGGTGCGGTGACGCAGATCGCGCCCTCCCGCATGACGCCCGCCGCCAGCGCAGCCGACCGCTCCAGCGAACGGCTCACACCGTCCGGGCCGATGGACGTCACCACGCAGACCGGCATGTGGGCCAGCGCCTCGGCAAGGCCAGCGTCCGGCAGTTCCACCACGGCCAGACGGCAGCCCGCCGCGCCGAAGCAGATCGCCGCAGCCGCCAGTTCCGCCGCCGCGCGGGGCAGGGGCTTGCGGCTGCTGAGCTGTTCTGCTGCGGTGCAGAGCAGCCCGGCGTCCACGGGGTTCCCGTTGATGCGGATGCGCTGGGCCAGCGGCTCGCAGCCCGCGTGGTACAGGCCGGTGACGAAGCCCGCGGCCTTGAGCACCGCAGCGATGAGGGCAGCGGATGCGGTCTTGCCCGCCGTACCGGCTGCGCCCACATACGCCACCTGCTGCGCCGCAGCGGGCAGAGCGGCGCGCAGTTCCTCCGCCGGGGCAAACCCCTCCGGCAGAGCGGCAAAGTATTCATTTGCCCGATCTATGGTCATTGCGTCAATCCTCGTTTCGATGTTTGTAAAGCAGGATACACATACGGATCAGCCCCAGCAGGATGAGCCCCACCATGAGGCCGGTCATGACGCCGGAAAAATCGATCCAGATGTCGGTGACCTGTCCGCTGCGCCCCGGCACGAAGAGCTGGACGGTCTCATCGGTCAGCGCTGTGAGCAACCCACCCAAGATGGGCCACGAGACATGCCGCAGCAGGTGCCGCGTGTACACCCGCAGACAGAGCATGAGCAGGAACCCCTCCAGCATATATTCGCAGAAATGGGCCAGCTTGCGGACGATGTGCATCGTAAGATGGTGTGCCGCGCCGTTCAGCCCCAGCACCCGCAGAATCTGCTGCATCCGCTCCAGCACCCGGCCGCTGGCCCCTTCCGAGACGGCGGCCACCTGCATGGAGTTGGTGAAGATGAAGGTGATGCAGCCGATGAGCGCAAAGGTAAAGATCACCCGCCCGGCCAGCAGCCACGGCGAGATGCGCTTCTTCTGTTCCGTCATCAGCCCAGCGCCTTGATGCTCTGCTCGATGTTGGCCAGCTTGTCCTGACTCTTGGCGTGCTTTGCGCGGATATCCTCCACCAGTGCCGCCGGGGCGCGCTCGACGAACTTGGGGTTGTTGAGCTGGTTCTCGAACATGGCCAGTTCTTTTTCCGCCTTGGCCTTTTCCTTGTTCAGGCGGGCCAGCTCCTTCTCGCGGTCGATCAGCTCCATCATGGGGATGAAGCCGCGGGCGGCGTGGGTGGAGACCTGCACCATGCCGTCGGTGCTGCCTTCGTACTTCTCGGTAAAGGTCACCTCGGTGGCAAAGGCGAACTTGGCCAGATAGACCTGTGCGTTCTGGAAGGGGGCTGCGTCCGCCGTCTCGATGATCATGCTGGTCTTCTTGGCGGGGTGGACGTTCATCTCGGTGCGCATGGTGCGCACGGCCTTGATATAATCCATGACCTTCTCAAAGGCTTCCTCTTCCTCCGGCCAGTTGTGGGCGTCGTCCACGGTCGGCCAGCTCTGGATCATGATGGTCTCGGCGGAGCCGGGCAGGGCCTGATACAGCTCCTCGGTCACGAAGGGCATGAAGGGATGCAGCAGCTTGAGGGCCTTGTCCAGCACGTACACCAGCACACGGCGGGCGGTGTCGGCCTGTTCGGCGTCGCCGGAGTTCAGGCGGGGCTTTGCGATCTCGATGAACCAGTCGCAGTAGACATCCCAGATGAAGCTGTTGATCTTGGCAGCGGCCAGACCCATCTCGTAGTGGTCGAGGTTGTCGGTCATGGCACCGGCCACCTGATTCAGCTTGGTCAGTACCCACTTGTCGCTCATGTCCAGCTTGTCGTCGGCGGGCAGACCCGGCTGGAAATCTTCGGGCAGGTTCATCAGCACGAAGCGGGTAGCGTTCCACAGCTTATTGGCGAAGTTGCGAGCTGCCTCGACCTTCTTCTCACTGTAGCGCATGTCGTTGCCGGGGGTGGAGCCGTCCAGCAGCATGAAGCGCAGAGCATCCGCGCCGTACTTGGCGATGACTTCCAGCGGATCGATGCCGTTGCCGAGGCTCTTGGACATCTTCCGGCCCTGACTGTCGCGGACGATGCCGTGGATGCAGACGGTGTCGAAGGGGGCCTTGCCGGTGTAGGCCAGACCAGAGAAGATCATGCGGCTGACCCAGAAGCCGATGATGTCGTAGCCGGTGACGAGGGTGTTGGTGGGGTAGAAATACTTGAGATCGGCGCTGTCCTCATTGGGCCAGCCCAGCGTGCTGAAGGGCCACAGCGCAGAAGAGAACCACGTATCCAGCGTGTCGGGGTCCTGCGTGAACTTGCTGCCGCCGCACTTGGGGCAGGTGCAGGGAGTCTCCTTCGCCACCACGGTCTCGCCGCAGTCGTCGCAGTAGTAAGCCGGGATCTGGTGGCCCCACCACAGCTGGCGGCTGATGCACCAGTCGCGGGTGCCCTTCATCCAGTTCATATAGTTTTTGGTGAAGCGCTCCGGGATGAACTTGATCTCACCCTTTTCCACGCTATCGATGGCGGGCTTTGCCAGCGGCTCCATCTTGACGAACCACTGCTTCGAGACCATAGGCTCGATGGTGGAGTGGCAGCGGTAGCAGGTGCCGACCTCGTGCTTCAGGGGCTCGATCTCCTTCAGGAAGCCGCCCTCTTTCAGGTCGGCCAGAATGGCCTTGCGGGCTTCCATGGTGGTCATGCCGGCGTACTTGCCGCAATCCAACACCTGCGGTTCGTTCACGGTGTTCTTGCCCGCTGCAAAGAGGGCATCGGCAGCGGCCTTGTCGGCAGCGCCGGTCATGCGGCCGTCGTAGGTAAAGACGCGGACGATGGGCAGGTCATGGCGCAGACCCACCTCAAAGTCGTTGGGGTCGTGGGCCGGGGTGATCTTGACGACACCGGTGCCCTTGGTCATGTCGGCGTGTTCGTCGCAGACGATGGGGATCTCCTTGTTCAGCAGCGGCAGGACGACATGGCAGCCGTGCAGGTGGGCATAGCGGGGGTCGTCGCCGTTGATGGCGACAGCGGTATCGCCCAGCATGGTCTCCGGGCGGGTGGTGGCCAGCTCCAGCATCTCGCCGGTCTCCTTGACCGGGTAGAGCAGGTGCCAGAAATTGCCGTCCTTCTCCTCGTACTCCACTTCCGCATCCGAGATGGAGGTGTTGCAGTGGGGGCACCAGTTGACCATCCGGTTGCCGCGGTAGATCAGGCCCTTGTCGTACAGGCGGACGAACACTTCCTTGACGGCATCGGAGCAGCCCTCATCCATGGTAAAGCGCTCGCGCTGCCAGTCGCAGCTGGTGCCCAGCTTCTTGAGCTGGCTGACGATGCGGTTGCCATACTTGGTCTTCCACTCCCAAGCGCGCTCCAAGAAGCCGTCGCGGCCCACCATCTCCTTGGTCAGGCCCTCGGCACGCATGGCCTCCACGACCTTGGCCTCGGTGGCGATGGATGCGTGGTCGGTGCCGGGCACCCACAGGGCCGCGTAGCCCTGCATCCGCTTGGTGCGGATGAGCACGTCCTGCATGGTGTTATCCAGTGCATGACCCATGTGCAGCTGGCCGGTGACGTTCGGCGGCGGCATCACGATGGTGTAGGGTTTCTTGTCGGGGTCTGCTTCCGTGTGGAAGTAGCCGCCGTCCAGCCAGAACTGGTAGATGCGGTCTTCCACCTGACTGGGATCGTACTGTTTTGCGAGTTCTTTCATCCGAATCTCCTCCCAAACTGTTTGTGAAGTGGGACGAAAAAAGCCGCCCCACGGAACGTTCCATGGGACGGCTGTAACTTTTATTACACCGCGGTACCACCCAAATTGCACAAAAAGCGTCTGGCTTTTTTGTGCCCCTTGATGCCCCGATAACGTGGGGCAGCCCCGGAGGCGACTACTGGATTCCCCGCCCCTGCTCAAAAGCGACAGCACACCGCTGCGTCCTTACCGGCTTTCACCTGCCCCGGCTCTCTGGAAAGCTGCCCGCGATGCGCACTCTTTTTCATTGCATTTATACAAAGAATATAGCCGTTTTTGTGCGTTTTGTCAATCTCTTTTTTCAAAAAAGCCGTGTCAGCCTTTCAGGCGGGCCTTCAGCATCTGGGCCTTACGGTAGACTTCGGGCGAAAGCAGGAACAGCCCGTCAGGACTCCTGCAACACCTCGGTGCGGAGCTGCGCGATGAGCCGCTCCATCAGAGCCACCCGGTTGAAGGGGGTCATCAGATAGAAGCCGTCCGCGTAGGGCAGGGCTTTCCGGGCCATCTCCAGCGAGATGGCAAGGCCCAGTTCCTCGCCCCCGGTCCGATCCAGCCCGGCGAACTTCTGAATGATCTCTTCGTCCACATGGATGCCGTTGATCTCGTTTTCCATAAAGATGGCGTTCCGCTGGCTGACCACCGGCATGATGCCCGCCAAGATCTTGGCCCGGCTGCCCAGCGTCTCCCGCGTGCGGCGGAGGTTCTCCACCGCCTGTTCGGACAGCACCGGCTGGGTCAGGAAACCGGACATCCCGTTTTCCAGCTTTTCGCCCGCCCGGCGCAGCTCCACATCAAAGTTGCGGGCGTTCAGGTTCAGCGCCCCGAAGACCGTCATGGGGGTGGGCATCTCCCGGTCCTCTCCGGCCAGCGAGACGATGTACTGAGCCAGTTTGCGGGAGTTGAACTGGTAGACGTTCTTCACCTCGTCCCGCTCAGCGGTGGGGATGGGGTCCCCCGTGATGGCCAGCACCTCCCGCACGCCCTCGGCGTACAGGCCCAGCAGCAGCGCCTTGGTGGCGTTCAGGTTGCGGTCCCGGCAGGTCATGTGGGGCAGGGTGCACATTCCCAGCTCCCGGTGGACCCGGCACGCCACAAGGGAGGAATCCATCCGCGCCTGCGCAATGGGGCAGTCGGCGATGGTCAGCAGGTCAGCCCCCGCCGCCTGCAATTTTCGTGCTCCCTCCAGATAACCGGTCAGGTCGGCGTTGCGGGGGGAGTCCAGCTCAATGGCAATGACCTTTTCGCCCGCGTTCAGCTTGCGCAGGAAAGCGTCATCGTTTTCCACCGGTTTTACTTCCGTTGTGGAAAGTTTTGCCGGTTCCGCCGACAGCTTCCTCTCCGGCAGGGCATCCAGCGCCGCCCGCAGGGCCGCAATGTGGGCGGGGGTGGTGCCGCAGCAGCCGCCGAGGATGCGCACTGCGCCCTCTGCCGCCATCCCGCTCAGCTCCCGCGCAAAGTATTCCGGCTTGCCCTGATACCGCACCTGCGTCCGGGTCACCACCGGGTAGCCCGCGTTCGGCATCACGGAAAGGGGCAGCGCCCCGCCCGCCAGCCCTCTTGCCAGCGTACGCATCGCGCCGGGGGCCGACACGCAGTTCAGGCCCACCGCATCCACGCAGCCGCTCTCGGTCATCCGGCGGACAAGGTCCTTGCAGTAGACGCCCTCGCGGGTGTAGCCGTCCGGCAGCACCGCGAAAGACACCAGCACAAAGGCCTCCGGCACCTGCGCCTTCACGGCACGGACAGCCTCCAGAATCCCCACGTCGGAGCTCAGGGTCTCGAACAAAAAGTTTTTGGCCCCCAGCGCCGCAAAACGTTCGGCCACAGCAGTATACACCTGCGCCGCCGGAACCGCCTCGGTATCCGGGGCCGGGCCGAGGTCCGCAAAGACCGCCGCGCCGGTCTCCGCCGCCGCCTCTGCAGCCAGCTTCCAGCCCGCATCCGCCAGCTTCTCCCAGCCGGGGACATGACCCGCCGCCAGCCGGGGTAGACTGAAGGTATTCGTCTTGATGGCGTCCGCCCCGGCGGCCAGATACTCGGCGTGGACCTTCCGCACCCCCGCCGGGTCGGTCAGATTCGCCTGCTCGCAGTCCGTTCCGGGGGCCGCTTTATAATAGGTGCCCATGCCGCCGTCAAACAGCAGCGGCTTGCGGGATAAAAATGCACGGATATCGTCCATGATAAAGCTCCTTTTCCTTTGATTGCGCTTGCCTTTATACAAGAATTCAGGTATAATTTTGTTATAAGGAGGTGTATCGGATGCCTAAGATTCGTTCCAGCGCAGACCTGCGCAACAATTACAATGATATCTCCACGTTCTGCCACACTTACGCTGAACCGGTGTTCATCACCAAAAACGGCAAGGGTGACCTCGCTGTGATGAGCATTGAAACTTACGAGGAAATGGTCGGCCGCTTCGAGCTGTACGGGAAGCTTCAGGAAGGCCTCGACGATGTAGCCGCCGGGCGGACCCGTCCGTGGGCAGAAGTCAAAGCCGAATTGGCAAAACGCTGGGAGGTCTGAATGCTCTACCAAATCGACATTTCCCACCGGGCACATCAGGATATTGAAGATGCTGCTTGTTATATTGCGTATCAGCTTAAAAATCCTTCTGCCGCACAGAATCTTGTTCGCCGAGCATTCGGCTCCATTGACTCGCTGGAAGAACTCCCGGCTCGGTTTTCCGTTGTACGAGACCCTTTCTTAGCAAGCCTTTCCATTCGCTTCGTCCCCGTGCAGGGTTATCTCGCCTTTTATCAGGTCAATGAAGTTACCCAAACCGTACACATTCTTCGTTTTTTGTACGGCCAGAGCAACTGGGCTTCTATCCTGAAAACCGATTTTCACCCCAACTGATCTTTCTCCCCGCGTTGGCGGGGAGTTTTTATTCTCCTCTTCTTCAGTTTAATGAAGTTTCTCTCCTTGTCAAGCATTTTTTCCTTCATCGGCGCGGTTTTGCTTGCGCGGGGGCGGATTTTGTGCTATCCTATGCGTAACTTTACAGGATGAGGAGCGTGAGCATCATGCGCCATGCAGGAACGCAGGAGATCAAGACCGAGCGGCTGGTTTTGCGCCGCCTGACCCCGGAGGACGCCGGGATGATGTACCAGAATTGGGCCAACGACCCACAGGTGACAAAATATCTGCGGTGGGAGCCGCACAAAAACGCGGACGAGACCCGCGAGCTGCTGACCGCATGGGCACTGCTCTACCCCAACGGAGATTACTACCAGTGGGGCATTGTGGAAAAGGCCACCGGGCAGGTGTTCGGGTCTATCAGTGTTTTCACCTCCAGTTCCGCCGAACCGGAGCGGGACCCGTGGCCCGGTTTTGACCATACCAACGGTGTGTGGGAAGTGGGCTACTGCATCGGCCGGAGCTGGTGGAACAAAGGCTTTACCACCGAAGCGCTGAACGCCGTTGTAGAATACTGGTTCAAAAATACAGATAGCAACTGGCTGGCCTGCTGCCATGCGGTCGAAAACCCCGCCAGCGGCCGGGTACAGCAGAAGGCCGGCTTCGTCTACGACCACGATTCCGTATACCACAAATTCGACGGCACCCCGGTCCCCTGCAAATGCTACGCACTGACAAGAGAACATCACAATATATTACTGAGAGGTTAATTTTGAGCGAACTTTACGATATTTTAGTGGAAACACCCCCGACGAAGGTAATCTTATTGGCGCTGGATCAGGGCCTTTGGGACTGTGAGCGCAGCCTTGCCGAGCTTTCGGCCCTGTGCGAAGCCAACCACATGGAGGCCGTGGCCGAGGTGACCCAGAAGCGCCAGACGCCGGAGACCGGCATCGTGCTGGGCAGCGGCAAACTGGAGGAAGCCCACCTCGCCGCCGAGGAGCTGGGGGCCCAGTGCGCCGTGTTTGACGGCGAACTGACCGGCAGCCAGATCCGCAACATCTCCACCGCGCTGGGTGGGCTGGAAGTCATCGACCGCACCATGCTGATCTTGGAGATCTTCCGCAGCCGCGCCGTGACCAACGAGGGCAAGCTCCAGACCGAGCTGGCCCTGCTGCGCTACCGGCTGCCCCGCTTGCAGGGCATGGGCGAGAGCCTGAGCCGCCAAGGCGGCGGTGGCGGCGGCGGCGGGGGTGCCCGCCGTGGTGCCGGTGAGACCAAGCTGGAACTGGACCGCCGCCATGTCCACGCCCGCATCGACGCGCTGGCCGAAAAGCTGGCCGAGATGGAGAAGCGCCGCGGCGAGAGCCGGAAGGCCCGCGCCAAGACCGGAATGCCGGTGGTCAGCTTGGTGGGTTATACCAACGTGGGCAAATCCAGCCTGATGAACGCCCTCTGCGGCCCCAGCGTCGCCGAGGCCGACATGCTCTTTGCCACGCTGGACCCCACCAGCCGGAAGCTGGTGCTCCCCAGCGGCATGGCCGTGCTGCTGGTGGACACGGTCGGTTTCGTGTCCCGTCTGCCGCACAATCTAGTGGAAGCCTTCAAATCTACGCTGGAAGAAGCCGCGTGGTCGGACGTCATCGTCCGGGTTGCCGACGCGGGCGATGAACAGCGCGAGGAACAGCTCGCCGTGACCGACGAGGTTCTGGACGGGCTGGACTGCGCCGACATCCCCCGCCTGACCGTCTACAACAAGTGCGATAAGCCCAACGCCCTGAACTTTGACCCGGACATCCTGCTCACCAGCGCCAAGACCGGCTACGGGCTGGACAAGCTGCTGCAAAAGCTGGACGGGATCCTCAGCGACCGGGTGCACACCCTGAAGGTGCTGCTCCCCTACGACAAGCTCGGCCTCGCCGCCCCCATGCGGGAGCGCGGCAGCGTGCAGGTGGAGGAATACCGCGAGGACGGCCTCTATCTGGAAGGCATCGTCAAGACCGAGGACCTCCACTGCTTCGAAGGGTATCTGGTCTGATTTTTCGATCTATATAACAACAAAAGCCGCCGGGAATCTCTTCCCAGCGGCTTTTGCTATTAGGAGGACCAAAAACGATCCTTGGATAATCAGTTCAGGATGGTCTGCTCGGTCTCCACATCGAAGACATGGACCTTGTGCGGATCGAAGGCGACCCTAACGGTATCTCCGTTGCGGGCCTTGGAGGTGGGAGCGACGCGGGCGGTCATCTTATTGCCCTTGTACTCCAGATACAGGTAGATCTCAGCGCCCATCATCTCAGAGACATCGACCTGAGTTTCCAGATGGCAGTCCGGATGCTTTGCCATGAATTCGGGCTCATCATCGATATCCTCAGGACGGATGCCCATCTTGACCTTCTTGCCGACGTAAGAATCCAGCTTGCCGTCAGCGGTCTTCTCCTTGGGCAGGGGGATGGTGTCGCCGCCCAGATCAATGGCGTACTGGTCGCCGCTCTTGGTCACGGTGCCGTCGAGGAAGTTCATCTGGGGGCTGCCGATGAAGCCTGCAACGAACATGTTGCAAGGCATATCGTACAGGTTCTGCGGGGTATCGACCTGCTGGATGATACCGTCCTTCATAACGACGATACGATCGCCCATGGTCATAGCCTCGGTCTGGTCGTGGGTAACGTAGATGAAGGTGGTAGCCAGCTTCTTGTGCAGCTTGATGATCTCGGTACGCATGCTGGTACGGAGCTTAGCGTCCAAGTTGGACAGAGGCTCGTCCAGCAGGAAGACGGCCGGGTTACGGACCATTGCACGGCCCAGAGCAACACGCTGGCGCTGGCCGCCGGACAGAGCCTTCGGCTTACGATCCAGCAGATGCTCGATCTCAAGGATCTTAGCAGCTTCGTGGACGCGGCGGTCGATCTCGTCCTTCGGGGTCTTGCGCAGCTCCAGACCGAATGCAATGTTCTTGTAAACGGTCATGTGGGGGTACAGAGCGTAGCTCTGGAACACCATTGCGATATCGCGGTCCTTCGGGGGGACATCGTTGATCAGGCGGCCGCCGATGTACATCTCGCCCTTGGAGATCTCCTCCAGACCGGCGATCATGCGCAGGGTGGTGGACTTACCGCAGCCAGAGGGGCCGACGAAGATGATGAACTCCTTGTCCTGAATCTCAAGGTTGAAGTCGGTAACAGAAGGAGCGGTAGCGCCCGGATAGATCTTGTAGATATGCTGGCAGCTGATCGAAGCCATAGGTCATTTCCTCCATAAAAATTTTTCTATGTTACGGCACCTTGACGGTGCTCGTTCTCGTTGGTATTATAATAACAGATTATTTTATGATATAAAATAGCATTTTATTGATTTGAGGTGTCAGATATTGATTTACGATTGGAGCACCACCGCCGCGCTTGCTTCGGTGCAGGATATCCAGCCCGATGCCCCCTTCACCCTGAGCGGCGAGGGGCTGTGGGTCTGCCTTGTCTCCAGCGGAAAATGCACCGCCTCTCTCCCCGCCATGGGGCCGTCGGCGGCGGGGTCGGCTCTCATCCTGCCGCCCCAAAGCGTCCCCGCCGGACACCTGATCTTGAGCCGCGCGCCGCTGGCCCTCGCCCCGGAAGGAAGCTGCCACCTGCTCTGCGTCCAGCTCACCGGCCAAGCCGCCGCCCAGTTCCTCGCCGGGCTTACCGAGCTGCCCTTCCTTGCCCGCGGCGAGACCTGCCCTGCCGCCGCCGAGCTGATGGGCCGCCTTGCCGCAGCCGCCGGGGACGAGCCGCCGGACCACCACGGCCGGATGACGAGCCAGCTGGTCTTTGCCCTGCTGTGCGAGCTTTCGGGCGCGGACAGCGCTGCCCCTGCGCTGCCGCCCCTCGTCACCGCCGCCATCGAGGACATCCGCCAGAACTACGCGGGCCTCTACGGCGTGGAAGAGCTCAGCGAGCGGCTGGGCGTCTCCAAGAGCCACCTCGTCCGCACCTTCACCGCTGCGGTGGGGGTGCCGCCGGGGCGCTACCTCACCACGGTCCGGATCGAAGCGGCCATGCGGCTGCTGCTCCACCGGGAGTACACGCTGGACGTCATCGCCAGCCTCTGCGGTTTTTCGGGAGCCAACTACCTCTGCCGCGTCTTCAAAAAAGAGACCGGCCAATCCCCCGCGCAGTGGCGGGCAATGGCCGGTCAGGCAGTGCGTCCCCTCTCGCCGGCAGAGAACCGGCGGGAGCAGGAGCTCTATATTTAATAAGGTCTACGCCTTGGCGGTCCGCTCCCCCCGCTTGAGCAGGTAGAGCGTCAGCGCAAAGGTGATGGCCTCCGACGCCGGGAAGGCCGCCCAGACGCCGGCCATCCCGAACAGGGCGCTCAGCACCAGCGAACAGACCACGATGGCCGC
This sequence comes from Faecalibacterium hattorii, assembly GCF_003287455.1. Classification (GTDB taxonomy): domain Bacteria; phylum Bacillota; class Clostridia; order Oscillospirales; family Ruminococcaceae; genus Faecalibacterium; species Faecalibacterium hattorii. Next base: position 48,923 of record NZ_PRLC01000017.1, on the reverse strand, counting down.
CATGCCCCGGCAGAGCGAGGTGATGGAAGCTTCCGTCGGGCGGTCCACCGCGCCGAGGTAGCCCGCCGCCACGATGTTGCACCCCGCGAAGAAGTAACCCGCGAAGTAGAGGCGCATCCCACTGTGGGCAAACTCCGCCATAAGGGCCGAATTTTCGCTGTTGAACAGGGCCACCAGCGAATCGGTAAAGCCGAACACGACGCCGTACAGCACCGCCGCCAGCCCCAGCGCCGTGCCGCAGCCCAGCAGCAGGAGCTTCTTGGCCCCGGCCATCTCATTCCTGCCGTAGCACTGGCTGACCAGCGGCTGTGCGCCCTGCGCCACACCGTTGAAGATGGCCGTCGCCACCAGCGCGAAGTTTGCCACGACGCCATAGGCCGCCACGGCCACATTGCCCGCCAGCCGAAGCAGCAGGAAGTTGAAGACGGTGGTGGTCACGCCCGACGACAGCTCCCCGACGAAACCGGAGATGCCAAGCTGGCAGCTCTGGGCCAGCAGCCGGAGGGACGGTGCCTTCCGTACAAAGGCGACGGTGTTGCTCTTTTTCAAAAAGTGGGTGCTGCAAATGGCAATGCTGAGCATCGGCGAAATGGCCGTTGCCAGCGCCGCGCCGGGCAGCCCCAGCCCCATGGGGAAGATGAAGATGTAGTCAAACACCACATTGAACAGGCTGCCGCTCAGCGTCGCCACCATGGCCAGCGAAGGGTCGCCGTCGTTGCGGACGAAGGACGCCACCACATAGTTGCACATGAAGAAGGGCGTAAAGAGCAGGAAGATGCGGGCGTAGTTCTCGCCCAGCGCCACGATGCCCGCGTCGCCGCCCATCAGCCGCAGCAGCCCGTCCGGGCAGAAGATGCCCGCCAGAACAAAGGGCACCGCCAGAATGCAGGCGCAGAAGATAGCGTTGGAAAAATACCGCTGAGCCTTCTCGTCGCCCTGCGCCCGCAGGATGGCGTAGCGGGTCGCCGCGCCGAGGCCGATCATCGAGCCGATGGCAAAGATGAAGTTGTAGATCGGCAGACAAAGGTTCAGCAGGGTCACGCCGTCGGTGCCCGCCGCCTGTGCGATGAAATAGGTGTCCGCCAGAATATAGCACGAAGTGCCCAGCAAGCCGAAAATGTTCTGGGATACGTACTTAACAAACTGCTTTGTGAGGTCCATGGAACGTCCTTTCTGTTTTTTCTTACACCAGTTCGCAAGTTTAGCATAGTCTTCCCATCATTGTCAAGGGAAGATCCCGTTGACGAACCACTTTTTGTGGGTGTATACTGAAACCCGATTTTACCGGGAGAGGAGGGAGCACAGATGCCGGAAAAGCCGCTTTTCTGCCTTGGCGAGGCATGGGTGGAGCTGGGCGCGGACACGGTGCCGGAGCTGGCCGAGACGTTCCGCGTTTCGGTCGGCGGATGGGGCGCTGCGTTCTGCCGCGCCTATGTCCGCGCGGGCGGGCACGCCGCGCTCCTCTCCCAACTGGGGGCCGACCCCTTCGGCCGCAAGGCGGCAGCCCAGCTTGCCGCCGACGGCATCGACTGCACCCACCTCTGCTTCACGGACGCGGCCCGCACGCCGGTGGTCTTCTCCGGCGCGGGGAAGCTTCTCCCCTACCGCGCCCCTTCCGCCGAACTGCTGTATGCGCCGGAACAGTTGGATGCCGCCGCCCTGCGGGGCGCCTTCGCCCTCTGCTTTTCCTCCGGCTGTCTGCTGGACTCCCCCGCCCGGTTGACCCACCTCAAGGCCATTGCCGCCGCGCGGGACGCCGGAGCCTTCGTCTGCTATGCGCCCCGGATGGCGGAAGCCGCTCCCTGCTGGCCGGACGCCGCCGCCCTGCGCGAAACGGCCCTGCAATTTTTTCCACAAGCAGACGTGCTGTTGTTGAAAGATTCCGACCTCGTTCCTCTGTTCGGCTCCCACGAGCTGCGCACGGCGCTGTTTTCCCTCTTCTCCGGTCATGTCGAGCTGATTTTTTATTCCAGTTCGGACAATGTTTTTCTTTTTACACGGAATGTACTGCTGCAAGCGGCAACTTCCGACCTCACCGAAGCCCAGTTCCTCCGCGATCTTGCCCGCCTGAACACATGGCCCGATAAGCTGGCGGGTCTGCGGGAAACGACGCTGAAAAAGCTGCTCTGACAAAAGAACAAGACCCCCGGCTTACGCCGGGGGTCTTGTTCCGCATTCTATACAATTGTGGAGAAGAAGGAGAGAATGACTTGTTTAGTGGATGAACACCGGGCCCAGCGGGTTTGCGATGGGGCTGACGTAGCCGCCGAGCAGCTTGGGGATGGCAAGGCTGATATCGGGGATGAACGTCAGCAGCAGCAGGGCGATGAACATGCACAGGTAGAACGGCAGGGTGGCCTTGACGACCTTCTCCATCGGGCGCTTCGCCACGGCAGAGCCGATGAACAGGACCGCACCGACAGGGGGAGTCAGCAGACCGATGCCGCAGTTCAGGACCACGATGATACCGAACTGGATGGGATCGATGCCGATGGACGTTGCGATGGGCAGCAGGATCGGGGTTGCGATCAGGATGATGGGGGCCATATCCATAATGCAGCCCAGAATCAGAATGATCAGGTCGATCAGCAGAGCGATGATGTAGGGGTTATCGGTCACGCTGGTGATGGCGTTTGCAGCCAGATCGGGCACGTGCAGCATGGTCAGGCAGTTGCCGAACACCGCAGAGGTGGCGATCAGGATCAGGACGATGGACAGGGTGTTCACGCACTCGTCCAGAGCGTGCCAGACGCCCTTCCAGTCAAGGCCCTTGTAGACGAAGACGGAAACGAACAGCGAGTAGATAACTGCGATTGCAGCGGACTCGGTGGCAGTGAACGCGCCGCCGACGACGCCGACCACGACGATGATGACAGCGGCCAGTGCCCAGACGGAGGTGCCCATCTGCTTGATAAAGCCCTTGATGCTGAACGGAGAGCCCTTGGGGTAATTCTCCTTGACGGAGATGATGTAGGAGCCGACCATCAGGACGATGGCCAGCAGAGCGCCGGGCAGGTAGCCCGCGAGGAACAGGCTGCCGACGGAGATACCACCCGCGGTGGTTGCGTAGATGACCATGTTATGACTCGGCGGGACCAGCAGACCCTCGCAGGAGGAGGTGATGGTAACAGCCGTGGAGAAGTCGGCGTCGTAACCCTGATCGACCATCATGGGGATCATGATGGAACCGATGGAAGCGGTATCGGCCGAAGCAGAACCGGAAATGCCGCCGAAGAAGTAGGAAGCCACGATGTTGACCATGGCCATGCCGCCGCGCATCCAGCCGACGCAGGCGTCAGCCAGCGCGATCAGCTTTTCGGAAATACCGCCGGAGCCCATGAGCACGCCCATGGTGATGAAGAACGGCACAGCCATCAGGCTGAAGGACGAGATGCCCTTGACCATCAGGCGGCAGACATCGGTCAGCGCCTGACCCTGCACCAACATGCAGAACACGCTGGACAGGCCGACCGCATACGCGATGGGGAAGCGCAGGAAGATCATTACGAAGAAGCTGACCAGAAGGACAACAATTGCCAGTGTCTGTACTGTCATATCAGTTCTCCTCCTTTACAAAAAAGCTCTTGATGTGGTTGTAGACGGCCTCGATCTCAAAGATGATCATGGCAACACCGGCCAGAGGCACCGGGAAGTACATCCAGAAGCGGCTCAGCCAAGGCATCGAGACGTAGAAACCGCGGCCGCCCAGCGTGGTGGCGTAGTTCCAGCCGACCACCATCATGATGACGCCCAGTGCAAAGACGGCCACATCGGACAGGATCTCAAGGCACTTCAGCACGGTCTTGGGCAGGTAGACATCAAATGCGGTCATGCGGATGTGGGCACCGCGGCGGATGGCCAGCGCAGCGCTCAGAACGGCCATGTAGCTCATGCAGGTCAGCACGACCTCTTCCGACCATGCGGGGTCCGGGATAAAGGGAACGTAGCGGCCGATGACCGACATCGTGGTGATGGCGATATCCGCGATCAGCAGGATCTTGCAGATGAAAAGCACCACTTTGTAGGTAATGTCATAGGCCGGCTTGATCTTATCCAGTGTGTCAAAGATTTTCGGCATGTTCATTCCTCCTTACAAAAAGCCCGGCGGGTGCGGCGGGGAAGATCCCGTCACCACCCGCCGGGCGTCTTACAACTTTAGGAGCGGACGCTCAGGCTCAGCCCTTCATGTCCAGCAGCTGCTGATACAGCTCTGCCTGATCCGAAGTGTTCTCGCTGATGACCTTCTGGCAAGCTTCCTGCCAAGGAGTCTTATCGGGGACGTCGACGACATTGCAGCCGGAAGACTTCAGCTCGTCGAGGACCTTGTTCTCAGCGCTCTCAGACAGATCTGCGTTGAAGGCCTGCGTATCCGCACCGGCCTCCATGATGGCAGCCTGCTGGTTCTCGGTCAGCTTGCCCCAAGCGTTATCGGTGATAACAGCCTGAATGGCACCCAGCGTGTGACCGTCGAGGATCAGGTTGTTTGCAACTTCGGGGAATGCGTTGGACTTGTAGTTTGCGATGGGCTGCTCAGCGCCATCCACAACGCCGGTCTGCAGTGCGCTGTACAGTTCACCGAAGGAAACGACGGTGGGGTTCGCGCCCAGACCCTCGACCATGCCGTTCATGACGGGGTCGTTGGACACACGCAGCTTCAGGCCCTTGAAGTCCTCAATGCCGGAAACGGGGTTGACGGTGAAGAAGTGGCGGAAGCCCTCCTCGCCGTAGAAGATGCCGCGAACGGGCAGACCCAGCTCCTGCGGCTCGTTCAGGAACTCCGGAGCGAGGTCGCTGTTTGCGAAGTTCCAGAAGTGTGCACGGTTCTCAAAGGTGAAGGGGATGCTCAGCAGCTTGGACTTGTTGCAGCCGTAGCTGGTCAGTGCGAAAGCGGAGATACGGCTCATATCGATGGAAGTGGAGCCGCCCAGAATGGCGTCCAGAACGTCGTTCTCAGAACCCAGAACACCGGAAGCCTGCACGTCGATGACCACGGAACCGCCGGTCAGCTCCTCGACCTTCTCCTTGAAGTGGGTAGCGGTCTGGCCAACGATGGTGTCCAGCGGGTTGACCTCGGCGTAAACCAGAGTCACCTTCGGGTCGGAAGCAGCAGCGGCTGCATCACCGGCGGTGGTAGAAGCTGCAGCGGAAGAAGCAGCGGTGCTGGTGGTGCTGTTGGAAGAGCCACCGCAAGCGGTCAGAGCCAGAGCAGCGGCGGAAACACCGGCTGCTGCGAGGAAGCTGCGACGAGTGATCTTTTTCATAAGTAAATCCTCCTAAAATTTTCTCCGGACGGCACGTCCTGCACAGGGCCCGCGCCGTCGTTCATTCGCTGTTCACACTTTAGCAAATTTTTTAAGCCGGGACAAGGGATTTCAAAAAATGTCCTGATTTTCGAAAGAATGTGAAAATTACTTTTGGATGATATGCACAAGTTTTTATAGTTTAATTTGACGTTCTCGACAAGGAGTAGGATGCAACATAAAATTCATTTCGATTTTCCAAGCTTTTATCTCAACTTTCCTTGATTCTCTCCAGCAGCTCCGCCTGATCGGCGAACCGGTCATAGAGAGGCTGGACGGCGGCGCGGAATTTCTGCTTTTCGGCATCGGGCAGGGTGGTCACTTCCACACCCCACTCCCGCAGTTCCTTTTCACTGCGGGCCTCCCGCTCGGCCCAGAGCCGCCGCTCGGTGCGGGCGGACTCCCGCGCGCAGGTGCGCAGCACCTCCGGGTAAGAGGGGTCAAGGGCTTCCAGCTTTTCGATGGCGGCCGTGCTGGCCAGTTGGATCTCCGGCACGCGGGTGTGCTCGTCCTGCAAAAAGTAGGGCGCGACCTCGTAATGGCCCATGGCGTCGTAGCTGGGCCAGTTGTTCTCGGCCCCGTCGATCTGACCGTTGCGGAGGGCCGCATAGACCTGACTGTACACCACCTGCACCGGCTCTGCGCCAAGGTCGGTGATCATCTCGCTCATCATGTCCGACTCCTGCACCCGGAGGGTCAGCCCCTGCAATTGTTCCAGATCCGTGACCTTTTCGCGGGTGTAGAAGCTGCGGACGCCCGCATCGAACCACGACAGGCCTACAAGATCCATCTCGTCCAGCATGGCCAGAAAATCGTCGCCGATGCTGCCGTCCAGCACCCGCCACATCTGGCTGGCGTCTTCGTAAAGGTAGGGCAGCTGCAATACGCTCAGCGCCGGGACGTATTCGGCCAGCTGGCTCAGGGAGACGCGGGCAAAGTCGATGCCGCCGAACTGCATCTGCTGGATGACACTCTGCTCGGCTCCCAGCTCTCCGCCGCTGTACACGGCCACCTTCACCCGGCCGTCCGTCTGGTCGGCCATCAGCCCCGCAAAGGCCAGCGCCGCCTGTGTGGTGGGGTAGTCCTCCGGCTGGTTCTCGGCGTAGCGCAGGATCAGCTCCGGCTTGGCCTCTTCCGGCTCCTGCTGCCTGCAGCCGCAGAGCGTCAGCGCCGCCCCGGCGGCCGCGGCGGTCAGCACCTGCCGCCGGGTCAGCTTCCGGTTCACAGCAGCGCCCCCTGTTTTTCGCCCTTCGCAGCCTTGGCGGCTTGGCGGCGGTACTGGGTGGGGGTGACGCCCGTCCGCTTTTTGAAGGCGCGGGCAAAATAGCTGGCGTCCTCGTAGCCCACCATGGAGGCCACCTCCGCCGAGGAGCGGAAGGGGTCGTTCAGCAGCTCCTTGGCCGCGTTGATCCGCAGTTCGGTCAGGCAGTCGAGGAAGTTCATCTTCTGGTATTTCTTGAACTGAGCCGAAAGGTAGGCCGGGCTGATGTGCAAAATCTCGCCCACGCTGTCCAGCGAGATGTCGAACATATAGTTGTCTTCGAGATACCGCCGCACGTGCGCCATGACAAGGGCGTTCTGGCTGCTCTCGTCCCCGCCTTCCTCCTGCGGCGCGGCGGGCGCTTCAGGCTCCTGCTCCTGCTGGACGGGGGCCAGCGCTTCCAGCTTGCGTTCGGTCTCGATCTGCCGGATGGCCCGGCGGATGGACGCTTCCAGCTCGTCCGGGTCTACCGGCTTGAGCAGATAGTCGCACGCCCCCAGATGCACCGCCTCGTGGGCGTACTGGAACAAGCTGTAGGCCGTTACGAAGATGACCCTGCAGCCGGGCCGCTGAGCCAGCACAGCGCGGGCCGCATCAAGGCCGTTCATGCCCGGCATCTCGATGTCCATCAGGATGAGGTCCGCCCCCCACAGGATCGCCGTATCTGCTGCCTTGCGGCCATTCTCGGCTTCTTCCAGCACGATCTCGTGCTCCACGAACCGCCGCGTCACCATCTCCGCCAGAGCTTCGCGCTCCAGCCGCTCATCATCCGCGATCAACAAGCGAATCATCATCCAAGTCCTCCTCTTCTGTGGGTTCCACAAGGGGCAGGTACAGGCTCACCGCCGTGCCCCGCCCCGGATGGGAACGAACTTTCAACGCACAGCGCGGATCCAGCAGCCGCAGCCGCGCCGCTACGTTGTACACACCAATATGCTCCCACCGCTCGTCGGGGGATTCCAGCGCCGTCTGCAATTCGTGCAGTTGTTCGGGCGCAATGCCCACACCGTTGTCGCAGACGCTGATATACAGCAGCCCCTTGTCCCGCAGCGGGTTGACCCGGATGCGGACCCGGCCGCCCTCTTCCTTGGGGGCGATGCCGTGCTTGAAGGCGTTTTCCACGATGGGCTGCAAAATAAACGAGGGCACCAGCGTCTCGGTCAGGTCGATGGAGTCCGAGATGCGCCATTCCATCTGCACCCGCTCGCCGAAGCGGACGTGGTAGATGGAGTAATACTCGTCCACGATCCGTACCTCGCGGGAGAGGGGCACCTGCTCGTCGTTGCTCATCAGGCTGTACCGCAATAGATGGCTCAGCGCCGTGATGAGCGCTTGGGTGCGGTAGGCCGTCTCCTGCCCTGCCGTCTGCAGGATGACGTTCAGGGTGTTGAACAGGAAATGCGGGTCGATCTGGCTGCGCAGCTGCTGCAAACGGCTCCGCTCCATCCGGTTCTGCAGTTCCAGCGCCTGTGTCTTCTGCTGGTGCAGCGCCTGTTCCATCTCGTTTTTCTCCCGCAGGGTGTTCACCTGCTGGGCCATCGAGTGTTTCATCCGGTTGAACGCGTCGATCAACCGGCCCATCTCGTCCTGCCGGGGCACCGGGATGTCCGGCGTGTCCAGCTCGCCCCGGACGACGGCCTGTGAGGCCCCGATCATCTCCTGCACCGGCGTCAGCAGCCGCATCAGCGACCACGCCATCACAAGGCCCAGCGCAAGGCAGAGCCCCACCACGACGGTCTGGGCCCACTTGACCCGGCTGCTCAGTTCCGAGACGGTCATGTAGGTGCCCTGCGCGTCCGAGATGGCGGTGTTCAATAGCTGCTGGGCATACTGCCGCAGATATCCGCCGCAGGGCGAGACTTTACTATAATAGAGCTGGGCCGCTTGGGCGTCGGCCCCGGCGGCAACATCCGCCTTCACCTCGTCGATGAGGGCTGCGTAGCTTTTATAGGTGGTGCAGACGGCGCTGTAGAGCAGATACTGCTCCTCGCTCACGGTGTCAAGGCTGCCGTCAATCCGCCACAGCCATGCGTTCATCGTAGAGAAAGCGCTGTCCAGCTCTGTCAAGAAGGCATCCGTGTCGCCGTACTCCCAGCGGTATTCGTCCAGCGCCGTCAGGCTGCGCTCCACGCCGTTCTGAAAGCGGCTGATGGCATTGAAGTTGCCCATCTGGTCGTCCAGCTCCCGCAGCACCGTGCCGGACTGGTAAAAGCTCAGCACGATCTGGGCCGCCAAGGCCACAAAAAAAGCTGCCAGACACAGGATCATCCGCTGCTTGAGCGTACTTTGTCGATGCACTTTCTTCCCCTCCCGGCAAAATTTTCAAACCATGAATCGTCTTATTCTACCACGTTTTCTGCCATTTGCGCAAGATTGCGCTTGCCTCGCGAAAAAAAATATGGTACTATGCCTAAAAAAGGAGATGTTATCCATGTTGCAGCCCATCAGCGTTTCCATCACCATGGACGCCGCATCGTTCCACAAGTTCCGCTCCTTCGACTTGTTCCGCCACCAGAAGCGCTGGCGGCGCCCGCTGGCCTTTACGGCCATCTTGCTGGTGTTTTCCTGTATCTGCCTGTCGCAGGTGGGCGTGCGGGAAGGTGCCGCCCTGCTGGCTGTGGTGCTGGCCGTAGTGGCGCTGGGGCTCCCGGCCGTGTACTTCTACACCTTCTTCCGCGACCTGCGCACCACCATCAAAAAGCTGGGCCTCCCCCGCCCGTTCTACCGCCTCCGGTTCGATGACGCCGGCCTTGCCGTCTGGATGGCGGGCGAGCAGGACCGCCCGGAGCCAAGCCATCAGTACCCGTGGCAGGACCTCCACATCGCCTACCGCACCCCCGATGCCGTTTACCTCTATGTCCAGCAGACCCAAGCCTACCTCGTGAACGACAGTCAGGACGCTGTGTGGACGTTTTTGAGTTCCACCCTCCCCGCCGCCCGTCTGCGGGACCTGCGCTGAACACCAGATCCCGAACATGCAAAAAGCTCTCCGCTTCGGTTGAAACGGAGAGCTTTTTGCTGCGCAGAATCTAAAACAGGCAGCGCCGTGGAAAGGAGGAGAAAGCGGCGCTGCCTGTATATGAGAACTCCCAAACATTTGCGGCTGTCAGGAGATGGTTGGTAGTCTGCCCGCCGCATTGGCTATTGCCTCGCATTCGCGGGGGACAGTGTCTTCTTAAGTACGTCTACATTGTACCGGATAAAAATGGAGTTTCTTTGTGAGGTTTTTGAACAATTTGAAAATAAACACTTGATGGTCTAATTGCGCAGACACCAGCCAGCCGCAAGCAGCCGCTCCACCATATCTCAGAATATCGTCTGGATTGCCCTCAAATCAAGTTCGGCATTCATAATGGATTGCATATCGTTCTCCATATACTTCCGATCCGGCTGTATAAAACATGAACCAAGGTCGCCTCCCAGTGAAAGCGCCATATTGCCCGCATCGTATGGTTCAAGTTCCTCCAGACGATCAACTCGTGATTCCGAGCCATCTCTTCTTGCCTCCTGTTTCTCCTTTTCTATATATTGGCTCTTTGAGTTCCCTGTGTCAACTTTTATTGTACAACACCACTGCTGCGGCAGGAAGGAGAACGTACACCATTGGTTCCTCCGCAAGTCTGCGCTGGGTGGGCAAAGACCGTCAACTGCCACGCCCATCCGCGCATCCTTCTGCCACAGAACAGGTGCTTGCCGGAGCCTCTCGCAACCCCTTTCCCGCGTCAGCCGGAAGCAAAGGTATAACACACTAGACTTTGCAAGCAAAGTCGTGTGCCAAAGGGGTGTTGCGGTCCCTTTGGAAACCCAAGAGAATACGGTGGAAGTATAGCGCACTAGGGATAATTGTGCTATACTCAGCTTAAAATATGTCAACGATTCGGGAGGTCAATCATGGATTTTTCTTCGATGAGCGGTTGGGACTTTGAGCGTTACTGTGCAGACTGTCTGCTGAAAAAAGGTTTTACCAAGGCAGAGGTAACTTCTGGTTCCGGCGACCATGGTGTTGATATTATTGCAGAACAGAACGGAATTCGATTTGGCATTCAATGCAAGCTCTATCAGGGGCAGATTCCCAATAAAGCTGTGCAGGAAGCGTATACAGGGGCATCCTACTATGACTGCGACGTTGCTGTTATTATGAGCAATTCGGAATTAACGAAACAGGCAAAGGATAAAGCTCAAAAGCTCCGAGTGAAATTCTGGGACATTGCAGATTATGTTCCTAAGGATGATAAAAAACTTGAAAATCCATCCCATAAGGTTAGTAATGCGGAAAAAATAAAAACATCTCAATTGTTTCAGCAGTCGGATGAGCCTAGAAACTATCAGGAATATCTTCAAAATCAAAAATTGTTGGAGGATGAGTGCGAAGAAGAAGTTCGAAAGAAGCTGCGGTCATCATCGAAAAAATCACGAAAATCGTGTTCTCATGGCGTTGCAATGATGATGAAGCCAGTGTATCGATATCATAGATTTACTAAGGCAACAGCATGGCTAAGCGTCTCAATGAAAAATGGTTGCAGAAAAATTGTTCGTTCAATTCAGTGCTATTGTGATGAATTGGAAAACATCAATAAAACTGTGTTAAAATCAGATCTTCTTTTGGGAAAACTACAATATATGAGTACGCTCCAAAAAGTTATGTATGGAGCATTGATTGGGAGTCAGTTTCAGTTCAACTGTGAGCGCATGAACGATGCACTAAAATTTGCTGAATCCCAAAGAGTAACAGATTACGGTTTTAATGGCTTTGAATTGCAATGCTGGGAAAATAGCTATTGGGCTGAGCAATATCAAATAGCACTTTCACTGATTGGAAGAGTATTCGATTCCTTGGAAAGAGATGAGTTGTTTCAGATTTCAGGAATGGCATCGGATTTTTGGTATGAGCCAGATACACCGGAAGCACGCGCATTTGATACTCTTAAAAACTCTGTAAAGGGAACATTTGAAGAATGGAAGCGATATATTGGGCGTGAGGAGTATTTTTACACGATTTGGAGACCATGGGAGGGAAATGCGGAGGTGAAAAAGAAAATCGAAGAACACAAATCAAAAATGGCGAGTGTGTTTGATAGTGTGATTGAGTTTAAGTCAATGGTTGAACAGGAACGACGCCGAGAACTAGAGCAAAAATGCAAAGAACAACAAGAAAAAGAAAGAATACTCAAGGAGAAAGAAAGAAGAGAGAGGGAAAGTCTTTTTGAAAAGCAGCAGGAAGAGGAAAGGCTGCTTAAGCAACAACAGGAAAAAGAACTTTTAATACAGTCGATAGTTACTGTATACAATGACGGGTGTAAAAAGATAAACGCAGAAATGTCAAACCGAAAAAAGGAACTTGAAAATAAAGCGCAGGTAGCAATAAGTCAAACACAACAGCAGATTGCTGATCTTTTGAAGAAAAAACAGTCGTTTACCTTTTTCAGAAAAGAACGTGATGCAAAAATAGATGCAACGATTGCCACTATCGAACGGTATGTTGAGCAAGTAAAGGCAAACCTTGCAAGTGATACTGAGGAATGCGAACAAGAAGCACAGAGAAAAATCAAGGGATTAAAAGAATATGCTTTACACAGAGCAGAGCAAATCGGTGCAACAGAAGATTTAGAAAAAATGATTAGGTGAAACTATTATTATCATAATTTATAAAGTAGTCAATTCCTTTTTCATAATTCCGAGATTTACGCCGAAAATGTCAATAATAGCTTGGCAAAGGAAAAGTCAGTTGAAAATGATAAAACTGGTTTTCACCCCTAAGGCTCCATATAAAATCTAAACAAGACTAAGGAGGAAATCAACCATTTGGGAGTAATCTTGTGCGCTTGACTTTGCTTTACTAATGTGTGCCCCCTTCAATCCATCTGCCCCAGTGCATTTATATACAGGCTTTCTGGCATTAAGAGAATAAGGAATTAAACTATGAAGGTTCGGAATAGCACCCAAGCAGTAATTATCGCGGGAAACAACTTGATGCAAAGGTGCCAGACGATCGACAATATTTTCCATTACGGCTGTGTTGACTTGATCACCGAAGATTTTCCAGCCCTGCGTCATACCTGTCGAATTGGTTCGCAGGTTATGCTGCTGCATAACATATCCCAAAAATTTCGGCTTGGCTGTAGGTAGTTCCTTGAATCCCTTGGTTCTCCAGCGAGAAAGGATGGGGTTCCATTCTTCATTCCATGTAACGAATTTATTTCCAAGATTTTGTGTACCCTTAATAGAAAATAAATCCGGTGAAAGTGGTGTGATAAAATAATCGCATCCACCTAAGACAGAACGATTAAGAGCACCTAAATTGGGCCCCAAATCGAATAATACGAAATCGGCAGATAATTTTTTAGCTTCGAAGTTAACATAACGATAGATAGCAACCTGCGTGCGCAAAGAAATTTCTTGCGTAGCAGCGCTTGACCATGTATCCCCCAAACGATCCTCAAAAACGCTTAAATCAATGTCTCCGGGAACGAGGTAGAGATTGCTGCTTACAAAGGTAGGAGTGCAATCAATATAATCACCAGTACCTGTAGCGATTGGCTTTATAGCTTGATAAATACTATTTCCGGAAGAACTCCAAGATTGGCTGATTTGCTCATCAGTTAACGCATAAGCTGTTAAATTACATTGGCTATCACAGTCAACCATCAAAACTTTCTTTCCAGCATCAGCGAGAAGATTTGAAAGGTGGTAAAGATAAGTCGTTTTTCCGACACCACCTTTGTTGTTGAAAATAGCGATACTAACCATACAGGCCTCCTTTTGTGGGATTGAATGAAAAATATGATTGAAATTCAGGAAATGATAGTACATCAATTCTAATTGATAATACAGCTTTCTTCGTGAAATTGCAATGATTTTTCGAAAAAGAAGAAAAAATTATGTTTGATTAACTAAAATGGTATCTCGAATTCGTTATAGGCCGAAGATGTTGGAATCATCACAGGAAAGTCTGTCAAGATAGCAAACCCCTATAGAATTTGCACGACACTGTGATATGACTATTTTTATCTAGTCTATAACGTGAGAAAACAATAAATCAGCCGAAGATTCTTGAATGCTTTACCAAAATCTCCAGATCGTTTTTGTGTAATCTGGAGATTTTTCCGTATATATGGCACATTCGTTGATTCGCAACGCAAAATACGTTACAATAAAGCCGAGGTGATAACCATGGAAAAAACGATGACACTGAATCTTCGTGTCAACCCTACTGTCAAGCAGCAGGCCGAAGATGTGTTGAAGCAGCTCGGTATCCCGATGGCAACCGCCATTGATATGTACCTGCGCCAGATCACCCTGACTGGCGGCATCCCCTTCTCGCTGTCCCTGCCGAAAGCTCCTGCGGCTCTGAACGCTGACACCATGACCGATGACCAGCTTCATGCAGCTTTGCAGGTGGGCATTAAGGAGATTCAGAACGGTGATACTGTGGATGCTGCAAGCGCATTCGCACAGTTCAGGGAACAGCACAGATGAAGCAGTATGACGTAAAAATTTCCCATGCAGCCCTCAGCGATATGGAGCAGATCTACAGCTATATTGCCGACCGTCTGCTGGAGCCTGACACGGCTATGGGGCAGTATAACCGCATTGCGGAAGCCATCCAGTCGCTGAACATCCTGCCGGAACGCTGTGCGCTGGTGGAAAGCGAGCCGGAGCGCACCCAAGGGCTGCGGCAGATGTTGGTGGACAACTACTCGGTATTCTACATCGTGGGCGAGGATGCCGTGTCGGTGGCTCGTGTGCTGTACAGTGCATCTGACCTTGTGCGCCGCCTGCGAAGAATGAAGTGAATCCCAACAACCAAAAAACGTGGGGCGGTACCTTTTACAGATACTTCCCCACGTTTTCTTATATCATCTTAAAATGCTTCAGTGCTTCCCGGATGGTGCTACGGCCCACGCCGAACTTTTCGCCCAATTCGAATTCATTGGGCAGCTTTGCCCCCGGTTCGATGGGGGTATCCAGAATGTAGTGATAGATCTGATCTTCGATCTGTTCGGCCAGAAGCTTGTTTTTCAAGTGTGAAAAATCGTTCATGGCTTTCTCCCCTTTTGTACAGCCTATGGGTCAGGGCCTTCCGCTTCCGGCCCTTTCCATCGCAGCCTTCCGGGCCTTTTTGCAGCGGTACATCTCCCGGTCGGCTTGGTCTTTCACAGCCAGCAGATCCTCCCCCGAAATGGGTGCCGACCCCATGGACACTCTGGGCAGACAATGCACGACCTCGCGCCGCAGTGCCAGCTGACGCTCAAATTCCTGCGCGCACCGGGCCTCCCGGTCTGCGTTTTTCAGCAGCACACAGAACTCGTCGCCGCCGATGCGGTAACAGTAGCCGCAGTGGGCATAGGCTTTTTTGATGCAGCGGGCGATCTCGGCTAGGCAGACGTCCCCCTGTAAGTGGCCGTAGCGGTCGTTGACCTGCTTGAAGTCGTCCACATCGAACACCACCAGCACCCCGCCGCTGCGGCGCATCTCTGCGGTGCGGTTCAGGTAGCTGTTCTGGTTCAGCAGCCCGGTGAGGGCGTCCAGCTGGTTCCACATCTCACTGCAATAAATAAAGTACAACACCGACAGCAGGGTAACGCACAGCCATGTAACGTGGAGGCTCGGCAAGGCCACCTGAATGATGGTCTCGATGGTCAGAAAGAGCATCAGGGGGTAGATCAGCGCCCGGCTGCGGTTCTGAAACTCCCGCGCCGTGACGATGGTGGACGCCGAAAGGTACACGATGGCCGCAAGGTACATCAGGATGTAAATGCAAAAGCAAGGCCCGCGGGAATAGACGTTGTCTTCGCTAACGGAGAACACCAGCCCGGCAGGGATGGACAGGGCAAGGAACAGCAGGTAGCCCCCCTCGCAGCACACGGCCGCCCGGAACCAGAAGTTCACCATCTTTTTTCGGTCCATGACGTACACTAGGCAGAGGGACACCGCTGGGGAGAGGCCGAACCCCAGATAGTTGGACAGGATGTTCAGCCAACGGTAGCCCGCCGGTGCGCCATCCACCGCCAGCGTCACCACCTCCAGCACCGAGATCCCCGCGATCAGCGCAAAGGCCAGAAAAAATCCCCGTTTCTGCTTCTTGTTCAGGGACTCGCTGAACTTTGTGAGGATGCACATGAAGCTCAGCACAAAAAGGTCAATGGCCGTCAATACATAAAAATAACCGTTCATTGTAAGACATTTCACCTTTGGATTTCTGTAATCAAGGCACGTATATGCTGTTTTAGTATATCACGTTGCAGTGCCTTTCTCAACCATGGTCCGCGTTCTCTCACATTTTCGCGGCCAAAGGCCCCCGGAACGCTTCATCGGCGGCTTTGCTTCCGTTGTTCCTGTCGGGACAGGGCGCAGACCACCTCGATATGCTCACTGTTCGGGAACATATCGACCGGGGTGAAGCCTTCCGCGTGGTAGCCTTTTTTCGTCAGGAGGGCGAGGTCCCGGGCCATGGTTTCCGGGTTGCAGCTGACGTAGACCACCCGCTTCGGGGCCATGCGGGCGACGCTCTCGATGAACTGCGGGGTCGAGCCCTCGCGGGGCGGGTCCATGAAGATGACGTCGGCCCGCTCCCCGGCAGCCGCGGCGGTGCTGATCCACTCCGTCGCGTCGGCGGCGAAGAAGCGGGCGTTCTTCACGCCGTTGTGCTTGGCATTGCCGATGGCGTCGTGCACCGCGTCGCGGTTCAGCTCCACGCCCACCACCTGCTTTGCCTTGTCGGCAGCGGTCAGTCCGATGGTGCCGATGCCGCAGTAGGCGTCCAGTACCACTTCGTTTCCGGTCAGCTTGGCGGCATCTACGGCAAGGCCGTACAGCACCGCCGTCTGCACCGGGTTCACCTGATAAAAGCTGCGGGGGCTGAGGGCGTAGGTCTTGCCGCAGAGGGTATCCAGAATGAAGCCCTTGCCGTATAGCACCTTTTCCTGCTCGCCCAACACGACGCTGGTGCGGCGGGGGTTGTAGTTCTGGACCACGGTCGTCACGGGGACGCTGCGCTTTTCCGCCTCGGCGAGGAGGGCGCGGACGAAGTTTTTTGCGCCCGGCAGCACCGGCTGGGCTGTGACCAGCACCACCATCACCTGCCCGGTGGCGACGCCCCGGCGCAGCAGACAGTGCCGGAGCAGCCCGGTGCCTTTGTCCTCATGGTAAGGCTGGTATTTGCAGGCCGCTGCCGCTGCGCGGACGGCTTCCATGACCGTGTCCAGCACCTCGTCTTCCAGCAGACAGCGCTCTACCGGCAGCACTTTGTGGGTCTTGGTGGCGTAGATGCCGGAGACCAGTTTTCCACCAAAACCCATTGCAAAGGTGGAGATCACTTTGTTGCGGTAATGGGTCGGCGTTTCCATCCCCCGGATGGGGTGCACCGGGCCATACTTGCCCAGCAGGGCGCGGACTTTTGCCTCTTTTTGTTTCAGTTGTTCCGGGTATGGAACTTCCAGCAGCGGGCACCCGCCGCAGTTTTTGGCGCGATTTTTGCAGGTCATACTCTATCTCTCCTCATCTTACGTCTTCCTTCGTACAACCTCTCCGTCAATGCTTCGCATTGCCACCTCCCCTAGTAGGGGAGGCCTTGGCATTCCCCGCAAAGTGTTCGGTTTCGCCAGAGGCGAGACTGAGAGGTTTAGCCGTAGGGGTCATACAGATCATATTCCTCGGCCTCGGCGTGTTTTTCTTCGAGCACGGCGATGGCCTGTTCGAGCTGGCTTTGGGAGCAGCCGCTCTCGCTGACGAGGGCACGGACGGCGGCGGCGACATCCCCGCCGAAAACGGCGTCCAGCCGCTCCCGCATAATCCAGACGCTGTAGGCGCGTTTCGTGATGGTGGGCGTGTAGATGTTGCGGTTCTGGTCCTTGCCGCTCTTCACCCAGCCCTTCGCTTCCAGCCGGTAGAGAAAATTGAGCACCGTGGCCGGTTTCCATCCTTTTTCGGCCAGACGCTCCCCGATGTCCCGCCGGGATGCGGGCGGTTTGCAGCTCCACACGGCCAGAAGCACCTGTTCCTCCGCTGCCGAGAGCGGTTTCAGGCTGTCCGAGAGGCCATACACTGCCATCACCTCTTCCTTTTTTGATTTTACATTCGTCTTTGTTTTGACCAGTATAGCAGTTTTTTCCGTTTCCCGCAAGCCGCGCTTTTCAGGCAGAATGCGGGTCTTTCAGCATATTTTTACAAATGTCTTTATTTTTGTATTTATATTAAGGACATTTGTGTGTTCTGTGCTTTCAGGGTGCGGCCAGATGCCACATCTTTGTGCAAAGATGCTCTTGTTTTCGCACCCCCAAAACCATTATACTACGGACAAATCCAGAGCACAATGCCGCCGACCATCCGGGCGGCACTTGATAGGAAAGGGAGAGTTCATTATGGCACGAGTTTACAACTTCAGCGCAGGGCCCAGCATGCTGCCCGAAAAAGTCCTGAAACAGGCACAGGCCGAGCTGCTCGAATACGGCGGCAGCGGCCAGAGCGTGATGGAGATGAGCCACCGCAGCAAGTGGTTCGACGCCATCATCACCGAGACCGAAGCCACCCTGCGCCGGGTGATGAACATCCCGGACAACTACAAGGTCGGTTTCTTTCAGGGCGGTGCGACCCAGCAGTTCGCCATGGTGCCGCTGAACTTCATGACCACCGGCAAGGCCGATTACCTCGTTACCGGCAACTTCTCGAACTTGGCCGCCAAGGAAGCCGCCAAGTTCGGGGAGGTGAAGATCGTTGCTTCCAGCAAGGACAAGAACTTCACCTACATCCCGGACGTCAACGCCATCGACTACGACAAGGATGCCAGCTACATCCACATCTGCCAGAACAACACCATTTTCGGCACCCAGTACGTCGAGGTGCCGCAGGTGGAGGGTGTGCCGCTGGTGGCGGACATGAGTTCCATGATCCTCTCGAAGCCTGTGGATGTGACCAAGTACGGCTGCATCTACTTCGGCGTCCAGAAGAACGTTGCCCCCGCCGGCATGGCCATCGCCATCGTGCGGGACGACCTGCTGGGCCACGCGGCGGACACCGTGCCCACCATGATGAATTACACCACCCTGCTGGCGAAGGACAGCATGTACAACACGCCCCCCTGCTGGTGCATCTACATGACCGGTCTGGTGCTGAAGTACCTCGAAAACGACATCGGCGGCCTTGCCAATATGCAGAAGATCAACGAGGCCAAGGCCAAGGTGCTGTACGATTATCTCGACGGGCAGGACTTCTTCCAAAACCCCGTGGAGCACCGCTACCGCAGCACCATGAACGTGACCTTCACCAGCCCCGACCCCGACATGGACAAAAAGTTCTGCGCC
The DNA here is from genome assembly GCF_003287455.1 of Faecalibacterium hattorii. Classification (GTDB taxonomy): domain Bacteria; phylum Bacillota; class Clostridia; order Oscillospirales; family Ruminococcaceae; genus Faecalibacterium; species Faecalibacterium hattorii. The sequence continues at coordinate 30,063 of NZ_PRLC01000017.1, read as the reverse complement.
GAGGCTGCGGAGGCCGGGTTCGTCAACCTGAAGGGTCACCGCCTTGTGGGCGGTATGCGCGCTTCCATTTACAACGCGATGCCCCCCGAAGGCATTGACAAGCTGGTCGATTTCATGGAGAAATTCCGGAAGGAGAACGCCTAATGTATACCGTCAAAACGCTCAACGCCATCAGCCCGGTGGGGCTGGCAAAGCTGAATAAAAATCTCTTCGACGTCTCGGTGGACACCGACACGCCGGACGGCATCCTTGTGCGCAGCGCCGACCTGCTGAACACCGCCTTCAACGACAACCTGCTGGCCATTGCCCGCGCCGGTGCCGGTGTGAACAACATCCCGCTGGACCGCTGCAGCGAGCAGGGCATCGTGGTCTTTAATACCCCCGGTGCCAACGCCAACGCCGTGGCCGAGCTGGTCATCGGGATGCTGATCGCGGGCAGCCGCAATGTGCCCGCCGCCGCCCAGTGGACGCAGGGCCTTGCGGGGGATGCCGCCATGGCCAAGAGCGTGGAAAAGGGCAAAAAGCAGTTCGTCGGCAACGAGATCAAGGGCAAGACGCTGGGCGTCATCGGTCTGGGCGCCATCGGCTCCCGTGTGGCCAACTGCGCCATTGCGCTGGGCATGGAGGTCTACGGCTACGACCCCTACATCTCCATCGACGCCGCATGGAACCTGAGCAGCCAAGTGCACCACTGCGTGAACCTGAACGACATGCTCCCGCTGTGCGACTACCTCACCATCCATGTGCCCTACCTGCCCACCACCAAGGACACCATCAACGCCCAGACCCTTGCCCTGTGCAAGGACGGCGTGAAGATCCTGAACTATGCCCGCGGCGAGCTGGTGAACACCCCCGCCCTGCTGGACGCGCTGGAGGCCGGCAAAGTCTCCGGCTACATGACCGACTTCCCCACCGAAGCCCTGCTGGGCAAGGCGGGCGTCATCTGCACCCCCCATCTGGGCGCTTCCACCCCGGAAGCCGAGGACAACTGCGCCGTCATGGCCGCGCTGGAGATCAGCGATTACCTCAAGAACGGCAACATCACCCACTCGGTGAACCTGCCGGAGGTGGTCCAGCCCCGCGCCGGCGGCAAGCGCATCTGCATCATCCACAAAAACGAGCCCGGCATGATCAGCCAGATCACCGCGCTGACCACCGAAGCGGGCCTGAACATCGAAAACATGGTGAATAAGAGCAAAAAGAACATGGCCTACACCATGCTGGATGCCACCGGTGCCGTAAATGCGGCGCTGGCCGAAAAGCTTTCCGCCATCCCCGCCGTCATCCGGGTGCGCATCCTTTGATCTCTGACACTCTCCATTTCCTATATTCCTGAATCGCTGCCGCAAGGCAGCAAAAAAGCCTGAGACCTGCCTCACAAGTCTCAGGCTTTTTTGTGTTCAGACCCCCGCAAAGAGGACAGCGCGGCCGTTTTCCTGCGCCGTCTGCATCGCGAAGCGGACGGCATCCCGGCCCGTCATGGGGTCCACGATGCCCATGGTCACCCGCCGGTCCCGCTCTTCCCAGAAGGGTGCGGGCAGGGCGGTGAGTTTGGCCTTTGCCGTCCGGGTCTGTCCCGGCAGCAGTTCCGGCAGCGAGATGCCCAGCGGAACCTTTTCCAGCGTGGTGCCCTCTGCCGTTTCCGCGTAGAGGTTCACCGGCCAGTCCCAGTAAAAGGGGGCGCTGCCCTCGTTCGCAAGGGTAACGGTCAGCTCCATGCCGCCCGGCACCCGCCGCCACGCCGCTTCCGTCACCCGCAGCCGGTAGCCGAGGGCCGACAGCACCGCGTCGTACCCGGTCCGGTAAGCGGCATCCGCCGTTTTGGGGCCGAGGAAGCTCATGTGGGATCTTTTCACGAGGGAAAGAGTCTGGTCAAGGCCGGTCTCCAGAAGCTGTTCCATGGAGATGCGGCTGGTAAGTTCCCCGCCGATGGGGGCGGTCTGCCACGCATCCGGCATGGGCGAAAGGCCCGCCGGGTCGCCCTCATACCAGCCGCCGTTTTCGATCCAGCCCAGCCACTCGGCGGTGTCCCCGGCGTGGCCGGTCATGTCGTTGTACAGGCCGAAGCCCTGCCCCGCCGCCCCGCGGAAGGGGCGGCGCACCAGCAGCTTTGCCGCCGGGAAGGCTTCCCGATACAGGGCCATATACCGGTCACGGACCGCTTCCTCCGGCAGGGGCACCAGCCCCTCGCCGGACTTTACGTGCCACTCGCCCCAGTGGCCGAGGCTGCCCAGCTCCACATAGCTGACAAAGCCATCGGCCCCGAACCACTCCCCCACCGCCCGCAGCAGCGCCGCGTGGGCCGCAAAGAAGGCCGGGTCGGCGTAATCGGGCGAGTAGCCTTTGCCGTAGGAGAGATCGTACCAGCTGCCGTTCCCGGTTTTTTCGTAGAGCCAATCCGGGATGTCGAGGTGGGCTTCCGCCCCCGGCTCGTCGCAGAGAATGCGGAGGACCAGATGCACCCCTTGCTGCCGCAGGGCATCGAGGTGGCAGGTCTGCTGGATGGCCTCCCACGCATAGACGCCCTCTTCCGGCTCCAGCTCCCGCCACGTCAGGCCGAGGTAGCGCAGGGTCACAGCCGGCTCGTCCGGGCCTGTATCCAGCACACCGGGCGCATAGCCGATCTGCGCATTGGGGAAGGCCGTTTCGTCCGGCTGGTACACCGCCGTGTGCTTCCGCCCGGCCCAGAGCAGACACCCCGCCAGCAGCAGACAGGCTGCGGCCGCCGCGGTCCGGCGCTCAGCCATGGTACTCGCCATTGTACTGGATCATGGTCACGTCCTCCACGCCCTCAATGCTGCGCAGCCGGTCGGTGACCTCACTGGCGTTGTCCCGGCAGCAGACCTCCACGGCCAGCTCGGTGCCCTCGGCCCGGAGGGTCTTCGATTTGACGGCGAACTTGTTCCGCCCCAGCGCCCGGACGATCTCGTCGCCGGGCTTTTCGCCCTGATAGTGGAGCACCGCCACATAGCTGCGGCCCGCCGTCTGCCAGCGGGAGAGGAAGACCACCACCCCGATCATCACCGCCGACGCCGCCACGGCCAGCAGGTACATCCCCGCGCCGGTGGTGATGCCCGCCGTGATGGACCAGAACAGATAGAGCAGGTCCAGCGGGTCCTTGACCGCCGTGCGGAACCGCACGATGGACAGTGCACCCACCATGCCCAGCGAGATGACCACATTGGAGCTGATGGCCAGCGTGACCATACATGTGAGGACGGACATGCCCACCAAGGTCATGGCGAAACTGCGGGAAAAGATGACCCCCGCGTAGAACCGCTGGTACACCCAGTAGATCAGCACCCCCATGGCCAGCGCCGCCAGCAGGGCCCCCGCCATCTGGGGCACATTGTACGGGCTGAAGCCTTCCAGCACCGATTTCTTGATAAAGTCCTTGACACTCATAGCTGCGTTCCTTTCCCTTCTAGTCGTTCCAGCCGGAAAACCCGTGGCGGTAGGCCGTTTTGTCCGCACAGAGGACATATTTGGACACTGCCGTCCACTCCTGCGCCTTGGGCGGCAGGAGCTGGCGGAGAACTTCCGGCAGAAACTCGGTGAACTTTACTTCCAGCACCAGCGTGCCGGGGTCCAGCACCGGCAGGGTGGGGAGCTTTGGGTCAAACAGATTCCAGCCGCCCACAGCGGCCCGGACGTTCTGGTCAAAGGTGATGCGCACGGTTCCCTCGTCCAGCACCCACGCCTCCCGCTCGTAATCCACGAGGACGCGGGGACGCAGGACATGGGAGACGCACTCCACATAGAACTCCCGGCAGAGGTTCTGGGGCGACGCGAGGAGAACGCCGTAGTCCCCCCGCAGGATGCGCTCCGTTTCCTCGCGGGTGAGGGCGGCATCTTCCTTATAGATGTAGCTGCCCACCTTCTTTTTTCGCTCCAGCTTAATGACGGCATCGCTGCCGTCGTAGATGCGGATGCGGTACTTTTTGCGCAGGAAGACCCCGGCCTCCTTCTCCCCATAGGCGGAGTTCCACCAGTCGTCGAAGTAGAGGCTCCGGATCCGGTAGCCGCCGGGCTTTGCGTGGGCATCCCGGCGCAGCAGCGGGGCCAGCCGCAGTTCCAGCGCCGCCTTTTCGGCATACGAGATGCGGTACTTCAGCTCGTGGCGGTACACTTCGCTCCGGCGTGTTTTCGGCGGAGCGGCCCGCTGCAAAACGGCGGCTGCGTGCGGTTCACTCATCGTAAAAATCCTCCGTCACGCTGCCGTCGGCCTCCACGAAGAAGCTCTTCATGCCGTAGGCTTTGCCGGTCTCCATCACGTAGTAGTCGAAAGCATCCTGTGTATAGCCGGACTCGTTTGCGGCCCGCACCCGCAGGAAGTAATGCCCCGCCGGGAGGGCATAGACCACCGTTTCCGGCAGCCGGATGTTCTCCTCGGTCCAGAAGGTCGTGGTGAACCGGTAGTCCTTCGCCAGCTCCGCCGTATAGGTGATGTCCTCGGCGGCAAAGTCGAAGGAGGCGTCCCACATCAGGCGCAGCTCGTCGCCCTGCGGCTCCGGCACCCCGATGTAAAAAGGCATGGGCTTTTTCAGGCTTTCCCGGTACGCTTCCCGGTTCTCGGTGATCTCCTTGTGCAGACTGTTCGCCACCCTGTCGTATTCCTCCCGGCTCAGCGGCTCGTGGAGAAGATCCGGCTGCTGCCAGACGAAAGGCTCCACAAGGCTGCGGTAGCGCGCCGTCATCTCCCCGATGCGGTCCGCGCTGAAGTACCGGAACAATTCTTCGATGGCGGCGTCCAGCTCCTGCCGGAAGCGCTTTGTCTGCAGACAACGGCGGAAGAGCACATTGCCCCAGTAATTGCTGACGCCCCGCTCCCAGCTCAGGCTGTCGGAGTAATTGCGGTACTCCCACTCGGTGCGGGAGAGCATGGCGTCGTTGTCCCAGTCGAGGATGTACCACCGCTTGCTGTTCAGCGGGCTGTAGAGGTACATATTCCGGCTCTGGGTGTCGGTGTTGCCCAGCAGGATCTGGAACGCCATCCAGTAGGCGATGTTCTCGGTGTCGAAGGTCGTTTCGAAGAGGTCTTCCATCGGGGAGGTCTCGTCGTTCAGCACGTCCAGCATCTCGATGAGCTTCTGGTGGTCGTCGCTGCCCTTGATCTCCAGAAGCTGCTCAAAGGCCGTTTTGTCATAGGCCGGGTCGGTCTTGAGCCGGATCACATCCCCATAGCGCAGGAACTCAAAGAAGTTCACCTTATAAAGCTGGCCGTTCTCATCCAGCCCGTGCGCCCGGAGGGTCGTTTTGTTGAGCTGCTCCACTTGGGTGTACAGCCCGTGATCCACGAAGGAGGCCCCAGCGGTCTGGGTCTTGTCCTTGACGTAGAGGTGGACGAACTGGGTGCGCAGCCCCATCATCTGCGGGATGCCCCGGATGAGGTCATAGGCCATCTTGTTGCGGAAGCGCAGCCCGTCGCCCTGATGCTTGTTCAGCGCCACGGTCCGCTGGCCCCGCCAGCTCCCCTTATTCTTTTTCAGCTTGATCTTGTAGTTTTTCTGGGCATTCCGGCTGGAAGTCTGGCCCCGGATCTGCACCGTGGCGTTGGGGACCGTTTCGCCGTAACCCACCTCCGAAGCCGCCGGGCCGCTTTCATCCCCCACTTGGAGCAGCCCCTCCACCTGATAGCGGGGCACCTGCATGGCCTCGTAATCGTAAGCAGAGTAGGAATTGATCTGTTCCCATGTGTGGTCGGTGTTTTCGGCCTCAGTGCCGCGGGTCACGGTGAGGTACATGGTCACCACGCCGCTGTCGTCGTAGACGGTGTACAGCGCGTCGTTATCCCGCAGATGGAAGCCGGTGTCCGCCATTTTTTCCACCGGTTCTGCCTTGGCGGTGGAAAATCCATTGGAAGACGCCGTTTCCTCCGCCGGGAGCACGCTGCACCCGGCGCACCACCCCGCCAGCGCGGCCCCCAGCAGCAGCACCGTGCGGCGGGGGAGTTTCCGTTCTTGCATTTTTCAAGCCTCCTTGTCCTTTTCCTCCGCAGCCGCGAGGGGCTGCTGGCCCAGAATGCGGTAGGGCAGGTTCCGGGTGAACCAGTCCAGCCGCAGCAGCGCGGCCAGAAACAGCACCGCCGCCCCGGCCAGAAAGCCAAAGCCGTAAAACGCCGGGTCGAACCGGAGCGAAAGCGCGGTGCCGCCCCCGGCCAGCACCGCAAAGGCTGCCGCCGCGCCCAGCGCGCCCTTATAATCGGTAAAGTAGAGCAGGATGAGCAGGACGGTGTTTCCCACCGCATACAGCCCATACCCCGCGCAGAGGGTGCGGAGACAGCCGTGCATCAGGTCATTGAAGCCCAGCGGCAGATACCCCAGCACCAGCGTTTCCAGCGAGATGACCGCCGCCGTCGTAAAGAGCTGCTTGAGGGCCGTATAGTACAGTTCCCGGTTCAGCACGGCCAGCATTTCTTCCTCCGCCGCCTTGATATCCCCCACCACGCCGCCGTCGTTGAACAGGCTGTAGTAGGTGCGGTAGCGCGGGTAGAACTGCACCTCCACCGAGACGACGAAGTTCACCGTAGTGGTGAGGATGCTCAGGAAGGCCAGCAGAGCGGGCACATCGTAATAAGGGGCACCATAGAACAGCCCCTTCACCTGCACGCCGAGGGGCCCCAGCCAGACGATCACAAGGTGGGCAAACAGGCCGAGATCCAGCAAAAGACCGGTCAGCGCCAAGGTGCGGTAGCGCTTTACCCAGCGCAGAAACCGCCACGGGCTGCCCTCCCGCTCCGGGAAAAAGCGGCACAGCAGCCGCACATCCAGCCCCAGCATGACGCCGTAACCCAGCGCCGTGGCCGCGAGGAAGCCCTCCACCACCGGCACGCCGAGCCAAAACACCAGCACCCACCCGGCCCCAAAGGCCGCGCCCACCGCCGCCGCAAAGGCGATGAGGATGCCGCGGTACTCCTTCAGGGCGGTCAGGTAGCTCATGGCAGTCCAGCAGACGACAAGCTCCGCAAAAAGCCACAGACAGAGCAGCCCTTGGCAAAAAGTCGCGCCGGATGCCAGCAAAAACGCCCCGTACCCCCCACAGCCCAGCGCAAGCTGCACCGCGCACGCCCCCGCAAAGGAGGGCAGCACCCGCTCGGCCCGCTCTTCGTACAGCTGGTCGGCCACGAACCGGGTGACCGGCATCGAGAAAAAGCTCGTCACCGTCAGCGAGGCGAGGAGGGTGTAGGTCACCATACAGACGAGGAGATCCCGCGCAGCGCGGGGTGCCCCCGCCCAGCCGCAGAGCAGCAGCAGCCCCCCTTGGAGCAGCACCCCCAGCAGCATGGGCCCGGTGCAGATGATGCCCGCGTAGCCGTAGGCCCGCAGCCCCGCCAGCATCCCCTTGCGCCGGAACAGCTTTTTCAGTTCGAACCCAATTCCAGCCATAGTTCCTCCGATTCCGTTTCCTTCTCTTTCTGCGCCGTGGCTGCCGTTTCGGCGTAGAGAGCCCGATACCGCGCCAGCATCTGCTCGTGGCGGTAGCTCTGCGCCACCCGCTGCTGGCCGATGGCCCCCATCCGCTGCCGCAGCGGGCGGCTGACGCAGAGCTTCTCCATGGCGTCAGCCAGCCCCTGCCGGTACATGGGCGGCACGCAGAACCCTGCCGCACCAAGGGTGTCGCCGGGGGTTCCTTCCAGCAGCTCCCGGCAGCAGCCCACATCGGTGGTCACGCAGGGGCGGCGCGCCGCCAGCGATTCCAGCACCGAGAGGGGCTGCCCTTCCGAAATGCTGGTCAGGATGGTAAAGTCCAGCTTTTGCAGGTAGGCCGCAATGTCCACCCGCCCGGTGAAGCGGACGTTCTCCAGCCCCAATTGTTCGGCCAGCGCGTAGCACTCCCGCGCGTATTCCTCGTCGTCCACGCCGCCCAGAATGTGCAGCCGGACATTTTTGCACCGGGCGCTCAGTTCCAGAAAAGCGTAGAGCAGGGTCTTGATGTCCTTGATGGGGGCCAGCCGCACCACGGCCCCGATGTCCACCCATCCGTCTTCGGCTTTGGGCGGGATGGCGCAGAATTTCTCGTAGTCCACCCCGTTCGGGATCACGATGCACTTTCCCGGTTCGCACCCCATCCCGATCTGGATGCTGCGGGCGCGGGGGAACAGGCTCGTGACCCGGTCCGCCTGCCGGTAAATTTGTTCCGACAGCATATAGAAGAACCGCGTCCACCGGGCCTTGAAATCCGGGGCCACCCACTCGGCCCGGATGATTTCCTCCTCCCGCTCACGGGTGTAGATGCCGTGTTCCGTGAGCAGGACGGGGCGGTGGCGGACGCTGCCGCCAAGGCACGCCAGCAGCCCGCCGTACCCGGTGCAGATGGCGTGGTAGCAGTCCGCTTCGGGCACCTCGCCCGTCATCAGCCAGAGCACCGGCAGCAGCATGGAGCGGACGGTGTGGAACGCATCCGCAAAGGCCGTGTAGGGGTACTCCTCCTCGCACAGCTTGGTGAACAGCGCCATAAACTCCCGGCTCTGCAAAACGGCAAGCGGGTGGGCCCGCTTTTCGTGGAACAGGCGGAACAGAACCTCCCAATCCGGCGCCCCCAGCCGCACCAGCTCCCGCAGGGCCGCGCATTCTTCGGGCGTGAAGTGCACCGGCGGGGCACCGCCGCGCAGCCGCAGCGCGTCGTCCAGAAAGACTTCGTGCACCTCGGCCACATTGGCGGGCAGCTCGTAGACGAATTTCCCGCGGTCGGCCGCTTTTGCCCCGATGACCCAGAGGATGAATTCGTGCTCCGGCATCGCGCGGATGCAGCCGTGCATCCATGTGGACACGCCGCCATATACATAAGGATAGGACCCTTCCAGCACCAGACAGACCCGCATCCTTCATTTCTCCTTTCGTTCCATAGTCACGATGGGCCCGTCGGCCCGCAGCAGGTAGAGATTTCCGGTCAGGTGGGTCAGCTTCCCACCGGACACGCTGCCGGGGGTGCCGCCGTTGGCCCGGAACAGCAGCCACGCCTCATCCGCAAAGTTGCCAAGACGGAGCGTCCAAGCATCGGCCCCACTCTCCAAGCGGACGGTCAGGGCCGAAAACCGCTGGATGGCCCCGGCGCACTCGGTCGCCGTCTGCATCCGCAGGGCAGACGCGGCGGCGGTGAGCCACTCCAGATAGTCTTCCAGCCCGGTCTTGTACACTTCCCAGCCTTCCGCCGCGCCCCGATCCACGTCCAACAGGTCGTCCGGGTGCATGAAGTGGGTGCTGACGAAGTGGAGGTTCAACTCGCTCAGCGCGGCGGTGCGCATGTAGGTATCCCCCACCATGCTGCCCGAAACGATGCGCGGCTCCTCCACGACACCGTCCTCGGCCACGCCGAACTCCTGCACATAGGGCAGGTCGGTGCCGTCCTCCAGATAGGAGCTGGCAATGGTGCGCACCTGCGGCACCCGGCTGCCCAAGATCGCGCGGCCAGACGCCGACAGGATATTGGACGGCGGCACATACACCGACCCGGACGCATAGGGCAGCACGGCTTTCTGGAAGCTCGTCAGCTCGTCCATGGCCGCCACGATGGCGTCGGCGCTGGGCCACTGCCGATAATCGTACCGATCGCCGTAGTCCGTCTCCGGCAGCACCAGCGGCTGATGGTTGTAGCCGTGGAAGCCCAGCTCCCCGCCCTGCCGCAGCAGCAGCCCGCCATAATACTGGAACTGCCGGATATTGCGCTGGCGGGTGGGCGGGGCCTCGGTGTCGTCGCCGTAGTTTTCGATCATGACGCCGGTGTACCGGATGCCGTACCGTTCCGCCAGCCGGACAAGATCCGGCCACCAGACTTTTGCGTAAAATTCCGCGATGCTCAGCCCGTATTGCTGGCGGATGTACTGGCCGTCACCCTCCGGCACTGGGGACGGGAAGTCGTCCAAAAAGAAGACCGCGCTGTTGAGCACCGGGTAGGCGCACGCATTCCCCAGCAGACTGTAGGAGGCCGCGTAAAAGCCCCGCATCACCTTGTCATAGACGCCGATGTTGTCCACCACGATCCGGCCCTTGCCCAGTTCCGTGCTCCACACCAGCGGCACGCCCTCGTCCCCGGTGACGGCATAGACCGTGGCATCGTCCCGCAGCTGGACCCCCAGCGCCGATTCGAATGGGTCGCTGAGTTCATACCGCTGCCCGCCGCCCAGCATGAAGCCCGCGGCGGGAACGATGCTCTCGGCCACCTTGTTGCTCCATGAAGAGGACAGCACCCCCAGTTTCTGCGCCACGGTGTCGAACGCGCCGGATTTTTCCAGCGTCATAGCAAAGAGGACGTTTCCGCCCTGCTCCACCCAGTCCATCAGGTCCAGCAGCCGCAGACCCAGCGTGTCGAGGTCTGCGGCCAGCACCACGACGGTCTGGTAGTTTTCAAACGCCGGAAGCACCTCCTCTTCGGCGAGGTCGGCCACGGCGGTGGGCACTTTCATGTCCAGCAGCATCTGCTGGAACTGCGCCCGCGCCTCGTCCCCGCCGTCCACCGTGCTGTCGCAGAGGAGAAGGCAGGTCGGCGTCTCACCGGTGGCTGCCTCCTCCTTGGTCAGCCCAGTATCCAGCAGGTTGAGCCGAAGATGGGTGCCGGTGTACTGCACGCCGCTGCGCTCAGCAAATAACGCCGCCGCCATCAGCCCGAACACGAGCCAGACCACCAGCAGCTTCTGCCACCGGAACCGCAAAAACCAGCTTTGCAGCCGCCTCATGGCTGTCCCCCTCCCTTCCAGAAATCCACCTCCCGCCGCCCGGCGGCGCTCAGGTAGACCTGCGCGCGCTCCATCTCGGCCAGCCAGCGGGCCAGCTCGGCCCCGTCCTTCCGGGCGGCGGCGCTGCGCAGCCGCAGCAGCCACGGGGTCTCCCGCACCGGCCAGCGGGCGGTCAGTTCCGCCAAGGTCTGCTCGGCGGCGGCGTACTCCGCCAGTTCCAACTGCACCTTGGCCAAGCGGCACCCCAGCCCGTACTGTTCTTCCTTCGGCTGATCGGCCAGCTGCATCTTCAGCAGACGTTCGAGCTGCTGGCGCTGCAGCTGTGCCGCCCGGCCCTGCGCCAGCCCCAGCGCAAGGGAGGCTTCCAGCGCGGCGGCGTATTCCGCCAGCACCGCCGGGTCCTTCGGGTCGGCGGCGAACCGGGCCGCGTGCCGCTGCAGCGCCGCATCCGCCTGTTTCGAGATCTGGGCCATGGCGGTGGCCGCGTAGTGGACCACCTCGCTGTCGTCGTTGAGGCGGGCCTGTTCCAACAGGTCGTAATACTGCACCGGGTCATCCGTCAAGACCGAGAGGATCAGCTTCCGCCGCTGCTCGGCAGAGTCCAGCAGCAGCGCCTCTTCCAGCGGCACGGTCGAGGCCGCATCCTCCCGGTTCTCCACCCGGATGCTCCGATGCAGTTCATCGTCCACCCGGAAGGGTTCCATCCGGAACGGTGTCTTCTCCCTCCGGCTCATGCCCGCACCTCCTGCCGCCGGGGCCGCTTTTCGGGCAGCGGCTGAGCCGCCCGTGTCATCGCGGTCTCCACCAGCCCGCACAGGATGCGGAATAGGTTCTGGTAGTGGAGCGAGAGCTGCTCCCCGCCCGCATCATACAGCAGCACAAGGGCCCGGAGCTTCCCGTCCACCCGCACCGCCGCGCCGAACATCGGCAGCCCCGGCGTCAGGGTCCGGTTGACCCAGACCTCTTCCTGTTCCAGCGTCTGCACCAGCGCGGCGAGGGCCGGGCCTTCCAAAAAACGCGGAGCCTCGGCCCCTTCGCTGCACGCGGCCCGCTTGGCGGTGCGGCCCGCCGCGTCCACGAAATAGAATGCGGCGCTGCGGTTTTGGAACACATCTTCCAGCAGCTCCACGGTCTTTGCGGGCAGCTTGTCCGGCGGTGTCTCGTTCAGTGCCCGCGTCACGGCGTACACCTTGCCGAAGCTGTCCCGGCGGCCCAAGATCTGCCGCCGAAGGGAGCGCTTGTCCTCCATGACGTCCTGATAGAGCTGCCGCACGAACCGCAGCCGCTCTTCCAGCAGACGGCATTGCTCCTCGGCGAAGCGGACATTTTCGGCGCTGCGCAGCTGCACATAGCCGCAGACCGCCCCCACCACAAAGTAGACGAGGAAAGCCAGCCAGTTGGAAGGCTCGTAGAAGAGTAGCAGCGGCGAAGCCCCCTGCTCCCAGTAGCCGACCGCCAGCGACGCCGACGCCAGAAGTGCCGCAGCCACCCCGGCATTCAGCCCGTAGACATTGGCTGCCAGCACGATGAAGGCCAGCCGGAAGTCCACCACCCGGAACTGCGCCTGTGAGCCGGTCAGCTGCACCAGCAATTCCGTAAATCCGAAGGATGCCACGATCTCGGCTGCTTCCAGCAGATGCCGGTGCCGCTCCCACAGACCGCCGAGCCGCTGGCCCCATGTCCGGCTGTGGCGGGCGTGGGTCTCGGTCCGGAACAGCCGGGGCAGATCCTCCTCCAGCGAGTACCGGGGGAACCACCCGTAACGGCAGCGCAGCACCCCGTCGTCGGGCGGGTAGGTGCGGATGAGGTCGGTGCCGTAGGTCATCTTCAGGCCCGGATGCAGCGCCTTCCACGCCTCCCCCAGTTGCTCGTAGTTCAGCGCAAAGACCACCGGTGCGGTGAAGCTCTCCCACTCCGGCGTCCAGTTGTCGAACACCCGCAGCACCAGCTCGGAAAGATCCTCCATGCAGAGGGCGAACACCGGGGCCAGCGCCTGTTCATCGAAGTGCAGCTCACCGTCCCGCATCCGGGTCAGCAGCCCGGCGATGCCCGCCGGGGCCCCGGTGCCGTCGCAGCCATATAAGTAGGGCAGGTGCAGCACCTTGATCTGCACCTTGCTCGTTTCGGCGTAGTGGCGGCAGAGTGCTTCCGCCGCCTGTGCTACCACCGTTTTGCCGATGGCCGGGGTCAGCACCGCCTCCGGCCCCGCCAGATAGAGCAACTGGCTTTCCCGGTCGCGGTTGGCTTGCAGCACCCGCCGCAAACGATCCAGCTCGCCCTCCTGCTCGCTGTGGGGCGTCAAGTATTCCGAAAAGTAGACGATGCGGTCAAATTCGTAGCTGTCCACCAGTTGCCCGATCCGCTCCTTGTTGTCCAGCGTGATGGCCCGCAGCTTGGGCGGGTGGGGCTGCCCCCGCCCACAGGTGATGAGCACATGGTCCTCAGGGAACGCCATCTCGACCCATGCCTTCGTCACAAAACAGGTGTTCCCGGTCAATAGAATCTCCACTTCCAGCTCCTCCGCGTTCCTCCCAAAATTTCCCCGGCCCGCCCGGTCTCCGGTCCGGGTGTTCCGTTAGGGCAATTATAAGCAGAATCGTACCGCAGGTCAACGAAAATCGTGCGACAAATCGTTCGTTTTTGTAAGGTCATTCGATCGTTTGCCAGTTTTTGCCAGCTTGTTCATGACCGTTCGACCGCTTTTCTGCGCAAAAATCGGGCAAAAAAATTCCCGCAAAGCTGGCTGCAAGCTCCAGCTTTGCGGGAAGGTAGTATCCTATGATCGTTTCTTAAAAGGTGCTGAGCAGCCGCTCCCCGGCCCCGCCACTGACGTACAGCGTTTTGCGGCTGACCTGATTATCCAGCGGCTGACCGGCTGCGTATTTCTTCAGGTTGTGGACAAAGATGTCCGCGATGTTGTCCAGCGTCTTGGGCAGACTGAACCCGCCGGACACATGGGGCGTGATGATCACCCCCGGCTCACGCCAGAGCGGGTGGTCTCTGGGCAGGGGTTCCGGCTCGGTCACATCCAGCGCCGCGCCGAAGAGCCGGCCGCTGTGGACAGCCTCATACAGCGCCATGTGGTCCACCACGCTGCCCCGGCCCACATTCATCAGGATGGCACCGGGCTTGCACTTGGCGATCCGCTCCCGGTGGAACAGATGCTTCGTCTCCGGCGTGCCGGGCAGACTCAGGGCCACAAGGTCGGCTTCGGGCAGCTCAGCGTCCATCTGGCTTTGGGGCACCACCCGCAGACAGTAATCGGGGCAGGGGGTGTCCGGGTGGACCGTGCGGCGGACGCCCACCACCTCGGCCCCCAATGCGTGCGCCCGGCGGGCAAAGTTCGAACCGATGTCCCCCATGCCGACGCAGAGCACCCGCGAACCGTACACGCTGCGGACGGAGTGGCCGGTGGGGGCCCATTCGCTGCGGTTCTGGCGGTCACGGTAGAGGAAGAGGTCCTTCTGCAGCCCCAGCCACATGCCCAGCATCCACTCGCTGATGGCAAGACCGTAAGCCCCGGTGGCATTGGTGACCACACAGCGTTCCGGCAGCACACCGGGGGCCAGATAAGCGTCCGGCCCGGCCGTATTGGACTGGAACCATTCCAGACGGTCGTTCTGCCGGATGAGTTCCACCGGCACATTGCCCAGTACGGCATCGGCCCAGCGGACGTCCTCCGCCGTCACGTCCGCAGGGACGGTGAAGCGAAACTCCGCTTCCGGGGCCGCTTGCTGCATCGCCCGTTTCTGCTCTTCACGGAGCGGCAGACAGACAAGGATCTGTTTCGACATGGTATCTTCCTCCCAGTGGTTCAGTTTTTGGCTTTATTGTACGCCCGCCGGGGAAAAAAGTCAAAGCCGCCGGGCAGCGGGTGCTGCTCAGCGGCTTTGGGGCTGTTTTTCGAAAACGATCAGAACTTGAACAGGTTCACGATCCGCTCCCACAGGCGGGTGAAGAAGTTGCCGGACTGGGTGGTGGTCTCGGTCTCGGCGGTGTTGGTGGCAGCGGCCACGGTCTCGCCGGTCTTATAGACGAACTTCACGTTGGAGGAAGCCTCCTCCGGGGCACCGGCAAAGCTGGTGTAGCTCTCCAGACGGTCGGTCATGGCGTCCAGCACGGTCTTGAGGGCGTGGATCTGGTCGGTGTCGAGGGAGCCGGTCAGCTTGGAGATGCCCTCCTCGTTGAACTGGTTCAGGCCGTCCGCCAACCGAGTGGAACCGTCGGCAAGCTGCCCCACACCATTGTTCAGGGTGGTCACACCGTCGTAAAGGGTCTTGGTGCCATCGGCCAGTTGGGCGCTGCCGTCCTTAGCGGAGTGGGCACCGTCCGCCGCAGCGGCCACGCCGCCGGTGTACTGGCCAACGCTGGAAACGAAGAGCTGGATCTGAGAAAGGCTGGTCTTCAAAGCGCGGACATTGGCGATATCCTCGCTGTTCTCGGCCTGAAGCTTCAGCTCATCCTGCACGGTCTGCTTGGCCTCGGCGCTGGTCAGCAGGTCGATCAGGCCGCAGATCATCGAGGGGTCGTACTTCTGCATCAGGCGCAGAGCAGCCTCAAGGTCGTGGTTGGTCTTGGTGGCGGAGAGGTAGAGGGCCAGATTGAGCTGGCTGTCCTTGAAGCTGGGTTCCTGCTCCCAGATGGTGCGAACCATCTTCTTGCGGGCAGCGGCCAGCGTCTTTGCGTTCATGGTCAGCACTTCGTCGATGACGGACTGGTAGTTGTCCCATGTCATCGGGGTATCGATGAGGCCGCCCTCCATCAGGCTGCTGTTGGCCGAAGCCAGCACGCCGTCAGCGACCTGCTGGGCGGCGCTGTTCAGGGCGTCGTTGTTGGAGGTCAGGGTATCGAGGCCGTTGGTCAGTTGGCCAAGGCCGTCATTCAGGGCAGCGGCACCGGTGTTCAACTGAGAAGCACCGTCCAGCAGGGCCAGCGTACCGTCGGCCAGTTGGCTCACGCCGTCCTCCAATTGAGAAGCACCGTCCATCAGCTGACTCATGGCGTCGTTGAGCTGCTGGATGCCGTCGGTCAGCTCGTTGATGCTGTCAAGGTCGAAGACATTGTCGGTGCCAAGGGCATCGGGGCTGGTGGCAGCGGCCAGCATGATCTGGGGCGCGGCGAGGTTCTCCACATCGGCTTCCACGGTCACGCTGTCCTGCAAATAATCTTCCACAGCGGACAGGTCATCGGGCAGCAGACCGCTCAGGGAATCCTTGACGCCGGGGAGGCAGACAAAGGCAGCCACGTTGCTCTTAGCGGCGGACTCAACGATGCCGTGGTCTGCGTTCAGGTTGGAGGCGTCTTCCCCGAAGATGACGCCCACCGCCGTGACCAGCGGGGTCACGATGGTGCGCTCCTTGCCGTTGACGGTCACGGTGCCGGTCTCGTAGTTGGTCAGATCCACGGTGATCTTCAGGTGGCCGCTCTTGCCGATCAGGTTCTCAAGGCTGTCGGTGGTGCCGTCCAGCGTGTAGGTCACCTTGGCACCGATGGGCAGGGCCCGGTCGGTGTCACCCTTGTAGTAAACATCGGTATCGTCGGTGTTCCAGACCAGCTTCTCGCCGTCCTGCGTAAAGGCGGCGTCGCTCTCGGTGTTCTGGATGTTGGTCAGGCTGGACACATCGGTGACGGAGGACAGCCCCCCGGCGTTGTACAGGTGTTCGCTGACGGTGGTGCTCTGGACCGAGCCGTCGGCGTTCATCACAACATAGACATTTTCGGATTTGGTAAAGGAAGACGAACTTGCCGCAAAGGCAGGCATCGTCATACCGGCGGCGAGAGTCAGCGCCAGCGCCGCACTGGCGATACGAAGCGATTTTTTCATGGTAGTTACTCCTTCTCAGACTTCTTGGCGTTGGCGTATTCGGGCACGAGCCAGTGCATCGTGGTGTGGCGGATGATCCAGTCCAGCAGCATCAGGGCGGCGGGCAGGACCACCAGAATGACAACCATACTGATCAGAGCACCGCGGGAGATGAGCCGACAGATGCTCTGCAGCAGCTCCATCTTGCTGATGGCAGCCACGCCGACCGTGGCCGCGAAGAAGGTCAGGCCGCTGGTCAGGATGGACTGGCTGCAATGCTCCAGAGACTGCTGCGCTGCCTCCTGCGGGGTGCGGCCGTAGGCGCGCTCCTCGTGGTAGCGGGTGGTCATCAGGATGGAGTAGTCCACCGTTGCGCCCAGCTGGATGGTGCCGATGACGATGCTGGCGATAAAGGGCAGCTGGGTACCGGTGAAGTACGGGATGCCCATGTTGATGGCGATGGCGGCTTCAATGCTGGCGACCAGCAGCACCGGGATGGACAGGCTGCGGAAGGAGATCAGGATGATGACGGCAACGGCCATGATGGACCAGACGTTGACGTTCTTGAAGTCCACATCCGCGACCTCGATCAGGTCTTTGGTCATGGCACCCTCGCCGGTCATGACGCCTTCGGGGTCCACCGCCTTGATGGCGGCGTTCATCTCATCCACTTGGGCGTTGATGGCGTCGGTGCCGGTCTTATAGGAGCTGTTGGCAAGGATCAGCTTGTACCCGCCGGACTGCAGGATCTCGGTCACGCTGTCGGGCAGCAGACTGGTATCGAAGCCGGGGCCGGTGATGGAATCGAGGCTGACCACCTGCGTGATGCCGTCGATGTCCTTGAGTTCGTCGCACAGGTCAGAGACTTGGGAGGCACTCAGGTCGTCGTGAACGAGGATGAAGTGGGAGGTGGTCATGCCAAAGTCCTCGCCCAGCTTGTTGGTGCCGACAATGCCGGTCAGGTCTTGGGGCAGGGAGTCGAACAGGGTGTAGTAGACTTCTGTCTTGTTCTGCGCAACGGCAAAGGGGACCAGCAGCACAAGGAAGATGGCCACGATGGGCGCTGCGTGCTTCGAGACGAAGTAGCTCAGCTTGGTGAGCCGGGGAATGACGGTGCGGTGCTTGTACTTCTCGACCCACTTATCAAAAGTGAGGATCAGCGCGGGCAGGACGACGACGGTGCAGATGACACCCAGCGCCACGCCCTTTGCCATGACAAGGCCGATATCGCGGCCCAGCGTCAGGCGCATGGCGCACAGGGCAAGGAAGCCCGCGATGGTGGTCAGGGAGGAAGCGGAGATGGAGGTCATGGTCTTGCAGATGGCGCTGACCATGGCTTCCTCATTGGAGGAGCGGAGCTCTTTTTCCTCCTGATAGCGGTGGAGCAGGAAGATGGAGAAGTCCATCGTGACACCCAGCTGCAGCACCGTGGAAAGGGCCTGTGTGATGTAACTGATCTGACCAAGGAAGATGTTGGTGCCGAAGTTGTACACGATGGGGAACAAAAGGCCCAGCATGAACAGCAGCGGCGTGATGGTGCTTTCCAGCGAGAGGAAGAGCACCAGCAAGCTTGCACCTACAGCGCAGAGGACGTACAGCGGCATTTCCTGATTGATCAGGGTCTTGGTGTCCTGCAAAATGACGCTCATGCCGCCGAAGAAGCAGTCCTTCCGGAGCACCTTCTTGATCTGCCCAACGGCGTTCATCGTCTCATCGCTGGCGCTGGGGCCGTCGAACCGGACGATGAGCATGGTGGAATCATTTTTGCCGAACATGAACTGCTGGACGTCCGCCGGGAGCATTTCCTTCGGCACGCTGGGGTCCAGCACATCGCTCAGCCAGAACGCTTGGGTGACGCCGGGAACGGCCTCGATGTCCTTCTTCATGGCGATGAGCTCGTTGGTGGGGAGGCCCTCGACCGTGATCATACCGGTCGAAGCCAGATGGAAGTCGTTCTCAAGGATCTGCTCGCCGATCATGGAGTCCAGCTCCTGCGGCAGATAGGTGAGGACGTCATAGTTGATGCGGGTGGCAATGGCGCCGATGGCGGAAGGGATCAACAGCAGGATTGCTACTGTTAAGATCAGCTTGCGCAGACGCACGATGCCCTGTGCGATCTTTTTCATGAAAACCCTCCATTGGATGTTGGATTGGAATGGTGTGCGGAAAAGTGACTCACGGTCACTTCTGAGCAAGCACTATTATAGCAACCCGGAAAAAACTGTCAAGCCAAAAACTGACCAAACGTCAGTTTTTTTATCACCGAGCCAAAATTGTATAGTGCTTCCGGCCATTTAGGGGCTTGCGCCGCGGCGTGACCATTGCTAAAATATGGTGTACACGACAGAACATCGAAGAAAAGAGGAATCGACTCAAAGCATGAGCACTGTGGAAGGCAAAAAACAGGAGAAGCGCCGGGCGCTTCTGGACGCCGCATATGAGCTGTTTTTGGAGCGGGGTGCCGCCAAGACCAGCGTAGAGGAGATCACCTCCCGCGCAAAGGTCGGCAAGGGCACGTTCTATCTCTACTTTGCCGACAAGGGCGCGGTGACCCAAGCGCTGCTGGCGCGGGTGAGCTATCAGCTGCTGGACGACGCTGTGACCGCCTGTGAGCACACCGCCGGGCTGGACAGCTTCCCGGACAAGATGATCTTCGTGATCGATCACATCATCGAGGCCCTGCGGAAGGACACCCTGCTGCTCCGCTTTCTGGAGCGCAGCTTCGTCTGGCCGGGGCTGGACCAGATCGAAGCCTCCGGCGAGGCCGAGCCGCTGATGCGCAAACTGTTCCACACCATCCTCGCCAGCCCCGAAATGGCCGGCCGCACCGAGCGGGAGATCTACCAGCGCATCACCTCCCTCGGCAGCATGTGCATGTCGGTGTGCTATTCGTCCATCCTCGAAGGCAAACCCGACAACATCGATGCCATGAAGCCGGTGCTGTACGATATTATACGGAAAGCGTTCGGCTGAAAAGCCGCAGACGCGGCAAAAAGGACCGCTCGATTTTTCCTGATTTGCTGCCCCCTGCGAAAAAATTTGTTTTTTGCAAAAAAGAGCTTGCTTTTTCCCGGAAGATGTGGTAAGATATCTGAGTCGATACGACATCTGGACGGTTAGCTCAGCTGGTAGAGCATCTGCTTGACGTGCAGGAGGTCACAGGTTCGAGTCCTGTACCGTCCACCATACAGTTCGTACTCGAACCCGATTCTTTATGAAAAAGGGTTCGGGTACGTTTTTTGTTTATCGGAGATTCTGCGGAAGGACTACACAGAGCGTTAAACGAGCAAAGGCAGGGTATCACTATAACGGTGGTATCCTGCCTTTTGCTTTGCGGAATCAAGTTCGCTTTGTGCGAACTTGGTCGTCCCCCTATATGGCGCGTTTGGGGGTAGTCGCTGCATACGTGCATACCGGGAGCCTGTACACCTCTGACAAGGTGTAACACACTAGACTTTGTTCCAAAGTCCGTGTGCTAAGGGGGCAGCCCCCTTAGAATCCCTGCGGAGCGTGTACGCACGTACGCAGAAAAATGGAAAAATTTCACTATATCGGGGTGTTCTTTCATGGAGGAGTGTGGTATACTCGGCTTAGCCCAGTAAATTGGAAGTTGTGAACTTAGAATTAGAGGTGTTGAAAATGAAAATAATAATTATATTTATTGATTTACTGATGGCAACTGTTCTCTTTTTTGTTGGAAGATTTTTTATCAAATCAAGGAATACAGAAAGAAGTGTGCTGTTTTTATCAGGAGATTATACTGGATTAAACACAGAGAAAATATGCAGAGTTACTGGAAAACGGATTAAGACATGGGCAATGCTCTTTTGTCTTGGCGGTATAATTGATTTTATCAAGCCGGGCGCAGGAATAATAATAGTTTCCGTTTTTTTTATTATCTTACTTGTATTTCATTTGGTTGATATGACTATAAATCGAGACAAGTACCGGATATAAATTCCAGTTTGCCGTACTCGTTCCAGCAGGGTTTGGGGCAGGCACGCCCCAACAAGAAGCTGTCCCAAGGGGCAGAAAATTTTCAAGAATTGAAAATTTGTGGCCACGGGACGATTCTTGCTCTCACCTTTTTCGCTGCGTTTCGCAATTTTCACATTTCAATCTGTTCGCAGATTGTTGACAAGCTGCGCTTGCCCCGATACTATAAAGACAACCCGAACACGCTGCCAAGGAGGTGCAACTATGACCGCCGTGATTTATGCCCGCTATTCATCCGACAGCCAGAGAGAAGCGTCCATTGAAGGACAGCTGCACGACTGCAAGGACTACGCCGAGAAGAACGGTATCACCGTGGTCGGCACCTACATCGACCGTGCCTACTCTGCCAAGACGGATGACCGCCCGGACTTCCAGCGGATGATTAAGGACAGCGCAAAGAAAATCTTCGATGTGGTTCTGGTCTGGAAACTCGACCGCTTTGCCCGGAATCGGTTCGATGCCGTGAACTACAAGTACCAGCTGGAAAAGAACGGTGTCCATCTGGTGTCTGCCATGGAACCCATCTCGCAGGGGCCTGAAGGCATTATGGTGGAGAGTATGCTGATTGGCATGGCGGAATACTATTCCGCCGAACTCGCCCTGAAAGTGGCGCGCGGTGAGCGCGAAAACGCCCTCCAGTGCAAGTACAACGGCGGTGTGGTGCCGCTGGGCTTCACCATCGGCAAGGAGGACAGGCTGTACCATATCGACCCGGAAACGGCTCCCATCGTGCAAGAGATCTTCACCCGGTATGCCGACGGCGAACCGGCTGAGAAGATTGCCGCCTCCCTGAACGAGCGCGGCCTGCGTACCCGCACCGGGAAGCCGTTCGTGAAGAACAGCTTCTTCCAGATCTTCCGCAACCGCCGCTACATCGGCGAATACCGCTACAAGGACATTGTGACGCCGGGCGGCATTCCGGCCATTGTTGACCAGGATCTGTTTGACCGGGTGCAGCAGCGTTTTGAGCAGAACAGGATCGCCCATGGTCGGCCTGCAAAAGAGGATGTGAGCTATTTGTTGACCACCAAGCTGTTCTGTGGCAAGTGCGGTACCCTGATGGGTGGCGAAAGCGGCACCAGCCACATGGGGAACACCTACTATTATTATAAGTGCGGCAACGCCAAACGCCACGGCAAGGCGCACTGCGACCTGAAAGCCATCCGCAAGGAGCCGCTGGAACGGTTCGTGGTGGATACCGCCATTAAGGTGATTTTCAGCGATGAAATCATCGAACGGCTGATAGATTTGGTCATGGATGCCCAGCAGAAGGAGAACACCCGGCTGCCTGTCCTGAAAGAGCAGCTCCGGGACACGGAGAAGCGGCTGGCAAACCTTCTGGAAGCCATTGAACAGGGCATCCTGACCCCGACTACCAAGCAGCGGTTGGACGAGCTGGAAGCCCGGAAAGAAGCCCTGAACACCAGCATTCTGGAAGAAGAGCTGAAAAAGCCCGTCCTGACCCGTGAGTGGATTCGGTTCTGGCTTGAAAAATTCCGCAAGGGTGACGTGGGCAGCACGGAGCACCAGCGGCAGATCATTGATACCTTTGTCAACTCGGTCTACGTCTTTGATGACCGGGTCGTACTCAATTTCAACTTCACGGATGATGCCAAAACGGTCACCCGTGAGGAAGTGTTGGGTTCGAGTGCTGTGGACAATGCTCCACCACAAAAATCCTCAGACATTCGTCTGGGGATTTTTTGTTAGTGGCGGTACAGGACTCGAAAAGCACGTGCCGAAGCGCAGCGAAGGCAATCAAAGCCCCAGTGGGGCTTTGATTAGTGCGCGGTTCCTAGACCCCTAGGAATGTCTACCAAGAAAGATGCCGCTGCCGGAGCACCTTTCCAACCGACACCAGTCAGAGCGTCGAACCCGAACAATAATGACCAAAGGCAGGGTATCATCATAGCGATGGTATCCTGCCTTTTGCTATTTTTAACCGCGTAAGGAGTGTGATTATATGGGTAAAGCGATTTTGGCAGCAATCGTTACATTGATTGTTGGTTATTTAGGTATGGTCGTAGGACTTGAACTTTTAGGTAATTGGGTTGAGTTTGGATTGCTCATTGCTATTGCAGTAATGGGTGCTTTTATCATCTACTTCAATGACAAGAAGTAAGACGATTCCCGTTTGGAGAATTGAAAAAAGCGGAATTTACCTATCAAGACATATAAACTCTTGACAATAAAACTCCTATATAGTATGTTTTTAATAAACTACTATATAGGAGTTTTTGCATGGAAATGAATGGAGGATTTCTTGTCACCAAAATAAAACAGCTTGGAGACCGGATTTTCGAGAAGATTCTCAGTGAAAAGAATATTGATGCGTTTAATGGAGCCCAAGGGCGTATTCTTTATGTGCTGTGGCAGAAGGATGGTATTTCAATCAGGTCACTCTCGACTAAATGCGGATTAGCGATAACATCTCTTACTACGATGCTGGAAAGAATGGAAAATCAAGGGCTGATAAGCCGTGTTCAGTCTGAAACGGACAAAAGGAAAACACTCTTGTTTCTGACTGAGAAAGCACATGCCTTAAAAGGCGAGTACGATTCTGTATCTGATGAGATGGGCAGTATTTACTACAAAGGTTTTTCAGAGGAAGAAATTACCCGGTTTGAGGAATGCCTCGACCGCATCAGAAAGAATCTTGAGGAGTGGCAGAAGTCATGAGTATTTGTATCAAGGATCAGATTCAGAACATGAATATCGTCATTGGCTGCACAGTGGGGTGTACATATTGCTATGCCCGCAACAACGTGAAACGCTGGCATATGATGGATGACTTCGCTGACCCTGAATTCTTTCCGAGTAAGCTCAAGATGATGGAAAAGAAACGTCCACAGAACTTTCTTCTTACCGGCATGAGCGATCTCTCCGGATGGAAGCCGGAATGGAGAGACGAGGTATTTGCAAAGATCCGTGAAAATCCACAGCATCAGTTCCTGTTCCTTACCAAGCGCCCCGATCTGCTGGATTTTGATACCGATCTGGAAAACGCATGGTTTGGCGTTACGGTGACGAGGAAAGCAGACCTGTGGCGTATCGACGCCCTTCGGAAAAACGTCAGAGCAAAACATTACCATGTTACCTTTGAGCCGTTATTCGACGATCCCGGCACAGTTGACCTTTCCGGAATCAACTGGATCGTTGTGGGCACCATGACCGGAGCTCAGAGCAGGAAGATTCATACGGAGCCGGAATGGGCATGGTCTCTGGCGGACCAAGCCCATAAGCTCGGCATTCCGGTGTTTATGAAGGAAGACCTTGTCCCTATCATAGGGGATGAAAATATGATTCAGGAAATGCCGGAAGAATTTAATAAAGTGTTAGAGGCACAGAAATCATGGAAGAAGTAATAAATGGAATCCTCATTCGTGAGGTGGAAACAAAGAACATCATGACCAAGTCCAGTCTGCCGGTAGGCGGTTACTCGGTCAATCCCTATGTGGGCTGTACACATGCCTGCAAGTATTGCTATGCTTCTTTTATGAAGCGCTTTACCGGGCACACGGAAGAATGGGGCACTTTCCTTGATGTGAAGCATTGGCCGGAAATTAAGAATCCGAAGAAATATGCCGGACAGCGGGTGGTCATCGGTTCTGTGACAGATGGCTACAATCCACAGGAGGAGCAATTCGGGAATACCAGAAAACTTCTGGAGCAACTGATCGGCAGTGACGCAGATATTCTGATCTGCACAAAGTCGGATCTTGTGGTACGGGATATTGATCTGCTGAAGAAGCTTGGACGTGTAACCGTTTCATGGTCGATCAACACACTGGATGAAAATTTCAAGAACGATATGGACTCTGCTTCGAGCATTGAGCGCCGTATCTCTGCTATGAAGCAGGTATACGAAGCAGGTATCCGTACAGTCTGTTTCGTATCCCCGGTATTCCCCGGTATCACGGATTTTGAAGCAATCTTTGAGCGGGTAAAGGATCAGTGCGATCTGTTCTGGCTCGAAAATCTCAATCTTCGAGGCGGTTTCAAAAAGACAATTATGGATTATATTGCCGAAAAACATCCTGATCTTGTACCACTTTACGACGAGATCTATAACAAGCATAACCGCAGCTACTTTGAAGCACTTGAAGTAAAAGCTGAGAAAATGGCTAAAAAGTACGATTGTGCCTTTGTGGATAATGAAATGCCTTATGGCAGAGTCCCGCAGGGGCATCCGGTGATCGTAGATTATTTCTATCATGAGGAAATCCGTGGGACAGAGAATACCGGAAAAAGAAATCGCTAACTTCGCGTTTGCGGAGCGCAGCGCAGCAATGAAAGCCCCAGTGGGGCTTTTAAGCGACAGAACGGTCTTGCGGCAGCAAGATGGAGGGGCCTCGCCCCGACAAGTTCCCGTTTGCGGAGGTAAAAAACATGACGAACCCATTGTTTATAAGCGCGTATAACGCAAGGGCGGAATAGGGCGATCAAGCGCCGCCTCCCTCTCCGAGGGGGCTGGCGCCGTCAGGCGACTGGGGGAGCAACTCCGGCTTTTTATTTATACCCCAAAAAATTCTTTTGCGATATCTGCGCTGCGCTTGGCATCCTTCGCATACCAGTCCGCGCCGATCTTCTTTGCGTATTCGGGGGTGAGCACTGCACCGCCGACCATGATCTTGCAGTCGAGCTTTGCTTCGTGGAGGGCCGCGATGGTCTCCTCCATGCTCTTGAGGGTGGTGGTCATCAGGGCGGAGAGGCCCACCAGATGCACATTCTTCTCCCGCACCGTGTTCACCACCGTCTCCACCGGCACGTCGCGGCCAAGGTCGATGACCTCAAAGCCGTAGTTTTCGAGGATGACCTTCACGATGTTCTTGCCGATGTCGTGGACATCGCCCTTCACCGTCGCGATGACGATGCGGCCCTTGCTCTCGTTGGCCGCGCCCTTCTTTGCGATGGCGGTCTTGATCTCCTCAAAGGCGCTCTGGGCGGCGCTGGCTGCTTGGAGCAGCTGGGGCAGGAAGAGGGTGCCCTTTTCGTACTTGCTGCCCACGATGTCCAGCGCCGGGATGAGGGCTTCATCCACTAGTTCCAGCGGCTCCTTCGTTTCCAGCAGGGCGCGGGTCTGGGCCGCAGCTTCGCCCTTCAGGCCCTTTTCCACGGCCTTCATCAGGGGGGCATAAGGGCCGGACAACTCCGCTTCGCCGCCGGACTGGGCCACCGTGGCCGCTTGGGCAGCCTTGGCCAGCGCGGCGGAGGCGGGCACCCGGTTCGCGTACCGCTCGATGTACTTCGTGCTCTGGGGGTCGCGGTTGATGAGTACATTGTAGGCGTAGACCGCCGCCATCATCTCCTCGCTGGACGGGTTCATGATGGCGAGATCCAGCCCCGCGTACATGGCCATGGTGAGGAAGGTGGTGTTCAGGTAGGTGCGGCAGGGCAAGCCGAAGCTGATGTTCGACACGCCCAGAATGGTCCGGACGCCCAGTTCTGTTTTGCAGGTGTGGAGGGCTTCCACGGTGGCCAGAACGTCCTGCTGCTGGGCGCTGGCGGTCAGGGTCAGGCAGTCGATGTAGATATCCTCCTGCGGGATGCCGACGGCCAGCGCAGCTTCCTTGATGCGGCGGGCCACGGCCACGCGGTCCTCGGCTTTGGGCTGGATGCCCCGCTTGTCAATGGCAAGGCCGACCACGGCCGCGCCGTACTTTTTGCACAGCGGCAGGATCTTTTCCAGCACCTCCGGCTCGCCGTTCACCGAGTTGACGATGGGCTTGCCGTTGTAGACCCGCAGACCCCGCTCCAGTGCCTCGGCGTGGGAAGAATCCAGCTGCAAGGGCAGACTGACCACGCTCTGCAGCGCTTTGACCACCTGTTCCATCAGCGCGGGCTCGTCCACGCCGGGGGCACCCACGTTGACGTCGAGGATCTGCGCCCCGGCTTCCACCTGACTGACGGCCTGTTCGAGGACGTAGTTCATGTCATTTTCCCGCAGGGCCTGTTGGAACCGCTTTTTGCCGGTGGGGTTGATCCGCTCGCCCACCACCGTGATGCCGTCCACATTGACGCAGCTCACCGGCGAGCAGATGACCGACTTCATGGGGTGGTCGGGGCGGCCGGGCTTGCAGCCGGCAAAGACACCGTTCAGCAGTTGGATGAACTCCGGCGTGGTGCCGCAGCAGCCGCCCGCCGCGAACAGGTTCAGCTCCCGGTAAGGCTTCATCTGCATTGCATAGAGCTGCGGGGTGATGTCGTAGCCGGAGCCGTCGGCGCGGGGCAGACCCGCGTTGGGCTTGACGAAGACCGGGAAGCTGCCGGGCACGGCCTCAGCCAGCCGCTTCGCCATCGGGAAGATCTCCTTGGGGCCCAGCGAGCAGTTGATGCCGATGGCATCCGCACCCAGACCCCGCGCGGTGGCGGCGAAGCTCTCCACCGTACAGCCGGTGAAGGTGCGCCCCCCCGCCTCAAAGCTCATGCTGGCCAGAATGGGCAGGGTGCTGTTCTCCTTGGCCGCCAACAGAGCCGCTTTCAGCTCGTACAGGTCGGTAAACGTTTCAAAGAAGATGAGGTCAGCCCCCGCTGCCACACCGGCCCGGACGATGCGGCCATACTCGGTCACAGCGTCCTCAAAGGCCAGCGTGCCGTTGGGCTCCAGCAGCTCCCCCAGCGGGCCGACGTCCAGCGCCGCCAGTGCGCCGTAGGGGGCGCACGCCCGCTTGCAGTTGGCAATGCCCGCCGCAATGATCTCTTCCAGCGTATAGGCGCTGCCCGCCAGCTTGTGTGCCGACGCGCCGAAGGTGTTGGCGTTGATGATGCGGCTGCCCGCTGCGGCATATTTTGCGTGGATGCCCTCGATGAGCGCCGGGTCGGTGATGTTCAGCTCCTCCGGCTTGGCCCCCAGCTTCAGGCCCGCCGCCTGCAGCATGGTGCCCATGCCGCCGTCCAGCAGGATGGTATTCGGTTGGGTAAACAGTTCATTCGCTTGCACAGGTGATCCCCCTCTTTCGATATTCGCAGCGGGTGTGCAGCACACAGTGGCCGCACCCTGCGAGATGGCCCTTGACCGGGTGTTCGCTGACGCCCAGCAGCGCGGTGACGCTCTTGCGGGGGGTCATGAGGTTGGTGTCCGTCACGCACAGACCGGCCCGCCGGGCAGTATCCAGCGCCGCCGCCACCAGCGGCTGTACCGTGATGGGCCAATCGCCGTAGCCCGGCGAGTAGCGGCCGGTCAGATAGCGGCCCTGCCCTGCTGCCGCATTGCGCAGTTCGGCTTCGGCGGCATCGACCATCTGCTCTGCCAGCGCGGAACCCAGCGCATCCGACGCCACGCCCGCCGCGATGTCCCCCACCCCGGCCCGGCGGATCTGTGCATCCACGCCGGGGCCAAGGGTCACAGCCAGCAGGATGGCCCGGTCACAGCCGGTCAGGTGGCGGTACACATCTTCCCCCTGCAAAAGGCCCGCTTCCGCAAGGCTGTCCACATCGCTTTCCAGCCAGACGGCGTGGGGCGCTGCCGCCGCCAAGATGGGCACGGCACACCTCTCTAACAAAGAGGCCGTTGCCGCATCCGGTTCGCCCCGCTGGCCGAAATACCGCGCAGCCTGTTTCAGATCAATGGTCTCCGGCTTTTCCAGCGCCAGCGGCCGGCTTGGCCCGATGGACATCGCCGCTCCCCCCTCTTTTTTCGATAATAGCATCAGTATACAACAGGGAAAGAGTTCCGTCAACGAAAAGTGCCCTCCGCATTTCACGATGCCGGGCTTACCCGGCCCCACCTTACGCAGTGCCAAACAAAGGCCCTGCTTCGCCGCCAGCGTCCTTCCCCTCTCCAAAATTTTTCCAAACATTTTTTCATTAACCTATTGACAATCTAGGTAAATAGGGATATAATGCAGCCATCCAATCCACCAACTTGGTGGGATTTCAGAGAAAGGAGGGCACTACAATGACGCTGATCTGGAAAAATCTGCTGCACGCGAACTTCCGTTGTGGGCGAATGTACTCAGGCCGGGCAGAAAATCTGACGAGCTGCTGTGCTTTGCCCTCCGGTGGACGAATGTGTCCCGAAGTGTAATGCTGCAAGCGCAATGTCGAACTTCTTGCCCGGTACGCTGTCTTGAGACCGCAGCGACCGGGATTTTTTGTAAGCAAAAATAATACTATTAGTACAAATAGAGAGGTAAATAACATGTCTAACTATAAATTCGAGACCCTTCAGCTCCACGTCGGTCAGGAGCAGGCCGACCCCGCCACCGATTCCCGCGCAGTGCCCATTTATCAGACCACTTCCTACGTCTTCCGCAACAGCCAGCACGCCGCAGACCGCTTCGGTCTGGCTGACGCGGGCAACATCTACGGCCGCCTGACCAACTCCACGCAGGACGTCTTCGAGAAGCGCATCGCCGCGCTGGAAGGCGGCGTGGCCGCTCTGGCAACTGCTTCCGGTGCCGCAGCCATCACCTACACCATCGAGGCGCTGGCACAGGCTGGTGACCACATCGTTGCCCAAAAGACCATCTACGGCGGCAGCTACAACCTGCTGGAGCACACCCTGACCCAGTTCGGCGTCACCACCACCTTCGTCAATGCACACGACCTCGCCGAGGTGGAGAACGCCATCCAGCCCAACACCAAGGCCGTCTATCTGGAGACGCTGGGCAACCCCAACAGCGACATCCCCGACATCGACGCCATTGCAGCCCTCGCCCATAAGCACGGTCTGCCGTTGGTCATTGATAACACCTTCGGCACCCCGTACCTGATCCGTCCCATCGAGCACGGCGCAGACATCGTGGTCCACTCCGCTACCAAGTTCATTGGCGGCCACGGCACCACGCTGGGCGGCATCATCGTGGACAGCGGCAACTTCGACTGGAAGGCCAGCGGCCGCTATCCCAACATCGCCGCGCCCAACCCCAGCTACCACGGCGTTTCCTTCGCCGAGGCTGCCGGCCCCGCTGCCTTCGTCACCTACATCCGCGCCATCCTGCTGCGTGATACCGGTGCGACCATCTCCCCGTTCAACGCCTTCCTGCTGCTGCAGGGCACCGAGACCCTGAGCCTCCGCATCGAGCGCCATGTGGAGAACACCAAGAAGGTCGTCCAGTTCCTCGCCAACCATCCGCAGGTCGAAAAGGTCAACCATCCGTCCCTGCCCGACCACCCCGATCACGCGCTGTACGAGAAGTATTTCCCCAACGGCGGCGCTTCCATCTTTACCTTTAATATCAAGGGCGGTCGTGAGGAAGCCTTTCAGTTCATCGACAACCTGAAGGTCTTCTCCCTTCTGGCCAATGTCGCCGACGTAAAGAGCCTTGTCATCCACCCGGCTTCCACCACCCACAGCCAGTTGAACGACGAGGAGCTGGCCGAGCAGCAGATCTATCAGAACACCATCCGCCTGTCCATCGGCACCGAGCACATCGACGATATCATCGCCGACCTCGAAGCCGGTTTCGCAGCCGTCCGCGGCGAGTGATCGTGCCGGGTTCCGTACCCCCATGCTCTGACAACCAACTCTCCTTCCTGTGTGTGTAAAAACCAGAAGAACTTCTGCCCTCCAGTGAAATGAACCCCAAAAGTTAGACAAAAATCAAATTAAGCGGCCCCAACGGTCTGAATCCTGTACTGCACAGGGCTC
>NZ_PRLC01000016.1 GCF_003287455.1 Faecalibacterium hattorii | reverse complement strand
CTGAACCAGTCATATGGTCGGTGACGATGACGGTGAGGTTCCACCTGTTCCCATTCCGAACACAGAAGTTAAGCTCACTCGTGCCCAAGATAGTTCGCTGGAAACGGCGCGTGAAAATAGGTAGTCGCCGACTTGAATGAAAGCCCCTGAGGATTTTCCTTGGGGGCTTTGTTGTTGTACTAGGAGGAAGGAACGATGAAAACAACGCATGTGGTGGTGCTGCCCTATGACCCGAAGTGGAAAGACGATTTCACGGCCATTCAGGCTGAATTGGAAGCGGCCCTTGGAGATTTGGCCCTTGGAATCGAGCATGTGGGCAGTACCTCAGTCGAGGGGATGGCTGCAAAACCCTGCATTGATATTGATGTTGTGATCCCGGACAATTCCGTTTTGGGTGAGGTTATTGAGCGGCTGGCGGTCATTGGATATCTTCATGAAGGAAACCTCGGCATTGAGGGCAGGGAAGCATTCCGTTATACGGACAAACCTGATTTGCAGCTGCATCATTTGTATGTGTGTCCGGCCAATTCCAAGGAGCTGCACCGCCATCTGGTATTTCGGGAATTTCTGCGCCAGAATCCGGAGGCGGTCAAACGTTACAGCGCGGTAAAGGAACAGGCCGCGCGGCTTTTCCCGGAGGATATCGAAGGATATATGGGATATAAGGCACCGTGTATCGAAGAACTGTACCGTCTGTGTGGGCTGGAACCATAAAATGTAATGTTAGCAGAAAATGAACGACTCAGCTTGCGGTGATTATCCGTAAGCTGGGTCGTTTTTGTGCATAGAAAACTGCTGTGATTTTTGGTAAATATGACGGCCTAAAAATCACTTGACGGAAGAGCTACTATGCAATACAATATAGATAAGCTATTACGTAATACAAAATAGCTGAAAGGAGGAACGCGAATGGAAAACAATACCCAGTTGCTCAAGGGCGTTCTGGAATATTGTGTACTGAAACTCATCAGCCGGGAGCCGACTTATGGGTACGAAATCGTGATGAATCT
Source organism: Faecalibacterium hattorii (assembly GCF_003287455.1). Taxonomy (GTDB): domain Bacteria; phylum Bacillota; class Clostridia; order Oscillospirales; family Ruminococcaceae; genus Faecalibacterium; species Faecalibacterium hattorii. The sequence continues at coordinate 68,725 of NZ_PRLC01000016.1, read as the reverse complement.
GAAACGGGACGGCTTTTCCGATTTGAGCGAAAGCACGCTCTATCCACTGCTCTTGCGTTTGGAACAGAAGGGAAAGGTCACGGTAGAGCGTCGGCCTTCTCCCAAGGGACCCAGCCGGAAATATTATGTGGTCACAGAGAACGGCAGGGAAGCATTGCAGACCTTTCAACAGGATTGGGAACAGCTTTGCAAACTGGTAGAAAAAATTTTTGAGGAGGAAGCAGATGAATAACTATATTGCATTGCGAAAAGTAAACCGGATGCGTACGAAGCTGCTGACCGAAGAAAGTCAGGCACAGCTTAAAGAAGTGATTCGCTATCTTCGCCGGGTCAGCTGGGACTTCTGTGGTATTGAACTTGTGCGCAGCGATTTGCTTGATATTTCCATCCAAGCCAACGCGGAAAATCAGGAACTGTTTCATTCCATCTCGGACGCAAAGACCTTTGTGGATGAGGTCAAGCCTAGCTTGAAAACGCTGGGCGCGGGCGATTACTTCTGGTTTGTGGCACCGCTGTATTTCTTTTGGGGATGGGGTGTAGAGGGGCTGATTTTATATCCGTTGGTTCCGTGGTGGGTGTTTGAATTTTCACTGGGGCATTTGATGCGGCTTGTGGTGGCGATGGCTGCGTTTTGTGGACTCTTCCGCCGGATGATGGAGCAGGTGGGCTTCCCGCCGCGGGAACATTGGATAAAATATATCGGCTGGCTGGTGCTGTATATTGCGGCATTGTATGGAACCGGGTGGTGTTTTACGAAGCTTGCCGGTTCCATCGTGCTGCTGCGGCTGCCGATCCTGCTTTATGCGCTGTTCAGCCTTTTGCTGGGCGCGGGACTGTATGGGATCCAACTGTGGAGATATGGAAAAGACCCTCGCCTTACTACGCGGGTATAAAAATTCCCCCGCTCTGCCAAATGGAGTATCTTCCAATATGGCAGGGCGGGGGAATCGATTTTTATGCAGTTCGGGTGTTCTACTTTTTCGCTACTGCCTTACGGTAAACGACAAACGCGATCGCGGCAGAGCAGACTTCGGTGATCCAGAAAGCGTGCCAGACACCGGTGGGGCCGAAGGCGCGGCAGAGCAGCCAAGCCAGCGGCATGATGAAGAGGACATAGCGGCACAGCGAGATGACCAGCGACGGCATTCCCTTGCCCAGACCTTCCAGCGCACCGGACGAGGTGGTGGACACCGCCGACACGATGAAGCCGAGGCAGATGATACGGAGCGCCTTTGCACCGATGGCGATCGTCTCCGGGTTCGAGCTGAACAGGCCGATCAGGGAGCCGGAGATGGTGAGGCAGAGCACCGTGCCAACGGCCATGATGGCGGCGCTGAGACCCAGCGTGAGGCGGTAGAGCTTTGCCACACGGCCATGCTCCTTAGCGCCGTAGTTGTAGCCGACCAGCGGGCGCATTCCCTGCACGATGCCGTTTGCGGGCAGATAAAGAAAGGTCTGGAGCTTATAGTAGATGCCCAGCACCGTGACGTAGCTCTGGGAGAAGGCTGCCAGCAGACTGTTCAGGAAGGTGACGAGCAGGGAGGGCAGGGCCAGATTCAGGATGGCCGGAATGCCGATGGCGTAGAGCTTGCTGTCCAGTACGGCGTTGGGGCGGAGATGCTTGCGGCGCAGCCGGACCGGAAGGTCGGCGGTGGAATAGCAGGAGAGGTAGATGCAGAAGGAGACGAACTGGCCGAGATTGGTGGCCAGCGCCGCACCCGCGATGCCCAGTGCGGGCACCGGGCCGAGGCCGAAGATCAGCACAGGGTCCAGCACGATATTACAGACGCAGCCCGCGATCAGGGCAGCCATGGTGGTCTTCATCCGGCCAACGGCCTGAAACATCTTCTCAAAGGCAAGGTTTGCCATGTTGACGATGGAGAACAGGAAGACGATGGTGGTGTAGAGCACACCCATCGAGACGAGGGACTCGTCGGCGGTGAAGCGGCGCAGGAAGCCCGGCATGATGGCAATGCCGATCAGGGTGCAGAGCAGACCGTGCAGCATCGAAAGCGCCATGCCGTGCGTGGCTGAGATATCCGCCTTTTCGCGGTCGCCCGCGCCGAGGTAGAGGGCAATCTGGGCGTTGATGCCGATGCCAAAACCGATGGAGATGGCGTTGATGAGATTCTGGACCGGGAAGACCAGCGAAAGGGCCGTCATGGCTTGCTCACTGATGCGGGCAACGAAGAGGCTGTCCACGATGTTATAGAGCGAGTTGACCAGCATCGAGATGACGTTGGGCAGGGCCATGGAGACCAGCAGCGGGAACACCGGCTTGGTTTTCATAAAGGTATCGTTCATTTTTTGCTTCCTTTTTGAGGGTATCAAACGGACACGGCCCGCGCTGCCCCTAAAAAGGCGCAAAAAAACGCCACACCAATGGCGCTTTGACGCGAACCATTGTGTGGCGAAAAATAGCTCTGAAATGAATGCTGTAAAAATCCACACGATATTTTAGGAACTATAGAATAGCACGCAGACACGAACTTGTCAAGAGGGCAGACAGGCCGCGTCACGGTACAGCAGGCCAGCCGCGTGCATTCGGCTTCTGGGCCTTGACGGGAAAGCGGGCGGCTTCTATAATAAAATCAACTTCAATGCAAAGGACGATGCAAGATGAAATGGATGATCGCATCCGACCTGCACGGGTCGGATTTTTACTGCCGCCAGATGCTCGACGCCTTTGAGAGGGAGGGCGCGGATCGTCTCCTGCTTCTCGGAGACCTGCTCTACCACGGCCCCCGCAACGACCTGCCCCGCGGCTATGCGCCGAAGGAGGTCATCCCGCTGCTGAACGGGGCCAAGGCGAAGCTCTGCTGTGTGCGGGGCAACTGCGAAGCCGAGGTGGATCAGATGGTGCTGGAGTTCCCGGTACTGGCGGACTACTGCATCCTGCCGGTGGGGCAGAAGCTGGTCTACGCCACCCACGGCCACAGTTACAACACCGAGAATCCGCCGCCGCTGATGCCGGGGGACATCCTGCTGCACGGACACACCCACGTTCCGGCGTGGCAGGAGTTCGGCGAGGGGAACCTCTACCTGAACCCCGGCTCCCTGAGCATCCCGAAGGAGAACAGCCCCCACAGCTACATGACGCTGGAAGAGGGCCTGTTCCGGTGGAAGGAACTGGAGAGCGGGGAAGTGTATCATGAAGTAAAGGTGTAACAGGAGGGGCCGCATCTCCGGGAGCTTTTTACTCCTTCCGTCATCGCTTGCGCGATGCCACCTCCCTCTGGGAGGGAGGCTTTGGCTGCGGGACAACGCAAAAGGCCCCCTCGCCGAGGGGGCTGGCTGCGAAGCAGACTGGGGGAGTGCGGTTACTCTTCATCCTTCGGGTTATCAAGTTCCTTGCGGCGCTTCTCGGCGGCGTGCATACAGACTTGCAGGAGCACAAAGCAGAGAACGCCGGTGATGACACCGGGAATGAGAGCGATCAGCCAAGAGCCGTAGGCAAGGCCGATGACGACAGTGACTACGACGCACGCAGACAAGGCACCTACCACATTGGTGGTGGTATTTGCGCAGATGTGGCGGTCCCACAAGCCGTTGCGGAGGCATTCGATCATGGTGTAAATGCAGCCCGCCATGAAGACGACGAACTCGCCGACCCACTGACTGCTTGGTGTGCGAAGAACGATCTGCACGAGGATGGCAAGCAACAGCCCCGCCCACAGCAGCCAGAAGCCCCGCGCTTCAATGCTGAGCATGGTCTGCTCCTGCATTTCGTCCAGTTGATTTTTCTTGTTGTACAGTGAAAATTTCATCGTTTATTCCTCCCAGAATAGATCATCCAGCGTTTTGCCGAGAATTTTGCAGATGCTGCGGCAAAGGTTGATGGTGGGGTTGTACTCGCCTTTTTCGATGGCATTGATGGTCTGGCGGGAGACGCCCGCCGCTTCGGCCAGCGCGCTTTGGGTCATATCTTTTTCGGCGCGGGCTGCTTTCAGTTTCAGGTTCTTCGGCATTGTGTCACCTCATAACATGATATGGAGAGGAAAACTCGTCCCCTCTGCCCACAGAATAGCACTGACCTGACAAAATGTCAAGTATAATTTACAAAAAGACAGATATAATATCTTGCAATTCCCTTGTTGGTATGTTATGATGAACCTAAAGATAGAAGCATGGGAGGGGTGTCCTGTTATGGTTGAAACGATCCTGAAAGTAAACGGTATGATGTGCGGCATGTGCGAGAGCCACATCAACGATGTGGTGCGCAAAAATGCCGAAGTCAATAAAGTGTCGTCTTCGCACACCAAGGGCGAGACGGTTATCGTCTCGGAAAAGCCGGTGGATGTGGAAAAGCTGAAACAGGCCATTGCAGACACGGGCTATACCGTGACCGGCGTGGAGACGAAGCCCTATGAGAAAAAGGGATTTTTCTCGTTCCTGAAGAAGTAACGTTCGATTTGGCGAAGCTTGGATCGGAGGGAAACAGAGATGCGGATTTTGGTTTACGGCGCAGGAGTTCAGGGATGTGAGTTGGCCCACCGGCTGCTCCAGAACAAGAAGAATGTGGTCACACTGCTGGCACGCGGCGAGTGGAAGGAGCGCATCGACCAGAAGGGTCTGGTCATCCGCAGTATGCTCCAGTTCCGCACGACCACCGACCGGGTGGCCACCATCGACACGCTGGCCCCGGACGACTGCTATGACCTCGTGTTCGTGGCGATGCAGGCGGGGCAGCTGCCGCAGGTACTGCCCATCCTGAAGCAGAACAAGAGCGAATACTTCGTCTTTCTGGGCAACGACCCGGATGCAGTGGGCGTGCTCCGCGCCATGCAGCGTCCGGCGGACAAGATCGCCTTCGGTTTCCAGAACACTGCCGGGCGCCGGGAGCCGGACCGGCTGGTCAGCGTCCACACCAGCGTCGGCATGACCGTCGGCGGGGCAACGGCACCGCTTTCCGGCGTGTTCCGCCAGCGGCTGCAATCGGCGTTTGACGGGGTGAAGTACAAGCTGACCTATTACGATGACATGGACGAGTGGCTCAAGTGCCACATCGCCTTCATCCTGCCCATCGTCTACGTCTGCTACGCGGTCAACGGCGACCTGACCCGTTCCACGGTGGAGCAGCGCAAAGCCATCGTGGACGCGGCGTGGGAGTGCTGCGAGATGCTGAAGGCAGCGGGTGTCCCTGTGAACGACGCCGAGAACACCGACTGCTACCGGGAGGGCACCAAGAAGCGGAAGCAGACCGACCGGATGGTATACTGGATGTGCCAGACGCCCATCGGAAAGTGGTGCGCTTCCGACCACGCGATGCACGCCATCGGGGAAATGCAGTACCTCGACGAAGCCTTCGAGGCCCTGCGCGCAAACACCCAAGTCTCCATGACCGCGTGGGATGAGCTGCGCCGCGCGATGCCCAACTGGAAGACCATGGAGCTTCGATACGGGAAGCGTAAAGAATAAAGCAAAGCGCCTGTCGGGGGTTGACCTGACAGGCGCTTTTTGATGCTGACCCAGCCGCACGAGGGGAGTTTTACCGGAGGTGCGGCCCATACAGCTCTACCAAAACGTTGCAAGCTCTTCTTTGAGCTGTTCCGTTCCCTTCAGATACTTCAAATGCCGCCAGTGGCGGGGGAAGAGGCGGGTGTACTCACTGCGGGCGAAGCGGTCATCCAACAGCAGGACCACGCCCTTGTCCTCGGCGGTGCGGATGACCCGCCCGGCGGCTTGCAGAACCTTGTTCATGCCGGGATACCGGTAGGCATAATCGAAGCCGGAACCACTGTGTTCGTCGTAGTAGCGGCGCAGGATCTCTTGCCGGGGGTTCACCTGCGGCAGCCCCACCCCGACGATGGCGCAGCCGATGAGCCGGTCGCCCACAAGATCCACGCCCTCGCCGAAGATGCCGCCCATCACCCCGAAGCCCAGCAGAGTTTGCTCCGGGTCCGGGGCGAACCGGGCGAGAAAGGCCGCGCGGGCCCCGTCGTCGAGGCCGCTTTCCTGCACGAGGGTGGGAATGGCCGGGTAGCGGGCAGAAAAGTCTTCCCAGACCGCCCGCAGATAGGCGTAGCTGGGGAAGAAGGCGAGGTAGTTGCCCACTTTGCCGCCCGCCAGTGCCGCCAGCGCATCCGAAACGGCGGGGATACTGGCCTCCCGGTCCTTGTAGCGGGTGGAGATGCCGGGAAGGCAGTACAGACCCAGATGCTCCTGCGGAAAGGGACTTTCCAACGCCACGGCGCGGGCATCGGGGCAGCCGAGGACACTGCGGTAATAGCCCGGCGGAGTCAGCGTGGCACTGAACAGCGCTGCCGCCCGCCCACAGGCAAGGCTGGCGTCCACAAAGGCCGAAGGGTCAAGGCAGAGCAATTGCAGGGTCAAGTCGCTGCCGTAGGCCGACAACTGGGTGACGAAGTGCTCGTCGTACCGCTCGGCCGCGCGGGTGATGTCCTGCACTGCGAAATAGAGGTCGAGAAGCTGGGCGTGGGCCTCGGCGTCGGGGTTCTGCTCCAGCCAGTCCTGCAAGGGGGCCTGAAGGGCATGGAGCGGCTTCAACAGCTCGGCGGGCAGCTCCTGCAGAAAGGCCGTGCCGCCCTGCTCGGCTGTCTGCTTCCGGGTCTCCAGAAACCCTTTGTCGGCGCGGGTCAGGGCCGCTTTCAGGGGGCTTTTCCCCTTGCCGAGGGCGCGCTTTGCCTCGGTCAGGCTGCTTTTGCTGAACTGTGCCGAGTACATGGCGCGGGCCCGGTCGGGCAGATTATGGGCTTCGTCGATGAGGAAGAGCCAATCCCCGGCGGAGTCGAAGAAACGGTGGAGCCGCACCACAGGGTCGAAGAGGTAATTGTAATCCCCGATGACCACGTCGCACCACGCGCTGAGGTCGAGCCCCAGTTCGAAGGGGCAGACCGTGAACTGCCGGGCGGTTTCTTCCAGCGCGGCCCGGCTGAACTGCGGGGTCCCATCCAAAAGGGAGGCCAGCGCGTCCTTGACCCGGTCAAAATAGCCCTTTGCATAGGGGCAGACCTCCGGCAGACAGGACGGGTGACCGTCGGCGTCCTTGCAAAGGCACGCTTTCTCCTTGGCCGTCAGGGTCACGCTGCGCAGCGCAAGGCCCGGCACCCCGGCGTGGAGCCGCTGCAGCGCATCCTCGGCGGCGGCTTGGGTCGTGTTGCGGGCGGTCAGGTAGAAGAGCTTCACGCCCTTGCCCTCGCCGATGGCTTTCAGGGCGGGGAAAAGGGCGCTCATCGTCTTGCCGATGCCGGTGGGCGCTTGGCAGAACAGCCGGGTGCCGCCCTTGTGTTCGGTCTTGCCCGCCGCACAGGCGCGGTAGATCTCCCCGGCCAAGGCCCGCTGGCCGGGCCGGTAGGCGGGGAAGGGGAAGCGCAGGGCCTGTAGGCTGGCGCTGCGGGCGTCGGCCCATGTCAACTGCCGCTGAGCCCATGGCACATACTGCCGCAGCAGCCCGCACAAAAATTCTTCCAGCTCCCCAGCGGTGAAGTGCCGGGTGTAGCGGGTGATCTCGTCGGTGTCGATCTGGTAATAGGTCAGCCGGACGTCCAACTGCTCCAGCCCGTTCTGCTGGGCATAGATGGCCCCGTAGACCATCCCCTGCGCCCAGTGGCAGGGGTTCATGTCCTCCTGCATCTCCTCGGTGGGGATGGCCGTGGTCTTGATCTCGTCGATGACGATGGTCCCGGCCTCGTCGGTGAAGATGCCGTCGGCCCGGCCTTCCAAAGCGAACGCAATGCCGTCCATTTCCCGCTTCGCTGTGAGGAAGACTTCGGCGGCGTAGCCCTCGCCCGCAGCTTTTTGCAGTCTGCGGTGGATGCGTGCCCCCTCGTTGGCGCGGTCGAAGCCGGTGAAGCGGCTGTCGATGCTGCCGGTGCGGAGCAGAAATTCCACCAACTGCCGGATGGGGAGATGGATGGTCGGCATAGGGGTCACCTCACGGTCGTGCTTTACATTCGTTTCGTCTTCGTACAACCTCTCAGTCGAGCCTACGGCTCGCCAGCTCCCCTAGTAGGGGAGCCTCTGGCGTATCCAGTAAGCTTCATCCGACTGCCAAGGCCTCCCCTCGTTAGGGGAGGTGGCATCGCGGAGCGATGACGGAGAGGTTAATTCCTTAAAATTTTCTGCTCAGTTTCTTTGGTCAGCCGCTCCACCTCTTCAAAATCCACCGAGGTGCGGTAATAAGTCTCCAGCTCATCGTGGCAGCTCTTGGCTTGGGCCATGAGGGCGACGGCTTGGTCGAGCAGTTCTGCAGCGGCCCGCTCGTTGAAGCGGAGGCGGGCGCGGAATCCAGCCAGATTCTCCCGGTCAAGGAAGCGGGTGCAGCGCACAGCCTGAACGCCGGGGATATGGATGGGGTGCCAGTGGTTATCCGTTAAAAAGGCCAGCCGCAGAGCCGGGATGAAGAGGTGGTCGATCTGGTCTTCGGGGTGCATGGCGCAGGGGCAGGTGATGATGTGGTAGCCCCGCGCCAGCGCCTCGGCCCGGATAAGCTCCAGAAGCAGCCGGGACACCGCCCCGTAATCGTCCCGGAAGACCACGTACCGGTCGGCCAGCGCCTGAACCGTCCCGTGGAAGAAGACCAGCCCCTTCGGCGTGATGGCCGACAGCAGCCGCAGCTCCTCGCTGGCGCGGGCCGGCTCCGGCAGACGGGGCAGCATCCGGGTGCACAGCCGCTTCGCGTAGCGGCGCACTTTTTCAAAGTTGGCGCTGCACGCCTCGGCCCGGCGGCTGTCCAGCATCAGGCTCCCGGCGGAGGCGATATACCGCGCCGCCCGGCCCCGCAGCGCCGCGTTCCGGGCGAACAGGGCCTTCACCTCGTCCCGGTGGGCGGCCAGTTTTTCGGCGTCGATGGTGTGGTACAGGCTGACCACGATCTCGTCCGCGCCGGGGGCATCCGGCTCCACCACATGCGGTGCGGTGGCGTCGAGGATGGCGGCGTGCTTTTGCAGAAACACCACGCCGTCCAAGCTGTCGGGGTCGCTGGCACAGTGGATCTTTTCAATGGGCTGACCCTGCTGTTCTGCCGCTTGGGCCAGCCGCTTCATCAGGGTCGATTTGCCGCAGCCCGGCCCGCTTTTGATGAGATACATCTGCATCCCCGGTTCGTGGCGCAGCGGTTCAAAATAGCCCTTGAACCCGGCGGGCGTCGTAGCCCCAAGGAAAAAATCAACGGAATCGCTTCGAAGATTCGTCATGGAAAACACCTCACTTTTGCTTTAGGATATGCAAAATGTGGGGTGAATGCTACAAGGAAAGGTACGTCTTCGTACAACCTCTCAGTCTCGCTGCCGCTCGACAGCTCCCCTAGTAGGGGAGCCTCTGGCGAAACCGTTTACCTTGCGGGGACTGCCAAGGCCTCCCCTACAAGGGGAGGTGGCAATGCGGAGCATTGACGGAGAGGTTGTAGGAAGAAGAAGCTATCCTTATACAGCTTAGTAGGTATGTTCACATACTTCGTTGATTTTATCCCGTAGCGCCACGAAGTCTGCAAAGGCTTCCGGTTTGTTCTGGGGCTGGCGGAGGAGGGCGGCAGGGTGGAAGGTGCCCATGAAGAGGATGCCGTTCTTCTCAATAAAGGTGCCGTGCTCCTTGGTCACAGAAAAGTCGGGCCGGATCATCCGCTGGGCGGCGATGCGGCCAAGGCAGACCACGATCTTGGGCCGCAGCAGGCGGAACTGCTCCCGTAGCCACGGCATACAGGCTTCGCTCTCGGCGGGGAGCGGATCGCGGTTTTTCGGCGGGCGGCATTTGACGATGTTGGCGATATAGCAGTTCTGGCTGCGGTCAAGGTCGATGGCGAACAGATATTTATCCAAAAGCTGCCCGCTGCGGCCCACGAAGGGCAGCCCCTGCTCGTCCTCGCTCTGGCCGGGGCCCTCGCCCACGAACAGAACCTCGGCGTGTTCGGAGCCTTGGCCGAACACCACATTCGTGCGGGTCTCGCACAGGCCGCAGCTGCGGCAGGAAAGGCAGTTGGCCCGGAGTGTTTCCCAATCCATATTTCGTTAAACCTCTCACAAACTAAATGACAATTTCTTAACAACTGATCGCGGGATTTCTTCCTACAAAATATACCACAAAATTTCGGATTTGTCTTGAAGTTTCCAGACTCTGTGCTAAAATAAAAAAGAAGGGCACATCTGTGGTGCCCTATCATATTGCAAAGTAATTTCGGAGGTAATCACAATGGCTGATATGTTTGCACCGCTGGTAGCCCAGCTGAAGGCGAACCCCAAGACGATCGTTTTTACCGAGGGCAATGACCCCCGCATTCTGGAGGCCGCAAGCAAGCTGCTGGCTGAGGGCGTGCTGAAGGTCGTTATGGTGGGCAACGAGGCTGAGTGCAAGGCTGCCGCTGCCGCCGGTGGTTTTGATATTTCCGCTGCCGAGATCATTGATCCGGAGAACTACGCCGATTTCGATGAGATGGTCAACACCATGGTCGAGCTGCGCAAGGGCAAGCAGACCGCTGAGGAGTGCACCGCTCTGCTGAAGAAGTCCAACTACTTCGGCACCATGCTGGTCAAGATGGGCAAGGCCGACTGTCTGCTGGGCGGCGCTACCTACTCCACCGCCGACACCATCCGCCCCGCTCTGCAGCTGGTCAAGACCAAGAAGGGCGCTCATCTGGTGAGCTCCTGCTTCATTCTGGACCGCGAGGGCGGCGAAGAGGGCCTGAAGCGCATTGCCATGGGCGACTGCGCTGTCAACATCGACTACACCGATACCATTGATAAGGCGACCGGCGAGGTCAAGGTCTCCGCTGCTTCCAAGCTGGCTGAGGTGGCCGTTGAGACGGCCAAGACCGCAAAGCTGTTCGGCATCGACCCGAAGGTCGCTGTCCTGAGCTTCTCCACCAAGGGTTCCGGCAAGGGCGGCACCGTCGCCCTGAGCCACGATGCTGTCATCAAGGCACAGGAGATGGACCCGGAGCTGGCTGTCGATGGCGAGCTGCAGTTTGACGCAGCCGTTGCCCCCGAAGTTGCACAGGTCAAGTGCAAGGGCAGCAAGGTCGCCGGTCAGGCCAACACCTTCATCTTCCCCTGCATCGAGGCCGGCAACATCGGCTATAAGATCGCACAGCGTCTGGGCGGCTACGCTGCCTACGGCCCCATCCTGCAGGGCCTGAACGCTCCCATCAACGACCTGTCCCGTGGCTGCAACGCCGACGAGGTCTATAAGATGAGCCTGATCACTGCCTGCCAGTCCTGAGTCTCTCTGAATCAAGCGATTTTGCCCCCGTCGGTACGCCCGGCGGGGGCTTTTTGCTGTATCTGCCGCATCTCCGGGGTGGGGCAGGACATAGGAGACCACCCGACATCCTGCTGGCTTCCCCCGCCGCACTATTTCTACTTGCAATCTCCCCGGAAACATGCTATAATAATCAAGCACGAATTGTGCCTTGTCGGACAGCGCCTGCTGCGCGGTTCGACATACGGATGCGGGCCCTGTACGATGGGGCCGCCGTGAACCAGGTCAGGTGGGGAACCAAGCAGCCTTAAGCGGTGTGCCCCGTGCGTTTCAGTCAGCCTGCATTCGTATGTCGAGCTACGCAAGGCGGGGGTCAAACCCCGTCAGCGCTGTCCGTTTTTTATTGCAGAAAGGGGAGAAGCGGGATGTATCGCGCGTTATACCGCAAGTGGAGACCCCAGAGGTTCGAGGATGTGGTGGCCCAGCGCGGCATCGTGACGGCGCTGCGCAACCAGATCGCCACCGGGAGAGTGGGCCACGCCTACCTGTTTACCGGCGTGCGCGGCACAGGCAAGACCTCTTGCGCCAAGATCTTCGCCAAGGCGGTCAACTGTCTGCACCCCCACAACGGAGACCCCTGCGGCGAGTGTGAGATCTGCCGCGGCATTGACAACGGCAGCATCCTTGACGTGGTGGAGATGGATGCGGCGTCCAACAACGGCGTGGATGACATCCGCGACCTGCGCGACGAGACCGCCTACACCCCCAGCGCGTGCCAATATAAGGTATATATCATCGACGAGGTGCACATGCTCTCCACGGCAGCCTTCAATGCGCTGCTGAAAACGCTGGAAGAACCGCCCGCCCACGTGATCTTCATCTTGGCGACGACGGAGATCCAGAAGGTCCCCGCCACCATCCTGTCCCGCTGCCAGCGGTATGATTTCACCCGCATCGGGCCCGAAGATATCGCCAAGCGGGTGGAGTACATCGCCGGGCAGGAGGGCTTGGAGCTGACCGGCGACGGCGCAGAGCTGATCGCCCGGCTGGCCGATGGCGCCATGCGCGATGCGCTGTCCATTCTGGACACCTGCGCGGGCGTGACGGCTAAGGTGGACGCCGATGTGGTCCGCCGGATGGCGGGCGTCACTGACCGGAGCTACCTGTTCCGCATCTCGGACGCCATCGAGGCGCAGGATGCGGCGGCGGCGCTGGCTCAACTGGCCCAATTGCGCCAGCAGTCGGTGGACGTGAAGCGGCTGACCGAAGAGCTCATCGCGCATTACCGTGCTTTGATGCTGGCGGCGCTGCCCGGCGGGCAGACGCTGCTGTCCGGTGTGTCGCCGGAGGAAGAGGCACAGTACCTCGAAAAAGGGCCGCATCTGGGCCAGCGGGAGGCCATCCGTGCCATCCGCACGCTGGGCAACGCCTTGGAGCACATGACCCGCGGCAGCGATCAGCGGATCGAGCTGGAATTGGCCCTGTTCAGCCTGTCGGAACCGGCCCAGCAGCCGGTGTATGCGGCAGCTGCCGCACCGGCCCGCGCAGCGGCTCCCCAGCCGGAGGCACCCCGTCCCTTTGCGACGGCTCCGGTGCAGCCCTTTGCCAGCGAACCCGCTGCGCCGACTGCGCCCGCTCCGGAGCCGGTCCAGCAGCCGACCATTCCGACCTCGCAGCCGGAACCGGCAGCACCCGTGGCAGAGGAGCCAGCAAAGTCGGCTCCCGCGCCGCAGGAAAGCGTCCCAGCCCCTGTGGAGGACGACCTGCCTCCGCTGCCAGAAGAGCCGCCGGTCGCCGACGCAGCCCCGCTGCCGTGGGACGAACCGGCCCAGCTCACTCAGCCGGTGCAGGAGCAAAAACCGGCTCCGCAGCCGGAACCCCGGCCGCAGCCGACGGCACCCGCCCCGGCGAACCCCGCAGACCCCAAGCTCAACACGCCCCGCAAGGTGGCGGCGGAGGGCATCAACCCCTTCCCACAGTGGGGCGAGGTGGTCAAGCTGCTGCAAGAAAAAGACCCCATGCTCTACACCTATCTGAAGAAGTCGAAGGGCTATTTCGACGGCACCCGTGTGCTGATCGACGGAGGAAAGACCTTCCGGGATTTCATCCGCGCCAACAAGGACAGCCAGCGGCTCATCAAAAAGCTGATCGCGCAGGTGTCCGGCGTGGCGGTGCCCATTGGCCCATACGAGCCGAAGAATGTCCACCGCCCCTCGGCCAACGCCGAGGAGTCGCTGCACAAATTGGAGCAGCTGGGGCTGGACGTCAGCATTGAGGATTCCGCGAAAAAGAATCGATAATATAAAAAGGAGAACCCACTATGAAAGCAAGAATGCCCGCAGGTTTTGGCCGCCCCGATATGAACGCCCTGATGCGTCAGGCACAGAAGATGCAGGATGACATGAAGGCCAAACAGGCCGAGCTGGAAGCCGCCGAGTACACCGGCAGCGCCTCCGGTGAGATGGTCACCGTCAAGATGAACGGCAAGCACGAGGTGCTGAGCATCTCCATCAAGCCCGAAGCCGTGGACCCCGACGACATCGAAATGCTGGAAGACCTCGTGGCAGCGGCCATCAATGCCACCGTCAAGCAGGTGGACGAGACGGCGGAAGCCGAGATGGGCAAGCTGACCGGCGGCCTGAACATTCCGGGCCTCTGATCCGGCAGGAGGGATCGTCATGGGTTATAATGCAGCCCCGCTGGAAAAGCTGATCGAAGAGTTCGGCAAGTTTCCGGGAATCGGCCGCAAGGGCGCGACCCGGATGGCGTATCAGGTGCTGAGCATGTCGGATGAGGACGCCGCCGCGCTGGCGGGTGCCATCCAGAACGCCCACACCAAGCTCCATCGCTGCCGCGTCTGCCAGAATTACACCGAGGCCGAGCTGTGCCCCATCTGCGCCAGCGCCAAGCGGGACCATTCCATCATCTGCGTGGTGGAGACCCCCCGCGACGTACAGGCTTTTGAGCGCACCCGCGAGTACCACGGCATGTACCATGTGCTCCACGGCCTCATCAGCCCGATGGACGGCATCGGCGCCGAGCAGCTCACCGTCAAGGAGCTGCTGGCCCGGCTGGGCGACGGCGAGGTAAAAGAGGTCATCATGGCGATGAACCCCACCGTCGAGGGCGAGGCGACCGCCATGTATCTGGCCAAGCTCATCAAGCCGCTGGGCATCAAGACCACCCGGCTGGCCTACGGTCTGCCGGTGGGTGCCAGCTTGGAGTACACCGACGAAACGACCCTGTACCGGGCCTTGTCCGGTCGCGGGGAACTGTGACGGCCTGATTTTTGGGAAGAATTTACACTTTCTTCAAAAACGGGCCTTGCAAAACCATAAAAATATGATATACTAACAAGACGATACCAGAGCAGAAGGGAGGCGTGCCCATGGCACCGACCAAAGAGCGTCCGGCGACGAAGACCATCGCCACAAACCGTGAAGCACGCCACGAATATTTTGTTCTGGAAGCGCTGGAAACAGGTGTGGAGCTGAAGGGCACCGAGGTGAAGAGCCTCCGCGCCGGCGGCGTCAACCTGAAGGACAGCTGGGTCGATATCGAAAACGGCGAGCTTCTGGTCAAAGGGATGCACATCACCCCCTACGACCACGGCAACATCTTCAATCAGGATCCCATGCGGGTGCGGCGTTTGCTGGCCCACAAGAGCGAGATCCGGCGGCTGCACCAGCAGTGCAAGCTGCAAGGCTACACCCTTGTGCCCCTTTCGCTCTACTTCAAGCATGGCCGCGTCAAGATGGAAGTGGGCCTGTGCAAGGGCAAAAAGCTCTACGACAAGCGTGCCGACGCCGCCAAGCGCGACGCAAAGCGCTCCATCGACCGGGCCGTTAAATCCAACGGCGTCTACTATTGATTCAGGCAGACTTCCTGCCGCAGGATCTTTTCGCTTTTCCGCACATCGCAAGGTGTGCGTTATAAGGGGGCGTAAAGGTTTCGACGGGGGGAGCGAGGTCTGGGCAGCGGGTAGCAGCGGGGGACCTGCTCTAAACTCCTCCAAAAAATTAACTGACAACAACAATTATCAGTTGCTCGCAGCCTGAGTGCTGCGCGTTCCGCCCACTCTTGTGTCGTGTGGGGCCGGGGCGTCCTTTAGACACAGCACCTGAACGGACCTAAGCTTTGCGGACCGGCAGGAACTCATGAAGCTACCAAAGCGTTAGCCTGACGATCGGCGTGACGCGGCGGGAATGTTGTAGATCGCCTGCACCCGGAGACACCTACACTGAACTCCTTTCGGACATGGGTTCGACTCCCATCGCCTCCACCATCCGCAGCGCGGACGAACCCTCGAAAGAAAACGAGTGATCGTTTCCTTTCGGGGGCTTTCTTTTTGGCAAAAATGTTCCAAGAGAAATATTTGTGATCCAATATGAGAAAAATCGGAGAGGTACGATGCTGATTTATACGGCGGCAACGCTTCTGTCCTGCCTTTTGACATGGCACAGACAAAAAAGACTACAGGCTCAGATGGTGCAGGAAACAGCACTTCAGGCGTTTTTTCAAAACATGATCTGCGCATTGCCGCTGCTGATCGTGAGTGCGGCCCGCTGGGGTGTCGGCACAGACTTTTATTATACATACCTGCCGGAGTTCCGGGAGCTGCAATGGATCCGAGGCGGCGGGGGAGAGGCGCTGCGGGATGAACTGTTTGGCCCGCTCCTGCCATGGCTGAGCCAGTGGGGGCTGCCCGGAACTACGCAGGAAGCGGCGGAATTTTTCCGCGTCGTTCTGGATAACAGCGAGGCGGGGTATCGCGCCTTGATGGAACTGGGCGTTTGGCTGAATGGAAACTTCCGCGTGGTGATCGTTCTCACTTCGACTCTCGTGGCGGGCTGCGTGTTCTATGCGATTTTTACCCAAAGCAGCAGCCCGGTGCTGGCAGTTTACCTTTATGTGGCGACCAGCAATTATTTTTTGAGCCTGAACATCATCCGGCAGTACGTTGCAATTGGCATTGGTCTGGTCGCCGTCCGCTTCATCCGGGAACGGCGGCTGCTTCCGTTTCTGATTTGCGTGGCGGCGGCAATGTTTTTTCACACAACGGCGGTGCTGCTTTTGCCGTGCTATTTTCTCTGCCGCATCGAGGTCAAGCCTCGCTGTGCGTTTGCGGCGGTGGGGGTGACATTGGTGCTCTCCGGTCCGCTGGGAGCGCTGGCTGCGTGGCTCATGCCGCGCGTCGGGCTGGCTTACTATGCCCGCTATCTCGGTTCGGCATGGTCAAAGGACGGATTTGAATGGATGTTCTTTGCCATCAATCTGTGCGTGCTGCTTTTCTGCGGTCATTACTGGGCCAAAGCCAAGGTGGAGAACCCGTATTACGTGATCTGGTATAATATGACACTCCTCGGAACTTTGGCGCTGGCTTTTTCCGGAGTGCTGCCGCTGATGAAGCGGGTCAATTACTATTACGCGGCACCGCAGTTTCTGCTTCTGCCGGAAGCATTGCGGGCAGAAGAGGACTCCAAACGCCGCAAATTGATGACGGCGGCGCTGGCGGTCGCTTTTGCGTTGGAAACACTGGTGGCTGTGGGAATCTATAATAAAAATGGTGTGCTTCCTTATTGTGTGCTGGAACGCTGATTCGGGCTTGATAGGAAGCCCAAAGCATGATATAATCTAAAATAGTACTGTTATGAGGCTAGAAGTGCGGACTGATTGGGGAGAACATAAAGGAATGCAGAAAATTAAAATACTGGTGGCGATGCACAAGGCGTATTCACTGCCGGGAGAAAATATTTATGCTCCCATTCAGGTGGGCGGGGTCCGGATCCCCGGAATGGAAAATGCTCTGCGTGACGATACCGGGGAGAATATTTCCGCAAAGAACAAGTACTATTGCGAGATGACGGCGCTCTATTGGGCGTGGAAAAATCTGGACGCGGACTGCATTGGGCTGGTCCACTACCGGCGCTACTTTGCCGGAAAGCGGTTCGCGCTCCGCAAGGAAAGCCGGATCGCGAACCGTTCCCAGATCGAAGAGGCACTGGAAAAGGCGCCGGTGATCCTGCCGCAAAAGCGAAATTACTGGATCGAGACGACCTATTCGCAGTATGCCCATGCGCACCATAAAAAAGATATGGATCTTGTACGGTCGATTCTGGAAGAGCGTTACCCGGAGTATGTCCGCGCGTTCGACGATGTGATGGAGCGGACGGCAGGGCACCGGTTCAATATGTTCATTATGCGCCGGGATCTGCTGGATCACTACTGTACATGGCTCTTTGATGTTCTGGATCGTGCGGAGCGGCAGATCAACCTGTCGGAGTACGATGAATACAACAAGCGCGTCTTCGGTTTTCTTTCGGAGCGGCTGCTGGATGTGTGGGTCGAGACGAATCATATTTCCTATACCGAAATGCCGGTGGTGTTCATGGAAAGCCAGCATTGGCTGAAAAAGGGCATGGCATTTATTGAGCGCAAGTTTCGGAAAAACTGGACGTAAAAGTAAAAATGACAAAACCAATGGACGAAATAAAAGATCGGGTCGCGGCAGTGGTCGTGACCTATAATCGCGCAGAGATGCTGCGGCAATGTCTGATGTCTCTGCAAAAGCAGACGATGCCCTGTGATATTCTGGTCGTGGACAATGCCAGCACGGACGATACCCAAGCCCTTGTGCAGCGTGCGGCGCAACACGATGCGTCGATCTTCTACCGGAACACGGGCGAGAACCTCGGCGGCGCTGGCGGCTTCAATTTTGGGATGCGCTGGGCGGTAGAAGTAGGCTATGCCTTCGTCTGGGTCATGGACGACGACTGCTTCCCGGAACCAGTGGCTTTGGAGAAGCTTCTGGATGCAGACCGTCTTTTGCAGGGCGAGTATGGCTGGCTGAGCAGTGTGGCGCTTTGGACGGACGGCAGGGAATGCCGCATGAACCGCCCCAAGATCAAGAAGAACTTCTATGACCGCATCGAGCTGCTGCGGGATGGCATTCTGCTGGCGGAACAGGCGACATTTGTCTCGCTGTTCCTGAAAGCGGAAACGATCCACGCAGTGGGTCTGCCCGTCAAAGAGTTCTTTATCTGGGGTGATGATATCGAATATACCCGGCGCATCACGATACGGGAGAAAATGCCGTGCTATGTGGTGGGCCAGAGCCGCGTCATCCATGCTATGAAAAACAACAGCGGAAGCAATCTGGCGGTGGATTCCGTGGAGCGTCTGGGCCGCTATAAACTGGCTTTCCGCAACGAAGCCTATATTTACCGCCGCGAGGGGGCAAAGGGCATCGCCTATTACATTGCCAAGCGCGGGCGGGATTTTTTATGGGTGCTGACCCGCGCAAAAGATCACCGGCTGAAACGGCTTGGCGTGCTCCTGTGCGGCGTGGGGAAGGGACTTGCGTTTTACCCGAAGCAGGAACGGATTTGAAATGGCGGGCTTGCTGAGGAAGTGGAATAGAGTGCACGAGGAAATGAGAGAGGATTCATTGACGACAACACCTAAAATATCGGTCATCATTCCGGTCTACAATGTGGAGGACTATTTGCGGCCCTGTCTGGACAGTATGATCGACCAGCCTGTAGCAGCAGCCGTCAACATCCTGCGAGAGTACCGCCCGGAGCTTTTGACCGAGCCGACAGCCGAAAAAGAAGGATTCTAAAACATTTGCCGTCTGTGTGTTTTCACACGGACGGTTTTCTTGTATAATAGAGGAAACTTCTATTTCAGGAGCCAAAGGAGGCCGCTCTATGCTCAAACAATCGCAGCTCGACCTTTGCGGGCGGGTGGATTTTACGCGCGAGGTGCCGCTGCTTGGGCGGGACGAAGGGTTTTCGTTTGCGTGCGCGGGGTGCGGGGACTGCTGCCGGGGGCGGGAGGACATCGTGCTGTCGGGGTTTGACCTGTGGCGGATCGCGGCGCGGCTGCGTCTGCCGCCCCGGACGGTGGCGCGGGCGTTCTGCAAGGCGTCCATCGGGGTGGTGAGCCGTCTGCCCGTGCTGCGGCTGGCCCCGGTGCGGGAGGAGGGGAACAACTGCCCCTTCCTGACCCACAGCCGCTGCGCCATCCATGACGCCGAGCCGCTGGTCTGCGCGCTCTACCCGCTGGCGCAGGAGATCACCAAAGAGGGGAGCGTCAGCTACTTTTTGCAGCCGACCTCCTGCGGCGGGCAGGTCATCTCAGCCAAAGTGGGGGACTATCTGGCCCGGTACGACATCCCGGCGCGGGAGGCTACGGATGTGCGCTGGGCGCAGGTGTGCATGGCGCTGGAAGACCGGGTGGAGGCGCTGGAAGCGGTGTTCGAGCCGGTGTTTATCCGGCGGGTGCAGCAAAAACTCTGGCAAGCGCTTTATTATCGGTACGACTTCGCCGCGCCCTTTCTGCCCCAGTTGGAAGAAAATCTGCGCGGATTGGACGCAGAACTGGAAAAACTGTCCGCACTGCAAAAGCGAAGGAACGTTCGTTTTCGTGAATCAATCGAAAAAACTGATAAATAAAATTACTTCCATCGATAACTTAGGTTGTTGCCGGATTGTATTCGGGCAGGAAATGTGCTATACTTCACGAGTGTAAAGCGGAACGAGAAAAACCGCTTGTCAAAACGCTTTCCCGCGGCAGCCTGTGGCCGCGAAATGTAAAATTGAGGGAGTAATGATTATGCGTAAAATCACTCGTCGTTCGTTCCTGTCTGCCGCCGCTGTCTGCGGCGCTGCCGCAGCCTTGACCGCTTGCGGCGGCTCTTCCAGCTCTGCCGCAGCTTCTTCCACGGCTTCCTCCGCGGCCTCCGCTGCCGGTTCCGCTGCTGCGGACGGCCAGAGCTATACCGTCGGCATCTGCCAGTTGGTCGAGCATGCGGCGCTGGACGCAGCTACGCAGGGCTTTGAGGACGCCCTGACTGAGGCGTTCGGCGACAACGTGAAGTTCGACTTCCAGAACGCACAGAACGATTCCGCGACCTGCGCCACCATCGCCAACGGCTTTGTTTCCGCCGGTGTGGATCTGATCATGGCCAACGCCACCCCCGCCCTGCAGGCGGCACAGGCAGCCACCAACAGCATCCCCATTCTGGGCACCTCCGTCACCGAGTACGGCGTGGCGCTGGGCCTGACCGACTTCGACGGCACCGTGGGCGGCAACGTCTCCGGCACCTCCGATCTGGCTCCGCTGGATCAGCAGGCTGAGATGATCACCGAGTGGCTGCCCGACGTTAAGAAGGTCGGTCTGCTCTACTGCTCCGCTGAGGCCAACAGCCAGTATCAGGTGGATGAGGTTCAGAAGTATCTGGAAGCTGCCGGTGTGACCGCCACCCAGTACGCCTTCTCCGACTCCAACGACCTCGCTTCCGTCTGCCAGAAGGCGGCCGACGAGAACGACGCCGTCTATGTTCCCACCGACAACACCGTTGCCGCCAACACCGGCATTGTGGACGGCATCTGCCGCCCGGCCAAGAAGCCCGTCTTCGCGGGTGAGGAGGGCATCTGCGCGGGCTGCGGCGTGGCGACCCTGTCCATCAGCTACTACGATCTGGGCCACACCACCGGCGAGATGGCAGCTAAGATCCTGACCGGCGAGGCCGATATCTCCACCATGCCCATCGAGTACACCAGCGTGACCAAGAAGTACAACAAGACCATCTGCGATGATCTGGGCGTGACTGTGCCGGAAGGCTACGAGGCCATCGAGGGCTGAATTCCTCGGATAAACATCTGAAATACAGCGGAGAAGGGCGATTTTTGGCTCTTCTCCGCTTTGGTGTCCTAAAAAAGTGTATCGTTTGGAGGTTTTATTTTGGAACTGCTTGCTAGACTTGCCAATCTGCCCGGTGCGCTGCCCGGTGCCTGTGCGCAGGGCCTCATCTGGGGCATCATGGCCATTGGCGTGTATCTGACCTACCGCATCCTTGACGTGGCAGACCTGACCGTGGACGGCTCCTTCGGCACCGGCGGCGCGGTCTGCGTCATGTGTCTGCTCTCCGGCATGAACGTCTGGGCGGCGCTCTTCATCGCGCTGCTGGCCGGCCTTGCCACCGGCCTTGTCACCGGTCTGCTCCACACCTTTATGGGCATCCCGGCCATCCTTGCCGGTATCCTGACCCAGTTGGCCCTTTACTCCATCAACCTGAAGATCATGGGCAAGGCGAACCAGTCCATCAATGTGGACAAGTACGATCTGCTCATCTCCTTGCGCTGGGTCAAGGAGTTCGCCCTGCACAACCCCATCATCATGGTCATCATCGTCACGGCTGTGCTGATCGGTGTGCTGTACTGGTTCTTTGGCACGGAGCTGGGCTGCGGCATCCGCGCCACCGGCTCCAATCCAGCCATGTCCCGCGCACAGGGCATCAACACCAACCTCAACGTGGTGCTGGGTCTGGCCGTGTCCAACGGTCTGGTGGCCCTGTCCGGTGCGCTGCTGAGCCAGTATCAGGGCTTTTCGGATGTCAGCATGGGCCGCGGCGCCATCGTCATCGGTCTGGCCGCTGTCATCATCGGCGAGGCCGTATTTGGCCGCATCTTCCAGAACTTCGCCCTCAAGCTCGTGTCCGTTTCGCTGGGCGCAATCATCTACTACATCGTCATCCAGCTGGTGCTGACCCTCGGCTTTGACGCAAACCTCCTCAAGCTGCTCAGTGCTTCGGTCGTGGCCGTGTTCCTCGCGGTGCCGTATTGGAAGGGCAAGTATTTTGCCAAGCCCACCGCCAAGAAGAAGGAGGGTGCAAAAAATGCTTGAGATCCAGAACGTATCCA
This sequence comes from Faecalibacterium hattorii, assembly GCF_003287455.1. Taxonomy (GTDB): domain Bacteria; phylum Bacillota; class Clostridia; order Oscillospirales; family Ruminococcaceae; genus Faecalibacterium; species Faecalibacterium hattorii. The sequence continues at coordinate 46,868 of NZ_PRLC01000016.1, read as the reverse complement.
AGACCTTCAACGCCGGTACCGTCAACCAGAAGACCGCGCTGAACGGCCTGAACCTGAAGCTGAACGAGGGGGACTTCGTCACCGTCATCGGCGGCAACGGCGCGGGTAAGTCCACCATGCTGAACGCGGTGGCCGGTGTCTGGCCCGTGGACGAGGGCAAGATCCTCATTGACGGCATCGATGTGACCAAGCTGAGCGAGCACCAGCGTGCCGCCTACATCGGCCGCGTTTTCCAAGACCCCATGACCGGCACCGCCGCCACCATGCAGATCGAGGAGAACCTTGCGCTGGCGGCCCGCCGCGGCAAGCGGCGCGGGCTGCGCATCGGCATCACCAAGGCGGAGCGGGAGCGCTACCGCGAGCTGCTCAAGAGCCTCGACCTCGGCTTGGAGGATCGCCTTACCGCCCGCGTGGGTCTGCTTTCCGGCGGCCAGCGTCAGGCTCTGACCCTGCTGATGGCCACCATGAACAAGCCCAAGCTCCTGCTGCTGGACGAGCACACCGCTGCGCTGGACCCCAAGACCGCGCTCAAGGTGCTGACCCTTTCGGCCAAGATCGTGGAAGAAAACCATCTGACCACCATGATGATCACCCACAATATGAAGGATGCCATCAAGTACGGCAACCGCCTCATCATGATGTACGAGGGCCACATCATCTACGACGTCTCCGGCGAGGAGAAGAAGAAGCTGCAGGTCTCCGACCTGCTGGCCAAGTTCCAGATCGCCAGCGGCGGTGAGTTCGCCAACGACCGGATGATCCTGTCTTGATGGGATCATAACACAAAGGGCGTTCCGCCCGGAAATGGGAGGAACGCCCTTTTTCTGCGCCCGGATTGCAATCGTAAGGGAAAACGTGTGCAATAAGGGTAGATTTCAAAAACTCCATGAAAGGAGGAGACCGGATGAGCCGCGAGATCATAAACAGTGTGCTTCTGTTATGGGGCAGTCTGTTCTGTGCGGTGTCGAGTCTGTATTTCTGGATCACAAAATATTATCGGACGGTGAAGCGTGACTGGATCTACCGGATGCAGGTCTCGACATCGGTTCTGCTGTTCTGGGATGCGATGACGAACCTGTTCCGGGGCAGACCGGACCTGCTGGGGTTCTGGATGGTCCGCATCAGCAATTTTCTCAACTTTTTTCTCGTGGAACTGACGCTGCTGTTTTTTCACTACTACATCTGTGCAATGCTCCTGACGCCGGAAGAAAACGCAGCCCTCAAGCGGGTGAAGGTGGTGCGGGCCCTTTGCTGTGTGGGCCTTGCGCTGGTGGTCGTATCGCAGTTCACCGGGTTGTATTATACGTTCGATGCGTCCAATGTCTACCACCGCAGCGCAGGGTATCCCATTTCCATGATCGTTCCGGTGGTGGCCATGGCGCTGGACGGCAGTCTGCTGCTGCAATACAGGGCACGCATCAGCCGCGGCATGTTTCTGGCAACGGGGTCTTATCTGGTGCTGCCGCTGCTGGCGATCTCGATCCAGATCGTACACTACGGTCTGGCGCTGGTCGATCTGGCCATCGGCGTTGCGATGGTCCTGATGTTTCTGGTCTCCATCAAGGAGCAGAACGAGGCGATGCTCCGGCTGGAAACGAGCCGAGCCCAGATCGCCGAAAAGCTGGAGATCGCCACGGTGCTGAACCGCTGCGTGGAGAAGCTTTCCACCGGCGGGCGGGACCTCGACAAGGCCACCAACGAGCTGCTGGGGGTCATCAGCGATTACTTTGCCGCCGACCGCAGCTATATCTTCGAACTGGACCGGGAGCGGAACGTCATCGTCAACACCCACGAGGCGGTGCGGGAGGGCGTGAGCGAGGAAAAGGACAATCTGCAGGAAGTCCCGCTGGAAGCAGTGGCCGAGTGGATCGAAGCGTTTGAGCGGGAGGGCGTCTACTTCCTGCCCGACCTCGAACAGAAAAAGGGCCAGCTCATCTATGACGTGCTGGCACCCCAGAACATTCATTCGCTGCTGGCGGTGCCGCTGCTGCGAGACCATGTCGTGACCGGTTTTCTGGGGGTAGACAACCCCAAGGAGCATGTGGGAGACGCCACGCTGCTGTCCTCCATCCAGTTCTTCGTGACCAACAGTCTGGAGCAGAAAAAGACGCAGGAGCGGCTGTATAAGTTCTGTTATATCGATATGCTGACGGGCCTTTCCAACCGCAACCGCTACATGGAGAACCTGAGCGGCTGGGAGAAAGGGACGCTGAGGGAGATCGGCGGCATTTACATGGACCTGAACGGTCTCAAGCACTGCAACGACCGCTTCGGCCACGAGGCCGGGGATGCCCTCATCCGCCGCACCGCCGACGCCCTGAACGAAGTCTTCCCCGGCGAAGGATACCGCATCGGCGGCGATGAGTTCGTGGTGCTGCGCTGCCCCATCGGGCAGGAGGACTTTGCCGACAAGGTGCACCAGCTCCGGGAAGCCCTTGTCCGCCACGGCGTCGATGCCGCCATCGGCTCGTTCTGGCAGCCGCTGGTCGAAGATCTGCCTGCCTTCCTCCGCGAAGCCGACGACCGGATGTACAGGGAAAAGGAACGCCAGAAGCGCTCTGCGCGGCCTTCCGTTTAGGCAAATCGTTCGGAATCCAATAAGATACAATAAGCAGCGCCCGCCGGGAGATCTCCATGCGGGCGCTGCTTTTTTCTTAGAACCGTTATTTTCTTGCCTCACATTGCGGCATAAAAAAGCCGGGAGCCGACGCGCAATGGTCGGTTCCCGGCAGACGGAAGCGCGGGGGCGAAACTCAGCGTTTGATATCGTAGTTCATATTCATCAGGTTGCGGATGGAGCTCACATCGTCGGTGATGTTGGCATCGCCGTGGATGGTGTGCTTGATGGCGCTGCTGGCCACGGCGAAGTTGATCATATCCATGGCCTTGTAATCGTGGAGCATGGCGTAGATCAGGCCGCTGGCAAAAGCGTCGCCGCCGCCCACGCGGTCGAGGATGTTAAAGGTGAACAGCTTGCTCTCGAAGGTGTGGCCTTCGTACCACATAAAGGCCTTCAGGCTGTTTTCGCTGCCGCTGTGGGCGTAGCGCACATGGCGGGCGATGCACTTCAGGTTGGGATAGCGCTCAATGAAGTGCTGGAAAATCTCATCCTGCTGCTCGTAGCTGGGCTGCAGGGGCACGCCGTCCTTCCAGTCGCCCTTGGAGTGGTCGGTTTCGTCCTTCCACAGGTGGTAAGGCTCGATGCCCAGCAGCACATCCACGTAGGGGAGGCACTCGGTGCAGAAGTCGCGGGCTTCCTCCCAAGTCCAGAGCGTCGAGCGGAAGTTGCCGTCGAAGCTGACGGTCAGGCCCTTCTTCTTGGCGGTCTTGAGCATGTCGATGATGAGGCCGCGGCAGTTGGGGGCCAGCGCCGGGGTGATGCCGCTCAGGTGCAGCCAGTCGAAGCCGTCCAGCAGAGCGTCGAGATCCACCTGCGAGAAATCGTACTCGGTGATGACGCTGTGCTTGCGGTCATAGATGACCTTGGAGGCACGGATGCCATAGCCGGTCTCCAGATAGTAGGTGCCAAGGCGGTTCGAGGGGGTCTCGTCCGGCTCGGTCAGAATCATGGGGGTGCAGTGGACATCGTTGGAGCGCAGCCAGCGCACGGCGCTTTTGCCCAAGCTGTTGTTGGGCACTACGCTGAAGAAGGTGCTGTCCACGCCAAGGTTTGCCAGAGCCAAAGCGATATTGGCCTCGCTGCCGCCGTAGCTGGCCTCGAAGCTGGATGCCATGCGGATCTTCTCGTAGTTCGGCGGGGTCAGGCGCAGCATGATCTCACCGCAGGTGATGAACTTCTGGCCGTTGGCCTCGCTGCCAAGGATCGGATTGTAGTGTTCCATAACGCTCCTCCTAAAAAGTCGTTGCTTTATACCGTAACGATGTGAGAACACATTGTTGTATCCATTATACCGCACCCCGAAGCAGATAGCAAGCAAATGCCGCGGATGAAAAGAGAAAATAAGCGGGGATTTTTGTGGAGGGTGACGAAAAAAGCTTTACGTGAAAATGGGGTCTATTTGGGAGCGAATGTCTTCCGATAGATCATCGCTTCGATAGCCGTGATAGATATTGTTCTGCGTGCAATTGAATGTATAATATTTTCCGTTTCGCTTTCCATAGAAGCGCTGCCCAATAGGTACGGAGCGGTTTAAAAGATCTTGCGCTTCATCATCGGTAAGATCCATGGGACTGGCGACCTTACCTTTTCCATAAGGGTTAAAGCGGGAGGACTTATGTTTTCCACTGTTGGCCTGATAAATACGACGACCTAAGGCAATCTCATAGTCCTGAAGGTGCTGAACGGTTGCAATGTTTTTCAGGGTACAATCCATGCCTCTGCGCGTTCCGGTCAAAACTGGAGCGATAAAGTGATCGTGTGATAAGAGGCTGGCGACAAAACCACCATTTTCAGCAGCGTAGGCACAAATGGAAGAAGTGTTTCCATCAAAAAGAAAAGGGAAATCCGAAAAATCAGCTGTAGCAGAGTTTGAAAGAATCGTACTGAGCAAAATCCTTTCATTGGGGTCCGGAATCAAAGCAAGCAGCTTGCGAAGCGGAAAACCCTTCACAAGTTCAAATCCCGTATCCTTGCGTGGTGCGGTGATAAAAGGAGATTCCTCCAAGTTGGAGTAGGTTCTATTTTTGGCGGCTTTTTTGATTTGAAAGCAGATCGTTGCGTACCGATGCAGTGCTTCCAAAGCATCATGAAAATTTTCAAAGGAATAAAAAAATGAAAGATCGTTTATCCCAATACGCATTTTTCGTCCTTGCTCTTATAATAAGTCCAATAAAGCGTTTTCCCACTCATCAAAAAATCCAGCAGGCCACTCGCTGATCTGCCCGGATGGGAACATTTTCGGGAAAACAACGGTATGTGCGTAATCATTGTTCTGACTCTGTGAAAAGTACGCGATCGAGACATTACTGCTTTCAATGTGCTTTTGCTTTACGGCGACGCGGAGACCATTCAAAATGTGATCGCTATGAGTTTCAACGATCACCTGAATCCCGCTGGCAGCAACACGCGCAAGAAGTTCACCGAGCATCCGTTGACCGCGCGGATGAATATGCGCTTCTGGATTTTCGATCAGAATCAGGTCACCGGGTCTAGATGAGAGAAGTGAAATCAAAACGGGGAGCACGTAAGTGATTCCGAAGCCGACATTGACGCTTTTGTAGGTACCGGAGCGATCATTGCCTTCGCGATAATCATAAGTCAAATCGACACTGCGCCGCAAACTGTCAACAACGACACGGGGAGAGACGCCGGGAGAGATCTCATTACACCAAAGTTGAAGCTGGTCAATCAATGAATTGCTTCGGGCACCGGGTTGAGAAGAACGAATTGCCTTAGTGCAAAGAATAGGATCACCAGAGTGCTCTGCAAGATATTGCAAAGAAAACTCACCATTTACACCGAATTCGTGATTTTCCAACTGCATGGGGTCATCAATGGTGTGATAATCTGGCTGTGGCTCGATTCGAGCAGAAGAAAGATAAAGAAAACGGTTCCCGAAAAGTACAGAGTCTTGTGGGGCAAGAGCCGGATCAAGGGGATCCTTTAACGGCAAAACGGCGCTTTCTGCGTTGTACGCAAAGGAATAGGAGTGGGAAATTCCGTTTTCCCAAAAGGCCAGAGTAATTTCATCGGAAGCGGCTTTTTCGTAAAGAACATCCTGCCCATTGCCAAGCTTGATGTATCGACCGTTCAATTTTAGAGACTTAATGGTTTCGCCTTCGGCGGATTGGCGAAGCAAAAGAAGGCTTTGCAAAACGGTAGATTTTCCCATGCCATTGAGACCGGTCAGAATGGAAATCGAGCCCAGAGGAATTTCCTGAGATTTAAAACATTTGAAGTTTTCGAGCTTTATTCGTTCGAGCATATAAATGCCTCCAGAAATTCTTGTGTCATGTTAATGCGGCGACGTACAGCAGAGCTATCGCCGCCGCGCAAAGCGTTGCGGTATTCGTCTTTTTGCAGAAGGTCATGAAAGCATTTCAAAAAATCCGAAGAATGTGCGCGAAGAATACTTTCTTTTTCTGCGGACAGACGAGAAAAACAAACCGAACATACTTCAAACAGCGCTTTGTTGAGACGCCCGCGCCGCCAATCCTTGTTTTGCGTCCGAAAAGCATACTTTCCAAACAGAAAAGCGCATAGATCCATCGTATGGCAAAAATCAGAGCGAATTTGATCGAGTCTTCCGGGGGAACATTTTTTCAGTTCTTTTAGTGCATAGCTTAAAAAGCTGTCAATATTGCCATTGTAACATTTTTCGTAGTCGAACAGAGTAAAAGCAAGATATCGATTGATGTACTCCCGGTCGGTCATACGATCTGTTTCAACAGCGTTCTGCGTTGCATTCAGGAACGATTCGGATTTTGCAAGTTCCTCCGTCAATTTCGTTCCGTCACCCTCATAAAGCGCTTGTCGGATTTCTTGCTCCGAAAGCGTAAGGCCGCCGGTATTGATGCGTTGGAAGATATTGCGGACGATTTCATCCGGCGTCCCGCGTTCGACCAAGTATAACACCAACTGAGATTCTTTGATGCGGCGAATATACTGCCGTGGGAGTTCTGAGAATGTCTTTCCGTTAAATTGCGTCAAATATTGAAGCCCCTCTAATCTGTAAGGCGGAGTTTTAGAAGGGTCGTTATCCTTTTCGGAAGGCATCAGATAATTCTGGAATGCAGTAAGACGCTGAAGGCCATCAATGACTACCCATGAGCTTTCATCGGCTGCATCGAAATAGAATGCAGGAAGGGGGATCTTTAGCATCAGAGACTCGATCAGACGACTCTGCTGCTGCATGGACCATAAATTGCCCTGCCTTTGAAAAAGCGGCTTCAAGTCGATTTCATTATAATTCAGACGATCCAAAATGGCGTCGACATTAACGGATCTGGTTTGGATATGCACATCTGCAGGAATAAAGGTGGGTGCACTAGAGGGGTCATCAGGATAATCCTCACTGGTTTCAAAAGAAGTGATTTGAACTCCCTTTGCGCGCAGGTCATTTGAAGCTTGTTCGAATTCTTCAACGGTCAAGTGATTGTCCTTATCTTGCAAAATATCAAAAGCAATCTGTTGGCTGACAATATGATTGCTTTCTTGCGCGATCTTGACAATTTGAGATATACGATCTTGATACACGCTGTCTATCACAGTGCACGCCCTCCATTTAAAGTAAAAACAATTTACTTTATTATAACATGCGTCGGTTAAAACACAAGAAAAATCCAATCAAATCCCCGTCAAATCAAAGCTGGGGGTATACTCTTCCTTGGCGCTGCTCTTCTGCTGCATATAGCCGTCGGTCAGGCCGAGGTCCATGGCGTAGTTGACCACCCGGCGGTACTCGTAGGTGGTGATGCGGCGGCCGATGCCGTGGTCGGCGGCTTTGTAGAAGGGAGTGTACTGGCTCATGACGCTGGGCAGGAAGCAGCCGGGGTCCGCGCGGTTCCATGCGGCCATCTGGTCGAGGACGGCGAAGCTGTCGTCCACATGGCCGGGCAGGGCGAGGTGGCGCAGGATGACGCCCTTTTGCAGGATGCCGTCTGCGTCGAAGACCGGATGGCCGGTTTGGGCCATCATGGCCTCAATGCCCGCTTTCGCCGCCGCGAAATAGTCCGGTGCAGCGGAAAGCTCCGCCGAGAGGGAAGAGGAAACATATTTCAGGTCGGCCAGCCAGATATCAATGTACCCCCGCCAGCGCTCGATGCTGTCCAGCGTTTCGTAGCCGCCGGTGTTGCAGACGATGGGCAGGTGCAGCCCCTTGGCGCGGGCTTCGTCCAGCGCCGCGATGATCCACGGCTGCCACTGGCCGGGGGTGACAAGGTTGATGTTGTGGGCCCCCTGCGCCTGAAGGTCGAGGAAGATCTCGGCCAGATGCTCCACCGTGATCTCTTTGCCCAGCCCCTCGGCGCTGATGGGGTAGTTCTGGCAGAAGCAGCACTTCAGGGTGCAGCCGGAGAAAAACACCGTGCCGCTGCCCCGTGTGCCGCTGATGCAGGGTTCCTCCCAGAAGTGGAGGGCGGCGCGGGCGGCCTTTAAGGTGCCGCCGGCCCCGCAGAAGCCGATCCGCCCGGAAGCGCGGTCGGCATGGCACTGCCGGGGGCAGAGCGTACAGTTTTTGGGGGCGAAGGGGAAGGTTTTCGGCATACTATCCAAGTCCTTTGCAAAAGTTTCGAACAAATTGCTCGCTTCTATTATACCATTTTCGGGCGCAGTTGTGGTATACTATGGGTGAATATTTCATATCGTGAAAGAATACTGCATAATTTTTGGGAGGAAGCCATGCGTACCGAAAACGAAGAGATCCGAGATCACCTGAAATATCTGTCTCTGCTGGCGCGGGACTACCCGTCCCAAGCGGCGGCGGCCAGCGAGATCATCAGCACACAGGCGCTGCTCAAGCTGCCCAAGGGCACCGAGCACTTCATGAGCGACCTGCACGGCGAAAACGAAGCCTTCGTCCACATCCTGAACTCGGCCTCCGGCGTCATCCGGGAAAAGGTCGATATCGTGCTGGGGGACACCATCCCGGTAGGAGCCCGTGCGGAGCTGGCCACCCTCATCTATTACCCTAACGAGAAGCTGCCTCAGCTCAAGGCCCGCTGCGCCGACGAGGACGAGCTGGAACAGTGGTACACCACGACCCTGTTGCGGCTCATCGACATCTGCCGCTTGGTCTCCTCGAAGCACACCCGTGAGCATGTGCGGGGGTGTCTGCCCGTCAGCTGCGGCTACATTCTGGACGAGCTGCTCCATGCCCACTTCGAGGATCACGACAAAGACCTGTATTACGGCCAGATCGTCGGCAGCATCATCGAGAATGGCCGGGCCGATAAATTCATCGTCCGCCTGTGTGAGCTGATCAAGCGGCTGGCCGTGGATAAATTACATATCGTCGGTGATCTGTTTGATCGCGGCCCCCGCCCCGATATCATTCTGGATCTGCTCATGCGCCACCACAACGTCGATATCCAGTGGGGCAACCACGATGTCGTCTGGATGGGCGCTGCGGCGGGCAGCCCCATCTGCATCTGCACCGTGCTGAAAACGACGCTGGCCTACCACAACCACGGGATGCTGGAAGACTGCTACGGCATCAACCTCCGTCACTTGCAGCGGATGGCCGAGCAGTTCTATGGCGATGACGACCTGACCCTCTGGATACCCCACACCGACGCGGCCCGCGGCCCCTACACCCCCGGTATGCTCCACCGCTGCGCCGTCATGCACAAGGCCGTCACCATCCTGATGCTCAAGATGGAGTGCCGCGTCATCGACCGCAACCCCGATTTCAAGATGCAGGGGCGGGATTTCCTCCGCCGCATCGACTGGGAAAAGGGAACCGTCACCGTGGGCGGCAAGGAGTACCCCCTGCGGGATACCAGCTTCCCCACCGTGGACCCCGCCGACCCCGCCAAGCTCAACCCCGACGAGCAGGTGGTGCTGGATAAGCTCGTGCAGTCCTTCCGCCAGAGCGAGAAATTACAGCAGCACATTGAATTTTTGTACGCCAAGGGCAGCGTCTACCACATTGAAAACGGCAACCTGCTTTACCACGGCGTCGTGCCCATGACCAAAAACGGCAGCTTCGCCGTGGAGCGGTTCGAGGGCCACAGCTATTCCGGCCGTGCCCTGATGGATTACTGCGATGAGCGTGCCCGCCGGGGCTACTTTGCGCCGGAGGGCTCTGCCGCCCGCCAGAGCGGACAGGATTTCCTGTGGTATCTGTGGTGCGGCAAGCTGTCGCCGCTGTTCGGCCGCAGCGCCATGACCACCTTTGAGCGCATTTACATCGCCGACCCCGCCACCTATGAGGAAATCAAGGACCCCTATTATACATGGTATAACGAGGAGGCCGCCTGCCGCCGCATCTTGGCCGAGTTCGGTCTGCCCGGCACGAACCACATCGTCAACGGTCATGTTCCCGTCCGCGAAAAGAGCGGCGAGAGCCCCATCAAGGGCGGGGGACGGCTCGTGGTTATCGACGGCGGCTTCTGCCGCGCTTACCACGACAAAACCGGCATCGCGGGGTATACGCTGGTCTACTCCAGCCGCACCATGTCCCTGCGCACCCATCAGCCCTTCGAGAGCGCCGAAAAGGCCGTGAACGAGAACATCGATATCATTTCCCAGAAAAACATTCTGGAGACCGAGAACCACCGCATCCTCGTGGAGGAGACCGACGAGGGCGAGGTGCTGCGGGAGCGCGTGCATGACCTGAAACAGCTCGTCAAAGCCTATCAGTTGGGCTGGATCAAGGAAACCCACTGCGAAGACTGCGTCTGGTAAGGGCGGTTTGTATCGTGCAGTCTGTCGAAGTTTCTGGCAGATTTTTGAAAAAACGAACAAATTCACAGAATATCTTCATTTTTTCTGGGCAAAACAGAAAATAATCCCTGCTGTGCAAATGGGTCTTTGCTTTTTGGCCGAAGTTGTGTATAATAAGATAGCATATCATGAGGGCTTTTGCCCTTTTGGTACGCATCGGATGTAACGAGTGAAGAGAAACGGAACCCTTTGGGGGCGGTCACACGCAGCCCCACGACAAGGAGATCATAAAATTGGAAAAGTTTGTTATTACGGGCGGTAAGCCCCTGCACGGCGCGGTCACCATCTCTGGCGCAAAAAATGCGGCTGTGGGCATCCTGCCGGCCACCATTCTGGCCGGTGACGTCTGCGTCATTGAGAATCTGCCCGATATCAGCGATGTGGCGGTGAGCCTGAAGATCCTGAGCGTCCTTGGTGCCCAGATCCGGATGCTGAACCGGAACACCTACGAGATCGACACCACCCACCTCACCAGCACCAATGTGCCGGACGATCTGTCCCGCCAGATGCGCGCCAGCTACTACTTCCTCGGCGCGCTGCTGTCCCGCTTTGGCAAGGCGCAGGTGGCCATGCCCGGCGGCTGTAACCTTGGCCCCCGCCCCATCGACCAGCACCTCAAGGCCTTCAGCGCCCTCGGCGCGGAGGACAGCGTGGACTACGGCATGATCACGGTCCGCGCCAAGGAGGGCCTGACCGGCGCTCATATCTTCTTCGATAAGGTCAGCGTCGGCGCGACCATGAACGGGATGCTTTCCGCCGTCATGGCGGAGGGCCAGACCATCCTTGAGAACTGTGCCAAGGAGCCTCATGTCGTCGATCTGGCAAACTTCCTGAATATGTGCGGCGCGGATGTGCGCGGCGCGGGCACCGATGTCATCAAGGTGCGCGGCGTCGAGCGGATGCACGGCTGCACCTACAGCATCATCCCGGATCAGATTGAGGCGGGCAGCTATATGGTGGCTGCCGCTGCCACCGGAGGCGATGTCCTTATCGAAAACGTCACCCCGAAGCATCTGGAACCCATCACCGCAAAGCTCCGCCGTGCGGGTGTCGAGGTGGAGGAGTTTGATGACTCCGTCCGCGTCCGCCGCACCGGCGATATCCTGCCCCTGAAGATCAACACCATGCCCCACCCCGGCTTCCCGACTGATATGCAGCCCCTGATGGGCGTGCTGCTCAGCGTGGCCAAGGGCACCTCTACCATCACCGAGAGCGTCTGGGACAACCGCTTCCGCTATGTGGACGAGCTGCGCAAGATGGGCGCGAACGTTCAGGTGGACGGTCAGGTGGCCGTTTTTGAGGGTGTGGAGAAGCTCACTCCGGCCCCGCTCCGCGCTTCCGACCTGCGTGCCGGCGCGGCCATGGTCGTCGCGGCCCTGATGGCCGACGGCACCAGCGAGATCGAGGAGATCGGCCACATCGAGCGCGGCTACGAGAACATCGTGGAGAAGCTGCGCGGCCTTGGTGCCGACATCTGCAAGGTGGATCGTGCACCCGCCGCGCTGGAATCGGCGATGTAACAAATAAATCATGCAGCCTACTGCGGTCCCGCGGTGGGCTGCTTTTATGAGGAGATCAATGTCTGAATTCATCTCATTATACTCCGGTTCCTCCGGCAACAGCAGCGTGGTGCGCTGCGGGGAGCGGTATCTCATCATCGACATGGGGAAAGGTGTGCGCACTACGAGTGCGGCCCTCAAGGCGCTGGACCTGAACATCTCGGACTGCGCGGGCATCCTCGTCACCCACGAGCACAGCGACCACGTCAAGGGGCTGTCCACCTTCCTCAAGAAGAATCCGCTGCCGGTCTACGGCGCGGCGGCGACGTTGGATTTTCTGGACGCCAACGGCATCGTGCCCGTCTCCTGCGAGCTGCGCAGCCTTTCCGGAGGGGAAGAGGACATCGGCGATTTCGGCGTTACGGCCTTTCCCACCAGCCACGATGTACCCTGCGTCGGCTACCGCATCCACACCCCGGACGGCAAGACCATGACCATCGCCACCGACCTTGGCGTGCTGACGCCGCCGGTGCACGAGGCGCTGTCCGGCTGTGACCTCGTTGCACTGGAAAGCAACTATGATCTTCACATGCTCCGCAGCGGCCCGTATCCCTACTACTTACGCTCCCGCATCGAGTCCCAGCGGGGCCACCTCTCCAACGACGAGTGCTCGGCGAAGCTGCTGGAACTCATCCAAGAGGGCTGCGAAAAGTTCGCGCTCTGCCACCTCTCGCAGGAGAACAACAGCCCCCAGTTGGCATTGCAGACCGTTTTCAGCACCCTCGGCGCCGCCGGTGTCGTGCCCGATAAGGACTGCGTTGTCCAGACCCAGCGCCGAAATGAGATCAGCCCGGCGCTGGCGTTTTAAGGCTCCGGGCGGCTGTCCGCACCGGGTCGTTTGACGAAGTTCGAATCCTTCCTGCAGACCATCTTCGGATGGTCTGCTTTTTTATGCTTTTCTCTCTGTTTTCTTGTGCAAAACTGCTACATTTCCACAGGTTAGATGAAACGGGAGGTCCTGAAATCAACGAAATAAGGTATCATTACAAAAGCAAAAAAATTCGAATGCCAAAAAATCCTATAAACCTATTGACATTCTAGGGAAATGGGTATATCATACGGCCAACGGGAAACGAGCCGGGGAAAAGGGAGAGCGCACAAACCGAGGCAAAAACGTGCTGCTCCGGCCCGGCGGACCGGAAATTCTGACAAAAGGAGGGGACGGCAATGGACTGGAACGTGATCGCGCAATATCTGCCGCAGTACGAAAAGGCCGCGTGGCTCACGCTGCGGTTGGGCGTCATTGGCATTTTATGGTCCATCGGCATCGGCCTTGTCTGTGCCGTGCTCCAATACGATAGAGTTCCGGTGCTTCGCCGGATCGTAGGAGCTTACATCCAGCTCAGCCGGAACACGCCGCTTCTGGTGCAGCTGTTCTTCATTTACTATGGTCTGCCGAAAGTCGGCATCAAGACCAACGCCGAGATCTGCGGCATCGCGGGTCTGGCATTTCTGGGAGGCAGCTACATGGCGGAGGCGTTCCGCAGCGGCTTGGAGGCCATTGAACCCATCCAGACCGAAAGCGCCTACAGCCTTGGCATGAGCCGTCTGCAGACGCTGCGCTACGTCATCCTGCCGCAGGCAGTGTCCACCAGTATGCCGGCCTTCATGGCAAACGTCATCTTCCTGCTCAAAGAGACCAGTGTCTTCAGCGCGGTCAGCCTGATGGACCTGATGTTTACGGCAAAGGATCTCATCGGCCTGTACTACAAGACACCGGAGTGTCTGTTCCTGCTGGTGGTGTTCTACCTCATCATCCTGCTGCCGGTGTCGCTGCTGGGCAGTTGGCTGGAAAGGAGGGTGCGCTATGCCGGATTTGGGTCTTGAAGTCCTGTTCAAGGGCAAAAACATGCTTCGCCTGTTGGGCGGCCTCGGCGTGGCGCTCCGGATCAGCGCCATCTCCGTTCTCATCAGCTTGCCGCTGGGCATCCTGCTGGGCGTGCTGATGACCTTCAAAAATCCCATCCTGAAAGCCATCCTCCGGGTCTATCTGGAGATCATCCGGATCATGCCGCAGATGGTGCTGCTCTTCCTTGTCTACTTCGGCACGACCCGCGCCTTCGGGTGGGACCTGCCCGGCGAGACGGCCTCCATCATCGTCTTTGTGCTGTGGGGCACGGCGGAGATGAGCGACCTTGTGCGTGGAGCGCTGATCGCCATCCCGAAGCACCAGTACGAGAGCAGCGAAGCGCTGGGCATGAGCCGGGCGCAGACTTATTGGTACATCATCATCCCGCAGACGGTGCGGCGGCTGATCCCGCTGTCTATCAACCTCATCACCCGCATGATCAAGACCACCAGCCTTGTGCTGATGATCGGCGTGGTGGAGGTGCTGAAAGTCTCCCAGCAGATCATCGAGGCCAACCGCATGGCCAGCCCCAACGCGGCCTTTGGCATCTATCTGACCGTCTTTATGCTTTACTTCCTCGCGTGCTGGCCCATCAACCTGCTTGCGAGCTGCCTCGAAAAGAAATGGAAGTGACCGGAAATGGCAGAACCGATTTTGACCGTAGACCATCTGGTGAAAAGCTATGATGGTCATACCAACATCCTTGAAAATGTCAGCTTCGCCGTCAAACCCGGCGAGGTCATCGTGGTGGTCGGGCCTTCCGGCTGCGGCAAAAGCACGCTGCTGCGCTGTCTGAACGGCTTGGAGCCGGTGCAGAGCGGCCGGGTGCAGTTGGGCGGCGAGACCATCGCCTACGGCGGCAAGAACCTACAGGCCCTGCGCCAGCGCATCGGCATGGTGTTCCAAAGCTACGAGCTCTTCCCGCACCTGACCGTGCTGGACAACATCCTGTTGGGCCCGACTAAGGTGCAGAAGCGCCCGAAGGCCGAGGTACAGAAGGAGGCCGAAGCCCTGCTGGACCGGGTGGGCCTTCTGCAAAAGGCCAAGAGCTACCCGCGGGAGCTTTCCGGCGGCCAGAAGCAGCGCGTCGCCATTGTTCGGGCACTGTGTATGCACCCGGAGATCCTGCTCTTTGACGAAGTGACCGCCGCCCTCGACCCCGAAATGGTCCGCGAGGTGCTGGACGTCATGCTGGACTTGGCGCGGGAAGGGAAGACGATGATCATCGTCACCCACGAGATGCAGTTTGCCCGTGCCGTGGCGAACCGGGTGCTGTTCCTTGACGGCGGGCGGATCGTAGAAGAGGCTGCACCGGCCCAGTTCTTCGACCACCCCCAGACCGAGCGGGCAAAGAAGTTCCTGAATACGTTCACGTTCGATGCGGTGAAGTAAGGGAAAAGCTCCCGAAGATGCGGCCCCTTCGCACAAATTCTGTTAGAAACTGCAATGGTGTGCAGTTTGAGATCGTATGGGAAAGATTTTGTAAAGGAGAAACCATTATGAAAACGAATAAGATCACTCGCCGTTCCTTCCTGCTGGGTCTGGGGGCTGTGTCCGCAGCCGCTGTGCTGACGGCGTGCGGCTCCTCCAGCTCCAACGCTGCTTCCGGTGCAGCCTCCGGCAGCACCGCTTCTGCGGGCGGCGATACCGTTTACCGCACACTGGACGAGATCAAGGCCGACGGCACCGTGAACATCGGCGTCTTCTCCGACAAGAACCCCTTCGGCTATGTGGACGAGAACGGCGAGTATCAGGGCTACGATGTCTACTTCGCCAACCGTCTGGGCGAGGATCTGGGCGTCGAGGTGAACTTCGTCTCCACCGAGGCGGCCAACCGCATCGAGTACCTGCAGACCGGCAAGGTGGACATCATCCTCGCCAACTTCACTGTGACCCCGGAGCGCGCCGAGGAAGTCGATTTCGCGCTGCCTTACATGAACGTTGCGCTGGGCGTCATCTCGCCGGACAGCAATGTGATCACCAGCCTCGACAACTGGAACGCCGACGATCAGATGATCGTCATCTCCGGCACCACCGCCGAGACCTATCTGGTCAAGAACTACCCCGATATCCCCCTGCAGAAGTACGATTCCTACGCTACCGCTAAGAACGCGCTGGAGAACGGCAACGGTGTGGCATGGGCCAACGATAACACCGAGGTCATCGCTTTCGCAAAGCAGAACCCCGGCTATACCGTCGGCATCCCCTCGCTGGGCAGTCAGGACACCATCGCCCCGGCCGTCAGCAAGGGCAACACCACCCTGCTGGACTGGATCAACGATGAGATCAAGTCGCTGGCCGAGGAGCAGTTCTTCCACAAGGACTACGAGGAGACCCTTGTGGACACCTACGGCATGGATTACGAGGACGAGCTCGTGGTTGAGGGCGGCGTGACCAACGCATAAGCTCAACAGCAAACAGAAAGGGAGCTTCCCCATTGCGGGAGGCTCCCTTTTCGTGTGGGTTGCGTTTACTCGATATCCTCGTATTCGGGGTCTTCATCCTCTTCGTCGTCGGAAACATCCTCGGCGTGGATGCGCTTGCGCAGCCGCTCACGGAATTCCTCGGCGCGGATGCCGCTCTGGTTTGGCGTCAGGTCGGGGGCAGGGTGGCCGTCCGGCAGATGGGCACCGAAAGCGGGCACGAAGAAGAATTTACGGACGATGAAGATCAGCGCGATAGCGCCGACGCTGAGGAGGTTCTCGATGGCGGATTCATGCCCGACGACCATGTGGCGGGCGATGGCATAGAGCAGCACCTCCAAGCTGCTGCCGGGGCTGTGCTTGGCCAGCATCTTGATGAACTCGATGCCGATGACGATGTCCAGCGCCCGTTCCAGAAACGACCGGATCTCCACATCGTTGCCGTCGAACAGCAAGCCGGGCATCCACTTGATCAGCGGTATGATCGTGAGCAGCAACCCGATGAGCACCAGCCCGGAAAGTACGATCTCCAACAGGGTGGACGCTTGAATGATGTAGTTCTTCAGGGCAGCGCGGCTGTGGCTCTCCATGCGGGAAGTCTCTGGTTTGAGCATGATCGGTTCTCCTTCACATCAGAAATCTGGGGGAAATACCCAAACTTTTTCTTCATTGTAGCAAAGATTCTGAGGGAAGTCAAATAAACTGAACAAACTGTAAGAATTTATTGGGCCGCCACATAGCCGGACTGCTCAACACAGGCGCGGCCCGCGTCGGTGGAGAGCCAATCGTAGACCTTGCGCTCCGGGCTGTCGGCGGCGGAATCCTGCCGGATGGCGGCATAGAATTCGTTGCACAGCGGGTAGCTCTGGTCGGCGATGGTGTGGTTGGAGGGCGTCACGCCGTCCACGGCAAGCAGCCGCAGACCGGGCTTCGAGTACATCTCGCTGATGTAGTAGTAGACCGAAAATCCGATGGCGTTAGCGGAGTTGTTGTACTCGGCGATGTCGTCCACCAGTTCGTCCATCATGGTGGGGGCCAGCTCGGTGGGGGCGTCCATCAGCTCGCCGCCTTGGATCAGAAGCTTCTGGAACAGGGTCTGGCTGCCGGAGTCCTCCCGGCGCTGGAAGGCGACGATCTCAGCATCCGCGCCGCCGACCTCCTTCCAGTTGGTGATCTTCCCGGCGTAAATGTCCCGGAGCTGCTGCTGGGTCAGGCTCTGGACCGGGTTTTCCTCGTTCACGATGAAGACCAGTGCATCCCGGCCGAGGGCTTTCTGGTCCAGCGGGGCACCGTCTGCGGCCAGTTCTTCCTTAACTGAGTCCGGGGCCTCATACGCGATGATGAGCTTGGTGCCGTTCTCGTTGTCACCGTACAGGCCGAGGTTCCGCCACGCCCACGCAGTCGTGTTGGTGGTCACGCAGCTCTGGGCCGTTTCCAAGTCCATGCCGGTGGTGTCGGCCATGACCTGCGCAATGAGGGGGATACAGGCTGTGGAACCGTCGGTAACCGGGAACTCATCCACGGAGAGGATGGGTGCGGCGGGCACCTCACTGGAAGCCGAGGATGCGGGCTCTTCGGGCTGGGAAGAGGAGGCGGGTTCGCTGGAGGAAGCGCTGCCCCCGCCGCACGCGGTCAGCACCGCAGCGGACGAAAGGAACCCCAGACCCAGCAGGAAAGAGCGGCGGGAAATCTTAGACTGTCTCATGAAAAATACCTCCCTTAGAAGTAGTAATTCTCCGCGTCGTCGCCGGAGGAGTAGAAGATGTTCTGGCAGTAGACCCACTGGCCGTGGAGGTCCATCCAGCCGTACTCGAAGCCTTTGCGCGCCACGAAGACGCCGTCGGGCAGGGGATTGGCCGTGTTGGTGTAGTAGCCGTTGCAGGAACCCAGCCCGGCAAGGACCACGTTGCCGGTGCTGTCGATGAGGTCATAGAGCCAATTCTGGCCGGGGCCTTGGTAGGAGACGGAGAGATAGAACTCACCCCCGGCGGCGGTGACGGGCCACAGGTAGCCTTGGAAGTCGGCCCCGTAGCGGGCTTTGATGGCGTCGAGGTCAAGGGTCTTATTCGTGCCGTTCGGCCCGCAGATGGTGCTGGTGGTCACCTCGTAGTCGTCGTTGTCGTACTGGCGCAGCCAGACCCAGCCGCCGTCTACGTTATACAGATCCGTGCGCTGTAAGCCCTCAATGGGCGCTACCACCGTATCGGTCAGGACAGCACCGGTGTTCTGGTCATAGATGCGGAGGGTGCCGTCCTTGGCGTAGACGGCGAGGGTGTCGGTGCCGAGGGATTCGTCGCGCACTTCCAGCACATCGCCGGTGTTCAGGTCGTGCAGCTCGTAGTCGCCAAGGTCTTGCCGATAGGTCACGGCCACGCCGGGGGCATAGGCGCTGATGGGATCCTCAAACTCACAGAGCACCTCGCTCTGGCCGGTGCTGGTGAGGTCAACGAGCTGATACGTTCCGTTTTCGCTCTGGAAGCTGGCCACCCCGGCACTCAGATAGGCGACAAAGCCGCTCCGCTCCTCGCCGGTGGTGGCATTCAGCAGGGAGGTCTGCTCAATAGAAGATCCGTCATCGGAATAGGTGTCGATCTCCAGCCAGTCCGTCGGAGCGGAAGCGTCCCCGTTGGAAAGTGTCACCGAAAGGACGGCGGCATGGTCGTTCCGGTAGACCACAGTGCCGTCCCGCTCCTGTATCTGCACGGCGGAATACTGGTAGAGGTCGTCGTTTTCCTCGTCGGGCGCGGCGTCACCGGGGGCATAGATGCCGAACGCCAGCCGGTCGCCCGCCGCAACGCAGGTGTAGGCGTTTTCGGGCACGGGCAGCTCTTCGCCGGTGGCAAGGTCAAGGACCCGGACATCGCCCGGCGCATGATCGTGAACGGGGGAATCAGCAAAGCTCGTCGGGGTCGTCAGGATCAGCAGACCGCCGGAAAGGTCGGCGTCATAAGGGGCCTCCAGCGAAAGCACTTCCGCACCGGTCTTGTCGAACAGGCCGCAGCGCCGCCCGCTGGCGGTGGAGTTGTCCGACCACTGGCAGAAGTAGTAGTTCGTCTCGCCGGTGATGTGGTCTGTCAGCAGGTAGGAAGTCTCTGTAATAGGGGACTGGCGCAGCACCGTATCCCCGCAGAGGATGGTATTGCCGCCCGGTGCATTGTAGCTGTACAGGATGCGCAGTTTGCCGTCCTTCAGAGAAGCGGCGTCGTAGTTCTTGGGCGCGTCCTGCTCCTGCTGGGCCGGGCGGGAAGCCGGAGCAGAAGGCTGGGGCAGCACCGAGCAGGATGCCAGCAGTCCTGCCGCCATGGAGAGGCTGAGCGCGGCGCAGCCGACACGGAGAAGGTTCTGTTTCATCATTCGTACCTCACTGGGTCAAGGGGAAAAATCAGAGGGAAGGATTCCCATTTGATTATAATACGAAACACCCGGACATTCCATTGCATTGGAACATCCGGGTGTGGTTACAATTTGGTTACAGCGAGTCAAGCCTTCGCCGTCTCCGCTTCTTCCATTTTGACGAGTTGGTGGAGGAAGGGGAAAAGGAAGGGCACCGTGACAACAAAGGTCAGCACGTCGGCGATGGGCTGACAGATCTCAATGCCCAGCAGCCCGAACATCCGGGGCAGGGTAAGGATGAGCGGGATGAAGAAGACGCCCTGTCGGCAGCACGCAAGAAAGGTGGCCCGGCCGGATTTGCCGATGCTCTGGAACAGCATGTTGCCCGCTACGATCACCGGCTGCAGGAAGCACGCAAAGCACTGATACCGGAAGGCGGGCAGGGCAATGGCGGTCACTTCGGGGTCATCGCGGAACAACTTGATGAGGGCTTCCGCGTTGAACCAGCACGCTGCAACGATGACGCTCAAAAAACAGAAGCTGGCGCACATGGTAAAGACACAGGCCTTTTCCACCCGGCGGTATTTGCGGGCACCGTAGTTGAAACCCGCCACCGGTTGAAAGCCCTGTCCGGTGCCGATGGCCACCGAGATGATGAACATGAAGATGCGGGACACGATGCTCATGCCCGCCACGGCAGCGTCGCCGTAGCTGCGGGCGGCAATGTTCAGCAGCATACCACCGATGCTGTTCAGGCCCTGCCGCCCGAAGCTGGGCAGACCGGTCATCAGGATGGTGCCGAACTCCGCCGGGCTGCGGGTGACGGCGCTGAACTGGAACTGGCTGACCGTCTTGCCGCGCAGGAACATGGACAGCAGGATGCAGAAGCTGATGCTCTGGCTCAGGGCAGTGGCGATGCCCGCCCCGGCGGTGCCCAGCCCGAACCCGAAGATGAACACCGGGTCCAGCACCATATTCAGCACGCCGCCGGTGACCAGACCGATCATGGCGAAGCTGGCCTTGCCCTCGTAGCGCAGGATGTTGTTCATCACAAGGCTGGACATCATCAGCGGTGCTGCGATCAGGATGGGCCGCGCGTAGGCGCATGCGTGAGGCAGGATGGTCTCGGTGCTGCCCAGCAGCATCATGAAGTGGGGCAGGGTAGTGAGGCCGACAGCGGCAAGGATCAGGCCGAAGGTCAGCGCTGTGAAGAAGCTGGTGGACGCGAACCGGGTGGCAGCCTTGGTGTTCTGGCTGCCGAGGCTCCGGCTGATGATGCTGCCTGCGCCGTGGCCCAGCATAAAGCCCAGCGCCTGAATGATGGCCATCAGGCTGGAAACGACCCCCACCGCGCCGGACGCGCTGGTGGAGATCTGGCCGACAAAGAAGGTGTCAGCCAAGTTATAGATGCTGGTGATGAGCATACTCAGAATCGTCGGTGCGGCAAGGCTGAGGATGAGCTTCGGGATGGGCGTCTCGGTCATCTTCCGGAATTGCTGCGCCGTGCGGTCTTCTGCGGACATAAAAGGACCTCGCTTTCTCAAATGGCATAGAAAAGCCGCCCTTTTTGTAAAAGAGCGGTAAAATATCATACATTATCAGTATAGCGGATAAGTGGGATTTTGTCCAGTGGGACCGCTGGGGCCGCATCTCCGGGAGCTTTCTCCGCGAACAGCCCGGAACCCCGGTTCCGCCCCAACGCTTCGCGCCGGGGCCCCACTTCCCGGACGTTCGACGGAGAAATTCCCCTCGTGCGGCCGGTCAGCAACGAAAAAGTTCAGTTGAACCTTGCAAAAGAAAATAAAAAACGGGCACTTTTTGTGAAAAGTGCTAAAGGAAGGTCGAAATCCTTGTAAAAAAATACGACAAGTGGTATAATTTAACAGTACTAAGAAGAAAGATTTGTTCGCGAGGAACAAACTTGGAGGGAATTATCATGAAAACTGTTGCACAGACTGTGATCGAAGCAGACCACTTTTACACCATCGCTGCCCGTACCGGCAGTGTCATCGAGGCGGTGGAGTCCGCTAAGAACGAGGGCAGCATCCGTCTGGGCAAGTATGACCACAAGCCCGAACAGGAGTGGTCCTTTGTCCGCGTGGGGGATGGGGTCTACCGCATCCGCAACCGCGCTTCCGGTAAGCTCATCGACCTGATGATGACCGGCACCGCAAACGGCACTTGGCTGCACCTGTGGGAGGACGTGGGCGGCACGTCCCAGATGTGGACCGTAGAACCCACCCCCGCCGGTACCGTCCGTCTGCGCTCCTCTTGGGCCAGCGGCAAGTGCATCGACACCGTGGGCATGGGCGTCGCCGACGGTGCACAGCTCCAGATCTGGCAGGAGACCGCCGGTGAGGACCAGCTGTGGACCATCGCCGAGGTGAAGGACCGCGCAAAGCGCGTCGCTAAGGCCGCCAAGGAAGAAGAACCCGCTGCCGCTCCTGTGGAAAAGGCTGAGGAGAAGCCGGTAGAGGCTGCCCCCGTGAAGGCAGAGCCGGTCGTGGAAGCTGCCAAGGCCGAGGAAAAGCCTGCCGAACCCGCACCTGCGAAGGTGGAAGCTCCGGCTGCTGAGGCTCCCAAGGCAGAAGAGGCAAAGCCCGAAGGGAAGGCCGAGCCCGCGAAGGCTGCTCCCGCCGCCAAGGCTCCCGCAAAGAAGCCCACCGCCAAAAAGACCAGCCGCGCCGCCCGTAAGAAGGCCGCCGCGAAGAAGTGATTTCATAGAAACAACAGAAGGCCCTCTGTTCCATACCATTGCGGTGTGAGGACAGAGGGCCTTCTGTTATTTTATTCACTCACAGCGTTTGCCAGCCGGTGATCTTTCATAACCTTGTCTTCACCCAATATTCGCCCATGCTCTGACCGGGCTGGCCGGTGACGTCATCGCTGAGGTAGGCCGCCAGTTGGCAGGAGGCCGGGTCCCACGCACGGGCCTGTTCGACGGTGGGGTACTCCACCTCGGCGTACCAGAACTCGGTAGGCTGGCCCTCGTCCACATGGTTCACTTCCAGCACCAGCCCGTCCGGCAGAAGGTAGCTGCGGCGGATCTTGGGAATCAGCGGCTTTGCGATGATCTTGGTCTCCAGATCCTCGAAGAGGGCTTTATCGATGGGGCGTTCGATCTCCTCCCGCGCCAGCCCGCCGCCGGACTTGAAGCAGAGGATATAGTCGGTTCTGCCGCCCCTGAGCGCTTCTTCCCGGATGCGGACGGTTGGGTGGACGCTGATATAACCCTGCCGCATGGCGAACTCTTCCTTCAGCGGCAATGCCGGGAAGCCTTCGCCCTCCGGCCAGCCGTTCACCATCCATTTGCGTTCGATTTCCATCTGTACGACCTCATTTCTGTTGGATTTTGTATTTATTCTAGCACGGTTTTATGATATTATAAAGTAGAATTGAAATTTAAGAGGAGCTGTTTTATGAAATCGACCCGCAATTATCCCGTCTACAAAGTCAACAAACACGCTGAGGGGCTGCTGGTGGGCGGCCACCCGTGGGTGTACGAGAACGATATCCTCGAAAGCCCGGAGGCGGAGCCCGAAAACGGCACCCTCGCCGATGTGGTCAGCCCCAAGGGTGCCTACCTTGGCACCGGTTTTATTTCGCTGAAGAGCAAGATCCGCGTCCGGCTTATCTCCCGCAACGCCAATGATACCTTCGATGCGGCCTTCTGGCGGCGCCGGGCCGAGTATGCGTGGAGCTACCGCAAGACCGTGCTGGAGCCGGACGACCTGTCCGCATGCCGCGTCATCTTCGGCGAGGCCGACCAGTTCCCCGGCCTGACTGTGGACCGTTTCGGCAGCATCCTCGTCACCCAGACCCTGAGCGTTGGGATGGAAAAGCTCAAGCCCGTGCTCTTCCCGATCTTGGCGGAAGTGCTGCGGGCCGACGGCCAGACCATCGACGGCATCTATGAGCGCAACGACGAAGCCCTGCGCGCCAAAGAGGGGCTGGAGCAGAACAAGGGCTGGTTTGAGCTGCCCGGCGAAGCGCACCCGGCCTCCACCCAGACCGAGATCTGCGAGAACGGTGTTTTCTACCACGTCGATTTTGAGAACGGCCAGAAGACCGGCTTCTTCCTCGACCAGAAGTACAACCGCCGCGCCGTGGCCCGCATTGCGGCGGGGCACACGGTGTTGGACTGCTTTACTCACACCGGCAGCTTTGCACTGAACGCGGCCAAGGGCGGGGCAGCCCGCGTTACCGCCGCCGACATCAGCGCGGAGGCCATCGCGATGGCAAAACGGAATGCCGAGCGCAACGGCCTTGACAACATGGACTTCCTCTGCGAGGACACCTTTGAACTGCTGCCCCGGCTGGAAAAAGAGGGCCACCCCTACGACTTTATCATCCTCGACCCGCCAGCCTTCACCAAGGCCCGCCGCACCGTTGAGAACGCCATGCGCGGTTACAAGGAGATCAACTACCGCGCCATGAAGCTGCTGCCCCGCGGCGGCTATCTGGCCACGGCCAGCTGCTCCCACTTCGCCACCGAGGAGCTGTTCATCAAGATGCTCCACGCCGCCGCGAAGGACGCCCACCGTCAGCTTCGCCAGATCGAAGTGCGCCAACAGGCCCCCGACCACCCGATCCTCTGGGGCGTCCCGGAGACGAACTATCTGAAGTTCTTCCTGTTTCAAGTAATCTGAAACGGCAGGACATCGGGAAAAGCTCCCGGAGATGCGGCTCAAATGAAAGCAATAGTCATACTACCTCCCGCATACTCCAAAATTTCAGGAGACCGTTTGTGCAAAATCGTCAGTTTTGTCTATTGCGTTTTTTCCCCCTGTGGGCTATAATCATGCCATAGACAGCAACGGCGCTGTGGGTCACCTCCTGACTCGCAGCGCCGTTTTGTTTAAGAAGCTTTCGCGTGAAGACGCATCGACGCAGATGGGTCTTTGCGATATTGGGAAAGACACGAGATCAAGTAAGGAGTAGGATTTATGGCAGCAAATGTTATGGAAATCTACGGCAGCAAGGTCTTTAACGAACATGTCATGAAGGAGCGCTTGCCGAGCGCGACTTACAAATCGCTGGAGCGCACCCTGCACAAGGGTGCCCCGTTGGACATCGAAGTGGCAAACGTCGTGGCCAGCGTGATGAAGCGCTGGGCCATGGAGCTGGGCGCTACCCATTACACCCACTGGTTCCAGCCGCTGACCGGCATCACCAGTGAGAAGCACGACGGCTTCGTCTCCCCCGTGGGCGACGGCACCGCGATCATGGAGTTCTCCGGCAAGGAGCTGGTGCGCGGCGAGCCCGACGCTTCTTCCTTCCCCTCCGGTGGTCTGCGTGCTACCTGCGAGGCCCGCGGCTACACCGCATGGGACCCCACCAGCTACGCCTTCGTGAAGGATGATGTGCTGTGCATCCCCACCGCCTTCGTCAGCTACACCGGCGAGGCGCTGGATAAGAAGACCCCCCTGCTGCGTTCCATGAATGCACTGTCCGGTCAGGCCATCCGTATCCTGAAGCTGTTCGGCAAGGATGTGGACTACGTTTCCACCACCGTCGGCCCGGAGCAGGAGTACTTCCTCATCAAGAAGGAAGACTACGAGGCGCGTCAGGACCTGATCCTGACCGGCCGCACTCTGTTCGGCGCTCCCTCTGCCAAGGGTCAGGAGCTGGAAGAGCACTACTTCGGCGTCATCCGCCCCGAAGTTTCCGCGTTCATGAAGGAACTGGACGAAGAGCTGTGGAAGCTGGGTGTTCCGGCCAAGACCAAGCACAACGAGGTCGCTCCCTGCCAGCATGAGCTGGCCCCCATCTTCGACACCACCAATGTCGCCATCGACCACAACCTGTTGACCATGGAGCTGATGAAGAAGATCGCTCCGAAGTACGGTCTGGTCTGTCTGCAGCATGAGAAGCCCTTCGAAGGCGTCAACGGCAGCGGCAAGCACAACAACTGGTCCATGAGCACCTCTCACGAGAACCTGCTGGACCCCGGTGACACCCCGATGGAGAACCTGCAGTTCCTCGTCTTCCTCGCCGCCGTCATCAAGGCTGTGGATGAGTACGCCGACCTGCTCCGTACCTCCGTCGCGACCCCCGGCAACGATCACCGTCTGGGCGCCAACGAGGCACCTCCGGCCATCATCTCCATCTTCGTGGGCGAGGAACTGGAAGCCGTCATCGACGCCATCGCGTCCGATTCTCCTTATGCCGGTCCCGTCAAGATGAAGATGGACCTCGGCGTGGACGTCCTGCCCAAGTTCAGCAAGGACACCACTGACCGCAACCGTACTTCTCCCTTTGCCTTTACCGGCAACAAGTTCGAGTTCCGTATGCCCGGCTCCGCTGAGAACCTGAGCGACTGCAACACCATCCTGAACACCGCCGTCGCCAAGGAGCTGAAGGGCTATGCCGACGAGCTGGAGGGCGCAGAGGACTTCACCAGCGCCGCCATCGCTCTGATCAAGCGCACCATCCGCGACCATCGCCGCGTCATCTTCAACGGCAACGGCTACTCCGCCGAGTGGGAGGCCGAAGCCGCAAAGCGTGGTCTGCCCAACAAGAAGAACACCCCGGCTGCTCTGCCCGCCCTCGTCGCCGAGAAGAACATCAAGCTGATGGAGGACTTCGGCGTTCTGACCAAGGTGGAGATGGAGAGCCGTTACGAGGTCGAGATGGAGCACTACGCCAAGATCATCAATATCGAGGCGCTGACCATGCTCGAAATGGCCCGCAAGCAGCTGCTGCCCGCCGTCAATGCGTACATGAGCGAAGTCGCCAACACCGCCGCTTCCAAGCTGGCTGTCAGCGAGTCCATCAGCGTCCGCAGCGAGACCAAGACCCTGACCAAGCTTTCTGACGATGCCGACGCCATGAGCGACGCCATCGATACGCTGCAGCAGGTCGTGGATGCCGCTGAGGCACTGACCAGCGAGAGCGAAAAGGCCGTGGCCTTCCATGATACCGTCATCCCGGCCATGGATGCCCTGCGCGCTGCCGCCGACGCAGCCGAGACCATCTGCGGCGAGGATTACTGGCCTCTGCCCAGCTACAGCAAGATGCTCTACTACGTCTGATTTCCGGCGCATTCCATAACGCATCGTTAGGCTGTAGAATTTATTAGCCATTCTCCTTTTCCTATTTCTTACACCAGCCTAAAGACCTGCTCTTTTCCGAGGGCAGGCCTTTAGGCGTTTTTCTTGAGAGGGGATCTTTATGAGCTATACGACCCAACAGGACATCCTCGATTTTGTGGAGGACAACAACGTTAAATTCGTCCGCTTTGCGTTCTGCGATATCTTCGGCACCCAGAAAAACATCGCCGTATTGGCCAGCGACCTGCCCAAGGCACTGGAGGACGGCGTCTGCTTCGACGGCAGCTCCATTGCCGGGTTCATGAAGGTGGAGGAGAGCGACCTTGTCCTCCGGCCCGACCTGTCTACCGTGACCATCCTGCCGTGGCGGCCCACCGAGGGCCGGGTGATGCAGTTCTTCTGCGACGTGGAGAAGCCGGACGGCGCCCCCTTCGGCGGCAACTGCCGGGGCTTTCTGCGCCAGATGAGCCGCAAGTTCCGCAAGCTGGGCCTTACCTGCAACGTGGGAGCCGAGTGCGAGTTTTACCTGTTCGAAAACGATGACCACGGCCGCCCGACCCGTGTGCCCATCGACTTTGGCGGCTACTTCGACGTGGCCCCGCTGGACGCGGGCGAGAATCTGCGCCGGGACATCTGCCTGACTATGGAGCAGATGGGCATGAGCCCCCAGCACAGCCACCACGAGAGCGGCAACGGCCAGAACGAAATCGACTGTCACCACGCCGGCCCGCTCAAGACCGCCGACAATGTGATGATGTTCAAGCAGATCGTCCGGGCTGTGGCCATGCGCAGCGGCATCCACGCCAGCTTCCTGCCCAAGCCTTTGGTCGATCAGGCGGGCAGCGGGCTCCACATCAACCTGTCCCTTTATATGGACGGCCGCAACCTGTTTGAGGGCGATATCGCCCCCGACAGCATCGCGGGCAGCTTCATGGCGGGCGTTCTGGCCCACAGCCGGGAGCTGACCGTCTTTACGAACCCGCTGCCCAACAGCTACCTCCGCTTCGGCAGCGACGAGGCCCCCAAATATGTGAGCTGGAGCCGCCAGAACCGCAGCCAGCTCGTCCGCATCCCGCAGGTGAAGGGGGACAACTGCCGCATGGAGCTGCGCAGCCCGGATCCCGCCTGCAATCCCTATCTGGCCATCGGGCTGATCCTTGCCGCCGGTCTGGACGGCATCGAGCACCGGATGATCTTACAGGAGCCGGTGAACAAGAACCTGTTCCGCCCTGCCGAGGCCGAGGGCCTTGGGCTGGAAATGCTGCCTGCCTCGCTGGAGGAGGCCGTTCAGGCTGCGCAGGAAAGCGAATTTCTGCGCTCCGTCCTGCCGGAGGAACTGTCCCACCGCTACTATGAGGAGGAACTCAAGCGCTGTGCCGCGCTGAAGAACGCCGCCGACCCGGCGGAGTATGAGCGCATCCATTACTTCAACGCCGTCTGAGCCGTACCGGAAAAAGAGAGGGGAATAAGAAAGGAGCGATCCGTATGGGACGTGCTCTGATCGTCAGCGCCGGTGCAAGCTCCAACGAGTACATCTCCGCGCGGCTGGCAGAGCTGGGGTATCCCCGGCCTCTGATCGTGCCCAGCGGGGCCGAGGCCCGGCGAAGGATGCTGGAATCCGATTTTGAGCTCATCGTGGTCAACGCGCCGCTGCCGGACGAGTTCGGCCACGAGCTGTGCGCGGACGCCGTGGAGAAAACGGACGCGGGCGTGCTGCTCTTGGCAAAGGCCGCTGCCGCCGAGCAGCTGTTGGGGACCATGAGTGACGCGGGCGTGCTGCTGCTGAGCAAACCGTTTTCCAACACCCTGTTTTTACAGGCCATCCACATCGCCGCCGCCAGCAACCACCGGCTGCTGCGTCTGCGGCAGGAAAACGCCAAAATGCAGGAAAAGATCGCGCAGGTGCGTCTGGTCAGCCGCGCCAAGTGCTGCCTGATCGAGCGGGAGGGGATGACGGAAACCGACGCCCACCGCCTGATCGAAAAGCGGGCCATGGATACCCGCCGCGACCGCGCAGAAATTGCACAGGAAATCCTTGATTCTTACGAGGATTAAGGTGTATAATACTGGTTTGGAAACGTACTCCTTCCGTCATCGCTGGCGCGATGCCGTCTCCCTCAGCGAGGGAGACGTTACAGTACGGTGAGGCCCCCTCTCAGAGGGGGCTGGCTGCGAAGCAGACTGGGGGAGTTTTCTTGGGAAAAGAAACAATAGAGGAGGATAAATCTTTATGGCAAAATTCATCTTCGTCACCGGCGGCGTCGTCTCCGGTCTGGGCAAGGGCATCACGGCGGCTTCGCTGGGCCGTCTGCTGAAGTGCCGCGGCCTGAAGGTCGCCAGCCAGAAGCTCGACCCGTACGTGAACGTAGACCCCGGCACCATGAGCCCGTTGCAGCACGGTGAGGTCTTCGTCACCGACGACGGCACCGAGACCGACCTCGATCTCGGCCACTACGAGCGCTTCATCGACGAGAACCTGAACAAGTATTCGAACCTGACCACCGGCAAGGTCTACTGGAACGTGCTGAACAAGGAGCGTCAGGGTGCTTACCTCGGCCAGACCGTCCAGATCATCCCCCACATCACCAACGAGATCAAGAGCTATATCTACAATCTGGCTTCCTCCACCGAAGCCGATGTGGTCATCACCGAGATCGGCGGCACCACCGGCGACATCGAGAGCCAGCCTTTCCTTGAGGCCATCCGTCAGGTGGGTCTGGAGCAGGGCCGCGACAACTGCTGCTACATCCACGTGGTTCTGGTGCCCTACATCTCCGGCTCGGACGAGTATAAATCGAAGCCCGCGCAGCATTCCGTCAAGGAGCTGCAGGGCATGGGCGTCAACCCGGATATCATCATCCTCCGTGCCGACGGCAGCGTGGGCGGCGACATCCGCCGCAAGATCAGCACCTTCTGCAACGTCAAGCCCGAATGCGTCATCGAGAACCTGACCATGCCCAGCCTCTACCAGTGCCCGCTGATGCTCCACACCAACGGTCTGGACGACGTGGTGGTGAACAAGCTCAAGCTGGACGTTCCCCCCGCCGACCTGACCGAGTGGAAGAACGTCGTCTCCCGCATCGCCACCCGCAGCAAGACCTGCACCATCGCGCTGGTGGGCAAGTACGTCAAGCTGCACGACGCCTACCTCTCCGTCATGGAGAGCCTGTACCATGCCGGCTTCGAGAACGACAGTCAGGTGGAGATCCGCTGGGTCGAGAGTGAGGACCTGACCGATCAGGCTGCCTGCAAGGAAGCCTTCACCGACGTGGACGGCATCATCGTGCCGGGCGGCTTCGGTGACCGCGGCATTGAGGGCATGATCCAAGCGGCCCAGTATGCCCGCGAGAACCATGTGCCCTACTTCGGCATCTGCCTCGGTATGCAGATCATGGTCATGGAGTTTGCCCGCAACGTGCTGGGCTACGCCGATGCCAACTCCAGCGAGTTCACCCCGGACGGCAAGCACAACGTCATCGCGCTGATGGCCGACCAGCAGGGCAACATCCCCAAGGGCGGCACCATGCGTCTGGGCAAGTATCCCTGCACCGTCAAGCCCGGCACCAAGATGGCCGAGTGCTACGGCGAATCCGAGATCTGGGAGCGCCACCGCCACCGCTACGAGTTCAACAATGACTTCCGCACCGAGATGGAGGAGAAGGGCCTTGTCATTTCCGGCACCAGCCCCGACGGCCGCTTGGTGGAGACCGTGGAGCTGCCCGGCCGCGACTTCCATCTGGGTGCCCAGTTCCACCCGGAGTTCAAGAGCCGGCCCAACCGCGCCCACCCGCTGTTCAAGGGCTTCATCGCTGCGGCCCTCAAGTTCCGCACCGTCCAGCAGCGCAGCATGTTGCACGTCTGATCACCGAGATCAACAACAAAGCGCCCTCCGCACCAAACGATGCGGAGGGCGCTTTTTATATACGGAACGCTTACTTTTTGTGGTACTTGCGATCCTCTTCCTCGTAGGCGGGCTCACAAGTCAGGTACATGCCGAGCTTTTTCACGGTGTCGGTGTCCACGCTGGACAGGATGACCGTGGAGTGCATGTCACAGCCCTTCAGGGCGGAGAGCTGGCGCAGCGCAAGGGCGGCGGTGGGGTTGGCCGCAGCAGAGCTGGACAGCGCAATGAGGATCTCATCGGTGTGCAGCCGGGGGTTCTTGCTGCCCAGATAGTTGGTTTTCAGGGTCTGGATGGGCTCGATGGCGGCGGCGGAGACCAGATCGACTTCCTGATCGATGCCGGCCAGCTTCTTCAGCGCATTGAGCAGGGCCGAGGACGCCGCACCCAGCAGGGGGCCGGTCTTGCCGGTGACCACGGTGCCGTCCGGCAGCTCGATGGCGGCAGCGGGGGCTCCGCCGGTCTTCTCGGAGACGGCGTGGGCGGCCTGTTCCACCGGGCGGCTGCCCAGCACAAGCCCGGCCTGATTCATCAGCAGCTCCAGCTTGTAGACCTCGCTCTGGACCTGTGCGCCGTTCTTCAGCTCGCACAGGGACTTGAAGTAACGGCGGATGATCTCGTTGCAGGAGGCCTCGCAGCAGACGGCATCGTCCATGATGCAGTTGCCCGCCATGTTCACGCCCATGTCGGTGGGGGAGTGGTAGGGGCTCTTGCCCGCGATCAGCTCAAACATCGCGTTGACCACCGGGAAGATCTCGATGTCGCGGTTGTAGTTGACGGCGGTCTTGCCGTAGGCTTCCAGATGGAACGGGTCGATCATGTTCACGTCGTTCAGGTCGGCGGTAGCGGCCTCATACGCGAGGTTGACCGGGTGCTTGAGGGGAATGTTCCAGATGGGGAAGGTCTCGAACTTGGCGTAACCGGCCTTGACGCCCCGCTTGTACTCGTGGTACAGCTGGGACAGGCAGGTGGCCATCTTGCCGCTGCCGGGGCCGGGGGCCGTGATGACCACCAGCGGGCGCTGGGTCTCGATGTAGTCGTTCCGGCCGTAGCCCTCGTCGCTGACGATGCGGGCCACGTCGTTGGGATAGCCGGGGATCTTGTAGTGGCGGAAGGTGCGGATGCCAAGGCTGTTCAACCGCTTTTCAAAAGCCTCCACTTCGGGGGCGGCGGTGTACATGGTCACGCACACGCTGCCCACGAACAGGCCCCGCTCCTGAAACGCGTCGATGAGGCGCAGCACGTCGAGGTCGTAAGTAATGCCGTAATCGCCGCGCACCTTGTTGCTTACGATGTCCTCGGCGCTGATGACGATGACGATCTCAGCCTGATCCTTGAGCTGCAGCAGCATCTGCAGCTTGGAGTCCGGCTGGAAGCCGGGCAGCACGCGGGAGGCGTGGTAGTCATCGAACAGCTTGCCGCCGAATTCCAGATACAGCTTGTTGTCGAACTGCGCGATCCGCTCCCGGATGTGCTCCGACTGCATCTGAAGGTATTTGTCGTTGTCAAATCCTTTTTTCATTCGTTGCTCCTATTCTTTGTAACAAACCCGGCGGCGGCTGTTACACCGTGGGCCGCCGCCGGAAGTTTCAACACATAGAGTTAGTATACCATATCAAGCCGAGCAGCGCAATGAAAAATCAGTGCCAAAAACGGAAAATCAGCCCGCACCGTGCGGAATAGGCGGTATAAGGCTGGATGCAGCCCGGTGGGGAGATGGAGCGGTCAATGCTTTGCTTCCAGCTTTTCAAGATCCTCTTTGATCTCTTCCACATCTTCTTTCAGGAACATCAGGCAGAAGCTGACAGTCAGCAGCAGGCAGGAGAACCAGATGGCCTTGGCCCCGCAGAAATTCAGCGCCACGCTGCCGAGGGCTGCGCCCAGCGCGAACAGGAAGATGATGGCAAAGTAGTGGAGCGCCTTGTCCTTGGCGGCGCGGTTGCCCGCCACGAGCCAACTGCACAGAGAGTCCATGCCGCTGCGCAGGTTGCCGATGCACATGGTGCTGGCAAAGGCGTAGCCGTTCACCTTACGGAAGGCCTGTACCTGCATCGCACAGGCGAAGGAGACGAGGGCGTTGGCCACCAGATTCCATTCCTGCGGGAAGAAGCCCACCACGAAGAGCATCAAAATTTCGCACAGCACCACCAACTGCCGCCAGTGGAGCCGCTGCATCTGCCGGAATTTCTGGCGCAGCAGTTCCGCCGCAAAAACGCCCAGCGCGAAGAAGCAGAGCGGCACCAGATAGTGCAACACGGCCCCCCAGTCGCCTTCGACCAGCTTCACGCCGCACAGCACAATGTTGCCGGTCTGAGCGTTGGCGAAAACTTTGCCGCGATACAAATAGGTGTAAACATCCTGCAATCCGCCGGAAAGCGACAGGAAGATCGCGGTGCAGAACGCTTCGGACATCTGCCCGTTGTGGGACAGTTTTTTGCTGATGGACACGAAAATTTCCCCCTCTTCACAAGTTCCAGTCTATGATAGCGCAATTTGTTGGATTTGTCAAAATCTGAGCGCGATTTTTGGCAAGAACGACCATGTAAATCCCACATGGCAGCCATGCTTTTGCAATGGAGCGCCGGTTGTGCTACAATAGGAGCCATCAAGGAACCGAAGGAGAAATTTTTATGCCGAACATCGTCGAGATCACCGATTTTCACGCGCCGGAGCTGGACCCCTACGCCCGCCTGACGCAGAACCAGCTCCGGAACCGGCTGGAACCGGAAAAAGGCATCTTCATCGCCGAGAGCCCCAAGGTGATCTCCCGTGCGCTGGATGCCGGATACCAGCCCGTTTCGCTGCTCATGGAGCGCAAACAGATCACCGGCCCGGCGGCGGAGATCCTGACCCGCTGCGGGGATGCGCCGGTCTACACCGCAGACCGAGAGCTGCTGGCCGCGCTGACCGGCTTTGAGCTGACGCGGGGCGTGCTCTGCGCCTTCCGCCGCCCGGCTCCCCGCAGCGTGGAGGAGCTTTGCTGGGACGCTAAGCGGGTGGCGGTGCTGGAAGGCATTGTGGATTCCACCAACGTGGGGGCGATCTTCCGCAGTGCGGCGGCGCTGAACATGGACGCCGTCCTCATCAACCCCTCCTGCTGCGACCCGCTCTGCCGTCGCGCGGTGCGGGTGAGCATGGGCACGGTGTTTCAGGTGCCGTGGGCGCAGCTTGGCGAAACGCCCGCCGACTGGCCCGAAAAGGGGCTGGCGCAGCTCCATGCCCTCGGCTTTAAGACCGCGGCCATGGCCCTGAGCGACCGCTCGGTGAGCATCGACGACGAGGCTCTTGCCGCTGAGCCGAAGCTTGCCATCGTGCTGGGCACCGAGGGCGACGGGCTGGCCCACTCCACCATTGCTGCCTGTGATTACACGGTCAAGATCCCCATGTCCCACGGCGTCGATTCGCTGAATGTCGCCGCCGCCAGCGCCGTTGCGTTCTGGCAGTTGGGGAAGCACTGAGGAAGCTGCTGCCGATCACCCGGCACTGGAATTCCGGGTGTGGATCCTGCGGATGGTATCCAGTGCGGGCTGCGCGAGGGGGGCAGGCACTGCAGCGGGGCGGCCGAGGTAGAAGCCCTGCAGCAGGTCCACGCCGAGGTCGATGACCTTGCGCAGTTCAGCGTCGTTCTCAATGCCCTCCGCGATCAGCTGCATACTGCGGGCGTGGGCATAGTCTACGATATTGGAAACGATCTGCTGTTTGTCGCGGTCGGTGTCGATGCCGCGGACGATGGAAATGTCGATCTTGATGTACCGGGGAGCCAGCGCCAGAAGGTTCAGCTCGTTGCTGTAGCCGCTGCCGTAATCATCCAGCGCGAAGGAGCCGGAGAAGCCCGGCACGTTCCGCTTCCGTTCCAGAGAATCGCGGTCCAGATCCTCCTGTTCGGTGATCTCCACCACCAGATACTTGAGCAGTTCGGGGAAACGGCGCTGATACTTGGCCACGTCTGCGGGGGTCAGGCTGACATTGGCGATGGAATTGACGAAGAGGAAGGCCCCCTTCTGGAGCAGACCCTTCTGCTGCAATTGCTCGTAGATCTCGCCGGATTTGAACAGGGTGATCCGCTCGATGTCGTACAGCCGGTCCAGCTCGTGGGCCAGCGTCATGACCTGCGAGGGGGAGGTGATGGTGGGCATGTTCACCCGCATCAGCGCCTCGTAGGCGGCGACCCGCCCGCTGTGGGCCGAGAAGATGGGCTGGAAATAGTAGGTCACCAGTTCTTCCCGCAGCAGCTGTTCGAACTCGCGCTGGGTCTGGGCGGCGTACTCCTCCCGGTGGTACACGCCGATGTCGAAGTCGCCGGTGTGGCCCTTGTGGGACTGCTTGACCTGATACATCGCAAAGTCGGCGTACTTCTTCAAGGTCTTGAAGTCGGTGCCGTCCTCCGGGAACCACGCCACGCCGCCGGAAATGCTGATGTTCAGCGTCTTGCCGTTGGGCAGGGTGGAACAACTGGCCCGCAGGGCCCCGTTCAGGGTGCTCAACTCTTTGCGGATGGCGTCCTGCGAGTCGTACCCGTAGAACAGCAGCAGGAACTCGTCGCCGGACAGGCGGGAGCAGACGGTGCCCTTGGGGGTGTTGGCAGCGAAGCACTGACCGGTCTGGCGGATGTACTGGTCGCCCCAGTCGTGGC
Source organism: Faecalibacterium hattorii (assembly GCF_003287455.1). Taxonomy (GTDB): domain Bacteria; phylum Bacillota; class Clostridia; order Oscillospirales; family Ruminococcaceae; genus Faecalibacterium; species Faecalibacterium hattorii. Next base: position 11,773 of record NZ_PRLC01000016.1, on the reverse strand, counting down.
CGTAGGTGTCGTTGATGTGCTTGAGGTTGTCGAGGTCCATCATCAGCAGGGCCGCGCAGCGCAGCCGGTCGGGATGGGCGAAGAGATCGGCGCAGACCCGGTTGAAGGCCTGACGGTTGTACAGGCCGGTCAGGATGTCGTAATCGCGCTCACGCTCGATGCGCTGCTGCTCCAGAATGGCGGAGGTGACATCCTCCAGCAGACCCACCTCCGAGGGCGTCTCCGCCACAATGCGGGTGACGCGGAGGACGATGTACTGCACATTGCCGTCCGGCTGCGCAATGGTGAAAATGGAACTGCCGATGGAAGTGGTGCGGTACAGGCTGCTGTGGGCTACCGCTGAGAGGGCGGCGCGGAAGGAAGAGGGGGTCAGGGGGTCAGGCGTTTGGACGCCGAGCATCCGGAAGAAGTTGTCGGTGACATAAACGCTGTCGTTGCGCAGCTCATAGCCCGCCAGCTCCACACTGGCCATCTCCATGATCCGCAGAAAGCGGGTGGAGGAGGCCAGCATATCCGAAGAAAGCTGGCTGATGGCGGAAGCAAACTGGTCCACCTCGGCGATGCCGGTGGTGGAAAGCTGGGGCAGTGCCGCCGCGTTTTGCGCCTTGGCCACTTCCGCCGAGAGCTGGGCCACGGGCTTGGACATCCGCTCACTGACCAGCCAACTGGCAACAAAGCCCGCGATGAGGGTGAGCAGCACGGTCAAAAACAGCAGCTGCTGCACTCGCTGGGCAAAGGCGAAGAGGGCGGAGGAGGGCACGATGCCCACCAGACACCAGTGCTCCCCGTAGAAGGGGGCGTTTCGGCTGTAAACCTCCAGCGGAACGAGGGAAGCGATGTAAGAGATGTTGTTCTTGGAAAAGCGGAAGCAGTCTGCACCTGCCCGCGTCAGTTGGAGGGCGGTGCTGAGATCCAGCCCGCCGCTGTTCATCACCGGAAACGCCGTGAGCGTGAGGGTGTCTGCATGGAGGGTGGTGCCCGAATAGCACAGGGCGTAACTGCCGGAATTGGATGTGTGCAGCTCGTTGTAGGGCATTTTTTCGGTCAGATAGCTGGTCAGAAGCTCTACGCCCACCACGCCGTAAACGGTGCCGTCCGGCAGGATGAGGGGGAGGCTGTTGGCGATGGCCTGACGGTCATCGCCGTTCATGACATAGGGGCTGGTCGTCCAGTGGCCGTAGGCAGTGGCATCCAGCTTGGTTTCCGCGTCATAGGCGGTCTGGAACGACGAGTAGACCAGCCCCTCTGCGCCGAGGGAGCGGTAGGTGATGGCGGGCTTCCACGCCTTATCCGTGGCGATGTTCTGGGTCTGCACCAGTCTGGCGGGGGCCCGCTCGAACATCAGGTCCGAGTTGTTTTCCGGCGGCGGAGAGTCGGGATCAAGGTCCCGCAGGTAGACGGAGGGCAGCCGGTCGCCGCTGGCCCGCTCGTTCAGGTCGTGGGTGTTCAGGATGAGGTAGATGCCCGTCACCGGCTTGGAGCGCAGGGTAGAGATCAGCTTGGGGGTGACGGCCGCCAGCAGGGGGTAAGCCGCGTCGCTGCTGCTGTCCAGCGTGGCAAGGTCGATGGCACCACTATCCAGCAGTTCCTGCGTCAGGGTGTTGATCCGGCTGGTCAGGGAGGAAAGCTCCTGCGCATCGTTCAACTGGGACTGGATGTAGCCGCTGCGGGTCTCCACCTGCATGGCAAGGATATCCTCGGCATTATGGTTCAGCTGCGGGCCTACCCGCATGAGGTAGATGGATGCGACCAGCAGCAGAACTTCGACGAGCACCACCAGCATCGTGGAGTTGAAGATGGAGCCGAAGATGGAACGCTCGCGGCGTTTCTTCGGCGAGGTGCGCTGGGATGAGATCCCCATAGGGCGGGTGCTCCTTTCAAATCAAATGATCCATTCAGCCCGCAAAGGCTTCCAGTGTGGTGCGGGTGGCCTCGTACCACTGGTCAAAATAGTCGTCGGTCAAGAATTCGGCCTCGGCTTCTTCGGGGGTCTGCCCGGCGGCGATCCGCTCCTCGACCGTGGCGCGGTCGGCTTCGGCGGCGTCCTCCATGGCGTACTGCAATTTGTTGCGGGCCGTGGAACCCTCCGGGAAGGCGTGGGTGGTGTACAGGTGGTCGTTCTCCACGGCATTCAGCGAGAGACCCAGCACCGTGGTGATGGAGTCGGACAGCTCCAGCCCGCTGGACCGGATGGCGTCGAGACTGGCGGCGGCGTGGGTCACGGGCAGGTAACCGGAGCTGACCGAGAAGGCGATGTTATTTTCCGGCTGGGTAAACCACTTCAAAAATTCCACGCTGGCTTCGATCTGGGCATCGGTGCCCTTGGTCACGATCATGCCGGCACCCTGCTGGGCGGCAACGGGGGCGCAGCCAGAGAAGCTGGGGCAGGGCAGGACCGCTATCTCAATGTCGTGGCTCTCGGTGTCACTGGTCAGCACCTGCTTGGGGAAGAAGGTGGAACTGGACGAGGAACCTACGTAGGAAAGCAGGTTGCCGGTCTTCACGTCATCGCTGCGGAAGCGGCCGCTGGCCCCGAACCAACCCTTGAGGAAGGGAACATAGTAGTTGTCCCACAGCTTGCGCATCACGTCTTTGTCAAGGTTCAGGGTCATGACGCCGTTCTCGGCATCAAAGATGGTCACGCCCAGCTCCTGCGCGCCGCAGAACAGGTAGTTCGCCAGCGCGTCGCGGCCGAAGAAAGCCTTGCCGTCGTTGGGGGTGTCGGTCTGGGCGTCGGTCCAGTCGTAGTATTTGTGGGCTGCTTCGGTCACGCCCTCTACGGTGGCAAGGTCGTCATAGGTCACGCCGGTGGCGGCGGCGAAGGGAGCCCAGTCGGTCGCGTTCAGGTAGAACAGCTCGGTGGATTTCGCCACGGGGAAGACCTTCAGCTCGCCGTTGTTCATCAGGTCGCCTTCTTTTAAAAAGCCGTCCACATAGGCGGCCTTTTCCTTATCCGTCAGGTAGGGGGCCAGATCCACGACCTCGCCGAGCTGGTCGAGGTCGTAGGCCATATCCGCATAGCCGGAGTAGATGTTGGGCAGGGCGGCAGCGCCCACTTCGCCCTTGGCAGCGGCCAGCACATTGGTCTCAAGATCGGTCACGCTGCCTTGGCTGGAGCTTTTGACCACGATGTGCTTTTCCTGCCCGACGGTGGAATTGAATTCGTCCACCAGCTCATTGAAGCTGGTGAGCTGGTCGCCGCTGTAGTAGGTCCAGACGGTAATGGTGGTGGCTGCCTTGGGGGCGCCGCCGCAACCCACACAGCCCAGCAAGAGCGCAGCACTCAGTGCGATGCTGACCAAAGAACGAAAGTGAAGTTTCATACGGTTTCCTTCCCCTGCGCGGGGCGGGCATCTCCGGCCCGGACCCCGTAAAAAAGAGCCCCGGTGACCCCGCGGCTCAGAATGCGCACCTTAATCAAGGGCCTTGATGGCCTTGATGGTGCGGTCGTATTCGGTTTTCACGATAGCATACTGCTCCGCAGCGCCTTCAAACGTTCCTGCGCGGAGGATCTCCGTCAGGGCTACCGCCGGGGAGCTGAGGTTGTCGAAGCCGAGGTTGAGGCAGACGCCCTTCAGGGTGTGCGCGGCACGGAACGCCTCTTTCACGTCCTGCTTGGCCATGGCGTCGGTCAGCAGACGGAAACTGTCGTCCTGCAAAAACATTTTGACAAAGCGGCGGATCATATCCGACTTATAGAACCGCTTGAGCACATCCTGATAATTCGCGCCCATGGCGGTGTAGCATTCTTCGAGCGTCATGTACAAAAATCCCCCTATATCGTCAACGGTGATACATAAGCTATTATAGCACCTTTCCCTCTGCGGGGCTACTGTTTGCACCGAAAAAATTGGCCTTTTTTCCGAAAAACCCAACGAAATCCCTCTCTTTTGCGGAAAAGTTTCAAGAAAGCCCTTCCATTTGCCGGAAAACCGTTTATAATGAGTATATATCCTAAAAATACCAGAGATTTGCTTTGCGTTTTGGCAAAGCAGCATAGAAAGGCATGGGGAGCGGCAAAGATGAAGACGATGCAGGAAGTTCAGGCAATGCTCCGCGACTTACAGCAATTGTACACCGATGTGCGGCTGCTGGACAGGGACGCCATTGCACGGATCGAGGAGGGAGAGCGCTCCGACCCCAACGGCGAAGATCTGTGCTATGCCTGCCGCCACAAGAGCCGCCGCTGCCGCCACTGTGCCGTGAAAAGCGCCTATGAGAACCACGATCAGCGTGTAAAACTGGAATACTTTGCACCGGATATCGTACAGGTGACGGCCAGATATCTGGAAGTGGACGGGGACCCCTTCGTGCTGGAACTGCTGCAGCGGATGCACAGCGATACCATCATTGACCCGGACGACACCGAGGCCCTGTTCAGCGCGATCTCCGGCTACAACACCAAGCTTTACCACGATGCCCTGACCGATGTGTACAATCGCCGCTACTATGAGGAGATCGTCCGGGGGATGAAGGGCCCCACCGGCGTGGCGCTGATGGATCTCGACGACTTCAAGGTCTACAACGATACCTACGGCCACCACGCCGGTGATATGGCGCTGAAGACCGCCGTCAACATCGTGCGGAGCTGCATCCGCCAGACCGATGCACTGGTGCGCTTCGGCGGCGACGAATTTCTGCTGGTGCTGCCCGGCATCCCGGAGGATTACTTCAAAGTCAAGCTGGAGCTGATCCGCGAAAAGCTCCACGACGCCATCGTGCCCGGCTACAGCCACATGCGGCTTTCGGCCAGCATAGGCGGCATCGTCCAGATGCCCGGTGGCTCCATGGATGCCGTGGTGCGTCAGGCCGACCGGCTGATGTATCAGGCCAAGCTCCGCAAGAACAGCGTCGTGATGGCTGGTGCGGAGGACCTGCCCGATGAAGCAAACTCCAAGCGGGAACAAAAGCAGCAGGTGCTCATCGTGGACGATTCCGAGATGAACCGCGCCATCCTTTCGGAGATCCTGCGGGGGGACTACCGCATTCTGGAAGCTGCCGACGGCGAGGAGTGCCTTCAAAAGCTGCATCAGCACATGGGGGATATCGCCTTGGTGCTGCTGGATCTCGTGATGCCCAAGATGGACGGCTTCGAGGTGCTGGACTTCATGAACCGCAACCACACCATTGAGGACCTGCCCGTTATCATGATCTCCAGCGAGGACAGCGAAGCCTCCGTCCGCCGTGCCTACGAAATGGGCGTTTCGGATTACGTCTCCCGCCCGTTCGACTCCCGCGTGGTCTACCGCCGGGTGTTCAATACCATTAAATTGTACGCAAAACAGCGGCGGCTGAGCACTTTGCTGTCGGAGCAGATCCGTGAGCGGGAGAAGAACACCACCATGCTGGTGGGTGTTCTGAGCCAGATGGTCGAGTTCCGCAACGGCGAGAGCGGGCTGCATGTCCAGCACATCCAGCACCTGACCGAACGGGTGCTGGAAAAGCTGCTGGAACGGCCCAACCGCTACCACATCACCTCCGAAATGCAGGATAATATCCCGCTGGCTGCAGCCCTGCACGACATCGGCAAGATCGCCATCGACGAGAAGATCCTGAACAAACCCGGCCGCCTGACCAAGGAGGAGTTCGAGGTCATCAAGACCCACACCACCATCGGCGCGGAGATGCTGAGCAAGCTGGAGAACTTCAACACCGAGCCTCTGCTCCAGACGGCTTACAGCATTGCCCGCTGGCACCACGAGCGGTGGGACGGCTGCGGCTACCCGGACGGGCTGAAAGGGGACGAGATCCCCATCGAAGCGCAGGTCGTTGCGCTGGCGGACGTTTACGACGCGCTGACCAGTGAGCGCTGCTACAAAAAGGCGTACCCCCACCGGAAGGCTGTGGACATGATCCTGAACGGCGAGTGCGGTGCCTTCAACCCCATCCTGCTGGAATGCTTTGTGGAGATCGAGGGCGACCTTGGATTGGAATTGGAAGAGAAACATGTCTGTGGGCCGAAAGCGTGATACAACAAAGAAAAGCCACCCGTTCGGGTGGCTTTTCCTATGGTTGGGAGAAATTCAGCTCTGGGGCTGGTCCTGCTCCTGCTGGTCGATGCAGTCGAGGAATTCCTTCGGCGTCTTGGCGGTGCGGAGCTTTTCCACTTTTCTCCTGATCTTAAAGCGTTGCAAGCAGTGTTTCGATCTCACTGCGTTTGGCAAGCCCAAGGCTGAAGGCCGTGGCGCTGCCGCAGGCGGTGCCGAGCCGCAGGGCCTCGTCGTAGCGGCCGGTCTTGAGATACCCGGCCACAAACCCGGCCACCATGCTGTCGCCCGCGCCCACGCTGTTCACGACCTTGCCCTTGGGGCAGCCGATGCGGTGCACGCCGCCCGCTTCGTCCACCAGAAGGGCTCCGTCGCCCGCCATGCTGACCAGAACGTTCCGGGCACCCTTCTCCTGCAAGGTGCGGGCTGCGGCGGTGATCTCGGCGTCGCCGGTCAGTTCCCTGCCCACCAGTTCGCCCAGTTCGTGATTGTTGGGCTTGATGAGGAAGGGGTGGAAGGGCAGGACGTTGGCCAGCAGGGCGCGGGTGGCGTCCACAACGCAGCGCACGCCCTTGCCGTCCAGCCGGGCCAGCAGCCGCTCGTAGGTGTCCTGCGGCATACTGGACGGGATGCTGCCCGCGAGGATGAGTACATCGTTTTCGGTCAGCCCATCGAGCTTTTCTTCCAGCTGCTGCAAGGCCGACGCCGGGATGGCGGGGCCCGCGCCGTTCAGCTCGGTCTCTTCACTGGCCTTGATCTTCACGTTGATGCGGGTCATGCCGTGGTCGAGGTGGATGAAGTCGGTGCACAGCCCCTGCGCGGCCAGCCCGCGTTCCAGCCACGCGCCGGTCTCGCCCGCCACAAAGCCCAGCGCCACGCTCTCGCAGCCCAGCTCCCGGAGCACACCGGACACATTGATGCCTTTGCCGCCCAGCACGCAGTCTTCGCCGACGGCGCGGTTCACCTCGCCGACTTCCAGCGCCTTGTCCAGACGGACGACATAATCAATGGCAGGGTTGAAGGTTACAGTGTAGATCATAATTCCGTCTCCTTTATCAAAGTAAATTCTCGGTATTTGGGGTTGGGGCAGCGGTTGGTCAGGATGGCTCCGCTGTGCAGATCGGTGATGACGGCGGGGTAGACCTGCGCGAACTTGGAATCGTCCACAAGGAACCATGCCTCCCGCGCCCGGCGGACGGCAGCAGCCTTGACGGCGGCTTCCTCCGGGTCCGGGGTGGTGAACCCGGCCTCCAGCGCCACGCCGTTGGCCCCCATGAAGGCTTTGGTGAAGTTGTACTGCTGCAAAGCCGTCAGCGCCGCCGCCCCGATGATGGCTTCGGTCTGGGGGCGGAGCAGCCCGCCGGGCAGGAACACCCGGCAGCCCTTCTGGGCCAGCAGCCGCGCGTGGGCCACGCCGTTGGTCACATAGCTGGCCTTGAGCGCCGGGCCGCTGAGCAGCCGGGCCACCGCAAGGGTGGTGGAACCGGCATCCAAAAAGATGAAGTCCTCCGGCTGGATGAGGGAAGCTGCCGCCTGTGCGATGCTCTGTTTCTGGTCCACGGCCAGCGTTTCCTTGGCGGCCATGGTGGGTTCGTCGGTGCGGAAGGGGCTGTCCGGCAGCGTGGCTCCGCCGTGGACTTTGTTCAGCTTGCCCAGTTTGTCCAGCTCGTTCAGATCGCGCCGGATGGTGGACTCGCTGGCGCTCAGCGCCTCGCACAGCTCCTGCACGGTGGCAGTGCGCTGGCGGGCCAGCAGGTCAAGGATGAGGGCGAAGCGTTCTTCTGCCAACATGAGGAAAGGTCACTCCTTTGGTGTTTTGTGATTGGACTTGAAGCTTTGTGAAGCTTTCTGTCCTTATTATAGCAAGATTTCCGTCAAAATCAATCACAATGCGCCAGAAATAACCGACAAAAATCACCTCGGAAAATTGAGCAGGTTGCACAACAACTGGGATACATTTGGCAAACGGCAGCAAGTGTGCTATGATATAAGAAAAATGCAGGAGGAACGCTATGACAAAGCCCAAGATCATCTTTTTTGACATCGACGGCACTCTGGTGACGCTCAAGGAGGGCATCCGCCCCAGAACGGTGGAGGCGCTGCAAAAACTGCGGCAGAACGGCACCAAGATCTGCATCGCCACCGGCCATTGCCGCGATGTGAAGGAAGACGGTATCTATTGGTGCTGCGTGAAAAATAAGTTGATATAGGTGTTCTTTTATGAGAGGTCTGTGGACAGGTAAACAGAACTCTCAAATATGGATATATTATGCAATACACAATTGGAGGAAAAATATGTTAAATCAGATGACGAGAAGAAACTTTCTAAAATCAACTTCTGCACTTGCTGCTTTAGTTGCACTTAGTGCTTGTTCGGGTGAAGAATCCTCTAGCTCGTATACGGCAAAACCTTATGGATATGCTACAGCAACAGTCGGGTCTCTTAGTATTGAGCTGGGGTCTATTACGAGCTACAATTCCGTGGAAGAGTGCCGTTTCCGCATAACAAACAACAGCACGGCGCCAATTACCCTCACCAAGGATAATTTTACAGCACAGTTCAATGGGAAAGATGCTCCGTTTTGTGGGCAAGATGAAATGCGCACGGATTTTCCGGAGCTGTTTAGTCAGATGCCCATCCCTGCCAATGGAAGTGTAAAAGGCTATGTGGCTTTTCATGTGTCGGAACAGATTGATTCCTATAAAATAACAGTCAAATATGGTGGAAAGCAGACAGTGTTTGCCTCCGATGAAAAAGAAAAGTCATGGTATGAATAATTTTATTTGGTTAGACGGAAAGAGACCGATGCAATAGCGCTCCGAAAAATAATACATAAAACCCGGAACCTTTTCAGAGCGAAAACAGCTCAAAAGGTTCCGGGTTTCTGATTTTGTACTAGTTCTTTGCACAAGGTGTAGTTGCATTTTTGTTTTGCAACAGTGTGCCATCTCGCTTTAAACTCTAAATGGAAACTTACTTATTCTGAATGTACTCGTCAATGGCCTTCGCGGCTGCCTTACCGGCACCCATGGCCTTGATGACGGTAGCGGCACCGGTCACGGCGTCGCCGCCCGCATAAACGCCCTCGCGGCTGGTCTTGCCCTCGTCGCCTTCGGTGACGATGCAGCCGTGCTTGTTGGTCTCCAGACCGGGGGTGGTGGAGCGGATGAGGGGGTTCGGGCTGGTGCCCAAGCTCATGATGACGGTGTCCACATCCATGGTGAACTCGCTGCCCTTCTTCTCGATGGGGCGGCGGCGGCCGGAGGCGTCGGGTTCGCCCAGCTCCATCTCCACGCAGGTGATGGCCTTGACGAAGCCGTCGTCATCGGACAGGATCTCCACCGGGTTGCACAGGGTCTTGAAGATGATGCCCTCTTCCTCGGCGTGCTCCACTTCCTCCTTACGGGCGGGCAGTTCGGCCATGCCGCGGCGGTAGACGATGTAGACGGTCTCGGCACCCAGACGCAGGGCGCTGCGGGCAGCGTCCATGGCCACATTGCCGCCGCCCACAACGGCGACCTTCTTGCCGGTGCGGATGGGGGTCTTGCTGGTGGGCAGGTAAGCCTTCATCAGGTTGGAGCGGGTCAGGAACTCGTTGGCGGAGTAAACGCCCTTCAGGCTCTCGCCGGGGATGCCCATGAAGCGGGGCAGACCGGCACCGGAGCCCACGAAGACGGCCTCGTAGCCGTACTCGCCCATCAGCTCGTCGATGGTCAGCACCTTGCCGATGACCATGTTACACTCGAAATCGACGCCCATCTTCTTCAGGCCGTCGATCTCCTGCTGGACGATGGCCTTGGGCAGACGGAATTCGGGGATGCCGTACATCAGCACGCCGCCCGCCACATGCAGCGCCTCGTACACGGTGACCTTGTAGCCCAGCTTTGCCAGATCGCCCGCAGCGGTCAGGCCGGCAGGACCCGCGCCGATGATGGCGACCTTGTGGCCGTTGGATTCGGGCACGACCGGGGCAGTGTGGACGTTTTCACGGTGCCAGTCGGCCACGAAGCGCTCCAGACGGCCGATGCCGACGGGCTCGTTCTTGATGCCGCGGGTGCACTTGCCCTCGCACTGGCTCTCCTGCGGGCAGACACGGCCGCAGACAGCGGGCAGGGAAGAGGAGCGGTTGATGACCTGATAGGCGGCTTCAAAGTCGCCCTCGGCCACATGGCCGATGAACTCCGGGATGTCGATGCCGACCGGGCAGCCGGTCTGGCAGGGCTTGTTCTTGCAGTGGATGCAGCGCTTTGCTTCGTTCACGGCCATTTCGGCGGTATAGCCAAGTGCCACTTCCTCAAAGTTCTTGTTGCGGACGTTGGGGTCCTGCGTGGGCATGGGGCACTTTTTCGGGTCCATATTGAAAGCCATCTTATTTTCCCTCCTGAGTCTTGAACAGATTGCAGGCCGCTTCGCGGGCCTTGGCCTCAAAGGGGCGGTACATGGTGCCGCGGGCCATGGCCTCGTCGAAATCCACGAGGTCGCCGTCGAAGTCGGGGCCGTCCACACAGGCGAACTTGGTCTCGCCGCCCACGGTCAGGCGGCAGCCGCCGCACATGCCGGTGCCGTCGATCATGATGGGGTTCATGGAAACGATGCTCTTCAGGCCGTGCTTCTGGCAGGTCTTGACGACGAACTTCATCATGATCAGCGGGCCGATGGTGATGACGAGGTCGTACTGGTTGCCGGCAGCCACCAGCTCGTCCAGTGCAGCGGTGACGACGCCCTTGGTGCCGTAGCTGCCGTCGTCGGTCATGATGCGCAGCTCGTCGCTGCAAGCGTTGAACTCGTCCTCAAGGATGAGCAGATCTTTATTGCGGAAGCCGATGACGCTGTGGACGGTGCAGCCCTGCTCGTGCAGTTCGCGGGCAATGGGCAGCGCAATGGCGCAGCCGACGCCGCCGCCCACGACGCAGACCTTCTTCAGGCCCTCGGTCTCGGTGGCGCGGCCCAGCGGGCCGACAAAATCGTGGACGCTGTCGCCCGCGTTCAGGCTGTTCAGCTCCATGGTGGTGCCGCCGACGATCTGGAAGATGATGTCCACGGTGCCTTTCTCGCGGTCGTAACCGGCCACGGTCAGGGGGATGCGCTCGCTGTCCTCAAACGGGCGCACAATGATAAACTGGCCCGGCTTTGCCTTTTTGGCGATGAGCGGGGCTTCAATGACCATCTTCGTCACGGTGGGGTTCAGCGCGACTTTTTCAGTGATCTTGTACATTGCGTTAGCTCCTTTTTCTGGCAGAATCTCGGCATGAAAATGCGTCTGCCCGCCCGCGAGGCGCAGCAGACGCGAAAAACATGCAGCTTTTAACTTTTCCATTATAACCTTTTTTATATAGGAATGCAATTGAATTTTGCTTGTGTCTCGGCCCTGAGAGCTGAAACTTTCCCAAGGGGCGGGAACGGGTGTGCAGAATTTGTTTTACGATGTTGGGTCGGTTTTGCAAAAAGTAAGAGTTTTTGAAAATTTGTGGTTGACAAAGGGGCGGCGGTGCGGTATAATAACCAACGTCGCCGGGAGCGAAACCCCGGCACGCCACATGGAGTATGCGGCCGTAGCTCATCTGGTAGAGCGCCACCTTGCCAAGGTGGAGGTAGCGAGTTCGAGCCTCGTCGGCCGCTCCATTTTTGTGGAAGTTTAGCTCAGCTGGGAGAGCATCTGCCTTACAAGCAGAGGGTCAGCGGTTCGAGCCCGTTAACTTCCACCATTGTGGCCCGGTAGCTCAGTTGGTTAGAGCACCAGCCTGTCACGCTGGGGGTCGTCGGTTCGAGCCCGATCCGGGTCGCT
>NZ_PRLC01000015.1 GCF_003287455.1 Faecalibacterium hattorii | reverse complement strand
TGCGGCCGTAGCTCATCTGGTAGAGCGCCACCTTGCCAAGGTGGAGGTAGCGAGTTCGAGCCTCGTCGGCCGCTCCAAATGGAGTGGAAATATTCACTCCAATATGGTGACGTGGCCAAGTGGTAAGGCAAGGGTCTGCAAAACCCTCATCCACCAGTTCAAATCTGGTCGTCACCTCCAAAGGAATCCTGAACGTGAATGCGTTCGGGATTTTTTGTTTTATTGCATCCTTCCCTTCCCCATGCTACAATAGAACTATCTTTGTGAAAGGAGCGCCCGCCATGCCCGCAAAACCAGAACTTCATACGACCCTGACGCCGGACACGCCGGTGCGCTACCTGAAGGGCGTCGGGCCTAAGACCGCCGAGCGGTTCGAGAAGCTGGGCATCGTCACGCTGGCCGACCTGCTCTGCCACTATCCGCGCCGTTACATCGACTTTACCAAGCCCTATTCCATCGCCGAAGCGCCGAACGACACCGAATGCGTCGTCAAGGCCGAGGTGTTCGCCAAACCCGGCGGGCGCATCCTGCCGGGCGGGCGGCGGATGGAGCGGATCACCGCCGGGGACGATGTGTCCAGCCTAGAGATCACATGGTTCAATAACCCCTACGCCGCACAGAAGCTGGAACTGGGGCAGGAATATTATTTTCAGGGCATCGTGACGGGTGGGATGCTCCGCCGCCAGATGGTGAACCCGCAGGTGCGCACGGCCGAGCAGATCGCCGCCGCGCCTTTTGAGGCCGTCTACCCCCAGACCGAGGGCGTTTCCAGCAGCCTCATCGCGAAATGCGTCCGGCAGCTTCTGCCCCACGCGGAGCTGCTGCCCGACCCGCTGCCGGAGGAGATGCGAAAAAAATACCGTCTGCTCTCCAAGGCGGATGCGGTGCGGGCCATCCACTGCCCGGAAAGCGAGGACGCTGCTTTCGCAGCACGGCGGCGGCTCATCTACGAAGAGCTGCTGGTGCTGCAGCTCGGCATCGGCCGGATGAAAAACCGGGGCAGCGCCGCCACCGGGGCCCCCATGCAGCGGCTGGACCCGAAACCCTTCTGGGACACCCTGCCCTTCTCCCCCACCGGAGCACAGCGGCGGGCCGTGGACGAGATCTTGACCGACATGGCGGGCGAACAGTCCATGAACCGGCTGCTCCAAGGCGACGTGGGCAGCGGCAAAACGCTGGTGGCCGCCGCCGCCATCTGGGCGTGCATCCGCAGCGGCTATCAGGCGGCCCTGCTGGCCCCCACCGAGATCCTTGCCTCCCAGCACGCCGAGAACCTGAACCGGATGCTGGCCCCCTTCGGCATGCGAGTGGCCCTGCTGACCGGCGGGATGAAGGCCGCAGCCCGCCGCCGGACGCTGGCGGCCATCCGGGCCGACGAAGCCGACCTCGTGGTGGGCACCCACGCCATCCTGAGCGAGGGGGTGGAGTTTGCGCGGCTGGGCCTCGCGGTGGTGGACGAGCAGCACCGCTTCGGGGTGCGGCAGCGCGGCATGCTGGCCGAAAAGGCCGAGAACCCGCATCTGCTGGTCATGAGCGCCACCCCCATCCCCCGCACGCTGGGGCTGCTGATCTACGGCGACCTCGACATCTCGATCTTGGACGAACTGCCGCCGGGCCGCAAACCGGTGAAGACCCGGTGCATCACCGGCAAAAAGCGGCAGGACCTCTACGGCTTCCTCGACCGGGAGATCGACGCCGGGCGGCAGGTGTATATCGTCTGCCCTGCCATCGAGGACACCCCGGACGGCGGGCTGAACGCTGTAAAGACCTACTACGAGGACATCGCCAAGGCCCTTTTGCCGGAGCGCCGGGTGGGGCTGATGCACGGTAAACTCAAGCCAAAGGAAAAGGCCGCCGTCATGGAGGATTTCAAGGCCGGGCGGCTGGACGCGCTGGTGTCCACCACCGTCATCGAGGTGGGCGTGGATGTGCCCAACGCCACGGTCATGGTCATCGAAAACGCCGAACGGTACGGCCTGAGCGCCCTGCACCAGCTGCGGGGCCGGGTCGGACGCGGCGCGGCAGAAAGCTGGTGCTTCCTCGTCAGCGACAACACCGGCGAGAATGTTCAGAAGCGGCTCAAGTTCCTCTGCTCCACGGCAGACGGCTTCGCGGTGGCCCAGTACGATTTGGAGACCCGCGGCCCCGGCGACTTTTTCGGCAGCCGCCAGCACGGTCTGCCTACGCTGCAGATCGCCGACCTGATGAACGACACCCGCACCCTCCATGCGGCCCAGAGCGAGGCCGCTGCCCTGCTGGCCGAGGACCCGCTGCTCACGGCCCCGGAACACGCCCTGCTGGCCGCGCAGGTCGAGCAGATGTTTGAAAAGGCGGGCGCGATGAACTAGGAAAAAAGAAAAGGGCTGTTGCCAACTCCTTCCGTCATCGCTCACGCGATGCCACCTCCCTCTGAGAGGGAGGCTTTCACAGCTCACCGTTACGCCAAGGCTCCCTCCGAGAGGGAGCTGGCACGGCGAAGCCGTGACTGAGGGAGTTCTGTACAACAGCCCTTTTCTGGTTCGTATTATTTCATGGGGATCACATCGCAGAAGACGCAGCGGCTCTTGGTGGAGAGGGCTGCGTCCTTGTGGTAGCAGCCGAAGAACCATTTTTCGTACTGCATTTTCAGCAGGATCTTATCGAGGAAGAGGTGCAGCCGGTTCGACTCCCCCGCCGCCAGCGCAGAAAAATCAAGGAACTTGCTTGGCGCATCGTGGGTCAGCACATAATCTACCTGCCAGTTGTTTGCCGCGAGGCTCTGTTCGCAGGAGGCGTATTCCTCGTCCGAGGGCATCTCCTGCGGCCACCAGTTGACCCCCGGCTCCCGCTCCTCCCGGTCGGGGCTTTCGGCCCCGCCGAAACAGAGGTATTTTTTCTCTTCCAGCGTCAGCACACTGCCCCGGCAGACGTGGTAGACATTGCCGCCCAAAGCCTGCACCTTGCCGCCGAACAGCTCTTCTTCCGGGTACTGGGCCAGCAGGTCGTAGTTTTCATGCGCGCCGTCCAGAAACAGCAGGGTGTAGGGCCGCTTGCGCAGCCAGTCCAGCTTTTTCTGCTCCTCTTTGCTGCCGTCCCACACGAACCCGAAATCGCCCAGCACGATCACCACGTCCCGCTTGCCCAGCCAGCGGAGCTTGCCGTGCTTGAAGCGCTCGATGTCGCCGTGGGTGTCTCCCGTCAGATATACCATCGTTTCCCTCCTGCCCTGTGTGAAACCCGTAAAAACCCTTGTCTCCGCAGGGCAAACCTGTTATTATTATAAGGTGAAGCTTTGCTTCGTTTGTTTGTCATTTCCGGTCGCATCCTGCGCTCCGGTTCTTCTATTTTATCGCTTTTTGAAGGAATTGTCCACATGAAACGTATCGCTGCCCTCTTTTTATCCTTGGCTGTGCTGTTCAGCTTTTTGGCTGTGTCGGCAAGCGCCATGTTCGACCCCAGCCCCGTGTACGAGGTCAAGGCCCAGAGCGCCTATATCGTGAACACCGACACCAACATCATCGTCTACGACAAGGACAGTCAGAAACAGGTCTGGGCCGGGGGCCTGACCAAATATATGACCATCGCGCTGGTGATGACCAACT
Source organism: Faecalibacterium hattorii (assembly GCF_003287455.1). Classification (GTDB taxonomy): domain Bacteria; phylum Bacillota; class Clostridia; order Oscillospirales; family Ruminococcaceae; genus Faecalibacterium; species Faecalibacterium hattorii. Next base: position 84,672 of record NZ_PRLC01000015.1, on the reverse strand, counting down.
ACGCCGACCAGCTCGACAACACTTTTACGATGCCCTTCGCCATCTCGGATTACGTCCACAACACGGACAACGCCGATATGCGCTCCGGCGAGACCTTCACCTACCGGGAGGCCGTCTACGCCATGGTGACCCGGAACGCCAACGAGGCTGCCATGGGCCTTGCCTACGAGCTTTCGGGCGGAGACCTTGCCGGGTGGGTCAGCCAGATGAACACCCTGTCCCAGCGCATCGGCACCACCGGCAGCACATGGACGGATGCCTGCGGCCTTGACCGCGGCAATACCACCACCGCCGTGGATATGTACCTGATCCTGCGCTACCTGATGAGCTTTGATGCGTTCAAAGAAATTTCCAGCGCCCCGACCTTCACGATGCCGGCCAAGGAAAAGCACGCCAAGAGCTTTGTGCTGCTGAGCCAGAACGTTGCGCTGAACAAGATCAGCGGCGGAAAATTCTACCGCAGCGCGATGCAGGGCGGCATGTGCGACGTGATGGCCTATAAGAACGACAGCGGAAACCAGAGCTACGTTTCGTGGGCCAACAAAAACGGCGCGACCTATATCTTCTGCATCATGCAGAGCCCCGACACCTGCGACGACTACGGCTACGCGAACCGCCGCCCGGCGCTGTGCGAGACGACCAAGCTCATGGACTGGGTGTTCGACAGCTTTTCCATCCAAGCCGCGCTGGACACCGATCAGGCGCTGGCAGAGATCCCGGTGAAGTATTCCTCCGACACCGACACCCTGCAGCTTTACCCCGACGACAACATGATGACCCTGCTGCCCTCTTCGGGCGACGGCACCGTGACCCAGAAATACTTCCACCTGCCCGACTATGCTTCTGCCCCCATCCATCAGGGCGACGTCATCGGCACGGTGGAGCTGAAGTTGGCCGGGGAGACCATCGGCGTGGTCAACCTCATCGCCGGGCAGGACGTCCACCAGAACACTCTGCTCCTGACCGTCTCGAAGGTGCAGGAATTCTTCCGCAGCCTCTACCTGAAAGTCCTGATCGTCCTCAGCCTCCTCACCCTCGCCGTCTACGGCCTGTGGTGGCTGCTGAACACATGGCACGGCCGGAAGCCGAATAAGAAGATCCATCGCAGATAATCGCCGCGAGGGCGGGAGCCGACAAGCTCCCGCCCTCGTTTCGTTTTAATCAATGGTCGTCTTGGTCCGCCCGACGCCGATGACGGCGGTGGTGATTTTTTTCCATGTGTTGCAGCCGCAGACGCCGTCCACAGAAAGGCTGGTGCGGCGCTGGTAGCCCCGGAGCGCTTCCTCGGTCTTGCTGCCGAAAAGCCCATCGATGCGGGTGCCGGTCTGGTAGCCCAGCGTCGAGAGGGCATCCTGCAAGACCATGACGTAACAGCCCCGGCTGCCCCGCCGCAGGGTGGGATACCCGGCGGTGGTGCCTCTGCACGCGGGGGTGCCGTAGCGGCGGTCAAAGTGGACCCATGTGGGGGTCTGGCTCAGCGGCTCCACATAGCCCCACGCCCCGGTGGAGCGGGCGGCGTTGTAGATGGCCGTGCGCCGGGTCTGGCTCAGGCTCTGGCCCACATCAAAGGCCACGCCCGCGTAGTGCTGGCTGCGGGTGCCGTGGCCGCCCTCCCAGATGCGGCGGAACGCATACCCCACCGGGATGCCGCTGCCGTATTTGCGGCGGGTCAGGTTCCACGCTTCCATCGCCGCGATGGTCGTCCAGAGCACCGGGCTGTTGGATCTGCCCCGGAACTCCCGCAGGGTCAGGGTCCGGTTGGTGCTGTAGGGCATGGGGTCGTTCTCGTTGAGGCTGTTGTAGGTGTAGACCTTATTCTCGTAGGCGTCGTAAATAAGCAACCGTGCCATCCTCACTCCTCCTCACATTCGCAGCTCTGGGCCCGCAGCGCCGCCCATGTTTCGCGGTTGACGATCCCGGTCTGCTCCAATCCGGCCCGCGCCTGTGCCGCTTTGACGGCGACGGTCTCCGCCGGGCCGAAGGACGAATTTTCGGTGACGAAATCCTCGCCGCAGTAGAGATTCGCCCGCCCGTTGAGCCACTGTTCCACCTGCATCACATCCGGGCCGATGCTCCCTTCAGTGACGGCGCGGCCGGGGTAGGCCAGCCCCTGTTCCGCGTCCCGGTCGGGGTTGGGGGTCTTGGCGGCCAGCTGCAAGCTCAGCGCTTCCACCGCCGTCCACGTCTCGGCGTCGGCGATGCCGGTCTCCGGCAGATCCAGCAGGGCCTGTGCGCTGCGGGTGGAAGCCGCCGTCTCGTCGGTGTACCGGTCGGACAGGGGCGGCCGCTCCACACGGTCGAAGTAGTAAGCGATGCGCTGAAGCAGGATGTTATAATAGAACACCGCGCTGCCCTCGCTGCCCACGGTCAGGGGTTTGCCGGGGTAGGGCAGACGCTTCAGAGTGACCACGGGGCCGCTGCTGCGCAGGGCCGAGGCTTTGCCGTAGAGGGAATCCCACGTCGTGCGCCCCACGATGCCGTCCACTGTCAGCCCCGCGAACCGCTGGTAGGCCCGCACCGCGTTCTCGGTGGCCGCGCCGAAACTGCCGTCGATGCTCACGGCAGGGATGCCGGTTCCATAGGCGCTCAGGAGGTAGAGGTAGAATTGCAGCTCCCGCACCGCCGTGCCGCTGCTGCCCCGCCGCAAAATGCCCGGATACTCGCCGGGGCGGAGACTGGCCGAAAGCAGCTTGTTGGCGATGTCGTTGTAGACCTCGTACAGCTTATTCCATGTGGTCCGGCCCACCACGCCGTCGCTGGTCAGGCCGAAATAGGTCTGGAACCGGCGGACGGCCGCAGCCGTGGCCGCGCCGAACCGGCCGTCCACCGTGACGTCGTTCAGGCGGGAATAGACGCTCCGGGCGATCTTGAGCCAGAACTGAATGAGCCGGACATTCTGCCCACTGGCCCCCTGCCGCAGAGCCGTGCCGGGGTAGGCGTTGGGGGTGCCGTTGTCGGACTGGATACTCCGAAACTCGTTGTACACCGCCGTCCATGTCTCGCGCCCCACCACGCCGTCCACGGTCAGGCCATACCGCCGCTGGAAGGCCCGCACCGCGTTGGCTGTGGCCGTGCCGTAGCTGCCGTCCACCGTAATGGGCGGAATGCTGGACTCGTACTGGGCCAGCGTGTTCATCCAGAACTGCAATTGCTCCACAGCGCTGCCCGTGGAGCCGGTGCGCAGGGTGGTTCCGCCCCATGTGCCGTCCGACAGGGTGCCGCTGGAGGTCTCGCCCTCACTGGTCAGCTCGGCCAAGTCCTTGACCGACACGTAGATATAGCTGATCTTATACCACGTCTGCCGCCCCACCACGCCGTCGGCGGTGAGGTCGAACTGCTTCTGGAACGCCTTGACCGTGGCAGTCATGCGGGGGCCGAATCTGCCGTCCACGGTCAGCTTGCCGAGGAAGGGGTAATCCTTGGTGATGCGGTTGAGCTGGCGCTGCAAGGTGTACACCGCCGTGCCGGAGTCGCCCTGCCGCAGCGGCGAGCCGGGGTAGCTCTGGGGGATGGACTGGATGTTGTTGGTGCGGACGATCTCGATGTTGCTGCCGTAGTAGTATTTCAGGATCTGAAGCGGCGTGCGGCCCTGTTTGGCCAGCGTGACCGTGCCCCACTGCTTCAGCCCCGGACAGGTGACGGTCTTGCCATCGCAGTATTCGGAGTAATAGGGATTCACGGTGCCGGTCTTGCGGAGATAGGTGTTGAAGATGTCGTCGGTCAGCCGCACCATGACGTCGAACACCGTCCGCCCGTGGACATAATATTGATCGTAGCTGGTGGAATTGGTGATGTTGAAGTTGTAGCCCTTGCTGGGGTACCACTCAGTGTAGATGCGGTTCAGCGCCAGCGAGATCTGGCAGTGGATGTTGGCCCGGAGTGCCGCTTCGGGCCACGTGGGGTAAACTTCGCTGGACGCCACATTGGCGATATACTTGCGGAACGAGACGGTCACGTTCCGAGCCGAAGCCGCCGGTTTGCCCAGATGGACGGTGATGTTCTTCGGGATGATGACCCGGTCGAGCACGCGGGGAACGCACCCCGCAGTGGGGGCGGTGCCGCTGCCGCCATCCCCCGCAAAGAGGGCATGGGGCGGGATGACGATGGGCGGGTTAGGCACATCGCGGTCCTCCTCGGTTTCGGGGATCATCTCCGGCTGGGCCAGCGTCACCTGCCCCGCAAAGATCTGGACGCCCTGAATGCGGACGGGCCGGAAGCCCGTTTTGGCCGCGGTCAGGCTGCACACCGCATAGGGGCAGCGGGTGGTGTTCTCCGCCTCCAGCGAGAGGGCACAGTCCGGTGCGGTGATGACCACATCGGCGGCATTGCCCTCGGCGTCGGTCGTCCGGACGGCGGTGAAACCGTCCCCCGTGATGTTCACCGTCACCCCCTCCACCGGGGAGGACTGCCGGGCCGCAAATGCCTGAATGCGCAAAATTCCGGTTGCCATAACAAAAACTCCTTTGCCGAAATGTTCACTTGGTTCACCCATAGCGTATTCGGAACGGAGTGGGAAGGTGCAAAGGAACGTTCTCTTGTCAAAAAGTCCAAAGTATGTTATGATAAAAGCAACAAGAGAAAGCAGGTGATCCGATGAGCGAGTCCCATATTTCTCACGATGCAGCATTCGAGCAAAAACATGTGGAAGACCTTGAACGGATCCGCGGCTTCCGGCTCATGGACGATGATTTCATGAGCAAGGTTTTTGAAGACAAATCTTGTGCCGCGCTGCTGCTCCGCATCATTTTGAACCGTGATGACCTGACGGTACAAGAAGTGCATGGTCAGCACGATCTGAAAAATTTGCAGGGCCGTTCCGTCCGGTTGGACATTCTGGCTCTGGATTCCGCAAACCGCGCATACAATGTGGAAATTCAGCGTTCTGACCGCGGAGCCGGTGCCAAACGGGCACGTTACAACAGCAGCCTCTTGGACGCTAATCTGACCCATTCCGGAGATTCATACAGCGATTTGAACGAGACCTATATTGTCTTCATTACAGAGCGTGATATCTTAAAACGTGGTCTTCCTATTTATCACATCGACCGTGTTGTGCGCGAGACCGGGGATATCTTTGAAGATGAAGCTCATATTATCTATGTCAATTCGCAAATCAAAGACGAGACCGCTTTGGGGAAGTTGATGCACGATTTTTTCTGCACCGATGCAACGGAAATGTATTATTCTACATTGGCCGATCGTGTACGCTATTTCAAAGAGGATACGAAAGGAGTGGCAAATATGTGCAGAGCTATGGAAGAAATGCGAAATGAAGCTGCTCGTGAAGCAACACATGCCAAAGCTGTGGCTGTTGCATTGAGTATGCTTGCAGATGAAATGCCCCATGACAAAATTGCAAAGTACTCCGGTCTCTCTCTGGATGAGATCGCGACCTTGAGCCAGAAGAGACCCGCATAAGTTTTTGTATCCGCAAAAAAACCTCCATCCGAGTGCGTAAAGCACCAGATGGAGGCTTTCTTTTTGGAGAGAATTTGGTTCAGATAAAGCTTACCGCTTATACTTGGCCGCGGTCTGCAGACGCTGCATGGCGCGGTCAAGGGCGATCTTGCTCTGGTAGTATTCGTGCATACTCTGCTTATGCTGCAAGCGCTCTTCAGCGCGGATGCGGGCGGCCTCGGCACGGTTGCGGTCGATGTCCTCCGGGCGCTCGGCGCTGTCCACCAGCAGCAGAACAAAGGTGGGGGTGACTTCGGCGATGCCGTCGCCCACCAGCACCTCGCGGGTCTCGCCGTTCACGGTGAACTTCGCAATTCCCATGTGCAGAGCCACCAGTACCGGGTTGTGCCCGGCCTGAACGCCGTACACCCCGTCGCCGGTGGGGAGGATCAGGCTCTCGCAGTCGCCCTGATAGAATTCACCGCTGGAAGCAGTGATGTTCAACATGAACTTTTCCATCAGACGGCACCGCCCTTTTCCTCCGCGAGCTTGTCGGCGGCCTTCTTGCGGGCATCGTCAAGGGTGCCCACGTTGAAGAAGGCCCACTCCGGCAGATCATCGCACTGGCCGTCCACGATGGCGGCAAAGCCCTTGACGGTCTCGGCCAGCGGGACGTACTTGCCCTGCAGACCGGTGAAGTTCTCGGCCACCGAGAAGGGCTGGGAGAGGAACTTCTGCAGCTTACGGGCGCGGGTGACGGTGAGCTTGTCTTCCTCGCTCAGCTCATCCATGCCGAGGATGGCGATGATGTCCTGCAGCTCCTGATAGCGCTGCAGCGTCGCCTGAACCTTGCGGGCAACACGGTAGTGCTCCTCGCCCACGATGTCGGCTTCGAGGATGCGGCTGGTGGAGGCCAGCGGATCGACAGCGGGGTAAATGCCCTGCTCAACGATCTTACGGCTCAGGACCGTGGTGGCATCCAAGTGTGCGAAGGTGGTGGCGGGGGCCGGGTCGGTCAGGTCGTCGGCGGGGACGTAGACAGCCTGAACCGAGGTGATGGAACCATCGCGGGTAGAGGTGATGCGCTCCTGCAGAGCACCCAGCTCGTTGGCCAGCGTGGGCTGGTAGCCGACGGCGGAGGGCATACGGCCCATCAGGGCGGAGACTTCGGAACCGGCCTGCACGAAACGGAAGATGTTATCGATGAACAGCAGGACGTCCTTATGGGTCTCCTCGCGGAAGTACTCGGCCATGGTCAGGCCGGTCTCCGCGACGCGCATACGGGCTCCGGGGGGCTCGTTCATCTGGCCAAAGACCAGCGCAGTCTTGTTCAGAACACCGGAAGCGTTCATCTCACCCCAAAGGTCGCAGCCCTCGCGGGAGCGTTCGCCCACGCCGGTGAAGATGGAGTAGCCGCCGTGCTCGGTGGCGACGTTGTGGATCAGCTCTTGGATCAGGACGGTCTTGCCGACACCGGCGCCGCCGAACAGGCCGATCTTACCGCCTTTTGCGTAAGGAGCCAGCAGGTCGATGACCTTGATGCCGGTCTCCAGAATTTCGGTTGCAGGTTTCTGCTCTGCAAAGCTGGGAGCCTTGCGGTGGATGGACCAGTGGGGCAGGTCGTCCACCGGGCCCTTGCCGTCGATGGGGCGGCCCAGCGGGTCGAACATGCGGCCCAGCGTGCCTTCGCCCACCGGGGCGTTCAGGCCATGGCCGGTGGCGGTGACCACCATGCCCTTGCCAAGACCCTCGCTGGCAGAAAGCATGATGCAGCGCACCGTCGTCTCGTTGACGTGCTGCGCCACTTCCATCGTACGCTCGGTGCCCTCGGCGGTCACCGTCAGCGCTTCCTGCAGGGCAGGCAGCTTGCCCTCGGTGAACTTGACGTCCACCACGGGGCCCGCTACGCGAATAATAGTTCCCTGTATCATACGATTGCCTTTCTCATAGAATCGATACTCCCTCAGTCACAGCTTCGCTGTGCCAGCTCCCTCGGCGAGAGAGCCGCTAAAGCCTCTCTCCTTGAGGGAGGCGGCATCGCTTAGGTGATGCCGGAAGGAGTAAGTTTTACTCATTGTTCTGTACTGCCGCCGCACCGCCGATGATCTCGGTGATCTCCTGTGTGATGGAGCCCTGACGGGTGCGGTTGTATTCGAGCTGAAGCTCGTGGATCATGTCATTCGCGCTCTTGGTGGCCGAATCCATGGCGGTCATGCGGGCGCTCTGCTCGGCGCAGAAGCTCTCGGTCATGGCGCCGAAGATCATACCGTGCATATAAATGGGCGCTGTCTGCTCGAACACGGTCTTCGCATCCGGGAACATCTCCACCTCGCCCCGCGGGTCACCCAGACCTTTGGGCGTGGGCTTCAGGTGCTCGCGGTCCAGCGGAAGCAGCCGCTCCATGACGGGTTCACTGGTCAGGGCATTCTGGATCTTGGTGTAGACGATGTACACCTCATCCAGCTTGCCGGACTTGAAATCGTCGATGGCGTCCACGGTGATATCGCGGGCACGCTGCAGCGTCGGGGCCGTGGCGCCGTACTGGAACTCTTCCACCAGACGCGGGTCCTTATGGAGCAGGGCACGGTAGCCGACCTGACCGATGACATAGAACCGGTCGTTCTGGTCTGCATGTTCCTTGAGGAACTTGAGCAGGTTCTGGTTGTAAGCACCGGCCATGCCCTTATCGGCGGTCAGCACAAGGTAGGCCCGCTTGGGGTTCTCCACATTCCGCTCATGGAAGTAAGGGTGGACCGGCTCATCCGGCAGATGGGGCACGACGCGGGAAATGGTATCCCGCATCCGGGTGAAATACGGCAGAACGTTTTGGTAGTTCTGGCGTGCCTTGCGGAGCTTGGAGGAGGAGATCAGGTACATGGCATTCGTGATCTTCATGGTATCCTGAATGCTCTCGATCCGCTCCTTGAGCAGCTTACTGGACGGCATGGCTCTCCCCTCCCGCATAGGCCTTCCACGCGGTCAGGATGGCATCCACCTGTTCCGGCGTGATCTTGCCGGTGGAAGTGATGGCGTCCATCGTGCCGGAGACATCGGCCTTGAACGACCGCACGAAGGCGGCCGTCTTGGCGCGCTGCTCCGTCAGCGGGACAAGATCCAGCATCCCGTGGGAAGCCAGCGTCAGGATCACGACCTGCTCGGCATCGGACTTGGGCTGATAGAGCGGCTGCTTGAGCATCTCAGTCAGGGCCTTGCCGTGCTCCAGCTGGCGGCGGGTCTCGGCGTCCAGATCGGAACTGAACTGGGCGAAGGACTCCATATCCTTATACTGGGCCAGCTCGATGCGCAGGTTGGCATTGGCCTTCTTCATGGCCTTGGTCTGGGCTGCGCCGCCGACACGGGACACCGACAGGCCGACATTGACGGCCGGGCGGTTGCCCGCGTTGAACAGGGCGCTCTCAAGGAAGATCTGACCATCGGTGATGGAGATGACGTTGGTGGGGATGTAAGCGGAGACGTCGCCCGCCTGCGTCTCGACGATGGGCAGAGCGGTGATGGAACCGCCGCCGAGGTCGTCGCGCATCCGGCAGGAGCGCTCCAGCAGACGGGAGTGCAGATAGAAGACATCGCCGGGGTAAGCCTCACGGCCCGGAGAGCGGCGGAGCAGCAACGAGATGGCACGGTAGGCCACTGCGTGCTTGGACAGGTCGTCGTAGACGATCAGGACGCTCTTACCCTTGTCCATGAAGTACTCGGCCAGTGCCGTGCCCGCATAGGGGGCAATGTACTGCAGGGGGGCGGAGTCGGATGCCGTGGCCGCCACGATGGTGGTGTAGCTCATGGCACCGTGCTTTTTCAGATCCTCGGCCACGCGGGCGATGGAGGAAGCCTTCTGACCGATGGCGACGTAGATGCAGTAAACGCCGGTGTCCTTCTGGTTCAGGATGGCGTCGGTGGCGATGGAGGTCTTGCCGGTCTGGCGGTCGCCGATGATCAGCTCACGCTGGCCGCGGCCGATGGGGAACATGGAGTCGATGGCGAGGATGCCGGTGTGAAGAGGGGTGTCCACGCTCTGACGCTCCAAGATGCCGGGGGCCTGTTTCTCGATGGGGTTGTAGCCCTCCGCTTCCACCGGGCCCTTGCCGTCGATGGGCTCGCCCAGCGGGTCGATGACGCGGCCGAGGAAGCCCTCACCCACGGGGATGCCCGCACGCTTGCCGCTGCGGGTCACGAGGGTGCCGACGCCGACGGACTCGGCACCGTCGAACAGCATGATGCCGAGGCGGCCCGGCTCCACGCTTTCGACCATGCCCTTGGCACCGTTCTCGAAGGTGACGATCTCGCCGTACACGGCGCGGTCCATCCCTTCGACCTGCACGATGCCGTCCGCCGAGGAGATGACCACGCCGCCCTCAGCCGAGGTCTCGGCGGGCTTGTAGTCCTCGATGCGGGTCTTCAGGGTCGCCAGATCGGGCTTGCCCGCCATCATGGTGTCCAGCATGTGACGGCCGGAGTTATCGAACATCCGGTCGCCGACCTGCAGGACATAGCCGGAGAGGAGGCTCTCGTCCACGGAGACATTCAGGATGACCTCGGTGGCATCGTAGAGCTTCTTCACTTCATCCTTGATGCGGGTGATGTCCTCTTCCCGCAGCTTGCGGGCTGCACGCAGGTCGGCCTTGACGATGCGGTTGGAGTTGAAAAATTCCTTGCTGAATTCAGTTGCCATTGCCAGCACCTGCTTTCTCCAACAGATCGTCCAGCAGACGGGCATCGTCCTGCGCAGTCAGGTTCCGCTCCAGCAGCTTCTCGCACATGGCGCGGGCAAGGGCCGTGGTCTGGGCGTCGGCCTCGCGCAGCTTGTGCTGGCGCTCGGCTTCGGCCGCAGCCTTGCCCTCGGCCACGATGGCGTCGGCCTGTTTCTGGGCGTCAGCCAGCAGCTGCTGCTTTTCCTTCTCGGCCTGCTGCTCGTAGGCTTCGCGGCGGGCAGCGGCTTCGGCGTCCACATTGCGCAGCTTACCCTCTGCGCTGGTCAGGGCTGCGGCGGCATCCTGCTTGGAAGTTTCCGCCGCGGCAATGGCGTCGTCGATCTGCTTCTGGCGCTGTGCAATGACGTTCATGACAGGCTTGTACAGGAACTTCCGCAGCAGCAAGAACAGGATCAGAACGTTGACGACCGTCCACAAAAGATTCAGATTCAGTGTCAGCATTCCGTCATGCCTCCGTTATCAACCCAAGAACAGGATGATCAGCAGGGCAACGACGAAGCCGAAAATTGCAGTACCTTCTGCCAGAGCAGCGCCCAGCAGGAGGTTGGTCTGGATCTTACCGGAAGCTTCCGGCTGGCGGCTGATGGCCTCCGTTGCCTTACCGGTGGCAATGCCGATGCCGATGCCGCCGCCAATACCAGTCAGCGCTGCGATACCAGCGCCCAGAGCTACGAGTCCGTTCATAATAAAATCTCCTTTGTAATGTAATCACTTCTCAGCCCGCGCTGCGTCTGAGATCACTCTTCGTCCCCAATGCTCTCTTTCATGAACAGGGAGGTCAGGAACACAAACACATAGGTCTGGATCAGACCATCGAACAGGTCAAAATACAAACTGAAGACAGCGGGGACGAACACCGGCACCACGAGCTTGATCAGCTCCATGATGACGAACGCGCCCAGCACGTTGCCGAACAGTCGCATGCAAAGGCTCGTAGGCCGGATCGCGATCTCCAAGATGTTCATGGGGGTCATGATCGGGGTAGGAGCCGTCAGACTCTTCAAAAAGCCGGGCCCGCCGCGCGCATGGATGCCGGCATACTCGATGAGCACGATGCTCATGAGCGCCAGAGCCGCCGTGACGTTCAGATCCTTCGTAGGGGGCTTGATGCCGAACACACCGATGAGGTTGCTGCACCCGATGTACAGCGCCACGCTCACCAGATACGGCACATACCGTTTGCCGTTTTCGCCCAGCAGCCCGACGAAGAAATCGTTGATGGTGGTCACGACCGTCTCAAGGACAGCCTGACGCTTGGTGATGTGTTCGACCCGCAGATTCCGCGTCAGCAGGATCGAACCGAGGACCAGAAACGCCATGATGCCCCAACTGACGACCACCGACTCCGGGATGAAAAGCCCGAAGACCGAGACCATTTCAACGTTCAGCTCTTCTTTTAAAGCAGCAGTCAACGCATTCATTCTTTTTGCACTCTCTCCTTTCTCATTTTGTGGTATGTATCATAGCACGATTGTGCCGAAATTTGTAGCCGCCCGCCCCAGATTCTACTTTTTGTTATATTCCATTTCACGGAGCGCGGAGAAGTGTTGTGCAATTTGCGCAAATACTTGAATGTTTCTTATGCCTTTTGCACAATTCCTTAGCCAAATCTTAGTTTTTTGCTTCATCTTGTACGGGTAAAATGAGGCAAAATCGGCACGTTATTCACTGTTTGTATAGCCGGTATATCAAATTTATATGGGAAGCAGGGCTGAGATGTAAGGGCTGTACCGGGTTCACTTCTTCTCACCGCGGCGGAACAGCAGGCGGAAAGTCGAGTTTCATGTATCCCAGCTTTTTGGACTTTTGGTGCAAAAGCAAAGGGTATTTGTTGTACAGTCTGCGAATAGACAAGCGGCCCCGTTTTGAGTATAATAAAGCCAGAAACCAGAGAAGTACAGCAGAAGCTCAAATGAGAGCTAACCCCGCTGACTTGAAGCAGAAAGGAGCGAGACCGATGGTCGATATGGAACCCGCACAGTTCGGACAGACTGTCGGGGTTCGCTGAGAAGCAAAACAGAGGCTCTCCACAAACGGGATGTATCCCCCGTATAAAAACACAAAAACAAGAGCCAGTCTTGAGCATCCATCACGCGAAAACAGAACAGTCTGTCGAGTATAAGACCCCATGGCGATTCAAATAGATCCGCTTGAGGTGATCCCTATGAAGAAAGCTTTTGCGCGGACGAAGATATTTGAATGACCAAAAAGGAGTAACTCCAATGTACTAAGCAGTGGAACCCCCAGCAAATCTAACTCGAAAGAATGTGGTAATATGAAATTCATCTTCATGATCTCTGTACCGCAGTCCAACAGTTAAGAGAAGGGTCAGTCCAATGCACACGAGTAGCTAGTCCCCCTTGAAATAGATTCCAGTTTTCTGATAGTTTCTAAGGAGAGTCACCCTATGAAACGTACAATCCGAAAATGAGGAGATCCAAGGAGAAGAGGCTTATGACTCCGAAGAAGTAAGTATCCAGCCGGACGAGGGCTTGCAACCGCCTCGATCCGGCTGGTTTTTTGTTCCTTCGCACATTTTCCGGGCAGAATGTTCCGTTCCGGGTTGAATCCCGTCCTTGCTTTTTCACCCCCCTATGTTATACTTGTGGAAAAAGATGGAGGTGTATCGTATGGATTCGTTCTTCTCGTCTTCCACCCTGTTCAACATTGTGCTGGCCGTGATCTGGTTCATCTCCGGCATCCGGGATTTTCAGGGCAAGGACCCGCTCATCAAACTCCCCTTCAACCAGTACGTCCGCGACCCTGAGTACCGCGCGTTCTGGCAGAAAAAGAACGGCGTATTCTACATGCTCAATGCTCTCGCCTTTCTGATCCTGGCCTTTACGCCTGTCACATCGCTGGTCTACCGCATCCTCTTCGGGGTTGCCATCGGGGGCGACCTTCTTTATCTCGTTGCGTATGAGAGTTGGAACCATAGCGCCGATTGAATCGTTCTGGCCTGGTTCCATTCCAAAATTTTTCTTGCTCCTTCTGCCGTTCTCTGCTACAATGGAGAAAAACGCAGGAGGATTTTTCTTATGGTCAAGCATGTGATTCTGTGGCAGCTCAAGGATGAGCTTTCCGACACCGAAAAAGCCGCCGTCAAGGCAGGCATCAAAGAGGGCCTGGAAGGTCTGGCCGGGCAGATCCCCGGTCTGGTGGACATCCGCGTCAACATCAACGCTCTCCCCTCTTCCAACGCCGACCTGATGCTGGACACCACCTTCGAATCTGCCGAGGCGCTCAAGGGCTATTCCACCCACCCGGCCCATGTTGCCGTGGCCAACAGCAAGGTGCGCCCCTACTATAAAAACCGCGTCTGCCTCGATTACGAGATTTAACGTTGACAAAGCCGCCTTTTTCGCGTATTATAATAAGAAGAAGGAGTTTTTATGCCCCTTTTGTCATAACACTTGCAAGAGCGCGGCGAAACAAGGTGTTACTACGGAAGTCTAAGCTCCCGTCCCTGCCCGGAAACTCCGGCAGGACGGGAGCTTTTTTGTGACACAGCCACGATAGAAAGGAAGAGCATATTCCCATGAGCGAGCATAAAACATTTTACATCACCACCCCCATCTACTACCCCAGCGACAAGCTGCACATCGGCCACAGCTACACCACCGTGGCCTGCGATGCGCTGGCCCGCTTCAAGCGGATGCAGGGCTATGACGTCATGTTCCTGACCGGCACCGACGAGCACGGCCAGAAGATTCAGGACAAGGCTGCCGACGCGGGCGTGACCCCCAAGGAGTACGTCGATAAGATCGTGGCCACCGTCAAGGACCTGTGGAAGCTGCTGGACGTCAGCTATGACCGCTTCATCCGCACCACCGACGACTACCACATGGAGTCCTGCCAGAAGATCTTCACCAAGCTCTACGAGCAGGGCGACATTTATAAGGGCGAGTACATCGGCCACTACTGCAAGCCCTGCGAGAGCTTCTGGACCGACAGCCAGCTCGTTGACGGCAAGTGCCCCGACTGCGGCCGCGAGGTCTACGACGCCCACGAGGAAGCCTACTTCTTCAAGACCAGCAAGTATGCCGACCGTCTGCTCAAGCTCTACGAGGAGAACCCCCAGTTCATCCAGCCGGAGAGCCGCAAGAACGAGATGATCGCCTTCATCAAGCAGGGTCTGCAGGACACCTGCGTTTCCCGCACCTCCGTCAAGTGGGGCATCCCTGTCCCCTTCGACCCCAAGCACACCATGTACGTCTGGGTCGATGCTCTGAGCAACTATATCTCCGCGCTGGGCTACGGCAACGAGACCTACCACGATTACGACAAGTTCTGGCCCGCAGACCTGCACATGGTCGGCAAGGAGATCCTGCGCTTCCACACGATCCTCTGGCCCGCCATGCTGATGGCCCTCGATCTGCCGCTGCCTAAGCGGGTGTTCGGCCACGGCTGGCTGCTGATGAACGGCGGCAAGATGTCCAAATCCGTGGGCAACGTCGTGGACCCCGTCATCCTCTGCGACCGTTACGGCGTGGACGCCATCCGCTACTTCCTGCTGCGTGAGATCCCCTTCGGCAACGACGGCATGTTCACCAACGAGGCCCTGATCAACCGCATCAACAGCGATCTGGCCAACGACCTCGGCAACCTGCTCAGCCGCACCGTCGCCATGTGCGAGAAGTACTTCGGCGGCACCGTCCACCATGTTGCCGGCACCGAGGCCATCGACGCCGAGCTGGAGGGCATGATCAACGGCCTGACCGCCAAGGTCACCGCCGACATGGACAACCTGACCATCCCGCAGGCTCTGATGGAGATCTTCGCCGTCATCCAGCGCGCCAACAAATACATCGACGAGACCGCACCTTGGGCGCTGGCCAAGGACGAGGCCAGCAAGGAGCGTCTGGAGAGCGTGCTGTACCACCTGTGCGAGGCACTGCGCGTGGCTGGCATCCTGCTGAACGCCTACCTGCCCTCCACCGCCCCCAAGATGATGGATCAACTGGGTCTGGACGCTTCCGCCCTCGACCTCGCCAAGACCGTCTACGGTGCACAGGAGACCTACACCGTCCACAAGGGCGACGCTCTGTTCCCCCGCATCGACGTGGCCAAGGAGATCGCCCACCTGAAGGAAGAGGACGAGAAGCGGAAGGCCGCTGCCGAGGCTGCCAACAAGGCCAAGGCCGAAGCCGAGGCCGCCAAGAACGCCCCTGCCGCTGCCGAGAGCAGCGTGGACTTCACCCACGAGGAAGAGATCGACTTCGATACCTTCTGCAAGGTGGAGCTGCGCGTAGCCGAGGTCCGTGCCTGTGAGAACCTGAAGGAGAGCAAGAAGCTGCTCCACCTGACCGTCTTCGACGGCCAGCGGGAGCGCTGCATCCTGTCCGGCATCGCCAAGTGGTTCAAGCCGGAAGACCTGATCGGCAAGAAGATCGGCATCGTCTGCAATCTGGCACCCCGCCCCATGATGAAGGGCAAGTATGTCAGCGAGGGCATGATCTTCGCTGCGGACACCGCAGACGGCGGCTGCTCCATCGCCTTCTACGGCGACGACACCCCCGTCGGCTCCCGCATCCACTAAGCCATGGAACACACTGTTTCGCGGACGGAGAAGCTGGATGCGCTGTTTGGCACACCGGTCTTCGCCGTCCTCATCGCGATCTTCTGCAACGCGCTGTGGGGTTCCGCTTTCCCCTTCATCAAGATGGGCTACCGCCTGTTCGCCATTGAGACGGCGGACACGGCCTCCATCCTCTGCTTTGCGGGCGTCCGGTTCATGCTGGGCAGTCTGCTGGTGCTGGTGGGCAGCCTCATCTTGGAGGGCAGACTCCCCGCCCTGCCGCAGGGCAAAGTGCTGGCCGAGTGCTGTGCGCTGGGCCTGTGGCAGACCACGGCGCAGTATGCGTTCTACTACTCCGCCGTCGCCCTGCTGACGGGTGCCTTCGGCGGCATCCTGAACAGCACCCAGAGCTTCCTTGGCGTCATCTTCGCCCACTTCCTCTACGGAAATGCCGACCGGATGACCCCCGCCAAGGCCCTTGGCTGTGTGCTGGGCTTTGCGGGCGTTCTGGTGGGCACGCTGGGCAACCATGGCGGCGGCAGCGCCTTCGGCATCTTTGCCATGCTGCTGGCTACCGTCATCTTCACCTTGGCGGGCCCGTGGAACAAATCCGTCACCAAAAAAGCCGACAGCTTTGCCGTCTGCTTTCTGAACCTCTTCGTCGGCGGCGCAGCTCTGCTGGTGCTGGGTCTGCTGCTGGGCGGGCGGCTGACCGTCGTTTCGGCGGCCGGTGTGCTGGACCTGCTCTATCTGGCCTTTATCTGCGGCGCCGGGTATGTCATCTGGGCCTTGCTCATGAAAAACAACCCCGTCAGCCGCATCGCCATCTTCGGCTTTGTGAACCCGGTGGTAAACGTCCTGCTCAGTGCATTGCTGAACGGGGAGCCGCTCTTCCGCTGGCAGTACATGGGGGCTCTGGTGCTGGTCTGTGTCGGCATCTGGCTCGTAAACAAGGCCCCGAAGAAGGAGGGCGTATGACCGGCCCCATCTTTGACACCCACGCCCACTACAGCGCCCGCGCCTTTGACGCAGACCGCTTTGCTCTGCTGGACAGTCTGCCCGCCAAAGGCGTGGTGGGCGTCTGCGAACAGGCCACTCACTCCGGCGACGCGCCCCGCGTGCTGGAGCTGGCCCACAAGTATCCGTGGGTGGTGGCTGCCATCGGCATCCACCCGGAAAGCCTTCTCGCCCCGGAGGACTGCGGCGAGGAGGGCCCGGCCCCCACGGTGTCGGTCTACGGCGGCGACTGGGCCGCTGAGATGAAAGCGCTGGCCCCCTATTACGACGACCCGAAGGTGGTGGCCGTGGGCGAATGCGGGCTGGACTACCACTGGCCCGTGCCGAAGGACGCCCAGCTGGCCCTCTTCGAGGCCGAGATCAGGCTGGCGCTGGAACTGGACAAGCCCATCATCGTGCATGACCGCAACGCCCACGCCGACATCTACGCCCTGCTGAAAAAATACCAGCCCAAGGGCATCGTCCACTGCTATTCCGGCAGCGCGGACGACGCGCTCTGGCTGGCAAAGCAGGGGCTCTACTTCGGCTTCGGCGGCGCGTGCACCTTCAAAGGGGCCAAGCGGGCCGCAAAAGCCATCGCCGCCCTGCCGCTGGAGCAGATCGTTCTGGAAACGGACTGCCCCTACATGGCCCCGGAACCCGTCTGCGGCACCCGGTGCGACAGCTCCCTTATCCGCTATGTGGGAGAGTATATCGCGCAGATCAAAGGGGTGCGGGAGGAAGCGGTGTTCCGGCAGACGGCGGAAAACGCCAAACAGGTCTATCAATTGTAAGGCCCATCTTCGTACAACCTCTCAGTCATTGCTCCGCGATGCCAAGGGCTCCCCTACTAGGGGAGCTGTCGCGAAGCGACTGAGAGGTTGTACAAACAGCAATTTTATCTACAAAAGCTGAATTTTATTTCAGTTTCTGTATAAATTCAAATTAAAACTACACTTTGTCAACAAGGAGACTTATCTTATGAAAGCTCGTATTCCGCAGCACCGCGAATTCATCATCAACTTCCCCGACACTGTCGATCAGGCCAAGGCCAACGAGGGCTGGGCCAAGCTGCAGCAGATCGTTGAGGACTACAAGAAGTCCCACAACGGCGCTTCCGTCTACGCCCCCACCTTCATCGAGGACTGCGAGGCCGACGTCAAGAAGCTGCAGGAAGAGTATGGCTTCGAGTACACCGTTGAGTACGTGAAGTAATTTTTCTCTCCGTTTTTACAGCCCGCATAGTAAAAGAGGCCCGGAACCGCTTCGTTCCGGGCCTCTTTGCATTTGCAGGGAGTTTCAGTTATTTTTTTCGACTTTGCTGAGCAGGATGCGGTCGTTATCCAGCGCCTTGCCCGCGTTCTCGCGGAACTTTTCCAGCAGGTCGTCCACGGTCATCTTGCGGCGCTCCTCGCCCTTGACATCGAAGACGATGCGGCCCGCGTCCATCATCAGGGTGCGGTTGCCCAGCTCAAGGGCTTGGTGCATGTTGTGGGTGACCATCAGGCAGGTGATCTTCTTTTCGGCCACGATGCTCTTGGTCAGCTCCAGCACCTTTTCGGCGGTGGCGGGGTCCAGCGCGGCAGTGTGCTCGTCCAGCAGCAAAAGCTTCGGGGTGACGAGGGTCGCCATCAGCAAGGTCAGCGCCTGACGCTGGCCGCCGGAGAGCAAACCCACCGGCTGCTTCATCCGGTCTTCGAGGCCCATGTCCAACAGGGCCAGCTTCTCCCGGAACAGTTCCTTGTCCTTGCGGGAGATGCGGGAGAAGATGGCGTGGGGGGCTGTGCCCGCCCGGAGGTAGGCCAGCGCGAGGTTCTCCTCGATGGTCATGTTCGGCGCGGTGCCCTTGAGGGGGTCTTGGAAGAGGTGGCCGATGACCCGGCTGCGCTCAAATTCGGGCGCGAAGGTGATGTCCTGCCCGCCCAGCTCGATGCTGCCCTCGTCGGCGATGAAGCCGCCGGTGATGGCATTGAACAGGGTGGATTTGCCCGCGCCGTTGGAGCCGACGATGGTGGCGAAGTCCCCCGCTTCCATCTTCAGGCTGACGCCGTTCAGCGCCACCTTCTCGTTGACGGTGCCGGGGTTAAAGGTCTTGTGCAGATTTTGCAATTCCAGCATTTCCATCTCAGACCGCCTCCTTCTTCTGGGCCGCGCGCTTCCGCTTTTCGAAGGCCAGCCGGTTCTGGATGGCGGGCATCGAGATGGCGATGGCCACGATGAGGGCGGACACCAGCTTCATGGCCGCCGCCGGGACGTTGAAGCGCAGGGCCACTGCCACGATGAAGCGGTACAGGCAGCTGCCGAAGACAACGCCCAGCACCCGGCGCACCATGGTGCGCTTGCCCACCAGCGTTTCGCCGATGATGAGGGAGGCCAGCGCGATGGTCACCATGCCGGTGCCCACGTTGATATCGCTGCTCTTCTGGTACTGGGCCAGCAGACCGCCGGAAAGCGCCGTCAGCGCGCCGGAGATGCACAGGCCCACCGTGATGGTGAAGGCCGGGTTGATACTGGAAGCCCGCACCATGGCGGCGTTGTCGCCGGTGGCCCGGATGGACAGGCCCAGCCGGGTGCCGAGGAAGCCCACCATGCCGACGCACGCGAGAGCGATGACGGCTGCGGTCAGCATCAGCTTATACCAGCCGCCGGTGAAGGCCAGCGCCGTCTTGGCCAGCGAGAAGACGGTGTCCGTCTTGACCAGCGAGAGGGTGGACGAGAAGCCCATGACCGCCAGATTGATGGTATACAGGCCGGTGTTCACAATGATGCCCGCCATGATGCTCTCGACGCCGAGGCGGGTCTGCAAAAAGGCGGTGACGAATCCGGAGCACACGCCGGCGGCCATCGCGGCCACCAGCGCAAGGAAGGGGTGGCCCGTCAACGCGACCTGACAGGCCACGGCGCAGCCAAGGGTGAAGCAGCCGTCGGTGGACAGGTCCGCAATGTTCAGGATGGAATAGCTCAAGAACAGAGCCAGCGCCACAAGGGCATAGATGCAGCCCAGTTCCAGCGCGGTCTGGATCACGTTGAGTGAAAAGATACTCGCCAGCATGGTTGTTGCTCCTTTAGAAGTTTTCCTGCGTGGTCACTTCCACGACCTCGGTGCAGTAGGGCTCGAAGGCCTTCTTGACCGTGTCGAGGTCGAGGCCCAGCGCCTTGCAGGTCTCGGTGTTGATGGTTGCAATGCCGTTGTCGAAGGTCTGGTAGGGCAGGTCGGCGGTGGTCTTGCCCTCGCAGAGCAGCTCCACCACCATATCGGCGGTGGCCTCGCCCAACTGGACGTAATCGACGCCGTAGCCCACGAAGGCACCGTTCAGCGCGAAGCTGTCGGCACCGGTGTAGTGCTGGACGCCCGCATCAAGGAAGGTCTCGTAGATGGAGAGCTCAGCGGTCATGACCGTGTTATCGGTGGGGGTGAAGACGGCCTTGACGCCCGCAGCGATCAGGGCCTCCGCAGCCATCTGGACCTCCGCGGTGGTGGTGCCGTTCTTTTCAACGTACTTGATGCCTTTGCTGTCGCAGAACGCCTTGGCATCCGCGATGGCTTGGGTGGAAGCATCCTGACTGAGGTCGTACAGCAGACCGATGGTGTCGATGTCCGGGTTGACCGCGAGGATCAGGTTCATGATGGCATCGGTGTTCAGCGCGTCGGAGGTGCCGGTGATGTTCTCCTCGCCGTCAAAACCGGCGGCAGAGGGGTCGGTGACAGCGGAGTAGACCACGGGGATATCGGTGTCCTCGACAGCCGCCAGCATGGTGGCGGCGGTGGGGGTGGCAACGGCCACGATGACGTCCACATCGTCGGCCACGAGGTCGGCACCGATCTGGTTCAGGTTGGTCTGGTCGGCCTGTGCGTTGGCGTAGTAGTCGGCGTAATCGAAGGTGACGCCCTTCCCCTTGCCCATCTCATCCAGACGGCTCTCGACGGAAGCGACGATCTGGTTCAGGGAAGCATGATCCACGTAGTTGACGATGCCGACCTTGAAGGTCTGGCCCGCCTCGGCAGAAGCGGCGGCAGACGAAGCAGCAGCGCTGGAAGCGGTGCCGGCGGCAGCGGACGATGCCGAGCCGCCGCAGCCGGTCAGGCTGAATGCGGAAACAGCGGCGGCGCCAAGAGCGGCCTTCAGAAAGCTGCGGCGGGTGATCTTGTTCATGGTTTTCATAGCGGTTGCTCCTTCCTTGGAGCGGGCGGCAGTAACAATAAGACCCGCTCCACTTGCGGAACGGGTCTGTAAATACGAAAAGATCCCGTCCCTGTGTGTTCATCCACAAGGACAGGATCGAAATTACGATTCTGCGGTGCCACCTTGCTTGCTCTGCTGTCCGCCAAAACCTTGGCCGCAGAGCCCCTCACGGAGAGCCAACACTCCCCTGCCCTGTAACGGAGGCTTCCGTCCCAAGCTACTGAAGAGCATCCTGCTCCCGTTTGCCCGGCCCTCGGCGGCCCACGAAGTTCTGCCCCGCTGTCGCCCGTTTCCATCCTCCGGGCTCTCTAGCAGATGCGCTGTGCAGATTCTCTTCCGCCTCATCGGTTTGATTGCATTATACACTTTATTTTCGTAAAGTCAAGAGGGAAATTTTCATTTTGGGGAAGATTCAGGTGAATGATTTTTTTCACCGGCCAAGTCCTGCTTCTTCCTTTCCGTGTGGGCTGTGCTCCCGAACTTGACATCTTCTGTAAAACAACGTATTCTTAGCACATTCTGTATACATTATCATTCCCCGAAAGAAGGTGTTCTGCACGAGCGAAACACAAAACACCCTGCTGCATGGGCCGGTGCGCCCGGCGCTGCTGCGGTATGCTTTTCCTATCATCCTGAGCATGGTGGCCACGCAGTTCTACTCGGTGGCCGATACCATGATCATCGGGCTGCGGCTGGACGCCGACGCGCTGGCGGCTGTGTCCAACGCCTCCACGGTGCTGATGATCTTCCTCTTCATCTCCGGCGGCATGGAGCTGGGCGGCGGTCTGCTGGTGGCAGCGGGCAAGCCCACGGCCACCCGGCAGAAAATGGCCGAGCTGCTCTATAACCTGCTCTTTGTGGACCTTGTGCTGGCACTGGGGCTGACGGCGCTGGGCTTTTTCACCCTGCCCGCTCTGCTGCGGTTCATCCGCACGCCGGAAGAGATTCTGGCCGAAGCCGTCCTCTATGGGCGGGTGTACCTCGCCGGGCTGCCCTTCCTGATGCTCTACGACCTGACGAAGCAATGCGTCATGGGCTGCGGCGACTCCAAAACGCCGCTGCGGGCTGTGATGGCCACCAGCGTGATGAACATCCTGCTGGACCTCGCCCTCGTGGGACCCTTCGGGGTGGCCGGTGCCGCCGGGGCCACGGCCGCCGCGCAGATCGCCGGGGCGGTGTACATGCTGGCCCACCTGCGCAAAACCGAGCTGGATACACCCTTCCGCCGGGAAATGCTCAAGGCAAGATACGCCAAGGAGATCTTCCGGCTTTCCGCCCCGAACTCCCTCCAACAAGCCAGCGGCACCATCATCACCACGGTCAAGCAGGGGCTGCTGGGCGGCCTTGGCGTGGCCGCCATCGCAGGCTTTTCCTGCGCGGGCAAGCTTTCCAGCCTGATGATGATGCCGGTGTACGGCTTTGTGCAGTCCATCGTCTTTTTCATCGCCCAGAACACCACCGCCGCCCAGCCTCAGCGGGTGCAGGAGGGTCTGCGCGAGGGGCGGCGCATCCTGTTTTTCTATTCGCTGCTGGTGGCGGCCCTCTGCATCGGGCTCAACGGCCCCTTGCTGCGGCTCTTCACCACCGACGCTTCTGCCGCCGCCTACGGCTCCACCATGCTGGCCTATGAGGGCCTGACCTACATCTTTACCGCCCAGAAACACCTGTGCGAAGCCCGGCTGCGCGGGGCGCAGAAGATGGGGCTGTATCTGGCCTCGAACCTTGGGCAGATCGGCCTGAACCTCTGCGCCTGTGTGCTGCTGGTGCCCCGCATCGGCTTTTCCGGCTTCTGGCTCTCCACTTGGATCAGCGCCCCCGCCGGCCTTGTGCTGGCTGCGCTGCTGGCGAAGATCGGGGCAAAACAGACTTGAAAACGAAAAAAGCACGGCGCTTGTGCTGTGCTTTCATTTATGATATACTGTATCCGCAGCCATCTGGCTGTAAGGCGCTGTCTGCAAATGCAGGTGGTCACGCTCCTCCCCGACTGCGCGTCGTGGGGAACGGCTTCTTTAAAAAGAAATGACCGCCTCTGCCCTACCAAAGCAAGCGGTCATTCTTTTTGACACCTAAGCCGAGGAGGAGCTGACCATTTTGCAGTCAGCGCTTTCTCTATTAGCAGTATAGTAATTTTTCATCGTTTTGTCAAGCAGAAGAGGAACACAATGGAACCTTTGAAACTTCAGAATATCCCCCTGCCCCACCGGGCAGTGTTCGGCCCCATGGCGGGCTTTACCGACGCGCCCTGCCGCCGCCTGATGGCCCAGCACGGCGCGGGCTTCACCGTCAGCGAGATGGTATCCAGCCGGGCGCTGGTCTACCACGACCACAAGACGGTCAGCTTGCTCAAGGCCCAGCCCAACGGCGCGCCCTACGGCGTCCAGATCTTCGGAGAAGTGCCGGAGATCATGGGCGAAGCCGCCGCCGCCATTGAAGAATACGACTTCGATTTTCTCGACATCAACATGGGCTGCCCTGCTCCGAAGATCGTCTCCGGCGGTGCGGGCAGCAAACTGATGCTGGACCCGGACCTGTGTGGGAAGATCGTGGAGCAGGTCCTCGCCCACACCTCCCGCCCCGTCACGGTCAAGATGCGCAAAGGCTGGGACGCCGACCACATCACCGCCGTGGAGTGCGCCAAGGCGTGCGAACAGGCGGGTGCTTCGCTCATCGCCGTCCACGCCCGGACGCGGGAGCAGATGTACACCCCCGGCATCGATCTGGACATCATCGCCAAGGTGAAGGACGCCGTCCATGTCCCCGTGCTGGGCAACGGCGACATCCACACGGCGGAGGACGCCGTGACCATGGTACGCGAGACCGGCTGCGACGGTGTGATGATCGCCCGCGGGGCTCTTGGCGACCCGTGGCTCTTCGAGCGGGTGAACGCCGCGCTGGAGGGTGCCCCTGCCCCCAAGGAGCCGAACCTCCAAGCCCGGATGAACGCGCTGCGCCGCCAAGTGGAAGAGATGGTGGAGCAGAAGGGTGAGTTCGTGGCCATGCCCCAAGCCCGCGCCCAGACCATGCACTATATGAAGGGGCTGAAAGGGGCGGCCTCCCTGCGGCGGTATTGCTGCGAGCTGACCCATCTGGAGGACATTGACCGCCTCATCGAGGCCGTGTTCGACCAGCAGCGGAAGGCCGGGCTGGACCCGGACGACACCCGCCAGATCCCCTTTCCCTGAAACTCCCGAACGTTTTGAAAAAAGAGGTTCTCTGACATGACATCAACTCGTACTCTCCGGCTGCTGGGGCAGAAACAGAACAAGTTCCTGCTCACGGTCTGCCTGTGTGCGCTGACGGCGGCGCTGATCTTCCTGCCCTTCTACCTCCTCGACGGCGGCTTTTTCCACTACGCCGGGGACTTCAACAGCCAGCAGATCAGCTTTTACCGCTATATGAACGGCTTCCTCAAGGGGCTGAGCTACCCGGACGGAGCGGGCAGCGTCCGCAACACCTTCTCGTGGGCCACCGACCTTGGCAGCGGCGCCATGAACGCCTACTCGTTCTACCTGTACGGCTCGCCGTTTTTCTGGTTCTCGCTGCTCTTCCCGCAGCAGTGGCTCCCCTACCTGATGGTCCCGCTGCTGGTGCTCAAGTTCGCCGCAGCGGGCGGCGGCGCGTACCTCTACCTCCGCCGCTATGTCCAGAACCAGAACTACGCCGTGCTGGGCGCGGTGCTCTACGCCTTTTCCGGGTGGGGGCTGTACAACATCTTCTTCAACCACTTCATCGATGTGTTGGCCCTCTTCCCGTGGATGCTCTGGGCGCTGGACGAGACCATTTACAACGGCCGCCACGGGCTGTTCGCCTTCTGGGTGGGCATCAACCTGCTGAACAACTATTTCTTCTTCATAGGGCAGGTGCTCTTCCTCCTCATCTACTTCCTGTGCAAGGTCAGCGCCGGGGATCTCAAGCTCACGCCCCGGCTGTTCGGCCATCTGGCCTTTGAAAGCGTGCTGGGCGCGGCACTGGGCTTCGTCATCCTCTGGCCCGCCGTCCTCTCGCTCTTACAGAACCCGCGCACCATCGACCTTTCCTCCGGCTGGGGCTTTCTCACCTACTCGAAACCCCAGCAGTATCTTGCCATCCTGTTGAGCTGGATCCTGCCGCCGGATTCGCCCTATATGACCTCCATCTGGTCGGAGGGCATCATCAAGTGGACGAGCATGACGGCCTACCTGCCCCTGTGCAGTCTGGCCGGTGCCGTGGCCTACTGGCAGACCCGGCAGGGCGACAGCAAAAAGCGGATCGTCGGCACCTGCGCCGTCTTTGCGCTGGTGCCGGTGCTGAACAGTGCGTTCTACGCCCTCAATTCCAGCTACTACGCCCGATGGTTCTATATGCCGGTGCTGATCCTCGCGGCCATGACCGTCAACGCGCTGGAAGACCCCGCCGTGGAGCTGGACCGCCCGGCCAAGCGGATCGGCTGGCTGATGATCGCGACGCTGGCCTTCGCGCTGGTGCCGGCGCAGGACACCTCCACGAAGGAATGGACGCTGGGCGTTCTGCAGAACCCCGGCCAGTATGCCGCCGTTCTCGGCTTCGGTCTGGCGGGGCTGCTGGTCTACCGCTTCATCGCCCGGCGCTGGCGGCAGGATAAGCGCCTGCCCCAGCGGATGCTGGCGGCGGTGCTGGCTTTCAGCTGCCTGTTCGGCGTCACCCACATCGGCATCGGCAAGTTCGGCCAGTGGAATACCGACAGCGATCTGGTGGAGGAATACACCAACGCCCTCGCCCTCAAGGAAGACCTCCCCGAAGGCGACTGGCGCATCGACACCTTCAAGACCCACGACAACCTCGGCCTCTGGCTGGACAAGAGCTGTCTGCAATACTTCGGCAGCACGGCGGCTCCCAGCATCCTCAGCTTCTATCCGGCGCTGGGCGTCAAGCGGGATGTCCGCAGCCAGCCGGAGTTGGAAAATTACGCGCTGCGGGGGCTGCTGAGCGTGAAATACCTCATCACCACACCCGCCCACCAGAGCGATTTCCTCGCCGTGGCAGACGACGGCTGGAGCTACTACGACACGCTGGACGGCTTCACCCTCTACGAAAACGACAACTATGTGCCCATGGGCTTCACCTACGACTACTACCTCACCGAGGACGCCTATGCATCCACGATCACCGTCACCCGCTCGAACCTGCTGATGCGGGCGCTGGTCCTCTCGGAGGAGGACGCAGCCGCCTACGGCCAGTACCTGACCCAGCTGCCCGCCGCCGAGCTGAACGACCTGACTTATGACCGCTACGTGCAGGACTGCGCCGACCGCCGCGCCTCGGCGTGCAGCGTCTTCCAGATGACGAACTCCGGCTTCCACGCCGAGATCACGCTGGACACCGCGAACCTCGTGTTCTTCTCCGTCCCCTACGACGACGGCTTCACCGCCACGGTCAACGGCCGCGAGGCCGACATCCTGCGGGTGGATGAGGGTCTGATGGCCGTCCTCTGCCCCGCCGGGGAAAGCACCATCGACTTCGTCTACCAGCCCGCCGGCATCCGCCTGAGCAAGGCTGTCACCCGGACAGCGCTGGTCGTCTTCGCTGCCTATACCGTTTATTTTGTCTGGGATGACCGAAAAAAGAGGAAGCACTGAAAAAGGAGAGTCTCTATGGAACACCGTCATTGGGAAAAAGCAAACCTCACCACTTCGCTGCTGGGCTACGGCTGTATGCGGTTCCCGACGCTGCCGGACGGCGGCATCGACGAAGCGCGGGCCGAGGCGCTGCTGAACACCGCACGCAAGGCGGGGGTCAACTACTTTGACACCGCCTACCCCTACCATGGGGGCAAAAGCGAGCCCTTCGTGGGGCGGGTCATCGCCAAGTGGCCCCGCGAGAGCTTTTATCTGGCCACCAAGCTGCCGGTGTGGCAGTGTGACTCGCTGGAAAAGGCTCAGAAGATCTACCGCGAGCAGTTCGAGCGGCTGGGCGTCGAGTACATCGACTTCTACCTGCTCCACTCCCTCCATACGGCCCGGTACGACCAAGCCAAGGCGCTGGGCATCGTGGACTGGCTGTGGGAGGAGAAAAAAGCCGGGCGCATCCGAAACTTCGGCTTTTCCTGCCACGACAACGCCGCCGGGCTGGAGCATATCCTGCGGGACCAGCCGTGGGACTTCTGCCAGCTGCAATACAACTACCTCGACACCGACGACCGCGCCGAGGAGATTGCGGGCGACCGGGGCTACGCGCTGACGGAAGAACTGGGCATCCCCCTCATCGTCATGGAACCCATCAAGGGCGGCACGCTGGCCAATCTCCCGGCAGACGCCGCCGCCCCGCTGACCGCCCTTGACCCGGACGCCAGCGCCGCTTCGTGGGCGCTGCGCTGGGTGGGCAGCCATAAGAACGTCCACCTCATCCTCTCCGGCATGAGCGCCGAGGAGCAGCTCGCCGACAACCTTGCCACCTTCGCCCAGTTCCGGCCCCTGAACGACGCTGAAATGGACGCCGTGGCCGAGACGGCCCGCATCCTGCACAGCCGGATCAAGATCGGCTGCACGGGCTGCCGGTACTGTATGCCCTGCCCCATGGGGGTGGACATCCCGGACAACTTCAGCATCTGGAACAAGCTGGGGATGTTCGGCCAGCCGGATGCCGTGAAACAGCAGTGGGCTGCCCACTTCCCGGACGCCGAAAAGGCCAGCCACTGCGTCCGCTGCGGCAGGTGCGAGGCTGTCTGCCCCCAGCACCTGCCCATCCGCACCGCGCTGGCGCAGCTGCAGACCGAACTGGACGACCTATAAAATGAAAAGCGAGGCTGTTGGGCTTTTCCAGCAGTCTCGCTTCTTTTTATTGCTCTTCTTTCCGGTGCAGCACCCACTGCATCCCGATTTGGTTCAGGCGGTGGATCCGCTCCGGCGTCAGCTTGGGGTCGTGCTCCACGTAGGCGGTGCGCATCCGGCGCACCCAGTCGCCGAGGCCGAAGCCGTCCTCGCAGCGGAAGGTCGCGGGCGGGAGCAGATCGCCGTGCTGCTGAGCGTAGGCCTCTGCGTGCTCATAGGCAAGGTCCCACTTGGCAATGCGGGCGTCCCACTCCATCCCGATGGCGTCCAGCCGCTCGATGTGCTCCTGCGTCACTTGGAAGGAATCCGGCCGGGTCTTGCGGGCGGCGCGGAGGTTCGACATCCAGACGCCCAGCCGGAAACCGTCGGCGCTGACGTAATTGGAGGGCACCAGCAGGTTGCCGTGTTCCTCAAAATACTGCTTGGCTGCGTCGAAGTTGTTCTCCCAGTTCTGCTCCCGCAGGTTCTCGCTCCGGCGGTGGGCCGGATGCTGCTTGGAGGGCTTTTCGCTCTTGAGCAGCGCTTCCAGCTCTTTGCGGTGATCGTCGGCCAGCCGCGGGTCCCCGGTGCGCAGATACTGACGCTGGCGGTAAAGCCAACTGCCCAGCCAGATGCCATCCTCGGATTTATAATTCAGCGGCACGTTCAGATCGCCGTGCTCTTCCTGATACTTCTTCGCCAGCTCGTAGCGCTCCTGCCACGGGTCGTACTTCTCCCAGACCATGCCCAGCTCATCCAACTGCGCTTTGCGCTCCGGCGTGACGCGGGCGCTGGAATGCTCCGGGTTCTGCCATGTGTACCGCTGGCGGGCGATCCATTTGCCCAGCAGGACGCCGTCCGGCGTGACATAGTTGGAAGGGACCTCCAAGTTGCCATAGGTCTCCTTGTATTTCTTGGCAGCCTCGAAGTTTTCCTGCCATTTGCGGACATTCCGGTTGACCCAGTTGATCCCGATGGCCTCCAGCCGCTCGATCTGTTCTTCCGTCAGATCCCCGTTCTTGTAGGCGCTGCGCTGGCTGCTGAGCCAGACGCCCAGCGCAAAACCGTCCGGCGTGACGTATTTGATGGGCGCTTCAAGGTCCTTGTGTTCCAGATAATACCGGGCTGCGGCGGCGTAGCTCTGCTCCCACAGGTCGGTGGAGGCGTTCCACACCATGCCGATGGCTTCCAAGCGCTCAATGCGGGCGCGGGTCAGGTTGCCGCTGATATAGCGCTGGCGGTTGTAGACGATCCACTCGCCCAGCGCAAAGCCGCTGCGGTCGTGGTAGCGCACCGGAACCAGCAGGTCGCCGTGGTCATCGCGGTACTTCTTGGCGGCGGCAAAGGCCCGCTCCCAAGCCAGCTCCGAGCGCTGTTTCCACTCGATGCCCAGCTTGTCCAGCTTGGCGATGCGGTCGGCGTCCAAACGGCCGGGTTTCTGCCCGGCGCGGACCAAGCGCTGCGTTTCCAGCCAGCGGCCCAGCGGCAGACCGTCCTCGGTGACGTAATGATAGGGCAGCCGCAGGGTTCCTTCCTTCGCGGCGGCAGCCACGGCCGCTTCGTAGTAGGCATCCCACCGGGCTTCCAGTTCTTTTTTCAGGCAGCAGTACAGATGGTAGCTCTGGCGCATGGGCTTCTGCTGCTGGAAGCCGGGGTGCTCGCTGCCCGCGCGGAGCATGGCGGTGGTGCACTCCTTCTGCAGCACGCGGCCATTGCCGAGGCCATCAAACTTCGCGGTCAGGTCGAACACCGGCACCGGCTTGCGGCCGCACGCTACCAGCGCACGGCAGAGCATCTGGCGGAACGTCCCCGGCTCCCCGCTCTCCCGCACGAGGATGGCACCGGCCAGCCCCTCGATGGGCTGCTGGACGCCCGGCGTGTTGACACAGAACAGCACCTTGGGGCCCGGCTCGGCGGCGGTGCAGAATTTCCGGACCTCCTCGGACTCGGCGAGGCAGTCGCACTCGGCACGGTAGAAATGCACCGCCGCGTCCGTGCTGCGCAGGAACGCTTCCAGCGGCTCCCGGATCTCATTGAGGTAATCCTCGGACTCGAACACGGCCAGATACCGCCCCTGTGTATCGGTCAGGACACGGGGCAGCAGGTCGGTGGGGTTCTCGGCCTGACGCACCGCCCAGCCGATCTCGTCGTAGAGGGCCGTCAGCGTGTTGTTCGTCGTGGGCAGATGCAGATTCTTGATCCGGGCGCGGAGCATGGCCAGTTGGCCTTCCTGCGGCCAGAGCATCGCCGCATAGTTGGAGGGAACCGGCAGCGTGCCCAGTGCCATGGCCTCCCCTACCGTCATCCGGGAGACCACCGCGCCTTCCAGCAGATCGCCCGCAGCGCGGCAGTTCTCGGTGCTGTTGGGCACGGTCAGGCCCAGCAGCTTCGCTTCCGGGCAGAGCAGGAGCAGCCGCTGGGCCGACTTTGCCCAGCATGCCGCTGTGACCTCATGATAGCAGTCAAAGATGATATAATCCGGCTTTTTGGCTGCCAGCCGGATCCACTGCTCGGCCGTCGCCTCGGCCAGAGCAGTGCAATCGCAGAAGACGACGTTTGGGGGAAGAACGCCGTCGTTGTAGCGGCTGACATCCGCCTTGCGCAGGGTGAGCCGCGCTTGGCCGTACACCAGCCAGACAAAGGAGGCCTGCGGATGGTCGGCGACCAGCTGCCACGCGATACAGCTTTTGCCCGACCCCGTGGGATGGGCCACCGTGGCTTTACCGTTTTGTTCCAGCGCCGCCGCCGCTTTGGCGTAGGCGGACGCATTGATTTGATTCAGACTGAGCGACATCGCATTTACCTCCGGGTGTGGGTCCGATGGATAAAAGATTTTTCCTATAAGTTTATTATTGCAAAAAATATTTTCTTGTCAAGCGTTCCGCGCAAAATAAAGGTTCCAGATAAAATATTCTATAAATTTTCCAATATTCCGCTGCCATAATCACCGATTTTCGGCGCTGCTGTGGATATCCTAAAAGTGGAACGCCACATAGAAGGAGGCTGTATTTACGGAAGCAGATTTTTTTCGCGCAGCAGCGTCCGCCCCGCCCCAGCCAGAGCTTCCGCTTCAAGAACAATGGTCTTCACAGCGTCATCGCGAACGAAACGTTCAAAAAGAGCCTGCTGCCGGTGCTGGGGTAAAACATGCCTCCAAATCACAAAAACCGCCTACCGAGCGAAGAACTCAGTAGGCGGTTTTCAGTTGCGCCAGCGTGAGTCGAACACGCGGTGGGGGAGTCAAAGTCCCCTGCCTTACCGCTTGGCGATGGCGCATTGTCGCATATTATTTTACCCGAACTTTCCTGCTATGTCAAGTAGAAAGACCGTGTTCTTTCAACTTGGATATTAAAAGCCCACGCCTCCCGTTGACAAACCCTCCTCCGCAACTTATGATAAAAGAAAACGAAAGAGGGATGTTCTATGGGTCCATGGTACTATGAGGTCGTCAGCTTTGACGGCGATTACGTCAACCTGCGCCGCACGGATATTGCCAGCGACGAGCTGAATCCGGTGGCGCTGGCACTGCTGCCGCCGGAGATCGAGGTCGGCAGCAAGATCAAGTGTGAATACTTCCAGTACGAGATCATCGGCTGAACACAGAAAACCGCCCGGAACGCTTGCATCACGTTCCGGGCGGTCGTTTTTAGTTGCGGTAGCAGCGATCCTGCCCGACGAGCCAATCCTCGCACAGGCGCTGGGCTTCCTCCACGCTGCGGCTGACGCAGTGGAACAGCGCACCGTGGAGCGAGCAGTAGGAGTAGCGGACCTTGGGCACCCCGTTGCCATCTCTGAATTTTTCACAGCGTTCCTGTCCGGGCATCAGATAAAGTTGTTCCATAGCGCCGCAGTCTCCTCTTTTTTGTTTTTGTGTGCGCACACACACCGCGTTCTATTGTAGCACTTCCCGCCGCCGGTCGCTATTCGCCGATTCCACAAAAAGAAGCGCGGATCTTCGGAGCATCTTCCCTCTTGACAGCTCAATTTCTTGTGGTATTGCTGCATTGTGAGGGCCGCATCTCCGGGAGCTTTTCCCCGCCCCAGAAATGCGGCCTTTCTTTCTCTTCCCTCTTGTAAAACGGTCACAAAACAGGTATGATAGGATCATATCAAAACAAAGGAGCATCAAGCTTATGCGTGCTTACGAGCGACTGTTGAAATATGTCCGCGTTTATACCACTTCTGATCCCAACTCCGGCACCCACCCTTCCGCCGAGCGGGAATTTGACCTTGCCCGCATCCTTGTGGAGGATATGAAGGCCATCGGCATTGAGGACGCCTTTGTGGATGAGCACTGCTACGTCTACGGCACCATCCCCGCCACCCCCGGCTGCGAGAGCAAGCCCGCGCTGGGCCTCATCGCCCACATGGACACCGCGCCCGACGCTTCCGGCGAGAACGTCAACCCCATCCTGCATGAGAACTACGACGGCCACGACGTCACCCTGCCCGCCACCGGCATGGTCATGAAGGTCTCCACCTTCCCCTTCCTGAAGGAGCTCAAGGGCGAGACCCTCATCACCACCGACGGCACCACCCTGCTGGGCGCTGACGACAAGGCGGGCGTCTCCGAGATCCTGACCGCCGCTGAGGCCCTCATGGCCGAGGGCCGCCCCCACGGCAAGATCTGCATTGCCTTCACCCCCGATGAGGAGATCGGCGAGGGCGCTTCCCTCTTCGACATTCCCGGCTTCGGGGCCGACTTCGCCTACACCGTCGATGGCGGCGACGTGGGCGGCATCGAATACGAGAACTTCAATGCGGCCAGCGCCACCGTCACCGTCCACGGCTTCTCGGTCCATCCCGGCTCCGCCAAGGATGCGATGATCAATGCCTCCAATGTGGCTATGGAGTTCCATCAGGCCCTGCCCGTCATGGCCCGCCCGGAGACCACCGAGGGCCGTCAGGGCTTCTACCACCTGTGCCAGATGTACGGCGACGTGACCGAGGCCAAGCTCGGCTACATCCTGCGCGACCATGACGCGGGCAAGCTGCAGTTCAAGAAGGACAACCTGCTCCACATCGCGTGCTACCTGAACGGCAAGTACGGCGAGGGCACGGTGGAAGTCGAGATCAAGGACAGCTACCGCAACATGATCGAGAAGATCAAGCCCCACTTCCACCTCGTCGAGAACGCCCGCAAGGCCATTGAGAAGGCCGGCCTGACCCCGGAGGAAGTCCCCGTGCGCGGCGGCACCGACGGCGCTGTTCTGAGTTGGAAAGGTCTGCCCTGCCCCAACCTCGGCACCGGCGGCTTCAACTTCCACGGCGTCTGCGAGTGCACCACCGTGGAGCGGATGGATAAGGCAACCGAAGTGCTGCTGAACATTATTGAGATCTACGCTCACTGACCAAAAAAGAAGCGCTGCGATGCAGCGCTTCTTTTTTGGTCAACCTACATTGATCTGCCCCACCGGCAGGATCTTTCGTTTGTTGTCGCTGGGTTTGCTCGTCAGGCTGATGGCCAGCGAGACAGGGCCGACGCGGCCCATGAACATGACCAGCATATACAGCAGCTTTGCCCCGGTGTTCAGCTGGGCGGTCACGCCCACCGACAGGCCCACCGTGCCAAACGCCGAGCAGGACTCGAAGATCGCGTCGATGACGGACACGGCGTCCGAGGTGTTATAGTAGACCACCACCGCCGAGCCCAGCGCTGCCACCATGCCCAGCATGATGATGGTCAGGGCGCGGTAGACGGTCTTTGACTCGATGTGGTGTTCGGCGATCACGCAGTCATCGCGGCCCTGCGCCACGCTGCGGATGGTCAGGATAAGCACGGCGAAGGTCGTCACCTTGACACCGCCGCCCGTGGAGCCGGGGGCCGCGCCGATGAACTGGAGCACGCTCATGAGCAGCTTGGTAATGGGCCCGCACGCCGCAAGGTCGATGGTGTTCATACCCGCCGTGCGGGTAGACACCGACTGGAACAGCGCCGCCATGATCTTGCCGTCCGGGGAGAGGCCGCCCATCGTTTTGGGGTTCGACCACTCCATCAGGGCAATGAGTACCGCACCGCCGACCCACAAAATCGCCGAGAAAGCCAGCACGACCTTGGCGTGGAGGGACAGGCGGCGCTTTTTGCGCCACTCGCCCAGCTCGACCCAGACCATGAAGCCCAAGCCGCCCGCCATGATGAGGAACATAACGACGGCCTGCACATAGTAATTGTGGACGAAAGGCACCAGCGACGAATACTGCCCGAACCGGCCGAACAGGTCAAAGCCCGCATTGCAGAACGCCGAGATCGCCGTGAAGATGCTGATCCAGATGCCCTCCAGCCCGAACTGCGGCACAAAGGCGAACGCCAGCAGCACTATGCCGATGGCCTCGAACAGGAACGCCAGCCGGATGACGATCTTCAGCACCTCGGTCGCCTGTGAATAGCCGCTGGCCGAGACGCTCTCGCCCAGCAGCCGCAGGTCCCGAAAGCCCATCCGACGCTTGGCCGCCAGCGCAAAAAAGCTGGTCAGCGTCACAAGGCCGAGACCGCCCACTTGAATGAGCAGCAGGATGACCACCTGCCCGAACATCGTGAACTGCGTCCATGTATCCCGCACGATCAGGCCCGTCACGCAGGTCGCGCTCGTCGCGGTGAACATCGCATCCACCACGCTCAGCCGGCCGCTGCGGCTCGCCGCGGGTAGCGTCAGCAGCAGCGTGCCCAGCGCGATCAGCAACACAAAGCTCACGCAGATGATCTGGGTCGCGTTGCTGCCCACCAGCAGATTTTTGCGATGTGTTTTCTTTCTTCCAGTTTTTCCCATGAAGAGCTCCTTCTCCCGCCCCGGCAGCCTTGGCGCTTCCGGGGCGGTATCGTTCTTGCCCGCTGTGCGGCGGGCGTTCTCTTTATAGGATACACCTTTTTTCTCTTTCCTTCAACTTGATTTTATCCCCGACTTGCGGTATTATAATAGCAGTTTGTCTCCGTAGCTCAGATGGATAGAGCGCAAGCCTCCTAAGCCTGAGGCCCCCGGTTCGAATCCGGGCGGGGACGCCATTTAAAGAAAATGCGAAGGTCATTTTTCCATGGGAAAGACGATCTTCGCATTTTTCATTTTGAATCGATCACCAAAATCAGCCAGCGAATGCCATTAGCAGGATTTTCGGTTCCAGCTAATAAAATCAGGCGGGTTTCTTTGTATCCAGTGCCTTTACCTCTTCAATCGGAAGTTTTGCATATCGTGCAATCGTTTCATACGGCAATCCATCAGCCAACATAGTTTTGGCACT
Source organism: Faecalibacterium hattorii (assembly GCF_003287455.1). GTDB lineage: Bacteria > Bacillota > Clostridia > Oscillospirales > Ruminococcaceae > Faecalibacterium > Faecalibacterium hattorii. The sequence continues at coordinate 49,853 of NZ_PRLC01000015.1, read as the reverse complement.
TTCGATTGCCTGTTCGTGCTTTGCTTCCCTTGCACTTTCTTCTCTCACTTCTTCAAATGCTCTGCACATCGTTGCCACTCCCTTCGTATCTTCTTTGAAATAACGCACCCGCTGTGCCAGAACAGGATAGTTCATGTCATCCGGGTTCGTACAGGTAAAATCGTGCATTAGTTTTCCCAATGCGGTGTCATCTTTGATCTGAGAGTTCACATAGATAATATGTGCTTCATCTCCGAAGGATTTCCCCATTTCCTCAATAATGCGGTTGATATGGTAAATAGGAAGTCCGCCCCGAAGCACATCGTTCTCTGTGATAAAGATTACATAGGTTTCGTTCAGTGCGTCATACGCATCGCCCTTTCGGGTGAGATTGGCATCCAGCAGGCTGCTGTTATATCTTGCCCTCTTTGCGACTGCTCCACTGTCACTGCGCTGCACCTCGACATTGTAGGCACGATTTTCATGATCCACTGCCAGAATGTCAAGCCGCACGGAACGGCCCTGTATATTGTTCAGGTCATGCTGCCCATGGACCTCTTTGACCTTCAAATCATCCCGATTCAGGATGATCCGGAGCAGGAATTCCGCACACGGCTTATCTTCAAAGACCTTGCTCATAAAGTTATCATCCATGAGCCGAAAATCACGGATACGCCGCAGATCCTCCTCATGCTTGCGCTCAAAATCAAGGTCGTTTTGTGTTTTGACTTCTGCCATCGGTTCACCTGCTTTCTGTTCCTTGTCTAAGGTAAGAATACCATAAAACCGTTCTTTTTACAAGATGAAGTACTTCCCACTACATAGGTCAGAATCCTTCTATCGCGTATTCCGGCCATGTTCCTATCGCAACAGTATTTCTGGCATGGTATCATAAATCCAGAAACAGGCTTCAGCTGCTTTTTGCAACTGGTGTTCTTCTGGTGCCTATGAACAGCCACGCGCCTTCCAGCTAATGAAAGGTGAGCGTTGTACAATAGAGCGGCCACTTTTCATTAGCTCAGCTAATTTCCAGCTAATAAACATCTGTTTACACAGAATAAAAAAGGTTCGAATCTGCATGGGGACATTAAAAAAGCAGCAGACCCCGCGCGGGGTCTGCTGCTTTTGTGCATTCATCGTTCAGTTCAGGACGGTTTTGCCCGTCAGGGGGTCGGGGATGCCGAGGAGGGCCAGAATGATGGCCATGCGGATGTAGACACCGTTGTGCACCTGATCGAAGTAGGCGGCGCGGAGGTCGTTATCCACGTCCAGCTTGATCTCGTCGATGCGGGGCAGCGGGTGGAGCACCGGCATGTCCGGCGGGGCCAGCTCCAAGAGCTTTGCGTTCAGGGAGTAGCAGCCTTTGAGCCGCAGATAATCCTCTTCGTTGAAGAAGCGCTCCTGCTGGATGCGGGTCATGTAGAGGACATCAAGGGCAGGCAGCTCGGCTTCGAGGTCTGTGGTCTCCTTGTACGTTTGATGGAGAGGCGTCAATGTCTCGTCCTTGACGTACTGGGGAATGCGCAGCTCCTCCGGCGAGATGAACACGAACTTGTTCCCCTCAAACTGGCTGAGGGCTGCGGTCAGGGAGTGGACCGTCCGGCCAAATTTGAGGTCGCCGCAGAAGCCGATCGTCAAATGATCCAGCCGCCCTTTGCGCTGGCGGATGGTCATGAGATCGATCATGGTCTGGGAGGGGTGGGCATGGCCGCCGTCGCCCGCGTTGATGATGGGGACGCGGGCATACATAGAGGCCCGGAGCGGGGCGCCTTCTTTGGGGTGGCGCATGGCGATGACGTCGGCATAGTTGCTGACGACGCGGGCCGTGTCGGCCACCGTCTCGCCCTTGCTGGCGCTAGAAAGCTGGGCCCCTGCAAAGCCCAGCGTCTTGCCGCCGAGGCGGAGCATGGCCGACTCGAAGGAGAGGCGGGTGCGGGTGCTGGGTTCATAGAACAGCGTCGCAAGGATGCGCCCGTCGCACAGGTGCGCATAGGGAGCGGGATTCGCTTCCATCCGGTCGGCAAGGTCGAGAAGGGCCAACTGCTCGTCCAGAGAAAAGCTGTTCGGCTCGATGAAGTGTCTCACAGCCATTCTCCCTTCAGCACAAACTTCTCGCGCTCGGCACCAGTGGAGACGAACTGAATCTCGTGGTTCAGTTCTTTTTCAAGGAATTCCACATAAGCCTTTGCTTCTTTGGGGAGGTCATCCCAGCTCTTGCATCCGGAGATATCGGTGTTCCAGCCGGGCAGCATGGTGACCACCGGCTCCATCCGGTCGAGGTCGGACAGGGTGTCGAAGCGGGGGACTTTCACTCCATCCAACTTGTAACCGGTGATGACCGGGATCTCCTTCATGCTGCTGAGCACATCCAGCTTGGTGAGGGCAATCTTATCCGCGCCCTGACAGGCCAAACCATAGCGGCTGGCTACGCAGTCGAAGGGGCCGACGCGGCGGGGACGGCCGGTGGCCGCGCCGTATTCGCCGCCTGCCTTGCGCAGCTTCTCGTTCCACTCTTCGCCCATGGCGTTCTCGGCGGCGAAGGGACCTGCACCCACGCAGGTGGAGTAAGATTTCAGCACGCCGACCACATGGTCGAGCTTGCAGTTGGGGATACCGGCCCCCAGCGGCGCGTAAGCGGCCAGCGTGTTGGAGCTGGACGTGAAGGGAAAGATGCCGTAATCGATGTCGCGCATAGCACCCAGCTGGGCTTCCAGCACGATCCGTTTACCGCTGTCGTGAGCCTGCTGCAAAAAAGCACCGACGTCGCAGATGTACGGCGTAAAGTGCTCGGCCTGCAACTTGCACCAGTTCAGCAGGGCATCGTAGGACATCTTTTCCTGATGGTAGCAGCCCGCCAGCTCCATGTTCTTGGAGTCCAAAATCATATGCAGACGGTTCTGGGTGCGCTTCTCGTCCAAGTGGAGCAAGTCGCCCAAACGCAGCGTCTTTTTGCGGTACTTGTCGCTGTAGGCGTAGGCGATGCCGCGGCGGGTGGAGCCGAAGGCACTGCCCTTTTGGGCAAGGCGGTCTTCTTCCAGCCCATCCTGCACCTTGTGCCACGGCATCGAAATGGTGGCCTTATCGGAGAGCTTCAGATTCTTGGGGCTGACTTCCACACCACGGGCTTCGATGGCCTGCATCTCGTTTGCGAGGTGATCGAGGTCAATCACCATGCCGGTGCCCAGCACACAGGTCACGTCCGGGTGCAGGATGCCGGAGGGCAGCAGATTCAGGATGAACTTGCCCTTCTCGGTGACGACGGTGTGTCCAGCATTGTTGCCGCCCTGATAGCGGGCAACGATGTCAGCATGTTCGGCCAGCAGGTCGATGACGCGGCCCTTGCCCTCATCGCCCCAGTTGATTCCAGTAACAGCGGTAAGCATAACTCTTTATTTCCCTTCTTTTTCGTTGTTTACAATGGCCTGCACCTTGGTGGGCAGACCGTAGATGCTGATGAAACCGGTGGCATCGCTCTGCTTGTAGTCGCCGCTTGCCTTGGCACGCTCCTCCAAGCCTTCCAGCTCACCTTTCTGGCCCACATTGCCGCAGACGGCGATGACCTCGCAGTTGTCGTAATGCTCTTTCAGTCACGGAATGATGATGGACGTATCCAGACCGCCGGAATATGCCAGCACGACCTTTTTGATTTCAGACACGGTAACTGCCTCCGTTCAAAACCAACTTTAATACTTTCAAATTCCCTCTTGCAATTTCCGATTGCAGTTGCTATTATACAAGCGGAGAAAGAATGTGTAAAAAGTATCCTGCACATAGCTGCAATGTGATTTTTACATGGAGGAGGCAGACGCATCATGTATGTGGACTGGGAATACTACAAAATCTTCTATTATGTAGCGAAATACCAAAACTTTACCAAGGCCGCGCGGGTGCTGGGCAACAACCAGCCCAACATCACCCACTCGATGAACCGGCTGGAAAGCCAGCTGAACTGCGTGCTGTTCATCCGCTCCAACCGGGGCGTGACCCTGACGCCGGAGGGCGAGATGCTCTACTCCCGCATCGCGTCGGCGGCGGTGCAGATCCAAGACGCCGAGGAAGAGCTGAGTGCCAGCGCCACGCTGGAACACGGAGCCATCAGCATCAGCGCCACCGAGACGGCCCTGAACATCTACCTTTCCGAAAAGCTGCGGGCTTTCCACACCGAGTACCCCGGCATCCGGCTGCGCATCTCGAACCACTCCACTCCCCAAGCATTGCAGGCCGTGAAGAACGGCGAGGTCGATTTCGCCATCATCTCCACCCCGGCCGAGGTGGAACCGGGGCTGAAGCTGGTGGAGCTGAAATCCTTTTACGAGGTGCTGGTGGGCGGCCGGACCTTCACCGCACTGGCCAGCCAAAGCCTGACCCTAAAGGAGCTGGGCAATTACCCTCTCATCTCCCTGAGCGATGAGAGCATGACCCGCAGCTTTTACCGGCAGTTCTTCCTCGACCACGACGCGGTGCTGCGGCCCGACACCGAGGCCGCCACCACCGACCAGATGCTGACGCTGGTGAAAAGTGAGCTGGGCCTCGCCTTTGTGCCGGAACCCATGGCAAAAGACCTGCTGGCGCGGGGCGAGCTCGTCCAGCTCCACTTGCAGGAGATCATCCCCACCCGCTCCATCTGCCTCGTCTACGACCACCACCGCCCGCTGAACACGGCGGCGCGGAAGTTCCAGCAGATGCTGGTAAAATGACGCAAAAACGCCCCTTCACGGAACAAAACCGCGAAGGGGCGTTCTCTGTTTCAAAAAAGGGTCATGCGTCGGAGCGGGAGTAGGCGTTCTTCATATTGCAGCTCAGCTCGAAGAGGACCTTATCCAGCGTATCGGCGGCGCGGGCTTTCAGCGCCTTGGCGATGGCCTCGTTGGCCTCCGTGCGCAGGGCGGCGCGGGCAGCGGGATCAAAGGCGGACCGCTGCTTCTCGTCATACTCATGCAGCAGGGCGCGGGTGGCCGAGAGGACGGCCTCCTCATAGCGCTCGATGTGGAAGATGGACTTGCCGTAGGCGGCATCCGCCATAGCCGCGATCATCCGGCTGACCCAATAGAAGCTGTCGGTGGAGACTTCGCCGGTGGTACAGGCGAGGTAGGCCGGGGTGGTGTCCACGTTGGCGTAGAAGGGCACCATGGTGTTGAAGGCGTTGGACGCATAGGCGATCCACTCCACGGCGCGGAAGTCCTCCGGCACATCCGGGCGCATCTGGATCAGGGCCATGAAGTCGTTGCGATTGATGCCGATGGAACGGTATGCGCCCTTGCTCTTCTGGTCGCCGTAAGCCGCATAGGGGTCATAGGGCGTGCCCTGATAGTGGGAGGAGAGCAGGTACTTCACATCTTCCGGCGTGACCTTCCGCTCCGGCACCATGCACCACGGCAGATCGTCCGACCGCGGGGTGTAGTCGGCATCCGGGCCGTCCCACGCCCACGTATTCGGGTTCAGATACCGCAGCATGAACCATGCGCGGGGGGTGTTGTAGACATGGTCGGAGTCGTCGTGGCTGCCAAAGGCGTCCCGCGGGTTGAACTCGCCATCCAGCGAGAGGTCAAGGTGGTACTTATCCACAAACTCCTTCAAATCAGCCGAGCACATGTAGTTTTCCTGTGCACCGGCTGCATCGGCGAAGTCGAAACTGTCGATGCCGAGCTGGTTGGGCATGACTACATAGCTGTCGTCGGGCACGCGGCGGGCCATCCAGTGATGGCCGCCGATGGTCTCCAGCCACCAGATCTCATGGACATCCTGAAACGCGATGCCGTTCATCTCATAGGTGCCGTAAGTCTCCAGCAGCCTGCCCAGCCGCTCGACGCCCTGGCGCGCCGAGCAGATATAGGGCAGCACGAGGTAGACGATGTCCTCCTCACCGATGCCGCCGGGCACCTCCGGCTGATCCCCCTGCGCGGGCTGGTACACCACGAGCGGGTCCGCGCCCAGAACGCGCGGGTTGGAGGTGATGGTCTCGGTGGCCGTCATGCCGACATTGACCGCGTTCACGCCCGATGCCGCCCAGATGCCCTTGCCCGCCACGGCGTTGGGCATGGCAGTCATCCGCATGGCCTGACCTGCGCCGGGCAGCGGGATCTGCACATGGGAGATCACCGACTGATAGACCGCCGGGAGTTCTTCCGGTTTTACGACCACGAACTTTTTTGCGGTGAAATGGCCCGACCCCGAATCGTCGTTCCGGGCGATCATCGTGGAGCCATCGTAGGATGCGTTTTTGCCAACTAAGATTGTAGTACAAGCCATTGCTTTGTCCCTCCGAGATCTTGTCATGTTCCGTTCGGTTTGCCGAGACCATTGTAAGCCTTTTGCAGGGAAAAGGCAAGATTTTTCGGGAGAGAAGGGGAATGGGTGCACCGCTAAAGGCGCATGGTGATCTCTCACCATGCGCCTTTTCCCTCCACCAGCGCCACAGCCACATCGTTGACGTTTGTTCCGGTGGGCCCGGTGAGGATCAGGCCGTCCATGGCTTGCAGGGCGTGGTAGGCGTCGTTATTTTGCAGGGTATCGTAGACGTTCCAGCCCGCTGCGACCAGCGCGGCAAGGGTTTCACCGTCCACATAGCCGCCAGCGGCATCGGTGGGGCCGTCGGTGCCGTCGCTGCCCACCGAGAAGACCGCCGCGTTCCGGCCCGCCAGAGCCGGGGCTGCGGCCAGCGCCAGCTCCTGATTGCGTCCGCCGAGGCCTTTGCCGGTCAGGTGCACGACCGTTTCCCCGCCCGCGATGAACGCAAGCTTCCGGCCCTGCCCTGCGTGGGCGCGGGCAATGGAGCCGAGGAAGCTGCCCGCTTCCCGCGCTTCGCAGCAGAGCTGGTCGGTCAGGAGAACGGGTTCATAGCCCCGCGCCCGGCAAGCTTCGGCCGCCGCCGCGCAGAGTTGGCGCACGCTGCCGGTGATCTTTGTAGTCACGTTGTCCAGCGCCTTGGGCGTCTCCTGCGCCAGTAAAGCCTTTGCCTGTTCCGACAGGTTCAGCCGGTACTTTTCCGCAATGGCAAGGGCCTGTGCGCAGGTGGAAGAGTCCGGCGCCGCCGGGCCGCTGGCGATCATGTCCAGCGGGTCACCCAGAACATCACTGAGCACGATTTCGAACACCTGCGCAGGGGCACAGCGCTGCGCGAACCGCCCGCCCTTGACGCCGGACAGCCGCTTGCGGAGGGTGTTCATCTCCACGATGTCTGCCCCGCTGGCGAGAAGCTGGGATGTAACATCCTGTAACTCATCCCCCGGAATCAGCGGCTTTTCGAACAGCGCGCTGCCACCGCCCGACAGCAGGAACAGCACGGTGTCCTCCGCCGTCAGGCCCCGCACCAATTCCAGTGCCTGTTCCGTGGCCGCAAAGCCGTTTTCGTCCGGCACCGGGTGGCCCGCTTCATAGCACGCCACGCCGGGGATCTCGCCTTTTCCGTGGTGGTATTTCGTCACGACCACGCCGCCGTCCACCCGGCCCAGCACCTCCACCGCTGTGTGTGCCATCTGCCACGCGGCCTTGCCCGCCGCCACCAGCAGCACCCGGCCTTTGCCGGGCCGGAAGGCTTCCAGCGCCCGCCGCACCGCTTCGTCCGGCAGAACAGCGTTCAGGCTGGCGCGGATGATGGCATCCGCATCCTCTCGCAGAGTCGAGTTCATGAAAGGAACCTCCTTTTCAAGTTCGTACCTTCTTCGTGCGGCACGGCCTTTTCTCGTCTGGCCCTATCCTAGCATAGATTCGTCTCCCGGTCAAACCGAACCCTTTCCAGCACCTCCGCGATGCCGTCATCTGTTTCATTTTGCGCGGTTAACGTTAAAGTAAAAAAAGCTGTAAAGCCTTTTGGCTAAACAGTGTCTTTCCTTCGCTTGGCCCAGCGCCTGACTGGACGCTGAAACTTGTCTGCAACGTTTTCCACCTCGCTTGTGTAAAATGTTTCCCAAAACGGCTAATAAAACATTGTCATGCGAGCGGAAACGGACTATAATAGACTTGTGGAAATCTAATGCGGGAAAAAAGCCATGGCTTCTTCAACCGTCATCTGTAATACCCCTTTAAGTTTGTATTTAATGGTTCTGTATCACAACCGCATTCAAGAAAAAGCAAGAGAAAAGAGGAAATCAAAATGAAACTTGTAAAATGTGGCAAAATTGTGGTTGCAAGTTTGTGCATGATGGCAACTCTGGCCGGTGCGGCTATGCCCGCGCTGGCGATCAGCCCCGCCGGGTGCACCTCGCTTGCGCAGATCGAAGAAATGAATGACGACGAAGAAGCCCAAGTTCAGGCATTGAAAGCCGCCATTGCGAAGGTGAACGTCAAGTATGACGAGGTACAGCGGAGCTGGGAGTTTGACAGCCCGATCTATGACAAGGCCGAGAAAAACAAGACCTGCTGCCTTTCTCCGTGGATCTACATCTTCGACGGATGCAAGGACGTGTATTTCGACGAGGACTTTTCCTACAACGGCTCTTCCTGCATCGACCTGAACACAGTCTATGTCCGCGCTGGAGATAATCTGTACACTTACGAGTGCGACCCGGATTATACAGATTACGCCTATGATACAGACAAAAAACTTTGGTGGGCCCTCTCCAATTTTGAGATGGAGCCCAGCGAAATCGATTGGCTGCGTGAGATGCTCAGTGCCAAAACCATCATCACAAGATATTCCGGTGCATCCGGTGCGCAGTACGATTACACATGGACTGCCGACGACCGACAGGCCGTCACCGATATGGTCAATCTCTACGATCTACTTGTCGCAGCGTCGCCGGAAGTCCGCGCGCGGGCACTGAGAGGGTAACAAGGGGACTCTTGTTGCTTGTCATTATCTGGTTGATGACTATGTATTTTAAGGGGGTCAAAAAGTCGGCGCGAAAAAGTCAAGGCACTACCGCATAATGCAAACCCGTGGCAAACGTACTATAAAACAAAAAGCTCAGCGCACGTTCATGCGTTGAGCTTTTTTGGTGGGCGCGGGTGGATTACGCAAGCCGCGCTGCTAAAAACAGCCCACTGGGCTGTTTTTACGCTGTCTTCTGCGACAGCGCCGCAGCTGTTCGAATCCACCCGCAAGGCACGTTCAAAAAGAGCATAAAAGAAAAAGCTCAGCGCACATTCATGCGTTGAGCTTTTTTGGTGGGCGCGGGTGGATTCGAACCACCGAAGCTGAAAAGCAGCAGATTTACAGTCTGTCCCCATTGGCCACTCGGGAACACGCCCAGATTCTGTTCACGTCCGCTGCCGGACGACTTGTTTATTTTAGCAGAGTGAGGCGGATTTGTCAACTGTTTTTTCGTATTTTTTCAGCTTGTTTTTCAAGACTCAGCGTTCAAGGTGCTTGCGGCGCTCATAGTCGTGCAGGGCGGCGATGGCCTCGCCGGAAAGCGGGTAGAGCGCGATGAGGTTGAAGATGGTCATCAGGCCGATCCCGACATCGCCGAGGTCCCATACCACCGTGTAGGCTTCCATGCCGCCGATCAGCAGCATGACCAGCGCCAGCAGCTTGTACAGCGTCTGCCAGAGCCAGCGGTCGCCGAAGAGGTAGGCCACATTGGAACGGGCATAGAACAGGATGCCGAGGAAGGTGGAAAAGCTGAACAGCGCCAGCGTGACCGCGATGAAGATGACGCCGAAACTGCCCAAGTGGTACTGCACCGCCGCTTGGAGCAGATCCATGCCGGTCAGGCCCGCCGTGACGGATGCCGGGGCGAGAAGCATGACGAAGGCCGTACAGCTGCAGATCACGATGGTGTCGATGAGGACGCCCAGCGCCTGCACCAGCCCCATCTTGACCGGGTCATCGCAGGAGGCGGCTGCCGCCGCGCAGGGGGCCGAACCGCTGCCCGCTTCGTTGGAGAAGAGGCCGCGCTTGATGCCGTTCATCAGCACGGCACCGAAGCCGCCCGCAGCCGCTTGCCGCAGACCGAAGGCTTCGGAGAAGATCCGGCCCAGCACCGCCGGGACATGGGTGATGTTGGCCGCGATGACGAAGAGGGTCATAACAAAATAGCAGACCGCCATGATCGGCACGATGACGTCCAGACTTTTGACGGTAGCATTCTTGCGCAGGACGATGACCGCCGCCAGCGCCACCAGCGCGACGGTGGTAACGATGGACGGGATCTGGAACGCATTTTGGAAGGCGGAGCTGACCGAATTCGAGATGACCTGACTGATGCCGCACCAGCAGATGAGGCCCGCCAGCGCGAACAGCACGGCCACCACCGAGTGGCGCAGCTTTTTCCCCCGCTTGCGCTCGGCGAGGACGTGGATATAATAGGCCGGACCACCGCGCTGGCCGCCATACAGCGGGTCAGGCTGCCGATACTTCTGGGCCAAGGTGGACTCTACAAAGGAGGTGGAGGCCCCCAGCAGGGCCGTGACCCACATCCAGAAGACTGCTCCGGCACCGCCCGCCGAAACCGCCGCCACGACGCCCACCAGATTGCCCATACCCACGCGGGTGGCCGTGGAGACCACGAGGGTCTGGAAGGACGAGAGGCTTTCCCTATTCTGGTTTTTCTCGCAGACGGCGGAGATCATATCCCGGAACAGGCGGACCGGCAGCAGCCGGGTGCGCAGGGTGAAGAACACCCCCGCCGTGAGCAGCAGCACCACCATCAGCGAGATCCCCACGCCGCCCGCGATGGGCAGCACGAACCAATCGCCCCAGAGAAAACGGTAGACCACTTCGATCAGATGAACCAAATTCGGATTCCTCCTATGATTTTTTACTTCATTATAATACAGCGGTTCAGGTTTGTAAATCAGAAAAAGCAAACAGCCCGGCTTGCCGCCGGGCTGTTTGCTTGATATATGGAAGGAGAATGGGTGATTGCGTAGAAAAAGCTCGTTTGGTTTCCCAGTCGGGAAACGGAAGCAGCGCCCTCTTGCGGTGCCCTGCATCCGCTTCGGCCCTTGAGCGGGCCTCGCGTCTTGCAGACCGCTGCGCCAAAAATTTCTCCCTGTTTCGGCCACTGGCCGCGGTCGAAATTTTAGCCTTTCACACCACCCAGCGCCACGCCGCGGACGATGAACTTCGAGAGCAGCAGGTAGACGATGATGACGGGCAGGATCGCGATGGCGACCATCATGTAAACTTTGCCCATATCGAACTTCAGGAAGTCCGCGCTGCGCAGCTGTGCGATCAGGATGGGCAGGGTCTTTTTGTCGGCGGAGTCCAGAACCAGAGCGGGGATGAAGTAGTTGTTCCAGCTGGACACGAAGGCGAAGATGGCTTGAACGGCCAGCGCCGGCTTCATGATGGGGAGCACGATCTTGTTGAAGGTGTAGAACTCACCGGCACCGTCGATGCGGGCCGCTTCCACGATCTCCATCGGCAGGCTTGCGTCGAGGTACTGCTTCATGAAGAAGAAGACCGCCGGTGCTGCGATGCTGGGGATGATGAGGGGCAGGAAGGAGTTCTTCAGGCCCATCTTGGTGATGAGCTGCAGGAAACCCAGTGCGGAGACCTGCGTGGGCATCGTCATGATGAGCAGGATGATGGCGAAAGCGGCTTTCTTGAACCGGAAGTTATAGGCGTAGATGCCGTAAGCCGTCAGGGCCGAGAAATACACGCTGAGGGCCGCCGAGCAGGCCGAGACGATGAGGCTGTTGCGCACACCGGTCAGCACCGGGATGTTCGCGTCGTTCAGCACGTTTTTCAGGTTGGTCATCAGAGATTTGCCCGGAAGCAGCGAGAAGCCTTTCTGGATCTCGAAGTGGGTGCGGGTGGAATTGACGATCAGCACGTAGAAGAAGAACAGGCACAGAAAGCTGATGAGGACCAGTGCGATATAGCAGCCAGTACGGCGGGCAGCCAGTGTGGCTTTTTCCGACTTTGTCTTAGCAGTGTTTGCCATTACTTCTTTCCTCCCTTCAAAGCCTTGCGCTCCGCTTTACTGCGGCCGTCGTCTTCCTTGGTCAGGCTCATGTAAACGATGACGCACAGCACCGCGCAGACGAGGAACAGCACCACGGAAACGGCACCGGCCATGCCGTAGTTCTTACTGAACAGATGGTTGTTCAGGTACATGATCATGGTGGTGGAGGTACGGTCCGGGCCGCCCTTGCCGTTGGTCAGGATCTGCGGCACATCGAACATCTGCAAGCCGCCGATCATCGAGGTGATCATGACGTAGACGAGGATGGGGCGGATGAGGGGGATGGTGATCTTCCAGAACATCTGGTTCGGGGTGCAGCCGTCCAGCTCGGCGGCCTCATACAGGGTGGGATCCACGCCCATGATGGCGGCCATCAGCATGATGGTGGTGTTGCCGAACCACATCAGGAAGTTCATCAGGCCGATCAGCCCGCGGTTGCCCCAGACGGTGTTCAGGAAGCTGAACGGCTGCTTCAGGATGCCCATGCCGACCAGCACCGCATTGACGGGGCCGTTGTCAGAGAAGAGGGCAAAAAACAGCATGGCGAAGGCCGAGGCCATGATCAGGTTGGGCATGTAGATGACCGTCTTGAAGAAGGTCTGGCCCTTCAGCTTCAGGCGAAGGTCGGTGAACCACGCCGCCAGCAGCAGGGAGACTGCGATCTGCGGGATGAACCCGATGATCCAGAGCAGCAGGGTGTTGCCGAAATACTTCGGCAGGTCTGTTGCAAAGAGGGTCATGTAATTCTTCAAGCCCACGAAACTGGGTCCGATGACCTTCAGGCCGCTGCGGTAATACTCAAAGAAGCTGTAATAAATGGTGGATGCCAGAGGGATCAGCTGAAATACCGCGAAGATGATGAAGAACGGCGCAATGAAGATGTAGCCCCATTTCGCGTAGCTGATCGACCCTTTCTTATTCGTTTTTTCTCCCATGTGACTGCCTCCTGACGGTTTTTCAGGAAAAAAAGGGGCGGGCGAGACACAGCGTCCGGCCCGCCCCCTTTATTTCAGTTGTTTATGAGGTCGTCCCAACTCTTATGCGGGCCAGACAACATCGGTCAGCTCAGGATACTTCTCCTTGATGGCAGTCTCGAAGTTCGCCTTTGCGGTGTCCTCATCGACGTTGCCGGTGAAGTAATCCTTGAAGGCGTTCTGGAAGCTCTCGTTCAGGCCCTGATCGTAAGGACCGGCGTTGGACATATCGATCTTGGTTGCAGCTTCTGCAAACAGAGCGATGTGGTTCTGGCCGCCGAGGAAGTCGGACTTATAATCGCTGTTGGCGATCTCGTTCATGGCCTTCTCGTTGTTGGTGTAGTCCTGCGTGTCGAGGGTGATCTGCTTCATGATGGCTTCATCGCAGGTCAGCTTCTGCATGACGTCCTTGATGGTCTCGATGTTATCGGAACCTGCTGCGCCGCAGATCCAAGTGCCGCCCCAGTAATAGGGCTGAGGGCCTTCGCAGACTGCGTAGTCGCCGTAGATGCCGTTGCCGACTTCTTCCTTGCCGCCCTCGGCGGTAGGCGTTGCCAGAGAGTTGCCCAGCAGGGTGAAGTTGATGCCCCAAGTGGAGTAGAAGAAGCCGAAGACCTTACCGGTGGGGCCCTGATCGGATGCCCACTGAGAGTCCCACAGGCTCGACTGGTTGTTGTAGCCCTTGTCGGTGTACTCCTTGGTCTGATCGACCCACTTCATGATGTTCTCATCGACGGTGACGGTGGTGCCGCTGACCCAAGGTGCTGCGACGTTGTTGGAGAAGGTGCGGTATGCGTCATCGAAGCCGGACAGCATCTTGTAGCCCTTTGCGGCTGCCTGTGCGGCGACATCGTTGAACTTATCCCAGTCGGACAGGTAGGTCTGCACTTCGGTGGGATCATCGGTGCCCAGAACATCCTTGGCGATGCTGCGGCGGTATGCGAACAGGCCCGGCGTTGCCTGCCAAGTGGTGCCGCGCTGGCTGCCATCGACGGTAACGATGTCCTTGGTGTACTGATACTGGCCAGCCAGATCGGAATCGGTCAGGCCGATGTCCTTCTTGACATCCAGAACGTAATCGGAATCGACGTACTTCAGGGCGTAGTCGGCCTCGATCAGGAAGATATCGATCTTATCATCATCGGCTGCGGAGTCCTGATTCAGCAGGGCCTCGTCCAGCTTGTTCTGATAGTTGTTGTTCTCGTTGGCGTTGATGGTCCACTTGACGACGGTGCCATCCTTCAGGGTGGTGGTGGACTTATCCGCGGCGACCTCGGAGACTTCGGGATAATAGTCGTTGAAGCGGCCTTGGAACTCATCGTTCCAGCACCAGATGTTCAGGACCTTGCCCTCAGCGGCTGCGGACTCAGAAGCTGCAGCAGAAGAAGCGGCAGTGGAGGATGCGGTGGAGCCTGCGGTAGAAGAAGAGCTGCCGCCGCATGCGGAGAGCGCTGCGGTCACTGCGACTGCACCAGAAGCCAACAGGAAATTACGACGCGAAATCTTTCTCATAATGAAAAACCTCCTTCAATGGTTTTCTCGTTCATCCTAAATCCATTTTTTCTAAACTCCGGTCCGCCCGGAGCTTGGGAACTAAATTTGAGGCGGCCGGCCTACCGAGCTGCCATCCAGCAGCTTGCCGGTCACGAGGAGCTGTTCGGCCAGCGTCACACGCGGGTGCTCGACCATCTGCACCAGCTTATCCGCTGCGGTGCGTCCCAGCATCATGGTGTTCTGCTGGTAGGTCACCAGCTTGGGGCTCATGACGCGGGAGAGGTAGATGCCGTCGTAGCCCATCACGGAGATGTCCTGCGGGATATGCAGCCCTGCCTGCTGGATGGCGTTGTAGCCGCCCATGGCGGAGAAGTCATCCGGGAAGATGATGCAGGTGGGCCGCTGCGGCAGAGCCAGCAGGGCTTTGGTCTCCTGTGCGCAGCGGGCGGCGTCATGGTAGATGCCCTCCCGCACATACGCATCGGGAACTTCCAGCCCCAGCTCATCGCAGCTCTTGTAGAAGCCCGCGAGGCGGTTCTCGGTGACGGCGGTGCGCTCGCCGTGGATAAAAGCGATGCGGCGGTGGCCTTGGGCGTATGCCGTCCGAACCAGAGCCGACAGGCCCATAACGTTATCGGACAGGACCGCCATCCGGTTGTTGAACACATGGTCGATGGTGACGACCGGCACATCGCTGTTCACCAGCTCGATGACCTGCGGATCGTTGAAGTCCACACAGGCGATCACGGCTCCATCCACCCCGCGGTAGTGGCAATGCTCTAGGTAGGTCATCGTCCTGCCGCCGAGGTTGCGGTTGATAAAAGTGATATCGTAGCCCAATTGTTCGACCCGGACTTTGAAGCTGTCCAGCACAGCGGAGAAATACTCGTGTGCCAAGCCGCTCTGCTGTTCGTCCACGAACAGGACGCCGATGTTGTAAGTACGGTTGGTCTTCATGGAGCGGGCCGCCATGTTTGGTACATAGCCCATCCGGCGGGCCGCCTCCCGAACACGGGCGCGGGTGGCTTCGGAGATATCGGGCTGGCCGTTGAGCGCCTTGCTCACCGTTGCCACCGAGACCCCGCATTCCTGCGCCAGATCTTTCAGGGATGACATTTCGTCGTCCTCCTCTCAGGAACCGGTTGGCTCTGAACGAATCCTAAATCGTTTTCGCAACTTCAATATAGCGCATTCCGTACCAAAAATCAAGTTCAAAATCAAAAGTTTTGTGCTAAACAGAGTCATTTTGGCGGTTTGCTCGATTGTGCCGGGTTCAAATTATGCAGTTTGCTCCATTTTCGGTCAGTTTCGCTGTTTTTCGAATGAAATTTCGTTCCGATGTTTCGTCAATGGGCGAAGCAAAGGCTGGATTTTTATAATTACTTTATATATGGGAAATTTCTTTCCTGATTTGCTGCTTTGGGCGGTTTTGGCTTCGTCTCCCTCTCCACCGAATTTTTGCTGCCCCTCCTGCTTTATGAGAAAAAAGCGCGTTGCTTCCTTCAAAATAATTACAAAATTCTTACAAGCCGACCAAAGAGCGTGTTTCGTCGGGTGTGTTGTATATTTCATAAACCCCCTTGCATTTCGGCGCGGAATCGACTATGCTTAAAGCAGCGCAATCGTTCTCTTTCTCTTTGCGGCGCGTTCTCAATCGTTTTCGCTTTTCTGATGGTTGCAGCGCGTTTCCTGTTTTCAGCAAAGGAGGAACAGATCTTATGAAATTCGGACATTTTGATGATGCACACCGGGAATACGTGATCGACACCCCGCGCACGCCCCTGCCGTGGATCAACTATCTGGGCAGCGAGGACTTCTTCAGCCTCGTGTCCAACACCGGCGGCGGCTACAGCTTTTATCGGGATGCTCGGCTGCGCCGCATCACCCGCTACCGCTACAACAACTCCCCGCTGGACATGGACGGCCACCGCATCTACATCAACGACGGCGGCACGATCTGGAACCCCGGCTGGCAGCCCACCAAGACGGAGCTGGATTCCTACAGCTGCCGCCACGGCCTCGGCTACACCATCCTGACCGGTGAGAAGAACGGCATCCGCGCCCAGCAGGAGCTGTTCGTGCCCCGCGGCGATGCGTGCGAGATCGACCGCCTGACGCTGGAGAACAAGACGGACGCCCCCCGCACGCTGGATGTGTTCAGCTATGTGGAGTTCTGCCTGTGGGACGCCATGGACGACAGCTCCAACTTCCAGCGCAACTTCTCCACCGGCGAGGTGGAGGTGGTGGGCAGCGCTATCTACCACAAGACCGAGTACCGCGAGCGCCGCGACCACTACGCTGTGTTCTGGGCCAACACTCCGGTCACCAGCTTCGACACCAGCCGCGACGCTTTCTGCGGCGTGTACGGCGGCCCGGCAGAACCCGAAGCTGTCAAGGCAGGGCACTGCTCCAACAGCGTGGCCCACGGCTGGGCCCCCGTCGGCGCCCACCACTTCCACCTCACGCTGGAAGCTGGGGAGACGAAGACCATCCTCTTCGGGCTGGGCTACATCGAGAACCCGGTGGCCGAAAAGTTCACCGCCCCCGGCGTCATCAACAAGGCCCGCGCCGAGGCCATGATAGCCCGCTACGCCACCGACGCGCAGGTGGACGAGGCCCGCAAGGCGCTGGCAGCCCACTGGGACGACCTGCTGTCCGCTCTGCAGCTGGACTCCGGCGACGAAAAGCTGGACCGGATGGTGAACCTGTGGCACCAGTATCAGTGCATGGTCACCTTCAACATGAGCCGCTCGGCCAGCTACTACGAGAGCGGCATCGGCCGCGGCATGGGCTTCCGCGATTCCTGCCAAGACCTGCTGGGCTTCGTGCACATGATCCCCGAACGCGCCCGCAGCCGCATCCTCGATATCGCTGCCACCCAGTTTGAGGACGGCAGCGCCTACCACCAGTACCAGCCCCTGACCAAAAAGGGCAACCGGGACGTGGGCACCGGCTTCAACGATGACCCGCTGTGGCTGATCGCGGGCACCGCCGCTTATCTGCGCGAGACCGGCGACTACAGCATCCTCGACGAGTCCGTGGCCTTTGACAACGACGAGAGCAAGGCTCAGCCGCTGATGGAACATCTGCGCCGCAGCTTCAACTTCACCCGCACCCACCTCGGCCCCCACGGTCTGCCCCTCATCGGCCGCGCCGACTGGAATGACTGCCTGAACCTGAACTGCTTCTCCGAGCATCCGGGCGAGAGCTTCCAGATCACCGGCCCCAGCGAAGGCCCTGTGGCAGAGAGCGTTTTCATCGCCGGTATGTTCGTCAAGTACGGCGAGGAATACGCCGACCTGTGCGGCCACCGGGGCCTCCCGGACGAAGCCGCCGACGCCCGCGCCGCCATTGCGCAGGTGGAACAGGCCGCGCTGACCGCCGGCTGGGACGGTGCATGGTTCCGCCGCGCCTACGACGCCTTCGGCAAGCCCGTCGGCAGCAAGGAATGCGACGAGGGTCAGATCTTCATCGAGCCGCAGGGCATGTGCGTCATGGCGGGCATCGGCAAGGAGACCGGTCAGGCGGAACAGGCCCTCAAGAGCGTGGAAGAGCGGCTGGATACCAAGTACGGCGTGGTGCTGCTGCAGCCTGCCTACACCACCTACCGCCTCAACCTTGGTGAGATCTCCAGCTATCCTCCGGGATACAAGGAGAACGCGGGCATCTTCTGCCACAACAACCCGTGGATCAGCTGCGCCGAGACCGTCCTCGGCCACGGCGACCGGGCCTTTGAGGTCTACAAGAAGACCTGCCCCGCCTACATCGAGGACATCTCCGACATCCACCGCACCGAACCCTACGTCTACAGCCAGATGGTCGCGGGCAAGGACGCCCCCACCTTCGGCGAGGCGAAGAACAGTTGGCTGACCGGCACCGCTGCGTGGACCTTCTTCAACGTGAGCCAGTACATCCTCGGCGTGCAGCCTACGCTGGACGGCCTGAAGATCGACCCCTGCATTCCCCACACTCTGCCCGGCTTCACGGTCACCCGCCGGTATCGCGGTGCCGTGTACCACATCCGGGTCGAGAACCCCGCTGCCGTGCAGAAGGGCGTGAAGCGCGTCACCGTCAACGGCAAGACCATTGAGGGCAATGTCCTGCCCCTCGCCCCTGCCGGAGAGACCGTGGAGGTCACCGTCGTGATGGGGTAAGCGCACCCACCGGAACCTGAAAGGATTGAATCCCCGACGAGATGCAAAAAACGACCAGAACCGCAAAATGGTTCTGGTCGTTTTTTATATGTCATACTGTTTGTAAAGCGTCTCCCATACGCTTTCGTGGTCTGCCCACTGCGTGTTGGGATCTGCCGCCTGCTGTTTTGCTTTGGCCAGCTCTTCGGCAACATACCGCTGGTGCAGGAACTCCTCGTACTTGGCATAGTCCTCGTTCAAAAAATGCTCTGCTTGTTTCAGTACGTCACGGATTGAATCGAACGTCAGTTTTTCCAGCGCTTCTTCAAAGGGAAGCCACTCTATTTCCCTCACCTCGTCCTCTTGAACCATTACCCTTGTACTGTCCGCACACGCCAAAAAGAAAACTACCGTTTTTGAACAATCCCTATAGGGGCTATACTCTATCGTTTGTCGGAATCCTTCTACAAACTTCACCTCAAGGCCGGTTTCCTCCCGAATCTCTCGCGCGGCGGTTTGATGTTCGGACTCGTTTTCCTCAACATGGCCCTTGCAAAAGGAAGTATGGCCTTTCTGCATGATTTCAACAAGGTAAAGCCGTTTTCCATTTACTACAGTATAGATCACCGCACCACAGCTTTTTTCGTAGTTCATTCAAATAAGCTCCTTGTAAAAATCCTGACCACCGACTTGTACCCGGTATTCTTCTCCCGACTTGTGTCACCAGCGGTGACACAAATTCTCAGAACTCCAGCCGCATCTGGTGCCACACGACGTTGCCGTGGGTAGATTTATCGGACACGCCCTCGTCGCGGAAGCCGAATTGGGCGTAGTACGGAAGGAGGCGCTCCTTGCAGGTCAGCACCAGCCCTTTGCGGTGCTGCTGTCTGGCGTCGTCGATGGCGCGGCGGAGCAGCTGGCCGGCATAGCCGTGCTTGCGGTATTCCGGCAGGGTGTTGACCCCAAAGATCATCTGCCACGCGCCGTCCTCGCTGTGCATGGCGGCATTCTCGTACATCTCATCGGTCAGGTCGGCTTCGTCCGTCACGAAACCATCCACGAAGGAGATCAGCTTGTCCCCCTCGTACAGGAGCCAGAAATGGTTCCCGTAGTACCGGACCCGCTCGACGAACTCCTGCGCAGTGGCAGCTTCCGCCGGTGGGAAGCACTCTGCCTCAACGGCGGTCAGCGCCGCGATATCCTCTGTTCCTGCGGTTCGAATCTCCATAATGTTCCTCCAAAGTTTTTATTATTCCTCTTCGTCCAGCGCCCAGTGGTAGGAGCAGCGGACGGCCTTGTTCCAGCCCTTGATCCGCTTGGCCCGCTCCTCGGCGGTGATCTGCGGCAAGAAGGTGCGATCCACCGACCAATTCTTCACGACCTCGTCCGTGGAGCTCCAATAGCCCACAGCAAGGCCCGCAAGGTAGGCCGCGCCAAGAGCCGTGGTCTCCACGCAGCAGGGACGCTCCACGGGCAGGTTACTGATGTCGGCCATGGTCTGCATCAGGTAGTTGTTGGCGCACGCGCCGCCGTCCACTTTGAGAGCCTTCATGGCGATGCCGGAGTCGGCCTCCATGGCGTGCAGGACATCGTTGACCTGATAGCACAGGCTGTCCAGCGTGGCGCGGATGATGTGGTTTTTGTTGCAGCCACGGGTCAGGCCCACGATGGTGCCGCGGGCATACTGATCCCAGTGGGGCGCGCCGAGGCCGGTGAAGGCGGGCACGACGTAGCAGCCGTTGGTGTCCTTGACCTTCTGGGCCATGTACTCGGAGTCGCGGGCATCTTCCAGCAGCCGCAGCTCGTCCCGCAGCCACTGGATCGCGGCACCGGCCACGAAGATCGAACCTTCCAGCGCATAATTCACGCTGCCGTTGCCGCCGCACGCGATGGTGGTGACGAGGCCGTTCTGCGAGATGACCGGCGTTTTGCCGGTGTTCATCAAAAGAAAGCCGCCGGTGCCGAAGGTGTTCTTCGCTTCGCCCGCCGAAAAGCAGGTCTGGCCGAAGAGGGCGGCCTGCTGGTCGCCCGCCGCGCCTGCAATTTTGATGCCCGCGCCGAAGTGCATAGGGTCGGCCTCGGCGTAGAAACAACTGGAGGGCATGGGCGTGGGCAGCATTTGGCGCGGGATGTTCAGCTCCCGCAGGATCTCCTCATCCCACTCCAGCGTGTGAATGTTGAAGAGCATGGTGCGGCTGGCGTTGGTGTAATCGGTGACGTGGACCCGGCCGCAGGTCAGCTTCCAGATGAGCCACGTTTCCACGGTGCCGAAGAGCAGCCGCCCGGCTTCGGCCTTGGCGCGGGCACCGGGGACATTGTCGAGGATCCACTTCAGCTTGGTGGCCGAGAAGTAGGCGTCGATGACGAGGCCGGTCTTTTCCCGGAATTTTTCGGTCAGGCCGCGGGCCTTCAGCTCGTCGCAGTAGGCGCTGGTGCGGCGGCACTGCCAGACGATCGCATGGTAGACCGGCTCACCGGTCTCCTTGTCCCAGACGATCGTGGTCTCGCGCTGGTTAGTGATGCCGATGGCCGCGATATCCGCCGCGCCGGCCCCGATCTGGTTCATGGCCGAAAGGGCCACGCCCAGCTGGGTGGTCCAGATCTCGTTGGCGTCATGCTCCACCCAGCCGGGCTTCGGAAAATACTGGGTGAACTCCTTCTGGGCCACGCTGCACATCTCGCCCGCTTGGTTGAACAGGATGCAGCGGTTTGAGGTAGTCCCGGCATCCAGTGCCATGATATACTTCATAGAAACGTTCCTTTCTTACACCAGACTGCGGCAGATGCCCACCGCCAGCCCTTCCACGGCCATCTCGTCCAACTGGGTGCCCGCGTAGACCATGGGCGGGCAGACAGCGGGATTTTCCGCGATGAGCTGAACGACGTCGCCGCTGCGGTAGAAGTGCTTGAGGGTGGCTTCGTCCCCGATGCGGACGGCCGCGATCTGGCCGGACTCCACCTCCGGCTGGCGACGGATGCAGACGATGTCGCCGTCGCAGATGCGGGGGGCCATGCTGTCGCCGTGGCACTCAAGGGCAAAATCTGCCCGCCACGCCGCCGGGACGCCGATGTACTCCTTGATGTTCTCCTCCGCCAGAATGGGGGTGCCGCAAGCGATGGAACCCACCAGCGGCACATTGGTCATCTGGGGCAGCGGCTCGAACCCCGCCGGAATGGTGCCGGGCGCTTCGACGCCGGTGATGGGCACATCGTACCCCATCAGCCACGATACCGAGACGCCCAGCGCCCCGGCAAGGGCGTACACGGCCTCCTGCTTGCCTTCCCAGTCGCCTTTGAGATACCGCGAAATGCTCGATTTGGAGACGCCCGACCGGATCGAGAGTTCCGTCTGCGTCATGCTCTTCCGGTCCAGCCCGATCCGCAGCCGCTTGGAAAAGCTTTCGACCTTTTCTGCCATAATGGTTCCCATCCTTTCTGTTGCTTCTGCGTTTATTATAGCGCACTCGTTGAGGGAATGCAATGTTTTTTCTATAAAATGGCGAAATCTCAAATTTTTGCTTGACAACCGTGCGTTGTTGCAGTATACTGGCATCACAATCGTTGAGGTTCAGCAATCGGAGGCGGGACTGCAGGGCCTGATGCCGCTGGCTCTGCACAGCACCGCCTCCCTGCGCGATCCCACGGCGGCGCTGCGTAAGCCAAATTTTTATGGCAGCTTTTCCGACGCATCCGATCTTTTTTGCAGCGTTCCGTTTTCGCAAAGCCAAGGGCTGCGGTGCCATCTGTGCCGCAGCCCTTGGCTTTAACAAACCCCCGTCTGCTGTGTGAAAACAGAGCCGACGGGGGTCGTTTGCTGTACGGCCCCTATTTTAAAAGGAAGCAACCTGTGTCAGAATTGTAAAATCTAAAACTTTTTAACTATTTGTCTTGACTTATCCAACGATTTCGTTATAATGGTCGTGTTCGCAAGAAACATCAATCTTTTTAGATAACAATATTTATCAATCAAAAAGGAGAACACTACCATGACGTTTGAAGAAATGAAGAAGATCGTTGTCGATACCCTGAACTGCGAGGAGGACAAGGTGACCATGGAGGCCAGCCTGACCGAGGACCTCGAAGCCGACAGCTTGGACGCGGTGGAGCTGAACATGGCTCTGGAAGACGCCTGTGGAGTGTCCATCCCCGACGAGGAGCTGGCAAACCTCAAGACCGTGGGCGACATCTACAACTACATCACCGCACATATCTGAGGCAGAGAACCATGAACGATATCCGAGATCTCTTCCCCGGCCGGATGCGGGAGCGCACCTTCCAGCTCAAGGCCAAGCGGGACGCCGGGGCCGTCTGGCACGAGCCGCAGTTCGTAGAGTGCAAGCAGTGCGGCCGCCGCGCTGCCCGCACCCTGTGGGCGAAAAGCTTGTACGTCTGCCCCAACTGCGGCTATCACATGCCCATCGGCGGGTACTACCGGCTCAGCTTGGTGCTGGACCACGGCAGCTTCCGGGAACTGGATGCTGACCTTGCCCCGCAGGATGTGCTGGATTTCCCCGGCTACGGCGAGAAACTTTCCGCCGCCCAGAACAAGACCGGGCTGCGTGAGGCCGCCGTCACGGCGGCAGGGCGCATCGGCGGGGTGGCCTGTGTGGCCGCCGTGCTGGACAGCCGGTTCTTCATGGGCAGCATGAGCACGGCGGTGGGCGAAAAGATCACCCGCGCCGTGGAGTACGCCGCGGCCAAGCGGCTCCCTCTGGTCATCTTTTCGGCCAGCGGCGGAGCCCGGATGCAGGAGGGCATTTTCAGCCTGATGCAGATGGCCAAGACGTCCGCCGCCATCCAGCGCTTTTCGGCCAAGGGCGGGCTGTACGTCAGCGTGCTCACCCACCCCACCACCGGCGGCGTCACCGCCAGCTTCGCCAGCCTCGGCGACATCATGCTGGCCGAGCCGGGAGCCCTCATCGGCTTTGCCGGGCCCCGTGTCATTGAACAGACCATCGGCGAAAAGCTGCCCGCCGGGTTCCAGCGCAGCGAGTTCCAGATGGAGCACGGCTTCGTGGATCAGGTCGTGCCCCGCAGCCAGCTGCGGGATACGCTGATCCAAGTCTTGCAGCTCCATGCAGGAGGAAAACACGAATGATCAAGGAAATTTTAGAGCAGCTGGCCCCGCTGGACGCCCAGATCGCCGCGCTGAAAGGCAACGGCAATGACATGGACGCCCTGACGGCCCACGCTTCGGAACTGGCCGAGCTGGCCGTGGAGGAGGACGAGATCCTTCGCACCTGTGGCCCGCTGACGGCGGAAGACCGGGTCTTTTTGGCCCGGCACCCGGAGCGCCCCCACATCGACGAGATCATTTCCGCCCTGTTCACCGATTTCTTCGAGCAGCGGGGCGACCGCCAGTGCAAGGAAGACCCCGCCATTCTGGGCGGCGTGGCCCGGTTCCACGGGATGCCCGTGACCGTCATCGGCCACCGGAAGGGCTCCACGCTGGACGAGAATCTGGCCTGTAACTTCGGGATGCCGGGGCCGGAGGGCTACCGCAAGGCCCTGCGGCTGATGAAACAGGCTGAAAAGTTCGGCCGCCCCATCCTCACCTTCATCGACACGCCGGGCGCATACCCCGGCAAGGACGCCGAGGAGCGGGGTCAGGGCGAGGCCATTGCCCGGAATCTGATGGAAATGAGCGGCCTGACCGTGCCGGTCCTTGCCGTCGTCACCGGCGAAGGCTCTTCCGGCGGCGCACTGGCGCTGGGCGTGGCCAACCACATCCTGATGCTGGAAAATGCGGTCTACTCTGTCCTCAGCCCCGAAGGCTTTGCCAGCATCCTGTGGAAGGACGCTTCCCGCAGCGGCGAAGCCTGTGAGATGATGAAGCTGACGGCGCAGGATCTGTACCGGGGCGGCATCGTGGAAGAGGTCATCCCGGAGCCGGTGGGCGGGGCCCAGCGCAGCCATGCAGCTCTGTTCGAGCGGCTGGACGCCGCTTTGCGGATGCACCTGAAAGAGCTCTGCCGGATGAGCGAAAAACAGCTTGCCGACCAGCGCTACAAAAAATATCGCCAGATCGGAGAAACGAGGAACGCATGAACGGTTTACTACTGACCGCCACCGGCGGGGCCCTGCCCGGCCGCACGGTCACCAACGACGAGCTGAGCCAGATGGTTGACACCAGCGATGCGTGGATCGAAAGCCGCACCGGCATCCGCACCCGGCACTGGTGCACGGCGGAAGAATCGGCCGCCACGCTGGCCATTGCCGCCGCCCGTCAGGCGCTGGAACGCAGCGGCCTCTCCCCTTCTGATATCTCCTGCTGCGTCTGCGCCACCCTCTCCGCCCCGGACGCCACCCCCAGCGTGGCCTGTCAGGTGCAGGCGGCGCTGGGTCTGCCGGAGGACCGGCCCGCGCTGGATATCAACGCGGCCTGCTCCGGCTTTTTGTACGGCATGGCCGTGGCGCGGGGGCTGCTGGAAACGCTGGGCGGGCAGTACGCCCTTGTCATCGGGTGCGAGGCTCTCTCCCGCCTGATGGACCCCGCCGACCGCTCCACCTGCGTCCTCTTCGGCGACGGGGCCGGAGCCGCCATTTTCCGGCTGGCTGACACCCCCTTCGCCCTGACGCTGGGCGCACGGGGCAGCGATGTCCTCCACGCCGGAGGGCCGGACCGGAACGGCTCCGCCCCCATCACGATGGATGGCCGGGCGGTCTTCCGCTTTGCAGTGGAGACCCTGCCCAAGTGCCTCCACGCGGTGCTGGACGAAACGCAGCTCACCCTCGGCGATCTGTCGTGGGTGGTCTGCCATCAGGCCAACAGCCGGATCATCGACCACTGCGTGAAAGCGCTGAACGCCGACCCGGCCAAGTTCTACAAGAACATGGATCGCCACGGCAACACCAGCGCCGCCAGCATCCCGGTGGCCCTCAACGAGCTGGCCGAGCGCGGACTTCTGCCCGCCGGGCAGCCGCTGGCCTGTATCGGTTTCGGCGGCGGCCTGACATGGGGCGGCGCGATTTTTCAGTATAGAGAGTGAATATGAAATTGTTGAACGAAATTCTGGGGACGAAGTACCCCATCATTCAGGGCGGCATGGCCAACATCGCCACCGGCGAGTTTGCCGCCGCCTGTTCCAATGCAGGAGCACTGGGCCTCATCGGCGCGGGCGGCATGAACGCCGACACCCTGCGCCAAAATATCCGCCGCTGCAAGGAGCTGACCGACAAGCCCTTCGGCGTGAACATCATGCTGATGCACCCACAGGCCGATGAATTTGCCAAGATCGTGGTGGAGGAAGGCGTCCAAGTCGTCACCACCGGTGCGGGCAACCCCGGCAAATATGTGCCCATGTGGAAAGCCGCGGGCATCAAGGTGATCCCCGTGGTGGCCGCAGCCGTGCTGGCCAAGCACTTGGAGCCGCTGGGCATCGACGCCGTCATTGCCGAGGGCACCGAGAGCGGCGGCCACGTGGGCGAAATGACTACCATGGCGCTGGTGCCGCAGGTGGTGGACGCTGTGAAGGTGCCCGTCATTGCGGCGGGCGGCATCGCCGACGGACGGCAGCTTGCCGCCGCGCTGGCGCTGGGGGCTTGCGGCGTGCAGGTAGGCACCTGCCTCCTCGTGAGCGAGGAGTGCCCCATCCACGAGAACTACAAAGCCGCCCTGCTCAAGGCTAAGGACAGCGACACCATCGTGACCGGCCGCATCGGCGGCTCCCCCGTCCGGGTGCTGAAGAACCGGATGAGCCGGGAATACGTCCGGCAGGAAAAGGCCGGGGTCGATAAAATGGAACTGGAAAAGTACACGCTGGGCAGTCTGCGCCGGGCCGTCTTTGAGGGCGACACCGCCACCGGCAGCCTGATGGCCGGGCAGGTGGCCGGGATGCTCCACGAGGTGCGCCCCGTGGCCGACATTCTGGCCGACCTGTGGGACGGCGGGAGGCAGCGCATCGCCGCGCTGAGCGACGAATGCTGACCCTCGGCAAAAAGACCCTGTCCGTGCCCATCCTGCAGGGCGGCATGGGCGTTGGGGTCTCCCTCGGCGGGCTGGCCGGTGCCGTGGCCGCGTGCGGCGGCATGGGCTGTATCTCCACCGCCGACGCGGGCTACCGGGAGCCGGACTTTGCCCGCGACCCGGCAGCCGCCAACCACCGCGCACTGGCGGCAGAGATCCGAAAAGCGAAGGAAATCGCCCATGGCGCGGGCATGGTGGCCATCAACGCCATGGTAGCTACGCAGGACTACGCCGCCGCCATCCGCACCGCTGTGGAAGCGGGGGTGGACGCGGTGGTCTCCGGCGCGGGGCTCCCGCTGGAACTGCCCGGCCTTGTGAACACGCCGGACGTTGCCATTGCGCCCATCGTTTCCAGCGGAAGAGCGGCAAAGCTCATCCTGCGCCGCTGGGCCAAGGCCTTTGGCCGCACCGCAGACTTTGTGGTCATCGAGGGCTGCAAGGCGGGCGGACACCTCGGCTTTGCCGAGGAAGAACTGCTGGCCGGGACCTGCCAGCCCCTCGACACCATCCTGCCGGAAGTTCTGGCCGAGGTGAAGCCCTTTGCGGCCCAGTTCGGCCACCCCATCCCCGTTTTCGTGGCGGGCGGCGTTTACACCGGGGCCGACATGGCCCACTTCACCAAGCTGGGTGCGGCTGGAGTCCAGCTTGCCACCCGCTTCATCCCCACCTACGAGTGCGACGCCTCCCAAGGCTACAAGGACGTTCTGCTGAACGCCAGCGCTGAGGATGTGCGGATCATCCACAGCCCGGTGGGGATGCCGGGGCGGGCGCTGAACACCCCGCTGGTGCAGGCACTGGCGGAAGGCAGACGCTTCCCGCCGAAGCGCTGCGCCCGCTGCCTGAAGAGCTGCGACCCCGCCAAGGTGCCCTACTGCATCACCCACGCCCTCATTGAGGCCGTGAAGGGCAACGTGGAGGAAGGACTCTTCTTCTGCGGGGCCAATGTGGGGCAGTTGGACCGGATGCGCAGTGTCCGGGAGCTGATGGACGAACTTGTGACCGAATGGAGGCACAACCTATGAAACTTGCCGTTTTGTATGCCGGTCAGGGTGCCCAGCACCCCGGCATGGGCAGAGAATTTTACGAAGACTTTCCCGCTTTCCGGGCGGCCTTCGACAGCGCAGCGCTGGAGTTCGACCTGCACCGCGTCTGCTTCGAGGACCCGGACGGCGTTCTGAACCAGACCGAATACACCCAGCCCTGCATGGTGGCCTTTGCGTGCGGCGTCAGCGCCGTGCTGGCCGAAAAAGGCGTACAGCCCTCCTATGTTGCCGGGCTCTCTCTCGGCGAATACTCCGCGCTGGAAGCCGCCGGGGTGTTCACCGCGAAACAGGCCATCGAGCTGGCCGCTTATCGTGGCAAAGCCATGGCCGACGCGGCCAAGGGCATCGACTGCGGGATGACCGCCGTGCTAAACCTTGACCGGGATGCCCTCACCGTCTGCTGCGAAGAGGCGTCGGCGCTGGGCTGTGTGCAGATCTGCAACTACAACTGTCCGGGTCAGCTCGTCATCGGCGGCGAGAAGGCGGCCGTGGACAAAGCCGCTGAATTGGCAAAGGCCGCCGGTGCCCGCCGCTGCATCCCGCTCAAGGTCAGCGGCCCCTTTCACACCCGCCTCATGGCCCCTGCCGGGGACGCGCTGGCTAAGCGGTTCGAGACGGAGGCCTTCGGCGAAATGCAGGTGCCGGTGCTCTTCAACTGCCTTGGCCGCGAAATGCCCGACGGCAGCAGCATCCCCGCCCTGCTGGTGAAGCAGGTGCAGAGCAGCGT
Source organism: Faecalibacterium hattorii (assembly GCF_003287455.1). Lineage (GTDB taxonomy): Bacteria > Bacillota > Clostridia > Oscillospirales > Ruminococcaceae > Faecalibacterium > Faecalibacterium hattorii. The sequence goes on along the minus strand of NZ_PRLC01000015.1, from coordinate 21,685 downwards.
TTACATGGAGGACACCCTCCGCCGCTTGGGGCAGCTTGGGGTAGATCACATTCTGGAAGTCGGGCCGGGCAACGCCCTTTCCGGCTTTGTGAAAAAGACCCTGCCCGGCGTCGTCTGCGCATCGGTGGAGACCCCAGCGCAGTTGGATGCGGTGCTGACCGCATGGAAGGAAGAACAATGAGCGAAGAAAAAATCGTCCGCACTGCCATTGTCACCGGCGGCAGCCGGGGCATCGGCCGGGCCGTCTGCATTGCGCTGGCAAAGCAGGGCTGCAACGTTGTCGTGAACTACTGCCACGGCGAAGCAGCCGCCGCCGAGACTGCGGCCCTCTGCAAAGCGGAAGGTGCAAACGCCGTAGCCGTACAGGCCGATGTGGCCAGCGCCGCAGACTGCAAGCGGCTCTTTGACGAAGCAGCCGCCGCCTTTGGCCGGGTGGATATCCTTGTGAACAACGCGGGCATCACCCGCGACAACCTGATCTTACGGATGAGCGAGGAGGACTTCGACGCGGTGCTGAACGCGAACCTGAAGGGCGCGTTCCTCTGCTGCAAGGAAGCCGCCCGCCGGATGGTGCGCCAGCGGTATGGCCGCATCGTGAACCTTTCCAGCGTCGTGGCTCTGCGGGGCAACGCCGGACAAGCCAACTACGCCGCCAGCAAGGCGGGGCTCCTCGGCCTGACCAAGAGTCTGGCGCGGGAACTGGCCAGCCGGAACGTGACCGTCAACGCGGTGGCTCCCGGCTTCATCGAGACGGACATGACCGCCGCCCTGCCGGAAGCCGTCCGCACCGAAATGGCAAAAGGCATCCCGCTGGGCCGGCCGGGCAATCCGGAGGACGTGGCAAACGCCGTGGCGTTCTTCGCCGCAGAACAAAGCAGCTATCTCACCGGGCAGGTGCTCTGTGCAGACGGCGGCATGGCAATGTAAAAGGAGAAACTTCTCATGGAAAAACGCAGAGTCGTGATCACCGGCCTCGGCACCGTAAACCCGCTTGGCACCAGCGTTTCTGCCAGCTGGGACGCCGCGAAGGCAGGCAAATGCGGCATCGGCCCCATCACCCAATTCGACACCACCGATTTCAAGTGCAAGCTGGCGGGCGAAGTGAAGGATTTTGACCCGGAGACCGTCGTGGACAAAAAAGAAGCCCGCAAGATGGCCCGCTTCACCCTGCTGGCGCTGGCCGCCGCCGCCGAAGCTCTCGCCGACAGCGGCCTCGACACCGAAGCAGATGCCAAGACCACCGGCGTCATCCTTTCCAGCGGCATCGGCGGGCTGCCCACCATCGAGGAGCAGCACACCCGCGGCGAGGAAAAGGGGATGGAAAAGGTCAGCCCCTATTTCGTGCCCATGTCCATCGCCAACATGGCAGCGGCACAGATCGCCATCCGCTTTGGTTTGAAAGGCATCTGCACCTGCCCGGTCACCGCCTGTGCGGGCGGCACCAACGCCGTGGGCGACGCCTTCCACCGCATCCGCGACGGCTACGAGACCGCCATGGTCTGCGGCGGTGCGGAAAGCTGCATCAGCCCCTTGGGCATCGGCGGCTTTACCAGCATGAAGGCCCTTTCCACGTCCACTGACCCGGACGCAGCCAGCCTCCCCTTCGATGCGCGGCGCGGCGGCTTCGTCATGGGCGAGGGCAGCGGCGTGCTGGTTCTGGAAGAGCTGGATCACGCCAAGGCACGCGGTGCCAAGATCTACGCGGAAGTCGTGGGCTACGGTGCCAACTGCGATGCCTACCACTTCACCGCCCCGGCCCCCGGCGGCGCAGGAGCCATCGACTGCATGAAGCTGACGCTGGCCGATGCGGGCATCGCCCCGGAGCAGGTGGATCACATCAACGCCCACGGCACCGGCACCCACATGAACGATTCCTGTGAGACGGCCGCCATCCACGCGGTCTTCGGGGAACACGCAAAGCAGCTCACCGTGGTCAGCACCAAGAGCATGACCGGGCATCTGCTGGGCGGCGCGGGCGGCGTGGAGGCGGTGTTCACCGCGCTGGCCCTGCGGGATCAGTTCGCCCCGCCCACCATCCACTACCAGCAGCCTGACCCGGAGTGCGACCTTGATTATGTGCCCAATGTAGGCCGTGCACAGGCCATGACCTACGCTTTGAGCAACAGCCTCGGCTTTGGCGGGCACAACGCCTGCATCGCCCTGCGCAGATGGGAGGGCTGACCATGGCAGAACCCCGCACCGTGCGGGAGAACGCGAACGCGCTGGACAGCGCACAGATCGCCGCCCTCCTGCCCCACCGCTATCCCTTCGCCCTCGTGGACCGCATCCTCGACTACGAGCCGGGCCGCTGGGCCATCGGCCGCAAGTGCGTTTCCCGCAACGAGGAATTTTTCAACGGCCACTTCCCCGGCCACCCGGTCATGCCCGGTGTGCTCATCCTCGAAGCGCTGGCCCAGACCGGCGCCGTGGCGGTCCTCTCCCTGCCCGAAAACAAGGGCAAGCTGGCCCTCTTCGGCGGCATCAAGAACGCCCGCTTCCGCAGACAAGTCATCCCCGGCGACGTGCTCACCCTCCACTGCGAATTGGTGGAACAGCACGGCCCGGTCGGCGTCGGCAAGGCGTCGGCTTATGTGGACGGCAAATGTGCCGCTACGGCGGAATTGACCTTTGTGGTGGGGGAAGCGTAAAATTCTCCCTCAAAACACGTTCTATCATGCAAAAAGGCAGGATACCACCGCCACGGTGATACCCTGCCTTTTGTGTTATTTTCTGCTCAAAATTTCGTCGCCGCCGGAGTTCGAGTTTCTAATTTTCCACACACGGACTTACGAACGAGAATGCACCCAAAAAGAGTCACCAACCAAAGTTGGTGACTCGTGTTTGGTGGAGCATACACAGCAGATCAATCAGCTGTACTCTGCAGATGATAGAAACAAAACTGCCGATCTTAATCCCATCCGCGACCTGTTGGATAAGCGGCAGGAGCTTTCTGACCAAATCGAGCAGATGGAACAGGAGAAAACAGCCATCGAGCAGCAGGTCAAGCTACAAATGCAGGATGCTGCCTATGGCACAGCACCGGGCTATAAGGTGTCGTGGGTATCCTCCGAAAGCAAGCGTGTGGATTCCCAACGTCTGCAGAAAGAACAGCCGGACATTTTCAACCAGTACAGCAAAAATGTAAGCAGCCGCAGATTCACCATCGTTCATGCGGCATAATTTTTGTGCGCCTATAGGCACACAAAATTCGTGATTCAGCTATTTTTATTTAATATAAAAGCACAATACTGTTTACACAACAATAATTGTATGCTAAGATAAGAATATGAGGTGATGCACGATGGTTCTGCGCAAAAGTTATTTGGATAAGATCATTCCTTTTATCGATCAGGATCTGATCAAAGTTCTGGTTGGAATCCGGCGCTGTGGAAAAACAGTCCTTCTCGGTCAGATCAAGGACGTGCTCCTCCGGCGCAACATTCCCGCACAGAACATTATTCAGGCCAATTTTGAGTCCATGCGCTTCCGCAACACCCGTACTGCAGAAACGCTTTACGACTACATCGCAAAAAAAGCGGAAGGCTGCACCGGCAAAATCTATATTCTTCTGGATGAGATTCAGGAGGTGGAGCGCTGGCAGATTGCAATCAATTCTCTTCGTGTCGATTTCGATTGTGATATTTACCTGACTGGCTCCAATTCCAAGCTGCTTTCCGGCGAACTGGCAACCTATCTTTCCGGACGATACATCCAGATTCAAGTTTTCCCCTTTTCGCTGGCCGAAGCAAAACAGCAATGCATTGAAAACGGAACCTATACTTCGGATGAAAAGCTCTTCGCAGACTATTTGAAGTACGGCGGTTTTCCGCAGCGTTTCTTCCTCCCTGACGATCATTCAATCACCACCTATCTGGACGATCTTTACGAGGCTATCATTGTCCGTGACATCATGCTGCGCCACAATATTCGCGAACAGACCGCATTACGTAATGTCCTTGCATTCCTGCTGGACAATATCGGCAATCCGTTTTCTGCCCGTAATATCAGTGGACGCATGGTTTCGGAAGGAATCAAGACAACCACTGCTACCGTACTGAACTACGTTGATTATTTCAAGGAAGCCTTTATCCTTCTGAATGCAAGCCGCTATGATATCAAAGGAAAAGCGCTCCTGTCCAGCACAGAAAAGTACTATGCAGTCGATCTTGGCCTACGGAACGTTATCAAGAAAAGCGAAAAACCTGACAGCAACAAGCTGTATGAGAACATCGTATATCTGGAAATGCGGAGCCGTGGCTATGAAGTTCAGGTCGGCAAGCTGGACGACACCGAAATTGATTTTATCTGCTACCGTGGAGATGAAAAGCTCTATATTCAGGTTGCTTACCTGATCACTCCCGCCGATGAAGAACGGGAGTTCGGTAATCTTGAGCGGCTGCACGACAACTATCCTAAGTATGTTATCAGTGGTGATTTGATGAATTTAAGCCGAAACGGAATCATTCATCAAAACATCATTGATTTTCTGCTCAATCCGTAATTTTCACATCATGGGGCACAACAGTTGACGCTGTTGTGCCCTTTTTTCTTTATCAGAATTGGAGGCATTCTTATGGAAAATCCATTCGTAAAATTATTTGCTATCGACTTCAAAGATCATCTGGAAGTCAAAAAGTCCGGCAACACGGAACTGAAATATGTAAGTTGGGCGTACGCTTGGGCAGAGGTGAAAAAGCTGTATCCTTCTGCCAGCTACGAAGTCAAGAAATTTAACGGCCTGCCCTATGTTTATGATCCCATAACCGGCTTCATGGTGTATACCACTGTCACGATTGAGGGCGTTTCGCACAAAATGTGGCTGCCTGTACTGGATGGCGCAAACAAAGCCATGAAAGCTGTGCCTTACACCTACACCACCACGAAATGGGACTACAATCCGCAGACCCGCCGCCGTGAAAAGATCGGCATGGAAGAACGTACCGTAGAAGCAGCCTCCATGTTCGATGTGAATAAAGCTATCATGCGGTGCTTGGTAAAGAACCTTGCTATGTTCGGCTTGGGTCTGTATGTCTACGCCGGAGAGGATTTGCCGGAGGATGCCGCACCGCAGCCGGAGGCAGAACCGCAAAAGCAGCCGAAGCCGAAATCCTCTACCCCGAAGCAGGAACAGCCGCCTGTGCCCTGCATCTGCGCTCGCTGCAACCAGCCCATCAAGAGGGTCAAGCTGAAGGACGGCTCCATCATGCAGGCGGCAGAGTTTGCAGCCACCCATGAGGGGATGTGCGCAGACTGCTATAAGGCAACCAGATTGAACGTAGCATAAGGCAAATGCTTGTAAATTTCACAGCCGTATGCTACTATAATAACAAGAGAAAAGAAGGTGATGGCATGGCGCAAAAGGATACATCTGAAAAAATTCTGGAATCCTATAACGATGTCTTTTCGGACATTGTGAATGTGCTTCTGTTCAACGGCAAACAAGTTCTGTCTGCGGATGAACTGGAAGATCAGGCTCCACGCTCCTACTACAAGGCAGATGGCAGGATTCGTGAGATCGAGCGAGATGTTGCCAAACGCTGGAAGAACGGAAATATTCGCGTGGCCTGTATCGGTTTTGAAAACCAGACCGCTTCTGACCCCAATATGCCGCTCCGTGTCATCGGTTACGATGGCGCAGAGTACCGGGCGCAGTTACTTGGTGATAGCGAAAATCTCTATCCCGTTGTGACGCTGGTACTCTACTTCGGCCATGATAAACCGTGGAACGGGCCGCTTTCCCTGAAAGAGCGACTGAACATTCCAAAAGAATTTGAGCCGTATGTCAACGACTATAAGATCAACTTGTTCCAGATCGCCTATCTGACCCACGAGCAGGTAGAGCTTTTCCAGAGCGATTTTAAGGTCGTGGCAGACTACTTTGTGCAGAAGCAGGAAAACGGCGACTACATTCCGAGTTCACAGGATTTGACCCATGTGCAGGAAACGCTTCAACTGCTGAGTATTATGACGAATGATAATCGGTTTGAGAAAGCGTATAATACCAATACCGATGGCCAGAAAGGAGGCCCACGCAATATGTGTGATGTGCTTGATAAAGTGGAAAACAAAGGAAAAGCTGAAGGTAAAATCGAAGGCAAGAATCAAATGGCACTTCTTGTTAAGAAGCTCCTCGATCAGAGCCGTATTGAAGATGTCAAGCGGGCTTCTGAAGACGAAACATACCGTGACAAGCTTATGAAAGAGCTTGGCATCAACTAAACTGTATATGACTTAGGGGGGAGCGTCTTCGGATGCTCTCCCTTTACTTTTGCAGGACAGTCCGCGTGGATTGTCCTGTTTTTATTTGGAGGCACACAGTGAAAGACGAAAAAATCAAAGTCCTTGCGCTCCTGCCAATGGAGCTGCCAAAGGAGATCGAACTGGACAACACCCTTGAAGCCATGCAGAACTTTGTAGGCGGGCTGATCGAATGCATCACATTGAGTGACACCGGTTCAGCGGTCACACTGGTCTGCAATGATGAAGGCAAGCTGCTTGGCCTGCCGCTCAATCGTCCGCTGTGGGATGGAGCCGATGTTCTTGCTGGGCCGGGATTTCTGGCCGGATGTGACAACGAAGGGAATCTGACTTCCCTGCCGCAGAGTACAATGGATTTCTACAAAGAGAAATTCAGAGCTTTTATCATTGAAATCTAAGGAGGACAGATTATGACCTTTAATGCAATGACCGAACACTACGAGGAGATTACAGTTTGCGGAAAGCCTGCGCTGTTCACCAGCATCCGCATCAAGAGAGATACCATTCCGGATGGTCTGTACGCCTACGATGTTCGGCATGATGACGAGTGCCGGGGCATCCCTTGTGAGATCGCGCCCTTTGTGATGGTCAACCACTGGGGCACCATTATTCTTGCGGAACCGCTGGAACTGCCGGATGATGGGCGGCGATATATTGACGAGGACACCGACTGGAACTACGCTCCTTTGGATGGCGAGGACACCGCCAATCACAAACCGTGCACTACCATTTCTGATTTTATGACTGCCTATGCCCACTAAAACTGTATTAAAAATACCGTATATTCTGTTTTGTATTAAAATCAGCCGTTTTCAGACCATTTCAAGGTGCAAAACACAGTCTTAAAAATGTCGCTCGTTATCTTTGAGCCAGAAAGGAGCACAATGAACATCTATGGCTATTGCCGCATCTCTACGGCAAAACAGAGCATTGACCGCCAAATCCGCAACATCAAGGCCGAGTACCCGACTGCCCACATCGTGCAGGAAGCCTACACTGGCACATCCATCTTTCGCCCGGAGTGGCTGAAGCTCTACCGGGTTCTGAAAGCAGGAGATACGGTGGTGTTCGATTCAGTGTCCCGGATGTCCAGAAATGCAGAAGAAGGTTTTACTCTGTACGATATCAGAGATCTGTACATCTATCGCCATATTTTTATCACGAAGATAAGCTGTATCGCACAGCCATTGGCTGGCGTGTCGTGGATGCCAACCTTGCATCTGTCCTGAAAGTCGAAGGACGCAAATCTCCGGAACGCGAGATTTTCACGGACGAACAGGTGACGCTGATCCTGAACCAAAAGGACACGCCCACCGGGCAGATGGTAATTGCTCTTCTGGCCTGCGGAGTGCGTATCTATGAGCTGCTGCACTTCAAACACGAAGATTTTCACCGCACGGAATCCGGTGCTTATCTGATCGGCGGCTGCAAGACCGAGGCCGGACGCAACCGCATCATTCCCATTCTCGACTTTGGCATTCCGGTTTTTGAACATGCGTATGCCACCTCTGTGAAAAACGGTCCGCTCTTTCCCAATGGAAAAGGCGGTTTCTGGAACGAAAAGAACTGGCGTAACCGCAAGTTCTATCCTTTCCTGGAGGAAATCGGCATCCAGCCGAATCCTTACAACGAAAATGGTAAGCGCAAGCCGGAGTTTACCGGGAAGCTCGCCACCTATACGCCCTACACCACCCGCCATACCTACGCCAGCCTTTGTGACCGCGCAGGCGTCAACAAGGATATCCTGAAACGCGCTGTCGGGCACACGCCCAAATCCAAAACGTTAGATGAAGTCTATCTCCATCCGAAAGCAACCCAGATGATCGAAGCCTTTGATAAGGCCAATCAGCTGGTCAATGATGAAGTTCTGACCACAACGAAGGCATAACAACTTCAAAGAGAAAAGCTGCCGATCCGTGAGAATTTTTCTCTCATGGATGGCAGCTTTCTTTTTTGTTTGCACAATCTGTGTCAGGTCTCATCGCTTCATTCTTATTTAAAATTCAGCGGTGGAACTTTCTCTATCAGATCCTCCACGTTGCAATTCAGCGCACGCGCAAGGCGAAGCAGCGTTTCTGCTTGTGCTTTGTTGATGTCCTTCTGTCGCTGTTCGTACTGCTGGATGGTACGCACAGGCACATCAGCCTGCCCTGCCAGTTCCGATTGGCTCAATCCGGCCAATGTGCGCATGGCTTTCAGGTTTGTTTCCGGCTTTGCCGCACGGTACAACTCGTTCATCTTGTCTGCAAACTGCCGTACATCCATCTCGTGGTAGGGCGTATACAGCAGCCGCACTTTCGTGATAGACACTGCCTGTTCAATCTCCGCAAAGCGCAAACTGGTCAGCCACTGGTAATAGGCAAGAGCCCAGCCTGTCCAGTATTCCGGGCTGCGGTCGTAGGCATACGAGGGTTTCTGCATGGGCACGGCTTCGCCCGCCTGCTCCAATACAGCGCGGGCAAGTTCTACACCGGACAAGCCCACCAACGCAGAACAATCCCCCTGCTCGAACCGGGCAGACAGTTCACTGGTCACAAACCACTGCCATGCCGTCTCCAACGGATAGTGCAGATCGTTGACAAGATAATCCAACATCCGGGCAAGATTTTTCTGTGCAGCAGAAAGATAGCTTTTATCGTAAGCGTGGATCATTGGGCTTCATCTCCTCGTCGAGAATCGTGGTAATATAAAGGTCTCCCCTCTGACGGCGGTTGCGCTCCACGTCAAAATATTGGCGGCGGGCTGTCTGGTCACGGAAGGCCTTTTTCTTATACCATTCTTTAGAGTCTACGGTCTCATAGCCGAGAAATTCCAGTTGTTCAAAGGCCGCTTTGCTTTTCAGCACGAACTGCTGCCCCAGCTTGCCCAAGCGCATGGCATTGCACAACTGGCGGTAAGAGATTGCACCGTTGATAAAATCGGATGCAAAGGAAAAATAGCTGTCATCTGCCCTGTAGCCAATGATGATATCAGCAGATTTATAGTCGAGGTGAAAAGTGTTCATCAGGTATTCTTTGGCTTCTGCGGCCAGCGGGGCAGAAGTATCGAATTCGCGGTTCTCCAAAAGAATCGTCAGCCAATGCAGCATCGTGTAACCGGGAGCGTTCAAATCCAGAATGGTCAAACCATCGCATTCGATTTCATACCGGTTAGCGTAGCCATTGTGGTCGATGCCAACGCCCCACTCTTTTGCCATGTTAGGATTCTCGGTGCAGTAAAAAACAACACCGTAATCATTATAGGTCTTACCATAGCCGAACTTTGGCTTTTCAATAATATGATCCGAACCGTGATGAATTGTTTTTTCCACAGAACCACCTCCTCGCTCTAATTATACTCCCGCAGGAGTATGCGTGCAAGAGCTTTATATGAGAATTACGCTATGCACAACACAAGATGTTTTCTGTTTTTATATTATCGATTGGTTTCCCGCAAAAAATCTTCCATCTGGATGACATTGCTACGGAAAGTTTCATCAAAAACGTCCAGAGCTTTTTCTCTTTGCTGCACAGTAGCCGCTGTTTCCAGCAGCAAAAACGGAAGCTTGCAGAAATCATCGACGGCAAGGCCATATCCCTTAGTTGCATCCTCACAGGCCCGGGCGCAAAAAATGTACAGATTTTCCCACCAAGCAGAGCTGTTTTCTTTTCTGGACTCCAGAAAAAAGCGGATCAAAGCGTACTCAGCCCGGTTTGCACACCGTTCCACAAAAACCTGTAAAATGTCCGGATCGTGAGGCCCAGGCTCCCGGCAATACTGCCATACGATATGCTGCGGGATCTCCTGGCAATTTTGCAGTATATAAAGCAGCAGCTGCTTGGCAGCGGTGTTCTTAGGCTCCTGGTTTAGGTCGTCGAAACACTGATCCAAAATTCCATAGGCCTGTTCTGGCATATGCTGCCTTTGGAAAAGGTAGGCATGGACATCGGGATCTCCTTTGATGCACAGCTCAGCCAGAATACGGGCAGCATTACGAACAAGATCCTGCTCCGTTTCGCTCTGCTCAAATGCCCAGATCAGACAGGCACGGCACTCTTCCGGATGGACTGGGTAAAGCTGCATGATAAACCATCCGGATGTATAGTGTAAAATGCAGCGCGGATCTTGCTGCAAAACTTTCCAATAGCCTTCGCAGGCAAAAGGCTTGTCTACTCTACTGACTGCTGCAAGTGCATCTATCACGGCATAGCGAACCGAAGGATGCGGATCCTGAAGACCATGCTCGAGGACGGTCTTCCAATCCTCTACTTTTTCCGGGCACTTCCATAAAGTTTCTGCGATCGTTCGGAACGCATACCCCCGGATGCTGTTCAGTACGTTGTCCCGGAGACACTGGCAGGATTTGTTCTGTGGGTCGTTACACGATGTTATATTGTATGTGTTTTCCTGCGGATTTTTATGCTCAACTGCCAGAAAGCGCAGACGCTGATAGCTTTCAGCAGACCAAGGGGCTTCCGGGTGGTTGATCAGTAAACCGCAAAATCCTGAAGCCAGCTCATAATCCATCTCCGCTGTCATGCAGCGTGTGAATTTTTCAGCGACGGCTTCAACAGTTTCAAACCCGACCGCATCAAATACTTCTTTTTTTGTGAATACATTCAGGATTACCGCCGAATAATGCGCATCAATCTGCTCGGGTAGTTTTTCTGCAATACCAGCCAGCCGCAAAGGCTCTGTGACGAAAAAATTTTCCAGTGTCCGGGCAAACTCTCTGGGAGAGGATTCCAGTCCCGGCCGATGGAAGTGCTGCTGAATGGTATCACGAGGTGATAGATGCAACATGTCCGAAGTGAGCAATCGGATCCATGCCGCATCGCTCAGCTTTTCTGCATGATCTGCAATGGACGAACGAACGGTATAGCTCTCTATGAGCCCTCCTTTTTTATACCATACATCTCCAAAGCCCTGCTCTTTCCGGCGCTGCAGCACAGCTTGCAGTGCTTTGCTTTTGCTTCTGGCTGGATCCATCGCGGGCAAAAGCGTCTCCTGCAGGCCGCCCCAGTAGGGCCAATATCCTTTTTGTTTAAACCGCTCTCGCGCGATTTCCAGCATATTGGGAGAGCGATTGGAAACAATGCGCTGCTCCATTTGGTCAAATTGATCATCGGACCAGAAGGGAGAGAACTTTTTCAGAACCTCTGCCGCATAGGTCGTCATCCGCTCTTCCGGGCTCGTTATGTCTAGAAAGTGTTCCGGGAACTTCTCCATCAGCCATTGATAGGCCAGCATGGCGTCTTGCTCCGGTAAAAGTAGGAGCGTTTTTAAAATCCATTCATGTTCCAACCAAGATTCTGTATGCAGATGATTTGCTATAAATTTTTCTACATACGGAAGATCCTGCTGCACCAGCTGCTGCAGCGAATCCTGTATCAGCTTTACATAGCAGCGTACACCATTGTAATATCTGTCATACGCTCGCCATCGCATCCGAGCATCCTCCCCTTTGGATACCTCAATTACCAACGGACACAGCGTTTCCAATACACCCTTGGGGCATTTCTGGGAAAGTTCCATGAATTTTGGTGCGATATATTCCTGATGTGACGATACCTGTCTAAAGGCAAGGGCCAGATATTCCACCGCCTTATCAGGGCATGTCTCCACCCAGGCTTCGTACTCACTGGTATTCAGCCCCAGGGCTGGCTGTGTTTTCAGGATCTGCAGGCATAGTTCAACCGTTTGACGTTCCAGATTTTTGTGCATCCAGAACAGACTTAAAATATTCCGGTCATTTTCCGGCGTTTTTCCAATATAGGGCAGCACCGCTTCTCTTACAAAAGCCTGGTCGCTCGTTACAAGCGGGCGCAGCAACCACAACGCCGTGGGGTCGGCCCAAGATGCGGCAAACCCGGCCGTTACATACTGCCGAATAAATGCACTGTGCCCCCAGAAAACACGGTGCAGAATTGTTTCTCTCCAGACATCTTCATTCCAGTGCGCCTGAATGAACGCTATGATTTTTTCTCCGGGAGCCTCTATCTGCCCGAGCGCTTCCCAAACGGTACACTTGTAATAATAGCGGATGTTTTTGCTGGTCAGAAAACTTTCGGCTCTGTCTAAAAACAATGTTGTGCCAGCGCGCAGCAGCACTTGCCAGAGCATCTGCAGCCGCACCCGATATTCCGGCCCCTGGGCATTGTAAGAAGGCAGAAGTTCTTCCACCTTTTTCCTGTGCAGAATATCTTGCAGCCAGCACTCTACATTCAGGTAATCGGCCATGCTTTGATGAACAAATGCCAAACAGCCTTCATTTTTGTATAATACGTTTTCTGAAATCAGGAATTCCTGCACCTGCTGGTTGCCCGGGAGAGCCATTTCCGGGACACAAGGAGTTTCCTGCATCAAGCTCAGTAAAGCGTTTAGAAATGACTCGATGGCATCTGCGTGGATGTTTTTTTGCTCTCCATGCTGAATGATCTGCGTTTTCCATTCTTGCATCAGGTCAACCGGAGTAGTAAACGCATTATCTTTTCGTGCATCCTCCAGGAACTGCCAGATGTATAAGTAACAGGGGGTTCGCAAAATGCGCTTCATGGCTGGCAGCATACGGGCATAACGTTCTTTGCCTACAAAAAATTCCACTCGTTCCTCGTCCCATGCATGCAGTTTGATCTGTTCCCAGGGATCGGACTGCTCAGGGATTGCCAGAGTGCAAAGCCTGCGCAGTGCCAGATCGTTCTCGTAGTCAAACTTGCGGCTGACTAAAACGACCCGGACAACCCGGTCTCCACTGCAGCTCAAAGCCTGCACCTGCCGCAGCATCTCTCCGCAGACATCCAGTGCTTCTTCGCAGGAACGGGTCGCCCAGCGAAGGGAGTCCAACTGGTCTAAGATGAGAACGCCCATCTGACCACTGGCCAACTGGCTTTCTAGGCAAAGCACTGGCGAAGCCCTGAATCCCAAAGCTTCGCCGTAGTATTCCGGTGTGCCTTGGGGAACCTTTTGGTCAACTGAAAGCGCCAAGTACGGAATATGCTCATTATCCAGCTCATCCAACAATGCTTGCACACAACCACTTTTGCCGATGCCTGCACCGCCAAGGAGCAAAACATTTTTGCCTGCCAGAATGGTCTGCAACACCGTGTGAGCTTCCTGTATGGGGAAAGGATGATCGCCGATGGGGTGGAAGTGGGACTTGAACCGATGATTCAGACGCTCGATCTGCAGTGGGATATTGGTATCGGAGGCCAGAAGCCGGCGCTGGTATCCCCGCTGTTCCAGATATTGCTGCAATATCCCCGCCGTGAGCGTTTTGCCATAATTATCGTTCTCCGTCAGGTTCAAAAGGACATCATAGACATCATCCGGGTTCCCGGTGAACATACTGCCGAGCACGTATTTCCACTGATCTCCCTCTACCGAATCATCACTGAGCGTACATATTTCAAACTGCCGCAGATAGAATGCAGCCTGTTCCTGATCCGCTGCTGTCTCTCCCAGTCCAAGATTTTTTCGCCACTGATCGAATAGATTTTTTCGGTCATGCGTCGTCAGCTGATCCGTTACAAAGCGCTGACAGGAGTCCGAATTTCTGGCCGTCAGACACAAATCATTCAGCGCCACAAAGGGAAGTGCAGTCACAAACACAAAGTGATTCTGCTCCGTCTTTACATGTTCCTTGATATGCTGAAACACCTTATGCCGTGCTAACGCAGACATCGTCCAGTGCTCATTGCTGCCGTTGCGTGCCTTACACTGGTGAAAATCCTTCCTTCCGCCTTGGTATTCTACGATAATGTCCGTGCCGCTTTCATCGTCACCTGTGGGCTCACTCTGTACACTCAGCAGGCCGCCCTGCAAAACCTTTGCCATGAGAGACACGAAATATCTTCGTTCGTATCGATTGCCAAACTTATCAGCGCGTCCGCCTAATTCAAATGCCATCGTCCGCTCCTTATTTTTAGAGGTCAATGTTTCTGCTTATTTTTAAGGATATTTTGCAAATAGCTTTCTGTCAAGAGCTTTTGTTTCAAATTATGATAGCTTTACGTCTGCTGACTATTGTTTTTCTGTTTTCTTTTCGTGCAAAGATATCCTGAAACGTGCTGTCGGGCACACGCCCAAATTCAAAACGCCGGATGAAGTCTATCTCCATCCGAAAGCCAACCAGATAATCGAAGCCCGAAGCCTTTGATAAGGCCAATCAACTGGTCAAGGATGAAGTTTTGGCTCTGCCAGAAGAATAATATCCCCACAAACCATAAAACCGTCAACGCATGAGATAGCAATCTCTTACGTTTGACGGTTTCTTTTTCACCCTAAAAGCACTCTTGCTCTGCGCTGTACCTCTTTTTCGATCATCTTCAAGCGATTTGGCGGCAGATTATAACGTGTCGCTCTGCGGTCAAAATGGAAATCCAGCAGCTTATGGAGCATTGCACGGTGACGAGGTTTCATTGCACTCTTTGCAGCTGCAAAAAAATCATCGTATGCAAGCGGAAGCAGTGTGCGGGCATATTCATCAAACGCTTTCTGGTTGTCCCAAAGATCCGTTCCGCCCAAACTGAACAGCGAGTTTCCGTGGTCAAACAGCGGTGCAGGTGCCGCAATCGTGTTGGTCTTATTATCTACCAGCACACCAAAGTTTCCATAGTGGCGGTCTGTATTGCAGATGATCGCATCAAAGACCAGCATATCTTCCAGCGCATCCACAAAGTTCTGACCTAACGTCTGATAATACGCAAAAATCGCTTTCATCCCGCCTTTGGACACAAGCTGTCCGATGGGAATATAAGAATACTCTTTGCTGGTGAACAGCTCACACTTGGAACAAAGCGTCTTTTTCAGATCTTTTGTCAGGGTGTAGCGAATCGCATTCACGCCCATCACCTGTGCAACTTGATAAGCATACAGTTCCGAGTACGGTTCAAATCCAAAATAGCTGAACCCTGACGTGCCACCTTTATAAAGATAGATTTTTCCGTTTTGTCTGCGCCAGCATTTTGGCAGCATCCCGTTGGTCGAGAACTCCGGGCAGGACGCAAGCGAAGTTCGTATGCTACTGCCATATCCTGTAAAGGCAATTGCGGCCAGCACCTGACTGAATCGGTTATCGTAAAGATTTACTTTTTTAAAGGTGTCACCGGAGCCCTCTGCATCTACCCAAAAGCAATCATTGAGTGAAAGACCTTTATTGGCTGCAATAATTCCAAGCGGTCGATTCAAAGAAAGCCCCACCTTAGAGAGCAGAGCGTCTACATACGCTCGGTTCTTCGGAATTGCGCGATGCCGCAGCCAGCGTTCTACACCATCTTCTGATACAGTCAGATTCAAAGGTAGAAAAGAACGGTTTTCTTCGTAGACTTTTATAATATGGAGGCCAGTATCTGCACTGTCCATGTTTGCTTCAAAGGTAAGCAGCGGCAAATCAAAATGCCGGATGGTGTAGCGCACAGCGATTTCTCCTTTCATCCATGATCTTTTCCTTTATTGTACGGCATCAGAATCCGAATGAAAAGCACCGTCGTCATTCTGCACAAAATTCAAGGATAAAATTTTACACCCAAAAATCTGCAAAAATCGGGTTTTCAGAGCCATTTTGCCGTTCCTCTCCGAATTTTGCTACAGATCTGCTACAAACTTGCTACAAACGACTGAAAAAGGGGCCTCCTACACGTTTCATTATCAATATGCAAAAGTGAATTCGTTTCACTTTTTCGTATCAAAAAGCACGTAGATACAAGAAAAAGCCGCTTACCTTTTCAGGTAAACGGCCTTACGTTTGGTGAAAGGGCACTCCGGCAAGCACCGTGTCCCCGGTAGACTTTCCTACAGGTCTAGGACCCGCGGGCTAAGCAACAGCCCACTGGGCTGATTGCTTGCGGCGCTTCGCACCGCCGCCCTGTTCGAGTTCCTAATTCTCCACACACAGACTTACGAACGAGAATGCAACAAAAAAGAGCCACCAACCAAAGTTGGTGACTCATGTTTGGTGGAGCATTGTCCACAGCACTCGAACCCAACACCTCTTCACGGGAGATGGTTTTGGAATCGTCCGTGAAGTTGAAATTGAGCACGACCCGGTCGTCAAAAACGTAGACCGAGTTGACAAAGGTATCAATGATCTGCCGCTGGTGTTCCATGTCCCTCATGTCACCCTTGCGGAATTTTTCAAACCAGAACCGCATCCATTCGCGGGTCAGGACTGGCTTTTTCAGCTCTTCTTCCAGAATGCTGGTGTTCAGGGCTTCCTTCCGGGCTTCCAGTTCGTCCAGCCGCTGCTTGGTGGTCGGGGTCAGGATGCCCTGTTCAATGGCTTCCAGAAGGTTTGCCAGCCGCTTCTCCGTGTCCCGGAGCTGGTCTTTCAGGACAGGCAGCCGGGTGTTCTCCTGCTGCTGGGCATCCATGACCAAATCTATCAGCTGTTCGATGATTTCATCGCTAAAAATCACCTTAATGGCGGTGTCCACCACGAACCGCTCCAGCGGCTCCTTGCGAATGGCTTTCAGGTCACAGTGCGCCTTGCCATGGCGTTTGGCGTTGCCGCACTTGTAGTAATAGTAGGTGTTTCCCATGTGGCTGGTGCCGCTTTCGCCACCCATCAGGGTGCCGCACTTGCCACAGAACAGTTTAGTGGTCAGCAGATAGCTCACATCCTCTTTCGCAGGGCGACCGTGGGCGATCTTGTTCTGCTCGAAACGTTGCTGCACCCGGTTGAACAAGTCCTCATCCACGATGGCGGGAATGCCGCCCGGTGTCACGATGTCCTTATATCGGTATTCACCTATGTAACGGCGGTTCCGGAAAATCTGGAAGAAGCTGTTCTTCACGAACGGCTTCCCGGTGCGGGTGCGCAGCCCTCGCTCATTCAGGGATGCGGCAATCTTCTCAGCCGGTTCGCCGTCGGCGTACCGGCTGAAGATCTCCTGCACAATAGGAGCCGTTTCCGGGTCGATATGGTACAGCCTGTCCTCCTTGCCAATGGTGAAGCCCAGCGGCACCACACCGCCGTTGTACTTGCACTGGAGGGCGTTTTCGCGCTCACCGCGCGCTACCTTCAGGGCGAGTTCGGCGGAATAGTATTCCGCCATGCCAATAAGCATACTCTCCACCATAATGCCTTCAGGCCCCTGCGAAATGGGTTCCATGGCAGACACCAGATGGACACTGTTCTTTTCCAGCTGGTACTTGTAGTTCACGGCATCGAACCGATTCCGGGCAAAGCGGTCAAGTTTCCAGACCAGAACCACATCGAAAATTTTCTTTGCGCTGTCCTTTATCATCCGCTGGAAGTCCGGGCGGTCATCCGTTTTGGCAGAGTAGGCACGGTCAATGTAGGTGCCGACCACAGTGATGCCGTTCTTCTCGGCGTAGTCCTTGCAGTCGCGCAGCTGTCCCTCAATGGACGCTTCACGCTGGCTGTCGGATGAATAGCGGGCGTAGATCACGGCGGTCATGGTTGCACCTCCTTGGCGTGTATTCGACTTGCCTTTATAGTATCGGGTCAAGCGCAGCTTGTCAACAATCTGCGAGCAGATTGAAATGTGAAAATTGCGAAACGCAGCGAAAAAGGTGAGAGCAAGAATCGTCCCGTGGCCACAAATTTTCAATTCTCGAAAATTCTTGCCCCTTTGGGACAGCTTCTTGTTGGGGCGTGCCTGCCCCAAACCCTGCTAGGAACGAGTACAGCAAACTGGAATTGATTTACTTTGTTTGTAAATCTTCCAGAAAGAAAATTCCCTCTGTTAGGTTGACAAACATTTCCTTGTCCTTGATTACATGAATTTTATTGTTCCACCAGACAGTAGTGTTATTAGCGGAGATTGTTTTGCTTGTTCCATCCTTGAGAAAATAAGTAATTGTAATAGCGGGTTCTTCTTCGCTATTCACTTCCCCAAATAAATCATATTTCAGAAATCCCGTTAGCTTTAAGGCTAACTCAATGTCCTCACTGCTCGAAATTTCTTTAACATCATCCGTGACACTCGGATACGTGATATTTACAGACTGAATATCATTTATGCGGGGCAATCCCCAAAGATACATACCATTCGTAAATATGTTGATCCCAACAATCAAAACAGTCATAACTATCACTTCTATCAAAAATCGAATAAGACCTTTGAAAATCTTGTTCACCAACTTATCCTCCAATCTCGATTTCTCCTACTCCCTCAATTCCGATTTGTTGAACTAAGCCGAGTATACCATACTCTCCAATGAAAGAACACCCCGATATAGTGAAATTTTGCCGTTTTCCTGCGTACGTGCGTACACACTCCACAGGAATTCTAAGGAGCCTGCCCCCTTAGCACACGGACTTTGGAACAAAGTCTAGTGTGTTACACCTTGCCAGAGGTGTACAGGCTCCCGGTACGCACGTACGCAGCAATTGCCCTCAATGCGCCATATAGGTGGCGATCAAGTTCGCACAAAGCGAACTTGATTCCGCAAAGCAAAAGGCAGGATACCACTATCATAGTGATACCCTGCCTTTGCTCGTTTACCGTTCCGAGTAGTCCTTCCGCAGAACCTCCGATAAACAAAAAACGTACCCGAACCCTTTTTCGTAAAGAATCGGGTTCGAGTACGAACTGTATGGTGGAGAATTAGGGACTCGAACCCCAGACCCCCTGCGTGTGATGCAGGTGCTCTAACCAGCTGAGCTAATCCTCCGAATCGGAACAAGGAGATTATACCACAACGCAAAGGGTTTTGCAAGCCTCAATTTTCGATTCCGGCAAATTTTTTTGCCGGGCGGGGCAGTTGCTCTTTTGCGGAAAATGGTGTATACTAAAAATGTGCCTACTGGCGCAAAAGAGAGGTCTTATCGATGCTGTCCATTCGCGGAATCATCACGGTTCTGGTCTTAGCAGCGCTGTTCACCTACGCGGTCATCTGGATCTCCCGGCATGACGGCTGGGAGGGCAAGGGCTGCGGCGGCAACTGCTCCACGTGCCACGAGCGCTGCAACCACCCGCAGAAAAAAGAACAGTGAAAGCAGGACTCCCGGAGCCGAAGCGCCGGGAGTCCTTTTCCGTCTGCTTATAACGCGCCGTACTGTGCGGCGTAGACCGCCACCGTGCTGAGCAGGTCGGTCTGGGCCTTCTGGTAGGTGCTGCGGCCGATGTGGAGCCGCTCAATGGTGTCGTCCTCGGTGCGGCGCTCGAAGTAGCGCAGCCGCATCAGGTCGGCGCGGGTGGGGTCGGTCTGCTGGTAGTAATCCATCGTCCGCTCAATGGCCCGCCGCCAGCCCACGTTGGCCGGGCTGCAAGCCCACTGGCGGGTGCCGTAGCGGCGCAGCGCCAGCTTGGTCTTGGCGCGCTGATCTTCCGTCATGCCGCTCACCTCCGCCCGCCGCAGAAAAAGCACAAGTCCCGCTGAGCCGGGGTCAGCCCCAAGAGCGACGAGAGGGTATCCGCCTCGCTCACCTTGAAGTCCGTCCTGCCGCTGAGCTTGTTTTTCAGCGTGGAGGTGCTGATGCCAAGCACCTTCGCCACATGGCTCAGTTTCAGGTCCCGATTCCAGATATAATAAGCAATTTGTGCGCCGTCTGTCATAGCATATCTCCTTTCCGTTTTGGACAGCTCGAACACATCACAATCTTTAGTTGTATTATACTGCTGCTTTTCCCCATTGTCAAGAACTTTTTTCCAACAAGGAGACTGTCTGCCATGAACCAGAAATCCAACGAAGCCATGACGCTGAAGGTCATTGCCCACATCCGCACCGCCTTTCCCACCAAATTCGGCATCCCGCGGCAGAGCGGGCTGGTGGACAGCCTCCGGGGCGAGATCATCTTCACACCGGAGTACCGCAGCGCCGACGCGGTGCGCGGGCTGGAAGATTTCAGCCACATCTGGCTGGTGTGGCAGTTTTCGGGCGCGGTGCGGGATACGTGGTCGCCGACGGTGCGCCCGCCCCGCTTGGGCGGCAACACCCGGATGGGCGTGTTTGCCACCCGCTCGCCCTTCCGGCCCAACCCCTTGGGCCTTTCCAGCGTGAAGCTGGAGGGCATCGAGATGCGGCCGGAGGTGGGGCCGGTGCTGCTGGTGCGCGGGGCTGACCTGATGGACGACACCCCCATCTACGACATCAAACCCTACATCCCCTACGCCGACTGCCACCCGGATGCCGCGGCAGGCTTTACGGCCCAGACCCAGTTCCACCACGTCGAGGTCGTCTGCCCGGAGGAGGTCTGGGCGCAGGTGCCCGCCGCCGAGCGGGACGGGCTGCGGGGAGTGCTGGAAAACGACCCCCGGCCCTCCTACCAGCACGACCCGGAGCGGGTGTACGGCATGGAGTTTGCAGGGCTGGAAGTCCACTTCAAGGTGGATGGCGACACCCTGACCGTGACCGACATTTCCCGCCGTTGAGCCAAAGGAGACACCATGGAGCTGCGAATCATCAACACATTTCTCCATATCGCGGAACTGCGCAGCTTCTCCCGCGCCGCGCGGGAGCTGGGCTACTCGCAGTCGGCGGTGTCGGCGCAGATCGCGCAGTTGGAGGCCGAGTTGGAGACTCCGTTGTTCGACCGGGTGGGCAAGACCGTCCGCCTGACCGACGCCGGGCAGACCTTTTTATCCTACGCTCGGACCCTGCTGGCGACCTCCGAACAGGCCAAGGCCGCGCTTCAGCCCGCCCGGCAGGTGGGCGGCACCCTGCGCATCGCACTGGCGGACTCCCTGTGCAGCGCCTTCCTGCCCGACCTTTTACAGCGATACCACGCGCTTTGTCCGCAGGTGGAGCTGGTGCTCCACTCGGCCACGGCGGACGAGATGATGCAATGGCTGGGCACCAACCAAGTGGACCTCGCCTACACGCTGGACGAGCCGCTGGTGCAGCCCAGCATCGTGCGGGCGCTGGATATACCGGAATCCATCTGCTTCGTGGCCCCCGCCGGGCACCCGCTGGCGGCAAAGGACGCCGTCACGCTGGAGGAGCTGGCCCGGCAGGAGTTTCTGCTCACCGAGCGGGGCATGAGCTACCGTGACGCCCTCGATCAGGTACTGGAAGCGCATCAACTGTCCATCAAACCCTACTTGGAACTGGGCAGCGCCGCGCTGCTGTGCCAGATGGTCGAGCGGGGGCTGGGGCTCTCCTTCCTGCCGGAATACATCGTCCGGGACGCCCTCGCCGCCGGGCGAGTCGCCCGCCTGAACGTCCCCGACTGCACCGTGACCATGCGGCGCCAGCTGTTCTACCACAAAGATAAGTGGCTCACGCCCCAGATGAAGGCGTTTATGGAGTTGGCGCAGCAATCCCCTGCCGAAGGCACCTGCTAAACAAAGGCAATCGCCTATCTATCATAAGCTCAATCTGAATCAACATGCTGCCGCCCCGGAAGCATGTTGGTTTAGATAATGCTTACACTTTCAGAACGTAAAAAACACCCCCGGCACTGCATTTGAACTGCACCCTATTTGTTAGACAGTATGGTATACTGTTTAGGAAATGGGGTGTTTTTGTATGCCAAAGGGACAAC
>NZ_PRLC01000014.1 GCF_003287455.1 Faecalibacterium hattorii | reverse complement strand
CTGTCCTCGTCGCCCACAGAAAGGCGGGAGTAAAGGGCTGTAATTTTGCTATAATCAGTCATGTGCATAACCTCCTGCGTCCATGTAGGTGTTGTTTACACTTAAAATTATGCACTCCACCGGGCAGAGCCGTACTCCATGCCGTGACGGTACTTTTTTGCGTTTTTGCCACGCAAATAGACCGCCAACCGTAGCCCTGCGCCGCAGCACAGGCCCACCAGCAGATCCAGAGGATGCAGGCTGGGCAGAGGGTTTGCGAATGCCACCGGGATGGTGCTCATCATGGACATGATCTTATCGCCCAGTTCCTTGCCCTCCGCAAGCCGCCATGCTTCGCCAAGATTGGTTGCTACCAGCCCCAGCAGGAGATAGGGCAGATACAGCGCCAGCAGTTTTGTCAGCTTTTTCGTGGTCACAGTCCGCGCTCCTGTTCCTTGTGCCGGACTTTGTCGGGGAGTTCTGCCGCCGCCTGCACCAGTTCATGCAGTTTTGCCAGCACCGAGGGGCGGTTGTCTTTGTTCAGCAGAGATGCCGAATACTCTTTGAACGCCGAGTTGAAGGCTTCTGCGTCCGGGGCTTTGAAAAAGACCAGATACCGGGGCGGCACCTCAGAGCTGTCCTTGCGGATGGCGTAGTCGATGCCGTACTTTTTGGCATAGCGTTCCAGACTACGGATGCCGGTCTTGCTGATCTCCACGCTGGACACGCCCCGGTTTTGCCGCAGAAGGGTGCGGACACTTTGCTTACCTTGGGATGTTTTGGACTGGTACAGCCGAAATGCCGCCTTTACCGCCCGGAGGACGGTCCGGGCAGACAGTTTTGTGGTGGAGATCATAATGTTGAATGACTTCTGTTCGATTTCTTCCTGCACTGCCATCACCTCCCGTGCAGCAGGGTGATTTTAGCGGTCATGCTCTGCCGGGGGCTTGGTGCGGGGCTTTTCTGCAGTGGGTTCATCGGGCACCGGCAGTACCAACAGACGGTTGCCCAGTTTCAGAAAGGCTTCCGGCTGATGAAAAAGCTGCTCATACTTCTGCGCCATCTCCGGGGTCAGGGATGCAAAATCCTCCTCGCCCAGTCCCACTACCAGAAAAGTCCCAGCAACGGCATCGTACATTTGCCCGTTTTCATCCCGCAGGGCACGGTTCAGGGGCAGTCCCATGAGCTTGCCCTCGTCATTGCAGATGATAGCCACCGGGTCTGCAAAGGGGTAAACAGCATCAATCGAGCCGCCCACAGCCTGCTGCAAGGCTTTCAGGTCGTTGTCAATCTCGACCTGCTGCGGATGCTGCCCCGGCGTAATTTTCAGCACCGACAGGGTGTTCTCTTCCATGCGAATCCTCCTTTCCATTCAGTCCGATTTCGCCGCTTCGTGCCGCCTGCATCAGAGCCGCCACGAAGAAGCCGAAAAAGGCACCCGCTTCAAAAAAGGCGAAACCGATAAAAAAGTTCAGCATGACACACCTCAGTCGATGCAGATGCAGGGCAGCTTCTGGTCGTCAGCCATCAGGGTGATGCTGTGGCTTTCCAGATACTTCTGGAACAGGTAGACCTCATCAATGGTCAGCGAGATGACCTCGCCGTCCATGTTGGTGCGAACCAGAATCACCGGGCCGGTCAGGTAGTGCTTGCCGCCCATCTTCAGCACCTGTGCCGGGTTGTAGCAGAGCAGCAGCGAAGTGTTGGGGAGGTTCAGGCAGGCATCGTCCTCCTCAAAGCAGGGCAGGATGTCGGGAGCCTCGTCCAGCGTGATGACGGTCAGCTCCATATCCGGGGCAATGGCCGCGAGGTAGACCTCGCCGCTGCCCCGGTTTGCCGCCAGTGCAGCGCAGATACGCACATCAATGGTGATCTCTTCGGAGCGGATGATGCGGTTGGAATAATCATTCATAGGCTGTTCTCCTTTTGTTTGCAAAAGAAAAAGACCCCATCGGGTCTTTCGTTACGGTATAAGTCAGCGTTCATTCTGCCGCTGCTGTTTGCGCTGCCATTGTTCCAGCAGCTTGATGATGGTGTCCTCCATCTGTTTCGGAGTGTAGCTGCGGGGAAAGTATTTCCGCAGGGTGTCGTTTTTGATGACCATCTTGTCCAGTTCGTCCTTTTTCTCTTCGCCCATGACCGCAAAGGCAACGTCATACGAGAAGTGCCCTTCCTGTGCCAGCTTTTTGAGCCGCTGCGCTTGGGAAAGGGACGGCGCATTCTGGGTGTCCTGCATGGCTTCTAAAAAATCCCGCTGCTGGCTTTCGTCCAAATAGGACAGCTCCACAGCGGGATTAAAAGCAATTTTCTTTTCGTCCACCATGTCCAGCAGTTCGGGGACAAGGTTGGTCAGGCGGATAAAGCGCCGAACCTGATTCCTACTGTCGCCAGATTCCTGACCAACAATATCTGCTGTTTCCAACTTCCGCCCAAGTTGGGCGGAAGTTAAATCCGACCTAGCACCTTGATTTTTTAGAGCTTCCAGCTTCATTTTGTAGGCAAAAGCCCTTTCACTGGGCAGGATGTTCTCACGCTGAAGATTGCTGTCCACCATGAGCAAAACTGCGGCATCATCGTCCATTTGACGGACAATAACCGGCAGGGTGTCCAGCCCGGCAAGCTGTGCAGCGTGCTGACGGCGGTGCCCGGAGATGATTTCATAGCCACCCTCCGGGCGTGGGCGGGCGATCAGCGGAGACAACACGCCGTACTGCTCTACGCTTTCCACCGTGCGCTGCATGGACTCGTCATCCAAGACCTTAAAGGGATGGTCTTTGAAGGGGAACAGTTCTCCAATGGGAATCTGCTGCACCTGCTCCCGCTGCTGTTCCTGTCGGGATTCCTCGGTGGAGAAAATGTCATCTGCCCCTTTCAGCGACACGTTTAAGCTGTTTTTCGGCATTCGCCATCACCTCCCTTGTCAGAGATTTATAGGCTTCTGCCACTTTGCCTTTGGGGTCGTGCTGGAAAATGCTCTTACCCACGGCACTGATCTCCGCAGCGCGGACAGACCGGGGAATGGTTTGGTCGAACACCTTGATCTTGCTGCCGTAAGCACCTCGAATCAGGTTGTCGATCTGCTGTCCGTAGTTGGTGCGGCTGTCGGTCATAGTCAGCAGGATGCCCTCAATTTTTAGTTTCGGGTTGATCTGCCGCCGGACTTTTTGGACGGTCTGCAAAAGCTGTTCCAAGCCCTTCGCAGACAGGTACTGCGCCTGCACGGGGATCAGGGTGGTGTCTGCCGCTGCCAAGGCATTGACGGTCAGCATCCCAAGGGAAGGGGTGCAATCCAACAGGATAAAGTCGTATTCTCGTTTTGCACCGTCCAACACCTGCTTGAGCATCTTTTCCCTGTTCATGGTGTTGACAAGAGAGACTTCCAGCCCTGCCAGTTCAATGTTTGCCGGAATCAGGTCAACGCCCTCTGCATGGTGCAGGATGCCCTCACCGGGTGGAATACTCTGGTCATTCATGGCTTTCTGCATCAGGGTGAAAAGGGTAGTGGGCAGTTCATCGGGCTGCTGCCAGCCCATACTGATGGCAATGTCCGCATGGCGGGCAAATATAAATCTGCACGCAGTGCACACAACTAGCCATAGGAGCGAAGCGACTATGGTCAAGCTGCCCTGCGGGTCAGCGTCCACCAACAGGACTTTTTTACCTTCCATCGCCAGCCCGATGCCTAGATTTTCACAGGTGGTGGTCTTGCCGGTGCCGCCTTTCTGGTTGACGATGGCTATTGTGGTTGCTTTCTTTGAAATTTTCATCACCTCCGCATCGCTAAGTCGTGGTTGGTTTGGTTCTGATAGAAAAGCTGCATCGTGGTGGGTGCATTATACAGAGAAGCAAGCAGGTATTGTTTCATGTTTCGGATCGGGCTGCTGTTCTCTGCAAGGCACTTCAGCACAAAGTGGATATGGTCAGCGTTCAGCTTCATAAAGCGACTGCGTACCACCTCGGCGGGCTTATCGTCCCCGGCGATGTGCAGCAGCTTGCGGTTGGTAGCACAGGTGTCCACAAGCAAGTCCACAATCTGATAGATGGTGTCCTCATCGTCCGGGCAAAGCCGGAGCAGAAGGTCTACCTCCAAAGCCTGAGAAAAATATTCTTCCAGTTGGGTGCGTTTGCTCATCCCATCCGCTTCTTCCGAATAGAATGGATCAGTCTCACTCATTTCAGTATCATTCTCTTTAGTCTTATTACATCGTGATTTTGAAGGGTCTTGACTTGCGTTTTTGAAGCCTCCAGAATCGTGAAAATCACGATTCTGGAATATTGATTTTGACGATTCTGCCGAAAAGTTCTTCACATACACCAAACTTGGCTTTCCCAGACCTCTGCGTTTTCGTTCAATCAGACCAAACTTTTCGAGTTCCCGGAGCAGCTTGGTCGCTTTGTTGTCTGCGCAACACAACGCCCTCTTGACATCCTCTATCGTGAAGATAATGAACACCCGGTTCTGCTCGTCCAGCCAGCCGTTTTTCACAGACAGGCTCATGCGGTCAAGCAGGATGCCGTACAGCGTTTTGGCATCGGTTGACAGATTTTGAAACCGCTGCTCCTGAAACAGAGCCTTTGGAATGCGGTAGAAGGAGAACAGCTCTCCGGCTTGTCCGTAGAAGTAGTCAAGGGTCATGTGGCTTTTTCAACGTTTTGCTCCAGCTTGTGTTCAAAAAATCGACCGCCTTTCGTTTGAAAATAAAAAGCGCACTCTTTTCTTATTGAAAAGTGGTGCACTATGTAATATAATGGCTGTATAATTTAGCTATCCAAAAGATAGTCGATGAGATATTCTTTCGGAATCATGAAAGATCGTCCGACTTTCAGGCAGCGAATTCTATGTTGATGGATTCTTCTGATGATGGCAGTCTGGCTTTTGAAACCGAGTAAAGTTGTTGCTTCTTCGACAGACAGCACATCAGGATAGTTCACAAATAATTTTTTATAATACTCTTTTGCTTGATTTTGATTCATTATCCTTGACTTTCCTTTCGTTTTGTGCCTAAGCAGAGGAGCGTTTTGCCCTGCATCCCTCCTGAACATCCCTCCAATTTCCATTTGGGCGGTCCAAACCGAAAAAACAGAGTAGAGGAAAAACGCATCGAAAAATCGTGGATATTTCAAATTATTATTCGTTGAGGCGTGAATTTTGCTTTTGCACAGTGGGAACCAGATATCACTAGATATCACTGGATGACACCAGATGGAAGATGCGGATAAAAACTCAAAATCCCTTGTGCTAATAACACGTGTGGGTTCGACCCCCACCACCGGCATAAAAAGGAAGCCCTCCAGCTTGTCTGGGGGGCTTCCTTTTTATCTGCGGCGTGTGAGCGGGTCGAACAGCACGACCCTGCACAGCAGGGGAGCAATCAGCCCTGCGGGCTGTTGATCAGTGCGCGGGAGACCCCCACCACCGGCATAACGAAGGACCCTCAGCTTTAGCTGGGGGTCTTTTGCTATTTTTTATCCACCGCATCCGGCTCATTTTCACACCTTTGTCTCCTCCGGGGAGATCCTGACGATGGCAGTGGCAGAAGATACCTTGCTGGATAAATCCAGATGTGTATAAATGTTGCTTGTTGTGCTGATGTCGCTGTGCCCCAGCCACTCCTGAATTTCCTTCAGGCTCACGCCATTGGCATAGAGCAGACTGGCGCAGGTTGTGGAAACGGATACGCTTCATCTGGTGTGCTACCAGAAAATCTGGGAAATGCTGGCTCAGGAAATCGGGCCGAATCCGCTTTCCCATCGGGTCTACATGGAAAAAAGCAAGAGCGGCAGTCCGGCGCAGGAATATCTATTACTGCGGCAATGAGACGTCAACGAAGTTTTTTACGGCGAGTGTGGCGAAGGAGCTGCTGCGATAACATTGTGGAGGTTGAAAAACGATCATCATGAAACCGCCGAGGACTATTATGGGATATCCGCGCCGGAGGAATCGTTTTCCGCCCCTGCCGGCAGCTCCACCGCGATGGTCGTGCCCTTGTCCGAGCTTTCCTCCACCCAAACGGAGCCGCCGTGGAGATCGGCGATCTCCCACACCAGAGCAAGTCCCAGTCCCGCGCCGCCGTACTCGCGGCTGCGGGATTTGTCTACCCGGAAGAAGGGATGGAAAATGCTCCGCTGATACTCCTCCGGAATGCCGCAGCCAGTGTCGGAAACGCGAATGATGCACTTTTCCTGCCCCTGTGCAAGCTCGACCCGCACTGAGCCGCCGGGACGGTTATATTTGACGGCGTTCTCCGTCAGGTTGAAGAGCATGCGGTAGATCAGCGCGTCGCTGCCGGTCAGGGCGGCGTCGCCCTCCGCTTCCAGCGTGATGCTTCGCTTCTCCGCCAGCGACGCAAGATCCGTAAAGATCTCCTCGACCATGGGGGCGAGCTGGAGCTGCTCGTTCCGCGCCACCTGCTGCAAATTGCTCATCTCCAGCAGCGTCTTGGTCATCTGCGTCAGCCGCTCCGTCTGCTCGCGCAAAAGCGTGAGGAATTCCGCCGTCTCCGGCCGCACATCGGGATGCTCCGCGGAAAACAGCTCCAGCTGCGCCTGCATCAGCGCCAGCGGCGTGCGCAGCTCGTGGGCGGCGTTGCCGGTGAACTGCCGCTGGGCGGAAAAGGCGTTGTTCAGCCGCTCCAGCATCTGGTTGAACGAGCGGCTCAGCTGCCGGAACTCCGAAATGGAGTCTTCATCGATCCTCATATCGGCAAGATTGTTCAGCTGCACCTGCTCCACCTGCGAGGTAAAGCTGCGCAGGGGCTTGAGAGCACGTCCGCTGACGAAATAGGCGAGGATGCCGCTGAGCAGCGTTACCGCCGCCGTGATGTACCAGTTGGTGGTGCGGAAGCGCCCCTGCACCCCATCGACGACGATGGTCAACTCCTCGTTGGGCGCTATGAGCTGCGGGTCAAAGCTCGCCGCTCCGCTATCATTCAGGATCACCGTGCCGCCGCCCTGTAAGCTGTCTGCAATGGTGTCCATATAGTACACACCGGAGGAGCACAGTAGCAGATTCATGGCCACGCAGGTGATGCCGATGAGCAGGACGGACATCAGCGTGATGCGCCACTGCAGGGAAAGACGCTTCATGATTCCTCGCCTCCCATCAGATAGCCCTCGCCGATGCGGTTGCGGATGGGGTCATAGCCCAGCACGGCGCGGAGCTTTTTGCGCAGGGCGGAGATGTGGACTCGAATGGAATTGCTGAAGCCGTCCACGCTGTTGTCCCAAACGTGATCCATCAGCTCCTCCTGACTCACGGGCCGCCCCTGATGCACCATCAGGTATTCGAGTATCCCCGTTTCCTTTCGGGTCAACGTCAGCGTCTGCCCATTGACGGCGGCGGTGCGGGAGCGGGTGTCGAAGCTCAAGCCTCCGCAGCTTAGCAGCACATCCTGCTGGGTGAACTGCCTCAATGTCAGGCTGCGGATGCGGGCCTCCAGCTCGGCAAGATGAAAGGGCTTTGCAAGATAGTCGTTTGCCCCGGCGTCCAGCCCCTGCACCTTGTCCTCCACCTCGCTGCGGGCGGAGAGGATCAGCACCCGCGTCTCACGGTCGGTCTGCCGCAGGGTGCGCAGCACCGTCATGCCGTCCTTTTTCGGCAGATTCAGATCCAGCAGTACCAGATCGTAGCACTCCACGCCCAGCAACTCCAGAGCCTTCTCCCCGTCGTAGCAGTAGTCCACGCTGTAGGCCAGCCGCCGCAGGCTGCGGACGATTGTTTCACACAGAGCGCGTTCGTCTTCAATTACTAAAAGGTGCATGAGAACTCTCCTTTTTATTTCTCCGTTTTTATGTTGCTTTCATTATAGCAAAAATAGATAAGGTTTGCGTTAAGTTTTCGTTCTTAACAGAGACTTTAACTCTCCCGCGCTATGATGGGGGCAGAAAATCGGAAAGGATGATGAAAAATGAGCTGCGGGAAAAAGGCTGCGGCGCAGATCGCGCTGCTGATGGCCGGAGTCGCCATGCTGTGCTTCGGCGTCTGGCGGGGCGAGGCGGCGACAGTGCTGAGCAAAGCAATCAAATTATGTCTGGAGTGTGTGGGTATTGGGTAAAAAGTTTTCAGGCGTTTCGCAGACCATGTCCCGATTTCGGGGCTGGATTCAGGCGGGTGCGACGCTGCTGACCAACCTGCACCTGCCGAACTTCCTCAAGGGAGGACTGTATCAGGGCGCTGGGAAAACCGTCTGCGTGCCGGGGCTGAACTGCTACTCCTGTCCGGCGGCCTCCGGAGCCTGCCCCATCGGGGCGTTTCAGGCAGTGGTGGGCTCGTCCAAGTTCAGCTTCTCCTATTATATCACAGGCTTTCTCATTTTGCTGGGCGTGCTGCTGGGGCGCTTTATCTGCGGCTTCCTCTGTCCCTTCGGCTGGTTTCAGGAGCTGCTGCATAAGATCCCGACGAAGAAGCTCTCCACAAAGAAGCTCAGGCCACTGACCTATCTCAAGTACGCTGTCCTGCTGGTGATGGTTTTCCTGCTGCCGGCGTTCCTTGTGAACGACGTTGGCATGGGAGACCCCTTCTTCTGCAAATACCTCTGCCCCCAAGGCGTGCTGGAGGGGGCCATCCCGCTGTCCCTCGCCAATTCCGGCATCCGGGCGGCGCTGGGCAAGCTGTTTACATGGAAGTTCAGCATCCTGCTGTCGGTGATCGTGCTGAGCGTGGTATTCTACCGTCCCTTCTGCAAGTGGCTATGCCCGCTGGGCGCGTTCTACGCCCTGTTCAACCGGGTGTCCCTTTTCCAGATGAAGGTGGACAAGAGTAAGTGCGTCTCCTGTGGGAAATGCGCCAGAGCCTGCAAGATGGACGTGGATGTGACGAAAACGCCCAACCATACCGAGTGCATCCGCTGCGGGATGTGTATCCGTGCCTGTCCGACGAACGCCGTGTGCTTCCGCTACGGCTTCGGCGATGGGAAAGAGAAAGAAAACGCAGCGACACTGCGAGAAAACAACAAAGCTTAAGGAGAAACGAATATGAACGCAAAGAAGATACTGGCTCTGATGCTGTGCGCGATGATGCTGCTCTCCCTTGCAGCCTGCGGCGCAAAGGACAACGACAAGCAGGCGGATATGAGCGGAGACAGCTCCGCCATGACCGGCGAGCCGAAAACTGCCGAGGAGGCGTTCGCTCTGCACAAGGAGCTGCTGGAGCGGGAAAACGCGCTCCTGTCGGAAAATGCCGAACTCTGGGAGAAGGTGTTCATGGCGGCCGATAAGGGCATGACCATGCAGGAGGACGGCAAAAACTACGGCGACTTCCTGCTGGATACCATCGAGGGTGCCAAAGACCAGTTCACCGACGAAGAGTATGAGATGCTGAAGGAGTCGGCCACGGAGATCAGCAATATCGAGAACAAGCTGACCGAGCTGGAAAACAAGTACCCCGAGATCATGCAGGAATCCATCGACGGCGATATGAGCGTGCCCGCAGGCAGCGACATGACCAATCCGCCCGACGACGGCAGTATGCAGAAGTTCCCCGCATTTGAGGGCAAAGACTTGGATGGGAATCCGGTGAAGAGCGACGAGCTGTTCTCCGCCAACGCCGTCACCGTGGTGAATTTCTGGTTCACCACCTGCAATCCCTGCGTGGGCGAGCTTTCCGAGCTGGACGCACTGAACAAGGAGCTTGCGAAGAAGGGCGGCGCACTCATCGGTGTCAACACCTTCACGCTGGACGGCGACGAGGCAGCGATTTCCGAGGCGAAGGACGTGCTGGCCAAGAAGGGCGCCACCTATCAGAATGTGTATTTTGACTCAGATGGTGAGGCGGGAAAGTTTACTACCAACATCTTTGCTTATCCCACCACCTATGTGGTCGACCGCAGCGGCAATATCGTGGGTGAACCCATCGTAGGAGCCATCACAGAAAAGAAGCAGGCGGAGACGCTGCAAAAGCTCATCGAGCAGGCGCTCGCCGCCGATGTGGGCTGACCCGAGATTTAAAAAAGCGCCTGCTGTGCGCCGCTGCATTGCCCATGGCGCTCGAAGGGTCGGAGTGAGTCCTGATTCCCCTGAAAAGAGGAAACGTGATGTATCGAAGCGTATTGGCACTGCTTTTCGCCTCGGTGCTGCTGCTGGCCTACTTCTATGTCATCGACCCCACGGTGCAAAACCGGCAGGGCAACGACCGCGGCAGCCAGTACCAGACCGGCGTTTACTTCACCAACGAAAGCGCGAGAGAGACGGTGAAGCGCATCGCGGAGATCGAGCGCGGCCGCAGCGAAAAATTCTTCGTGGAGATCGGCCCGCTCAAAAACTTCTATCCTGCCGAGGAATACCACCAGAACTACCTCGAAAAGAATCCGAACGGCTTAAGTTAGCATAGAAAGTACTATGACTGATGCTTTAGCACATGGGATAATTTAATAGACACTGTCTGTTATAATTAAAAAACCTTGATGGCTGTTAGTGATATGAAAATGCCAGACAGTGACCGGCATTTTCAACAGGAATAACGGTACTAATGCAACACAAAAACAGAAACCCCAGACTATCAAATCGAAATTGGTAGTTTGGGATTTCTGCTTTTGCAGGATATATTTTTTGTCGTGTGCTTGACATACGGGTGGCGCAGGTCGTGGAAACGGATATGCTTCATCTGATGTGCTACCAGAAAATCTGGGAAATGCTGGCTCAGGAAATCGGGCCGAATCCGCTTTCCCATGAGATATGCAATTCAACGTTGTTGCTGTTGCATTAAAAAGTTGAATTGCTATAAATTCAGAGAAGCATCCATGATGGATTCATAATGATTCAATTTTGATCCAGTGTCCAGAAAACTGGGTACATATCGGTCTGCCCGGTGTATTCAATCCAGAATTTTACCGCACCAGCTTTGCCTTGCCGTTGATGATGTCGATGGCTCCCTCGTGGCAAACGGTTGCGCACAAGCCGCAGCCGTTGCATTTTTCTTCGTCAATATGGATGATCTTCCGAATCATATCTATACTCTCCTATTGTGGGTGTTTTTGATTTGCAGGTTCATTATAGTATACTAAAGGCAACTTGTATGTTTGAATTCCAACAAGGAGGGCTTTTATGCAAAACTATCTGCCTGTTCTGCGGAACTGCCCCTTTTTTACCGGGCTTACCGACGATGAGATTTTGTCCATCCTGCACTGCGTCAGTGCAGCGAAAATCACCCGACACCGGGGCTCCTATATCTTCCGTGCCGGAGATTCCACGGAGGTCATGGGACTTGTGCTGTCCGGCTCCACCCTTGTGATTCAGGAGGATCTTTGGGGACACCGCAACATCCTGTCCAAGTGCAATACCGGAGACTTTTTCGGCGAACCTTACGCCGCCACTCCCGGTGCCATCCTGAACATCAGCGTGGTGGCAGAGGAGGATTGCGAGATCCTGCTGCTGAACGTCAAGCGGCTGCTCACCTCCTGCCCCACCGTCTGTGACCACCACCAGAAACTCATCCGCAATCTGGTCAGCGTTCTGGCAAACAAAATATTGCTTTTTAACGATAAGATCACCCATGTCAGCAAACGGACCACCCGCGAAAAGCTGCTGTCCTACCTGTCCGCCGAGTCCATCCGGCAGTCCGCCCTCTCCTTTGACATTCCCTTTGACCGTCAGCAGCTGGCGGATTTTCTCTGCGTGGAGCGTGCTGCCATGTCGGCAGAACTTTCCAAGCTGCAAAAGGAAGGGCTGTTGGTCACAAAGCGGAATCATTTTCAGTTGTTGACCCGCTGACAGCTTGGCACGCTGCTTGCAAGCACCGGTTTCTTTGCGGAAACCGGTGCTTTTTGCAGTTGCACTTTTTCCGGGAGATCATTATACTTATAAAAAAGACCGGGTGCTGCAAGGGCAGGAGGGAAAGCGTATGGCACGGAACAAAACCGCGCAGGGTGGTATATCCCTGCGCCGCAAGGTCACGGCATGGCTTGCCGCGATTTTGCTGGTCACCATGCTTTCCACTGGCATTGCTACCATGGCAGGTCAGTGGACGGTACGCTCCTTTGATATGCTGCTGGCCGACAACGCCGTCTGCTATACGGTGCAAAACGCCCTCAAGGACGAAACACAGGCCTTTGCACGCTATGTGCGCCAGCCTACTTCTGAAACCGAACAGGCCTATGCCGCCGCCTGTACCGCTGCCGAGCAGAGCCTTGCGGCCCTGCCCTTCGATTACGTCCGCATCGGTGAAGAGCGCTATGCCCGTACATGGAACCTTTTGCAAGGGTATGCGGGCTATCGGCAGGAGCGGGATGCCTTTTTGCAGCTTTCCCCCTCGGCAGATACCTACATTGAACAGATGTATCATGTGATGGCGCTGCAAGACTACCTTGCCGAGTATGCGCTGCGGCTGACACAGGCCACGCTGGAGCAGGAAAACGCCCTTTACAGCAGCACAGCGACCCGCATCCGGTATTTGCCGTGGCTGTATCTGGGGCTGTTCCTGACGGCGGGTGTACTGATGCTGCTGCTCATCCGGGTGCTGAGCCGCGCGGTGGTGCGTCCGCTGCTGCGGTTGGCACAGGCCTCCCGCAGCATTGCCGAGGGGGATCTTTCAAGCCCGGATCTTCCGGTGAAAAGCAGCGACGAAGTGGGGCGGCTGACGGGAACCTTTAACCAGATGAAGCACGCCATGGCGCAGCAACTGACCACGCAGCAGGCCTTGCACCGGGAAGAGGTGCGGAACCTTGCACTGGAAAAAGATCTGGAGCACACCCGGCTGGAGGTGCTGAAAAGTCAGGTGAATCCGCATTTTCTGTTCAACACCCTGAACATGATCTCCTGCATGGCGCGGCTGGAGGATGCTTCCACCACCGACCAGATGATCGTGCATCTGGGCAATTTGTTCCGGCACAATCTGCGCACTAAGCGCCAGCAGATCACGCTGGAGGAGGAACTGGACGGGCTGGAGGATTACATTTATTTGCAGCAGATGCGGTTCGATGGACGCATTACCGTTGAAAAAAGCATCCGGGTGCAGCCTGCGGCGGTTTTGGTGCCGTCCTTTATGCTGCAGCCGGTGGTGGAAAACGCTTACTCGCACGGGCTCAAGTCCCGCGAGGAAGGCGGACGCATCCTGCTGCGGGCATGGATGCAGGGCAAGGTGCTGGTGCTCACGGTCGCGGACAACGGCAGGGGAATGAACAAAGAGGAGCTGGACGCTGTGCAAACTAAAATTGCCCAGAGCGAGCAGACCGGACGCAGTATTGGTCTTGGAAACATTTCCCGCCGTATCGGGATGCTGTATCCGGGCGGAAAAATGCAGATATACAGCCGCGCAGACTGCGGTACTGTGGTGCGGTTTGAGCTCCCGCAGACGCAGCAGCCGGAAGAAAAGGAGGAGACGCTTTCGTGAAGTGCAAATTGCTGGTGGCAGAGGATGAATTGATCGAGCGCAAGGTGCTGTGCCGGACTTTGCAGAAGTATCTGGGAGATCTGATCTGCCTGTATGAAGCAAAAAACGGCAGAGAGGCTCTGGAAATTTTTGCCCGCGAAGCGCCGCAGGTGGCTGTGCTGGACATTGAAATGCCGGGTCTCACCGGGCTGGAGGTGGCGCGCAAGATCCGAGAAACCGACAGAAATTGCGCCATCCTGTTCCTGACCGGCTTTGATAAGTTCGACTATGCACGGCAAGCAATCTCTGTACGAGCGATGGACTATCTGCTCAAGCCTTACAACGAGCAGGAACTGGTATTCGCGGTGGAAAATGCCATCCGGCAGGTGTCGGTGCCGCTGCCTGTCCGCCCGGCACAGCCCCCTGCGCCTGAGCAGCCTGTCCGTCGGGAAGAGGACGAGGATATGCGTACCGCCATCATCCGTGCCGAGATCAGCCGCTTCATCGACGCCCACTATAGGGAGGATATCTCCATGCAGGATGCCGCCGCCGCGCTGCGCTACTCGGACGCCTACTTCTGCAAGCTGTTCAAGCAGTGCTTTAAGGTGAACTTTTCGGCCTACCTGAACGAATACCGGGTGAACAAGGCGCGCCAGCTGATTTTGGACCCGCGCCTGAGCCTGAAGGATATCGGCGCTGCTGTGGGTTACAGCGACGCCAACTATTTTACAAGGGTGTTCAAGCGCCTGACTGGCCAGACCCCTTCGGAATACCGCGTAGCCGCAGCGGAAAAAGCGGCACAAGGATAAATCGGATTACAAGGAAGCACCCGTTCTTTCCTGCCTGTGTACAGGAGAGGAACGGGTGCTTTTTTGTTTTTGCCAGTTTTTTTCGTCCAAAAAACACAAAAATTGTACTTGGATACAACAAAGACAAAATCGTACTGCGTTTCACAAAATAATCCGGTTTCGCAAAAATGAACGAGTTGTTAAAATATAATCATAGAAAGAACGCGAAAAGAGAGGATGCCATTCATGAAGAGAAGAACGTTTTTGTCGCTGATGGGCGCAGTGGCACTGACCAGCAGCATGATGCTTACCGGCTGCGGTGCCGGCTCCGGTGACGACCGCAAGATCGTGCGCATCGGCCATGTGCAGTCCCAGACCCACCCGGATCATCTGGGACTGGAAGCCTTTGCCAACTACATCAACGAGAAGCTGGGCGACAAGTACCGTGTGGAGGTGTACCCCAGCGAGTTGCTGGGCTCCCAGACCGAAATGGTGCAGCTGACCCAGACCGGTGCCATCGACTTTGTGGTGGCGTCCACTGCCATCATGGAGACCTTCAGTGCCAAATACCAAATCTTCAACCTGCCTTACCTGTTCTCCAGCGTAGAAGCCTACCACGAGGCCATGGACGACCCCGAGGTGACGGACCCCATTTTCAAGACCACTTCCAAGGCCGGTCTGGAAACGGTGGCATGGCTGGATGCTGGCACCCGCAACTTCTACACCATCAAGACCCCCATCAACCAGCCCTCCGACCTGAAGGGTCTGAAGATCCGCGTGCAGCAGTCGCCCACCAACGTGGAAATGATGCGTCTGCTGGGCGGCACCGCTACGCCCATGGGCTTCGGCGATGTGTACACCGCGTTGCAGGCCGGTATTCTGGATGGTGCCGAGAACAACGAGCTGGCTCTGACCGATAACGGTCACGGCGATATCTGCAAATATTACTCCTACGATATGCACCAGATGGTGCCGGATCTGCTGGTGGCAAACTACGCCTTCCTGAACGAACTCAGCGACGAGGAGCGCGCGATCTTTGAAGAGGGCTTCCAGATCGTGAAGCGCACCGAGCAGGATGCTTGGGAGGATGCTGTGGCTGAGGCGAAAGATAAGGCCGAGAATGAGCAGCATGTCAACTTTATTTACCCGGACACTGCACCGTTTCAGGAGGCTATGGCCCCCCTGCACGATTCCGTGCTGGCAGCAAACCCGGAGTTGCAGCCCATTTATGACCTGATCCAGCAGCACAACGCTGCCCATACTGCGGACTGAGGAGGAGCATCATGGAAAAACTGAGAAATACCCTGAACAAGGTGCTCAACCTGCTGGCAGGTCTGAGCATGACGGTCATGGTGGTGCTGACCACCTATCAGGTCATCGTGCGTTATATCTTCAACTCTCCCTCCACATGGTCGGAAGAGCTGGTGGGTTATCTGTTCGGCTGGAGCACCATGCTGGGTGCCACCATCGTCTCCGGCGAGCGCGGCCACATGAACATTCCCGTGCTGGTGGATCGGTTCAACCCCACCATGCGCAAGGCGTTCCACATCTTTGCTGAGGTCATCGCCTTCATCTTCTCTGCGACCATTCTGGTGTTCGGCGGTTTTCAGGTGTCCCAGTTGGCCATGGGACAGCAGACCTCCTCGCTGGGCGTTGCCGTGGGCGTCTTCTACTGGGTCATGCCCATCTGCGGCGTGATTATTCTGGTGTATTCCGTGCTGAACATTATCGGCATTGCAAACGGCTCCATCTGTCTGGATACCCCGGAGGATGCAGACTTTGCAAAGGTGGAAGCCGAAATGGCTGCCGATGCCGACAAGGAAAATAAGGAGGACTAAGCTGTGGCAATTCAAGCGTTACTCGTAATTCTGGCAGTGCTGCTGGTGCTGCTGTTCCTCGGCGTGCCCATCTCGTACGCCATTGCAGTCTCTTCCCTGACTGCCATTCTTTCTTCCATTGATCTGAATGTTGCCGTGCTGACCGCTGCCCAGCGCACCTTTGTGGGCATGAGCAAGTTCAGCCTGACCGCCATCCCGTTCTTTATTCTGGCCGGCAACATTATGAATCAGGGCGGCATCGCCAAGCGTCTGGTGGATTTCGTCATGGCCATTCTGGGCAAGATGCCCGGCGCACTGCTGGTGACCAACATCGGCACCAACGCCCTGTTCGGTGCCATCTCCGGCTCTGCTTCCGCTGCGGCTGCTGCCGTTGGCTCCATGATCCGCGACGGTGCCGACGAGCAGGGCTACGACCCCGCTGTGACCGCTGCCACCAATGCCGCTTCCTCCTGCTCCGGTTTGCTGATCCCGCCGTCCAACGCCTTGATTACCTACTCGCTGGCATCCGGCGGCACCTCTGTGGCTGCGCTGTTCATGGCCGGTTACATTCCCGGCATCATCTGGGCGCTGTGCTGCTGCGTGGTGGGCGTGCTGCTGGCGGTCAAGCTGGGCTATAAGGGCACCCCCGGCAAATTTGACTGGAAAAATCTCGGCGTCTGCACCCTGCGCGCCCTGCCTTCGCTCTCCCTGATCATCGTGGTCATCGGCGGCATCATCGGCGGTGTGTTCTCTGCCACCGAAGGCTCTGCCATTGCCGTTGTCTATGCGCTG
Organism: Faecalibacterium hattorii; assembly: GCF_003287455.1. Taxonomy (GTDB): domain Bacteria; phylum Bacillota; class Clostridia; order Oscillospirales; family Ruminococcaceae; genus Faecalibacterium; species Faecalibacterium hattorii. The sequence continues at coordinate 75,126 of NZ_PRLC01000014.1, read as the reverse complement.
ATCCTTGCCTTCTGCTACCGCTCCATCAACCTGAAGAGCCTGTGGAAGATCATCGTGGACTCTGCCAAGATGTCCGGCATGGTGGTGTTCCTTGTGGGTGTTTCCAACATTCTGGGCTGGGTCATGGCCTTTTTGCAGATCCCGGATGCGGTTGCAGCAGCCCTGCTGAGCCTGACCAGCAACAAGTACATCATCCTGCTCATCATGAACGTGATCCTGCTGGTGTCCGGCACCTTTATGGATGTGACCCCGGCCATCCTCATCTTCACCCCGCTGTTCCTGCCCATCTGTCAGAGCTTTGGCATGAGCACCATCCAGTTCGGTCTGATCCTCGTGTATAACCTGTGCATCGGCAACATCACCCCGCCTGTGGGCAACGCCCTGTTTGTTGGCATCAAGGTGGGCCGCACCTCGCTTTCCAAGGTCATGCCGTACATGCTTATGTACTATGTGGCCATCATCGGAGGCCTGCTGCTGGTCACCTTTATCCCGGCGGTGTCTACCGCACTGCCGCAGGCAATGGGCCTGATGTAACTGAGAGATTCCCTTCTTCTCCTAAAAAGGCGGTACCTGCTTTGCGGCGGGCACCGCCTTTTTCTGTCTCTTGCACAAAGGCAGCCTTGTGCGCTATACTATCTGCAAAGGGAGGGAGGGCACCATGCGCAGACGGACTTTTTTAGCCGGGCTGGGCTTTGCAGCCTTGCAGCTGGCAGGCTGTGCCGCAAAGCCGCAGACTACACCAGACTATGTGCTGACCTATGCCGACAACCAGCCCGCCGGGTACCCCACTACGCAGGGCGCGCAGTATTTTGCGGACCTTGTGCAGCAGCAGACTGGGGGCAAGGTGGTCATTCAGGTCAAGGCGAACGGCGAGTACGGCTCAGAGCAGCAAGTGTGGGAGCAGCTTGCCATTGGCGGCGTAGATTTTGCCCGTGTGTCGCTCTCGGTGGCCACGGACGATCTGCCTCGGCTCAACGTACTGCTGCTGCCGTATCTCTACCGGGATGCCGACCACATGTGGCGTGTGCTGGATGGCAGCATCGGGGCAGAGTTTTTGCAGGACTTTACCGCACAGGGGCGCGTGGGCCTGAGTTGGTACGACGCGGGTGCCCGCTCGTTTTATGCCCGTCAGCCGGTGCACAGCCTGAACGATTTACAGGGCAAGATCATCCGCGTGCAGGATTCGCAGATCGTGATCGACATGATCCGCCTGCTGGGTGCGGTGCCGGAGACCACAGCGTACAGCGATGTCTACTCGGCGCTTGAGACCGGACAGATCGATGCCGCCGAAAACAACTGGCCGGCCTACTATTCCATGGAGCACTACAAGGTGGCGCGGTACTACATGGCCGATGAGCACAGCCGCGTACCGGAGGTGCAGCTGGCTTCCGGCCGCACATGGGATGCACTGCCGGAGGAATACCGGCAGACCCTGCAAGCGTGCGCCCGGGCATCGGCGCAGTACGAGCGCCAACTCTGGGCACAGGAGGAAACCGCCGCCCGCAAAGCAGCCCTTGCAGGCGGCTGCATCGAACTGCCGCTGCCCGAAGAAGAAATGCAGAGTTTCCGGCAACTTGTACAGCCGCTGTACCGGAAATACTGTGCCGACTATCTGCCGCTGGTGGAAGAGATACAGGCAGAGTGATAACAGAAAAGGGACGAGTCAAATAAAAAGGCTCGCAGTGGTGTTGTACAATAAAAGTTGACATAGGGAACTCAAGGAGCCAATATATAGAAAAGGACAAACAGGAGGCAAGAAAAGATGGCTCGGAATCAACGGAAAGACAACCCGTTGGGCTGCTTTTTTCTGGAAAGATTGCCTCGTGTCCAAACGGATGTTTATTCCTGATGCCCCCTTTTCTTTCTCCAAAAACACTATATATTGACACAAAGAAAGTAATAAATAATAGATATAGCAGCTTGCTTTGCAACCAGCGTTGAATTTTGTTCATGCCGGGGAGCACAGAGAGCGTGGCAGAAGGTGCGACTACGGCAATGGGGCAGCAACAGTGTGAGGAGACTGGAAAATGAAAGTTACCCAAGGCTAGAAGCCAGTGCAACAGCCCCCTTTTTGTTTATCGGAGCCGAGATTGGAACAGTTTTTTCTCCCCCGCTCTTGACACCGGCCCCCTTTGGGAATACTCTAATAGTAGCAACCTGCTCCTGCAATGCGGGAAGATCAGAGGAAAGAGGGATTTTGCAAGATGAAAAAACGTGTTGGCATCCTGACCTCCGGCGGCGACTGCCCCGGCCTGAACGCCACAATCCGCGGCGTGGCCAAGGCGCTGTATGCCCGGATGGGCGACAATGTGGAGATTGTGGGCATCCTGAACGGCTACCACGGCCTCATCACCGGCGACTACAAAGAGATGAACGAGGACGACTTCCGGGGCATCCTGACGCTGGGCGGCACCATTCTGGGCACCAAGCGCACCCCCTTCAAGCTGATGCGGGTGGTCGAAGAGGACAAGATCGACAAGGTCGCGGCCATGAAGAAGACCTATAAGGACGCAAAGCTTGATTGTCTGCTCTGCCTCGGCGGCAACGGCACCCACAAGACCGCCAACCTCCTCTCGCAGGAGGGGCTGAACATCATCGGCCTGCCCAAGACCATCGACAACGACATCTACGGCACCGACGTCACCTTCGGCTTCCACACCGCTGTGGACATCGCCACCGACGTTATCGACCGCATCCACACCACTGCAGGCAGCCACAGCCGCGTGATGTGCATCGAGATTATGGGCAACAAGGCTGGCTGGCTGACCCTCTACTCCGGCATCGCGGGCGGCGCGGATATCATCCTGCTGCCCGAAATGCCCTACGACATCGACCGCGTCTGCGACGCCGTAGAGCGCCGCGCCAAGAAGGGCTCCAACTTCTCCATCATCTCAGTGGCCGAGGGTGCCATGAACGAGGAAGAGGCCAAGATGAAGCGGAAGGAGTGGACCGCCAAGCGCGCCGAGGCGGGCTACACCACCGCCACCAACCGCATCGCCGCCGCCGTCCAGAAGAAGACCGGCATGGAGACCCGCGTCTGCATCCCCGGCCACATGCAGCGCGGCGGCAGCCCCAGCGCGTATGACCGCGTGCTGGCCACCCAGTTCGGCAGCTACGCCGCTAAGCTCGTGGAGATCGAGCGCTACGGCGTCACCGTGGCCCTGCTCAACGGCCACGTCACCGCCAACCGCTTGGAGGACATCGCCGGCAAGACCCGCAATGTCCCCGAAGGCTGCGAGCTGCTCACCGTCGCAAGACGCATGGGCGTGAGCCTCGGCTGAGTTTTCCCCAGAAATAAGCGAACGACCCCTGCAAAGCTTCTTGCAGAGGTCGTTTTTCTTTGTCCGTTTTCATTTTGTCAGCCCCTCCACGATTTTGGAGAGTGCATCCACCTGCTCTCCATCCAATCGTTTCAGGTTTTCTACCATCTTCCGAATCGTCTCCGGGTCAGCGGAGCCGTCTTCGAAAAATTCCTTGGGCGTGATGTGGAGGTACTCGCAGATGTAGAAGAAATTTTTCATCGTCGGGAAATTCTTCCCGCTTTCGATACTATTGATATAGCCGGTATTCTGCCCAATAGACAAACTCATATCCCGTGCCGAAACGCCCTTGCGCATCCGCAACTGGGTCAAACGTTGAGGAAACCACTTTTCATACTCAATCTCATCGTGCACAATCTGCCACCATCCTTTTAGCATATTGTACCTAATACAGTCGCGATTTTTGTTAGATTTTTTCAAACATCTTTCTTGTGATATCGGATTTATTGTGATACAATTTAGATAGTAACAGAATCAAAGCGCGATTTTGTTATAAACCATTTTTAAGGAGGAATTTTCATGAAAAGAAAGTTTGCGGCCCTTCTTTTATCTGCCGCGATGCTCTGTACACTTTTGACCGGTTGTTCCGATTCATCGTCTCCTACCCCTTCCAATCCGAATCCCCCTGCTTCCTCGAGCAGCGGCTCGACGAGTACACCCTCGGACGATAATAACAATAATAGCGGTAACAGCAATACCACCAAGCCCGGCGATTCTGATACCGACAATGCAACGCTTCCATCGGTAGTCCCTGTTATTACCTACAATTCTGTTTTTTCCAATTACCTTGGTGACAACACTTACCAGAATTATTTCTGCTTTACTGCCACCAATCCAAACATGGTCAACGATTTTACAGACGGCAGCCTCACCTTTACCTATAAAGACTCCGCCGGAAATTCTTTGGGTACTCTAAAATTAACGCTTCCTCCTATTCCCGCAGGCGATACCATTACTTTTGGTACTTGGAAGCCCACCGAAGGAACCGCAGCAGCCAGCTGCACCTACACTTACGAATTCTCACCTAAAGGCGTTCTTGTGCATGATGACAAAGTCCTTGCCAAGCATTCCGCACTGGTGATATCCGATTTTACGCGAACTGAAAGCTCTAGTGGTAGTGTCACTTACACCGGCAAAATCACAAACACCAGTTCTATCAATATGATGGCCGTTAACGTTGACCTTTATTACATAAAAGACGGCAAGCCTTACCTTGCTGATTATACAGATACTATTACTAATTTAGCTCCCGGTGAGACGAAATCGTTCCTGTTTGCATCTAATGTGGTCTTTGAAATGGAAGACTACGACTCTCTCCAAGTGATTGCATATCAGAACGTAATAATCCGGTGGTAACACCATCACCCTATTAAACAGTTTCCTATAGAAAAGGAGCACCCCCCTGCATCAGCAGGGGAGTGCTCCTTTTGTTTGCCTATTGGCGTATTTCTTTACCACATCAAAAGGCTCGTTACATTCCTGTAACGAGCCTTTCACATTGAGAATCAGGCGGGACGACTTTCCCCGCATCTCCTAACAATGGGCGACGGCTGCCTGTTCCGTCCTCTGATTTTCTCTTACTTATTCTTGTACATTTCCTCGTAGTACTTCTGATAGTTGCCGCTGGTGATGTGCTCCATCCACTCCTCGTGGTCGAGATACCAGTCAATCGTCAGGACGATGCCCTTCTCGAAGGGGGTCTCCGGGTACCAGCCGAGGTCGTTCTTGATCTTGGTGGGGTCGATGCCGTAGCGGCGGTCGTGGCCCAGACGGTCGGCGACGTGCTTGATGAGGTCCTCGCTGATGCCGTCATCCTTCAGGCGGTCGTGGAGCTGCTCGATGATGGTCTTGACGATGAAGATGTTGGGGCGCTCGTTGTGGCCGCCGACGTTGTAGACCTCGCCGATCTTGCCGCCGTTGCAGACCATGTCGATGGCCTTGCAGTGATCCTCGACGTACAGCCAGTCGCGGATCTGCATTCCGTCGCCGTAGACGGGCAGCTGCTTGTGGTGCTTGACGTTGTTGATCATCAGGGGGATCAGCTTCTCCGGGAACTGGTAGGGGCCGTAGTTGTTGGAGCAGCGGGTGATGTTGATGGGCATCCCGTAGGTGTCATGGAAGGCCATGACGAACATATCGGCGCTGGCCTTGGAGGAGGAGTAGGGGCTGTGGGGGCACAGCGGGGTGGTCTCCATGAAGAAGCCCTCGGCACCCAGAGCGCCGTAGACCTCGTCGGTGGAGACTTGCAGGTACTTCTTGCCTTCCTTCCAAGTCTTTGCCTCGGCGTCGTACCAAGCTTCCTTGGCGCGCTGCAGCAGGTTCACGGTGCCCATGACGTTGCTCTGGACGAAGATCTCCGGGTTCTTGATGGAGCGGTCCACGTGGCTCTCCGCGGCAAAGTTGATGACGTAATCGAAATCGTACTTTGCGAACAGGCTCTCGACCAGCTCCTTGTCGCAGATGTCGCCCTGCACGAAGACATGGCGGGGGTCGCCCTCGACGTCCTTCAGGTTCTCCAGATTGCCCGCGTAGGTCAGCTTATCGAGGTTGACCAGCAGGATCTCCGGGTACTTCTTGAGCATATAGTGAACAAAGTTCGAACCAATAAAGCCGGCACAGCCGGTGATCAGATATTTTTTCATAATTTGATTTTTCCTCAAAGTTGAATGTTGTTGTTTTTCGCGAGCTTGCCCTTGCACCACTGCGAGATGCTGCTAAACTAGGAACCTGCTGCCCCGCCAGCGGGCTTGCCCTCTCAGGCGCTTCGCGCCAGCTCCCCCAAAGTGGGAGCCCTTGGCAAAGGCGTGAAGTCTGAGCGTTACGCCTGACGGCTCCCCTTGCGGTAGCAGGGCGTAAAGTATTAAACCGGAAACCTCGCGGACTGCCAAGGCCTCTCACTTTGGGGGAGGTGGCATCGCGAAGCGATGACGGAGAGGGCAAGGACGGCGGAGGCGGCGCAGGGCCTAGGTTCAGCACTGCGCCCGATAAGGCCGAGAGGCAGTCCTTCCGTTTATTTCATCCCATTTTCCCCATCCCAGTGCTCGAAGAAGCAGGCGAGGGCGGCTTTCCAGTCCCGCACTTCATTGCCGACGGTGCAGCGGAGCATCCGGTTATCGAGGGCGCTCCACTTGGGGCGGTCGGCGCTTTCGGGGTGCTTGGCCTTATACTCCTCGCTGGTGCAGGGGGCCACGGTGGCGTCCACGCCGGACAGACGGATGATCTCGGAGGCGAAATCATACCAAGAGCAGATGCCCTCGCCGGTGCAGTGGTAGAGGCCGTATTCGTGGGTCACGCAGAGCTGCAGAATTTCGTGGGCCAGATCGACGGCGTTGGTCGGGTTGCCGCACTGGTCGTTGACGACTTCCAGCTTGCCGAACTTCTTGCCCGCGTTCACGATGGTCTTGACGAAATTCTTGCCGTAGTAGCTGTAGAGCCACGCGGTGCGCACGATGAAGTGGCGGTGGCAGAACTGCTCCACGTACTTCTCGCCCATGAGCTTGGTGGAGCCGTAGGCGCTGATGGGGCCGGGAATGGTGGCCTCGTCCTGCGCGATGCCGCCGTTCTCGCGGCCGGAGAAAACGTAGTCGGTGGAGACATGGACCAGACGGGCCCCGGTCTTGGTGGCAGCCTGCGCGAGGTTGCGGGGGCCGAGGGCGTTGGCCTTGAAGGCAGCGTCGTGGTTCACCTCGCAGCCGTCCACATTGGTGTAGGCGGCGCAGTTGATGATGACATCCGGGCGCTGGCGGCGGATGAAGTCGTCCACCATCTTGTAGTTGGAGATGTCCAGTTCAGGCAGGTCCACCGGGATGACGGTGGCGCTTTGCAGCTTTTCGGGGATGGGGCCGATCTCACTGCGGCCCTCGCGGAGCTGCTTGATGATCTCGGTGCCCAGCTGGCCCTTGCAGCCGGTAACGATGATTTTCATGTGCATTTCCTCTTAGTATCTCAGTTTGCCGTCGGCCACATTCTTCAGGTGCTGGCCGTAGGGGCTCTTGCCGTAGCGCTTGGCGCTCTCCAGCAGGGTGTCGCGGTCGATCCAGCCATACTTGAAGGCGATCTCTTCCGGGGCGCTGATCTTGATGCCCTGACGCTTCTCGATCATGCGGACGAAGTCGGCGGCCTCCACGAGGCTGTCCATGGTGCCGGTATCCAGCCATGCAAAGCCACGGCCCAGCAGCTGAACATCCAGCTCGTCCTTCTTCAGGTACATGTCGTTCAGGGTGGTGATCTCCAGCTCGCCGCGGGCGGAAGGCTTCACTTCCTTGGCCATCTTGACGACTTCCTTGTTATAGAAGTACAGGCCGGTGATGGCGTAGTTGCTCTTCGGGTGCTCCGGCTTCTCTTCCACGCTGAGCACCTTGCCGTTCTGGTCGAACTCGACGATGCCGAAGCGCTCCGGGTCCGAGACATAGTAACCGAAGACGGTGCAGCGGCCCTTGTTCTCGGCGTTGGCGGCGGCGTTCTTCAGGATCTTGGAGAAGCCGTTGCCGTAGAAGATGTTGTCGCCGAGGATCATCGCACAGCAGTCGTCGCCGATGAACTCCTCGCCGAGGATGAATGCCTGTGCCAGACCGTCCGGAGAGGGCTGGACCTTATATTGGAGATGGATGCCGTACTGGCTGCCATCGCCCAGCAGCGCCTCGAAACGGGGCGTGTCGGTGGGGGTCGAAATAATCAGGATGTCCTGAATGCCCGCCAGCATAAGGGTGGACAGAGGATAGTAGATCATCGGCTTGTCGTAGACCGGCAGCAGCTGTTTGCTGGTGACCATGGTCAGCGGGTAAAGCCGGGTGCCGGCGCCGCCGGCGAGAATAATGCCTTTCATAATTTGCGCACTCCTTTAATTGAAATGAAAAAAGTTGTGCAGCTATACGAAGCCCTCGCTGCCGAGAGCCGCGTAATATTCAAAGCGGAGCTGCGTCCGCTGTCAACAAAGTGGCGTGTAAAACTGCCCGCCGCTGAATGCCGCAGATAGTTTTACACCTTATTCTACTATCAAATCACAAAAAAAGCAAGAAAGAACGGAGGATTACAGAAATTTTTCTGCAACGCATTCCGTTCTCTCTTGAGAATTATTTTTGTTTAGGGGGCGTTTGGCTCAGCTTGCTGGGAACCAACGCCAAAGTCTTGCTGTCAGCGCGCTCGCCCTGCCTTATCTTACGCTGCGCCCCGATTTAGCTTGAGCTTACGATGGGATAGACTTCCGAAAGCCTCAATCTAAACTTACGCGGTGCGTTCTTGTCAGCGGGCTTGCCCTCTCCGTCATCGCTTCGCGATGCCACCTCTCCCAAAGTGAGAGGCCTTGGCAGTCCGCCAAGTTTCCCGGTTTGGAATCTTTACGCCCTGCTGCCGCAAGGGGAGCCGTCAGGCGCTACGCGGAGACTTTCCGCCTTTGCCAAGGGCTCCCCCTTTGGGGGAGCTGGCGCGAAGCGCCTGAGAGGGCGAGGATGCTGGCGGGGAGACTTCGCGTCAGTTTCGATCAAACCTATGATAAGAGCCAATGTAGGCCCCTCGCCGAGGGGGCGCTGCAAGCGACTGGGAGAGTTACCACCTGAATCCCCACTTCTTGAAATACCGCATCAGGTTCCCGGCCTGCCAGAGGGCGGGCTTCAGGCTGCGATGGGCGGCGCGGTGCCATGCGTGGATGGCAGTATACTGGGGCACGAGGTAGGCTTTGCCCTGCGTGAGCATCTTCTGGGTGAGGTCGGCATCCTCCACGTACATGAAATAGTTCTCGTCGAAGCCGCCGACGGCCCGGAACGTGCTGGTGCGCACGCCGGAGAAGCTGCCGGTGCAGAACTCGATGGAGGTGGGTTTGGACAGGTCGGCGTCCTTCATGAGGTAGGCGTCGTTGTACTTCGCCCAGAACTTGAGGCAGGGAAGCTGCCGGTAGATCATGGGCCGCAGGGCGCACCGGCGGAGCGGCAGCTGCTGGGGGCTGCCATCCGGGAAAACGAGGGACGGGCGGGCCATCACGGCGTCGGGGTGCTGCGCCATCCAGTCGGCAAGGTCGCTGAGGGTGTCCGCCGTGAGCTGGATGTCCGGGTTCAGGATGAAGTGGAAGTCACTGTCCAGCTCCGGCAGGACCATGTTGTGCCCGGTGCCGAAGCCGCCGTTTTCGGTGCGGCAGTGGAGGACGACCTGTTGGCCCGCCCCTGCCGCCAGCGCACCGGACGCCGCCGCTGCGCGCAGCTTTTCCCCGCTGCCGTCGGGGCTGGCATTGTCCACCAGATAGAGGGTGAGCGGGTAGCGGCGGGTATACTGTAAAATGGTCTGCGCAGCCTTGAGGGCCTCGTCGAAGCCGTTGTAGATGACGATACAAGCTGAAAGTTTCAATGAATGCTCCTTCCGATGGACTTGTCACTGGTCTTATCGAACGCAGTCGTAAACAAAGGGCGCGGCTTCTCACCAGAGGGCTTGCCCTCTCCGTCATCGCTTTCGCGATGCCACCTCTCCCAAAGTGAGAGGCCTTGGCAGTCCGCCAAGTTTCCGGTTTAATACTTTACGCCCTGCTGCCGCAAAAAGAGCCGTCAGGCGCTGCGCTCAGACTTCACGCCTTTGCCAAAGGCTCCCACTTTGGGGGAGCTGGACGCCGTTAGGCGGCCTGAGAGGGCAAGCTCGCTGCCGGCGAGACTTCGCCTCAGTTTAGATCACGCTTGCAATGGGACTGACCATCTCATTCCAGCGGCAAGATCTTCAGGCTGAAATCCTCCCGCTGGATATCGAAGTTGGGGTTGGTGCAGGGGTCGCCTTTGGCGAGCAGGTCGCCCCAGCGGGCTTGGAAGCGGAGCACTTCGCCTTGGAAGCGCTTCTGCTTTTCGGGGTTGTCCTCCATGCCGCGGCTCTTGCTCTCGTAGTGGTAGAGCTGGGCGAAGGGGGTGAAGACGTTGGTGTAGCCCGCCTCCCGGACGCGGACGCAGAAGTCCACATCGTTGAAGGCGACGGCATAGCTCTCGTCGAGGCCGTGGACCTCGTTGTAGACCGCACGGCGGATGAGCAGACAGGCGGCAGTGTCGCCGTAGACGTCCTGCACGTAGTTCAGGCGGCCCATGTAGCCATCCGAGGTGGCGGGGAAATACTTGTGCAGGTGGCCCGCCACGCCGCCGATGCCGAAGCCGATGCCGGCGTGCTGGACGGTATCGTCCGGGTAGAGGAGCTTGGCACCCACGCAGCCCACCCGCTTCTGCTGGGCGTACATGACCATCTCTTCCAGCCAGTTCGGGGTGATGACTTCGGTATCGTTGTTGAGCAGCAGCAGATACTCGCCGGTGGCGAAGGTCTCGCCGAAGTTGTTCAGGGCGCTGTAGTTGAAGCCCTTGCCCTGCCACGTGACGACATGGAGGTTGTCCGGGTGCTCCTTCTCCATCCGCTCGTAGGCGCGGAAGGTCTCCGGCTGCTTGCTGTTGTTCTCGATGAGGATCAGCTCGAAATCCGGGTAGGTGGTGCGGTCATAGATGGACTCGACGCAGAGTTCGAGGTCCTTGATGTGGTCGCAGGTGGGGATCAGGATGCTGACCCGGCCCGGATGGGCGATGGTGTAATCGGTCTTGTAATAGCCGGGCGTGCCGGGGATGAGGCTGACCTCGTCCACCGCGACGCCGCAGCGGGCATAATGGGCCTTGAGGGCCGCGATGCCCGCGTTGATGCAGTAGGTCTTGGCGGAGATGTCCGCCGCCGTGCTGCCGGGGCTGGAGCGCCAGTAATAGAGGGCGTGGGGGATGTGGACGATCTTCGCGGCCTGTTCGGTCAGGCGGAGGAAGAGGTCGTAATCCTGACTGCCGTTGTACTCCATCCGCTCGCCGCCGCCGCTGCGCTCCATCAGGGCGCGGCTGAAGGTGGTCAGGTGGCAGATGTAGTTGTTGGAGCGGAGGTTGTCCAGCATGAAGTCCGGTTTGAAGTGGTAGAGCACCACATTGTCCACGTTGCCCTCGAAGGTGGCTTCGTCGGTGTAGATGAAGTCTGCCCCCTGCTCGGCGATGGCCTTGGCCGTGTACCAGAGCGCACAGGGGTGGAGGATATCGTCATGGTCCAGCAGGGCGATGTAATCGCCGGTGGCCATCTCGATGCCGTGGTTGGTGTTGCCGGGGATGAGCTCGTTCTTTTCGAGCTTCTGGTAGCGGATGCGGGGGTCCGCCTTGGCGCGGTCCTGTACCTTCTGGCCCACGGCGGTGTCCTGCCCGGCGTCCACGCAGCAAAGCTCCCAGTTCTGGTAGGTCTGGTTCTGGACGGAATCCAGCAGCTCTTCAAGGAACTCCAGCGGAGTGTTGTAGAGCGGCACCACGATGCTGATCTTCGGGGCAGCGGGCTGGGTATTGAACTGCTTCACCAGCAGCTCCACGGGGGCAAAGGCATCCGCCCGCAGGGTCTTGCCGGGGAAGAGGGCGGCGTACTCGCGGCGGGCGCGGGCCTTTTCCCGCATCCCGGAAATGCCCTCGGTCCGCAGCTCGTGCAGGAAGACGAAGAGTGGCAGAGTGTGCCAGAGCTGGCGGCTCTTGCTGACGACATAGCGGGCGGGCCACGTCAGTTTCCAGAAGGTCGAGCCTGTGACCTCGCCGAGGGTCTCTTCCAACTGCTTTTCATGGCTGCGGCTCAGGGCAAGGTCGCTGCGAAGCCGTTCAATGAGGGCGGCCTGTTCGCCGCAGCTCCGTTCGGCCCGCACCATCCGGTCCCGCAGGGTGTCCAGTTCCTGCTCGTAGCCCTTGACCACGGCCAGAGCGCCGGGCTGGGCGGCCCGGAAGAGGGCCGACTGCGGGGTGCGGCCCTTGCTGCGCCAGAACATATCGCGGTAGTAGCCGCGCTGGGCCAGTTGCTCGGCCCAGTTGGCCAGAGCGGTGGTGTCGGTGCAGACCAGCAGCACCTTCGCGGCCAGTTGTGCGGGCAATTCCACGAAGGTGGGGTCCTCCACCACCAGCAGGTCGGGCTGCTGGGCCGCTGCAGCCGTCCACTCGTTTGCCCGGACGCCCGCCTTGCGCAGAGCCTTTTGCAGCGCAGTGCAGGTGGCTTCATCGTCCCCCAGCACAGCCGCCGACTCCGGAGCCAGCTCTTCCGCAATGCGCTGGGCCAGCAAACGGCAGCGCTCGGCGTCCTGTCTCGATTCCTTTTCCTTCTCCAATTGCATGTCTGATTTCTCCACTTCTCTGCGGGGTGTGACTGCCCGCGATACTACAAACTAATATAGTATACCAAATTCCGCCCCATTTGAGAAGCGATTTTCTACAATTCCTTCGAATTTCCGGGGTTTTCCTCAGCGGAACAGCCCAAAGAGCCAACTGAACAGCCCGCCGGACGAGCTGCCGGAGGTGCTGATGGAGGCGCCGGTGTAGTAGTGCTTGAGGATGTTTTTATAATTCATCCCCTGCTCGCTGGCGTAGCCCACCGCGCCGCACTGGCTCATGCCGACGCCGTGGCCGTAGCCGTAGTAATTCATGACCGGCGTGCCGTTTTCGTCGGCGGAGAAATCGAAGCAGTAGCGGGAGCTGACGAACTGGCCGATGTAGCGGTAGCTGCGGCCATTGGAGACGAAGGTGTTGTACTGCACATAGCCGCCGAGATCCTTGTGGGTGGTGTCGGCGCTCTCGTAGGGCTGGCCGGTCTTGCTGTCGTTGTACTCGGTGTAGCGGTAATCCTTGCCGATGATCCGGCGCATGAGGTTGTGGTACTGCTCCTCGTAGGGGCTTTCCACGCTCTGCAAATAAGGCACGTCGGTGCCCCACGCATCAAGGCCGGAGCAGGTGCCGTAAACGCCGGTCTGGGTGTTATAGCCCGCGCTGGCCGACCACACGGCGTCGATGACCGAGCCGTTGTAGGTCAGCACCTCGTCCTTCACCGGCTCAATAGCCTTGCGCAGGGCGTCTCGCGCCGAAGAGGGGATCTGGTCCACAGGGGTGTAGACGAGGGCGTTGGCCGACGAGCCGTACTGTTTTTGGTACAGCAGATAGGAATGGATGGCCACAGCCTGTGCCTTCCACGCCTGCTGCGCCGCCGAGGAGCTGACGAAGCTGCCGATGGACCCCAGCTCGGTGTAAGTGATGCCCACAAGGCAGTCCACGAGGTTGAGGGTGACGTTCCGGCGCAGACCCTTGCCCTTTATGTTAAGGTAGGGCATGGTGATCTTATCTTTGGAGCCGAAGAGCCAGCTCAGGCAGTTTTCCTCTTCCACCGGGACGAGAGTGGTGTCCGCGCCGCCGATGGTGGTCGGGTGGGCGATCTCCTCCTCTGCAAAGGCTGCGGGCACCAGCGTGCAGACCAGCACCGCCGCCAGCACCAGCGCCGCCGCCCGGCGGGCAATTTGAGCGAGATGTTTCACGTGTCAGTTCCTCCCCTAGTTTTTTCATTCCACAGCGTCGGGCCGGGGCCTCCCCCTGCCCGCGCCTTTTGCTTCCAGTTTAACACACCCCGTCCCCGTGGGCAAGGACTGGAGTTGGGATTTCACAGAAAAAACGGGAAACGCTTTTCAGCGAATCCCATTTTTTTACTATAGAGCAAAAAACGACCGTGTCCGGTCTCTGCACATGCAGACTTCGGACACGGCCATTTTTATTCAAAGTCTTCCCAGTCTCCCCTTAAACTCCTCATACCCAAACTTCACGAGCTCGCGGCAGGAGCCGGTCTCGTCCATGGCCCAGATGGGGGGCAGGGGCATTCCGTTGAAGGTATTGTTTTTGCAGGTGGTATAGATCGCCATATCGCCGAAGATGAGCTTGTCACCCTCTGCGAGGGGGGCGGCGAAGCTGTAGTCGCCCACGACGTCCCCGGCAAGGCAGGTGGGGCCGCCGAGGCGGATGGTGCAAGCTTTTTCGCCCGGTTCCCCGGCGCCCAGCAGGGGCGGGCGGTAGGGCATCTCGATGACGTCCGGCGTGTGGCACGCGGCGGACATGTCGAGGATGGCAAGGCTCGTTTCGCCGTTCTGCAGCGCGTCGAGGACGGTCGTCACGAGATAGCCCGCGTTCAGCGCCCACGCCTCGCCCGGCTCCAAGTAGACCTGTACGCCGTAGGTCTGCTGCATCCGGGTGATGCAGCGCTCCAGCGTGGGCAGGTCGTAATCCGGGCGGGTGATGTGGTGCCCGCCGCCAAAATTCAGCCACTGCATCTGCGGCAGCAGGTCGCCGAAACGCGCCTCCACGGCGTCCAGCGTTGCGGCCAGCGCGTCGGAGTCCTGCTCGCAGAGGGTGTGGAAGTGCAGCCCGTCCAGCAGAGAGAGCAGGGCGGGATCTTTTTCCGCTGCGGCGTCCCACTGGGCGCGGGTGGTGCCAAGGCGGCTGCCGGGGGCACAGGGGTCATAGATGGCGTGGCCCTCCTGTGTGGAGCACTCCGGGTTGATGCGCAGCCCCACGCTCTTGCCCGCAGCCTTGGCGGCGGGGCCGAACTTTTTCAGCTGGTGGGGCGAGTTGAAGACGATGTGGTCGGCGCAGCACAGCAGCTCGTCGAATTCGTCAGCCCGGAACGCGGCACAGAAGACATGATTTTCCTTGTCCGGCAGCTCCTCCTTGCCGAGGCGGCTCTCGTACAGGCCGCTGGCCTCGGTGCCCGCAAGGTACGGGGCCAGCAGCGGGTAGAGGTCGAAGTTCGAGAACGCCTTCTGCGCCAGCAGGATCTTGCAGCCGGTGCGCTGCTGCACCCCCAGCAGGATCTCGCCGTTGCGGCGCAGCTGGCTTTCGTCCAGCAGGTAGCAGGGGGTGGGCAGGGAAGCGAGGGCTTCCTCCGGCAGCTTCGCCAGCCCCGCGAAGGGCGGGCGGGTGTCAGCCAGCCGCATCAGTCCACCAGAGCCGGGGCGTGGCTCTCGGAGCGGGGGAGGCCGTACTTGTCCAGTGCGTCCAGATAGGGATCCGGATCGAACTCCTCCACGGTGTGCACGCCCTTGGTGGTCCACTTGCCGGTCAGCAGCATGAGGGCACCGCACATGGCGGGCACGCCGGTGGTGTAGCTGATGGCCTGAGAGCCGACTTCCTTGTAGCACTCTTGATGGTCGCAGACATTATAAATATAGTAGGTCTTCTCCTTGCCGTCCTTCTTGCCGGTGAAGATGCAGCCGATGTTGGTCTTGCCCTTGGTACGGGGGCCGAGGCTGGCGGGGTCAGGCAGAAGGGCCTTGAGGAACTGGATGGGCACGATCTCCTGCCCGTTGAATTCGATGGGGGTGGTGGAGAGCATCCCCACATCTTCGAGGCAGCGCATGTGGTCAAGGTAGCTCTGGCCGAAGGTCATGAAGAAGCGGATGCGCTTGGCCTCCGGGATGTTCTTGGCGAGGGACTCGATCTCTTCGTGGTGGAGCAGGTACATGTCTTTCTGGCCCACCTTGTCGAAGTTGTACTCCCGCTTGATGCTCATGGCTGGGATCTCGACCCAGTGGCCGTTCTCCCAGTAGCTGCCGGGGGCGGACACTTCGCGCAGGTTGATCTCCGGGTTGAAGTTGGTGGCGAAGGCATAGCCGTGGTCGCCGCCGTTGCAGTCGAGGATGTCGATGGTATCGATGGTGTCGAACTCGTGCTTCTTGGCGTAGGCGCAGTAAGCTTGGGTCACGCCCGGATCAAAGCCGCTGCCCAGCAGGGCGGTCAGGCCGGCCTCCTCGAACTTCTTGGCGTAGGCCCACTGCCAGCTGTAATCGAAGTAGGCGGAGAACCCGGCCTCCTTGCAGCGCTTCTCGTAAACAGCGCGCCACGCCGGGTCGTCGGTGTTCTCCGGCTCGTAGTTGGCGGTGTCCATGTAGTTGACGCCGCACGCAAGGCAGGCGTCCATGATGGTCAGGTCCTGATAGGGCAGGGCGATGTTCATCACGAGGTCGGGCTGATAAGCCTTGATGAGGGCGATGACTTCCTCGGTCTTGTCAGCGTCCACCTGTGCGGTGGTGATCTTGGTGGCGGTCTTCGGGGCCAGTTCGGCGGCCAGCTTGTCGCACTTGGACTTGGTGCGGCTGGCGATGCAGATCTCGGTGAAGACTTCGGGCACTTGGCAGCACTTGTGGATGGCGACGGAAGCCACGCCGCCGCAGCCGATGATCAGAACTTTGCTCATGGTAAGTCTCTCCTTTATGATGTTTGATCGCGCAGCGTGTCTGGGGTCTGCGCCCCGACCGCTGCGTTGTTTTTGATTCAGGCGTTATGCTTGGAAGCCGGGCCAGCCCTTGTCCAGCGCGATGAGGGTCTCCCGCAGCACCTTACAGGCGGTGGCGGTGGAAACGCCGGTGGGGTCCAGCGTGGGGGCCAGCTCGTTGAGGTCGGCGGCGACGATGTTCGCCTTGGCCACGGTGCGGATGGCGTCCAACAGCTGCAAGAAGCTCACGCCGCCCGCTTCGGGGGTGCCGGTGCCGGGGAAGCAGGAGGGGTCGAGGCAGTCGAGGTCGATGGTCAGGTAGACGGGCACCCGGCTTTCGCAGAGCGCTTCCGTCAGCTCGGCGAGGCCGGTGAAGTCGAACTTGTGCAGCTCGGTGTGCTGGGCTGCAAAGTCGAACTCGGCGCGGTCGCCGCTGCGGATGCAGAACTGATGGATGCGGCCGTCCCCCACAAGCTCGTGGCAGCGGCGGAGCACACAGGCGTGGCTGAGCTTGGCTCCCAGATAGTCGTCCCGCAGGTCGGCGTGGGCGTCGAAGTGGACGATGTGGAGATCCGGGTACTTCTCTACCGCAGCCCGCACGGCCCCCAGCGTGACCAGATGTTCGCCGCCCAGCAGCAGCGGGAACTTGCCGTCTGCCAGAATTTCGGCGGCGCGGCCCTCAATGTCGGAAAGGGCCGACTCGCTGGAGCCGAAGCAGAGCTCCAAGTCGCCGCTGTCGAAGATGTCGAAGTCGGTCAGGTCGGCGTTCTGGTAGGGGCTGTAGGTCTCCAGCCCGTAGCTCTCGTGCCGGATGGCAGCGGGGCCGAACCGGGCACCGGGGCGGTAGCTGGTGGTGGAATCGTAGGGGGCACCGTACAGCACGATGCTGGCGGCGCGGTAGCTGCTGTCGCAGCCGATGAAGTTTTCAATGTTGGGTCGCATCAGTGTTCCTCCACTTCCCGCAGCATCTCTTCGAGGAAGGCGGGCAGATAAAAGGCTCCGACGTGGAGCCGGGCGGTGTAGTAGCGGGTGCGCATGTTCAGTGCTTTCCATGCGGCGGCGTCGAGGTCGTCGATGGGGTGGTACTTCTTGCTGGCAAAGCCGAACAGCCAGTACCCGGCAGCGAAGGTGGGGATGTGGGCCTGATACACCCGGCTGATGGGGAAGGTGGACGCGATCCGTTTGTGGCTGCGCTGCATGGCGCTGGCGTCCTCGGCGTAGAAGGGGCTGCCCTGCTGGTTGACCATGATGCCGTCGGCCTTCAGCGCGTTGAAGCAGCTGCCGTAGAATTCGCGGGTGAAAAGCCCTTCGGAAGGGCCGAAGGGGTCGGAGGAGTCCACGATGATGAGGTCGTACTCCTCCTCGCACCGGCGGATGAACTTGAGGGCATTTTCGAAGTAGATGTGCACCCGGCGGTCATCCATCCGGCAGGCATTGCCGGGCAGGTAGGCGCGGCACGCCTCCACCACCTGCGGGTCCATCTCCACAAGGTCGATCCGCTCTACCCGGTCGTAGCGGGTCAGCTCCCGCACTACGCCGCCGTCGCCCGCGCCGATGACGAGGATATCCTTCGCCTCTTTGTGGACGGCCATAGGCACATGGACGATCATCTCGTCGTAGATGAACTCGTCCCGCTCGGTCAGCATCACGTTGCCGTCCAGCGTCAGCACCCGGCCGAACTCCGGCGTCTCAAAGATGTCGATGCGCTGGTAGTCGCTCTGCTTGGAGTAGAGCTGTTTGCTCACCCGGATGCTGTGTTTCACGTCCGGGGTGTGAAATTCCGAAAACCAAAATTCCATGGTTCATTCCCCCTTATGCCAGTACGTTCAGGTGCAGGATGTCCGGGTCTTCGGGGCCGGTCATGCTGCAGCCCTTGGCCTTGGCGTACTCGATGTAATTCAGGATCTCCTTGGTGATCCGTTCGCCGGGGGCCAGAATGGGGATGCCCGGCGGGTAGCACATGACGAACTCACTGCACACCATGCCCTCGGTCTCCCGTAAGGGGAGGCTCTTTTTCGGGGCGTAGAACGCCTCCTGCGGGCTGGCGGCCACCACCGGGTCGATGTATTCCTGACTGAGCAGCCCGGCTCCGTCGGTGCGGTAGCGGCGCTTGATCTCGGCCAAGGCGCTGACCAGCCGCTCCACTTCCTGCGGACGGTCGCCGATGGACAGGTAGGCCAGAATGTTGCCGATGTCGCCGAATTCGATCTGGATGTCGTACTCGTCGCGGAGGATATCGTAGACCTCGATGCCCGCAAGGCCGATGTCCAGCGTGTGCACGCTGAGCTTGGTGGTGTCGAAGTCAAAGACGGAGTTGCCGTTGCACAGTTCCTTGCCGAAAGCGTAGTAGCCGCCCACGGCGTTGATCTCCTCCCGCGCATACTCGGCCATGTCCGCGACCTGATGGAACACCTGCCGCCCCCGCAGTGCGAGGTTGCGGCGGGAGATGTCGAGGCTGGACATCAGCAGGTAGCTGCCGGAGGTGGTCTGGGTCAGGTTGATGATCTGGCGTACATAGCCGGGGTGGACATTGGGCCCGATGAGCAGAAGGCTGGACTGGGTCAGGCTGCCGCCGCTCTTGTGCATCGAGACGGAGGCCATATCCGCCCCCGCCGCCATGGCGGAGACGGGAAGCCCGCCGCCGAAGTAGAAGTGGGTGCCGTGGGCTTCGTCCGCAAGGCAGAGCATCCCGGCGTCGTGGGCCATCTTCACGATGGCGCGCAGGTCGGAACAGATGCCGTAGTAGGTGGGGTTGTTCACCAGAACGGCCACGGCGTTGGGGTGCTCCCGGATGGCCTTTTCCACCTGCTCCCGCTTCATGCCCAGCGAAATGCCCAGCCGCTTGTCCACCTCCGGGTTGACATAGACCGGTACCGCGCCACAGAGCACCAGCGCATTCAGCACGCTGCGGTGCACATTGCGGGGCAGGATGATCTCATCCCCCCGCTTGCAGGCGGTCAGCACCATGCTCTGCACACTGCTGGTGGTGCCGCCCACCATCAAAAAGGCGTGGGCCGCCCCAAAGGCGTCGGCGGCCAGCTCCTCCGCTTCCCGGATGACCGACACCGGGTGGCAGAGGTTGTCCAGCGGCTTCATGCTGTTCACGTCCACGCCTACGCACTGCTGGCCCAGAAAGGCCGTCAGCTCCGGGTTGCCTCGGCCCCGCTTGTGGCCGGGCACATCAAAGGGGACCACCCGCATCTGGCGGAACTGTTCCAGCGCCTCATAAATGGGCGCGCGGCGCTGGTCAAGCTTGGTCCGCGTTCTGCTCTCGTTCATACTCTTCCTCCGTCCTTGGCTCCTTTTGGCAAAACAAAAAGCGCAGGTCCTGCACACTGGGATGCAGACCTGCGCTTTCAAAAAGCTGTGAACGCACACGAACAAAGCCCACCGGCAGAAAAAGGCCGGAGCAAAGCTGTTTTCGCATGATTCAAAAAGACGGGATGACGAGAGTCTATATAGCAACTACACTTTTACTACTCTTATTGACCGTTTCACAAGTCTGCGCACCACGATGCACAATTTCATGGTTGTAAAGGAACCAACTTATAAAATCTGAGCTTCAAACTCAATCAATAATGGCGGCAATGCCGCCGGTCGGCAGTGGACCCGGCTGTCCGTATGGCCTTAGCCCCGCTGGGCGGTCCTAGGTAAATTGCTTTGAAAAGACTCTGACGTGCTTTGTCTTTCAAAATCGACTGTTATCGTATCATGTTGTACTTTGTCTGTCAATGATTTTTTTGGAATTTTATGAAATTTTACCTGAATAAGTAATACTTTTTTACAAAGGCAGACGGGAAAGCCCCGCCGTCGGTTTTCGACGCTGTTCGACATGGGGACCCCAAAAATAGGCCCAAACCTGCGTGAAAGGGGGTGTTTCGTGCGTGAATGGCAGGTGCGGCAGGAGAAAAAGTATGGTAAAATAGAGTCGTAAGGGGGCGTAGCGATGGAGCTGCGAATGGCGATCGTCGAAGATCAGGAACCGGAAGCACGGCGGCTGGAACTGCTGCTGCGCCGGGCGTTCCAAGGGGACAGACCTATCTGTACGAAGTTTTCCAGCGGCGACGATCTTTTAGCACGATTCACCACCGGCGCATATGAGGTGGTGTTTTTGGATATCTGCATGGCGGGCACCAACGGCATCGAGACGGCCCGGCAGCTGCGAGAGAAAGACCCGCGGCTCCTCATCGTCTTTGTGACCTCCTCGCCGGAATATGTGTGGGATGCCTTCCCGGTGCATCCCTTCGATTACTTACTGAAGCCCTATAAAGAGGAAAAGATCGCGCTTCTGACTGCCGAGCTGCGGCGGGTGCTGTGCCGACAGGAACCGGAGCTGGATGTGCGGATCGCGCGGCAGACCATGCAGATCCCGCTGAGCAAGGTCCACTACGCGGCCTCCCAGAACCACATCGTCCGGGTCGTGACCGACGACGGGGAGTGCCGCGCCGCAGCGACCTTTTCCCAAGTGGAGCAGGAGCTTTCCGCCCACGAAAACTTCCTTGTCTGCAACCGGGGCGTCCTGCTGAATATGGACAAGGTGCTGCGGTTCGAAGGCGACTGTTTTGAGATGCTGGACGGTGCGCGGCTGCCCATCCGCCAGAAGGACAAAAACACCCTGTTGGCACGCTTTACACAGTATCAGTTCCGCCATATGCAGCGGGAATTTTAAGTTCGGAGAGGAGGCAAAAGCCGTGAATGCTGCGCAGTTTGGACGCTATTTTCTCGAATTTGCATTATTGTATCCGGGAGCGTATCTCTGCCTTGCCCCGCTGCGGGAGCACCTGACCGCGCCCCGCAGGACCTTTGGCATTGCGGCAGGGCTGGTCACGGTGATCTGCGCTGTCTGCGCGGGGGTCTGCTCTGTGCTGGAGGTGCCGAGCAACTATTTCCTGCTGCCCATTCTCATCGTGGCGTTCTGGCTGCTGCGGTGGCGGGCGGCACCGGGGGTGTCGGTCACCCAGACGGCCTTCCTGTTCGCCATTGCGGCGGTGATGCTGGCGGTCTGCTCGCTGCTGGCTGCGGTGCTGAATGCCCGCGCCGAGACCGGCAACCACGAGGCGGTCTCTCTTGCATCCACAGCGGTGATCGCGCTGGCGCTCTCGGTGGTGCTGAGCACCATCTTCACCTTCACCGCCGTCCGGTGGAGCGCATGGCTGCTGGGGGAGTACCACGGCGAAGCGTTTTGGCAGTCGGCGTGGCCGCTGCCCGCCATCTACGCGGCCTTCCTCATCTTCTGTATGCCGCGGGACTCGGCCATCGTCCTCATCAACCGGATCATGATCATCGCGGTGCTGGCCGTGTCCATCTCCCTGCTTGGCATCTTCCTGCTGCTGTACGAGATGTACCGGGTGGCAATGGAGTACACCCGCAACACCCGGCTGGACCGCGAAAATCAGCTTCTGGCCGTGGAATCCCGCCGCTATATGGAGCTGCGGGCCTATATGGATCAGACCCGCAGTCTGCGCCATGACTTCCGCCAGCATCTGCACGTCATTTCCGGCCTAACTGAGGCGGGGGAGCTGGAGGAGCTGAAGAGCTACCTGCGCCAGTACGAGGACGAGCTGAACGATGCGCGGCCCACCCTCTGCGCCAACCCCGCCGTGGATGCGCTGGCCGGCCACTACGACAGCGACGCCCGGCAGAAGGGGATCCCGGTGGAATGGAAGCTGGAGCTGCCCAAGCGGCTGCCCCTGCCGGAGGCGGACTTGTGTACGCTGCTGGGCAACTTGCTGGAAAACGCCGTGTTCGCCAGCCAGAAGCTGCCGCCGGACGAGCGGCAGGTGCGGGTGATGGCCCGGATGCTGAGCCCGGCGATGCTGGGCATCGTGGTGGAGAACCGCTACGACGGCGTGCTGAAAAAGCAGAAAGGCATCCTGCACTCCACCAAGCATGAAGGGCAGGGCATCGGCCTTGTCTCCATCCATACCACCGTGCAAAAATACCACGGCAACCTGACCGTCGAGACGGAAAACAACGTATTCCGGGCTAATGTGCTCCTGAATTTATAACAACTTTACTGGAATCTGGAGGATCGACATCATGAAACTGACACGACGCAGCTTTCTCAGCGCATCCGCGCTCACCCTTCTGGCCTGTGGGCTGGCCCCCGCCGCCAGCGCCGCCGAGACCAACGGCCTGTTTTCCGGCTTGTTGGAAAGCTCTGCCGAGACTGCCCTGCCCCCCAACCCCCTGACGGCCAAGGTCGTGGACCCGAACCCCTTCATGGGCCGGAGCGAATCCAATATCCACCACGACTGCTACAACACCGACTCCACCGATGCAGTCCTGCCCATCGGCATCGAGCCGGAAGTCAACGTGGCCATGGAAAAGATCAACCCCAATGCCTCCCCGGCCATCTTCTTCGACAATTTCGACAACCCCGTGGTCCCGCTGCTGGGCGGCCTTGCCATCCGCGACCTCGACGCCGCCGAGGTGGTCACGCTGGGCTGCTTCTCGCCCGCAAAGCACGATGGCGGCGGGTATGTCATCCAGAGCTCCTATTCCTTTGTGGATGGGCGGAACCTCATCGTCTGCCCCACCAGCCACAACCATGTCCTGATGCTCAAGGCGACCGATGAGACCGGCACCCCGCTGCCCATTTTTGAAAAGGTGCTGGATATCAACATCAAAGCCGCCGCCGAGCGGGTGCTGGGCCGGACGCTGGAACAGAACCTCCTTTCCATCGTCTTCGACTACGAGGGCAACCTCTGGTTCGTAACGGGCGGCTTCCGCATCTACCCCGACCGCGGCCAGCAGGGAGCCATGGGCTACATCTCCCATGCCGCCATCGAGACCATTCTGGCGGGCGGCACCGCCGACCTTGACCACGAAGTGCATGTCTACGCGCCGCAGCCCGGCGAGGGTGCCGAAAACGGCATCGCATCCTGCAGGGAGGGGGCGGTCATCCTGACCAATCTCGCGTGCTATCTGCTGCGGGCCGACAACGGCGTGGACATCGTCTGGCGCACCCCCTACGCCAGCGCCGGGGCCAAGGACAGCCGGGAAGGTGCGGCCACCACCGGCGGCGGCCTTGCATGGGGCAGCGGCTGCTCGCCCTCCCTCAGCCCGGAGCTGGTCTTCTTCACCGACAATCTGGAAACGGTTAGCCTGATGGCGCTGGACATCCGCACCGGTGCCGTGGCGGCAAGCTGCCCGGTCATCGACGAGCTGCCCGCCAATATGCCGGTCTCGGTGGAAAACTCCGCCATCGTCTACGACCACGGCAACGGCACCGTCAGCACCATCGTCTGCAACTGGTTCGGCGCGGGCAGCCCGAACCTCGCTAAGCCCGACAGCGATTCTTCCATCCAGAGCTATGAGAATATCTACGACCGGAACTGGCTGCGCAAGGGCAACTGCATGATCATGCCCGGCGTCGAGCGGGTGGACACCGTGAAAAAAGCGGACGGCAGCTGGGCTATGAAGAGCGTTTGGTGCCGGGATGACCTGAGCGATACGTCCATGATGAAGCTCTCCACCGCCACCGGCTACATCTACGGCTTCGTGCAGGATGTGGACAGCGGCATGTGGCAGTACATCGCCCTCGACTTTAACAGCGGAAAAACCGTGCTGACCGTGGATGTTTCGTCCCTTTACGGCTACAACAACATGGCCATCGGCATGTATGCCGGGCGGGACGGCAACAAGCTGTACTGCCCCACCGGCTACAAGGAACTGCTCCGCTTGCAGGATCGTTTTGTCTATCTGCCTGAAATGCCCTACCGCAAGGTGGATCTGGACAAGACCCGCCGCACCGTTGTCACCCCCGCCGCCTTTGCTGCAGCCGGCGGGCAGGGCACCCCGGCCACATGGCTCCACACCGTTACCTTTGACAATCTCCATCCCCAGACCATCGCGGCCATCCGGGTCAACGGCCTGACCGGCCGCGCGGCGGACTACAAGCTCTATGCACTGGGCACCGATGGCCAGTACCACGCCTTTACCGGGAACTGGTCGCTGGAAAAGGCCTCCGGCAAGCTCCGCGCCCAGAACGTGTATGAGGTCCGCTTCGCGCTGCAGGACGGCGGTGCGTTTGACTTGAGCACCGACGCCAAGGAAGTGACGGTCTCCGTCCTACTGGCAAAGTAAGCCTTTTCGCTCCACAGTCCATTTCTCCTTTGAGCCGTCGTCTGTTCACTGCCTCGTGGACAGACGACTTTTTTGCAGGAGTTCTCCCAGCGGGAGCTGGTGGGCCTGAGCTGGTACGACGCCGGGGCACGCTCCTTTTACGGCACCGAGCCGCTGCGCAGACCGAAGGACTTGCAGGGCAAGACCATCCGTGTGCAGGACAGCCAGATCGACGCGGCGGAAAACAACGGACCCGCCTACTATTTCATAGACTGTCTAGAATAAACAAAAGTTTCACGAAAAATCCCTTGTGTTCTGGAACGTGAAATGGTATCCTTAAAGTGCTCCGCAGCATTCTGCGGAGAATCCATCAAAAGGGAGCATTTGGCGTATCATGCAGAAAAAAACGAAAAAACTCATGGCGGCTGTCGTGATGGGTATCATTATAATATTGGCGGTGGTGGGCTTTGCTGCGGCGCGTCCCGCAGGTTCAGGAGCGGCTTCGGAGTCTGCATCCGGTTCGAGTGAAGCGGCGCAGGAGCCTGCATCCGGCGCGGCAAGTGCGTCATCCCCGGCCGGCTCTGCGGTGTCGGGGCCGGAACTGGCAGACTCTGCGGCAGCTTCAGAAGAGGCTGCGGAGCCTGACTCCGTTTCGGAGAGCGAACCGGCATCTTCCAGTGAAGCAGCCAGCAGTTCGGCTTCCTCGTCGGACGCCGCCCATTCGCAGCCCGCGTCCAGTGCGGCATCGTCCCACCCGGCCTCTTCTCATCCGGCTTCCGGCAGTGAGCCCTCCAGCACCCCTTCCAGCAGCGCCAGTGCCGAAAGCGCAGTGGATGCCAAGATCAACGCCTACGTGCATGAGATCAAGGCTTTGCAGAAGCGGACCCAGCGGAGGCTGTACCGTACAGTCTGCGATTCCTATGACGAATACATCGCCCACCCGGTCGAAGAGCGCTCTCTTGCGCTGAAGGTCTCGGTGGTCCTCGGCAAGTCCAACCGGCTGAACCAGATCCAGAATGAGTGTGATGCAGAGTTCAACACCATTATCAAGGAACTGCGCCAGTATCTGACGGACAATGGCCGCGACCAGAGCATTGCGGATCAGGCCGAAAAGGAATACAAGACCGAGAAGGACGCTATGACCAAGGAACTGACGAACCTGACCTACAGTCAGGTCACCGGCAAGGGCGAAGGTGCCCAGTGGATCCAAGACCACTACGCCGAGTGGGGCTCCTGATCTTTGCAGTAGAAACGCAAACCGCGCAGAGCGGGTCCTCCCGAAGGGGAGCGCCGCCCTGCGCGGTTTTTGTCAAGCCGTTTTTGCATCTCAGGAGAGAAGGCTCTGCAATACATCTGTAAAGCTCTCCAGCGCTTTGCGGAGCTCCACGAAGCGCTGAACGTCCGCATCGGTCATCCGGGAGCTGGGGGCCACCACAGCCGTTTCGGCGGCGGTGACGGTGCCGTTGAGGGCGATGGTTACCTCATGTTCCGGGATGGTCAGCAGGATGTGGAGGGGCGTTTCCTTGGCGAAGAGCGTCTTTAGGGACAGACCGACGATGCAGCTCAGGCCGCTCTCACCCGCGGGCAGTTGGTAGTAGGTGTAGCCGTCCAGCGCCCCGGCAGGGGAGACCTTCTGCAGCGCGCCCAGCGTCAGGGAAAGGCTGGTCATGTCCTGCAGCTCCACGGCGGAAAGCTCCACGCCCAGCAGGGAAGCCAACTGGGTCTGGGAGATGTAGCTGCCCATGCTCCAGCCCGGCAGCACCAGCCCCGCCAGCGGTGCGGCGCTCACGACTTCGTTGCGCAGGTAGGTGTAGAGCTGCCCGGCGTCGTAGAGGGTCTCCTTGGCGTCGATGTATACCCGCGTAAAGGCATTGCCAGTCTTTCCGGACGTCAGCGCGAACTGGAACTTGCCCGGCGCATACTGACCGGAAACGGTGCCCTGCGCCGCGCCCGCCTGCTGCAAGACGCCGTAGAGGGCGGGGGTCTCGGCGGCAGGGGAGGTCACGGTGTAGCTGAAGTCAAATTCGGCTCCGGCCTGAATGGCCCGGACCTTCTGCCGCAGCAGTGCGTAGGCCGTGCCGCCCGCCGCAAGGCAGAGTACCAACAGGCAGAGCAACAGGATGAGCGCGGCCCGGCCGCGCTTTTTTTGTTTGGAAGCGGTCATGAAGAACCCTCCTTTTTAATGTCGGCACGCGGCCATGAAGGCGTCGAACAGGCCCTGCATGGCGGGGTCGGCGGCGCTGAGCCACTCCGGGTGCCACTGGACGCCGAGGCAGAATTTCGCGTCCGGTTTCTCGATGGCCTCCACGATGCCGTCTTCGCTGAGGGCCGCAAGGGTCAGGCCGGGGGCGATCCGATCCACCGCCTGATGGTGCTGGCTGTTGACGAGGACGGTGTCCTGCCCCAAGATCTGTTCCAGCTTTGTGCCCCGGCGGACGGTGACGGTGTGGATCTTGGCCCAGTGGTCGTTGTGGGGGACATGGGCAAAGGGCTTGATGTCCTGATACAGCGTGCCGCCCAAGACGACATTCATCACCTGAATGCCCCGGCAGATGCCCAGCACCGGCTTGTCAGCGGCCAGAAAGGCTCGCAGCAGCGGCGGCTCGGCGGCGTCGCGGAGGAGGTTCGGCTCTCCACAGGCGGGGATGCGCTTCTGCCCGTAGAATTGGGGGTCCATGTCGCCACCGCCGGGCAGCAGCAAGCCGTCGCAGGTCAGCGCCTCCTGCACGGCGCGCTCCGGGTCAGAAAGCTGGACCCAGCAGACGTCCGCCCCGGCCCGCGCAAGGCTTTCGGGATATTTGGCCTGAGCCGCCGTCAGCTCCGGGTCAGTGCTCATTCTTGGCATTGCGATCGTAACACTCATTTTAACTGCCTCGCTTTTGTAAAACAAAAACCCGGAACCATCGGTTCCGGGCATTTTGGCGGAAAGATGGGGATTCGAACCCCAGAACGCTTTTGACACGTTACACGATTTCCAGTCGTGCGCCTTAGACCAACTCAGCCATCTTTCCACATCTTCAGTTTTCAGCGTTTTCGGGCCGTGGCCCTCAGCGCTCCACTATAATACCTGAAAGAAGCACTTTTGTCAAGGATTTTTTTGAAAAAAATTGAAAAAATCGAAAAACGACGCAGGGGCGCGAATGCGGCTTTACAAACTCTGCATCCGCCCGGCAAACCCTCTTGACGCGGCCCCCAAATCGGACTATGATGAGGGCAGAGCGTGGGCGGAAGAACCCCTTCCGGATGGATTTGAATCAAAACAGGAGGAAGATCACAATGAATTATTCGGATGTTTTAAGCAATGCGCGGCAGTGCATCGGTCAGTACTGCAAGGCTTGCCCGGTGTGCAACGGTGTGGCCTGCAAGAACCAGATCCCCGGCCCCGGTGCCAAGGGCGTGGGGGACACGGCCATCCGCAATTATAATAAGTGGGCCGAGGTTCGGGTCAACATGGATACCCTGTGCGAGAACGGCACCCCCGACACCCATGTGGAGCTGTTCGGCAAGCGTTTCAAGCTGCCCTTCTTTGCGGGCCCCGTGGGTGCGGTGAACCTCCACTACTCCGACGCCTACAACGACATGACCTATAACGATGTGCTGGTGCGTGCCTGTGCCGAAAACGGCATCGCGGCCTTCACCGGCGACGGCGTGAACCCCGACGTAATGACCATGGCCACCAAGGCCATCGGCGCGGCGGGCGGCTGCGGCGTGCCCACCATCAAGCCGTGGAACATCGACACCGTCAAGGCCAAGATGGAACAGGCCAAGGCCAGCGGCTGCTTTGCCGTTGCCATGGATGTGGACGCCGCCGGTCTGCCCTTCCTCAAGAACATGACCCCCCCGGCGGGCAGCAAGAGCGTTGCCGAGCTCCGGGAGATCGTGGCGCTGGCGGGCCGCCCCTTCATCGTGAAGGGCGTCATGACCGTCAAGGGCGCCCTCAAGGCCAAGGAGGCCGGGGCAGCGGCCATCGTCGTTTCCAACCACGGCGGCCGTGTGCTGGACCAGTGCCCCGCCACTGCCGAGGTCCTGCCGGAGATCGCCGATGCCCTCAAGGGCAGCGGTGTGAAGATCCTCGTGGATGGCGGCATCCGCTCCGGGGTGGACGTCTTCAAGGCGCTGGCACTGGGAGCTGACGCGGTGCTCATCTGCCGTCCCTTCGTCACCGCCGTCTATGGCGGCGGCGAAGAGGGTGTGAAGTGCTACATCGACAAGATCGCCGGGGAGCTGGCCGATACCATGCAGATGTGCGGGGCGCACAGCCTGAGCGAGATCAGCCGCGAGATGGTGCGTATCTAAAGGGAATATGTACTCTTTTGCGCGCCAAAAGAGTACCAGAAAAGCGCCGCTTTTTCGAGGCGCGGAGCACGAATTAGGGGCTGCTCGCCCCTAATGACCCCAAAGAGGAACAAAACTCCCCAAAATCGGGCGGTGTGCCATACGGCACAAACGCTTTTCCGATTTCGGGGAGTTTTTGATTTTTACTTTAGCGTCCCATCCAGCACCTGCTGATAATACCACGGTTTCGGGGCGTGGAAGGTCTTACCGGAGAGGTCGGCGAAATCGGGCTGGGTGAAGCGGGGGAGGGTGAGTTCCCACGCGCAGAGGGCCTGATACTTGAGCTTGAGCTCGCGGTTGGCGGTGTTGTTGCCGTACTTGCTGTCGCCGAGGATGGGGCAGCCGATGCTGGCCATATGGGCGCGGATCTGGTGGGTGCGGCCGGTGATGAGCCGGACCTTGAGCAGGGCGAGGCGGCCGGAGACGGCAATGGTCTCGTACTGGGTCTCCACGTCCTTGGCGCCGGGCTGCTTGTCGGGCACGATCTTCACGATGCCGCGGTCGGCGTCCTTGAGCAGGTAGCCGCCCAGCGTGCCGTCCGGCGGAACAGGGCGGCCGAAGGTGACGCAGAGGTAGGTCTTCTTGACCTCGCGGTTCTTGATGACCTCAAGGAAGAGCTGCTCGGCCTCCGGGGTCTTGGCGAGGATGACAAGGCCGCTGGTGCCGGTGTCGAGCCGGTGGCACAGCGCCGGAGTGTAGAGGTCGTTCTCCTTATATTCGCCCTTCTGGTTCAGGTAGAGCAGCGCACGGTTGAGCAGGGTGTCGTCCTCCGGGCCGTCTACGGAAAGGCCGGCGGGCTTGTTCACCACCAAGATCTGCGGGCAGTCGTAGATGACCTGCGCCGGGCCGCGGGCGTTCTTCCACGCCGGGCCTTCCACCCGCTTGTCGGCGTCCAGTACCTCGTCCAGAATGAAGAGCTTGATCTCGTCGCCCGCCATCACGCGGGTGGAGAGCGGCTGCTTTTTGCCGTTCAGCTTGATCTTGTTCTCCCGCAGGGCCTTGTTCAGGCGGCCCGGATTCAGCGCCGGGAACTGCTGCATCAGATAATTGTCCAGCCGGGTGGGGGCCAGACATTTCACTTTCAAGATTCTCACGAAAAATTATCCTCTCTATCTTAAAATCAGTCGCAATAGAATGGGTCTTTGAATCGTTTTTATTGTAGCGGAACGGAAACATTCCGTCAAGCAAGAGAAGGAAGGTTTTCGTATGAAATGGAACCACAAAATAGGAACACTTACTGTGCTGTTGGCTCTTGGAATCACCATGGCGGGCTGTGGGGCGTCCGGTTCCACGGCTGGAAGCGCGGCGGCTTCCACGACAAGCACCACCTCTTCGGAGGCGCAAAAAACGGAAGTACAGCCAATGCAAGGCGTTTTACTGAGCGAACCCCTTCCGGATGGCACCTATCACATCAGCTTTGAAAGCGATAAAGTATGGGTCGGTGAACGCAAGAATACCATCAACGACGCGGTCGTATACGACTATGACCGGTACACAGCCCCAGAGATCGAAGCATTGAGCGAAGGAGACACCATTGCAACGCATCTGAACGGGACAGAGGAAATCACAGCCCTGACCGTGGAAAGCGTTGAGCGGGAAAACAACTATGTGACCATCAACGGTGGAATAGAAGAAGGCGGGATCGACTTATGCAAAGAGGATGACCACTACCGGACTTTGACATGGGATGATTTTCCTGTTTATTATGAAGTGGGAGTGGCAAAGCAGCTTGTTATGGCAGACGATATCGAACTGTCGGACGGTGCAGCAGACTTTGAAGCCGACCCGGTGATCGTAAAGGGAGACCGGGCGGTCTGCGATGCAATGAGCAATGAGGAAGATGGTTATGGGTGGAATGCGGGAAACACGACCGTGACCATCCAAAACGGCGAGGTGACCCATGTAGACCGCATCTGGGTGCCGTAAAATTTGTGGAAAACCCGTTGACAAACGCCGCGGCCATGCTATAATCTAAATTGAACGCAGAGGGATAATTTGTCCTTTTGTGCGGAAAGATGGATTATGACAGATGGCAAGGATGGGGTCAGAAAAACACGCGATGCCGCCCAGAGAGAACGCCCGTTTATGGCTGCAAGGCGTTCCGGCAGAGGGTTTTTCAAGCCGCCCCGGAGCTTCCGGCGAGATGAGCCGGACGCGGCGCAGCGTTACCGCGCACAAAGCGGCAGGGGACAAATTTTCCTGCAATTTGGGTGGTACCACGGAGCTTTTCAGACAGTCTTCGTCCCTTTGTTGGGGCGGAGGCTGTTTTTGTTTTGGCGCCTGTCATAAAAATATCGCGTCCGGAGGAGGACGCCGGAAAAACCACGAGGAGAGATACAGTTATGCAATGGACCGGTTTGAATGAACTGCGCGAAAAGTACCTGAGCTTCTTTGAGGGCAAGGGTCACCTGCGCCTTGACAGCTTCCCGCTCGTCCCGAAGGACGACCCCAGCCTGCTGCTGATCAACAGCGGCATGGCTCCCATGAAGAAGTGGTTCCTCGCTCAGGAGGAGCCGCCCCGCCACCGCGTGACCACCTGCCAGAAGTGCATCCGCACCCCGGATATCGAGCGCGTCGGCATCACCGCACGCCACGGCACCTTCTTCGAGATGCTGGGCAACTTCTCCTTCCAAGACTACTTCAAGGAAGAGGTCATTCCTTGGGCTTGGGAGTTTTTGACCAGCGACGAGTGGATGGCCATCCCCAAGGATAAGCTCCACATCTCCGTCTACGAAGAGGACGATGAGGCTTACGATATCTGGACCAAGAAGGTGGGCATCGCCCCGGACCACATGGTCCGTCTGGGCAAGGAAGACAACTTCTGGGAGCACGGCTCCGGCCCGTGCGGCCCCTGCTCCGAGATCTACTTTGACCGCGGCCCGGAGTACGGCTGCGGCAAGCCGACCTGCGGCGTGGGCTGCGACTGCGACCGCTATATGGAAATCTGGAACCTCGTGTTCAGCCAGTTCGATGCCGACGGCAAGGGCCACTACGAGCGCCTCGCCCGCCCCAACATTGATACCGGCATGGGTCTGGAGCGTCTGGCCTGCGTGATGCAGGGCGTCGGCAACCTGTTCGAGGTCGATACCGTCCAGAGCGTGCTGCACCACGTGGAGCACATCGCGGGCAAGACCTACGGCGAGAATGCCAAGGATGATATCTCCATCCGCGTCATCACTGACCACATCCGCAGCTGCACCTTCATGGTGTCCGACGGCATCCTGCCCTCCAACGAGGGCCGCGGCTATGTGCTGCGCCGTCTGCTCCGCCGCGCTGCCCGCCACGGCCGGATGCTGGGCATCAGCCGCCCCTTCCTCGTGGAGCTGGTGGAGACTGTCATCCAGTCCAGCGAGTCCGCATACCCCGAACTGCGCGAGCATGACGCTTATATCAAGAAGGTCATCGGCACCGAGGAGGCAAACTTTGCCCGCACCATCGACGCCGGCATGAACATCCTGAACAACATGATCGACGGTCTGGAAAAGGCTCACCAGCACCTGCTGAAGGGTCTGGACGTCTTCAAGCTGAACGATACCTTCGGCTTCCCCCTCGACCTGACCAAGGAGATCGCAGCGGAGCAGGGCATCGACATCGACGAGGACGGCTTCCACGCTGAGATGAAGAAGCAGAAGGAGCGTGCCCGCGCCGAGCGCCTGAAGAAGAACATCTCCGGCTGGAGCGAGGATCTGTTCGGCGGCCTGACTGCTGAACCCACCGTCTTTACCGGCTACGAGACCCTGAACGACAGCGGCGTGGTCGTGGCTCTGAGCGACGAGGAGACCCTGACCGATGCCATCGCCACCGATGAGCAGGAGAAGGAAGGCGTTCTGGTCGTTCTGGACAAGACCCCGTTCTACGCTGAGATGGGCGGTCAGGTGGCCGACCACGGCGTGCTGACCAGTGCCGAGTGCTCCCTGCGCGTGCTGGACGTCAAGAAGACCCCCAAGGGCTACTACGTCCACACCTGCGTGCTGGAAAGTGGCATCGTTAAGGTCGGCGACCATCTGACGGCCAAGGTCGATAAGGAATACCGCATGGCCGTCTGCCGCAACCACACGGCGACCCACCTGCTGCAGGCTGCCCTGCGCGAGGTTCTGGGCGACCATGTCCATCAGGCAGGCTCTTATCAGGACGCCGAGATCACCCACTTCGACTTCACCCACTTCAGCGCAGTCACCCCCGAGGAGCTGGCCCGGGTGCAGAAGATCGTCAACGATAAGATCTACGAGTCGATGAACGTCACCGTCAAGGAGATGCCCATCGAGGAGGCCAAGAAGCTGGGCGCAATGGCCCTCTTCGGCGAGAAGTACGGCAAGGTCGTCCGCGTGGTGGACATCGAGGGCTGGTCCACTGAGTTCTGCGGCGGCACCCACGTCAAGAACACCGCCCAGATCGGCGGCTTCAAGATCGTCAGCGAGTCCTCCGTGGCCGCTGGCATCCGCCGCATCGAGGCCGTCACCGGCCGCAACCTGCTCATCCGTGCAAATCTGCAGGAGGCAATGCTGCACACCGTGGCCAACACCCTGAAGGCCAACAACATCACCTCTCTGCCCATCCGTGCCGAGGCCGTCATGGCCGAGAACAAGGCCATGAGCAAGGAGCTGGAGGAGATCAAGGCCAAGGTCGCCGCCTCCAAGGTGAGCAGCCTGTTCGACAATGCCGAGGAAGTCGGCGGCGTGAAGATCGCTTCTGCTTACTTCACCGGCACCACCGGCGACACCCTGCGCGGTATGTGCGACTCCATCCGCGATAAGGCGGTGAACCCCTGCGTGGCGGTTCTGGTCGGCAAGACAGACGATAAGATCACCATGGCTGTCACCGTCAACAAGCTGGCACAGGAAAAGGGCCTGAAGGCTGGCGTTCTGGTCAAGGAGATCAGCGCCATCGCTGGCGGCAAGGGCGGCGGCAAGCCGGACTTTGCAATGGCCGGCCTGAAGGACGAGACCAAGATCGACGAAGCACTGGCTGCTGTCAAGTCCATCGTGGAGAAGCAGCTGGTTTAAAAGTAGTAAGCGTGCTTGCTCTTTCCGTCCGCACCGGCGTAAAATCGGGACGTCTAAAAGCTCACCCCTTTGGGAAAGACTCCCCCGACCGGGGGAGGTGGCACATTTGTGCCAGAAGGGGGATAGCTGTCGAACGAAGTGAGACTGAGAGGGCAAGTAATTGATAGGAAAGGAGCAATTCCCATGGAAGATTGTCTGTTTTGCATGATTGCTGAGGGCAAGATCCCCTCGAAAAAGCTGTACGAGGACGATCAGGTCGTTGCTTTTTACGACATCAACCCGCAGGCAAAGGTGCATTTTCTGGTCGTGCCCAAAGAGCACATTCCCTCGGCTGCGGCGCTGACCGAGGAAAACGGCGCGCTGCTGGGACATATCTTCGCGGTCATCGCGAAGCTGGCCAAGGAGCAGGGCCTCGACAACGGCTACCGCGTCATCTCCAATGTCGGCGAGGATGCCGGCCAGACCGTGAAGCACCTGCATTTCCATGTGCTTGGCGGCGAGAAGCTGCCGGTCTGAGCCACCGAAAATCAACGGAATACAAAGAGAAAGGGAATTGTTATGGCTGAAACCTATACTCTGAACGTTGCGGGCCTTACCCGCGAGCTGACCATCTGCAAGGTCAACGACCATATGGATATCGCGGCCTTCATCATGCTGGGAGACACCGAGCTGACCGTGGCCGCTGCCGCCGAGCTGCTGAAGAAGTGCCCGGATTTCGACATCCTGCTCACCGCCGAGGCCAAGGGGATCCCTCTGGCCCACGAGATGAGCCGCCAGAGCGGCAAGCCCTACGTCTGCGCACGCAAGGGCGTCAAGCTCTATATGAAGGAGCCGGTCGTGGTCGAGGATCAGTCCATCACCACTGCGGGTAAGCAGAAGCTGGTCATTGACCGCAAGGAGCTGGACAAGATGAACGGCAAGCGCGTGCTGGTGGTGGACGATGTCATCTCCACCGGCGGCTCCCTGAAGGCGCTGGACGCACTGGCCGAGCAGACCAAGTGCACCATCGTGGGTCAGGCCGCTGTTCTGGCCGAGGGCGACGCAGCCGAGCGCAAGGACATCATCTTCCTTGAGCCCCTGCCCCTGTTTCTGCACTAAAATATGAGACGCCCGCTCTGCCTCTTTTGCGCCGGTGCGCTGGGGGTGGAGTTGGTGTGCGCTTTTTTGCCGCAAGCATGGCTTTTGCCGCTGCTTGCGGCAATTTTTGTTTCCGGCTTGCTGTTCGCACTCCTGCGCTGGAAAACCGCGCGGGCGGGTGCCCTCTGCCTTTTGCTGGGCAGTCTGCTGGGCCTTGCGCTGACGGTGCACACGGATGCGAAGCTGCAAGCGCTGCAAACGGCTTACGAGGGCAAAACCGCCACCCTGACCGCCGAGGTGGAGCGGACGGACAGCTCCTATTATCCGGGCGTCGTGGACGCGGTGCTGCGGGTGGAACAGGTGGACGGCGAGGCGGAAGACTTCCGCATCCGGTGCGCCGCCCTGCCCAAATGCCAAGCCGGGGAGCGGGTGCGTGGGAGGTTCACGCTGGAAGCGCCGCCGGAAACGGACCGGCTCGACCTCTACGCGGACGGCGTCTCTCTGACCGGGGAACTTCTCAGGGACGAAACGCTGGAACGGCTGGGGGAGAGCAGCTCCTTCCGCGCCCGGACGGCCCGGCTCCAGCGGCGACTGAGTGGGGCCCTGCGCCGGGGAATGGCCCATGACCCGGCGGGGGTTCTGGCCGCCATGGTCGTGGGCGACCGGTCGCATCTCTCCTCCGCGCTGCGCACTGCCTACCGGGGCGCGGGGCTTTCGCATGTGCTGGTGGTCAGCGGAATGCACGTCTCCATCCTCTGCGGCAGCTTCCTCGAACATCTGCCCACGGCAGGGCGCAGACGCAAGCTTCTGCGCCGCTACGCCCACCGCCGCGCCAAGGCCCTGCTCGGTGCCGGGATGGCGGTGCTGATGGTGGGGGTCACCGGGTCCACGCCCTCGGTGCTCCGGGCCGGTGTGGCCGTCTGGGTCAGCGCAGTGGGCATCTGGGTCTGCGGCCCGGCGGATGCCCTGACTTCCCTCGGCGTGGCGGGCGTCTGGATGACCCTCGGCAACAGCTACGCCATCTGCGATATGGGCTTCGAACTTTCCTTCGCGGCGGTGGTGGGCACGCTGGCCGGGGCGGAACTGGCCCGCCGCAGCCAAGAAGCCCGGATCAGAGCGGAGAAAACCCGCAAAACGAAAAACGCCGCCCACAAACGCGGCGGCGTGTACCATAACATTCTGCAAAGGGGAAAACGACTGGGCGGCAGCGTGTGGGAAACGCTCTGCGTTTCGGGCTGCGCCTGTGCGGCCACCTTCCCGGTGCTGGTGGTCCGGGGACTGAGCGCCAGCCTCTACGCCCTTGTTTCCAGCGTGGCGGTGCTCTGGCTCGTGGAGCCGATCCTGCTGCTGGGCCTTGGAACGGCCCTGCTGGGGCTGGCCCCTGCGCTGGCTCCGCTCCACCGGGTGATCTCCCGCTGCGCCGAATTTCTTGCGGACCTTCTGGACCGGTGGGCCCTCTGGGTGTCCGGCTGGCCGGGGGCACAGCTCTGGTTCGATACGGCCTATGCGGCCCTCATTTGCCTCTTGCTGGCGGGGCTGTGCTGGCTGGCGTTCCATTGGAGGCTCCGTCTGCGGGTCGCTCTGCCCGCCCTGCTGCTGACGGCGGCGGTCGCCATCGGGGCAGGGAACGCCCTCAGCCGGGACACCCTCCGGGTGGAGCTGGTGGGGACCAAAAGCGCCCCGGCGGTGGTCATCTCCCAGAACGACCGGGCGGTTGTGCTCTACCGCGGCGGCAAAACGACCCGGAACGCCGTGGAGACTACGCTGGCCCGGCGGAATGTCCGCACCGTGGAAGCCTTTCTTGACCTGCGGATAAACCCCTCCGACCGCCATGCGCGAAAGGCAGAACAGACCCTCCGGGCAGCGTCCTGCGCCATGGATTCCGCGCGGGTCCTCCGGACGGACATCGGGCGGCTGGAGCTTGTCCGCACCCGGACCGGCTGCGCGGTGCGGGTGACGGCAGCGGGCCGGACCTTCCTGACCCTGAGCGGGACCGTGCGGTTCGCCCAGCCGATCGAGGTGGACTGGCTGCTGGCCTCCATGGCCCGGCCCAACCGGGTGGTGTACCGGAAAATGTTGACAAAAAGCACGAATTACCGCTGGATAGAGGGCGATGAGGACATCGAACTCCAAACGGCACTGCGGTTTCGACCTTAGTCTTTTTGGAAGATCAGCCGCTCGCCCAGCGCGGGTAAGGCGAACCGGGCGGCGGGGTCCAGCCTGCGCAGGGCCGAAACGAACCGCAGAGGGTCGGCGGTGTTGCCCTGCACCATGTCGTAGTGGGTGGGGATGCTGCACCCGGCGCGGAGCCGGACGGCCAACTGCGCCGCCTCTTCGGCCTCCAAGTTGCCGATGCAGTTCCGCTGGGTGCGGAAGAAATCCTGCCCATTGATGGGGGCCAGCAGCAGGTCGGGCTGGGGCAGAGCCTCAAGGGCCGCGTAAAGGCGGGGCGTCAGGTAAGTGTCGCCGAGATGCACGACCGTAAACCCGCCGAGATCGAGCTGATACCCCAGCGCCATCCGGGGGTCCTCAGCGTCGAGGACATGTTCCGGGTGGGCGGCGGAAAAGGCGCGGAGGTGCGCGGGGCCAAGCTCCAGCGCGGAACCTTCCTGCACCAACTGGATGCGCTCCTCCGGGACGCCGTACTCATGGGCCAGCGCCCGGCAGCCGGAGGGAAAAATAAACTGTGTTTCGTCGTTCTGTGCAAGGCCGCGCAGGGTGTCCTTTGCCATGTGGTCGGCGTGGCCGTGGGTGCAGAGGACAAAGTCCGCCCGCAGCTGCCCCGGCGCAAAGGGGGCCGGATAGCGGCGGCGGGAGCCGTTGGGGCCGGTCAGGTCGCTGAGCACTGGGTCGATGCAAAAGGTCGTCTCCCCGCACTTGAAAAGGAAGCCGCACTGCCCGATGTACCAGACGGCGATCTGGGATGCGGGCAGGTGGGTGGCGGCGATCTCGTCCAGCAGGGCGGTGCCGCTGCGATGCCAATGTTCCATGGGGGTTCTCCTTTTTGGGCCGGAACGTTCAGATGAACCGGCTCTTCAGCTCAAACATATGGTTCATGGGGCCGGAGCCGTGGCCGAGGTCGAGCATGGCGGACAAGCAGCCGGAAATGTAGGCTTTGGCCCGCTCCACCGAGGCGGTGAGGTCGTAGCCTTTGGCCAGATTGGACGCAATGGCGCTGGAAAGGGTGCAGCCGGTGCCGTGGGTGTTGGGGTTCGCGATCCGCTCCCCGTGGAACCACTGGGCCTTGCCGTCCCGCCAGAGCAGGTCGTCGGCGTCGTTCACCTTGTGGCCACCCTTGCAGAGGACGGCGCAGCCGTAGGCTTCGCTGATCTTCTGGGCCGCGGCCTCCATCCCGGCGGCGTCGGTGATGGTCAGGCCGGACAGGATCTCCGCTTCCGGGATGTTCGGCGTCACGACCTCGGCCATGGGCAGCAGCTTTTCGGTCAGGGCGGTGATGGCGTCATCCCGCAGCAGCTTGGAGCCGGAGGTGGCCACCATCACGGGGTCCACCACGATGTGCTTGGCTTCGTAGAAGCGCAGCCGTTCGGCGATGGTCTCGATGAGGGCCGCCGAGGACACCATGCCGATCTTCACGGCATCGGGGAAGATGTCAGTGAAAACGGCGTCCAGCTGCTCGGCCAAAAAATGCGGCGTCGTCTCGAAGATGTCGGTCACGCCGGTGGTGTTCTGGGCGGTCAGGGCGGTGATGGCGCTCATGGCGAAGACGCCGTTGGCCGTCATCGTCTTGATGTCGGCCTGAATGCCCGCGCCGCCGCTGGAATCGCTGCCCGCAATGGTCAATGCAGTGTTCATGAAAAAAGACCTCTTTTCGCAAAAATTATTCAGCCAGTGCCGTTTGGATGTTGGCCAGTACCTTCTGGCTCAGCAGGACAAAAGCCTGTTTGGTGCGCCCGGCGGAAACGTTCTGGCAGTGGACGTTGGGGCGGTCAAAGAAGCCGTCGGCAACGGGGCCCGCCGCCGCGCGGGTGTCGCAGAAAAAGTGGCTGCCCGGCTGGGTGAGCCAGTCTTCCAGTGCGGCGGAGTCGAAGCCGGGGCCGATGGAGGTGTTGAACAGCACCTTGCCGCTGCCCAGCTGTGCAAACTCTTCTTTGCCCAGCAGCAGGACATTCTTGTTCAGGCAGGTGAAGACCACCTCGCTGTCCTGTAAAAGCTGGTTCAGCGGCTTGTAGGTCATGCCCGCCTGTTCGGCGTCCGGCTTGCGGGTGCGGCTGTAGTAGGAGATGTCCGCGCCGAGGAAGGACAGCGCATCGGCGATCATCCGGCCGGACACGCCAAGACCCACGATGCCCACCTTCAGGCCGTAGATCTCCACCGGCTCGTCGCGGAGCATCGGCATCCCGAAGCCGTGGAGGATGCCAGTCAGCTCGTGGAGGACATACTCCACCACGCCGCGGTCGCCGTAATCGCGGATGCCCAGCACCTTGATGCCCTTGGTGCGGGCGTAGGCGATGTCCACATTGGCGCTCGCCTCGGAGTAGAGGCTGCAGCACATGCCGATATAGCGGATGTTGGGGCAGCGCTCCAGCACGGGGCGCTCGATGCGGGAAGTATAGCTCAGCAGCACGGCGTCGGCGTCGCCGATGCGGCGGATGATCTCTTCGTCGTCGGCGGGGATGTCGTCGTACAGCACGACCTCCTTGGCATACTGGAAAAGCTCTTTTTCGGCGGACGGGATGAGGCTGACAGGCTCGATGGCCACCAATTTTTCAAACATAGCGATCCTCCTTTAATAGAAGCAGATGGGCGAAGCGAGGTTGCGCAGCAAAGCGACCACGCTCCACCCGGCGATGGCGCTGGTGGAAGAGCAGATGTCCACCACCGCCTTCACGCCCTCGATCTCGGCGGTGATGCAGTGGTCATCGCCCACCCAGCCGGGCACCGAGTGCATGGTCACGCCGGTGATCTCCGGGCCGGTGGTGGCCAGCGAAGTGGCCACGGCCACATTGACCCGGCGGGGGAAGGTGGCAATGGCCTCCTTGGCGCTGCCGGTGAAAACGGTAGTCTTCTCGGTGTCGGTCAGCAGATGGTCGGCCCAGACGGGGGTGTTGCGGAAGCCCTTGGCCCCGGTGTGGGTCTCGATGCCCGCCGTTTCGGGCAGGGACTGGGCCTGTGCCATCAGGGTGACGGTCTGTAAGACGTCAAAGCCGCCGATGGCGCCGTTGGCGAGATGCACCTTTGCACCGCTCTCCTGTGCCGTCTGCTTGACCTGCTCATAGAACGCAGGGTCGGCAAAGGCACCGATGGAGATGACGACGAGGTTTACGCTCTGCTTCAGCACCGGGATGGCCATAGCGCGGACGGCCTCCACCGAAGCCGTCTCCACGATGTACTCCGGCTGGAGGGCCAGCAGTGCATCCACGTCGTCGCAGACCGCGCAGCCGGTCTTCTCTGCCACGGCCTCCGCCTTGGCGCGGGTGCGGCTGGTCACACCCACCAGCTCGTAGTCCGGCAGAAGGCCCTTCCGGTAGGCATCCGCCACGATGCCGCCCAGAAAACCGCAGCCCACGATGCCAAATTTTGTTTTCATGGTACGAATCTCCTTTTCCTGTCTTTTCTGCAGATGCAGAATACCAAGCTCAGTATACCATGTTCCGTCTGGAAAGAGAAGCAATCAGCCACTTTTCTTTTGCGGGGCAGTGTGCTAAAATAGGGCGAAAAAGAAAAAATGAGGAACTGCGTATGAAAAAAATTTCGACCCTGTTTGGGACCTTTTTGAAGATCGGCGCGTTCACCTTCGGCGGCGGCTATGCTATGGTGGCCCTGCTGGAACATGAATTCGTCGAGGAAAAACAGTGGATGTCCAGAGAAGAATTCTTGGATATGGTCGCCATTGCCGAGTCCACCCCCGGCCCCGTGGCCGTGAACAGCGCCACCTACATCGGCTATAAGATCGGCGGCACGGCGGGGGCGGCGGCTTCCACCGCTGCGGTCAGCCTCCCGTCCTTTGTGGTGATCTACATCATCTCGCTCTTTTTTGACCGTTTTCTCAGCCTGACCGTGGTGGCGAATGCGTTCAAGGGCATCCAAGTCTGCGTCGTCTACCTCATCCTCTCGGCGGGGCTGAAGATGCTGAAACAATTGAAAAAGGACCCCTTCGACCTCTGCATTCTGGCGGCGGTCGTCGCAGCCATGGTGGGCTGCTCGCTGGCGGCGGTGTCTTTTTCGTCCATCTACTACATCCTGCTCAGCGGCGCGGCAGGGGTGCTGGTGTGGCTTGTGAAGAAAGCGGGGGCGGGGAAATGATCTATGTACAGCTCTTTTTGAACTTCCTGATGATCGGTGCCCTCAGTTTTGGCGGCGGCTACGGGATGATCTCGCTGGTGCGGGAAGTCGTGCTGAACCATGGGTGGCTGACCGAGAGCGAATTTTTGAGCTTCATCGCGGTGTCGGAGTCCACCCCCGGCCCGCTGGCCGTCAATATGGCGACCTTCATCGGCTCGTCGCAGGGCGGGCTGGCCGGGGCATTTTTTGCCACGCTGGGCGTTGTGCTGCCCTCGTTCTTCATCATCCTGCTCATCGCGGCGGTGCTCCGGAACCTGATGAAATATGCCGGGGTGGAAGCGTTTCTCTCCGGCGTGCGGCCCTGCGTCGTGGCGATGATCTTGGCCACTGCCCTGACCATGGCCCTTTCCACCCTGCTGGGCATCACCCGGCTGGGCGGCGGCGCGGCAGTGTCGGTGCGGTCGGTGGCCGTGTTCGGCATTTTGTGGGCGGTGCATTTCGCCTACAAAAAGGCAGCAAAAAAAGCCCCGTCGCCGATCGGGATGATCGTCCTTGCGGCGGGGCTGGGCATCGTATTCTGGGGCGTCTGAGTCCGCTGTGCGGGGCGGGCTGAAGCTCCTGCCGGGTGTCAAGGATCCCCGTTCACCGAATTCCGTTTTTCTGCATAGAACAGCAGGAAGGGGGAATGCGGTTTGAACGGGATTTTTTTGGTTGCGGCGGTGCTTTTGCTCCCGGCGTTCTGTACGGCGGTGGGGGCCGCAGGGGTGTTCCTGATGCGGTCCACGCAGGAGCCGCGCACCCGGCGGATGCTCTGCGGTATGGCGGCGGGCATCATGCTGGCGGCAAGCGTGTGGAGCTTGCTGCTGCCCGCCATCGAGCGGGCGGAACGGGGGCCGCTGCCGGGGTGGCTGCCGCCCGCGGCGGGGCTGGTGATCGGGGCGGTAGGACTGCTCCGGCTGGAACAGGCGGCGGGGCGGCTGCTGTGCTCCGGGGCCGGCCACTGCGGACGGATGGTGCTGGCGGTCACGCTGCACAACCTGCCGGAGGGCATGGTGGTGGGCCTTGCCGCCGCGCTGGCTCTGTCCGGTGAGCCGGACGCCGCAAGCGGTGCGCTGGCGCTGGCCCTCGGCATCGGGCTGCAAAACCTCCCGGAGGGCGCGGCGGTCAGCCTCCCGCTTTTGCAGAAAGGAGAGAGCAAGAAACGTGCGTTTTTTGCCGGGGCGGCCTCCGGCCTCGTGGAGCCGGTGGGGGCGCTGCTGGCCCTTGCGCTGGCGGGCTGGGTGAGCGCGGCGCTGCCGTGGCTGATGAGCGCCGCCGCCGGGTGCATGGTCTGCGTGACTGCGCAGGAGATGATCCCCGAAGCGGTGGAAAACGATGAGCCCGCCGGGGTCATCAGCGTGGTGCTGGGGTTTGCGCTGATGATGGCGCTGGATGTGGCCCTATGAAAAAAACTCCCTCCGGCATCGCGCCAGCGATGCCGGAGGGAGTAAATGAAAACCGGCTCAGGAACCGGATCTTTCGATGTAGACGCTGGTGGAGGGGAAGGCAAAATCGACCTTATCCTTCTGCATGATGTCCATGATGTTCAGGTTCAGGTCGTTCTGCTCCTCCAGAAAAACGGCATAGGCGTTGGTCTTGAGGTAGGCGGAAACGAGGATGTTGATGCTGGAATCGCCGAAGCTGGTCAGCCGGACGATGTTCGCACCCTTTTCGGTGTAGGGGCTTTCGTCCAGCATCTTCTTCAGATCGGCCATCAGCTGCTCCAGCTGGGGGCGGGTGGTGTTGTAGGTGACGCCCAGCGTGAACTTGTAGGGCCGCATGGTGCGCAGAGCCGCGTTCTGGACCGTGGACGAACAAATCTTGCTGTTCGTCACGATGCTGACCGTCTTATCCTGCGAGCGGATGCGGGTGGAGCGGAAGTTGATGTCGATGACTTCGCCCTCTACATCGCCGACGGTGATCCAGTCGCCCACCGCGAAGGGTTTGTCCAGCAGGATGACGATGCCGCTGAACAGATTGCTGGCGCTTTCCTGCGCAGCCAGCGAAATGGTCAGGCCGACCAGTCCGGCACCGGCGACGATGCTGCCGATGGGGAAACCG
This sequence comes from Faecalibacterium hattorii, assembly GCF_003287455.1. Classification (GTDB taxonomy): domain Bacteria; phylum Bacillota; class Clostridia; order Oscillospirales; family Ruminococcaceae; genus Faecalibacterium; species Faecalibacterium hattorii. The sequence continues at coordinate 31,952 of NZ_PRLC01000014.1, read as the reverse complement.
GCGATCTGGGCCGCCGTGGCCACACCGAGGACGACGACCAGCACCTTGTAGGTCGTGTTCAGCAGGGAGAGCAGGGTCTTGTTGGAGCGGATCTCCGGGCTGCAGGAGGCCAGCAGCAAATCGGCCACATCCGACGCCTGATACAGGCCCTTGCAGAACAGCAGGGTCATCAGGACCTTGTAGGCTATGAGCAGGAATTTCGGAAGGCTGGCGATGGCCCACGGCAGACTGGCCAGCGCAAGGTAGAAGCCGGTGAAGACAGCCATCCGTTCCAGAGGGCCTTCCAAGCTTCGCAGCAGGATGGGGGTGGCAGCAAAATGCCATGTGCGCCCCCGCAGGGCGGGGAAGATCTTTTTGCGCAGCAGCAGGGAGACCAAAGACCCGGCAAGGAAGATCGCCAGTGCGCAGACACAGCGTGCCGCCAGCGCCAGCCAGCCCTCCAGCAGGAAGGGCCCCAGCTCGAAACCGAGGTCACGGATGGAAAAAATCATGGCAAAACTCCTCGAAAAAAATATTTTACGCCCCAGTATACCATAAAACGCGCGGAAAGGGCAACCGAAACAGGGGCTTGACAAGGGCCCTCTGCCGCGCTATACTCTGGCTAGAAAGTTCGTTTCAGGGCGGGGTGCGATTCCCCACTGGCGGTACAGCCCGCGACCACTCCCAAAGAGTGCTGACCCGGTGAGACTCCGGGGCCAACGGTATAGTCCGGATGCAAGAAACGGCAGACAAATCCGAATTGTCTACGCGCCCTGTTGCAGTCTTTGGTTGCAGCAGGGCGCGTTTTTGGTTGTCTTCCCGGTTCCGATACAGCGCGAAAAGGGCTTTCCAATTCAATTTTGGGGCCGAAGCGCCCCGACGGGAGGATATTACCTATGAAAAAGAACACGACCCACAACCTGACCGTAGCCGCCATGCTCAGCGCGGTGGCCTTCATCCTGATGTTCATCGAGTTCCCCATCCCGATGCTCATCCCGTCCTTCGTCAAGATGGACTTCTCCGACCTGCCCGCCCTGCTGGGGGCATTTGCGCTGGGCCCGGTGTACGGCGCGGTCATCAGCTTCATGAAGAACCTGCTCCACATCGTCATCAAGGGCACCAGCACCGCGTGTGTCGGCGAGCTGTGCAACTTCATGCTGGGTGCGGTCTTCTCGGTCACGGCGGGCTGCATCTATAAGCACCGCAAGAGCCGCAAAACGGCTATCCTCGGTGCGCTGATCGGTGCAGCGGCTATGGCAGTGTTCAGTGTGCCGTCCAACTACTTCATCACCTATCCGGCCTATGTGCAGTTCTATCACATGCCGCTGGAAGCCATCCTCGGTATGTATCAGGCCATCCTGCCCTCGGCAGACAGCCTCATCAAGTGCCTCGTCATCTTCAACATGCCCTTCACGCTGGTCAAGGGCTTGTTGGATGCGGTGCTCTGCATGGTGATCTATAAGCCGCTGTCGCCCATCCTGCACGGCCGCAAGTAATCGAGAAATGAAAAATCTCCGGGAAGCGTTGCTTCCCGGAGATTTTTTCAGCTTAGAGCTCCTTTTTCCTGCCACTTTCCGCGGGCGAGGCGGACAAGGAAGAGCAGCCCGCGGATACACAGCTCACAGCACATGGCGCTCCACACGCCCACCAGCCCGAACCGGGGCGCGAGGAAGAAAGCCAGCGTCAGCCGGATGCCCCACATGCTGACGAGGTTCAGCACGAAACAGGCGGTGCTGTCGCCCGCGCCTTGCATCGCGCCGCTGGCCACGATGCTGGCCCCGAACATGGGCTCGGCAAAGGCTTCGATGCGCAGCACCCGCGCGCCCAGCGCGATGACAGCGGCGTCGGCGGTGAAGATGCCCATCAGCGCGGGGGCGAACAGCCACAGCCCCATGCCGGACAGCGCCATGATCCCCATGCCGATGGCGGTGCAGAGAAAGGCGAACCGTTTGGCCATGTCCTTCCGTCCGGCACCCACGGCCTGCCCCACCAGCGCGATGGACGCATCCTGAATGCCGTAGCCTGCCATGTAGCACAGACCCTCGGCGCTGACGCCAAGGCTGTTGGCCGCAATGGCCACCGTGCCGAGGCCGGAGACGATCCGCACCAGAAGCACCTGTGCGGAGGAGAGGGCCGCGCGCTCCGCTGCCAGCGGGGCACCCACCCGCCAGAGGTTCAGCAGACAGGAGCGGGTGATCTTCCACGAGCCGGGCTTCCGGATGCAGAGCGGGCCTTCCCGCAGCAATAAGATCGCCAGCGCCAGCAGCCCACCCACCACGGTGGAAAGGGCGGTGCCCAGCGCTGCGCCCGGCACTCCCAGCCCGGCACCCCAGACTGTGAAGCGGGAGCCGAAGAGGGAGAGGGTGCGGGTGGGGTTGATCAGGAAAAAGTTGAATAGGACGTCCAGCATGCAGACCAGCACGCTGATGAGGCCGGGGGTCAGCGCGTCGCCGGTGGCGCGGAGCATGGCCGTGTACATCCCCATGGCCATGGTGAAGGGGAGAGCCGCCGACCAGATGGCGAAATAGGCGGACGCATTGGCTTGAAGTGAGACATCCGCCCCCAGCCAGCCGGGCAGAAAGCGGCTGATGCCGATGCCGAAGGCCGCCGCCCCAAGGCCCAGCAGCAGGTTGAAGAGCATGGATTGGCGCAGCACGCCGCGGGCGTCCTGCTGGCGGTCCGCGCCGAGGTATTGGGCAATCTGGATGGAAAAGGCTGTGTACAGCCCCACAAGGATGCCGTGCAGCAGCCATGTGCTAGAGCTGACGATGCCGATGGCGGCGGTGGCCTCGGCCCCGATGTGGCCGACCATGGCCGCGTCGATGTATTCCATGGCCGTTACGACCATCTGCTGCAAGATCGAAGGGATGCTCAGCGTCAGTACCACCTGCGCCGTCTCGCGCAGAGGGATGTCCTCGCCCTGCCGCATCCGGGCGGAAAGCTGTTCGAGTGAAAGTGTCATGGTTTCTCCTGTTGCAATAAAAAATGCCCCGCAAAGGGGACAGCTTGCCTTCTTATTATAGAAGGGCGGGCGCAAAATGTCAAACCGGCGGCTTTTCGGCGGGAACGATTGATTTTTTCTGCCGGGCGTGATACACTTTCCTTGCGTATGAGTGAAACAACAGGGGCGGCGCTCTGCCGTTCCGGGAAAGAGGAAAATATGCTGCAACTGTTATCGGGCAGTCAGCGCACCGTGGATGCGCTGGGATTTCTATTGGCCTTTGCGCTGACGGCGCTGATGGACTCGGTCTTCCGGGAAAAGCTCCCCCAAGACCATGGCCGCGCCTTTGCGGTGAACGGCGAGCTCTCCAAGGGCAAGGCCCGCGGTTCCGGCCTCATCTTCGTGCTCTGCATCGCGCTGGTCACGCTGGCAGTGGTGCCGCTGCGCACCGAGTATATCATCTATACCGTGCTGCTCATCGCCTCCATGCTCTCTGGCTATTTTGACGATGCTTCGGAAGTGGCGTGGAACGAATACAAAAAGGGCCTCATCGACCTCGTCATCGCCATCGTGGCGGGTGTGACCTACCTGAACTTCAACAGCACGGCGGTCCACTTCCTGAACTGGAGCTTCGCCATCCCGTATCCGCTCTACCTCGTGCTCATCGTCGTCCTGATCTGGGCCAGCATCAATGTGGTCAACTGCACCGACGGCGTGGACGGCCTGTCCGCCAGCCTTGCGGTGGTCAGCATCGGCACCTTCCTGCTGGCCTACGGCAAGGAGCTGGGCGATTACGCAACGGCGGCCATCGTCTTCATCGGTGCTCTGCTGGCCTACCTGTGGATGAACGCCAAGCCCTCCACCCTGCTGATGGGCGACGCGGGCAGCCGCGCCATGGGCTTCTTCCTCGCAGTGCTGGCCCTCAAGAGCGGCCATCCCTTCTCCTTCCTGCTGGCTGCGCTGGTCTTTATCGTGGATGGCAGCTTGGGCATCCTGAAGATCAGCTTCAAGCGTTTCCTGCACATCAGCATCCTGAAAAACACCCTGACCCCGCTGCACGACCATGTGCGCAAGCGGATGGGCTGGAGCGATGAGCAGGTGGTGGCCCGCTGGCTGATCCTGCAGGCCGTTGCTTCGGCATGGCTGCTTCTGCTGACCCGCTGACGCGAAAAAGTGAATGAGCGGCGCTCGGTGAACGGTTTCACCGAGCGCCTTTTTTTGCATACGATCAAATTGTAAAAAATTCAAAAATCAGCCGAGGGCCTTTTCCGCCGCCTCGACCACATGGCCCACCAGCACCGAGGTGGTCACGGTGCCGACACCGCCGGGCACCGGGGTGACGGCCTCCACCAGCGGCTCCGCCTCGTCGAACCGGACGTCACCGCAGAGCTTGCCTTCCGCGTTGACATGAATGCCCACATCCACCACGACCTGCCCGGCCCGCAGGTGTTCGCCGCCGATGGCGCCCTGCTTGCCCATGGCGACTACCACAACGTCCGCCTCTTGGCAGAGGGCAGGGAGGTTCCGGGTGCGGGAGTTGCAGAGGGTGACGGTGGCGTTTTCGCGGTCCAGCATCATGGCGGCGGGCTTGCCCACCACAAGGCTGCGGCCCACCACCACGGCCCGCTTGCCGGAGAGGGGCACCTGATAATACTTCAAGATCTCAAGGCACGCCTGTGCCGTGCAGGGCGGGTAGCCGATGGCGCTGTTGGTGAAGACCCCGGCCAGCGAGCCGTCGGTGATGCCGTCGATGTCCTTTTCCGGGGCCAGTGCGGCGCGGATGGTGCGGTCATCAAACTGCTTGGGCAGCGGGCGGAAGAGCAGACAGCCGTGGATGGCCGGGTCTGCGTTGACCTGCGCGATCACGTCCAGCAGCTGCTCCTGCGCGGCATCTTCGGGCAGGAGGAACTGCTTCACCTCCACGCCGACCTTGCCGCAGCGGGTCAGGACGCCTTTCTCGTAGGAAAGATCGTCCGGGCGGGCACCCACCCGCACCACGGCCAGCGTGGGGGTGACGCCCCGCGCTTTCAGTGCCGCGCACCGGGCGGCGTTTGCTTCGTTCATGGCGGCCACCACAGGCGCGCCTTTCAAGATCGTTGCCATCACATTACCCCTCCTGTTGTGTGAGCTGTTCATAGACCCGGTCGGCCTTGGGGACAAAATCGGCCAGCAGCGCGGCGGCCTCGGCGTTCAGCGCGGCGGCGCGGGCTTTGTCGGCCATCAGGCGGGTGTTGACCATAACGTTCAGCCCCGCCGCTTGGAGCGCGGCTTTGCAGAACAGCGCGGCGCACCCGGCGTCGGAGAGGGCCAGCACGCTGCCCTTGGCCCCATATTCCTCTGCAAGGGTGATCCCCTCGCAGCATGCGGCCATGATCTCCAGCGGCACCGCACAGGCCCTGTTGAGGGCCTCTTCCAGCACCGCAGCCTTGTGGGCTTGCTGCTCCGGCGTCTCTTTGGGCAGCTTGTAGGCGGCAGCCAGCGGCAGGAACGCCTCGGCGTCGGCCTGTACCAGCCCCTCCAGCCGCTTGCGCAGGGCGGTGGAGCGCTCGTTCAGCGCAAGGATGTCGGCTTCTACGGCGGCATATTTCTTCTTGCCCACGGTCAGGCTGCCGACCATATTCCCCAGCGCCGCCCCCGCTGCGCCCACCAGTGCCGCCGCGCCGCCGCCGCCCGGTGCGGGGGCGTTCCCGGCAAGCTCAGCCAAAAAGGTTTTACAGCTCAAATTTGTCAGTTCCACGATAAATTTTCTCCTCTGTCGCATAGCTGTCCAATTGCCGGTCGTGGGGGTCTGCTGCCGCCCGCTCCACCCGCTGCACCTCAAAGGCAACGCCCAGCGTCACGGCATTTTGGCAGCGGGGCAGGTAGCGGTCATAGTAGCCTTTCCCCATCCCGACGCGGCGGCACGCGGCGTCGAATGCGGTGCAGGGCACGAGCACGAGGTCGAGTTCCTCCGGCGCCAGCAGCCGCGATTTTGTAAGGATGGGGGTGCGGATGCCGTAGGCCCCTGTCTCCCAGCCGCCCGGCTCCGGCACGGCGGCGGTCAGGGTGAAGCCCTCCCCGCAGACGGGGTAGGCCACCGTTTTGCCCAGCCGTTCGGCTTCGGCCAGCAGGGCCGAAAGGTCCGCTTCGCCCCCGAAGGCGGCGTAGGCGAGGAGGGTCTGTGCCTCGCGAAAACAGCGAAGCTGTGCGATGCGGCGGCAGAGCGCGGCATTGGCCGCCGCACGGTCGGCTTCGGAAAGTGCCCGCCGCGCGGCGATGCCCGCCTTGCGCTGCGCCGACTTTTCTGCGGCGGTGTCCATCGGCTTTTCCCTCCCCATGGCGGACGGCGAAAAGTTGTACAAAACCATCCGGCAAAAATATACAAATATAATAAACGCTGCGGTGGAAAAATGCAAGGGTTTCGGCGAAAATGCGGTTGCAGGTTTTGGGCCGATTTGGTATAGTAACAAGTAGGAGCCCGGCTCCCTGAGGAGCCGCCGCTGCCGCGATAGAATGTCAAGAGAGGGGTAGTAAACTATGTACGAAAACATGATGGACACCATCGGTCTGGTCAAGGAAGCGGACCCGGAGCTGGCCGCCGCCATGAACCGGGAGCTGACCCGCCAGCGGGAGAACATTGAGCTGATCGCCAGCGAGAACATTGTCTCGCCCGCCGTCATGGCCGCCATGGGCAGTGTGCTGACCAACAAGTACGCCGAGGGTCTGCCGGGCAAGCGCTATTACGGCGGCTGTGCCTATGTGGATGAGGTGGAAAATATTGCGATCCAGCGTGCATGCAAGCTGTTTGGCGCGAAGTACGCCAACGTTCAGCCGCACTCCGGCGCACAGGCAAACCTCGCCGTTTACTTCGCCCTGCTGGATCTGGGCGATACCGTTATGGGGATGGACCTGTCGCAGGGCGGCCACCTGACCCACGGCTCGCCGGTGAACATGTCCGGCAAAAACTACCACTTCGTTTCCTACGGCGTCAATGCAGACGGCGTCATCGACTATGCGGAGCTGGAAAAGCAGGTCAAGAAGGTGCGCCCCAAGCTCATCGTGGCCGGTGCATCGGCTTACCCCCGCGCCATCGACTTTGAGAAGATCGCTGAGATCGCCCACGGCTATGGAGCCTACCTGATGGTGGATATGGCCCACATCGCGGGCCTCGTGGCGGGCGGGTATCACCAGAGCCCGGTGCCCTACGCCGATGTGGTGACCACCACCACCCACAAGACCCTGCGCGGCCCCCGCGGCGGCCTGATCCTGACTAACAATGCCGTGCTGGCCAAGCGGATCAACTCCGCCGTCTTCCCCGGCACGCAGGGCGGCCCGCTGGAGCACGTCATCGCGGCAAAGGCCGTCTGCTTCGGCGAGGCACTGAAGCCGGAGTTCAAGGAATATGCACGCAAGATCGTCGAGAATGCACAGGCCATGGCCGCTGAGCTTCAGGCCCGCGGCGTCAAGCTGGTGTCCGGCGGCACGGACAACCACCTGATGCTCATCGACCTGCGGGACGAGGAGTGCACCGGCAAGGAACTGGAAGCCCGCCTCGACAGCGTGCACATCACCGCCAACAAGAACACCGTCCCCGGCGAGACCCGCAGCCCCTTCGTGACCTCCGGCGTCCGTCTGGGCACCCCGGCGGTGACCACCCGCGGCATGGGCCCCGCCGAGATGAAGATCATCGCGGACTGCATCGCCGACTGCATCTGGCACTACGACGAGAAGCGCGACGACATCGCCGCCCGCGTGCTGGCGCTGACCAAGGCTTTCCCGCTGTACGAGTAAGCATTTGATTTTTCGGAGCATCTGCCGTATCCTGCGGCGGGTGCTTTTTTGCGGAAAATCTTCATGCATGGCCGCATCGCCACTCTATGCAGCCTTGCGATTTTAGCGCAAATAGGCTATAATGGTGCGGAAAAACGCGAAAAAAGGAGAACGCACCATGCTGATCTATCTGCTGCGTCATGGCAGAACCGAATACAACGTCCAGAAACGCTATCAGGGCCAGCGGGACATCCCGCTTTCGGCGGAGAGCGCCGCGAAGCTGCGGCGGGCCGATTTTTCCCCGGAAATCGTCTATGTGACCCCGCTGCAGCGCACTTCCCAGACGGCGAAGATCCTCTTCCCGGAAGCGAAGCTCGTGCCGGTGGAGGGGCTGAAGGAGATGAACTTCGGCCGCTTCGAGGGGCAGAAATTCGTCCATGTGGAGCAGGACCCGGAGTATCTGGCGTGGGTGGCCGAAAACGAAACAAGCGCCCACCCGGACGGCGAGCGTAAGAGCGATTTTTGCCGCCGCGTCTGCACAACATTTGCGGAACTGGTCGATGAAGCGCTGGAAAACGGCGAGGAACAGCTTGTCATCGTGGCCCACGGCGGCACCCAGATGGCGGCCATGGAGCGCTTCGCCGTGCCGCACAAGACCTTCCATGAGTGGTGCGGCCCCAACGCGGGGGGCTATGTGCTGGATGCCTGTGACTGGAAGACGCAGCGGGTCCTGTACGTCGTGAAAACGGTCCAGTATGCGGAGGAAAATGCCTGATGGAACAAGGGCTGCTGCATCTTTATTGGGGCGACGGAAAAGGGAAGACCACCGCCGCCATGGGTCTTGCCCTGCGTGCGCTGGGCAGCGGGAAAACCGTCGTCATCGTGCAGTTTTTGAAGGGCGGCAAAAGCGGCGAGGTCCCGCTGCTGGAGCAGCTGGGCGCGAAAATTTACCGCGGCAAGGCCGGGCAGAAGTTCGTGTTCCAGATGAATGACGCCGAAAAGGCTGCCACCCGCCAATTGCAGAACGAGAACCTGCGCGCCGCCATGGCCCAGACCGCCGACCTGCTGATTCTGGACGAAGCGGGCTCCGCGTGGGAGTTGGACATGGTAGACAAAGATCTGCTGCAGGAGGCGGTGCTCCGCCGCCCGACCGCGCAGGAATGCGTCCTCACCGCCCACGCGGCACCGCAGTGGATGCTGGACGCCGCCGACTACAGCACCGAGATGAAGTGCCACCGCCACCCCTACCAGAAGGGGATCGCCGCGCGGCAGGGAATCGAATATTAAACAAAGAGGCTGTTGCAAAACTCCTTCCGGCATCGCTGACGCGGCGAAACCGTGAATAAGGGAGTAATGTGGCAGCCTCTTTTTTCATTCTGTTATACGGTCGCCAGCACAGCCAGAATGCTCTGCCAGTGCGGGTTTTGGGCGGAAGGAGCAGCACGGCGCGGGGCAGGGCGCGAAATGGGACGGGGAACAGCGTCCGCCGGGCGGGCAAAGGGGGAGCAGAGCTGCGCCTGCCACTGAGCGGCCAGCTCCATGGCCTGTGGGCAGCTCTGCAGGGTGCGGCGTTCCGCTCCGGCCAGAAAATCGCCCAGCCAGCAGAGGATGGCCGCAATGGGAAGGCAGTCCGCCGCTTGGGTGCTCCAATAGCACCAGTGGCCGCCCCGGCCCACGAAGCTGTCTACCGTGATCATGGCCCCCTCACGGGCCGACTGCGGCAGCGCCGGGCAGAAGGCGTCCGAAAGGCGGCGGAGCTGGGCCACGATGAAGTCAGTGCGGGCCGCGTCAAAAGCGTCGTCCCGGATACAGGCGGAAAAGTCTGCTGTGTCCAGCAGTGCCTCCGCCTTGGTGGGGAACCGGCCCGTCAATTCGCCGGAAGCGTTGTGGCAGAGCTGCCAGCCCTTGCGGAACAACTGAAAGTTGAAGTTCTGACGACCCATGGTAGAGTAGAAGACCCGCGCGTGGCCGGAGGCGCTGCGGCGCAGCTCCAGATAGGCGTCCGCCCCGCCAAGATCCTGCACTTTTACGCTCAAAATCAACGAGTAGTCGCTTTTTTGCGCAGACATGGCACGGTGCATTTCCTCAAAGTAACGATTGGCGTCCATAGCGGGTCTCCTTCCTTGTACAACCAATGATTCGTTGTTTTCTGAGGACATTATAGCATAAGTTGTCTCGAAATACAACTATAAGTTTGACGAAATCGAAAATATTTTTTCGGCATTCCCGACGATACAAGCGATATGGTTGTAAAAATAAAACCGGGGCTGCGTTTTTGCGCAGTCCCGGTTCAGGAAACGGTTCAATCGCCCAGCTCCCGGATCTCGTTCTGGATGAGCCGGCCGGCGGCGCGGGCCAGTTGGTCCATGCCGCGGATGCGGGCGAGGTTTTTGCCGTAGATGCGTTCGGCGTCGCGGCTGGAGCTGTCCTCCCCCATGAAGACGGCGGAGACCCGCAGCCCCTTGCGGCGCAGATCACGCACCTCGGCGGCGGCATCGTCCACGCCGAAAGCCCCGCCGTAATCGTGGCCCAGCGGGTTTTCGGAGGAGGGCGGCACCCGGCGGCTGTCGTTGGGGGAAGCATCCGTCAGCAAAATGAGCAGATGGCGCGGCGCAGGGCCGGGGGCAAAGTCCACAAGGTCGCCTGCCGCCCGCAGGGCCAGCCCGTCGCGGTTCCAGCCGGAAGCAAAATATTGATTGATGTTCTGCAAGTTTTTGTCTTGGAAGCCCTTCAGTACCCGCAGCACGGTGTACCCGCGCAGACTGGAAAAGCAGCTCACCCGCACCGGGATGCCGCAGGCGGCAAGGCTCTCGGCGAGGATGGAACCCTGCGCCGCGATGACCTCCTGACAGTGCAGCCGGGAAGCGGAAGCGTCCAGCAGCAGGTCCACCGTGAAGGAGGGCTGGTTCTCTTCCTCGGCACAGCGGAAGACGCGGGCATCGTCCAGCAGGGGCGCACGCCAGACCCGCTCCGGGTCCAGATTGCCGCTGCGGGCCACCCGCGCGTTGGGCTGCTGGTGGACGAGGATGCAGTTCCGGATCTGCTCGGTCAGCCGCAGCACGACGCTGCGGTGGAGCTCCCGGTTCTTGGCGTAGTAGGCGCGGTTCCGGTCGGCTTGAAGCTGGGCCTGTTCGGCGAGGTGCTTCGCCTCCGGGTTGGGGGCTTGTTCCGGGCTGGGCACACCCGCCGCAAACCAGAGGCGGCACCCCAGATGGTTCCCGGTGCAGAGCTCCTGCTCGGCCTTGCGCAGCCGCTCCGGCGGGTAGAGCGACCGCCCGAAGCAGCTTTCGATGTAAGCGCGGTCCTCGGCGGCGTTCTGCTTCAGGGTGATGTGGGCCAGCCGCTTGTCCACGGTCAGCCCGCCGGTGCTGGCCGCATCCACCGAGTTGGAGTGCTCCACCGTCACGCGGTCGGTCTTGATCATCTGGGTAGGCAGGGTCTTGGTGGCAAGGGAGGCCAGCAGCCCTTCCAGATGCAGGTGGAGTGCGGGTTTCTGCCGCACGGTGCCGTCAAAGAGGCTTGCTTTTGCAAAAACAGACAGCAGTGCATCCTTTAACGCGGCGGGTGCGGGCGGTGTGTCCGGCGCAAGGGCTTTGGCAAGGTCGGCTTCGTAGGGCGTCATCACCGGCGGACGGCGGCCCTGCACGGTGCGCCAGCGGTGGGCCTGCATGGTGTAGACGAGCTGGTTTTTCGCCATCCACTCCTGCCGGGAGAGCTTGTACTGGATGCCGAAAAAATAGTCGGCGTGGGCGCGGCGCAGCTCGGCCAGCACCGGGCGGCGGGGCAGCTCCAGCGCGTAGGCCGCGCTTTCGAGGTAGAGCCACGTCAGGTCGTCCAGCTGGCTTTGGCGGATGTCGCCGTCCCAGCAGTCGAACAGGCTGCGGACGAGGTCGTCGCCGTAATATTTGTGCACCAGCCCCACGATGCAGTTCATGTAAAAATCGATGGTGCCGTCGGTGTTGTGCGCGAGGAACAGCGGCTCAAATCCATAGGCTCCGGCTGCCGCCCAGACCTGATTGGCTGCGCGCCGCTGTTCGGCGGTATAGCTCTGGGCTTCCATCAGCCGAAGAGCTTTTCGGCAGTGAGCTGCGCCGGGATGCGGGCGGCGATGACGTCCCGGATGAGCCCCTGCTCGTAGGAATCAAAGGCTTTGTTGGTGATGCCCATATCCAGCGCAGCCCCGGCGGCTACGCCCCGGCGGATGAGCCGCAGGGCGTCCAGCATCCCGCGCAGGTCCAGCGCCTTGGTGGAGATCTCGGCGCTGTCGCACTTCTTCTGCAAGTCGAGGAAGAGGAGGGCGAACTGATGGACATATTTTGCCGCAAGGTCTGGGAACTGGGCCCGCAGCAGCTTTTCGAGGTTGTCCTGCGTGATGGTGGGCATCTGGATGACCACGAAGCGGGAGGTCAGCGCCTCGTTCAGCTCGCGGGTGCCCGCATAGCCGTAGTTCATCGTGGCGATGAAACGGGTCTCCTCGGCCAGCGGGATGCGCTCGTAGCCGGGCACATCAATGGCGCGGCGGAAGTCCAGCACGGCGTGGAGGACGGCCAGCGCCTCGTTTTTGGCCATGTTGATCTCGTCCAGCACGCCGAAACCGCCGCACTGGGCGCAGCGGTAGACCGGGCCGGGCCGGAACTTGACGGCTCCGCCCTCAAAGGTATCCATGCCGATGAGGGAGGCCGCATCCATGTTCACATGGAACGAGATATCCCACGCCGGGCGGCCGAAGGCGGCGGCGAGGTTCTCAGCCAGCACATTCTTGCCGGTGGCCTTGCCGCCCGCCAGCAGCAGGTTCTCGCCGCAGAGCAGGGCGGCCAGCGCCTGTTCCCAGACCTCTTTTCCGTAATAAGTAAAGGCGGACGCCGGGATGCGGGGGCGCAGCCCCTCAGCCAGCGGGTGCGTGGTACGGTATTCCTCCACGGCGGAAAGCAGCGCGGGATCGACGCCTTCCTGCCGCAGCGTTTCAAGCAAATCAGACATGAACGACACCTTCTTGTGGTTGGCAGTGCCAAACCGATTTTTCAGCCCTATCATAGCACAAACCGCAGCGGATGTGTAGATGCGGGCGGCAAGGATTCGGCAAAAATTTACTGGGAAGATTGTGGGGCGGAGAAAACCGTGCTAGAATGAAGAAAAACGGAAGGGGACAAGGGTCATGAAACACCAACACCGACGCTGGAAGGTCTGTTTTGGAAAAAATTACTGGGGGACGCAGAAGGGGACCGACCAAGGCGAGGAACTGCATCTGGACAGGGAATTTGAATGGAATGGCCACCGGTGGCTGATCCCGGCCCTCTACCGGTGCCGGCAGGGATTGGTCGTGGACTTTGCGATAGAGGTGCCGCAGGGAGAACTGCGGGCCTATATGGAAAAATGGGGCCTGACCGAAAACGGCGAATGCACCCGCACGTTGACCAAAGCGGAAGAACGCCAGATGGAGCAGGAGAATCCGCTGGATATTGGATTTTGTGCCTCTCTGAGGCTGAACGGGGTGCGTCTGCACCCCAGCGATGGCTGCGGAATGGGGTATCTTCCGGGAACTGACGCTGGAAGCGATGAGGCAGCGGCGCTGGTGCACTATTATGGGCTGGACGAAACGAAGGTCTGGCGTTTCTGGCGGAACAGCTACCCATGGGCAACAAAGAGCCGGAAGAGCCGTCCCAAACGATTCCGAACGCTGGAACTGGAATTGGAAGCGGAACGGGAGCAGCATCTGGCCGAACAGTTCCCGACACCGGCTGCGGGGGAGTCGGTGACAATCCACGAACCGGGAAACGAGAATGCCGCCTATCAATTGACGGTGCTGGATGTCCGGTCGGAAACGCTGGAGCTCCCGGATTGCGACGGCTGGGAACGTCCAAACTGTTTTTGCATGATGACGTACCGTCTGACGCCGAAAGCGGAACACTTCTACCTGACCGACTGCGCCGAGGGAGACCATCCGCGCCGCAAACCACGGAAGCTGCCGCCGGAACAGGCGGCACTTGCCCGGAAATACAGGCTGGAACCGCAGATGGAAGGGGATGCGGCCATTGCGGTCATCGGCGGGGCCGATGGGCCGACTGCCGTGTTCTGCACGGTGCGCGGAAGTGCCGAAAAAACGGAGGGAGCCGCTGCGGCAACCTCCGCCTGCTATTTTGCCCCAGTGCGGCCGGAAACGGTCACATGGCAGGCGGAATTTGACCGAAAACCCTGCGGGGATACCACAGTTTCACTGATTTGTGACGTTTGAATCGGAAAAGATGAAAAAATCTCTTCTGCGCCTTGAAAAATTGACAGAACTGCAAAGATGCGATAAAATAACAACTATGTTTGCCGGGAAACACCCGGCGGCGGAAGTTGATTTTTCAGAGGTGTGGAAAGAACCATGATCGAAACCATTACGGCCGTGAACGATGCGGTCAACCATTTTATCTGGGGCATCCCAGCCATGATCAGCATCATCGGCGTGGGGCTGCTGCTCAGTGTGCGGACCCGCTTTTTGCAGATCCGCAAGTTCCCCTATGCCATCAAAACAACGATCGGACGCATGTTTCGCAAGAAAGACGCCACGGACGGCGCCATGACGCCGTTTCAGGCGGTCTGCACGGCGCTGGCGGCGACGGTGGGCACCGGCAACATCGCGGGCGTGGCGGGTGCCATCGCCATCGGCGGGCCGGGTGCGGTGTTCTGGATGTGGTGCTCGGCGCTGCTGGGCATGTGCACCAAGTTTTCGGAAGTGACGCTGGCCGTCCGTTTCCGGGAGCGCAGCGCCACCGGCGAGTGGGTGGGCGGCCCGATGTACTACATTAAAAATGGCCTGAGCAAAAACTGGCATTGGCTGGCGGCGCTCTATTCGCTGTTCGGTGTGCTGACCGTCTTCGGCACCGGCAACGCCACGCAGGTGAACACCATCGTCACGGCCATCGACTCGGCCCTGACCGCCTACGGCGACTTCAGCAAGAGTATGCTCTCCACCGTCAACCTTGTGGCGGGCGTGCTGGTGGCCATGCTGGTAGCCATGGTGCTGCTGGGCGGCATCAAGCGGATCGGCAGTGTCACCGAAAAGCTGGTGCCCTTTATGGCACTGTTCTATGTGGTGCTGGCGCTGGGCGTTGTCATCCTGAACATCCGACGCTTCCCGGCGGTGCTGGCCTCCATCGTGGGCGGCGCGTTTGACCCACGGGCCTTCACGGGCGGTGCCATCGGCAGCGTTTTCCTCAGTATGCAGAAGGGCGTTTCCCGCGGCATCTTCTCCAATGAGGCCGGTCTGGGCACCGGCTCCATCGCCCACGCCTGTGCCGACACCCGCAAGCCGGTCAAGCAGGGGATGTTCGGTATCTTCGAAGTCTTTGCCGACACCATCGTCATCTGCACCCTGACCGCGCTGGTCATCCTGTGCAGCGGGGTGCCGGTGAACTACGGCTCTGCCGCCGGTGCCGAGCTGACCATCGCCGGATTCACCTCCACCTACGGCGGCTGGTCGTCCATCTTTACGGCGGTGGCGCTGTGCTGCTTCGCCTTCTCCACCATCATCGGCTGGGGCCTGTACGGCTCCCGCTGCATCGAGTTCCTCTGCAAGACGGATAAGGTCGTGCGGCCCTTCCTCGTGGTCTACTCTTTCGTGGCCATTCTGGGCGCGACGGTGGAACTCGACTTGCTGTGGAACATCGCCGATACCTTCAACGGCCTGATGAGCATCCCGAACCTCATCGCGCTGCTGCTGCTTTCCGGCACGGTGGTCAAACTGGTCAAGGAATTTTTCGAGACCGAATCCTGAAACCGGACCCTTTTTCCACAAACGACAAAACAATTGCGAAATTTCACAGGAAGCAATTGACAAAACAGGCCGTTTATCGTATAACCTATATAGAGACGTCATATCCGGGAAGGGTATGGCGTTCACGGAACGTTTGGAAAGTGAGGCCGCAACATGAAGAAATTTCTGAAGAGGCTGATGCTGGGGGTCGTAACGCTGGCAGTGTTCTGCTGCATGACCCCGCTGGCGTTTGCTGCAGAAAAATATCACACCATCTATCTGGAGCCGCAGGGCGGTATCGGTGTGCCGACGCAGGTGTACGTTTACAAGTACGGCGACGTTTACCGCGCGTCCAGTCTGCCGACGCCTACCATGGAAGGCTACACCTTTGATGGGTGGTATGAGGATATCGTGGGCGGCACCGCGATCAAGGCGAGCAAGTACAACTTCAAAGAGGAAGGTCAGACGCTCTACGCTCACTGGACGGTCGCGGACGGCAGTTCTTCTTCCGCCGCGGCTGCACAGCCAGAGGAGACGAAACCCACCAAGACCTTTAAGATCGAAGAACATATGGGAGAAGTCCTGATCGTTGGCACGACCATTCTTGTGTTCACGCTGGTAGCGCTGCACGGCTGAAACGGTCAGCTTTTGCCTGAAGTTATCTTAAAATTTTGAAAGCGAGGATTCCTTATTATGATGAACAATGAGATCAAACTGCCCGCCGCTTACGCTGCGATCGACGAGAACGAGATGGTCTACCTGAACGGCGGCTCCATCACCGACACGCAGGGCTGGCTGATCTTCATGAATGTCGGTGCCCTGTTCAACTACGTCGCCCGCGTCTTCTCCGCTGGCAGCTCCATCGTCAACAACGTCAGGGTCATCGTCACCACCATTGAGGCTCTGAACAACTTCAAGCTGACCGGCAAAAACTAAACGAAATTTCCTGAAATGGCTGAAAAGCGCATCCGCAAAAAAGCGGATGCGCTTTTTTGCGCCGAAAGCGGCGAAAATCGGGCTTTCAGACGCCGGAAATCAATGATATATTTCACGAAACCGGTTGCGAAAATAGAAGAGCGATGCTATAATCAAACGTAGTAATTGGGTAATTATGACAATCATCCGTTAGGGAGATAAACTACATGGCGGAACGTGAACTGCGGCGGATGAGCCGCACCGAATTGATCGAGATCATCTACGCGCTCAAGCAGCACGAAGAAGAGCTGGAACAGCAGAACGCGGCGCTCCAGAAGCAGCTGGACGACCGCACCCTGCGGCTGGAACATGCCGGTTCCATCGCGGAAGCGTCGCTGGCGCTGCATCAGGTGTTCGAAGCGGCTCAGGCCGCTGCCGATGCGTATCTGGAATCGGTGAAGGCAATGAATCCGCCCCTGCCCAGTGAACCACCGCAGTCTGCGGATAACGGAGGTGCGGACGCAGAATGAAGGGACGACACGTGAAACTGGCCACGATCCCCTCCATGGAGGAAGTGGACAAGGAACGGCAGCGTCTGGAATACCGGGACCGCTACGTGCGGGTGCTGAAAAGCACGGTCTACGCGCTGGTGGTGGTGGCTGCGGCGGCGGTGCTGCTGGCGACCATGCTCCTGCCGGTGCTGCAGGTGTCGGGCGACAGCATGAACCCGACCTTGCAGAGCGGGGATGTCCTGCTGCTGCTCAAGACCGATGATATGAAAACCGGCGATCTGTGCGGTTTTTATTGGCAGAATAAACTTCTGCTCAAGCGGATCATCGGCGGGCCGGGGGATGTGATTTCCATCGACCGGAGCGGCGTTGTTACGGTGAACGGGGAGGCTCTGGAGGAACCTTACGTCGATGAACTCGCGCTGGGCGAGTGCGACCTCAAGTTTCCGTATCAGGTGCCGGAAAATCGCTATTTCGTGATGGGCGACCATCGTTCAACTTCCATCGACAGCCGAAGCACCGTCATCGGCTGCGTGGACAAAAGCCAGATCGTCGGCAAGGTGTTCTTGAGGGTATGGCCCTTGTCACGTCTTTCATGGGTGCACTAAGGAGGTGCCATGATGGGGAATCAGTTCAATGAGATCATGCAGAAGCTGCGGGCGCAGCGTGTGAGAGCGCGGCGCTATACGGCGATGCTGCTGGTGCTTGCGATGCTGACATCACTCTCGGTCAGCTGGCGGCTGCATCAGGTGGGCACGGCGCTGACCACCGACAACGAATATAGCTGCGGCATGGAGGAGCACGTCCACACCGACGAATGCTATACCGAGGAGCTGGTCTGCGGTTACGAGGAAGGCCAGCCGGAAGACCCGGACTCCGCCTTTTCCGTGGACTCGGAGCCGACCACGGAAGAACCGGAAGCCGAGCCGGAAGACCCGGAGCCGGAAGAGATCGGACCGGAGGTGCACCACCACACGGCGGACTGCTACGAGACCGTGCTTGTTGAGCACAAGGAACTGACCTGCGGCCAAGAAGAACATACCCACGATGATACCTGCCCGGTTGATCCCGATACAGGTGACTTCCTCTGCGGCTTTGAGGAGCACACCCACACGGACGACTGCTTCACCACCGAGACGGAGACCGAGGAAAAACTCATCTGCGGTTACGAAGAGGGCCAAGTGCTCTCGGACGGTACGGCAGCGGAGGACGGCATTGCGGCGCTGGAAGATACCAACACCGCCACGTCTGTGGCGGAGGACAGCAGCAGCGAGGCCGTTTCCGAGCCGGTGCTCCATCACCACACCGAGGCGTGCTATGAGAAGGTGCTGACCTGCACCATCCCCGAACACACGCACACGCTGGAGTGCCTTGCGGACTATAGCGCCGACGTGGAGACCGACGACGACTGGGAAAAATACAGCGTCGGCCTGAGCGATAACTGGAACGAGGCCCTGCTGGCCGTGGCAAAGGAGCAGCTTGGCTACAAGGAAAGCGAAAAGAACTTCCAGACCGACGAGGCACTGGGCGACATCATCGACGTCCACCATTACACCCGCTACGGTGCGTTCTACGGGAACCCCTACGCCGATTGGGACGTCGCGTTCATCGCGTTCTGCCAGCATTATGCGGGCATCCCTAAGACGGAGATCCCGCAGCGCTTGGGCTTGGAGGCGCTGCGCGCCGATATGGATGCCATGGGCTTTGCCTACCTCACCGAGGGCGAAGATGCGGCTTACGAAGCCATCCCCGGCGATGTGGTCACCTATAATAAAAACGGAACTGCCGACGACGAGACCATCGGCATCGTGGAGACGGTAGGCGACGATTCGCTGACCGTTATTTCTGGTGCCGTCGAGGGCGCTGTCGCGGAAGTGACCGTTCCCTTCACCGATGTCACCAGCACCATCCTCGTGGATCAGGCTTACGGCAACTACGTGGGCGAGGCCGACGACCGCGACGGCAGCCATGACGATGAGATCGCAGTGCAGCCGGCAGGGGAAACGGATGCGGCGGCGGTGGATGCGAGCGAAGGTGACATTTTTAACACTGATCCACCAGCGGTCAATTTGAATGATTCAACAGTTCAGAAAAATTTGAACCTGACCTTCACGCTCCAATATAAGCCGGATGGAAACAACTGGGAAGAGGTTCCTAATGGTTTAACGATTCAGGAGGGCACGGAAGTTTGCCTTGTCTTGAATATGGCAAAGGTGCCGGAGGGCACCTTTCATAAGAATGCCACGAACGGCAACAAGGCTTACTATCAACTTCCTTATAAGCTGGCCAAGCCGGTAACGGAAAATATTTACGATGAAGACGACGCGAACAAAGTCATTGGCCGCCTGAACGTGAATACAGAGGGTCTGGCGGTTATTACCTTTGACGATGGTGTGGAAGGTTTTGATTATACGAAGACTTTCAAGGCGAACATCTTTGTCAGTGGCTATATCGTTGCAAGCGGTACCGGCACCACTGAAGAAATCAAGATCTCGGACGATACGCACTTCATCCTGAAAAAGAATAGCGATATCAAAACGGATAAAACGGCTGCGGCGGAAGTCGTGGAGAAAGGCGGCAAGACCTACTTCAAGTATACGGTCAAAGTATCGTCGAAGAACGGCACCGCCGGGCAGCCGGTCACGATCGATGATGTGATCACGAATCTTTATAATTTGACCGGCAGCTATGATGAAAACTCTTTCACGCTGACGAAAAATGGGACGGACTCCGTAAGCTTGAACGGGAGAATTACGTTTGCAAAAAATTCTGAGGGTAAGGATACTTTTGAAATCAAAGACCTTGATGCGCTTGGCAAGGACGATTATTACGAGTTGACGTATCTTTATGAAGTCAGCCATTCAGGCAAATTTGATGATGCGTGGGGTAATGTCAAAAACACCGCAAAGGCAACGTCGGGAGAGAATGAGTCGTCCGATGATGCAGAGAAAGCGCTCAGCAGGGAAGACATTACGGTTGAGAAGACCGGTGCAATTGTGGGAAATGATCAGATGTATGGCAAAATCACGTGGACGGTTACGATCAATAACCCCAATGGCCGCGATTTGAAGGACTATGTAGTTAAGGATGACCTTAAAACCAGCGGAATCACCATCCGTGCGGGAGACAAGGTTAAGATTAAAGAATCGACGGATTCGAATACCTTCCATGACTTCGAAGTTGCTGGCAACAAGCAGTATGGTATGATAAATGAGGGGCATACAGGCTTTACCTATACATTCCCCGAAGGTTCGACGGGAAAAAAATATCAGTTTACTTACTATACCACCATGCCGGATGGAAAGGGCGGAATCACGGATGTTAAAAATGGGGTGGATGTAAAGAAAGGGGAGAAAACATACCCTGCCGAGGGCACCGCGTCAAACGCGGTGCGAACGAGGAACCTGCTGAAGAACTCCAGCGGCAATCTGGAAACGGTCACCACCGGTAAAATGCAGGAAAAAAAGTGGAATATTGCAGTCCGCACGGAGGCATCGGTGGGCAAGAAGAGTTCGTTCACGGTAACGGATACATTCCTGACACCGACCATTGATGGTAAAACAGCATCAACTCTGAAGCACTATGCCGTCAAGGGCACATTGGATCAGGAACTGAAAAATAGCATTAAGTTTTACTGGGTCAGAGGGGAAGAGTCCAACAAGGCTTCGTACAGCGACCTTACAAAATCGGAATTCAGTGGCGTAAACATCAACATTGCATATTACAAGGCTAACGGAGAAGTGGCAACGGAGGATGCCGATGAAGTGACGTCCTTCAAAATTACGGTTGACTGGACGAACGCCACGGATAAAGACCTTGTGATTACCCAGTTGAATGCGGAATCTTATTCTTCCTATGTGGAAGATGTGAGTTCGCTGAACGCTGGCGAAACGCTTACGGTGACCAATCAGATCGCATACGGAGGCGATCACAAAGAGGCAACGTCCAGCTACACCAAACCGGCGGCGGGCAAGGCAGAACTGAAAAAGTATGCTTGCGATAATGCGGATCACGGTTTCTCGGAGAATGCAACAGTCGAGTATGGAAAAATCATCTGGTTCAAACTGATTTTGAAAAATGTAACAGATGACACCGTAACGGTGACCGACACCTTGCCGAAGGGACTCAAGTATGAAAACTTTGTTGCGTCCAATGACACGGGCTGGAAGTGTTCGTACTATGTTGGATTCTCGAAGGATACAAAAAGCGGCGTGAATGAAACATCGGATTTGTTCCCGTTGAGTGGTCAGAGCAACATGGGCGATGCTAACCGCCAAGGTCAGGGCTATCTTACGCTGAACTACACTCCGTATCAAAAGAATCAGGAACAGAAGCTGACTTTTACGTTGAAAAACCTAACAGAGGCGCAGAAAAATAATCCGAAAGGGTACAATATTGCCATCATTTTCGGCGTCCGAGTGGACGATGACAGATGGGACGACATCAATTTTACCCAAGATACTTATCCAAACACTGCGACATGGAACAAGGGCAGTAAGGATGCGCAAGCCGATGTTACGGTACAACGCACGAATTTCGGCTTGTCGAAGACTGTCCAAGAAAGCAATAATAATAAGAAGGCCGCAACCTATACCGTTGAGATCAACAAAGACGGCAAGCAGTGGCTGTCCACGCTGGGCGGTGAGCTGGAGCTGCACGATACCCTGACGATCCCCGCCAAGATCGATGCCGAGATCAACCGGCAGAGCGTCAAGCTGGAGAAATATGTCAATGGGGTGTTGACGGATGTGAAAGCAACCGACCTGCGGCGCTTTACCCTTGAGCCGATGCAGACCGATGGAACGAACAAAGTCTATAAGATGACGTTTGCCGTCCCGGATGGCTGCTACTATAAGCTGACGTATGAGTACCGCTTCCTCGTAGGCGATAGCAGTCTGGGAGACCAGCAGTTCCATATCAGCAACAAGGTGGATATGTTCGGGCACGGTGAAACCAACAACAATTACTACTATAATTATGTACGAGGCGGCGGCACCGCTTCGCAGACCAATACCAACACCCTGCAATTGCTCAAGGTGGAACGGAACAAGTACAATAACACCTTGCCGGGTGCAACGTTCACACTGACCCATTGGGACGGCAGCAAGTGGAGTGAGGCCGATGGTAACTACACGACAGATACAGACGGCCAGATTCTGTTCCGGTACACGGATCAG
Source organism: Faecalibacterium hattorii (assembly GCF_003287455.1). GTDB lineage: Bacteria > Bacillota > Clostridia > Oscillospirales > Ruminococcaceae > Faecalibacterium > Faecalibacterium hattorii. The sequence continues at coordinate 9,944 of NZ_PRLC01000014.1, read as the reverse complement.
GTGAAAGAAAATGTTGTAAATGTCGACCGAGGCGTACTCTACAAGCTCGAAGAGACTACGCCCCCCAGCGGCTACATCGGCGACAGCACCCCCCACTATTTCCTGATGCTGGCGGCAAACCAGACGAAGGGTGACGCAGCAATCACTACGGCTATGCAGGGTTCCGGCGTTGCAGAATCGCAGATCACCTTCGTTGCAGCCAACCAGACGGAACAGATGAACGTTGAAAATACTGCCAAGCAGATCACCATCCGCAAGGTGTGGCAGGATGCAAACGGTAGGGAGGAGAAAAATGTCGACCATGAGCCCATTACGGTTAAGCTGACCCGTTACGGTGCGAATGGCCAAAAAGACGAGGGTTGGTCGGCCGACATCACCCTCTCGTCGGGTAACAACTGGACGTATACCTACCCGGATACCTCGAAGACGGTTGACCCCGATGAACCCTTGAAAGACGGCTACACCTACGCCGTGGAAGAGACAAACAAACCGGATAACTACAATGTTTCCTATACTGACCAGTATGGCAACGAACAGCATACCGGCTTTACCAGCGGCGATACCGTGGTCATCAAGAATATGCAAAAGTCCGGCTGGCTGAAGGTCGAAAAGAAGTGGCTGGATGTGGACGGGAAGACTGCGCTGAAAGGCATAGAACTGCCGGAGAGCATCACGGTTCAGCTTTATAAGGTGAACGATTCTGGTGTTGGCGAGAAGGTCGAGGGTAAAACCTTAGAACTGAACGCTGGCAACAACTGGAAGGGCCAATTCACCGGTTTGGAGGAAGACGCACAGTATTACGTCGTTGAGGAACCGCCGGTTGCGGGCTTTAAGGTGACGTACAGCCACACGAGCGCACCCACCGGTTCTACTGTGACGGTCACCAACACGAAGAAGCGCACCGAAACGACGCTGGATGTCGTGAAGAAGTGGCAGGATTCGGATGGTAGCTCGCTGACGGAGAATCTGCCGGCTGAGATTACGCTGATCCTTTATGAAAAGGGTACAAATCAGGAAAAGACCCGTGGGAAGGTAAAACCGGATGCCGAGGGCAACTGGAAGTATACCTTCACCGACCTTGACCCCAATGCCCAGTATTACGTTGTCGAGGACACTGTGGGTGGTTACACGGTGAGCTACTCCAGCGATGTTGAAAACCCGGCAGTGCCCGGTGCCACCATCACCGTGATCAACCGCAAGAATGCCCCCGGCTACGAACTCCCGGCGACCGGTTCCACCGGTACGGCCCCGTACACCACCGCCGGTGCGGTGCTGATGGGTGCCGCGCTGGTGGGTGGATACCGCAGAAAACGCAGACAGGAAAGGAGGGGCGAGTGACCCTCCCGCCCCTGCGGGCGGAGCGCAGATCACCACAAGAAGCACAGATTTTGGGATTGCTTGGAAGCAAAAAGAAGCAAATTGGAAATGGATTTATTTCACAAGGAGACGATGAAAATGAAACACATGAAGAGATTCGTGGCGCTGTTTGCCGCGCTGGCTCTCGTGCTGGCGATGGCAGCCCCGGCGTTTGCGGATGAAGGCACCACTCCCGCGACGGCAACCGGCAGCATTACGATCAGTAATGCAATTCCGGGAACGGAATACAAGGCTTATAAGATGTTTGAGTTGAGCTACAATCCGGAAGAGGGAACAAGGCCCGCAGCTTATACATATAAGGTTGTGGACAAGTGGGCTGAATTCTTCAAAACAGGGGCTGGCAAAAATTACATCACCGTGGATGACACGACTGGTTATGTAAAGACAGCCAGCTTTGAGGCAAACTCTACAAAGGCAGCTGACTTTGCAAAAGCGGCGTTGGCATATGCAACGACTAGTAAGATTGATGCAACGAAAACGGAGACTGCGAGTTCGGCTGCGGAAGGTGCAACGACTGTTACTGTGACGATGTCTGGTCTGGAGCTTGGCTACTATCTGGTCGATACCAACGCGGGTGCTTTGTGCAGTTTGGGCACGACGGACTATACGGCAGAAATCAAAGAAAAGAATGAAGTCCCTTCTGTTGTGAAGAAGACCAAAGTTGACAACGAAGACTGGGCGGATGAAAATTATCAGCAGATTGGCAAGGTTGTAGAGTTTAAGACCACGATTCACGCCAAGAAGGGCGCGCAGAAGTACGTTTTGCATGATACCATGACGGACGGTCTGACGTTTAATGGAAACGTTCAGGTGAAAGTTGGCAACGCTAATTTGATCGAAAATACTGATTACACGTTCACAACGAATCCGGGTGATGGCTGTGCATTCCATGTGGCATTGACGGACGACTACTGCAACGGCATTACCGGCGATAAGGATATTGAGGTTTACTACTCCGCAACGGTCAACAAGAAAGCAGTTAAGACGAGCGGCGAAACAAATGAAACTTGGCTGGATTATGGTGAGAGCCACGAGACTACTAAGGACAGCACAACGACTAAAACTTACCAGTTTGACCTTGTGAAGTACACCAAAGTCGATGGCACAAAGCATTTGCTGGATGGCGCTGAGTTTAAGCTGTATGAAGATGAAGGCAAAACTGCTGCGGTAAAGTTTGTATACGATGACACTACCAAAACCTATCGTGTGGCAGATTCCAGTGAAACGGGCAATGAAACGATTAAGGTTAAGGGTGGTAAAGTTACCCTTACGGGCCTGAAGAAGAAGACGTATTATCTTGAAGAGACTCAGGAGCCGCAGGGTTACAACAAACTGAATGAGTTACAGACCGTCAACTTGGGCGAAAACGGTTTTGAACCGAAGGCATCGGTTGACACGACGAATAAGACCTACACGAGCGGTGGTTATGGCGTCGAAAACAACGCTGGCACCACCCTGCCCACGACCGGCGGCATCGGCACCACGATCTTCTATTTGATCGGCGGCGGGCTGATGGTTGCAGCGGCCGTGCTGCTCATCGCGAAGAAGCGGATGGAAAACAAGTAAAACCAACCGGGAGCCGGCCGCTCCCCCGAAATAAGAGGGCATCTGCCCCGAACATATCCTTATAACATTAGGGAGTAGCCCATGAAAAAGAATCGCAGCAACATCATTTTAATATTGATCTTTCTCGTGGGTCTATCCGTGATGTTATATCCGACCGTCAGTGACTATGTCAACCAGAAAAACCAGTCGCGCGCTGTGGCGAGCTACTCGGAAGAGGTTGAAAACCTGTCGGACGTGGACTATCAGGCCTATTTTGACGCCGCCGCCGACTACAACCGGCGGCTGGCCGAAACGCCCGATGCCTTTTACCGGCCCGAAGAGGTGAGCGGCTACACCGACACCCTCGACGTCTCCGGTACCGGCATCATGGGGTACATCACCATCCCCAAGATCGGCGTGGAGCTGCCCGTCTACCACGGCACCAGCGACGGCGTTTTGCAGGTGGCGGCGGGCCATCTGGAGGGTAGCAGCCTTCCGGTGGGCGGCGCGGGCACCCACGCCGTCATCTCGGCCCACCGCGGGCTGCCCAGCGCCAAGCTCTTTACCAATCTGGATGAGCTGGAAGCGGGCGATACCTTCACCATCACGGTGCTGGACCGGGTGCTGACCTATGAGGTCGATCAGATCTCCATCGTCCTGCCCACCGAGACCGATCTTTTGCAGCCGGTGGAGGGCAAGGACTACGTCACCCTGATGACCTGCACCCCCTACGGCATCAACACCCACCGCCTTCTGGTGCGCGGCAAGCGGATCGAGAACGCGGAAAACCAGAAACACATCCGCGTAACGGCGGACGCGCTCCGCATCGAGCCCATTATCGTGGCCCCGGCACTGGCTGTGCCCATGCTGCTGGTGATGCTGGTGGTCATGCTGGCCGTGCCGCATCTGCGCAAACGCAAAAATCAGCGAGAGGAGAACCATCATGAAGAGCATCCGTAAACGGCTGGCCGCTGTGCTTGCGGCGCTGACCCTGTTGGTGTGGTGCGCGGCTCCGGCCTTTGCCCTCGAAGTGGTCGATCTGAGCCGCACCGGTTCCATCAAGGTGTCGCTCTACGACAGCGAAACATCCGAGGCGGTGGGCGGTGGCACGCTGACCCTGTACCGCGTGGCCAAGGTCCAAAAGGACAACGCCAACCTAAGCTTTGTGTACACCAACGGCTTCGAGGACTGTGGCGTGGAGCTGGGGGATCTGTCGGAGGGGGAGCTGGCGGGCCGGCTTGCCGAGAAGATCGCCGCCACTGCCGAGTCCACTACCGTGGAGATCAGCGACCTCGGCGTAGCCGAGTTCGGCGACCTTGAGGTGGGCCTGTATCTGGTCGTTCAGACCACGGCGGCGGAGAATTACAACGTCATCAACCCGTTCCTTGTGTCGGTCCCTATTCAGGAGAACGGCAGCTACGTCTACGATGTGGACGCCCTGCCCAAGGTCGGCACTGCGGCCAAGAAGACCCCCGAACCCCCCGACAAGCCGGACACGCCCGACAAACCCGACACCCCAGATACCCCCGATACCCCCGACAAGCCGGAGGAGGAGAACCCGAATACCCCGGTGGCTCCCGGCCCGGACAACCCGGACGGCTGGGTCCTCGGTGCCCACGGTGAGAAGATCTACCTGAACCCGGAAGCCCCCAGCCCGGACAACCCCAACGGCTATGTCATGGGCGCTCACGGTCTGCCCCAGACCGGCCAGTTGAATTGGCCGATCCCGGTGCTGGCAGTGACCGGCGTGGTGCTGGTGGCGGCGGGGATCAAGCTCAAGAAGGGAACCCGCAAGGATGAAAAGTAAGCTGGGCACCCTCTTTATTGCGCTGGGCGTGCTGGCGCTGCTGGGGGCTGCGGGCCTCTTCGGCTACAACCAGTGGGACAATGCCCGCGCCGAGAAGGCGGCGGATGCCGTGCTGAACCAGTTGGAAGAGACCCTTGAGCAGCCCAAGACCATCCTGCCCGGCGAGAGCGAAGCGGAGTCGGCCACCGCCGAAGAGCCCGCCGAGGAAGAAGCGGACGGTATGACCGTCACCTTTATTGACGGCTACGATTACATCGGCTATGTCTCCATCCCGTCCATCGGGCTGGCGCTGCCGGTGATGAAGCAGTGGAGCTATCCCGGCCTGAAGATCGCGCCGGGGCGGTATGCCGGCTCCCTTGCCGCCGACGATCTGGTGGTGGCGGGCCACAACTACGCCCGCCATTTCAGCCCCATCAAGCACTTGGCCGTCGGCACCGAGGTGCTGTTCGTGGACATGGACGGCAAAACGTGGCACTACGAGGTCAGTGCGGGGGAGATCCTGCAGCCGACCCAGATCGAGAAGATGACCGTCAAGTCCTCCGGCGACGACTGGGACTTGACCCTTTTCACCTGCACCACCGGCGGTCAGGCGCGGTATGCGCTGCGCTGCGTCCGCACCGACAAGTAGATCAGATCCAAAATGTACTCGCTTTCCCGCTGGAAGGCGAGTATTTTTGTGTTATCCGACTGGGAAAGGGGATCGCACATGGAAGATTGGGTCCGCAGTTTGTTTGGGCTGGCCGGTGGGCTGGCGCTGTTTTTATACGGCATGACGACCATGAGCCGGGCTTTGCAGCAAGCGGCGGGGGAGCGGCTGCGGGGCTTTCTGCGCCGGGTCACCCGCACGCCCCTGACCGGGGCGCTGGCGGGGCTGGCTGTCACCAGCATTTTACAGAGCAGCTCGGCCACCACCGTAATGGTCATCGGCTTCGTCAGCGCCGGGCTGATGGGGCTGCCACAGGCGGTGGCCGTGGTGTTCGGGGCCAATGTGGGCACCACTATGACGGCGCAGCTGGTGGCCTTTCGGCTGGAGGACTGGGTGTTCCCCCTGCTGTTCATCGGGGTGCTGGTCTGGTCGCTGGCCCGGCGGGAGCCGACCCGGCAGCTGGGGCTGGCGGTGTTCGGCTTCGGGCTGCTGTTCAACGGCATCGAAGTCATGTCCGGTGCCATGGCTCCGCTGGCGGTCAGCCCGGTGTTTCTGCGGTGGATGGCCGAGGTGCGCCGGGCCCCGCTGCTGGGCCTTGCGCTGGGCACAGGGATGACGCTGGTGGTGCAGAGCAGTTCGGCCACCATCGCGGTACTCCAGCGGGCAGCCCAACAGGCCGGGCCGGACGGCATCCACAGCGTGCTGGGGCTGGCGGGGGCCCTGCCCATCCTGCTGGGGGACAACATCGGCACCACCATTACCGCCATCCTTGCGGCGCTCGGCCAGCCGCAGGATGCCAAGCGCACCGCCGCTGCCCACTGCTGCTTCAATATGTCGGGGAGCGTGGTCTGTCTGCTGGCCCTGCCGTGGATGACAAAGCTCGTGGAGGCTGTTTCCCCCAAAGGGCCGGAGCTGGAGATCATTGCGCGGCAGATCGCCAACGCCCACACCCTGTTCAATGCGGCGTGCACGCTGGTCTGGCTGCCGCTGACGCCGGTGATGGTGAAGCTGGTCTGCAAGCTGGTGCCGGAGCAGGAAAGCTCCGGCGGGGAACGTTAATAATCGCGGTTTTTCTGCAAAGAAAGCCGTTTGTCCATTGACAAGGCTTCGCGGCCCGTCGTATACTTACAGTGTCTTGTAAAACCCGCCGCATTGCGCGGACAAGAAAGAGGAGCGAAAGAAAATGAAAAACAACAACAGCAACATCAAACCGGTAGTCGCCGTCGGTATCGGCGCCGCATTGTTCTTTGTTCTGGGCCGCTTCGTGGCGATTCCCAGCCCGGTGCCCAACACCAACATCAGTCTGCAGTACGCCGTTCTGGCCCTGTTGGCTGCCATGTACGGTCCCGTGGCGGGCGGCCTGATCGGCTTCATCGGCCACACCCTGATCGATCTGTCTTGGGGCGGCAGTCCGTGGTGGAGCTGGGTCATCGCATCGGCCTTCGTAGGCGTTGTGGTCGGCCTGTTCGCCAAGAAGCTGGACCTGCAGGAAGGCGAGTTCGGCAAGAAGCAGATGGCAGCCTTCACCGCCGCCAACATCGTGGCACACCTGCTGGCATGGGTCGTGGTTGCCCCTGTGCTGGACATCCTGATCTACGCCGAGCCGGTCAAGAAGGTCTTCGCGCAGGGTGCGTTCGCCGCTATCTCCAACATCATCACCGCAGTGGTGGTGGGCGGTCTGCTGGTGCTGGCCTATACCAAGACCATCGCCAAGAAGGGCTCGCTCGATCAGGAGTGATTTTTGGATGGAACCCGCAGCCTTTCCTTCGGCCATCCCGGAGGAAGGGCTTTTTGTTTGAACAGCTGAGGTAACGTACCCATGGCAGAACGCAGAGAACCCATTATATCGTTCCAGAATTTTTCGTTCCAGTACCGCGCCCAGAAGCGCCCGACGCTGACCGGCATCGATCTGGACATCTACCCCGGTGAGCGGGTGCTCATTGCGGGCCCCTCCGGCAGCGGCAAAAGCACGCTGGCGGGCTGCATCAACGGGCTGAACCCCTTCGCAAACCCCGGCGAGTGCACCGGCACCCTGACCGTGGACGGCGTGGACGCCCCCCACAGCAGCATTTTTGAGCTGTCGGCCCATGTGGGCACCGTCCTGCAGGACCCGGACGGCCAGTTCATCGGCCTGACGGTGGGCGAGGATATCGCCTTTGCGCTGGAAAACAGCTGTATGCCGCAGGACGAGATGCACGCCGTCACCCGCCGCGCCGCCAAGCTGGTGGGCATTGAGAACCACCTCGGCTATGCGCCCCACGAGCTTTCCGGCGGGCAGAAGCAGCGGGTCGGCCTTGCGGGCGTCATGGTAGATCAGGTCAGGATCCTCCTCTTCGATGAGCCGCTGGCCAACCTCGACCCCGCTACCGGCAAACAGGCCATTGAGCTGATCGACGAAATCCAGCAAAAGACCGACACCACCGTGCTTATCATCGAGCACCGGCTGGAAGATGTGCTCTGGCGGAACGTGGACCGCATCGTCCTCGTCAACGAGGGGAAGATTCTGGCCGACTTGCGCCCGGATGAACTGCTTTCCACTTCGCTGCTGGCCGAAAACGGTATCCGCGAGCCGCTCTACCTTACGGCGCTGCGGTATGCGGGCGTGGCCATCACGCCGGAAAAGCGCCCTGCCCATGTGGACAGCCTTGTGCTGAACGAGGCCGATACGGCGGCACTGAAGCAGTGGTTCACCGCCTACCCGCAGCCGGAACCGGCGGCGGCCCCGGTCCCCCTGCTGGAAGTGCGGGATCTGAGCTTTGGCTACCAGAAGGGCCAGCCAACCCTGAAGCATGTCGGCTTCACCATCGGCAAGGGCGAGATGGTCAGCATCGTGGGCCGGAACGGCGCGGGCAAATCCACGCTGTCCAAGCTCATCTGCGGCTTCGAGACGCCGGATGCGGGTGAGATCTTCCTGAACGGAAACCCGCTGGCAGGGGAGAACATCCGCAGCCGCGCCAAGCACATCGGCTACGTGATGCAGAACCCGAACCAGATGATCTCCAAGACCATGATCTACGACGAAGTGGCGCTGGGTTTGCAGCGCTCCGGCCTGACGGAAGCGCAGATCCGGGAAAAGGTCGAGCAGACGCTGAAAATCTGCGGTCTGTATCCCTTCCGCAACTGGCCGGTGTCGGCGCTGAGCTTCGGCCAGAAAAAGCGGGTGACCATCGCCAGTGTGCTGGCGCTGGACCCGGAGCTGATTTTGCTGGACGAGCCGACCGCCGGGCAGGATTTCCGCCACTATACCGACATCATGGAGTTTTTGCGCGGCCTGAACGCGCAGGGCGTCACGGTGGTCATGATCACCCACGACATGCACCTGATGCTCGAATACACCCAGCGTGCCCTCGTCTTCTGCGATGGTGAGCTGATCGCGGACCGGAGCGCGGCAGGCGTTCTGTGCGACCCGGCCCTCATCGAACGGGCCGCGCTGAAGGAGACCAGCCTTTATACGCTGGCCAACCGCTGCGGCATCGAGCCCGCGCAGGAATTTGTGGAGCGCTTCATCGCGCAGGACAGGGAGGTGCGAGAAAATGGCCGCTAAAACGGTGCTGAATTATCTCCCGCGGGAAAGTGTCGTCCATAAGCTGACGGGCACCACCAAGCTGGCGTTTTTCCTGCTGTTTACCTTTGCCAGCATGATCACCTACAACACCTATGTGCTGCTGGTGCTGCTGGCGGTCAGCTTGGCGGCGTTCAAGCTGAGCAGGATCAAATTCCGCGAAGTGCGGTTCATGCTGGTCTTCATGCTGGTGTTCCTGCTGCTGAACAACTTCTTCATCTTTTTGTTCGACCCCGATCAGGGCACGACCCTCTACGGCACCCGCACGGTGCTCTGCCACCTGTTCTGGCGGTATGACCTGACGGCGGAGCAACTGTTCTATATGTGCAACATCTCGCTGAAGTATTTCGTGGCCCTGCCGGTGGCCATCCTCTTCATCTCGGCCACCGACCCCAGCGAGTTTGCGGCCAGCCTGAACAGCATCGGCATCTCGTATAAGGTGGGCTACTCGGTGGCCATAGCGCTGCGGTATATCCCAGACATCCAGCGGGACTACCACAGCATCAGTCAGGCCCAACAGGCCCGCGGCGTGGAACTGGGCAAGAAGGAACCTTTCTTCAAACGGCTCAAAAATTCCGTAAACATCCTGCTGCCCCTGATCCTGACCAGCCTGAACCGCATCGACACCATCTCCAACGCCATGGAGCTGCGGGGCTTTGGCAAAAAGAGCAAGCGCACATGGTACACCCAGCGCCCCTTCGTCCGCCGCGATTTCATCGCGCTGGGGCTGGGCGCTGCGCTGCTGCTGCTCAGCCTGACCGTGACCCTCCGCTTCGGGCGGTTCTATAACCCGTTCGTCTGATCTTTTCCTAGGTTCGGTAAGGAACTTCCCAATAAAGAAAAACCAACAACACCCCCACCTGCGCAGGTGGGGGTGTTGTTCACATGAGGGAGACAAAAGAAAACCACTGCACGAACATTGTGCAGTGGTTTTTGGTGGAGAATAGCGGGATCGAACCGCTGACCTCTTGCATGCCATGCAAGCGCTCTCCCAGCTGAGCTAATCC
>NZ_PRLC01000047.1 GCF_003287455.1 Faecalibacterium hattorii | reverse complement strand
GATATAGACTTCTGTATAAGTCTATATCTATATACTTTAGATTGATTTAAAACTTCATTTTTAATTTAAAAGGATCTAGGTGAAGATCCTTTTTGATAATCTCATGACCAAAATCCCTTAACGTGAGTTTTCGTTTCACTGAGCGTCAGACCCCGTAGAAAAGATCAAAGGATCTTCTTGAGATCCTTTTTTTCTGCGCGTAATCTGCTGCTTGCAAACAAAAAAACCACCGCTACCAGCGGTGGTTTGTTTGCCGGATCAAGAGCTACCAACTCTTTTTCCGAAGGTAACTGGCTTCAGCAGAGCGCAGATACCAAATACTGTTCTTCTAGTGTAGCCGTAGTTAGGCCACCACTTCAAGAACTCTGTAGCACCGCCTACATACCTCGCTCTGCTAATCCTGTTACCAGTGGCTGCTGCCAGTGGCGATAAGTCGTGTCTTACCGGGTTGGACTCAAGACGATAGTTACCGGATAAGGCGCAGCGGTCGGGCTGAACGGGGGGTTCGTGCACACAGCCCAGCTTGGAGCGAACGACCTACACCGAACTGAGATACCTACAGCGTGAGCTATGAGAAAGCGCCACGCTTCCCGAAGGGAGAAAGGCGGACAGGTATCCGGTAAGCGGCAGGGTCGGAACAGGAGAGCGCACGAGGGAGCTTCCAGGGGGAAACGCCTGGTATCTTTATAGTCCTGTCGGGTTTCGCCACCTCTGACTTGAGCGTCGATTTTTGTGATGCTCGTCAGGGGGGCGGAGCCTATGGAAAAACGCCAGCAACGCGGCCTTTTTACGGTTCCTGGCCTTTTGCTGGCCTTTTGCTCACATGTTCTTTCCTGCGTTATCCCCTGATTCTGTGGATAACCGTATTACCGCCTTTGAGTGAGCTGATACCGCTCGCCGCAGCTCTTCAAGAACTCTGTAGCACCGCCTACATACCTCGCTCTGCTAATCCTGTTACCAGTGGCTGCTGCCAGTGGCGATA
>NZ_PRLC01000013.1 GCF_003287455.1 Faecalibacterium hattorii | reverse complement strand
CTGATGACCTACAATGCTGTGGTGGCAGGAATACACCAGTATTACTGCATTGCAACGGCTGCTTCTGAGGACTTTGGAAAGCTGGCTTATGGGGTCAAAAAGCAGATGCACAATCGTCTGCGGAATGACCTGACACGCAAAGGCGAACTGAAAAAAGGCTATATCAAAGAAAAGTATGGAAAAAGCAGTCAACTGCGATTTCTGCATGGACGGCCAGTAGTTCCTATTGGATATGTTCAGAGCAGAAATGCCCAGCACAAAAGGAAGTCGGTCAACAAGTATACGCCAGAAGGTCGGGAACTGATTCACAAGAATCTGAACATCGACACTAAGACGATGCTTTGGCTGATGCGAAATCCTGTGCAGGGCAGGTCGATAGAATACGCAGATAATCGAATTTCTCTGTATGCAGCGCAGCATGGAAAATGTGCAGTGACGGGTTCAATCATGGAAGCCCATGATATCCACTGCCACCACAAGAGGCCTGCTGCGAAGGGCGGCACAGATGAATACGGAAACCTCGTTCTTATATCGGCTCCCGTCCACAAACTTATCCATGCTTCTGACATGGCTACCATAAAGTTTTACCTGAACCTTCTCAATCTCGATAGTACGCAAATTTTAAAGCTGAATAAGTTTCGTGAGATGGCAGAAATGCCTTTGATTGATTAAAAATCTTTTCTTGTTCAAGCTACGAAGTGTGTAAGTTGTATTGCAAGCCCTGTGCAACTGAATTCGATGGAACGCCGTGTGCGGTGAAAGCTGCACGCACGGTGTGGAGCCGGGGAAAAGTTGGAGATCATATCAAAGACTTACCTATGGCTATCGGGCGCAAAAAGCCAGGGCATGAAGCAGCTCATGGCGGGCGGCGGTGTTGCCCTCGTCGGTATGATTTTGGTACCTCTGCTTTCCGGGCTATTCGCATAAGCCGCGGAGGTAGCCTATGCAGAGCATACTTGACGCGATTAACGAATGGATAAAAGGTATTCTGATCGGAGCCATCAACGGTAATCTGTCAACTATGTTCGGGGACGTAAACGAAAAAGTAGGCACCATCGCAACACAGGTAGGGCAAACCCCGCAAGGTTGGAACGCGAACATCTTTTCCATGATACAAACACTTTCGGAAAATGTCATTGTTCCGATTGCGGGGCTTGTCATTACCTATGTCCTATGCTATGAGCTAATCAGCATGGTAGTGGAAAAAAACAATATGCACGACGTTGACACCTTTATGTTTTTCAAGTGGTTTTTCAAAGCGTTTGTTGCTGTTTACTTGGTAACACACACTTTTGACATAACAATGGCGGTGTTTGACGTGGCGCAGCGCGTTGTTTCCGGCGCGGCGGGGGTGATCGGCGGCGAAACATCAATCGACGCCGCCGAAGCCCTTGCTTCCATGCAGGACGGGCTGGAAGCTATGGAAATCCCCGAATTGCTCTTGCTTGTTATGGAAACAAGCCTTGTCAGCCTTTGCATGAAAATCATGTCGGTGCTGATAACGGTTATTCTCTACGGCAGAATGATAGAAATTTACTTGTATTGCTCTGTTTCTCCTATTCCATTCGCAACCATGACAAACCGGGAATGGGGACAGATTGGAAACAACTATCTCAAAGGGCTTTTTGCCCTCGGCTTTCAAGGGTTTTTGATTATGATATGCGTTGGCATTTACGCTGTCCTTGTCAATGAAATGGTAATAGCCGACAACTTGCACAGCGCGATTTTTTCCCTTGCAGCTTATACGGTGATCCTCTGTTTTTCCCTGTTCCAATCCGGCGCACTTGCAAAATCTATATTCAACGCCCATTAAGGGCAGAAAGGAGGTATTCGCTTGGCGTATGTTACCGTACCGAAAGACCTTTCCAAAGTCAAAACAAAGGTAGCGTTCAACCTTACGAAACGGCAGATTGTTTGTCTTGGCGCGGCTCTCCTTGTGGGATTGCCGCTTTTCTTTTTGCTCAAAGGCAGCGCGGGGACGACCCTTGCGGCAATGGCAATGATCGTCGTTATGCTGCCTTGCTTTCTCTTTGCCATGTATGAACGGCATGGACAGCCCCTTGAAGTCGTGATAAGAAACATCGTTCAGACAAAGTTTATCCGACCAAAGGAACGCCCTTACCAAACGGAAAATCTCTATACCGTATTGGAACGGCAACGAAAACTTGAAAAGGAGGTATCGGCTATTGTCAAAGGCACAGGCACCAAATGCGCGGGAAGCCGCCGCAGGAACAAAGCGTAAATTGTCCCGCGCCGAAAAGAAACAGATCGTCGCCCTTATCCAGCAGGCAAAGGGCGACGGAAAAGCGCACACCGCGCAACAGACCATTCCTTACTTGCAGATGTTCCCGGACGGAATTTGCAGGATTACGGAAAAGAAATACAGCAAGAGCATTGTGTTTGAAGATATTAACTATCAGCTTGCACAGGCAGACGACAAGACCGCCATTTTTGAAAACTGGTGCGATTTTCTCAACTACTTTGACGCGAGCGTGAGCGTGCAGCTCTCTTTCATCAATCAGGGAACGCAGCGCGGAGAAGCAGAAAAAGCTATCGACATTCCGGCGCAGGACGACGCTTTCAATTCCATTCGTACCGAGTATTCGGATATGCTCAAAAACCAGCTTTCCAAAGGTAACAACGGGCTTGTCAAATACAAGTACATTACATTTTCCATTGAAGCGGACAGCTTGGCGGCGGCAAAATCCCGCCTTGCCCGTATTGAAACGGACGTACTCAACAATTTTAAGGTGCTTGGCGTATCTGCCCACCCCATGACGGGCTATGACCGTTTGAAAGTGCTGCATGGCGTATTCCACCCGGAGGGCGAGCCATTTTCCTTTGATTGGGCTTGGCTTGCCCCGTCCGGGCTTTCCACCAAAGATTTTATTGCCCCCTCGTCATTCCGTTTCGGAGAGGGACGCACGTTCCGTATGGGACGCAAGATCGGCGCGGTGTCGTTCTTACAGATACTTGCGCCGGAGCTGAACGACCGTATCTTATCGGAAATCCTCGACCTTGAAACGGGCGTGATTGTCAATCTGCATATCCGCAGTATCGACCAAAGCGAAGCCATTAAGACGATTAAGCGGAAAATCACAGACCTTGACAAGATGAAGATTGAGGAACAGAAAAAGGCAGTCCGCAGCGGCTACGATATGGACATTATTCCGAGCGACCTTGCCACGTTCGGCAGCGAAGCAAAAAATCTCTTGCAGGATTTACAGAGCCGCAATGAGCGAATGTTTCTCCTTACGTTCCTTGTGGTAAATATGGCAGACACAAAGCGGAAATTGGAAAATGAAGTATTTGCGGCGGCGGGTATCGCACAGAAATATAACTGCGCTTTAACCCGCCTTGACTACCAGCAGGAAGCGGGCTTATTGTCGTGCGTTCCCATTGGGGAAAACCTTGTCCCCATTGAACGGGGTTTGACGACAAGCAGCACCGCTATTTTTATCCCCTTTATTACGCAAGAGCTTTTCCAGAAAGGCGCAGCCCTGTATTACGGGCTGAACGCATTGAGCAATAACATGATCCTCTGCGACCGCAAGCAGCTTAAAAATCCGAACGGGCTTATCTTGGGTACACCGGGCAGCGGTAAATCGTTCGCAGCAAAACGGGAAATGACAAACGCTTTCCTCATTACCGACGACGATATTATTATCTGCGACCCGGAAGCCGAGTATTTTTCCCTTGTAGAACGGCTGAATGGACAAGTAATCCGACTGTCCCCGACGGGCAAGGGCATAGACGGAAAACCGCAGTATGTCAATCCGATGGATATTAACCTCAATTATTCCGAGGACGACAGCCCCCTTGCCCTCAAATCAGACTTTATCCTTTCCCTTTGTGAGCTGGTAATCGGCGGCAAAGAGGGCTTGCAGCCCGTGGATAAGACTGTCATTGACCGGGCTGTAAGGAATGTGTACCGCCCGTATCTTGCCGACCCGGACCCGGCAAAAATGCCTATCTTGGGCGACCTTTACAACGAGCTTTTGAAGCAGCCGGAGCCGGAAGCGGCGCGGATTGCGGCGGCGTTGGAGCTGTATGTTTCCGGTTCGCTCAACGTCTTTAACCATCGTACCAACGTGGAACTGAATAACCGTCTTGTCTGTTTTGATATTAAACAGCTTGGGAAGCAGCTCAAAAAGTTAGGTATGCTCATTGTGCAAGATCAGGTGTGGAACCGCGTTACCATCAATCGCGCCGAGAAAAAGGCGACGCGCTACTACATGGACGAGTTTCATTTGCTCTTGAAAGAGGAACAGACCGCAGCCTATTCCGTGGAAATCTGGAAGCGTTTTAGAAAGTGGGGCGGCATACCGACCGCCATTACACAGAACGTCAAAGACCTGTTATCCAGCCGCGAAGTCGAGAACATTTTTGAAAACAGCGATTTTGTCCTCATGCTCAATCAAGCCGCAGGCGACAGGGCTATCCTTGCAAAGCAGCTCAATATCAGCCCGCAGCAGATGAAGTACGTTACCCACACCGAAGCGGGCGAGGGGCTTATCTTCTACGGCAATGTGGTACTGCCCTTTGTAGACCGTTTCCCGAAAGACACCGAGCTTTACCGGGTAATGACGACAAAGCCGGAGGAAGTGAGCGACGCATGAAAACAGATGTAATCATCAACCGGGACGCCCTCTGCGCTCTGCGGGAGCTGCCCGATGAAAGCGCCCATTGCGCCGTAACCAGCCCGCCCTACTACGCACTTAGGGACTACGGACTTGACGCGCAGATCGGGCGCGAGGACACGCCGGAACAGTACATTGATCGGCTTGTCGCTGTATTCCATGAGCTGAAACGGGTGTTGCGTTCTGACGGGACATTTTGGCTGAATATCGCGGACACCTACTGCGGCACCGGGAGCAAAGGCAGCTACACCGACCCCAAAAATCCAAAAGGCAGGAACGGGCAAGCCTTATCTATCGCAAGAAAGGCGGCGAACTGCAAACAAAAAGATTTGATCGGTATTCCGTGGCTTCTTGCCTTTGCCCTACGCGCTGACGGGTGGTATTTACGCAGCGATATTATATGGCAGAAAGATAACCCCATGCCCGAAAGCTGCAAAGACCGTCCGAGCCGTTGCTACGAACACATTTTCCTGCTCTCAAAGTCAAAGCAGTATTTCTATGACTCTGCCGCCATAGCCGAGCCAGTCGCACCGGGAACGGCTGCGCGATACAGGCAGGGGCGCAGCGCAGGCAGCAAATACACCGAGGAAATACCCGGACAAGGCAAAGTGCAGGGTATCAACAGAGCGCGGAAAGGCGGCTACTATGACGACGCGCTAATCCCCACCATGCGGAACAAGCGTGATGTGTGGCTAATTAACACTGTCCCATACAAGGGCGGGCATTTTGCCGCGTTTCCCCCGAAGTTAGCGGAAACCTGTATTTTGGCAGGCTGTCCGAAAGGCGGCATTGTGATAGACCCGTTCTTTGGAAGCGGCACCACAGGCAAGGCGGCAAAAGACCTTGACCGCCACTATATCGGCATTGAGATCAACATTGAGTATTGCGCTCTTGCAAGGGCGCGGATTGGAGGTGATGACAGTTGAATGACCCTGTAAAAGCCCGTGACAAAATCACGCAGAAAATGAGCCGTGACGGGCTGACCGAGCAAAACAAAGCTACGGGCGAAACCGAGCTTATCAGCAAGCGCATACAGGACGCGGATTTTCAGAAAACGCCGGAGCAGCAAGCCGCACAGGACGCGGCGCAGCTTCAAGGCGTATCGTCCCCGACCTCTCCTTTGCCCCATGCGCCGGAGCATATCGCAAAACCGCAGGACGCCGCCGCAGAGCGCGTCATGGAGCATATCGGTGCGGGACAGACCCGGAAAGCGTCAAAAAAAGCGGTTCGTCGGGCGCAGGAAGCAGCAACAGCAAAAACACAGTCGTCCCGTCTGCAATTTACCGACGAGGAACGGGCAACGCCGGAGCTGGAAAAGTATATCAAGCAATCGGATAAAGCCGCCGACCGTCTGGACGCGGCGCGGGCGGCACTTCCCAAAAAGAAAAAATCACGATTGCAGTTTGAGGAACGGGAAACGCCGCCTAATTTTAAGGGCAAGCACAACCCCTTATCCCGCCCCGCACAGGAAGCCGGGATTTTCGTCCATAACAAGATACATTCCGTGGAAAAAGATAATTCCGGCGTTGAGGGGGCGCACAAATCCGAGGAAGCCACCGAGCGTATGGGAAAATACGGTGTCCACAAGGTCAAAGAGGGCTACCACAGCCACAAGCTGAAACCTTACCGCAAGGCAGCACAAGCGGAAAAGGCAGCGGCAAAGGCAAACGCCAATTTTCACTATCACAAAGCCCTGTATGAGAACCCGCAGCTTAGTAGCAACCCTCTTTCCCGTTTCATGCAGAAACAGAAAATCAAGCGGGAGTATGCAAAAGCGGCGAAAAAAGGCGGTGCAGCCACCGCGAAAAAAGCGACAGAAAGCACCCGCAAGGCAGCGAAGAAAACCGCCGAGGAAACAAGAAAAGCGGCGGCATTTGTGGCAAGGCACCCGGTAGGCGTGCTGATTGCGATTGCCGCCCTGCTGCTGTTTATCATGGTTTTCGCAGGGCTGTCCTCTTGTTCCTCTATGTTTTCCGGCGCGGTAAATGGTGTCGTGGGAACTTCCTATACATCGGAGGACAGCGATCTTGTGGCGGTGGAAAACAACTATGTTGCTATGGAAAACGAGCTGCAAGCCGAGATTGACAACATCGAAAGCACCCACCCCGGCTATGATGAATACCGCTACCATTTGGACACCATCGAGCATAACCCCCATGAGCTTGCGTCCTATTTGACCGCCCTTTTGCAGAGCTACACCCCGCAGAGCGCACAGGCAGAAATCCAGCGTATTTTTGATATGCAGTACACCTTGACGCTTACCGAGGAAATCCAGATACGCACCTACACCGACGAGGACGGGGACGAACACGAATACGAATATCGCATACTTCATGTGGAGCTGACGAACACCCCCATATCCTCACTTGCGCCGGAGCTGTTGAACGCAGAGCAGCTTGAAATGTTCCATGTCTACATGGAAACAAGCGGCAATAAGCCTTTAGTTTTCGGCGGCGGCTCTCCCGATGGTAGCCCGTCCGAGGATTTAAGCGGCGTTCATTTTGTCAACGGCACCCGCCCCGGAAACACAGAGCTGGTAGACCTTGCAAAGCAGCAAGTCGGCAACGTGGGCGGCTATCCCTATTGGAGCTGGTACGGCTTTAACAGCCGCGTGGAGTGGTGCGCCTGTTTCGTGAGCTGGTGCTACAATCAAGCCGGAAAAAGCGAGCCGCGTTTTGCGGGCTGTCAGTCGCAGGGCGTTCCGTGGTTCCAGTCGCGGGGACAATGGGGCGCAAGGGATTATGAAAATATCGCCCCCGGCGACGCGATCTTTTTCGATTGGGATTTAGACGGGAGCGCAGACCATGTAGGCATTGTCATAGGCACCGACGGAAGCCGCGTTTATACCGTTGAGGGCAATTCCGGCGACGCCTGCAAAATCAAGAGCTATGCCCTTACCTATGAATGTATCAAAGGGTACGGGCTGATGAATTGGGACTAACCCACACAAGGAAAGGAGAATTTTTATTATGGCTATGAGTAAACTGGAACGTCTTGACCGGGAAATCCAAAAGACCCGCGAGAAGATCACCGAGCAGCAAAACAAGCTCAAAGAGCTGACCGCACAGAAAACCGAAGTGGAAAATCTGCAAATCGTCCAGATGGTACGCGCTATGAACCTGACCCCGCAGGAACTTACCGCCATGCTGTCCGGCGGCGGTATTCCCGGTATGGCTGCCGTTCCCGCAGGCGATTACAACGAGGAACAGGAGGAAGCCGCGTATGAAGAATAAAATTGTTCAGACATTGACCGCCCTTTGTGCCGCCCTCATGCTCATGGGCGGCTTTTCTGTTACCGCTTTTGCACAGACACCGGAGAGCGACGCCACCAATGATACGGGCGTGATTGTGGAAGAAACCGAGGACACGCCGCCCCTTACCCCGGACGGAAACGCAACCCTTGTTGACGATTACGGCGGCAATAAGCAGCTTATTACCATTACCACGAAAAACGGCAACTATTTCTATATCATCATCGACCGGGACGACGAGGGCGAAAACACCGTCCATTTCCTCAATCAAGTAGACGAAGCCGACCTTATGGCATTGATGGAGGACGAGGACGGACAGACCGAAGAACCGCCCGCAGTCTGCACCTGTACGGAAAAATGCGAAGCCGGAGCCGTGAATACCGCTTGCCCTGTCTGCGCTGTCAATCTGAAAGACTGCACCGGCAAGGAAGCCGAGTCGGAAGAACCCGAACAGCCGCAGGAAGAAAAGCAAAGCAACATGGGCGGTATTCTGCTGATCGTCCTTATCCTTGCCGGAGGTGGCGGCGCAGCGTTCTATTATTTCAAAATCTTAAAGCCGAAAAAGGACGCGGCAAAGGGCAATGACAATCTGGACGAATACGATTTTGACGAGTACGACGAGGAAGCCGAGGACGAGCTGACCGACGATACCGAAGCCGAGGAACAGGAGGACGATACTGTATGAGAGAAACGCTTGTAATTGCAGAAAAACCGAGCGTAGCGGCGACAATCGCCGCCGCGCTTGGCGCAACAGAGAAAAAAGACGGGTACATAAAGGGCAACGGCTATCTTGTTTCATGGTGCGTCGGACATTTGGTACAGCTTGCGGAAGCCGCCGCCTATGGCGAGCAGTACAAGAAATGGAGCTATGACAGCTTACCCATTCTGCCGCAGGAATGGCAGTACACCGTTGCCGCCGACAAGGGAAAGCAATTCAAAATCCTAAAAGACCTCATGCACCGCGCCGACGTTTCCGAAGTCGTCAACGCTTGTGACGCAGGGCGCGAAGGCGAACTTATTTTCCGCTTTGTCTATGAAGTCGCCGGGTGTAAAAAGCCTATGCGCCGCCTTTGGATTTCCTCTATGGAAGAAAGCGCAATCAAGGCGGGCTTTGCTTCCCTCAAAGACGGGAAAGCGTATGACTCCCTGTATTCCTCTGCCCTTTGCAGGGCAAAAGCCGATTGGATTGTCGGTATCAATATGACCCGCCTGTTTTCCTGCCTGTATGGAAAGACGCTGAACGTGGGGCGCGTCCAGACCCCAACACTGAAAATGCTGGTTGATCGGGACGCAGCCATTACGACCTTTAGGAAAGAAAAATACTACCATGTGCGCCTGTCCCTGTCCGGCGTGGAAGCGGCAAGCGCGAAGATCCACGCCGCCGAGGACGCAGCCGCCTTGAAAGCAGCTTGCGAAGCGTCGCAGGCGGTTTGTGTTTCTGTAACCCGTGAGAAGAAAACCATAGCCCCGCCAAAGCTCTTTGACCTTACCAGCTTGCAGCGGGAAGCAAACCGCATTTATGGCTACACCGCAAAACAGAGCCTTGACCTGGCACAAGCCCTGTATGAAAAGAAGCTGCTTACCTATCCGAGGACGGATAGCAGCTATCTTACCGACGACATGGGCGATACAGCGGCGGGGATTGCCGCCCTGCTTGGCGGGACGCTTCCCTTTATGCAGGGTGCGGCCTTTACGCCGGAAATCTTCCGTCTGCTGGACAGCAAAAAAGTGCCCGACCACCACGCAATTATTCCCACAATGGAGCTTGAAAAAGCCGACCTTGCCGCGCTGCCGGAGAGTGAGCGAAATATCCTTACCCTTGCCGGAGCGCGTCTTTTGATGGCTTGCGCCGAGCCGCATATCTTTGAAGCGGTTACGGCGGTTCTTTCCTGCGCCGGACAGGAGTTTACCGCAAAGGGAAAAACAGTGCTTGCCGCAGGGTGGAAAGACTTGGAACGCCGTTTTATGGCGACGTTAAAAAAGAAAACCGATACCGAGGACGACGAGGGAAACGCCCTTTCGCTGGACGTGCCGCCCTTTACCGAGGGGCAGACCTTTGACAACCCACAAGCGGTGGTAACGGAGCATTTCACGACGCCGCCGAAGCCCCATAACGAAGCGTCGCTGCTCTCTGCTATGGAACGCGCCGGGAATGAGGAAACCGACCCGGACGCGGAACGCCAGGGGCTTGGAACACCCGCCACCCGCGCCGCTATTATTGAAAAGCTGGTAAAAGGCGGCTTTGTGGAGCGCAAAGGGAAACAGCTCATTCCTACCAAAAGCGGGACCGAGCTTGTTTGTGTTCTGCCGGACGTACTCACTTCCCCGAAACTGACCGCCGATTGGGAAAACAATCTGACGCAGATTGCAAAGGGACAGGCAGACCCGGACAGCTTTATGACGGGGATAGCCGAAATGACACAGGGGCTTGTAAAGACCTATCCTTTTCTTTCCGACAAAGAAAAGGAGCGTTTCAAAGAGGAAAAGCCGGTGATCGGCAAATGCCCCCGTTGCGGCGCAAATGTCTATGAGAGCAAGAAAAACTACTACTGCTCAAATCGGGACTGCGCCTTTACCATGTGGAAGAATGACCGTTTTTTTGAGGAACGCAAGGTAGCCTTTTCTCCGAAAATTGCCGCCGCCCTCTTAAAAGACGGGAAAACAAAGGTTAAGAAGCTGTATTCCCCGAAAACAGGCAAAACCTATGACGGAACAATCCTGTTAGTCGATACGGGCGGGAAATACGTCAACTACCGAATTGCAATCCAGAGGGACAGAGAAGTTACGCAGCAAGCATAGGAAAGGGGTACCCTTTCCGTAAAAATCCCCGTTTTCGTCTGCCGACGATTGCGGGGATTTTGCTTGTTGGGAAGTGTCCCAAACCCTCTTGAAAATCAACGAAGAAAGGAGCTAACGAATGGAACAACCTATTTTAAGCGGCTATCTTTCCAATCTTGGAAAGTACACCGAGGGTAGACCTGCAGGCGAATGGGTAACATTCCCCACGACTGCCGCGCATTTGAAAGAAGTCTTTGACCGTATCGGGATAGACTTCCGAAGCTATGAGGAATGGCATTTTACCGAATTTCAATCCGCTGTTCCCGGTTTGACAGAACATTTAAGCGAGTATTCCCACCCCGACGAGCTGAACTATTTAGCGAAGCTCTTGGAAATGCAGTTTGACGACGACAGGGAAAAGTTTGTTGCCGCAATGGAACACGGCGACCATACAGGCAGCTTGCAGAAGCTTATCAACCTTGCACAAAACCTTGATTGCTATTGGCTTTATCCGTCCGTCCACAACGAGGAAGAATACGGGCATTATCTGATCGACGAGCTGGACGAATTGGAGTTGCCCGACGAAGCAAAAAAGTATTTCATGTATGAGGAATACGGGCGGGACGCTTCTATCAACGACGACGGTATGTTTACCGAACGTGGTTATATCTACAACAACCGAAACACCTTTACAGAATGGTATGACGGGCGCGACGTGCCGGAAGAATACCGGGTAACGCCGCAGCCCCCGCAGCCGGAACGCAGCGAAGCAGAGCGGACAGACTTTGACGCGGCGGCTACTACGTTTCCCACTACCGAGCCGCGCCCGGTTATTCCGCTGATCCTCTCGGCAGACAACCCCGCCGACAAGATGAAAGAGATTACCGACCGTCTGGAACAGGGCATTATGGGCGTGTTTGAAAGTGAACGGTATGCAGAGTATTTGCGTACCATGTCAAAGTTTCACGATTACAGCCTGAACAACACAATCTTGATTGCCATGCAGGGCGGCAGTCTTGTAAAAGGCTACCGTCAATGGGAAAAGGAGTTTGACCGCCATGTAAAGCCCGGAGAAAAGGCAATCAAAATACTTGCCCCCGCCCCGTATAAAGTCAAAAAAGAACGGGAGAAAATCGACCCCGACACGCAAAAGCCCATGATTGGCGCAGACGGAAAACCGGTTATGGAAACGCAGGAAATTACCATACCCGCCTATAAGGTGGTATCTGTCTTTGATGTGTCCCAGACCGAGGGAAAAGAGCTGCCCGCCCTTTCTGTTTCCGAGCTGATGGGCAACGTGGAACAGTACCAGGACTTCTTTGCAGCTCTTGAACGGACTTCCCCCTTTGCTATGGGCTTTGAAGTATTAAGCGGCGGCGCAAAAGGACGCTGCTATTATGAAGAAAACCGTATCGCAATCAATGAGGGTATGAGTGAATTGCAGAATATCAAAACGGCAATCCATGAAATATCCCATGCCACCATGCACGACACTGACCCGGACGACCCAGCACGCCCCGACCGCCGTACCCGTGAGGTACAAGCGGAAAGTGTTGCGTATGTTGTCTGCCAGCATTACGGGCTTGATACGTCCGACTATTCTTTTGGTTACGTTGCCGGGTGGAGCAGCGGAAAAGAGCTTGCAGAGCTGAAAGGCTCTCTTGAAACAATCCGCAGCACCGCCACAAAGCTAATCGAAACCATAGACAGGAATTTTGCGGAAATCCAAAAGGAAAAAGCCGCCGTACAGGAACAGGAAACGCAGCCTATCCAGCAGGAGCCGGAAACCCCTGTCTTTGATAAGCTGTCCCCCGAACAGAAACAGGAACTTTCCAGCACCGTAAAAGATACCCTGCAAACCTTGATTGAAATGGATATGAAGTCGCGGGGCGAGGTCACAGACAATACCCTTGAAGCAATCGCGGCGCAGGGTTATTCCTATGTGGACGGGCAGCTTGTAAAGGCAGAGTCGCAACCCGAACAGGAGCCGCAGGAACCGGCAGCGCAGCCGGAACAGGCAACGCCGGAAGCTACACCGCAGGAAGCGACGCAGACCACAGTAACCTACTACACCATCAACGAAGCCGCAGCCCGACGCGCTAAGGAAATGAACAGCTATTCCGACTACAAACCCGGCAGCGCAACGGCAGAATACCGCAGCTATGTAGACGAAGCCGTACAGCTTGCCGAGCGGCAGAAAGCGCGGGTAGACCCGATGTACCATGAGAAAATCGACAGTCTGCTTGATACCTACGCCCGGAAACTTGCGGCAAATATGAACAAGGGCTATGAGATCGACGCCCGCGTTCCCTCTATCTTGATTGCGGGCGGTTCTAATTTCCCTGTACGCAAGAAAGAAAAGCAAAACGCCGCCCGTGACACCAACTACCGGGAGTGGCAGGATATTCAAGGCTTGCTTGATAAAATCCGCAGTACAGGTATGGGCGGTATCAGCGCGGACGACCCGCAGGCGGTTCAAAAGCTGGAAAAGAAACTTGCGGGATTGGAGAAAGCGCAGGAAACCATGAAAGCGGTAAACGCCTATTACCGCAAACACAAGGCCCTTGACGGTTGCCCCCATTTGTCGCCGGAGAGTATCGAGAAAATGAAAGCAGATATGTCGAGCCAGTGGCATATTGAGGATAAGCCGTACCCTACATGGGCGTTATCCAACAACAACGCGGAAATCCGGCGCGTGAAAGAGCGTATCAAATCCCTTTCGCTGCAAAAGGAAATCGGCTACGTCGGTTGGGAGTTTGAGGGCGGCAAGGTGGAAGCCAACACCGAAGCAAACCGCCTGCAAATTTTCTTTGACGAAAAGCCGGACGCAGCGACACGGGAAGAATTGAAATCAAACGGTTTTCGCTGGTCCCCCAAAGCCGAAGCGTGGCAACGTCAGCTTACCGACAACGCCTATTATTCTGCAAACTACATCAAAGCCATACAGCCCCTTACCGGGGAAAAGCCCACCGACTTACAGCGGGC
The DNA here is from genome assembly GCF_003287455.1 of Faecalibacterium hattorii. Taxonomy (GTDB): domain Bacteria; phylum Bacillota; class Clostridia; order Oscillospirales; family Ruminococcaceae; genus Faecalibacterium; species Faecalibacterium hattorii. The sequence continues at coordinate 90,683 of NZ_PRLC01000013.1, read as the reverse complement.
GCATATCCAGCGGCAAAAGGCAGCTTCACAGGAAAAGCCCGCGCCGGAGCCGATCTACAAGGTACACGCCAACCCCGGCAGCGACAGCCGGGATAACCTGTATATCTTACAGGCATATTTCCCGCAGGAGGACGGAAAGGCAAAAATCGGGGACGTGCTGTATATCGGGATTCCGGAGAAATGCCGCGAACTGATGGCGCAGCTCAACGCCGGAGAGCTGACGCAAGGCGAGGTAAAGGAACTGTATGCACAGGCGCAGACCGCCGAGCAGGACAAGGACACCTTTTCCATTTATCAGCTAAAGCGCGGGGACGAAACAAGGGACTTGCGTTTCGAGCCTTACGATCGCTTACAGGCAACGGGACACGCCGTAGACCGGGCAAATTATGAGCTGATCTACACCGCGCCCCTTGCGCCAGACACTTCCCTTGAAGATATTTACACCCGTTTCAATCTCGACCACCCCGCCGATTTTAAGGGGCATAGTCTTTCCGTTTCCGATATTGTGGTACTCCATCAAAACGGCAAGGACACCGCCCACTATGTAGACAGTATCGGCTATCAAGAGGTACCGGAGTTTTTCAAGGAACAGGCGCAGCAGCTTACCCCCGACGAACGGGAAACAGGCGAAACAATCCGAACACCGCGAGGGACGTTCCATGTAACAGACATGAGCCGTGAACAGATGGAAGCCGCCGGATATGGTTTTCATCATCAATCCGAGGACGGAAAATATCTGATTATGGGCAATGGTACGCGGGCGTTTGCCATTGCCGCCGAGCAGCCGGAAAAAGTCAATCCCTTAAAGCACATTGAAGATACCGTAGAGCAGAACGACAACAACTTTGACGGTATTATCAATAACACGCCCCAGACGCCCACTGTCGGAGAGCTGGAGCAAAAGGCAAAGGCAGGCGAGCCGATCTCCCTTGTGGATTATGCCGCCGCAATTAAGGCAGAAAAAGGACGCAGCAGCGATAAAGAGGAAAAGCCCTCTATCTTGGCGCAGCTTCGGGCAGAAAAGGAACGGGCGGCACAGAAAAAGACCGCAAAAACGAAAAATCACGAATTGGAGGTATGAGCATGGTACAGTTTACCGTTGAAGAAACAAACCTGTTGAGCATTTACCACGAGGGCGGCAAGGCGCAGCTTATGGAGAACATGACCGCCGCGCTGCCCGATATGGACGCGGATATGCGGGAGCTTGCAAGGCGCACCCTTTCCAAAGTGGACGCTTTAACCGATGAAGAATACGCCGAGCTTGCCGTATATGCCGCTGATGAAGCATGAGCGCGGTTAAGCGGCTGACACCGCCGCAAAGCCGGAAAGTCAACACCCTTGTAAAAAAGGAGTGCTGCAACTGTATCAATGGAAAATGCCTTTTACTGGACGATGGGGACGAGTGTGTTTGTCCGCAGCTTATTTCTTATTCGCTGCTCTGTAAATGGTTTCGCGTCGCTGTACTTCCCGCCGACAAGCTCCTGTATGCGGAACTGATGAACACCGAGGACAAGAAACGGTGTACCGAGTGTGGCGCGTTCTTTGCGTCCAGCTCTAACAGCGTCAAATACTGCCCGGAGTGCCGTAAGCGGATTACCCGCAGACAAGCCGCCGAGCGTATGAAAAAAATGCGTTCCCTGTTACGCGATAGGGGCGCAAAATCCCTTGTATAGCGCGGCTCTGACAGCCGTTTTTCCATAGGGCAAGGACTTAATACCTTTTCCCTCAAAAATGGCGTTCTACTGCGTAACGCCTTTTCCTGCACCCATAGAAAACCGGGGCGTGGTGGCCATAATCGGCTGCTGCGCCCCGGTTTTTTCTCATTTTCTTAATTCCCCAGTTTTTTGTGCTACAAACTTTTCAAACATTTTTTCTTTCGCTTTTCGTTCTCTTTCTGCCAATAAATCATCAAGGATTAGTTCAATGCCTGCTCGAACATAGGGGAACATTTCAAGACATTCATCTTCGCTTAACTCGTGTATGCCTTTGCTCACAATACCATAAACATTCTTATTTTCAACTAAAATATTTGGAAGAAATTCTTTCAAAGTTTCAATTTTTACGTCAAACTTCTGGTGTTCAAATTCCTCACTTGGTATTGAAATTCTGTCTGCAACTTCACTATATTTATCAAATACTAATTTTTCAATAATACGACGTAAATATACAAATGATCCTATGCCAATGCCATGAGCAAACAAGCCTACTGCTTTGCTTAATTCACGGTATTGAGTTCCTAAAACAGATTTATATTTTGCAATTTCAGGTATCACTAAGTCAGCAACCGAAGGATATTGCCCGATCTTGATTATTTTATCGTCAGTCACAATTAAATCAAATAGAATTGCATGTCCTTTATCTCGTGTGCAGCGATATGTCAAAACATATCTTTTGTTAAGATAAGAATTAAAAGTTTCTTCTTTTTTGGGTATGCGCATTTTCCCACTTACATCATCAAAAATATTTATTCGCATGATACCCGTTTCTTCGTGTATTTCGCTCGTAGCATACTCGAATACTCTGTTTGTACCACATTGCTTACAAAAGCAGTCAATTGTATTTCCAACATAATCTCTTTTGGAAAGATACTTCTCAAGTTCGTCTAAATCATCAATTGAAATATCTACACTATCATATAGACCCCTATTTACTAATAATTCTTCAATTTTTCCCACGAATATACACCTCACGCATTCTATATCTATTATTCAGGGATTATTTGCGCTAAATCATCTTCAACATCTATCCCGTATGCTGTTGCTATTTGTCCTACCATTACCCCAAAAACGCCGCGAAGTTCTCCTACTGCTGATGTAAAAATCCAATTATCAATGTTTCCGTTTTGGCAAGCATGGCAACGAAACTCTTTACGGTCTGGACATTTGCTCAAGAATTTATTACAAGCATTACGCATAGCTCTAACATAAGAATTAAGTTCTGACTTTTCATCTATTTGTTGGAGTTCAGAGGTAAGATAATTCTTTATTTCTGTAACTGATGTAATACAAGGACATACAGACTCATATTCGTATGCCGAATATAGCACCCTACGCGGTTCTAAAAAAATAATTATCCGTCTGGCTATGCTGCGCTCTGTATCAACGGGATTCCATGATATTCCAAATACAGGACAGCTAATGCCTGTAAGTCTGTTCAATATTTCTGAAAATCTCATCTAACCACTTCCTCTTTTATCTTCATTAAAAATTGTAGCATGAATATGTAAAAAAATCCACCAAAAACCTTATTCTCGTCCCACTTCCTTTCCACGTTCCAGCGGGTAATCTTTTTTCAAAATGCTGTCGATATTTCGCTTGATAACATCGTATTCCTTGACCTGTTTTTTGCGTTTGCCATACTCGGCGTACAGGGCTTCTTTTTGCTCTTGCAGTTTGGCATACTCCGCTTGCAGCGCGGAAACGTCGGGAAGTTTGGAAACGCCCGCCGACTTTAGTGCCTTTGCCGCCGCTTCATGCAAAATGATTTCGCGCTCATGGGCTGCCCGGTAGCTGCCCTTATTCTTTGCCTTTCGGTATGCGTCATAAGCGGGCTTTGTCTTTTGGTAGGTGGTAATGTTCTTGATAAGCACCGCCATATCGGAAAGCCTTGTTTCCATGTCTTTTAGGGTGGCTGCTGCCTGTTCGCTTGCCGTCTGGACTTCCGCAATTTTGGCGGTCAAATCCGCATACTGTTCAATCCCATGCGCCGTGAGGAAGCTGTATGTTTTTGCCGCCTGTTTCAGATTGTAGATTTTCGCCCATTGCTCATAGCCCCGGTTTTGCGCTGCCTTGATACTGTTCTCAATGTCAATAAGTAGACTGACGCCCCGATCTGCTTGCGGGGCTTTTTCTGCGTGGGTACGCTTGCCCTCTATCCGTTCCCGGATTGCTTCCTCGGTGTAGTCTGCGCCAATGGTTTTTAAGCGGGTAAACCGTTCCTGCCCTGGTACAAGGCAGGACACATATTTTCCGCGCTTTATCTCATACCCCAACCCTTGCAGACGGGATAGCAATTCCTCGAAGCTGTTTACCTGCGGGATTAGGGTATCAATGGCAATCTTTAGTTTTGCCTTTGCGGATTTCTCCTTGTGGTATGCAGCATAATTTTTCCCCTTGCTGCCTTTCTCCGGCACAACCACCGACAAGCCATTTTCCCGGCACAGCCTGTCACTGATGTTGCGTATGCCGTAATAGCTGCGCTTGTTGGAAACATACTTGTGGTGATCTACAAAGTTGACCGCGCAAAAAATGATGTGGTTATGGATATGCCCCTTATCAATGTGCGTCGTCAAAACGTATTCATGCTGCCCTTTTGTTACCGCGTCGGCAAGCTGCCGCCCGATCTCATGGGCTTTTTCATAATCGACTTCCCCCGGCTCAAAGGATTGTATCAAGTGATGGGCGAGATTGTTTCCCTTGTCCAGAGCTTGCGACAGGGTAAATCCAAACTCAATGTCTGCCGTTTCATAGGAGCAGCCGAAAGAGGACACCAGCATTTTCCCGTCGGTCTTGTCCGGGTTTTGGATATAGTCAAGGGCTTTGCTCAACGTGCTTTTAACAGGTTTAATCTTTGTAACCGCCATATCTCCGCAAGCACCCCCTTTATTTCCTCTATGTCCTCTTGGTAGACGCTGCCCGTCGCATTGACGCGCTTTGCAATCTGATTGATATTGACCCCGATTTTCTGTATCTCCGCTGTCATAGCCTTTATGTCGCTATGGTCTATCCGAATGATGTATCCGTCGATTGCCATTTTCCGCAAATAGGCTTCCATGTTCCGAGTGGGGACGAGCTTCATTTTCTCCTTGATCAATGCCCGTTCTTCCTCGGTTACTCTGAATTTGATTTGCACCGTTCTCTTTCGTCCGTCCATGCGCCGACTCTCCTTTCTGCTTAGAGGGTTTGGGACACTTCCCAACAAGCAATTTTCAACCAACACGCCGCAGGGGGCAGGGGGCGAAAATACGGAAAGGGTACCCCTTTCCTATGCTTGCTATTCATCTTTTCGTATTCTCCCACGATAAAAATACAAATTTGCTGAACACTTCCGCAGAAAAAGAAAAACGCCATAGAAACAATACGTTTCCATAGCGTCCTTTTGCCCATTTTGCTTTGTGCTTACTCTTTTTCGACTTCCGTGATCTCTCTTGCCGTTGCGGTTACAATCCGTATGCCTTTATCGCTCATACCGTCCAGCAGCGCGTCAAGCTGCCGCCGCCCGGTGGATTTCTCCGCATTGCTGTTCGGAAAGAAAAATTGATCTACCGAAATATGATACCGGGTTACAAGGTCATAGAACACCTGTAAACTCGGCTGTTGTCCCTTGTTCTCGATATTCGCAAGGTAGCGCGGGGAGATATATAACTCGTCGCTTACTTTTTTCCGGCTCTCGCCGCATTCTTTTCTCGCGGCTTTTATAGCTGCCCCGAAAGCCTTAAAATCGTACAATGGTACAGGTCTTTTTGCCATTATTCATTCACCCTATTACATTCTACTGTTCACCTTTCTTCTTGGATATGTCTATATAGTTCTTATTATTAGCTTAAATAATTCCTTTTAATTTGTTTCAAGACACATCCTTTTAATTTGTTTCAAGACACATACACTTGACAATATTCAACAAGTGGAATATAATATTCATATTCCACTTGTTGAATATATAATTTATTAAAGGAGAAAGCCTCGTTATGCTTAAACATGGGATATTGGGATTACTAAACTATGGGGATATGACTGGCTACGAAATTCGAGAAGCCTTTGAAAGTTCGCTTAAATTCTTTTGGCCTGCTCAAACCAGCCAGATTTATCGTGAACTTATTGTTTTAGAAAAAAACAAATGGATTGAAAAACATACTGTTGAACAATCGGGCAAACCAAATAAAAATATCTGTTCTATTACAGAAGAAGGACGAGAAGAGTTGCTACGTTGGTTAAGGGACCCAGATGTAAATATTGATATGCGTTCTCCAACTTTAATGAAAATCTTTTTTATGGGTGAATTGCCCATTTCAAGTAGCTTGGATTTTTTCAAACAACTTAATGATGAATACCGCATTGGCTCAAAGGCGCTCCAACAGACAGACGCTTCTATTACATCGTATCAAGAAATGATACCCGACAAAAAAAGTGCGGTATTTTGGCAAATGACAGCTGACTTTGGAAAGAGATATACACAAATGTATCTGGAATGGATCGAACACTGTATTCACCTTTTGGAAAACATGGAGGAATGAAAATGAATATTCTTTTAGTCAATGGAAGCCCAAAGGGTGAACGCAGCAATACGCTTCGGCTTGCTAACGCTTTTTTGGAAGGGATTTGCTATGCACAGAAAGATTGCTTGCCTAAAATTGAAAGGCTTAATATTGCGCAGATGGATATTAACTCTTGTCTTGGGTGTTTTTCCTGTTGGAAAACCACTCCCGGAAAATGCTGTATTTACGATGATATGCAAATAGTTCTTGAAAAGTTATTATGGGCTGATCTCACAATTTGGAGTTTCCCATTATATTATTTCAATTTGCCAGGCAAGCTCAAAACAGTAATAGATCGGCAGCTTCCTTTAACTCTGCCTTTCATGCTATCTAATGCAGAAAGCGGCGGCCACCCTACAAGATATGATATGAGTGGAAAGAAAAACGTTTTAATCTCTACTTGCGGATTTTATACGACAAAGTCAAATTACGATAGTGTAACAGCACAATTTGACAGGATTTACGGCAAAGGAAACTATGCTACCTTATTTTGTGGAGAAGGTGAACTATTTAGCGTACAAGAATTATCAAACCGTACAGAAGAATATCTGGCGGTTGTTCGACAGGCAGGGCAAGAGTATGTTTCCGGCGGTATAAAAGCAGAAACAAATGCAAAACTACAAGAATTGTTATTTCCGAGAGATGTTTTCGAGCGCATGGCAGACGCAAGCTGGGGTATCACGCAAACAGGCGAAAAGGAAGATTTTTCGTTAACTTTTACTAAGCAGATGGCCGCACTTTATAATCCGGCAGCGTATTGTGGAACAGACATAATCTTTGATATAGATTATACAGACATCGGAAAACGTTATCGTATTATCTTGGGAAAAACGGAAAGTCGTGTTGTTGAAAAATTTAACGAAAAACCAGCAACGGTAATTCATACGCCTTTTTCTGTATGGCAATCTATTGCTGCCGGAGAAATAGAAGGCTCTGCCGCTTTAATGAAACATTTATATTCTGTCGAAGGCGATTTTGACTTAATGCTGAAATGGGACGATTATTTTGGACAACACCAAAACGCAGATATAACAAAAGATAAGTCAACACCAAAAAGAAAAACAGATATGCGTTATGTTTTAATCCCCTGGATTGTATTTTGGATAGCTTCAAATATACATGTTTTTTGGGGAAGTATGATCAGCATTTTTGTTTGTTGCTTATTACCTTTGCTATTTTATAAAAACAAAAAAACAGTTTATGATGTAATTTCCGGCGCATTGGTAAGCATATTTTCAATGTTGCTACTTATCAACTTGTCGGCTGTTACTGTAATGCCATTGTCTTATTTAGCATTTGGTATTATGTGGAGCATATCTGCTTGTCTGAAAATACCTCTTTCCGCAGAATATTCTATGAATGATTATGGTGGGGAAAAAGCCTTGAAAAACCCTATGTTTATTACTACCAACCGTATCTTAACTGCTGCATGGGGTATTCTCTACTTAGTAACATCAATTTGGACATATTTTATTATGGGTACTGACGCAGGAAGTTATGTTGGAATTATAAATTCAATTCTTCCAGCAATAATGGGGATATTTACCGCATGGTTTCAAAAATGGTATCCTCGTAAAATAGCAAAAGGAAAGTAGAAAAATCTTCTTGAAAGTATAATGGGGTGATCATATATCAGAATTTCAATGGATATTATGTCCAATATGTAAAAATAAAACGCGGGTGAAGATCAGAAAAGATACAATACTTGAACATTTCCCCCTGTTTTGCCCTAAATGTAAGCAAGAAACGCTAATCAATGTAAGCCAACTAAATATCACAGTTATCAAAGAGCCAGACGCACAGACGCAGAGCCGATAACACGCAGATCAAAAATGCGGTTATCGGCTCTTTCTTTTTGACAACTGCTCGCGCTGTACGATTGCTGGTTAAGCGGAAAAATAAACCGCTGCTATTAGTATTGAATACGGTGCAAACCGAAAGCGGCGGTTTTGAATAAGTCAATCAAAGCCGCCGTTTTCTTTTTCAAAAAATGAGAATACGGGGGGTGTGTTAAAGTCGCCCTTTTTTAAGGATACGGCGGTATCTGGGAGGTATCGCCGTGTCCATTTTTATTTGTAACAACCCGCCTAATGCTCTACGGTCAAAAAAAGCCATTACACGCCATCGGGATATTCCGGCTATAAATATGAACTATCAATACATCTAAATACTGCTTACATTTCCTTTGCGCTCGTCCGCGTCTTGCGGACGGGCGCATTTTTCTGTTCTCAAAAGTTTTTTCAAAAACTTTGCTTTTCCATTTGGCACAGACACGGCGCGTCCGTGGAAGGCAGCCGAAAGGGGATAAATAACCCGCCCCCCGGGAACGAGAGGGGGTGAGAATATGGATTACCCTGCTCGGTTTGAGTGGCAGACAAGATGTGAGTTTAATGCGTACTGCAAACGCACATTACGCAACGAACTGATCGACGCCTGCCGGGAACGCAAAAGCCGCAAGCGGCACGAAGTGAGCTTTGCAGACCTTACCCCGCACGAAGAAAAGCAGCTTTATACCGTTGACAGATATTTTGTCAACGAGGACGAAGAAGCCTTTTGCGCGGGTGGCTTGAAGATCACCGCGAAACTGCTTGCCGAAGCTCTGCACTCCCTGCCGGACGAAAAACGTCAAGCCGTACTGCTGTACTACTTTTTCGACATGACAGATGTTGAGATCGCGGAGCTGATGAAAGTACCCCGCAGCACAGTACAGTACCGCCGGACAAGCTCTTTTGAACTGCTAAAACGATACTTGGAGGAACGCGCCGATGAATGGGACGAATTGTAACACCGACGAGCGCGGCTTATTGCCCTACCCGGTCATTTTAGCCGCGACAAAGGGCGACCCGGAAGCCATGAACATTGTCATGCAGCACTACCAAAGCTACATAGCCCACCTGTCTATCCGAAAAATCCGCGACGAGCGCGGCAACACCTATTACGGTATAGACAATGACTTACGGGAGCGGCTGCAAGCAAAGCTCATGCGGGCTGTCCTATCCTTTAAGGCAGAAAAGTAACGTAAAGTGTCCCCCTTTCCGCTTGGCGTAATTCTGCCCCATTCGCTCCTTGACAAAGAAAGCGGCGCAAAATAATGGCGACGCAGCATAGGGCAAGATCGGACACATTCTCCCTGTATTGAGCCAAACGGCGGGTGCGCCACGACCGCTTTTCCCTGTGGGGAAAATCAGAGCGACCAACACCGCGCCGGAAAGCAAGCGTGGCAGCTTGCGGGCGACGACTGTACAGGCAGGACAATGATACTCCCGCGTTGAACGCCCTCAAAGCATTGCGCGGCGCACCCACAAGCATGGGACGGGGTGAAACTCCCGTGGAGCTGTTGCCAACAGCCGCCCGATGAAAAGCCCATTTCATTTTTATTCAGATCAAAGAAAGGGGAATTAAGTTTATGAGTAAATCAAACGAAATGCAATTCCCTTTTACAGCAAAAAGTAAAGGGGTAACAATAACCGAAGATGAAGCAGCCGGATTTAATCGAAAAGAAGATCGGGTTCCTATTCATCTAAAAATGACACTGACCATTAAGGAAGCTGCCGAATATAGCAATATCGGGATCAACAAAATTGACTCTATGCTGCGGCAGCCCAACTGTCCTTTCGTTTTGTATGTTGGGACGCGAAAACTCGTCAAACGCCGAGAATTTGAAGAATATATCCGCCGAGAAATTACAATCTAATTTTTTGCCGCTTATTGGTTGAGATTGTTCCGTATATGATTGAAAAAATAGAGTCTTTGTGCTATACTTTATAGTTGCGTTGGACTCTTTTTTGTTGAAGGGAGTCCGTACTGATGGGAAAAAACTTAAAAGGTAAAGAATGCGGCAAAGGCATTTATCAAAGAAAGGATGGTTTATACTCCGCAAGATTTTATGCGAAAGATGGCAAGCGCAAAGAAAAGTATTTCGATACGCTGCCAGAAGCGAAAAACTGGCTTGCTGACGCAAGGTACGAAGAACGGCATAACTTGATCGTCACTTCCCCCGATATGACAGTTGACAAGTGGTTTACTTACTGGATTGAGAATATTGTTTGTGATCTTGCTCCGAATACCAAACGCAATTATCGAGAGCGGTACAAATGGAATATTCAGCCGGTGTTGGGAACCATGTGTATAGGCGATGTAAAGCCCATGCACTGCAAAGCTGTTCTCAATCGAATGGAAACCACCTACGCAGGCTCCACAATCCGGCAGACTTATATCACGATGGGAACCATGTTCAAATCGGCGGTTATGAATGACATCATCGGAAAGCACCCCATGAACGGTGTTCGTTACACAAAACCTGTTCGGGCGGTAGATGATATTAAATACTTGACCGTTGAGGAACAAGAAAAATTCCTCGAAGTGGCAAAGCGTTCTCATAATTACAGGCAGTATGTGTTACTGCTTGAAACAGGATTAAGAACGGCTGAATTGATTGGTCTGACATGGGACGCTATAAATTGGAAGAAACACACCCTGACGATCAGCAAAAGTTTAGAGTATCGGCACAGTCAAGGCTATTGGCGAGCTGGTCCACCAAAAACGAAGAAAAGCTATCGCACAATTCCGCTTACGGATATGGCATACTCCGTTCTTAAAAGCTGTTACGATGAACGGAACAGCCGAAAGGAGTCTGATGTACTGTCACAGGTTTTGGAGTACACGGACAGCCGAACAGGAGAAAAGAAATGCCTTGTCATGCGTGATCTGGTGTTCGTAAACTGGCGAACCGGGGAACCGGCGAAAAACAGTTCCTATGATACCCACCTATACAAGTTGTGTGATGAAGCTGGTATCAAGCGTTTTTGTATGCACGCTCTGCGACATACCTACGCCACACGCGCAATCGAGCGCGGCGTACAGCCAAAGGTCTTGCAGCAGCTTTTAGGACACGCGAGTATCAAAACAACAATGGACAGATATGTTCATGTGACAGACGAATCTATGATAAAAGCCGTCCGCCAATTTGAACAAGCTACGCCAGCCTGATATGAAAAAAGGGCGTAAAAAGGGCGTAAACAAAATTTAGAGAAAGGCAGAAAGCCTTGTAAATCAAGGGTTTCTGGATAGGTATAAGATAAAATGAAATTAGGTATCGTCGGTCTGCCGAACGTCGGCAAGTCCACTCTGTTCAACGCCATCACCTCCACCAAGAACGCGGAGGCGGCGAACTATCCGTTCTGCACCATCGAGCCCAACAGCGGCATCGTGGCCGTGCCCGACAAGCGGCTGGACAAGCTGGCCGAGATCTGGCAGACCAACAAGAAGACCCCCGCCATCGTGGAGTTCGTCGATATCGCGGGCCTCGTCAAGGGTGCCAGTCAGGGTGCGGGCCTTGGCAACAAGTTCCTCGGCCACATCCGCGAGTGCGACGCCATCGTGCATGTCGTGCGCTGCTTCGACGACGACAACATCATCCATGTCGTCGAGGACGTGACCAAGGCCGAGGCCGTGGACCCCATCGCCGACATCGACGCCATCGACTATGAGCTGATCCTCTCCGACCTCGAAGTGGTCCAGAACCGCGCGGGCCGGATGGCCAAGGCCGCCAAGAGCGGCAACAACAAGGGCGCTGCCGCCGAGGCCGCTTGGCTGCAACAGCTGGCCGACCACCTGAGTGCCGGCAAGCCCGCCCGTAGCTTCGACTTCGACGAGAGCGACACCGAACAGCAGACCGTGCTGCACGAGATGGGTCTGCTGAGCGCAAAGCCGGTCCTGTACGCCTGCAACGTGGGTGAGGACGACCTGATGGAGGGCATCGAGAACAACAAGTATGTCCCGCTGGTGGCTGCCCGCGCCAAGGAAGAGGGTGCCCGCTATATCCCCATCTGCGCCAAGACCGAGGAGGACATCGCCGATTACTCCCCCGAAGAGAAAAAGGCCTTCCTCGCCGAGATGGGCATCGAGGCCAGCGGTCTGGACAACCTCATCACCGCCAGCTACGACCTGCTGGGCCTGATCTCCTTCCTGACCGACGGCAAGAAGGAGTGCCGCGCTTGGACCATCCGCAAGGGCACCAAGGCTCCTCAGGCCGCCGGTAAGATCCACAGCGACTTCGAGCGCGGCTTCATCCGCGCCAGCGTCATCGGCTACAGCGACCTCGAAGCCAACAACTTTGACTACGCCGCCGTCAAGGCCAAGGGTCTGCAGCGCACCGAGGGCAAGGAATACGTCGTCAAGGACGGCGACGTCATTGAGTTCCTGTTCAACGTTTGATTGCCCTCTCAGGCTCACTTCGCTCGCCGGCTCTCCTAAGGGGCGAGCTTACAAGGAAAAGGATTTCAACTATGATTATCGGAATTATGGGCGCAATGCCCGATGAAGTCGATCAGCTCTGTGCCAAGCTGGAGAACGTCACCGTGGCGCCCTATGGCGGCGTGGAATATCACAAGGGCACCCTCGCGGGCAAGGAGGTGGTGGTCTGCTGCGCCGGCATGGGCAAGGCCAACGCCGCCGCCACCACGCAGGTGCTCATCACCAAGTTCGGGGCCGAGAAGATCATCTTCTCCGGCATCGCGGGCAACATGACCTCGAAGATCGGCATCGGCGATGTGGTCATCGGCAAGACGGTGCTCTACCACGATGCCCAGTTGGACATGATCTGCCAGAACCCGCCGTTCCTGAAGGAATACACCGGCGACCCGGAGCTGATCGCCGCCGCCGAGGCCGCCTGCAAGGCGGCTGGCGTCAAGGCGCTGACCGGCAAGATCGCCACCGGCGACCTCTTCGTGGGCGACCGCGAGACCAAGGCCGCCATTGAGGCCAAGTGCGCCCCCGACTGCGTGGAGATGGAAGGTGCCGCCGTCAGCCAGATTGCGGCCAAGAATGGCGTTCCCTGCGTCATTCTGCGCGCTATGAGCGACAACGCTGACGAAGACGGCCACGAGGTGCTGGTCGTCAAGAAGTTCAGCATCGCCGAGTACGTCGCCACTGCGACCAAGATCGTCGCCGCCATGGTCGAATCGCTCTGATTTTACCCCGATGCGTAAAAGGAGCCGGGCTTGCCGCCCGGCTCCTTTTTTGCTTACAGGAACTGTTCCAGCTTGATGCGGTTGTCCTCCTCGAAATCCTGCAGCCGCTGCATCAGCCGCTTGGAGCCGGGGGCCGCGTCGGGGTAGTCCTTTTGGGATTTGATGCAGTCCATCACGCCCTGACTGCTGCCCTCGGAGAGCATTTCGGCCAGATTCCGGGTCGATTTGTCGGTCAGGGTCTTCATGCCGATGCCCATCTTGGTGTTCAGCTTCGCCATGGCGCTCTGGCCTTGGGCGGTGCCACCGCAGGCCTCGATGGCGGTGTGAGCCTCCTGATTCAGCTGCCGGTAGATGTTCCGCTCCCGCAGCAGCTCGGCCTTGAACGGAGCATCCTCCGTCATGGGTACGATCTGCTCCAGCGTATTTTTGCCCATCTCGGTATTCTGTACCACGGCTTCCAGTAAGTTGAGGTTGTCGTTTTTCTGGTTTTCCATAACAAAAATCCCCCTTCTGGCACTTAGCGTACCCAGAAGGGGGATCGTTTATCCATGGGGATTACCCGGCGCAGACCTGATCGCCGCCCGCCGTTTTGGCTGCGGCCAGCCGCTCTTCACAGAGCTTGTACAGCGCATCCCAGTTTTTGCCCCGGACTTCGCCGGTACAGGCACAGCCGATGGACTGGGTGAACGCCACCCGGCGCATCAGGCCCACCGAGGCCACGCACTCGCGGGGCATTTCCGCGTAGATGCCCCGCAGCTCCTCGGCCAGTTCCGCGCAGGTCTTGTCCGCGCAGCCGATGGCAAACAGCGTATCGGTCAGGCGGCAGACCACCCGCTCGTCCGGGCGGTCGTAGTGCTTTTTCCACTGGTTCGCCACAAAGCAGACCAACTGGTTCATCACGGCGTCACCCTGCTGGGCCAGCAGCTCGTCGGCCTTGTCCAGCTCCACCAGCGCCAGCGAGGCGCAGCGGTGGGCGTCGGTCCAGTCGTCCAGCCGGGTGCAGAACTCGATCTCAAAATAGCGGCGGTTGAACACGCCCGACAGAAAATCGTGGTTCATATCGTCGCGGCAGAGTTCCCGCTCCCGCGGGGTCATCCGGTCCTCCGGCAGGTCGTTGCCCGCCAGCGGTGCCGTCATCTGCAGCTGCCATACCTTGCCATCTGCCACGATCTGACGGCGCAGCACGCAGTCCACTTGCCCGTTGCGCAGCTCATAGTCCACCATCAGGCCGTCATCCTGCCAGCTGCGGGCCGACTCCTCGTCCGCCTCGGTCGGGGTCACGTCCTCGAAAGCTGCCTGTGCGCTGCGTACAAATACGCGCAGGTCCTGCTCGGTCCATTCTTTTTTCATGCATTTTTCCCCATCATCGTGGTGCCGGATTCTCCCTCCCGGCACCCTTTTCCACGGGACCGCCTTTTTACGATCCTCGATTCACAATCGATTATACCACTCCGGCGGGCGACTTGCCAGCAAAACGCACAAATTTTAGCTGATTTTTTCACAACTTCGTCAATCTGCCAAAGATATCCCGGTTTTTCCGGTTTTTATGCACGGCAGACCACTTCGCACTCGCCCCGGATCTCCTTGGCCAGCGCGGCGGTGTCGAACCCGGCGGCGGCGCGCCATGTCCAGTTGCCGCCCAAGCGGCCGGGGGTGTTCAGGTGGGCTTCCTCGCCCAGCCCCAGCCAGTCGCCCATGGGGATGATGGCACGATCCGAAGCCGAACCCAGCGCCGCCCGCAGCAGGGCCACGCGGGCGGTGTCTGCCTTGACCGCGGCCACTTCCTTGGCAGTGGGGCGGCAGGGCACCAAGTGCAGGTAGGCAGCCGCCATGGTCTTTTCCTTCTCGGTGGCGCTGTTTTCCCACCAGTCGTTCAGGGTGGTGTTGTCGTGGGTGCCGGGGTAGACCACGCTGTTCTTGATGTGGTTATGGGGCAGGTACTCGTTGTCGCCGCCGCCGAAGGCGAACTGCAGCACCTTCATGCCGGGGAAGCCGCTCTCAGCCAGCAGCTCACGGACGCTGTCCACGATGTCGCCGAGGTCCTCCGCGATGATGGGCAGCTTGCCCAGCGCCCCTTCGAGGGCGTGGAACAACTCCATCCGGGGGCCGATCTCCCACTTGCCGCCGCGGGCCGTCGTGCTGCCCGCCGGGATGGCCCAGTAGGTATCGAAGCCGCGGAAGTGGTCGATGCGGAGCAGATCGTAGATGCCCAGCGCGTGCCGCACCCGCTTGATCCACCAAGCATAGCCGGTCTCGCGGTGGTAGGGCCAGTTGTACAGCGGATTGCCCCAGAGCTGGCCGTCGGCGGCAAAGTAATCCGGCGGGCAGCCGGCCACGCGGGCAAAGCCGCCGTTGGCGTCCAGCTCGAACAGCGGGCCGCCCACCCAAGCGTCCACGGAGTCCGCCGAGACGTAGATGGGGATATCGCCGAGGATCTGGATGCCCTTTTCGTTGGCGTAGGCTTTGACCTTTTTCCACTGGGCCGCGAACTCGTACTGCAAGAACTTCCAGAAGCCGATCTCTTCCTCGTTTTCGGCTCGGAAGCGCTCCAGCGCACCGCCGTCCCGCAGACGGTACTCGCGGGGCCACTCGGTCCAGCTCTTCATCCCGTTGGCGGTCTTGAGCGCCATGTACAGGGCGTAATCCTCCAGCCAGCCCTCATTTTCGAGGGTGAAGGCGTAGTAAGCATCCGGGTAGTAACGGGCACAGCCGTGCAGCCCTTCCCACTGCTTGCACCATGCGGCGTAAGCGGCCCGCAGGATCTTGTAGCGGCTGGTGTACAGCGTGCCGTAATCCACTGCCAGCGGGTCTTTGCCCCAAGGCTCGGCCTTGAGCTGGGCCGCCGTCAGCAGCCCTTCGGCCTTGAGGGCATCGAGGTCGATGAAATAGGGGTTGCCCGCAAAGGCGGAGCAGCTCTGGTAAGGGCTGTCGCCGTAGCCGGTGGGGCTCAGCGGCAGGATCTGCCAGATCTTCTGGCCCGCAGCGGCGAGAAAATCAACGAACTTTTCAGCTTCCTTTCCGAAGCAGCCAATTCCATAAGGGCCGGGCAGGCTGGACACCGGCATCAGGATTCCACTTTCACGCATGATGTACCTTCCTCATTTCGTTCGGATTTCGGTTATTTCCTATCATAACATAACCGCAGACTATTTTCCACAGGCAAAAAACGTGGTATACTAGAAAAAACTGTTCCGTCGCCGCTCTGCGCCGCCGGAACAGTGAATGCTTTTTGGGAGGATCTATGCAGCCCACACAAAAATACTACGAGGCCGATGCGTACCGCCGCGAAGCTGACGCCGTGATCCTTGCTGCCGAACCGGACGGCCGGGGCGGCGGGAAGCTCGCGCTGGATGGCACGGTCTTTTACCCCGAAGGCGGCGGCCAGCCCGCCGACCACGGCACCCTGACCCTGCCGGACGGAGCCCGGCTCACCGTCACCGATGTCCACGAGCAGGGCGGCGTCATCTGGCACAGGGTGGACGCCCTGCCCGATACCGCTGCCCCCGGCACCGCCGTGACCGGCCGCATCGACTGGGCATGGCGGTTCGACAAAATGCAGCAGCACACCGGCGAACACATCCTTTCCGGCATCCTGCACCAGATGTTCGGGGCCGAGAATGTCGGCTTCCACATCGGCTCCGACGCCGTGCGGATGGATACCAGCGTGCCCATCTCCGCCGAGGGGCTGCGGGAGGCGGAACTTGCCGCCAACCGCATCGTCTGGCAGAACGTGCCGGTGCTCATCACCTACCCCACCCGCGAAGAACTGGCCCGGATGACCTACCGCAGCAAAAAGGAGATCGAAGGCCAAGTGCGGATCGTGACCATCCCCGGCGCGGACGTCTGCGCGTGCTGCGGCACCCACACCGCCGCCACCGGGGCCGTGGGGCAGATCAAGATCCTCGCCGCGGAAAACTACAAGGGCGGCGTCCGGCTGAGCATCGTCTGCGGCGAGCGGGCCCTGTTGGCCGCACAGGCCATGCGCCAGCGTCAGGCCGACATCGGGGCCCTGCTCAGCGCCAAGCCCAGTGAAACAGCCCACGCCGTCCACCGGGTGTACGACGAGTACACCGCCCTGAAATTTGCCCACTTCGGCCTGTGCAGCGAGCTTTTCGACGCGCTGGCCGCGCAGGTCGCCCCCGGCGCGGACGCCATCCGCATCGTGCCGGGACTGGACCCCGACGGGCTGCACCGGCTGGCCGCCCGGCTGAGCGAGGCCACCACCGGCCTGTGCGCCGCCCTGACCGCCAACGAAAAGGGCACCGGCTACTGTCTGGCCCAAGCGGGCGGCGACGTCCGCGCCCTGACCAAGGCCTTGAACACCGCACTGAACGGCCGCGGCGGCGGCAAGCCCGGCATCTGTCAGGGCAGCTGCGCCGCTGCCCCCGAACAAGTTGAAACATTTTTGAAGGAGAACCACACCGTATGAGAATGCGATTCAAACCCTACGCCCACGAGGAACTGATGGCCGCCGATTTCCACGTCCACGACCCCTTTGTCTGGGGCGGCAAGTGGCACGCCCAGTATGCCCGCCCGGAACAGCCTTTCGTGCTGGAGCTGGGCTGCGGCAAGGGCGGCTTCCTCTCCCAGCTGGCTTCGGCCCACCCGGAGAACAACTACCTCGGCATCGACATCACCGATAAGGTGCTGATCCTCGCCAAGCGGAAGATCGAGGCCGCCTATCAGGAAGCGGGCCGCCCCATCGACAACGTAAAGATCATGAGCGCCGACATCGAGCGCATCCGCAACGTCATCACGCCGGAGGATACCGTCCGCCGCATCTACATCAACTTCTGCAACCCATGGAGCAAGAACGCCTCCTCCAACAAGCACCGGCTGACCTACCCCCGCCAGCTCATCCAGTACCGCGCCTTCCTCGAAGATGGCGGCGAGATCTACTTCAAGACCGACGACGACGATCTGTTCCGGGACAGCCTCGAATACTTCCCCGCTTCCGGCTACGAGATCACGTGGAAGACCTTCGACCTCCACGAGAAGGAGCCGGAGTGGAACATCCGCACCGAACACGAGGGGATGTTCACCGAGATGGGCATCAAGATCAAGGCCCTCATTGCGAAAAAGCTGCCCGGTGACGAGACCGTGACGTGGATCGAGCCCAAGGTGCTCAAGAAGATGGCCGCTGCCGCCGAAGCTGCCGCAGCCGAGGGAAAAGCCGAATAACGGAGGTGATTTCATGGTTGCCTTTTTTACCGATACGATGATCTGCGGGTTTTCGCTCTACCAGATCCTCGCGTACTTCCTCATCTACTCCTGCATCGGCTGGTGCCTTGAGGTCGTTTACGCCGCCGTCTCCACCGGCCAGCTGGTCAACCGCGGCTTCCTGAACGGTCCGGTCTGCCCCATCTACGGCTTCGGCATGATCATCGTTCTCTTCCTGCTGACGCCCTTGCAGCACAGCTTGCTGCTGCTCTACATCGGCGGCGTCATCCTGCCCAGTACGCTGGAACTGGCAGGCGGCTGGGCGCTGTACAAGCTCTACCACACCCGCTGGTGGGACTACAGCGATTATCCCTTCAACATCGGCGGCTATATCTGCCTTGAGTTCTCGCTGCTGTGGGGCGTGGGCACCCTCATCGTGATGAAGATGGTCCACCCGGTCATCGCCGGACTGATCGAGATGATCCCGCCACTGGTGGGCCTCATCCTGATGATCCTGCTCTACGCCATCTACGCGGCAGATACCATCGTCACCGCCTTTGCGGCCTCCGACCTTGCCCGCGACCTCGATGCGCTGGAAAAGGTGGCCGACAGTATGCACGCCGTCAGCGACGCCATGACCGAACTGCTGGGCACCAACGCCATGGCCGTGGATCAAAAGATGGACGAAAGCCGCTTACAGTTCAAGCTGGCCGCTGCCGAGGCCCGCGACAGCGCTTCCAGCCTGTCCGCCCGTGACGCCGCCAACGTGATGCGCGCCAAGGCCGACGAAGCCATGGAGGCCGCCAAGAAAGCCTCGCAGGACGCCAAGCTCAACGCCGAGGAAGCGGCCAACGCCGTCAAGCTGGCGGCCAAGGGCACAGCCGAGCGCACCGCCGAGCTGCTCCGTCTGGAACAGTTGGCCGAGGAGCTTCAGGTTCGCAGCGAGGAGTTCCGCGCCCGCACTCAGAAGGCCACCCCGCATTTCGGCAAGCGCCGTATGCTCCGTGCCTTCCCCAAGATGAAACACGGCGAACACAACCGCTCGCTGGACTCCCTGCGGGAACAGCTCAAGCGGAAATAAGAGACAAAAAATGGGGCTGTTGCACATCGTTTTAGCCGAAAGTGCAGCAGCCTCTTCTACGTTGTAATATTTTCAGCTTATCACGCCCACAGATCTTCCGGGTACAGGCCGTCCTGCGTTTTCTGCGCGATGGCGGCCACCACGGTGGGCTTGTCCTCACGGTAGGTCACGCCGTACCACTTATCGCGGCTGTGGAGGATCTTGACCGCCGCCTTGCCCTCGTCGATGAGCTCGCTGACCACGAGGGGCAAGAAGTACTCACACTTGAGGGGGTTTTGTTCCAGATGCTCGGTCAGCCAGCCCGCAAAGCGGCGCTCGGCCTCGTCGAGGAAGCTCTTGCCGAAGCCCCACAGGTTCATGCTGACGGGGGCATCGGCGGGCAGGTCGTGCCAGCTCTCGCCGCCATCCTCGGTGTAGTGGATGCCGTTTTCATAGGTCTCGATGCGGGTGCGCTCGGTGACGCTGCGGAGGGTGCCGTCCGCGTTTGCCACGCAGACGCCGCGGGCCACGCTGCCGTTTTCGGAGACGGTATTCTTCAGCAGATAGCTGACCATGCAGTAATCATACACGGTGCCGTCCGCGTGGGTGGAGAGGTAATCGTAGATGACCTTGAAGGCCTCCGGGCCATAATAGTCGTCCGCATTGATGACCGCAAAGGGGCCGTCAATGAGGTCCTTGGCCGCCAGCACCGCGTGGCAGGTGCCCCACGGCTTGACCCGGCCCTCCGGGATGGCAAAGCCCGCAGGCAGCTCGTCGAGCTGCTGGAAGGCGTACTTCACCTTCATGACCTTGGCCACCCGGTCGCCGATGGCGGCCTTGAAGGTCTCCTCGATCTCATGCTTGATGACGAAGATCACGGTCTCGAACCCGGCGCGGCGGGCATCGTAGAGGGAATAATCCACGATGACCTGCCCGTTCGGGCCCACCGGGTCGATCTGCTTCATGCCGCCGTACCGGCTGCCCATACCAGCCGCCATGACCACCAATACCGGTTTGTTCATTTTCTGCTACCTCCTGCACAAGTGCGTTTTCTCCGCTCCATTATACTCCAAACGCCGGGCGGCAACAAGTGTCGGTTTGCAGCGTGAAAATTTTCATGGATTCTGCGATTTGGGTGTGTTAGAATAAACGTAGGAAAAAGCAATGAAGAATTGAGAAAGGACAAGCCATGAATACAAAAACCGTCTGGATCACCGGCGCTTCCTCCGGCATCGGGCAGGAGTTTGCCCGCCGGTACGCAAAGCTGGGCTTCCGGCTCATCCTGACCGCCCGCCGGAAGGACCGGCTGGATGCCCTTGCCGCCGAACTCTCGGCCAAGCACGCCATCCCCTGCCGCGTTCTCCCCGCCGACCTTGCCAGCGATGCGGAGTGCGACGCGCTCTGCGCCGCCCTCGCCGACGAGCGGATCGATTTCTTCATCAACAACGCGGGCTTCGGCGCCTGCGGCAGCTTTTTGGAGACGGACCCGGAAAAGGAGCTTTCCATGCTGCGGGTCAATGTCCTCGCGATGCACCGGCTGTTCAAGTTCGTGCTGAAAAAGATGGAGGTGCAGGGCTTCGGGGCCATCCTGAACGTGGCGTCCTCCGCCGGGCTGCTGCCGGGCGGGCCTTATATGGCGGGCTACTACGCCTCCAAGGCCTACGTCGTCAGCCTGACGCGGGGCGTGGCCGAGGAGCTGCGGGAGCAGCACAGCCCGGTCTACGTCTGCGCCCTCTGCCCCGGCCCTGTGGACACTGAGTTCAATGACCGCGCCGACGTCGTCTTCGCACTCAAGGGCATTTCGCCCCAGCTCTGCGTGGACGAGGCCATGCGCGGGATGCTGCGCCACAAGACCATCATCGTGCCGTCGGCCCTGATGCGGGCGGCCACCACAGTTCAGAAGCTCGTGCCCACCCCGCTGCTGATGCCCATCATGGCCCGGCAGCAAAAGCGGAAATTGGGGAAAGACACCTTCCGCCGTTGACTTTTCCGCCCCGACCGGATACACTAAACACAGCAGTTTCTGACACGCTCCGCCGTTTTCCACTTTATTTTGGAAAGCGGTGGAAAATCCGAACACTCTGAGGAGGAATTTTCCATGAAGATCGCTCTCATCAACGAAAACAGTCAGGCCGCCAAGAACGGCATCATCGAGGCCGCTCTGAAGAAGGTCGTGGAACCCATGGGCCACGAGGTCGTCAACTACGGCATGTATGCCGCCGACGACAAGGCCCAGCTGACCTATGTGCAGTGCGGCATTCTGGCCGCCATCCTGCTGAACAGCGGCGCAGCCGATTACGTCATCACCGGCTGCGGCACCGGCGAGGGTGCCATGCTGGCGCTGAACAGCTTCCCCGGCGTCATCTGCGGCCATGTGGAGGATCCCGTGGACGCTTACACCTTTGCCCACGTCAACGACGGCAACGCCGTGGCCATGCCCTTTGCTAAGGGCTTCGGCTGGGGCGGTGAGCTGAACCTCGAATACTGCTTCGAGAAGCTGTTCGGCTTCGGCCACGGTCAGGGCTACCCCAAGGAGCGGGTGGAGCCGGAGCAGCGCAACAAGAAGATCCTCGACGGTGTCCGCGCCGCCACCTTCAAGCCGCTGATCCAGTGCCTGAAGAGCATCGATCAGGACCTGCTGAAGGGTGCCGTGGCCGGTGAGAAATTCAGCGAGCTGTTCTTCGCTTCCTGCAAGGACGAAGAGCTGGCTACCTACGTCAAGACCCTGCTGTAAGATGGGGGCGCTGTATCAGTTCAACAACGTGATCGCGGAGGCGCTGGAAGGATTTCTGGAATCCGCCGTCCCCATGATCGCGGGGCTGGCCGAGGTCATCGGCCTGTTCATCATCGTCACCAGCCTTGCGCGGGCCACCCACCACTATATCCGCACCTTCTTTTTCCACGAGCGGTTCGATTTCCACCACGAGATGAGCAGCGGCCTGACCACGGCGCTGGAATTTCTGATGTCGGCAGAGATCGCCAAAACGTTCCTGCTGCAGAATCTAGAATCGGTGGTGCCCTTGGCGGCTACCTTCGCACTGCGGGCACTGATGAGCCTTCTGCTCCACATTGAGATGCGCGGTGCGCACAAAGAATAAACCTCTCAGGCAGTTCGGGCAGCACGCGGCTCCATGATGAAGCAGGCGGGCTTCGGGGTTTTCCAAAGTTTATGTGTTGTTGTGCCGCTCGGATTGTGAAAAACGTCAAAAATCAAGTCTGGTACTTGACACCTTGACCCAAACGCTCTATACTCGTGCCATCGAAAGCAAAGGCGCTGACGGAAGAGATTCCGCCAGCGCCTTTTGTTTTCCATATTTTGCGCTGCTGCGCAGATAGAGGGGTGCAGCAGCGGGTTTTGCCAAGGGCCGGTACTGGCGTCCGGCCCGCCAAAGATCGTGGGGAGGTAGGATCTCATGTTCAACTCCGTAAACACCTGCTGGGTGTTGGTTGCGGCATTCCTCGTTTACTTCATGCAGGCGGGTTTTGCTCTGTGTGAAGCGGGTTTCACCCGCGCCAAGAACACCGGCAATATCCTCATGAAAAACATGATGGATTTTTGCATCGGCACCCCGTGCTACTGGCTCATCGGCTTCGGGCTGATGTTCGGCGGCACCAGCGCCCTCATCGGCGGGTTCGACCCGTTCATTCAGGGCGATTATTCCCACTTGGGTCTGGATATCCCGCTGTGGGTGTACATCGTATTCCAGACCGTGTTCTGCGCCACGGCAGCCACCATCGTGTCCGGCTCCATGGCAGAGCGCACCAACTTCAAAGCGTACTGCGTCTACTCCGCCGCCATTTCGCTGGTGGTGTACCCCATCTGCGGCCACTGGATGTGGGGCGGCGGCTGGTTGCAGAGCATGGGCTTCCATGACTTTGCCGGTTCCGCAGCGGTCCACAACGTCGGCGGCGTCATCGCCCTGCTGGGCGCGGCCATGCTGGGTCCCCGCATCGGCAAGTACGACAAGGACGGCAACCCCCACGCCATCCCCGGCCACAACCTGACGGCCGGTGCACTGGGCGTCTTCATCCTGTGGTTCTGCTGGTTCGGCTTCAACGGCGGCTCTTCCCTGAGCCTGTCCACCGACGCCACCATGACCCTGACAGGCCTCGTCTGCTTCAACACCAACCTTGCCGCTGCCGTGGCCACCTGCGTGACCATGATCTTCACTTGGCTGCGTTACGGCAAGCCCGATGTCTCCATGACCCTGAACGGCTCGCTGGCCGGTCTGGTCGCCATCACGGCGGGCTGCGATGCAGTCTCCCCCTTCGGCGCGTTCATCATCGGCTTCGTCGCCGGCGTCCTCGTGGTGCTGAGCGTCGAGTTCTTCGATAAGATCGCCAAGATCGATGACCCCGTGGGCGCCGTCTCCGTCCACTTTGCAAACGGCGTCTGGGGCACCATCGCGGTCGGCCTGTTCTCCAACGGCGGCGACGGCGTGGGCAAGGGCCTGTTCTACGGCGGCGGCCTGAGCCAGCTGGGCATTCAGCTGCTGGGCCTCATCACCGTGGACGCCTACGTTCTCATCGTGATGTTCCTCATCTTCAAGATCATCGACAAGACCATCGGTCTGCGCGTCCCCGCAGAGGTGGAGATCGACGGCCTTGATATCCACGAGCACGGCCTTGCTTCCGCTTACGCTGGCTTCTCCATCTCCGACGCCAACGCAGCGGCCATGCTCCCCAACGAAAATACCGACCTCGGCGAGGATGATCCCGTCAAGGCATCGTCGAAGCAGATCGATGCAGCCGTTCCCGTGGTGCGGGAGCCCGCTGTCATCCACGACGGCATCTACGACACCGGGATGCACAAGGTGTCCATCATTGCAAAGCTGTCCAAGTTTGACCAGTTGAAGACCGCCCTGAACGATCTGGGCGTCACCGGCATGACGGTCACGCAGGTGATGGGCTGCGGCATCCAGAAGGGCACCAGCGAGAAGTACCGCGGTGTGCCCGTGGACTCCACCCTGCTGCCCAAGATCAAGGTCGAAGTCATCGTCTCCAAGATCAGCGTTGACTCCGTGGTCGAAGCCGCCAAGAAGGCCCTTTACACCGGCCACATCGGCGACGGCAAGATTTTCGTCTACAACGTGACCCGTGTGGTCAAGATCCGCACCGGCGAGGAAGACTTCGCCGCACTGCAGGACGTGGAGTAAGGCTCCACCCTTTTTCTCCGCTGTCCCGCCGCATGGCGTGCGATAGATATCTGTTCTCCTTTTTCTCCTTTTCCTTTTTTCTGAATCCAAGCACACAAAGCCTCCGCTCCTTCCGCACAAGGGAGCGGGGGCTTTGTTGTACCGGCCATACGGAAATCACATGGCTTTCTTAGCCGTTTTTTAGTTGACAACCCCCCGCCGCTGTGCTATTTTGGAGCGGTTCTGAACGATTTTCAATTAGGATGTCCAATGTGCAGGAGTTTTCTTCTATGAGCAATTTCAACGAGTTCCAGCGCGCGGCCAAGGCTGCCATCCGGGTGGCCCTGCAATGGTTTTTCCTCGCGATCCCCACGGGGCTGATCTGTGGGCTGGTGGGCACTTTGTTCCACCTTTCCGTCGAGCGTGTCACCGAGCTGCGGGCCGACCAGCCGTGGCTGCTGTTCCTGCTGCCGGCGGCGGGCCTTCTCATCACCGCCTTATATAAGGCAACGAAGTGCGAGGGCGTGGGCACCAACAACATCATCCGGGCGGTGCAGAGCGGCGAGCCGGTAAGCATCCTGCTGGTCCCGGCCATCTTCCTCGGCACCGTGCTCACCCACCTGTGCGGCGGCTCCGCCGGGCGCGAGGGCGCAGCGCTGCAAATGGGCGGCAGCATCGGCTGGAACGTGGGCACCCTGCTCCACCTCAAGGATCACGACCGCCGCACCGCCACCATCAGCGGCATGGCCGCCTTTTTCTCGGCCCTGTTCGGCACCCCCCTCACCGCTGCCCTCTTCGCCATGATGGTGGAGGACGTGGGCCTGACCTTTACCTCGGCCTTTGTCCCGGCCTTCACCTCGGCCCTCATCGCCTACGGCTGCTCGCTGGCCTTTGGCATCGCCCCCACCCACTTTGCCATCACGGCCCCGGAGCTGACGGTCTGGAGCGCCTTCCTCGTCATCCTGCTGGGGTTCGCGTGCGCCGCCGTCTCCCGGCTGTTCTGCGGTCTGCTGCACTTCATGGAGCACAAGGTGCCGCAACTCCTCCCGAACCCGTGGCTGCGCGTCTTCGTGGGCAGCGTGGCCGTCATCGCCTTTTCCTACCTGTTCGGCGTGGGCCGGTACAACGGTGCGGGCATGGGCGTCATCACCGCCGCCGTGGAGCAGGGCGAGGCCCTGCCGTGGGACTTTTTGTGCAAGATCTTCCTCACCGCGCTGACCCTTTCCTGCGGGTTCAAGGGCGGCGAAGTCGTGCCCAGCTTCTTTGTGGGGGCCACCTTCGGCTGCGTTTTTGGCCCGCTGCTGGGTCTGCCCGCCGGGTTTGCGGCAGCGGTCGGCCTTGTCTCCATCTTCTGCGGCGCGACCAACGCCCTCATCCCCTCCATCCTGATGGGGTTCGAGCTGTTCAGCGGCGCGGGGCTGGAGCTCATCGCGCTGGGCTGCGGCATCTGCTATATGCTCTCCGGCCACCACGGCCTGTACAGCAGCCAGACCTTCGTCACCAACAAGCTGCGGTCCGAATATATGTCCCACAAACTGCGGCATAAGGTGAAAAATCAGGAGGAATGACGTTCCAGCCCTTGATTTTTGCCGCCCAACGTGCTACAATCAGCGTAGTTTCATTCCGTCCAAAACGATGATGCGGACAAACCGAGGCTTTGCCCCCCTGCGTTTCAGAGAAAGCCGCCGCTTTTATAAAAAGCGTGCTGCAAGCGGCCCAGCGCAGCCAGAGCTTCTACCACCGCAGAGTGCAGAGGCGAACCTCTGCCGGGTGCGCCCGTTACAGCACAGCGAGTGGTGCGGCGTGCCGCACAATTCGGGTGGAACCGTGGAACGCGAAATTTTCAAGCGCTTCATCCCGTGTATTGCTGCGGGATGGAGCGCTTTTCGTTTTTCACATTTTTTCGTTTCAGGTTCAAAAGGAGATTTCATTATGAAGATCATCTACAAAGACGGCCATGTGGACGAGTGCCCGCAGGATCAGGAACTGCATGTTATCCGCCATACCGCAGCGCACGTGATGGCACAGGCCATCAAGCGCCTGTACCCGGAGGCAGACTTCGCTTTCGGCCCCGCCACCGAGAACGGCTTCTACTATGACGTCGATCTGGGCGACACCAAGCTCACCGACGAAGATCTTGCCAACATCGAAAAAGAGATGCGCAAGATCACCAAGGAAAATCTGGCCATCAAGCCCTTCATTCTGCCCCGCGACGAGGCCGTGAAGCTGATGGAAGAGCGTCACGAGAACTACAAGATCGAGCACATGGCGGATCTGGCCGACGAGACCGAGTTCAGCTTCTTCCAGCAGGGCGAGTATGTCGATATGTGCATCGGACCTCACCTGACCTACACCAAGGCGCTGAAGGCCTTCAAGATCACCCAGCAGTCCGGCGCATACTGGAAGAACGACAAAGAGAACAAGATGCTGACCCGCATCAACGGCGTGGCCTTCCGCAATCAGGAAGAGCTGGAAGCTTGGGAGAAGGAGCAGCAGGAGGCCCGCGAGCGCGATCACCGCAAGATCGGCAAGGAGATGGGCCTGTTCATGACCGACGATCTGGTGGGCCGTGGTCTGCCCATGTTCCTGCCCGCCGGCTACACCGTCTGGCAGGAGCTGGAGAACTATATCAAGGCCAAGGAGCGTGCCCGCGGCTACCTGCACGTCATGACCCCCTGCATCGGCACCGTGAACCTGTACAAGACTTCCGGCCACTGGGATCACTACCGCGAGAACATGTTCCCCGCCATGGAGATGGAGGGCGAGAGCTACGTGCTGCGCCCCATGAACTGCCCCCACCACATGATGATCTACGCAAATCATCCCCACTCCTACCGTGACCTGCCCATGCGCATCGGTGAGATCGCCCACGACTTCCGTTACGAGTCCTCCGGCACCCTGAAGGGCATCGAGCGCGGCCGTCACTTCTGCCAGAACGACGCCCACCTGTTCTGCACCCCGGAGCAGATCAAGAGTGAGGTGGCCGATGTCTGCAACCTGATCTTCGAGACCTACAAGGACTTCAACATCACCGATTACCGCTGTGTGCTGTCCCTGCGTGACCCCGCCGACAAGAAGAAGTACCACGACGACGACGCCATGTGGAACCACGCCGAGAACGCCCTGCGTGAGGTGCTGACCGAGCTGGGCATCCACTTCACCGAGGAGATCGGCGAGGCCGCCTTCTACGGCCCGAAGCTGGACGTCAACGTGAAGCCCGCCGTTGGTGCCGAGTACACCCTCTCCACCTGCCAGCTGGACTTCTGCCTCCCCGCCAAGTTCCACCTGACCTATGTGGACAAGGACGGCACCGAGAAGACCCCCGTGGTCCTGCACCGCGCGATCCTCGGCTCTCTGGACCGCTTCATGGCCTACCTGATCGAGGAGACCAAGGGCAAGTTCCCCACTTGGCTGGCTCCTGTGCAGGTCAAGGTCCTGCCCGTCTCTGAAAAGACGCTGGACTACGCTGAGGCCGTCACCGAGAAGCTGGTGGAGGCCGGTATCCGCGTAGCTCTGGACGACGACAACCAGAAGATCGGCTACAAGATCCGCGCCGCACAGCAGGTGGACCGCGTGCCCTATATGCTGGTTCTGGGCGCCAAGGAAGCCGAGGCCGGCAACATCTCCGTCCGTGACCGCAAGGGCGAGACCACCACGATGGACCTCGACGCCTTCATCGCAAAGGTCACCGACGAGATCAAGAACCGCAGCTACAATGCCTGATATTGTAAAAATAGAGCTGCAAAGTGAAGAGCATCCAAACGAAGAAACCATTGCTGCCATGTTGGAAGCCGAGCGCATTGCGCGAGACCCCAATGTAAAGCATTCTGCGGATTTGGATGAACTATTTGCAGATTTGAAACGTTAAACAAACAGCGCCGCTCTCCCGTGACCGGGAGAGCGGCGCTGTTTTCTTGCATTTATATTTTACAATTTGTTACTTCAGCAAGTTATTATCCGTGAAGTAATCGATCTTCATGGACTTGCGGACATCGGCGAGGGTGGCGGCGGCGGTCTTCTCGGCCACGGCGCTGCCTTCCTTCAGGATCTCCACGACCTCCGGCAGACGCTGCTCCCACTCCTTGCGGCGGGTGCGGATGGGCTCCAGCTCGGCCTGCATGACGGCATTGAGGAACTTCTTGATCTTCACATCACCCAGACCGCCGCGCTGATAGTGGGCCTTGAGTTCGTCGAGGTTCTGGTACTCCGGCAGGAACTCGGCGAAGTGCTCCGGGCGGCTGAAGGCGTCCAGATAGGTGAAGACGGGGTTGCCCTCCACCTTGCCGGGATCCTGCACCCGCAGGTGGCCGGGGTCGGTGTACATGGACATGATCTTCTTCTTGATGTCCTCCGGCTCGTCGGAGAGGTAGATGCAGTTGCCCAGCGACTTGCTCATCTTGGCCTTGCCGTCAATGCCCGGCAGACGCAGACAGGCGGCGTTCTGGGGCAGCATGATCTCAGGCTCCGTCAGGGTCTCGCCGTAGACGGAATTGAACTTGTGGACGATCTCGCGGCACTGCTCCAGCATGGGCATCTGATCCTCGCCCGCCGGGACGGTAGTGGCGCGGAACGCTGTGATGTCGGCGGCCTGACTGATGGGGTAGGTGAAGAAGCCGACCGGGATGCTGGTCTCAAAGTTCTTCTGCTGGATCTCCGCCTTGACGGTGGGGTTGCGCTGCAAGCGGGACACCGTGACGAGGTTCATATAATAGAAGCTCAGCTCGGTCAGCTCCGGCACCATGGACTGAATGAAGATGTGGGCCTTGGCGGGGTCGATGCCCACGGCCAGATAGTCCAGCGCCACCTGCAAAATGTTCTGGCGCACCTTCTCCGGGTTGTCGGCGTTGTCGGTCAGCGCCTGTGCATCAGCGATCATGATGTAGATCTCATCGAACTTGCCGGTGTTCTGCAGCCGGACGCGCTCCTTCAGGGAGCCAACGTAATGGCCCACATGCAGACGGCCCGTGGGGCGGTCGCCGGTCAGGATAATTTGCTTCATAAATAATCTCCTTCTCTTTCAGGCTCACCTTCGTACAACCTCTCCGTCATCGCTTACGCGATGCCACCTCCCCTTGTAGGGGAGGCTCTGGCGTATCCATCCAGTTCCCGGTTTTGCCAAGGGCTCCCCTATTAGGGGAGCTGGACGCCGACAGGCGGCCCGAGAGGTTTTTTCCTTTGCTAATAAGTATAGCCCCAGTCCAATTTTCTGTCAACAAAAGGGTGGAAACAAAAGAAAAAAGCGACGGAAAAATATCCATCGCTTTGCTGGCGCCTCTTGCCTGACTCGAACAGGCGACACCCTGATTAACAGTCAGGTGCTCTAACCGACTGAGCTAAAGAGGCATCTATATAAAACGGCACAGAGCCGTTTTACTACTAAAAAATGGTGACCCGTACCGGAATCGAACCGATGTTAAAGGCGTGAGAGGCCTCTGTCTTAACCGCTTGACCAACGGGCCATACGTCCATTTTGCATCGGGCGTTCGCTCCCGACTCGATTATTTTAGCACATCGGCCGCGTTTTGTCAACAGGAAATTTCAAGTTTTTTCAAAAAATCAGAACATCTTCTGCGCCCCGCTCTTGACTGCGCCGAAGAAGACCTCCAGATACAGCCCGATGACGCTTTCCACCTCGCCCATCTCCATGCTCTGCCGCTGGGGCAGACCGGCCAGCCTCCCTTGATACAGACATCTCAGCTGGGGCAGGGCGGCATAATCGTTGGGGCGCATGAGGGTGCTGTGCTTGGGCAGGTCCAGCGAGCCGCTCTTCTGCAGCACCTCGCTGACGAACTGGGAGCAGAAATAATGGCGGCGGCGGTTCCAGCGGATATGAAACGCGCAGAGCAGCAGCCCCAGCGAGTTGAAGCGGTAGAGCTCGCCGTGGGTCATCATATGTTCGGCGCGGCGCTTGGCGCGGGCGTAGGCCTCGTCCGACACTTCCAGCGCATAGAGCGCGCAGGGGATGTTCTCCCGCAGCCGGAAGACGCCCTTGTTCAGGTATTCCCGGCTCGGCCCCGCCGGAAACATGGTGTAGCCGTTCTTCCGGGTGGAGCTGTACAGGGTATTCAGATCCTCGTCAAACGCGAGGGAGATGTGGGTATACTCCGCCCCGGTCAGTGCGTACACCAAATTCGACACCAAGGTGCCCGAACGGGTCAGGAAGATGTAGAGGGTCTTCATAAAGCAGGATTCTCCATAAAAGCGCGATGCGCGGGTTTTCTGATTTTACGTCGTTTTTACCAGTATACCACAGGTTAAAGTTCTTTGCCAGTGAAATCGCGCGAAAAGGCGGTGAAAGTTTGGCGTAACACAAGATGCCCCGCGGTTTTTGGCGGACTGCCAAGGCCTCTCACTTTGGGAGAGGTGGCATCGCGAAGCGATGACGGAGAGGGCAAGGACGGCAGCGGGAACACTTCACCTTTGCTTCGCACAGCGAGCGTAAGATAAGGCAAAACCCTTGACAACACGTTCAAAACGGGCATAACGAAAAGCCCAAAAGGTGCTGTCCCGCAATGGTGGGACCCCTTACCTAGTATCCCAGTTCGTTAAAGTTTTATCATAATTTTGTTTTTGGCAAAATATCTTTATTTTGTTCATCCCAAACCCCGGTTTTTTTCATGAAATTACCGCAAACGTCTCAGATTCTTAATGAAATTTGTTGTTTCTAACCGAAGGATTTGTTTTATCTGGTTGATTTTGGGCGTGTTTTATGTATAATGATAAACAGGAGAATACGCATCTGTATTTCTTCATCGTCTGCGCGGCCCTTTTGGCTGAGGATGTACGCGCTGTGCGATCAGAATTGAATCTGAAAGAAGAGGTATAAGTATCA
This sequence comes from Faecalibacterium hattorii, assembly GCF_003287455.1. GTDB lineage: Bacteria > Bacillota > Clostridia > Oscillospirales > Ruminococcaceae > Faecalibacterium > Faecalibacterium hattorii. The sequence continues at coordinate 59,272 of NZ_PRLC01000013.1, read as the reverse complement.
TGGCAAAGGTAGATCTGAGCAAGTATGGTATCACCGGCACGACTGAGATCGTGTATAACCCCTCTTATGAGCAGCTGTTTGAAGAGGAGACCAAGCCCGGTCTGGAAGGCTACGAGAAGGGTCAGGTCAGCGAGCTGGGTGCCGTCAACGTTATGACCGGTATCTACACCGGCCGCTCCCCCAAGGATAAGTTCATCGTCATGGACGAGAACTCCAAGGACACCGTGTGGTGGACCAGCGACGAATACAAGAACGACAACCACCCCGCTTCTCAGGAAGCTTGGGCTGCCGTGAAGGAGATTGCAAAGAAGGAGCTGTCCAACAAGCGCCTGTACGTCGTGGATGCTTTCTGCGGCGCAAACAAGGATACCCGCATGGCGATCCGCTTCGTCATGGAAGTGGCATGGCAGGCACACTTTGTCACCAACATGTTCATCAAGCCCACCGCTGAGGAGCTGGAGCACTTCGAGCCTGATTTCGTGGTCTACAACGCTTCCAAGGCAAAGGTCGAGAACTACAAGGAGCTGGGCCTGAACTCTGAGACTGCTGTCATGTTCAACATCACCACCAAGGAGCAGGTCATCGTCAACACTTGGTACGGCGGCGAGATGAAGAAGGGTATGTTCTCCATGATGAACTACTTCCTGCCGCTGAAGGGCATGGCTTCCATGCACTGCTCCGCCAACACCGATATGGAGGGCAAGAACACCGCCATCTTCTTCGGTCTGTCCGGCACCGGCAAGACCACCCTGTCCACCGACCCGAAGCGTCTGCTGATCGGCGACGACGAGCACGGTTGGGATGACAACGGCGTCTTCAACTTCGAGGGCGGCTGCTACGCAAAGGTCATCAATCTGGACAAGGAGTCCGAGCCCGACATCTACAACGCCATCAAGCGCAACGCTCTGCTGGAGAACGTCACGCTGGACGCTGAGGGCCACATCGACTTCGCCGATAAGAGCGTGACCGAGAACACCCGTGTGTCCTACCCCATCAACCACATCCAGAACATCGTCCGCCCGATCTCTTCTGCACCCGCAGCCAAGAACGTCATCTTCCTGTCTGCTGACGCATTCGGCGTTCTGCCCCCGGTCTCCATCCTGACCCCGGAGCAGACCCAGTACTACTTCCTGTCCGGCTTCACCGCAAAGCTGGCCGGCACCGAGCGCGGCATCACCGAGCCCACCCCCACCTTCTCCGCTTGCTTCGGTCAGGCTTTCTTGGAGCTGCACCCCACCAAGTATGCTGAGGAGCTGGTCAAGAAGATGCAGAAGAGCGGCGCAAAGGCTTATCTGGTCAACACCGGCTGGAACGGCACCGGCAAGCGCATCTCCATCAAGGATACCCGTGGTATCATCGATGCCATCCTGAGCGGTGCCATCAACGAGGCTCCCACCAAGAAGATCCCCTACTTCGACTTCGAAGTTCCCACCGAGCTGCCCGGCGTCGATCCCGCGATCCTCGATCCTCGCGACACCTATGCTGACGCTTCCCAGTGGGAGGAGAAGGCAAAGGATCTGGCTGGCCGCTTCATCAAGAACTTCGCAAAGTACGAAGGCAACGAGCACGGCAAGGCTCTGGTCTCCGCCGGCCCCCAGCTGTAAGCTGAACCCAGCATTTTTCTTCTGAACTCCATATAAAACGATCCCCGCCCTGTGTTCATTGACCGAGCACAAGGCGGGGATTTTTGCGTGACGACGCTGGTAAACGAAGCGTCGGTTGCGTTTTGGAGCCGGGTATGCTATCCTGTCCTCAAAGGATGTGAACCGTATGAACGCCAAAGATTTCGGGGCCTTTCTGGCCCGGACCCGCAAGGCCTGCGGGCTGACGCAGGCCGATCTGGCCGCACAGCTGCATGTGACCGACAAAGCCGTCAGCCGCTGGGAGCGGGGCGTCGGTCTGCCGGACATCAACACGCTGGAACCACTAGCAGATGCACTGGGCCTGACGCTCTCCGACCTGATGCACTGCCGCGACCCGCAGGAAACGTCTCTGCCGGACGCCGAACCCACACTGGAAGATTTCCTGACCATGCTCCGCCGTCCGCATCACATCGACTGGCACTCCATCCGGGCCGCGCTGCTCTGCCTGAGCATCCTGCTGGCCGTCTGGGGCGTATGCTTCCACCCCGGTGTTCTTGTCGTTCACTGGCACGGCCTTGGCAATGGAGATTTCCGAGCGGACGGCTGGATGCAGTCCCTCCTGATCTTTCCGCTACTTCTGGCGCTGGAGTGTTTCTCTCTGAACCTTTGGCGTCTCTTTGAACAGACCGGATATTTTCGCCACTGGGGCGAGTGGGATGCAGTCCTTACAAATTCGCTTGATTTTCTCTCCCCCGGCGTCTGCCTTGTAAAGTTCGCACTGGATTATTTCTTCTTTTTCTGCTGCGGGCTGACGGTGCCGTTTTGTGAGGTCCTCCTGATCGTGATGAATTGATTTTTCCGGATACAAAATGAGCCTTTGCGTTTTCTGCAAAGGCTCATTTCTTATTTTTCCTCTTTACTTCGCTGCCTCGAACTCCGCTTCGATCTCCTCGGAAGGTGCCGGGGTGACGAGGCTGACGACAAAGCAGACGACCAGCGAGGTCAGGAAGGCGGGCAGCAGCTCATAGATGCCGAAAATGCCGCCCAGCGGGCTGATGAGGTACTTCCAGACGAAGACCATCAGGCCGCCGCAGAGCATCCCAGCCAGAGCGCCCTGCCAGTTGCAGCGCTTCCAGAACAGCGCACAGAGGACGACCGCGCCGAACGCGCCGCCGAAACCGGCCCACGCGAAGCTGACGATGCCGAAGACGCTGGAATCCGGGTCGCGGGCCAGCACCACGCCCACCACGCTGACGCAGATGATGGTCAGGCGGGCGGCAAACAGGCTCTGCTTCTCGCTGAGCTTGAGGTGGGCGAACTCCTGCAGGATGTTCTGGGAGACGCTGGACGCTGCCGCCAGCATCTGACTGTCGGCGGTGGACATGGTCGCAGCCAGAATGCCCGCCAAGATCAGGCCCGCCAGAACGGCCGCCAGCATGCCGTGGCCGCTGATAAGGCTGGCGATGCGGACGATGAGGGTCTCGCTGGACGAACCGCCCAAGAACTCCAGCGCACCGGCCTTGGTCATGCCGAGGCCCACCACACCGATGACGATGGAGGCCGTCATCGCGATGACCACCCACACCGAGGCGATGCGGCGGCTGAGGACCAGCTTCTTCTCATCCTCAATGGCCATGAAACGGAGCAGGATGTGGGGCATTCCGAAATAGCCGAGACCCCACGCCATCGTAGAGACGATGTCCAGCAGACTGTAGGAGGTGGCTGTGTTGGCGGCCGCGTCGTGGCTGGCCATCATGGTCAGGTAGCCGGTCAGGCTCTGGGCGTTGGTCACCACGGCGTCCCAGCCGCCCGCCGCGCCGATGCCGTACACCAGCACAGCCACCAGCGCCAGCGACATGACGATGGACTGGATAAGGTCGGTGGTGGTCACGGCGCGGAAACCGCCCAGAATCGTATAACCCACGATGACGAGGGCCGACACCAGCATCGCCGCCATGTAGTCCACCCCGAACAGGCTGTGGAACAGCTTGCCGCAGGCCGCAAAGCCGGAGGCCGTGTAGGGCACGAAGAAGACGATGATGATGACCGCGCCCAGCGCGTTGAGCAGGTTGCGCTGGTCATGGAATCGCAGCGACAAGAACTGCGGCACCGTGATGGCGTCCAGATTGGCCGAGTACCGCCGCAGCCGCCGGGCCACGATCAGCCAGTTCAGCCATGTGCCCACCGCAAGGCCGATGGCCGTCCAGCCGGGCGAGGCGATGCCGGTCAGGTACGCGAGGCCGGGCATCCCCATCAGCAGCCAGCTGGACATATCGCTGGCCTCGGCGCTCATGGCCGTGACCAGCGGGCCCATCTTGCGGCCGCCAAGGTAGAAGTCGGTGCTGTCGTTGTTGGATTTGCTGTACGCAAACCCGACGAGCAGCATTGCCACCAGATAGACAACGATGGTAACAATGATACAGATGTTGCTCATATACTTTCCCCTTTCCCATATAAGGTTGCTCTGATTTTACCACACTAAAGCACAGAAGTGCAAGCCTTTTTGGAAACTTCGGCCCTATCCGCAAAAAGTCCGCGATGGGCGGACAAAAAATCCGCAAAACGACAACAAAACGCCCGGTTCCTGCACGGTACCGGGCGTTTTGTTCTATGGAGAAATGATAATGATGAAGGAGAAACGCACTGTTTAGTTCTTCTTGGCCTCGCCTTCGGGGAAGATGATCTTATTGACGAAGAAGAAGATGATCATCGAGATGCCGCCGTTCAGGACGGTGGTGCCGATGTTGTAGATGAAGTCGGGCACCAGCAGACCGGCCACCGCGACCCAGATGCAGTTGATGGAGTTGACAATGCAGGTGATGACGCAGAAGGCCAGCACATACCATGCGATCTGCTTGCCGAGGTTGCCCTTGCTGCGGAAGACGAAGCTGCGCTGGATCGGGAAGTTAATGCACTCGCCGATGACCATAGCGATCATGTAAGCGCAGAAGTAGGGCAGACCGCCGTGAGCGGCGTCATAGCCGAGGATGTTCCACTTGAAGGTCTCGCCGAACAGGGTGATGTCGATGCCCGGCCAGCCGAAGTCCACCACCGGCAGACTCTTGAACGCTGCAGGCAGGAACTGCAGCAGCAGATACTTGAAGACGGTGATGAGGTTCGACACGATGACGAACAGACCGCCCTCACGCACCCATTTGGCAGCCGCCGGGTGCTTGGCGGCAAAATCATTCCAGAAGTTCATACTTACTTCCCTTTCAGCTGTTTTTCAGGCGGTTTTCCATCTGCGCGTTGAGGACGATGTTCTTCACGGCCTCCACGATGACCCGCAGCAGACCGATGATCCAGAAGCCCTGTGCTTCCATCACGATGCCGTCCACCATGCCCATGCTGATGGCACCGTTGGTCATCTTGGCCAAGGCACGCAGCGGCATATTGTACTGGAACAGGATGTTCAGATCCGGCTTGCCGCGCTGAATGCTCCGCCGCAGCAGCTGCCCCAGCACCGCCGCAACGATCCAGCCCAGCGGGCTGCGGCCGTGGCCCAGCTCGCCCAGCGTCATATTGCGGTCGATCTTGATCTTATCCTCCGGGATGGGGCGGCCCAGCAGGGCGGCAAACTCCTCATCGGAGACCTGCGTGACCTCGCCGGTCCGGTAGTGGGGCAGCTCGACGCTCTGGTAGGGGTTCGGGGCCCCGGTGCCCAGCACCGTGATCTCGCCGGTCAGGCAGATGTCATCGCTGGAAGCGCCCACACGGATCAGGTACTTGCCGCCCTCGACCTCCCAGCCATCGGTGGTGATATTCCAATAACGGAACGCCTTATCGTCCAGCGGGATGGTGACGGTCTTGCTCTCGCCAGCCTCCAGCCAGACCTTTGCAAACCCCTTCAGCTCCTGTGCGGGGCGGAAGATCTTGGCGTCGGGCTTGGCCACGTAGAGCTGCACGATCTCGGCACCGGCGCACCTGCCGGTGTTGGTCACGGTCAGAGTCACGCCGTCGGCAGCGGCTTTGAGGCCGCTGTAGGCGAAGGTAGTGTAGCTCAGGCCGTAGCCGAAGGGGAAGGCCACAGGCTTGCCCGCCGTCTCAAAGTAGCGGTAGCCCACATACAGGCCCTCGCGGTACTGCACGGTGCGGCCCTCGCCCGCGAAGTGATCCTTCACCGGGGAATCGTCGTAGCCGTTCACCCACGTTTCGGCCAGCTTGCCGCTGGGGCAGACCGCGCCGGTGAGCACGTCCACCAGAGCGCCCGCGCCCGCCTGACCGCCGAGGCAGCCGTAGACCAGCGCCTTGCAGTCCCGCAGCCACTCCGTTTCCAGAGAAGAACCCGCGCTGAGCAGGACGATGACGTTCGGGTTGACGGCGGCAACGGCTGCCAGCAGGTCCAGTTGGCTCTGCGCCAGCTTCATGTTGGAGCGGTCGATGCCCTCGCTCTCCTTGATCTCGTCCAGACCCATGCAGAGCAGAACGACGTTGGCGTTCTGCGCCAGCGCCACGGCTTCCTGCTTCAGGGTGTCGTTTGCCTTGCCCTGCCGCTCAAAGCCCTGCGCATAACCCGCGCTCACAAGGCCGCTCTCGGTCAGACAGTCGAGGAAGGAATCCACTTTGATGGAGTTGACGGCACTGGAACCGGCCCCCTGATACCGGGGCGTCTTGGCGAAGTCGCCGATGACGGCCACCTTCTCGCCCGCTTTCAGAGGCAGGATGCCGCCCTCATTCTTGAGCAGAACGATGCTCTCCCCCGCCGCGCGGCGGGCCAGCGCATGATGGGCGTCGGCGTCAAAGGTGCGGGGGGCCGCTTCGACGGCGGCCTTGGTGTCCAGCACCAGCTCCAGCAGCTCGTCCAGCCGGGCGTCCACGTCCGCTTCCGAAATTTTGCCGCTCTCCACGGCCTTCATCAGCTCCCGGACGGAGTCGTCGCCGGGGAAGGGCATCTCCAGCGTGGAGCCGTTCTTCACGCCGAGGGCGTGGTCGTTGGAGCCGCCCCAGTCGGTGACGACGGCACCCTCGAAGCCCCAGTCCTTCCGCAGGATGTCCTTGAGCAGATGGGCGTTCTCGTTGGCATAGGTGCCGTTGATGAGGTTGTAGGAGGACATGATGGTCTTCGGCTTTGCCTCTTTGACCACGATCTCAAAGCCGGTGAGGTAGATTTCCCGCAGGGTGCGCTCGTCCACGATGGAGTCGCTGGCCATCCGGCGCAGCTCCTGACTGTTCACCGCGAAGTGCTTGGGGCAGGCCGCGATGCCGTTCTTCTGGATGCCGCGGACATAGCCCGCCGCCATTTTACCGGCCAGATAGGGGTCCTCAGAGAAATACTCGAAGTTGCGGCCGCACAGCGGGCTGCGCTTGATGTTCAGGCCGGGGCCCAGCAGGACCGAAACTTCCTGCGCGGCGGCTTCCTCGCCCATGGCCTCGCCGACGGCCTCGCCCAAGGCGGGGTCCCAGCTGTTTGCCACGGTGGCGGACGTCGGGAAGCAGGTTGCGGGCACGCTGGGGTTCAGGCCCAGATGGTCCGCCGCGCCCGCCTGTTTGCGCACGCCGTTGGGGCCGTCCGACAGGGTGATGGAGGGGACGTTTTTGCCCGGCAGCGCGCGGGTGTCGAACACCGTCCCGCCGGAAAGCAGGGCGCATTTCTGTTCCAGATCCAGTGTTTGAATGATGTCTGCGTGTTTCATCGCATTTTCCTCTTTGTTTCCTGAGCAGGGCAAAGGCCCGCTGTTTTTGCGCAGCGGGCCTTTGCCGTTGGTTCAGTTCAGGTGCTGCATCGGTTCAGAACCCAGAGTGCGCATCAGGCGTTCTCGGTTTCCTCTTCCTTGCGCTTTTTGTAGCCCTTGATGGCAGTGTACTCCAGACCAACGATGAGCAGGGCGACGATGACGTCAGCGCCGATCATGATGATCTTCCACTTGGGCATACCGGGGTTCAGGTTCTCCTCCGCATAAGCGCGGCTGTTGACCACGGTGTAGAGGATGTTCTTGGAAGCCTCGCGCAGAGCCTGCTTGCTGCTGTTGGTCAGCACGGTAACGGTATTGAAATCGTTGCCGGTGGTGCAGAGCATCAGGTCGCTGCCGTTGCGGACGCCCTGATCTGCGGTCATGTAGCCGTAGACACCGAAGTAGTCGGTCTCAACAAAGCCCACGAAGCCCCACTCCCCACGGAGGACATTCTTCAGCAGCTCGGAGCAGCCGCCAGCCCAGCGGTTGCCAATGTAGTTGAAGGAGGACATGACTGCGTGGCTGTCCGCATCCTTGACCGACATCTCGAAGGGACGCAGGTAGATCTCACGGATGGCCTGTTCGTTGGACCAAGTAGCCACCATGGAAGTACGGTTGCCTTCCTGATCGTTCAGGGCGAAGTGCTTCATGTAAGCGTAGACGCCGTGTTCCTGAGCGCCCTTGATGGCGTTGGAAGCCATGACGCCGGACAGGACGCCGTCCTCAGAGTAATACTCGAAGTTACGGCCAGCGAATGCAGTGCGGTGGATGTTCATAGCGGGGCCGTACCAGCCGGAGGTGTCCATCTCATTGGCCATCTCGCCGATGCTGTCGCCGAAGGCGTGGGCCAGCTCCTTGCTCCAAGTCATACCGATGAGGGTAGCAGCCGGGAAGCCGACGGAGCCGACACCGGTGAAGTTGTTGTTGATGGAAGCAGGGCCGTCGCAGTCATTGGTACGGACCTTCTCGATGCTGGAGACCGCAGCGGTCTGGTAGCCGCCAAAGCCGATGAGCTGCTGCATATCCTCAATGGTCATCTGATCCAGCAGGTCATCCCACTTGGGGTCGTTGTAATCCACGCCGCGCAGGTCAACCAGCTTCAGGCCGTTCTTTGCGCCGGTGGTGATGTCCTCAGCATTTGCGTCGTCGTCAGCCTCATAGCCAGACTCGGTGTAGCTGTGCGCGTTGTAGAACACAGCCTTGTCCGCATCGGACATCTCATAGTTTGCGGGAGCAGCGGTAGCCTCGGCATAGTTTGCGAAGCCGTCGGCACGGGACAGATAGGTGACCTCGCCTTCTGCGAAATCGAACTCATTGGTAGCGGCCACAGCGTCGCTGCTGCGCTTGTTGGACTCGTTGTAAACGATGTCGGATGCAACGGTGTAGGTCTCGGAATCAGCCACATTGTGGGAATCGTTGTTGGCGCTGATGATATAGTCGCCAGCTTCCAGCACATAGCAGCCGTTGGTCTGGTAATCATAGGAAGCCAGATCCTCCACCGGGATGGAGAACTCCATGGTCTGAGACTCGCCGGGAGCCAGCTCATTGGTCTTGGCGAAGTCCAGCAGATTTGCAGAGGCCTTCTCGATGCCGCCATTGGTGTACGGAGGATTGCTGTAGATCTCCACAACATCCTTACCGGCAGCAGAACCGGTGTTGGTAACGGTGACGGTGAAGTTCAGGTTGGTGCCGTCGGAGGTGATGCTGCTCATTTCCTTGGTGAAGGAAGTGTAGCTCAGGCCATAGCCGAAGGGGAACACGACTTCATCGTCGTAGTTGATCAGGCCTTCGTCCGCAGCAGTCTCATAGAACTTGTAGCCGACGTAGATGCCTTCCACGTAGTTGACGAAGGAAGGAGTGGCGCCTTCCGGGTCAAAGAAGCTTGCATCCGAGTTCAGATCCTCGGTGTTGGTGTACTTGAAGTCGCCGAAGTTGTTCCACCAAGGAGCAGCGGTCAGATCCGAAACATAGGTATCCGCGGTACGGCCAGAGGGGTTGACCTCGCCGGAAACGACCTTGCCGAAGCCCTCAAAGCCGGACTGACCGGTGCCGGGGCAGAGCAGAACGCCCTTGATCTGAGGATAATCCTTCAGGAAGTCCATCTGGAAAGCGTTTGCGCCGTTGTAGACCAGAATGACGTTGTCGAAGTTGGAAGTGACCAGATCGAGCAGATCCTCTTCGCGGTTGGACAGCTGCAGGAAGTGGTCGCCCTTATCCCAGTCGTTGCCCTCGTTCAGGGAATCGTCGTAAGTACCATTGTAGTAAGCGGTGCCGCGCTCAGAGCCGTAAGCCTGTGCCACGCGGCGGATCCAGCTGCCGTCCACGACGGAAGCCATATCGGTGGGCAGGTCAGCGCCCTCGCCGCCGACGCGGGTGATGACGACCATTGCCGTGTCAGAGAATGCCTTGGCGTTCTCCATCATCTCATCGGTGTACAGGTTGACATTGGGTTCGGGCAGGGTCCAGTCCTGCTCCACCATGCCAACGCTGGGGCGGTCCGCCTTGTAATCGGTGTAGAACTTGCTCAGTTCCTCGTTGGTCTCGATGCCGGCATCGTGCAGACCGGTCAGCAGATCGGTGACAGGGTAAGCGGTGTTCAGCGCACCGGAACCGGTGCCGCCATAGCAGGGGTTGGTGGAAGACCAGCCGAAGACGTTCAGCTTGGAGCCAGAAGCCACCGGCAGAACATTGTCCTCGTCCTTTGCCAGAACGACGCCCTCTGCGGTGATCTCATTGACCAGCTCCGTGGCCTTTGCAGAGGTCTCCTCGTTGATGGTGCCGCTGCCGGAAACGAGGTCCAGCATGGTGGACATGGGGCCGGTGCAGATCAGGTTGACAACGATGGTCAGCGCCAGCAGAATGGCAAGGCCAGACTGTGCACGGATCATCTTCTTTTTTGCTTTGGGCAGCTTCCGCACCGCAACCATCACAATGATCGCCAGAGCGAGAACTACGCCAAACGCGATGAGGTAGCTGCGAACGTTCGTCAGAACCTGCATCACGTCATCCAAATTGATGGACAGCATAATGTTTCTCCTCCTTCTTATGGGGTTAATAAACGGATGGCGGAGCGCACAACTCCGCCGAACTGATCTATAGGATAACAAATCCACACAGAAATTTTTCAGTTTCTTCATAATCTGTCGTTTTGGAAACATAATCTGTCAAAAGTTTCAAATCGGTTTCAATTTCTATTGTGCTAATATACAAAGAAAAGGAGGGAGCATTTGTGCAATTTGCAAAATGCTCCCTCTCGTTTATGCTTTTTTCGGCAGCGGCAGCAGCATCCGCACCGTGAACCACTGGTTCTCCCAGTGGACGGTCATGCTGCCGCCGTGCTGCTGGGCCAGCGCACGGAGGCTTTTCAGGTCGTAGCCGCCGTGGGCGCTCCGGGCGGGCAGACCGTCCGGGCCCAGTTCTACGGGTTCAGCGCAGTAATTTTCAAACCGGAACATGACAAAGCCGTTCTGGACATAGACCGCCGTTCGGATGAGCCGCTTTTCGGGGTCCGGCTCAGCGGCGCAGCTCTCAATGGCGTTGTCCAGCGCGGTGCCCACGATGGTGCAGATCTCCCGCGTGGTCAGGAAATTCAGCGCCCGGCCGTCGGCTACGCTGGTCATCTGGATGTGTTTTTCCTGACAGTCCATACTCTTGGCCGTCAGCAGGGTGTCCAACACCGGGTTGCCGGTCTTGTTCTCGGCCTCATATTGCAGGATGCCCGACTCCATCCGAGCCAAGGCCGCGTCCTGCTTGGCGCGGTCCCGCTCGGCGCGGATGTCGGCGATTTGAACTTTCAGCTCGTGGTAGCGCCGGTTGATGAGCTTGACGCCCTCCTTGCTCCGCTTGTACTGCTCATACTGGCGGTGAAGCACGCTGTCCAGCGCGGTCAGCTCCTTGTGCAGGGCCGCTTCCCGCAGCTGGTCCTGCTGGACCGTCAAGATCAGCACGCCGCAGATATCCACCAGCGTGCGAACATAGTACAGCATCATCGTGACCTTGCCGCTGCCCAAAAACAGCAGGTTGCTCACCGCAAAGACGGTCCCGGCCATGACCACCGCCACCAGCGCCGCTTTGTTGCTGATGTCCAGATGTCCGCTGGGCTGGGGGCGGCTGGTCTCCAGCCAGTACATCTCCCCATACACCGCACCGTACACGACCACCAACAGCAGCAGTGCCAGCGGGTCGCCGCCCCTGCGGTGCGGGAAGACCCAGCAGTGGAGCTGCCACTCCACGCTGGCGGCCAGCTCGGCCAGCATAAAGGCCCGCGCCGTGGTATACAGCGCTTCCAGCCAGTTCACGCACCGGGTGCCCCAAAGGTAGATGTAGAGCAGACTCACCGCACAGAGCATACAGGGGATCCACCACATCAGCGGCACAAAGCCGGTGCATTTCAGAAAAGCCCCCAGCACGATCACCCAGACCACGGTGATCGCCCCTGTGGCGGTCTTTCCGCACCGCAGCGGCAGACGGTCGGCGTACAGGCAGACGGCCAGCACCTCCGCCAGCGCCGTATAGAGGCGCGGGATATTGGGTAGCTCAATCATAAGCCGTCACCCCCGATGTAGTCGGTCAGCGCCGCAAGGAAGCTCTTCCGCTTGGGGCGGCTGACCTGCAGCTCATAGGGCCCAACCTGCACCGTGTTCTGCTGCACGGCCTGTACCTGTGCCAGATTGACAAGGTAGCCGCTGTTGCAGCGGGCAAAGGGGCGGTCGGCCAGCTTTTCTTCCAGTGCCTTCAGCGCGCCGGGGGCCGCAAAGTCGCCCTCTTCGGTGTAAAAACGCACCCGGTGGCCCTCGCTTTCTATATAGTAAATGCGGGAGGTGTCCAGCCGCCGCAGACCACCCTCCACCGGCACAGCCAGATAGTGCCGGGTACGGCGGCGCAGCTGCTCCTCCGCCTTTTGAAGCTGCTGGGAGAACGCAAAATAGGGCACCGGCTTCAGCACGTAGTCCAGTGCCCCCACCGCATAGCCCTTGATGGCATACTGCGCCATGTTGGTGATGAAGACGATCATCACGTCTGAATCCAGCGCCCGGATGCGCTGGGCCGTTTCCATGCCGTCCAGATGCTTCATCTCCACATCCAGCAGGATGAGATCGAAAACCGGGCGGTACCCCTCCAAGATCTCCACCCCGTCCGAAAATGTTCGTACTTCAAAGGTCGTGCCGTATTGCCGGGTGTAGCGCTGCACATAGCCCAGCAGCTGCTCCCGCACCGCCTCTTCGTCCTCCACGATGGCCACTCGGATCACGCCCCGCACCTCCCCTGTTTTCCATGTTCGGCAAAATCCAGTTTTATTATACAAAATTACGCAAGGCTTTTCAATCACTCCGTTTTTCTTGACACTGCGTGCAAAATCTGCTACGCTTGACCTCCAAGAAAAGGAAAGGGGGACCCGCCATGATGTACACGCTGCACTACGATTCCCCGCTGGGCGGCATCCTGCTGGCAGCGGATGAGGTCGGCCTGACCGGACTCTGGTTCGATGGCGAAAAATATTTCGCCGATACGCTGGACCCGGAGCATAAGGCGCAGGAAACGCCCATCCTCCGCGAAGCAAAGCGCTGGCTGGATGTTTACTTCCGCGGGCAGGAGCCGGACTTCACTCCGCCGCTCCACCCCATTGGTTCCCCCTTCCGGCAGGAAGTCTGGGCGCTTCTGCTCCAGATCCCCTACGGCCAGACCACGACCTACGGCGCACTGGCAAAGCAGCTGGCGGCGATGCACGGTCTTCCCCGGATGTCGGCACAGGCCGTGGGTGGGGCGGTCGGGCACAACGAGATCTCCATCATCATCCCCTGCCACCGGGTCGTCGGCACCAACGGCAGCCTGACCGGCTACGCAGGCGGCATCGACAAAAAGGCAAAGCTGCTGACACTGGAAAAGATCCGCATGGAGCACCTCTTTCCGCCAATCAATTACTCTCTTACTCCATCCACCAGATGAAAGTAATCATAGTACGGTGTTGTATAGGTTTCATACCGCCCCACCACGGTAATGGGTGCGCCTTCTTCCGGGTAATCGCCATCGGTCAGCACGAACTCCACTCCCTGCTGGCAGCAGGCAAGCGCATCGTAGATGACACAGGAGTGATACAGCTCCCCGGTCTGCTCATCTATGTACTCCTGATATTCGCCCGTCATACGAACAATTTTATCGGTGTAGTTCTCCGGGGTAACGAGCATATTGTAAACTTCTGCGTTCACAACCGTATCACTGAGTAAGGTCAGGTCAATCTCTGCATCCATCCCGGCGTGAATATCGCTTGCATCAGCAGTGCTGCTTTCCGGGAGCTGCATAGAATGTTCCGGGGCGGGCGCAGTAGCAGCATTGGAGGATGCGGGTTCCGGCAGGACCGTCACCACAGAAGATGCTGTTTCAGATTTTGCACCGCAGGCGGTCAACGCAGCGGCGATACCCAGCAGCAGAAGCCCTTTCAAGAATCGTTTCATGATGCCCTCCCCAGCAGTTTTCCGGCCAGACAGCACAAACCAAACGCCGCCATGTCAACCGCTACAATGGTCGAGCCAACCGGCGTTCCGGCTAGGATGGAAGCCACGATGCCCACAAAGGCACAGCTCACGGACAGTACCGCCGAGCAGATGGTGACGGCGCAGAAATTTTTGCACAGGCGCATGGCCGAAAGAGCCGGAAAAATCACCAGTGCAGAAATCAGCAGCGAGCCGACAAGGTTCATGGCCAGCACAATGATGACGGCAATGACAATGGCGATCAGCAGATTGTATCCGTTCGCATTGGTTCCGACCGCCTTTGCAAAGGTTTCGTCAAAAGTGACAGCGAATATCTTATGGTAGAACAACACAAACACCAGAACTACAACGATGGACAGCCCGATGCAGAGCCAGACCTCTGATTTTGTCAGGGTCAGAATCGAGGTAGAGCCGAACAAGGTGCTGCACACATCGCCGGACAGGTTTGCCGAGGTCGAGAACAGATTCATCAGCAGATAGCCCATTGCAAGCGCGCCAACGGACACCATCGCAATGGCAGCATCGCCTTTGATCTGGGTGTTCTGCCCGGTGTGCAGCAGCAGGACTGCACACGCCACAGTCACGGCCAGCGTCAGCGGCATATGGTCGGACATTCCCAATACCGTCGCAACGGCCATGCCGCCGAACGCCACATGAGAAAGGCCATCTCCGATAAAGGAGAACCGCTTCAGCACCAGCGTCACGCCCAGCAGCGAAGAACACAGGGCAATCAGAACACCCACAATGAGCGCATAGCGGACAAAAGGATAGTTCCAGTAAAAGGCCAGCTTTTCCAACATGTTCATACGGCACCGCCTTTCCCAGCCGCAAACAGCCGCCCCTGCGGGCTTTGCAGATACTCTTCCCGTGTGCCGAAAAAGACGCTTTCGCCGATATGGAGAATGTGGCTGGCATAGCAAACCGCAGCCCGAATGTCATGGGAGATCATCAGGACAGTAATGCCCTCCTGTCGGTTCAGCGTTTCGATCAGATGGTACATCTCCGCAGTCACCTTTGGGTCAAGTCCGGAAACAGGCTCGTCCAGAAGCAGCGTTTTGCCAGCGGTTCGATCTGCATTTTGCGCATGGCATTCTGCGCAAGCTGCTTTTCTTCACGACTGTAAAACGGACGCAGACCGCAGCGACTCTGGCAGCCAGACAACACGATCTCCTGCACCGACGCCGGAAAATCTCTCTGCACGATGGTCTGCTGGGGCAGATAGCCGATCTCGTTCTGGCGCAGACCATCACCCATCTCGATCTGCCCGGAAACAGGCTGCTGCAAACCGAGCAGCGTTTTCATCAAGGTGCTTTTGCCCGCACCGTTTTCTCCGACCACGCAAAGATAGTCACCTGCGTGGATCTCAAAATTCAGAGGATCCAGAATGGCCTTTCCCTCATAGCCAACGAGAAGGTTCTTACAAATGAGCTGAGACATAACGGTTCCTTCCTTTAGTTCAGAGTCTGTTTCAGCACGTCAAGGTTGCTTTCCATCACGGAAAGATAGGTCGTGCCGTTTGCCGCATCGGCGGATGTGGTGGACTGCATGGAATCCAGCGTCAGGATGAACTGGTTCTTGGCGGCAGAATTCTGCACGATGGTTTCAGCGATTTTATGCTGTGCGCCCTCAATGGTCAGCACACAGGGCAGCCCCAGTTCATCCACCTTGCCAGCAAGGAAAGAAATGGTCTCAAAGCTGGCTTCCGTTTCCGCAGAGCAGCCCGCAAACGCGGCATAATAGCTCAGACCATAATCGTCCACCAGATAGCGGAACGGGAAACGGTCGCCGAACAGCACGGTTTTCCGGGCGGCATTGTCCACCACCGTCTGATATTCGCCATCCAGAGCGGCCAGCTTTTCCAGATAGGATGCAGCGTTGGCAGCATAGGCATCTTTGTTGGCCGGGTCGATTTCTTTCAGTGCATCGGTGATGGCGCTGCAGAGGGTCTCGGCGTTCTTCAGGGACAGCCAGACGTGTTCATCGTACTCCGGCTCATCTTCATCCTCGGATTCTTCTTCCTCGGCCTCCATGCCTTCTACGACTTCTTCCTCTTTTACCTACTCACCCAGCACATCCAGCAGGTTGATGACCTGCATATCCTTATTGGCGGCTTCCTTCAAGGCATCCTCCACCCAGCCATCCGATTCGCCGCCAACATAGATGAACAAGTCACAGTCCGAGATCTTAATGATATCATCTGCGGTGGGCTGATAGCTGTGCAAATCCACGCCGTTGTCCAGAAGCATGGTAACCTCGGCATGATCGGCCTTATCGCCGAGGATTTCGCGCACCCAGTCATACTCCGGGAAAATAGTCGTGACGATTTTCAGCGGCTTGCTGCCACTCTGCGATGCAGACAGTGCAGGAGCGGACGAAGATGCGGCCTTCCCACAGCCACCCAAAATGCCAGAAGCCAGTAAAAGGCAAAAAAATACAGCGAATATACGTTTGAGTTTTTTCATAGAAATGCTCTCCATTGTTTGATCTCAAGAATCATACGGACAGGCATTTCTTAATCCGACAGCTTTACCTTTAGTCGAATCGGTGTTTTTATCAGCAAAAGCGGAGAGCAAAGCGACAGCAAAGCCGCCAGCACAAAATGCGGCGTGGATGTCCGAATGAACTGCTCGGAACCATCTTTTCCGGCGTGCAGGATATTCTCGCAAAGTTTCAGTTGTGCGCAGACGGCGCAGTCTGCCCCGGTACAGTCGTGGTTGACTTCTTCCGCGCAGAACGTCAATGAAACCAAAATGGCCAGCAGAAAACCAACCAGCAGAATCCACGCAGCGCGGCGTTGTTTTACAGTGCAGTTCATTCCATTGCCCTCCCCTCTCGAATTTGCAACTTAGTTGCGAATTGGATTATAGCAAGGCAATATTGGATTGTCAAGTGGAAATTTTTAGGGGTTACATAACAAAAAAGAACGCCAAATCTTTCGATTTGACGTTCAATATCTGGTGCGATGGAAGGGACTCGAACCCCCGGCCTACTGATTCGTAGCGCACGCCGGGCGATTCACTCAATTTTTGGAAGTTACGTTTCATCGTCATTTCCAAGCGATACATCGCAGGTTTTGAGCTTCGAGTTTCTGCACCCTTTGTCCGATTTTGCAACGATTTGCACCCTTTGCACGTTTTGAAACCGTGCAAAAACCGTGCAGAAACCGTGCACTTACTCCCGGACAAACTAAAAACCACTTCATCCGACAATGACTTGACGGCATTGGTTCGAGTGACCGCACACCATAAATCAAGTCTTGGAGGATATGACTATGACAAAATTGCTTTCCTGCCGCTACAATATGGACACTAACCGGGTGGAAGCCCGGTTCGCAGATGGCTCTACTGTTGCCATCGACTGCATCGCCGTTGAGGACGAGTACGGCAACACACCAGCGCAGCGGGCGGAGCTGGACTGGCTGCTGTGGAACAAGCCCTTGGAGTATGCACAGATGGTGCTGAGAGGGGAGATGGAGCACTACCTGTCGCTGGGATGTGACCATGGCAGACTGGAGGATTGAGCCATAGAAAACGCGCGGCAAAATCGCTAATCGCGCAGCGCGCATTTCTCAGCGTAAATTCAGCGCAAACCATGCCAAGTCAGCGTATTTTCAGCGTAAATCCCGGAAAGTCAGCGTAAATTCAGCGCAAATCAAACTTTCAGCGTAAAAGTCAGCGTAAATTTTCACTTCACGCTCTTGTACTTCGTTCCCCGGCCTATGCCATCAGGCTGCAAGATGCCGTCCTTGCACATCTGGTGCAGGATATAATAGGTTTGATTCTTGTTAAACCCACACAGCTCTTGAGCTTTCTGATTCGTAATCGACGGCTTATGCTTCAGATATTCAAGAATCCGATCCTTTGCCTGAATCTGGCTGACCGTCTTGTCCTGCACATAGGCCACATCGGTTTTCACCGTTTCGTAGACCTTGAGGGACAGCATATAGGTCTTGCCGTTGAGTTCCAGAAGCCCTTCGTCCCGGAGACTGTTCAGAACCTTGTGGGCATTGTCATCGGTTTCCTGAATCGTCTTTGCGGCCTGTTTCAGGGTGATTTTCTGATGTTCCCGCAGATAGTGCAGGGTCATCAGCTCTGACAGCGTGAACATCTTGGAACGCTTATCCTGCGTTTCTGCGATGAAACGCACGAAGTTCTGGTTTTCCATCGTGCTACGAAGGGTCAGCCGGACGGAGTTGGCCGTGCTGGCGTACTCCGGGTAGGGCTTGCCCTCGGTGAGCATACTCTGGAACATGATGTCCACGCCCTGCCCGGAACGCTGCACATACTTCAGGTGCTGAAGAGTCATTGCGATCAGCTTATTCCGGGGAATGGACTGGTGGGTGATGATGTTACTTTCGTTGATGTCCCCCGGAAAACCACCGGGGTTCTCAATCACGATCTTTGTGGGGTAGTGCTTGACGTAGACCGGTGCCATATCCTCATAGGAGCGGTGCGCCAGTGCATTCAGCAAAGCCTCCTGAAAAACCGCCTCGGAGAAATCGTACACCTCCAGCCGGAACAGCCCCACCTGCACATTGGTCAGGTGGTTATAGGTGCGGATGCGTTCCGTCAGCTTATCCAAAATCGAGATCAGCGGCTCCTGCATATCCATGCGGTTGTCGTATTCTGTCTGTGATTCATCGCTGTAATGCAGGTAGATCACCTCTGCCTGCGGCAGCAGCCGTGCAATAGACGCTGCCTTGCCCACAAACAGCAGCCCTGCCACCGTCACACGCACTTCATCCTTATCCATGCGGATCAGGTTCAGGTTGTCCAGAAAGGTGGTATCTGCCAAGTCCGGCAGGGCAGAGCCTGCATCCCGAATCCGCAGCTTCTCTTTCAGGCGGTACACTTCCAGCAGGTCAATGTCGCTTTCGGTTGCGCCTTCCACGATCTTTGCCGAAAAATCCGGGTTATCGGCAGGGGAGTACACATCATTTGCCGGGTAGTAAGGTTTTGTCACGTTCCCCAGCCGCCTGTAATAGATGCCGCCGGTGGTGGCAACATGAGAATTGGATTTCTCCACTGATACCACCAGCACCACACCGTCAGAGGTTTCCACCGGCTCGATTTCGGTAAACAGGCTGGGCCGGGTCATATCGTAGATGGCTTCCATCAGTGCCTGCGGGTCGCTTTTAGGGCAGCCTGTAATGGTGCCGTCATCTTCCACGCCAAACAGCAAAACGCCGCCCTTTGTGTTTGCCAGCGCAACCGCACTTTTCACCGCAAGGTCTTTCCGCTGCCGGTAGTCCTTGCACTTCACCCACGACTTAAACTCCTGCCGTGTGCTCTCCCCGGCAGCAATCATTTTGCGGAGTGCTTGTTCGGTCATGGTGGGGGCCTCCTTCCTCTAAAACTCATTCAGCCATATCTTTTTCAATAAACGCTTTCAGTTCTTTATACGCATCTGCTTGATACAAGTCTACCACGCCACAAGTTCCTAATTTCACTGTATCAAGACATTTTTTCAAACGTCCCAGCATCGGCAAAATAATTGAAACATCATGATTCAAAAAATCTTCGATCTCGGATTTTTTTGATGGAATTTTATATCCCTTTTTATGATGTGATCCAGAAATAATAACTCCAGCATCCCTTAGTCCACCAATTATATTTGTTCTAAATGGTTGCTCTTTAATTTTTCCGTATTTCGTCCACTCAAGTTGGTGAATAAGTTCACTCGTCGGAATATAAGCTCTCGTATCATTATTCATAAACCGGAACAAAAGATATTTAAGAACAATTAACTGTGCCTGACAAAGTTCGCTCTCGTCATCCTCGTGCTTACGAATAAAATTGATAGCCTGATGAAGACAAATCTCAGCAATGTCTTTATCATACTCTGATGCAAGTGCACTCTTTTCCAAATCATAATTATAAAATGTCTTCGGATATTGTTCTATTCTGATGATCTTATCCTTAAGAATTTCTTGGTAATCTGGAACAGATGCATCTTTCTTATGCTCATCATATAAGAAAGATAATGTTCCACTAATTAAATCCGCTAATTGGACGACAACTTCTGCTTTGCTATTTTCAAAGGAGAATTCACTCTCTCCATACAAATTGGGAATTTCAGAATGTTCTTCAACATATTTGCAGAAGCTCTGCATATAATCACTTCCGCCAATTTCGTCTGCAACAACTACCAAATTTTTGAAAGCCGCACGAAGTTCTTTATGAACAATATTGTTCATAAATTTATAGAATGGAGGCTTAAATCTCAATCCACGAGAATCTTTCAGAAGCTTTTTATCTACAACAACTGCAAAAATTCGATATGGAATATCCAAAGTTTCTTCGAGTATCTTCTTCCGGCGATTATGTTTTTTTCCAATTTTAGACGACTTTATTTCGCCTTTTGGAAAATAACGATCTCGAATATCCGCCACGGCTGTTCTAACAGCATCAACATCCGACTCTCTTACAATGATGGCTGTAATGATAAAATGAGTAGAAGTGTTTTCATTGTCCAATTCCCAGCCAAAAGAACCAGATTCGTCCGTGAAAGCGTAAATTTTCTCCACGATTCTCACCCCTTTCCGATTTCATCATACCACAACACGATGTTTGAAATCCACTACATATTTCATAAGAAAACGGTTATTGATTTTTTACATCCAATCGTGATATAATATAATTTTATCTCTCCATCAATATTTTTAACAGATATTCCGTTCATCTTTAATCTTCTGGTTTTTCTTATTCCATCACCCGAATCGTACTCTCAATAAACGCAATTTCATCTTCCGTCAGCTCGTACTTCTTGTACAGCTTTTCATCCGTCCATTCTTCTGTAAAATCCTGATCGGGCACAAAGATAAAGTTTGCTCTTGCAATGTGCATGGAAGAGTAGGTCAAGCGCAACATGAAGCGAGTAAACTTACACATCAGATACTGCTTGTAGTTTTTGATTTCTTTTTCAGTATCAAATACGCCCAGAACCAGATAGGAGAAGGTGTTCACCTCACCCGGAACCTCAATCCGGGGTGTTGTGATGGCCTTATAGCCCTTGGACGGGTCAATGCCAACCTCACCATTGCAGGGAACCAGAATGGAGATCGTTGCCTTGTACTTGTCGATCAGCTCCGCATTTTTCTTGACATCGCTTCCCTTAATATAGCCGGTGCCTTGGCTGTGAATAAGGGAAATGCAACCATCAAAGGGTTCTTTTTCGCCACGAGCCGCAGAGGGGAAGCCAAAGGCATCAATGGGCTGCACCCGATCGGTCAGGAAGTGTTCCGAACGGTTCAGAACCTTATGGATGATGGACAGCGATTCATTCGACCGAATGAAGATCTCCCCAAACTCATTGAGGTTGCGCCGCATGGTATGACGTTCCAGACCGCTGACGTTTGTAACCTCGCAGACCTCCTCCTTGTCCCGATCCCACAGGAAATAACAGATGCCGCCAGCAATATCTACGGTGCTGAAGCAGTCTTTGGAGTTCACAAAATCCGTCAGCCTGATCAGATGCGGATCGTTCAGCATCTCATTGCGGAAATCGTTCAGTCCGATGCCGCCAGCATACCAGCGTGCCGGCATAATCATGGAGATATAGTGGGGCTGCATGGTTTTTGCCTGATCCACAAACAGGTTATAAACCGGGCGTGCCTGTTTCGCCGCCACATTGGCTGCGCTTCCGCCGCCTGTATCCTCCTGATACGGCGGATTGCCCACAATGGCATCAAATTTCATGGGCTGTCCCTCCTTTCCCCATGTATCGGTTCGCTGCAGCTTCTTTGCCAGACGCTGCGGGTCTTTTTCCATTCGTTCCAGCAGGTGCGGAATGTAGGTGGTGTTGACCGTCCAATCCTGATAGCCCACCAGCGTCCGCCGGGTGATGCTTTCTGCCATCCGGGTCTTGCACAGAACAAAGATCTGCTGCTCCACGGTCTCCTGCCAGAGAGCCTGTGTCTGCTCCAGTGGCAGCTTGTCCTCCGGGCCGGGCAGCTTCATGGCGTACAGGCTGTATGCCATATACAGGGGATACAGGCCGGATTTGGAGTTCATTTCCAGAATCCGTGCCTCCGGGTTGAGGAAGATGTCCTCGGTGACCTGCCCCTGATCCACCAGACGAGGCTCCTCCAGAACCTCCTGCGGATCGAACTGCTCGTTGAGGAAGCAGTAGCCGCCCACCATGTTGCTCAGATGGAGGTTCACCACCCGCCACGGGGTCAGAACGGTTTCCTTGTCGGGGTTGCGGAAGTGGCTGAAGATCTCGGCAATGCGCTTCACACGCTCGGTGGGCGGCAGTTCGTCCGCAGCCTTTGCCATGCGGCGGATGCGCAGACCCGCCCCGCTGACCACATCCTCGTCGTAGTATTTCAGCAGCTTGCGGAACAGGGGTTTGTCCACGGTTTTGGGCATAAACTCCTGCCAGGATTCCTCATCCACCAGCGTGATGAAGTCTGCCATCTTGATGCTCTCGGTCAGATCCACCTTGGCACCGTAAATCAGCAGGGGCAGGCGGATGGACACATTCCGCAGCAGCCGGATGACCTTCTCCCGTTCCTTTTTCTGCTCTTGCAGTTTCTTGAGCAGGTCATCATCCTCTTTGGTGCGCTCCCGCTTGGGCTTGTTGGAAATCTTGTCTGCCTTTTCGTATTCCTCGCCCGTCAGCCCCTGATGGTTGATGTGGACTTTGGTTTCCTTTTTGGCGGCTTTCTGCTCACTGAGCTTGTCCGACAGGGTATGGAACAGCTGCACATCGTCCTCGTCCATGACGATGCCGGTGTCCTGCTTGTAGACCGATTCATCGTCAAAGCCGCTCTTGATGGCTCTATCCACCGTCAGACGCTTGATCTGCCGCATCATTCTGGAGACGCTGTATGCAGTCATCTGGGTGCCGTCCACCGCAATCACCGGGCAGAAGTTCAAAAACTCGCCCAGTGCCGCCCGGTTCTGCTCCTCGTTAGTTCGACCCCGCTTGGTAATGCGATTGACCTCAGAAATCACCTTCAGGGCACGGTCCGGGGCAAAGTCAAAGACGTAGCAGCGTTCCTTCTGCTTGCCGTCCAGCACTCCTGCCGACTGCACCCGGAAGATGGTCTGCATATAGCCGGACGCAGCCGTGCTTGCCGACCCGGTCAGCATCATCACAGCCGTCCACTCCGGCACCGTCACGCCGGTGGTCAGCTTGCCGCAGGAAATGGTAATGGTGTAGCGGTTCGCCTTGATGACCTGCTTTACCAGCGTCAGGGCATTGTCGTAAGGCATTTCGGCATCGCCGTCACCTGCAACGTTAGCGATTTTATAGGCTCCAAACACAGGGTGGTCTTTCAGCAGCCTGCTCAGGGCACTGGCTTCTTTCACGCCCGGAACCATCCAGAGGGTATGCCGGAACATCTCCCGGTACTCCGGCGTGGAGTAGGGGTAGTTGCTCTCCGGGTTCTCCGAAGAAATCAGGTCCAGAAAGCTGCGCACATCGGCCTCGTGGACAAAATCGCCCACCTGTGCGCCAGCAGGCAGAGGACGAAAATCCCGTGCAGGGTCTCCCACTCCCGCTTGCGTCTTTGCTCCTGCCGGATCTACAAAAGTTTTCGGTAATGACCTCGTTCCAGAAATTCGATCATCCCTTTATCCCGAAGAAATTGCATCTGTTGGCGAATCTTCGCTTCAATGTTTTGATTGTCGGGATGCTGAATCTTCAGTTTGTCTGCAAACACATAAATATCCTTCAGATAAAAATCTTTCGTCGGGATAACGTTTACACAGTTGAGTATATCAAACAGCCATCCACGCTTTTCAATAGATCCCGTTTGCAGACGTTTGATTCTTGCATAGTCTTGTACGATACGATCCTTACTGCGGAAATTCTGATTTTCAATAATAGGGATTCGCCCTTGTTCTGGAATATCCCCGTACAAAATATTGCAACCGACCCATCCAACACGTCTGGCAGTTGGCGATAACGGTTTTCTCTTTTCGATCACCATAGGCGTAAAGAAGAATTTGGGAACAACCGTTAAATCGACAACCTGTAACGAGGAGTAGTGCATAACCAATAAATCAGGATTTGTCATACTGGTTATGCGACTTATCATAGTATCGTATGCGCCATCCGATATTTTTCTTCCAATTCTTCCATCTTTACTTTTTAACTCAAAGATTTCCCCACAGGATGGGCACTGAAAGTCTGCAACAGGGCGGTTATTTTCCAATTTTGAAATTCGAGCGTTTCCACATACCGGGCAGAAAATGTTATCATTGACCCAGCTTTCACTCATTACACGGATTTTCTGTGAATTGCTTTTATATCCAAGTCCCAGCGATTGGTCAAAACACAAGTTCATAGTCAAAAATCCTCACACCGGATATCGCTTTTTTTATTGTACCACGTTGGTCAGGCACTGTAAATATTAGAACCTCATGCTGCTATCTTTTTGCATCCGGGGCAGAGGTCAATTTGTTCCTCACTGCCGAACCAGCTGATAATTTCAATTTTGTTTTCCTTACAGCTGCCCGGAACTACATACTTTGTGCCGTCCATCTGCCAGAGGTTCCACGCAATGATGTTAGCGATCACCTTCATCTGCCGCAGGTGGGGAAGTTTACCAAAGCGTTCCCGGTAAACCTCCACGAAGGTCACAAACAGGTTTTCCCGTGCCAGCAGCAGGCTGTCGCCCTGATACTCAAAGCCGTACACGCTCTGGAATGCCCGCTTCGTCCATGTGAACCATTCTTCTTCGGTGTCCGTGTTTTCGCTGATAACACGCAGCTTGCGGTCCAGCAGGCCAATTCGCTGGGAAATGGGAATGGTTTCGCCCGTTACGGTGTCGTAGCGGCTTACCAGATAGGGAGCCTCGCCGCAGGAGATTTCCAGCCGCTGTGCATCCACATATTTCTGCCATGTGTGCTGACGGTCGTCCGGGAAAGCGATTTTGTCAGCCGTTGCTTTCCACGACATCTCCTTCTGGATGTTGAAAACATCCTTCCTGCCAAACCACTGCTCATCCACCAGATTGTTCTGTGCGTTGCAGATCCAACTGGGGGTAAATACCTCTGCTTTGTCACGGGTGCGGTTGGTCTGGTGCTCCAGTGCTTTTTCCACTCTGGGCTGAATCAGGCTGTCCTGTTCGCCTGTAACCAGTTCCGGCAGGATTTCTTTTTTGAAGCTG
The DNA here is from genome assembly GCF_003287455.1 of Faecalibacterium hattorii. Lineage (GTDB taxonomy): Bacteria > Bacillota > Clostridia > Oscillospirales > Ruminococcaceae > Faecalibacterium > Faecalibacterium hattorii. The sequence goes on along the minus strand of NZ_PRLC01000013.1, from coordinate 34,407 downwards.
TACCGTTCGCCCAGTTCAGCGTAATCATCGGTTGCCCAGATGATGTTTTTCTTGGTGGTCTTGTCCTGAAGCAAAATCTCAAGGAGGGTGCGTTCATGGTCCAAAAGTTCCTGCTCCAACAGGTCAATCCCTGCAATGCTGAACATCCGCCGCCCTCCCTTCCATTTATTGATGGTACTATAATAACACACCTTTCGGGGTTTGTGAATGTGTACCATCCACCGTTTTCATCAGGGCACCCCATTTTCCAGTGCCCTGCCGGGAAGAATCCAAAGAGCGGCGGAACGCTCGTTGGCACACGACTTTGCCTGCAAAGTCTAGTGTGTTACACCTTGGTTCCGGCTGATGCGGAAAAGGGGCTGCGAAAGGCTCCGGCAAGCACCTGTTCTGTGGCAGAAGGATGCGCGGATGGGCGTGGCAGTTGACGATCTCCGCCCACCCAGCGCAGGCTTTCAGAAGAACCAATGGTGTACGTTCTCCTTCCTGCCGCAGCAGCGTTTCTCCTATAAGCCGCAAGGCAAATGATCAGCGTCTGTGCTTTCCCCGGTTGCCTGCAAGTGTCCCCGGTTTCAGCATTGCCGTTTTATAAAGAATCTTCTTTATCAGCTTTCTTTCATCCTCTGTCAGCTTATCGTAGTTGATGCCGATTGCCTTCAATGCTGTTCGGATCTTCTTTTCATCCGCAGACCCTTCAAGTTTCTGTGCATCCTCCAGTTCCTTCATCAGGTTGTCGATCATTGAACCATCCGAAGTGGTCTTGTCCTTGCGGTGTTCCGTCTTGATGTTCTTCAGGATAGCCACCAACTCGTCATACAAGACCTGACCAAAGTACTCATCTTCATCGATCTGCCCCAGCTTCAAGGTGCTCATGTACAGATCGTTTTCATCTGCTGCATACTTCTTTTTCAGCATTTGCCGGGTCGCTTCCAGACCAGCATTGAGGTTTTGAATGTTTGCGCTGACATATCCATCCACATAGATTTCCAGATCGGTCATGAACCGCCGGAAATTCTCATGCACGATCAGTTCGCACAGCAGCCGATGATTGAATTTTCCATTCCTTAATACGTCCACTGCGCCATCGCTCAGATGCAAGTCCGAAAGGACTGCATCTGGGCGTTTTTTGTTTTCCGTCACACCCAGCAGGTAGTCGGTGGTCACGCCATAGAACTCAGCCAGCGTTGTCACCGCATAAATGCTGAGGTCGGTCACATCGTCGCTCTCGTATTTCGACAGCGCCGATTTGGACAGACCCGTCTGTTCTGCCAGCGTTTCCAACTTCAGATTCCGCTCCACACGCAGGTCTTTGAGCCGTTCTCCCAGTGTCAGCTTGATGTTCATGGTCGCACCTCCGATGTTTTTTGCACAGTATACCACTTCCGGCGGTTTCTGTCCATAAACGTGGAATTTTGCAGTTTCTGCACCTGTTTTCCGACATTATGGATATACGGCACAGCGGCCATTGCAGTGCTATCCTATAGACAGAAAGAAAACATATTAACTCCCCAGCAGCGAACATATTAAGGGCTTCCCGCGAAAGCCCTCTGAAATATCTTTCATACCAGAACCTTGACAACCGAATGACCGTCCGAACTGCCCAGACCGCCAAGACCTCCCATCGGGGGAGCGAGCGCCCTGCATGGGGCCGACACAGAGTCCAAAAAGATTTCCTGTCGGGAGGCAGCAAGGGAGACCGGCTTCACCGAAGTTCCCATTGGGGGAACCCCGGTGACTTTGAACGTGGCAGGGATCAAATTGATCCGTGCCAAAACCTTTGACCAAAGGAGAAATTTTGAGTTTATATCAAAAGATCAAGTCCGCCATCACCGTTCGGCAGGTGGGAGAGATGTACGGCATGGAGCCCGACCGCCATGGCATGGTGTGCTGTCCGTTCCACTCCGACAACCACCCCAGCATGAAGCTGAACGACACCTATTATTATTGCTTTGGCTGTGGAGCCAATGGAGATGCCATCGACCTCACCGCCAAGCTGTTCGACCTGAACCCCCGGCAAGCCGCCGAGAAGCTGATAAATGACTTCGCGTTTGCGAAGCAATGCAGTCCCCAGTGGGGACTGCAAGTGACAGAGCGGTCTTGCGTCAGCAAGATGGAGGGGCCTCGCCCCGACAAGCTCTGGCTTGACCCGGACAAGCCGCCCGCCAATGCCATCGCCCTGCTGCCGCCCAAGCGTGGCCTGACAGACGAGCAGTGGGCAGACATCGCCTACTGCCTGCGGGTGCTGACCGATTATCTCGACCTGCTGCACGACTGGCGAGAGTGTTACAAGCCTACTAGCCCGGAAGAACCGCTGGACGAGCGGTTCGTGGAAGCCCTCCACACGACCGAGACCATCGAGCACCTGACGGACTGCGTTGCTTTTGGGACGCCCCAGCAGAAGGCCGCTGCCGCCGCACAACTGCTGTCCGGGTCGTACCTGCTGATGCTGGAAGAGCGCACCGACCGCCTTGCTCTGGCAAAGTGCGCCTAATAATTTATTCACCCGAAGTGGTGGGTCTCACCGTGAGACCCACCACTTCACTTTTCTAAAGGAGAACCACCCTATGAAGAAAAACATTTCCCGCAACCCCTTATGGCCGGACTGGTACAACGGCAAGAAGATCGATGAAGTCCAGTTTGGCCGTGCCTTTCTGGAGCAGTGGCCGTTGAAATGCGTCAACGGAACGCTGTACACGCTGGACGGCCCGGTGGAGGACGAAAGTGAGATCAAGCAGCGCATCTTGGAGAACATCGAGGAATATGTCACCTCCGGCCTGTCCAAAAAGGTCACCAACATTCTGGAGACCATCAAGCTGCTGGCCTTTTCCGACCCGTTCCCCATCGAGCAGGACTGCATCCACCTCCAGAACGGCGTGTACCATCTGCCGGACGGCTCTTTTCAGGAGACCCGCCTGTTCTGCCAGAACCGCCTGCCTGTAAAGTATGACCCCAAAGCCGCCACCCCTGACCGCTGGCTGACCTTTCTGCACGAACTGCTGGACGATGCCGACATCCCCACCTTACAGGAATATCTGGGCTACTGCCTGATCCCCAGCACCAAGGGGCAGAAGATGATGCTCATTGTCGGCAAGGGCGGCGAGGGCAAGTCCCGCATCGGGCTGGTGCTGAAACGGCTCATGGGGGATGCCGCCAGCAACGGCAGCGTCCAGAAAGTGGAGAACAACCGTTTTGCCCGTGCCGATCTGGAACGCCGCCTGCTGATGATCGACGATGACATGGACATGAACGCCCTGCCCAAGACCAACTATATCAAGACCATCGTCACCGCCGAAGCCAAGCTGGACTTGGAGCGCAAGGGTGTCCAGAGCTACCAGCGGGACATTTACGCCCGGTTCCTCTGCTTCGGCAATGGTGCGTTGACCTCGCTGTATGACCATTCGGACGGTTTCTTTCGCCGCCAGCTTATCCTGACCACCAAGGACAAGCCTGCTGACCGCACGGATGACCCCTTCCTTGTGGAGAAGATGTGCGCCGAGTTGGAAGGCATCCTGCTCTGGTGTCTGGAAGGGCTGCACCGGCTGGTGCAGAACGATTTTCGCTTCACGGTCAGCGAACGAGCCGCCGCCAACGTGGACACCATCAAGCGCAGCAGCAACAATGTCATCGACTTCATGGAGTCCGAGGGCTACTTCCGTTTCAAGGCGGACTACTCCATCAGTTCCAAGGAGTTCTACGACATTTATAAGCAGTGGTGCGAGGACAATGCCTGTCACAGCGTATCGGCCATCCGTTTCAGCGCAGAACTGCGACAGAACGACCGCCGCTATAACCTTGAAGCCACCAACAACATCTATCTGCCCGGTGGCCGCAGGGTGCGGGGTTTTGTAGGCATCGAACCGCTTGTCCACCCCTGCCCGTAAAAAGTGCATTTTTTCACGGAAGAAGTTCGTACAACCTGTACGGTCTGTACTTGTACGCATCTGTACGGCGAATTGAAACAAATTAAAACGAATTATCGTTTATATTTCGAATTTCCGTACACCGTACAGACCGTACGGGTTATTTGAAGTCCGTACAGATTTTTTGTACACCCCAAGAAGGAGCGTGATCTATGAAAGCCCAATACGGCATTTTAAGGTTCAAAAAGTACAAGGGGCCTGCCATCAGCCCCATCGAAGCCCACAACGAGCGCACCAAGGAGCAGTACGCCAGCAACCCGGATATCGACACGAGCCGGAGCCGATACAACCTCCATCTGGTGCAGCCGCAGGGCAGGTACCGGGAAGAAGCTGACCGCATGATAGCTGCCGCCCACTGCCGTGTCCGCAAGGACAGCGTGCGGGTGGTAGAGGCTCTTGTCACCGCCAGCCCGGAGTTTTTCAAGGATAAAAACAACCGGGAGATCAGGGCGTACTTTGCGTACGCCCTGAAATTTTTGGAGGGCAGACAGTGCCCGGATACCTTTCTCTCTGCTGTTGTCCACATGGACGAGAAAACGCCCCACCTGCACCTCTGCTTCGTGCCCCTGACTGCTGACGGACGGCTGAGCGCCAAGGAGATCATCGGCAACCGCAAGAACCTTGTGAAGTGGCAGGACGAGTTCTGGCAGCACATGGTCAAGCAGTACCCGGAGTTGGAACGGGGCGAAAGCGCCAGCCAGACTGGACGGGAGCATATCCCGCCTCGTATCTTCAAAGAGATGACCCAACTGACCAAGCAGAAGGAGCAGTTGGATGCCCTGCTGGTGGGTATCAATCCCTTCAATGGCAAGAGCCGTGCGGCGGAAATCAGCAAGGTGCTGGACAGCTATATTCCCAACGTGGCACGGATGAGGGACCAGCTGCGAAAGTACAACGTAGCCTTCACCAAGACCGCCGCCGAAAACGAAAAGCTGAAAGAGAAGAACAAGACGCTCTCTGCCTCGCTGGACAAAGCGACGGAAGTGAGCGTCTTGAAGCGTCTGGAGGATGCCAAGCTGCGGCAGGACTATGAAGCCGCCCTGAAAACGCTGGACAGCATCCCGCCGGAGGTCATTCGATTTTATGAGAACCGCAGCACGCAGGAGCCTGCGATGCGCCATGATAAGTAAGGAGCAATGCCTATGTGTAATAAAATGTACGAGAATGTGAAATCTTTGGATTATACGAAAAAGTTCTTGCAGTCGGACTCTGATCCGGCTACAATGGAGGTGGTCACTCGAACCAATGCCGTCAAGTCTCCGACTGACAGCCCAGCAACCACAAAGCTGGTGTACACGGTGAAGGAAATCGCGCAGATGCTGGCTATCAGCCAGCGTGCCGCCTACAATCTGTGCAACAGCACCACCGAGTTCCGTGTCCTGCGGGCAGGCGGAAGCATCCGCATCCCGAAAGACAGCTTCGATGCGTGGCTCTACCGGGCAGCTTGATAAGGAGGCAAATCTATGGCATATATCACGAAACGCGGCAGCTCTTACAGTGTCCGCTACACCTATCAGGACGAGCACGGCAAGAGCTGCGACAAATGGGAGAGCTTTCCCACCAAAGAGGAGGCGGTGAAACGCCAGAAACAGATCGAACACGAGCTGGCGACCGGTAATTTCCTGATCCCGTCCACCGTGACGGTGGCAGAGTTCCTGATGGACTGGCTGCCCAAGCAGTGCAGCAAGCACAAGTGGGCACCCAAGACTTACCAGTCCAATCTGGCCCTCATCCAGAATCTCATCATCCCCTATATCGGAGAGATGCAGATGCAGAAGCTGCGGCCTTACCACATCGAAGCCCTGTACGACACCCTGAGCAAGACCCCCTGCGGACAGTATGTGGGTGGCAAGCGGCGAGACCTCTCGCCCAAGCAGCAGAAGCGTACCCTCTCCGGCACTACCCTCCATGAGGTCCACCAACTGCTGCACAATTCCTTTCTGCTGGCGGTGGAGTGGGGCATCCTCATCAAAAGCCCCGTCCCGGTGGAAGCCCCCAAAAAGACCACCCAAGAGCGCAGCATCTGGACGGTAGAGGAGATGCGGGCGGCTCTGGACAGCATTGAGGACCCCATCCTGCATCTGGCAGTCCACCTCACACTGGTGGGCGCACTGCGGGAAGGGGAGGTGGCAGGTCTGACCCCGGAGGACATCGACTTTGATGCTGCCAACGGCATGGGCACCTTCACGATCAACCGTTCCATGCAGCGGGTGCAGAAGGACACGCTGGCACAGGTGGACAAGGGCTGCATCCTCCGCATCTTCCCGGACAAGCTGGAGGGCAGCAAGACCTCTCTTATCCTGAAGGACACTAAGACCGAAGCCTCCTGCCGCACCATCTTTATGACCGCCGCCCTGCGGGAGGAACTGAAGCAGTGGCTGGAACGGCTGAAGCGGGAAGAAGCCCTCGACCCGGAGCGGTACCGCAACAGCGGGATGCTGCTGCGGCTCCCCAACGGTCTGGCGGTGGAGCCGGTGCTCATCCGCAAAAAGTTCCTGAAATGGCAGGATGCACACCCGGAGTTCCCGCGCATCGTGTTCCACGGTCTGCGACACTCCAGTGCCACCTACCAGTTGATGATCTCCGGCGGTGACATCAAGGCGGTGCAGGGGACCACAGGACACGCCAGTGCGGATATGCTGGTGAACACCTACGCCCATATCCAGCAGTCCTCCCGTGTGGAGCTGGGCAAGAAGTTTGAAAGCGGCTTCTATGCCAAGCCCGACGCTCTCAGCCCGCAGGCTGTACCCGCCGCAGGCGAACCCACCATCTCCATGACGGCTCTTTTGGAATTGCTCAAGGATGCCGACCCGGAAATGAAGGCAAAGCTCCGCTTAGCTCTGCTCACCTGATGCAAAAAAGGGCACTGATTGCAAAGCAATACAGCGCCCTACATAATCGGACATGGAAAACACCGACCGTGCAAAAACCGTGCAGAAACCGTGCACTCATGGCTTACAAAACAAAAAAGCCATGAAATCTTTCGATTTCACGGCATTTTCTGGTGCACCTCCAGGGACTCGAACCCTGGGCCCACTGATTAAGAGAAACCAACGTGCAACAATCGTCAATTTCCGGAATTACGTAAATTCGTCGTTTTTAGCGTTTTGTCGTAAATTAACATTTTGCATCTGCTGCATTCTTTGCACCCGCCATCCCCTCTTGCATCCGTTATCCAGCCGTTCCGGTGTGCAAAAAGTGTGCGAAAATGTGCAGAGCCAAAATCAGCCCCTTAAAACGGGTATCGGATTTTTATTCAAAGCCGGGAAAACGGTCGGGTTCGAGCCCAAAACAGCAGCTGAAATCTTGCCTGTTTAGACCAAGCATCAAATGTACATCAACAACTACGATTCATGGCAGGGATTTGGACAACTGCGATCTCTTATAAACCCAAAGCAGCTCTTTCTATGTGGACTTTTCTGGGCGGAAATACCCAGAGGGTTCACTTTTTTTATTTTATCGACAGCGCCTCCATCCGGGCTATACTGCTGTTTTGACATCTATTTGGCAGCAAAACCCTGAAGGATCACAACTCGTTATAAAGCGTGATGGATTTCAGACAAAAGCGCACAAGGCTTGAACAAAGCCGTAAGATCACTTTCTGGATCGACAAAGACTTATACAATCTTAGTTTCGATTGCAGGACCCTTTTCCCCTCTTAATACTTTTAGCGGTATTATGACTTTGCAAGAAAGAAATGGGGGTGAACAGTTATGAGTATTACAAATGCAACTAGAAGATTTGAACAGAGATTTGACGCAAAAGCGGAGCGCTTTATTTGGCATCATCCGCTACTTGGCTCCATCTCCATCTTTGTTGGAATGCCCTTACTGGTTTTGGCGTGTGTCTGTATCAGTACGATCGTTATCGCCTTTCCTATGGCATGGCTTTTGGGTTGGTTGTAATCTTTATTTCATCTTTAAACGCACAAAAGATCACTAATGCCATTTTTAGAGGAAAGGGTTTATGATATTGGGGACAGCAAAAAAGGAGGATGAATCTTATGCAAATGCTAATTGCACTCATAGGTGTATGTGCGGCAGCAATGCTGCTGTGGTATGTCTATATTTTAATGAAGGGAGATGATCAGGCATGAGCACCATGATTCAGTATGTTTTATATCTTGCCATTCTGGTTGTTTTGGCAATTCCGCTGGGCGCATACATAAAAAACGTCATGAGCGGCGAGAAAACTTTTTTGTCCAAAGTTCTGACACCATGCGAAAACCTGATTTACAAGGTTACGCGTGTAGACAGAGAAGAACAGATGACATGGAAAAAATATGCGGTAAGTGTAATGATTTTTTCCGGTATCGGGCTTGTTTTTCTGTTCCTGCTTCAACTTCTGCAGGGAGTTCTTCCCGGAAACCCGCAGAATCTTTCCGGTGTGAAGTGGGATTTGGCATTTAACACTTCTGCAAGTTTCATTACCAATACAAACTGGCAGGCATATTCCGGTGAATCCACATTGAGTTATCTCACTCAGGCTTTAGGTCTGACTGTTCAGAACTTTGTTTCCGCAGCTACAGGTATCGCCGTTCTATTTGCATTGATCCGTGGCTTTATCAAGGTGAAATCCTCCGGGTTAGGAAGCTTTTGGGTGGACTTGACCCGCATTGTGGTTCACATCCTACTCCCGCTGAATCTGGTCATTTCTCTGTTGCTGGTAGGCGGCGGCGTGATTCAGAACCTGAAAAGTGCAGAAACAGTATCCCTTGTAGAACCGATTGCCGTCAGTGCAGAAGGCGAAATCCTTGAGGATGCGGTAATTGACTTAGACACCGAAACCGTCACTGTAGATGGCGAAATCGTTTCGAATGCACAGATCGTTACCGAGCAGTTCGTACCGATGGGTCCTGCGGCCAGCCAGGTCGCAATCAAACAGACCGGCACCAACGGCGGCGGTTATATGGGCGTCAACTCCGCACATCCTTTGGAAAATCCCAATGCCTTTACCAATCTGATCGAAATGATTTCCATTCTGCTGATTCCGGCGGCACTGTGTTTCACATTCGGTTCTGCAGTAAAGAACAAGAAGCAGGGTGTTGCGATCTTTATGGCAATGTTTCTCTGCCTGGTTGTTGCCTTGAGCTGTATCGCCGTCACTGAACAGGTTGGCACCCCCCAGCTTGCACAAAACGGCGCAGTCAATATGTCAATGGCCGAACAGGCAGGCGGCAATATGGAGGGCAAGGAGACTCGCTTTGGCATTGCAGGGTCCTCTACATGGGCAGCCTTCACCACAGCAGCCTCCAACGGCTCTGTAAACTCCATGCATGACAGCTACACGCCTCTTGGCGGCATGGTGACTATGCTGCTGATGCAGCTTGGCGAGGTTGTTTTCGGCGGCGTGGGCTGCGGCCTTTACGGTATGCTTGCTTTTGCTATTCTGACGGTGTTCATTGCCGGTCTGATGGTAGGCCGTACACCGGAATTCCTTGGCAAGAAAATTGAGCCTTATGAGATGAAATGGTCGGTACTGGTTTGCCTTGCAACACCCATTGCAATTCTGGTCGGCAGCGGCCTTGCCGCTGTAGTACCCTCTGTCATGGATAGCCTGCATAACGGCGGTGCCCACGGTTTCTCTGAAATGCTGTATGCCTACTCATCCTGTGGCGGCAATAACGGCTCTGCCTTTGCAGGTTTCAATGCGAATACCGTATTTCTGAATGTAAGCCTGGGACTGGCGATGCTCTTTGCCCGGTTCCTGCCCATCATCGGCACACTTGCAATCGCAGGCAGCCTGGCTGGGAAAAAGAAAATTGCCACGACTGCGGGCACCTTGTCTACCACAAATGGAATATTTGTTTTCCTGCTGATTGTTGTGGTATTGCTAATCGGTGCGCTGAGCTTCTTCCCGGCGCTTGCTCTTGGTCCACTTGCTGAGTTCTTTGGAAGCATTGCGTAACGGAGGGTTACAGATATGAGTACAAAACAGAAAACTGCTTTTGCCGACCGGAAAATGCTCGGCAGGGCAATTAAAGATTCTTTTGTGAAATTGAACCCGAAAACACAGGCAAAAAATCCGGTCATGTTTCTGGTTTTTGTGGCTGCTATTTTGACCAGCATTCTTTGGGTGGTGTCCCTGTTCGGCTTAAAAGACGCTCCAAGCGGATATACGCTGGCGATTGCGGTGATTCTTTGGTTTACCGTGCTATTTGCCAATTTTGCCGAGGCCATTGCAGAAGGCCGAGGCAAGGCACAGGCTGATTCTCTCCGGGCATCCCGTAAGGACGTAGACGCGCATAAGATTTCCTCTGTCTCGGAGAAGGACAGCGTGACCGTGGTTCCCTCCGCTCTGCTGAAAAAGGGGGAACTGGTGATCGTCAAAGCCGGAGAGCAGATTCCGGCAGACGGCGAAGTCGTAGAAGGGGCGGCATCTGTGGATGAAAGCGCCATCACCGGCGAATCCGCTCCTGTAATTCGTGAGGCAGGCGGCGACCGCAGCGCTGTGACCGGCGGCACCACTGTACTGTCGGACTGGATCGTTGTCAGAGTGACCAACGAAGCCGGAGAGAGCTTTCTGGACAAGATGATTGCGATGGTAGAAGGTGCTGCCCGGAAGAAGACGCCCAACGAAATTGCTTTGCAGATTTTTCTGGTAGCCTTGTCCATTATCTTTATCTTGGTGACAGTCTCTCTCTACACTTATTCCATTTTTTCTGCAAAGCTGGCGGGAATTGAGAATCCCACCTCTGTAACAACTCTGGTAGCGCTGTTGGTGTGCCTTGCGCCTACTACCATTGGTGCCTTGCTTTCCGCCATCGGTATTGCCGGTATGTCCCGACTGAACCAGGCAAATGTTCTGGCCATGAGTGGTCGTGCCATTGAAGCCGCCGGTGATGTAGACATTCTGATGCTTGACAAAACCGGAACAATCACCCTGGGCAATCGACAGGCATCGGAGTTCATTCCGGTAGATGGTGTTGATATTCAGGAACTGGCGGACGCCGCTCAGCTTTCTTCTCTGGCCGATGAAACCCCCGAGGGCAGAAGCGTTGTTGTGCTGGCAAAGGAGCAGTTTGGAATTCGTGGCAGAAGCCTTCAGGACAAGAATATGCACTTTGTCCCATTTACTGCCGTGACTCGTATGAGCGGCGTCGACTTTGACGGCAACGAAATCCGAAAAGGCGCAGCAGATGCCATGCAGAGTTATGTGACCCATGCAGGCGGAATGTATTCTCCAGACTGTGATCGAGTTGTCAAGTCTATTGCGTCCAAGGGCGGCACACCTCTGGTTGTGGCTAAGAACCACAAGATTCTCGGCGTTATCTATTTGAAGGATATTATCAAGCAGGGTGTGAAGGAGAAATTTGCAGATCTGCGGAAAATGGGCATCAAGACCATTATGATCACCGGCGACAATCCGATTACTGCTTCGGCCATTGCTGCCGAGGCCGGTGTGGATGACTTCCTTGCGGAAGCAACGCCGGAAGGAAAGCTGGCAATGATTCGTGATTTTCAGGCCAAGGGTCATTTGGTCGCCATGACAGGCGACGGCACCAACGACGCTCCGGCTTTGGCACAAGCAGATGTTGCAGTTGCCATGAACAGCGGCACACAAGCAGCAAAAGAAGCAGGTAACATGGTGGATCTGGACTCTTCACCCACAAAACTGATCGACATTGTACGCATCGGCAAACAGCTTTTGATGACACGAGGCAGCCTGACCACCTTCTCCATTGCTAACGATGTGGCAAAATACTTTGCCATTATTCCGGCGCTGTTTGTGGGACTTTATCCGGGTCTGTCTGCTCTGAATATTATGGGGCTGCACTCCCCGCAGAGTGCTGTCCTCTCTGCGATCATTTATAATGCACTCATCATTATCGCGCTCATTCCGTTGGCGCTGAAAGGTGTGAAATACCGTGAGGTCTCTGCCGGAAAGCTGCTGTCACGGAATCTGCTGGTTTATGGGCTGGGTGGTCTGGCTGCTCCCTTTATCTTTGTGAAACTAATCGATATTCTGCTTGTATTTACCGGTCTGATGTAAGGAGGATGCATCCTATGAATGCAGTAACAAAGAAAACGATCTCGTACTTTGAAGGAATGCTTGGAATAAGCTTCACCGTTCTATGTGCGACCACCCTGCGTTTCGCCCTGTGGGCGCCGGAATTGCTTCAGAAAATTTTTCTCACCATCTTCGGATAAGGGGGTATATATTATGAAAACAATGAAAAGTGTACTGCCAAAGGCAGGTATGATCTTTTTAATCTTTACGCTGCTGTGCGGCGTAATCTATACGGGTGTTGTCACAGGAATTGCTCAGCTTATTTTCCCGGATAATGCAAACGGAAGCATCATTGAAGTAGACGGAAAAAAATATGGCTGTGAGTTGCTGGGGCAGCAATATACAGATGAAGCTCATATGTGGGGGCGCATTATGAATATTGATGTTTCAACCTATACGGATGAAAACGGAAAGGCACTGATGTACGCCGCTCCCTCCAACCTCTCTCCGGCAAGCGAGGAGTATGCACAGCTCGTGGCAGAGCGGGTGGAAAAGCTCCGGGCTGCCGATCCGGATATGGATGAAACAGCTGTTCCGGTGGACCTTGTCACCTGTTCCGGCAGTGGGCTTGATCCCCATATTTCCCCGGCAGCAGCGGAATATCAGGTAGCACGCATTGCAAAGGCAAATGATATGACCGAAGATGAAGTGCGTGAGATCATCCAAAACTGCACCGACGGACGATTCCTTGGCATCTTTGGTGAAGAGACCGTCAATGTGCTGGAAGTCAATCTGATGCTGGACGGTATTCTGGAGAAGTGAAATGAACATAGCTAAAATCATGATTCCCAAAATCTCCACTGTATTTCTTTATGAAAAGGATACGATTCGTCAGGGATTGGAACGGTTTATGGTACATGGCTATACCGCTGTCCCGGTACTGAATGATCAGGAACAGTATATTGGAAGCGTGACGGAGGGAGATTTCCTCCGCCACCTTCTTGCTTGCCAGACAACAGACTTGAAAGTACAGGAGGGATACCAACTTGGCAGCATTGTTCGCAGAGATTTTTGCCCTGCGTTACAAATAGATGCAGATTCCGAGCAGGTTGTAACTGCAATGCTGAATCAGAATTTTGTCCCCATCGTTGATGGCCGGAATGCTCTATGCGGGATTCTGACAAGGAAACGGCTGATTGAATTTCTGGCACAAGCTCGTGATAAAAAAGAATAAGTCCTGCATCTTTAGACGGTCTTAATACAGATACGCATTCTCTTTTACCTTTTTTAATCCCTTTGATTTATAATTAAGGGCACATAAAGGGGTATAAAGGAGGATTGCAGGTATGGGGGTTATTACCATAGCCACATCCTTTGCAATGATTTCCGGTCGGAAGATTTCTTTGATAGGAGGGTTAAAATGGAACTGCCAAGACAAGATCCGGATCAGCTTCTTCGTGCGATCCGTAACGATGCATCCACTAAGAAAAGCGGAAAACTCAAAATCTTTTTCGGTTATGCCGCAGGTGTCGGAAAGACCTATGCCATGCTTCAGGCGGCTCATCAGGCTAAGGAGCGTGGCATCGATGTGGTTGCTGGATACATAGAACCCCATGCCCGACCCCAGACGATGGCACTTCTGGACGGCTTGGAGCAGCTTCCTGTGAAACAAGTTGCTTACGAAGGAATGACCCTTCGTGAATTTGATATTGATGCTGCGCTCAAGCGAAATCCCCAGCTCATACTGGTGGATGAGTTGGCCCATACCAACGCCGAAAGCAGTCGGCACACGAAGCGGTATCAGGATATTCAGGAACTGCTAAATACTGGAATTGATGTCTATACGACTGTAAATGTCCAACATATCGAGAGTCTCAACGATACAGTAGCCTCTATCACCGGAATTCTTGTGCGGGAGCGCATTCCGGATTCCACCTTTGATCAAGCAGATCAGGTAGAACTGGTGGATATTGAGCCTGCGGAGTTGCTGGAACGACTGGCAAGTGGAAATGTGTACCGGGAAGATCAGGCGCAGCGGGCAACAGTTAATTTTTTCACGCTGGAAAATCTCACCGCATTGCGGGAAATCGCCCTCCGTCGGTGCGCTGACCGGGTGAACTTGCTGACGGAAAGCGCCAGAGTACAGAGCCGAGGCGATTACCATACAGACGAGCGCATTCTGGCATGTCTTTCCTCGTCGCCATCCAACGCAAAAATCATTCGGACTGCTGCAAGGATGGCAAGAGCCTTTCGGGGAACATTTACCGCTCTTTATGTGGAAACGCCAAATACAGCGGCGATGAGTGACGATGATAAAAAGCGTTTGCAGGATAATAAGCGTCTGGCCCAGCAACTTGGCGCTACGATTGAGACAAGTTATGGCGATGACGTGCCTTATCAGATTGCGGAATTTGCCCGTCTTTCCGGCATCTCAAAAATCGTAATTGGACGAAGTACCATTGCACGAAAGAATATTTTCAGCAAGCCCACCTTGACGGAACGCCTGATTTCCAGCGCACCTAATCTGGATATTCATGTGATACCGGATGCCAGCGCAGGAACCAGCTATCAGGAAAAAAAGAGTAAGGCGCAGGCAGATGCGATGCCCCTGCGTGATGTTCTGAAGAGTATCGTCGTATTGCTGGTAGCTACACTAATTGGCTGTGGCTTTGACGCTTTTGGGTTCACAGAGAGTAATATTATCGCAGTTTACATATTAGGCGTACTTGTGGCCGCTGTAATCACAACCAACCGACTGTGCGGGATTCTGACCTCGGTTGTCAGTGTGCTGGTTTTCAATTTCTTCTTTACCACTCCGAGACTGACATTCCATTTTGACGATCCGAACTATATTGTTACCTTTACCATTATGTTTATAGTAACACTGCTTTCCGGATCTCTCGCTACCCGGCTGAAAGAAAATGCGAAACAATCTGCCCATACAGCTTACCGTACAAAGATTCTTTTTGAAACCAACCAGCTTCTGCAAAAAGAGCAGGATGAGAATGCGGTAATCACCGCTACGGCAGGGCAGCTCATGAAGCTGCTGAAAAAAGATATTGTCGTCTACCTATCTGATGGTAAAGAACTTGCCACCCCTAACGTTTTTCGTGCTGTTAATAGCATTCAGGAAGATTTAATTTCTGAGAACGAGAAAGCAGTCGCCGATTGGGTCTTCCGAAACAATAAACACGCCGGTGCCACAACAGATACATTATCCAGTGCAAAGTGTTTATACCTTGCGATTCGGGTCAACCAGCATGTATATGGAGTGGCTGGTATTGCGGTGAACGGTATTCCGCTGGACTCTTTCGAAAACAGCGTACTCCTCTCTATTCTGGGCGAGTGCGCTTTGGCTCTTGAAAACATCAAAAACGCCAAAGAAAAAGAGGAAGCGGCTGTTCTGGCGCAAAATGAACAGCTTCGTGCTAACCTGCTGCGGGCAATCTCTCATGATCTTCGAACCCCTTTGACAGCGATTTCTGGCAGCGCAGACAATTTGCTTGCAAATTATAAAAAGATGGATGATGCATTGCGGGAGCAGACCTTTACCGATATTTATGACGATTCCATGTGGCTGATCAATCTCGTTGAAAACCTGTTGGCAGTCACACGAATTGAGGGCGGACAGGTCAATCTAACTCGGAGTATCGAACTCATGGATGAGGTCGTTTCTGAAGCACTGAAGCACATCAACAGAAAGAGTAAAGAACACACCATTCGTGTAACCAGCGGGAAAGACTTTATCCTTGCCCACATTGATGCGAAGCTGATCGTTCAGGTGATTATAAATTTGGTTGACAACGCCATCAAATATACCCCTGCCGGTTCAGTAATTGAAATACATACCGATCAAAAAGAGCAATGGGTCACGGTTTCCGTTTCCGACAACGGCCCTGGGATTCCCGATGAGCAGAAACCCCGTATTTTCGATATGTTTTATAGTGGGGCCAATAAAGTGGTCGACAGCCGCAGAAGCCTTGGATTGGGGCTGTCCCTCTGTAAGTCCATTGTGACCGCCCACGGCGGCACGATTTCCGTATCAGACAATCAGCCAACCGGCACTGTGTTCACATTCACATTACCCGCCGGGGAGGTAGAACTTCATGAATAAACCTTTGATATTAGTGGTTGAGGATGATCCATCTATACGAAATCTCATTACAACCACATTGAAAACAAATGATTATCGTTATGTGGTAGCGCCCAGTGGCTCGACAGCCATTATGGAGGCCACATCGCACCATCCTGAAATCATCTTGCTGGATTTGGGCTTGCCGGATATGGATGGCGTTCAAGTCATTCAAACGGTACGCTCCTGGTCCAATACCCCCATCATTGTAATTAGCGCCAGAAGTGAAGATAATGACAAGATTCATGCATTGGATGCCGGAGCTGACGATTATCTGACAAAACCTTTTTCTGTTGAAGAATTATTGGCTCGACTTCGGGTGACGCAGCGAAGACTCTCTCTGATGACGGCAGAGATGTTTACTGCCAGTTCTGTATTTGTGAATGGTAAGTTGAAAGTGGATTATGCCGGGGGATGCGCTTATCTGGATGAAAACGAACTTCACCTGACACCCATTGAGTATAAGCTGTTGTGTCTGCTGTCCAAGAATGTCGGCAAGGTACTGACCCATACCTTTATCACACAAAATATCTGGGGCCGCAGTTGGGATAACGATGTGGCTTCCCTGCGGGTATTTATGGCAACACTGCGGAAAAAGCTGGAGCCAACAGAGGAATCCCCGCAATACATCCAAACACATATTGGTGTGGGCTACCGTATGATAAAAGTAGAATAATACTATGCGGTCGGCCAGTGTTCACAGATGCATCAGATGTTCAACATACCAAATTGAAGCTCATGCCGAATCACCGTTTGAATTTGCGGTCGCTGCGAACCTTTCTGACCGTGGATGACGAAACGTTTGAACGCTTGCAGAAACGGTTTGAGAGCATGGTACGATAACCTGTTTCTGATTTAAAAAACTTGTCAAGAGGGTTGGCATCGTCCGGCCCTCTCTCTTTTTGCTAAAGTTTTCCTTGTGTTTTCTTGCAAGCTGCCGAAAGTGGCATGTTTTCAAAACTTTTTGTTGACACAACTCAATTTTTGTGGTAATCTATCCCAACAATTTAATATAACATATTTACTTAGAGTTCCAGCTCAGCTCCCGAAGCAGCCGGAGCAAGTTTTTAACTTTCTTATCGCTACATAGCAAACCCGAACCAAGGCCATCCCAGAAGGGATGGTCAGGTTCAGGTTGTTGTGTGGCGATTTTTTATTGCCAAATCCAGCACCGCACCTTGAAAACCGTATGACCGTCTGCATGGGATACCCGGCGATGACCCCGCAAGGGAGAGCCGGAAAACGCCGCCGGAAGGGGGCAGGAAAGCCATGCAGGGAGAACGGCGCGCTCAGCCTCATGTGTTCAAAATGAGCACATGAGGCGAAACGGACGTTTATCTACTCGTTGAGGTAGGAGAAATCAATGTGGACAAATTGTCCACATTGATTCTGTTCGTGCTACGCTTAACCTCGACTTGACATTTTGTCAAGCCACGGTGAAATCTGGTAAGTGTCGCTTTCCGGTATTTGCCAGATTACTGTAACACGATTACCCCATGGTGGGTTACGAAAACCGTAACTCACCACTTGGAAGTGGTAAATGGACAAAATATCCACTTACCACCCAGCCATAACGCACAGATTTTAGTTGGTGATCATTTTGATCACCAACCAGACAATCGTAACGCTTTATTGTGTAAAAGTGGTGGTTACCATTTTGATAACCACCATATATCCGTAACAGCCAAAGGAGAATGCCTATGACAACAGAACAATGGGAACGCGAAAATCAGGACACCTTAATGGAATATTTCATTGATGGCGACCCCAGTGTGCGCAGAATCCAATGTGAATACTGCCGCAAGGTCATCTACACCCAGACCCGGAACCGAAAATATTGCAGCTTCCAGACTTGCGGTCACAAGATGCTGAATCTGCGGAAAAGCCTTAAAAAGCGCGTTGAGCGAGGAAAGTATACCTGCGCTTGCTGCGGGAAGCAGTTCTTACCAATTCGGGCGGATGCCAGATATTGCAGCAATGCCTGTCGTCAGAAAGACTACCGCCATCGTAAAACAGCCGCACACACTTCTCTTTTAGGAACTTGACAAAGTTTGTCAAGTTCCTTATCGGTGATACTTTTATTTAGTAAAGTGGCACTTCCCATTCTGGGAAGTGCCAAAATACCGTAACTCTTAATCGCTCACTCCCAAATCCCCAAAGTGGGAATTTGGGCTGTCATCTGAAATCAGGTTACGCTTTCCGTAACTTGATTTGTAACTCCTGCCGAATCAAGTTCCCACTTTGGGAACTTGATTGTAGCCGTATCAAAATCAGGTTGTCAAAATGATAACTTGATTTCATCTGCAACGAAGCCACCGGCGTTATCATTTTGAGAACTTCGGTTTTATCTGTTACGCGTCGCGCCCACTCCGTAAAAATCAGGTGATCAAAATGAGCACTTGATTCTACCTGTAACGACTCAAGGTTGGCTGAAAATCAGGTGCCGCCACCCGGCACTTGATTCTACCCGTAACAGAATCAGTGGGTCAAAATGGCCCACTGAAAAAGCCGGACGAGCTGTGGGCAGGGATTCGCAAATCTTTGCCCGCCAGCTTGCCAAAATCAACGGGCCAAAATGGCCCGTTGAAGGGAGTCAAGGGGGAACGCCTTGCCCAGTGATATGATGCTGTGCGTCATATCCTACTGGGTATTATCTGGCGCAAAAAGGCGGCAGATCCAGCAGCTTCGCTGCTGCGTTCTCCCCACCAAGCTGTTGAAACGGAGGGATGTCTATCTGAAATTAACACGACACAACGGACGAGCCGGAACCCACGGCACTTACAACCCCAAGCACAACGACCGCAGTTTCAACCTTGCCAACAGTGAACACATCGACTCGGAACGAGCCAAGGGCAACATCTACTGGGACTGCTTCCACGGTTTCCGCTCGGCTCTTGCTCCACCCGACCCGGATGATCTGGCGGCGACCTTCTCAGATGTGGAACGGCAATTCTATGAGAGCCGCTATTCCAACTTTGTGGAAAGCCAGAACGAGCGCAACGCCAAGATCCGGCACACGGAACGCAACCGCTCCATTCCTGACCTGCTGTCCAGCCGCAAGACCTGCCCGGAAGAGACGATTTACCAACTGGGAACGCTAGATGAACACGCTTCGGCGGAGGATCTGCTGAACATCGTCACCGAGTTCATCGAGGAGTTCAAGGCTAAATTCGGCGACCATGTTCATGTGCTGGACTGGGCGTTGCATCTGGATGAAAGCACGCCCCACATCCACGAGCGCCATGTGTTCGACTGTGAGAACAAGTACGGCGAGGTTGCTCCCCAGCAGGAAAAGGCATTGGAAACACTGGGCTTCGAGCTGCCCGACCCGGACAAGCCCCTCAGCCGCCGCAACAACCGCAAAATCACCTTTGATGCCGCCTGCCGGAAGATGCTGTTCGAGATTGCAAAGCGGCACGGGCTGGAATTGGAGGAAGAAGCGGAGTACGGTAACCGGCAGTATCTGGAAAAGCAGGACTTCATCCTCGCCAAGCAGAAGGAGCAGCTCACCGCCCAGCAGACCAAGCTGGACGAATTGACCCTCAGGGTCAACGACATGGAAACGCTGATCGATGAAGTTTCGGCTGCGGCCTATGACAAGGCGGTGGAGGTCGTGACGGACGTAGTGCGCACCGAGACCCGGAAAGAGGATATGCGGATGATCGAGGACACGAAGAAGTGGGTGCTGTCCCCGGAGAGAAAGGCTCCGCAGGCCACGAGAGAGTATGTCGCTCACCGTTTGGATGGCGTGCTGGACAAGTTCCTCAAGACCATGCAGACCACTGCTGCACGTCTGCAAGAGAAGATGCTGAAACCGGAAGTCCGGCAGAAAGGCAAGGAACAGGTCAAGGAGAAAGCACGGGATTCTGTTCTGCAACTGCTGAGCCGCTTGCAGGCAGAACAGGCGCAGCGGAATCCATCTGTACTTTCAACTGCGGAAAAGTCAGAAAATCGCTTTCAATAATAGTACGAGGTGATGTTTATTGAGCAAAGAAGTCAACGAAGAACGTGCTCCCCGAACCGTTACCGATGTGAAAGAAATGCTGACCAAGCACTCCAATGGCGAAATTCAGCGGACGATTCAGAACTGTATCACGATTTTGCAGAACGACCATGTGCTTGCCGATGCCATCCGGCTGAACTTGTTGAGTGAGCGCATCGACATTGTGAAGACCGTAGGCTGGCCCCGCTCCGGCAAGCCCCTGAACGACACCGACATGAAGTATATCCTGCGGAGAATGGAGAAATACGGTATTTCCAGCGAGAAGAAGATCGAATCCGCCATCCGCATCGTTGCCAACGAGAATCGCTACCACCCCATCCGGGATTATCTAAACAGTCTGAAATGGGATGGGACTGAACGGATTCCCCATGTCCTGCATCATTTTCTCGGTGCTGCGGAGGACGAGTACACTTGCGAAGCCATGAAGATTTTCTTGCTGGGAGCCATTAAGCGCGTGTTCCAGCCGGGATGCAAATTTGAAACCATGCTCTGTCTGGTGGGCGGGCAAGGTGCAGGAAAGTCCACCTTCTTCCGGCTGCTGGCGGTCAAGGACGAATGGTTCTCGGACGACCTGCGGCGGTTGGACGATGACAACGTATATCGCAAGCTGCAGGGGCACTGGATCATTGAAATGTCGGAGATGATCGCCACCGCCAATGCCAAGAGCATCGAGGAGATCAAAAGTTTTCTCAGTAAACAGAAGGAGACCTATAAAGTCCCCTATGAGACCCATCCTGCCGACCGTCTGCGCCAGTGTATTTTTGCTGGCACGACCAATCGGCAGGATTTTTTGCCCCGTGACCGTACAGGCAACCGCCGCTTCATCCCCGTCCCGGTGGATGCGGAACTGGCTGAGACCCACATTTTGGACAACGAGGAGGAATCTCGCGCCTATATCGACCAGCTCTGGGCAGAAGCCATGACGATTTACAACAGCGGTAATTACAAGCTGGCGTTCAGCCCTGCCATGCAGGAAACGTTGCAAGCCCATCAACAGGACTTCATGCAGGAGGACGCGCAGGCGGGCATGATCTATGCCTTTCTGGAGGACTACACGGGTGACCGGGTGTGTTCCAAGCAGCTCTATGCGGAGGCACTGGGCAACACCAACATCCCGGCAGAGTGGGAGACCCGCGCTATCTGCGAGATCATGAACACAGGAATTTCGCGCGGCGATATCCAAGGCTGGCAGGCGCACAAGATCGCCAAGCGTTACCCGAAGTACGGCGTTCAGAAAGGCTGGGAGCGCGTAACCAGCCCCGAAACCGGGGCTGAAGATTTCTCCGAAATAACGGATGCGGAAGCCCAGCAGCTGGGCTTTCCCTTCTGACGAGCAGCGGTCACACGTCTGGTTACAGATTCGGTTACACCTCAGTTACGGCGCAAAAGCCGCATGACCGCTGCGTTTTCCTCTTTCTGTAACCATGTAACCTTAAAAGAATAAGAAAAAGTATAAAGTGCATCGGACAGCCTGTGTGCAGAAAAAGAGAGTTTTCCTGCCCGGTTACAGGCGTTCGGTTACAAGGAATTGGAGGTCTGCCTATGAATATGAATCGGCCTGACATGACCGAAACTGTGAAATCCGAAAATTATACGAATAAGTTCTTGCAAAAGGACTCGAACCCGGTTACAATGAAAGCGTCTAAATCCCCTGCCATTGAATCTTCTGACCAGACCAAAGCAGCCAAGCACGAACCTCTTGTTTACCGGGTGGAGGAAATCGCCCAGCTTTTGGCGATTTCTCCTCGCGCTGCGTACAACCTGTGCAACACCACGAAGGATTTTCGGGTGCTGCGCATCGGCACCAGTATCCGGGTAAACAAGCAGAGCTTCGACAACTGGTTTGCGGCGGTCTGAGGGAGGTAATCTATGGCATCTATTATGAAGCGCGGAGATTCCTACTCCGTCCGTTACAAGTACAAAGACCATTCCGGCAAACCCTGCGAGGGATGGGAAAGTTTTAAGACCAAGAAGGAGGCGCAGGAGCGAAAGATCACGGTCGAAAAGGAATTGCTGGACGGCACATTCCTCGTCCCCGACACCATGACGGTGGAGGAAATGCTGTACAAGTGGATCCCGATCCAGTCCACAAAGCACAAGTGGTCCCCCAAGACCTACACTCAGTCCGTAGCGATGGTGCAGAACCTTATCGTGCCGTATATCGGGAAACGGAAGGTACAGGAGCTGCGCACCTACGACATTGAGAAGTTCTATGCCACCCTTGCCAAGACCCCCTGCGGGCAATATGTGCACGGTGTGAAGCAGGACCTGTCCAAGAAGCAGAAGAAGCGGCTGCTGTCCAGCACCTCTATTCACGAAGTCCACACCCTGCTGAAAACCGCCTTTTCCTATGCGGTGGAATGGGACTTGATCCACAAGATTCCCCTGCCCCGTGATGCCCCCAAGGTCAATATCGAGGAACGCACCATCTGGGACGAGAAAACCATGCTGGCAGCCTTGCAGACCATCGAAAACCCCGCCCTGCATCTGGCGGTGCACATGAGCATGATCCTTTCGCTCCGTGAGGGCGAAATTCTCGGCTTGCAGCCGAGTGATCTGAATTTCGATGCCGCCGATGGGCGTGGCACCATCTCAGTCAGCAAGACCATGCAGCGAGCCAACAAGGACGCTTTGGAAAAGCTCGACCCCAATCAGATCTACCACACCTTCCCGGACAGGCGTGAGGGCAGCAAGTCCTCTCTCATCCTGAAAAAGCCTAAGACCAAGAAGTCCAACCGTGTCCTGTATATGACCAAACCTCTGAAAGAGGAACTTCAAGCATGGCTTGAAAAGCTCAAACAGAACGAGCAGAACGCCCCGGAAAAGTACAGCAATTGCGGGCAGCTGTTCCGGCTCCCGGATGGTCTGCCCATCGCGCCGGAGTTGCTGACAAAATGGTACCGCCTGTGGAGAGCCGAGCATCCAGAGTTTGAGCAGATCGTGTTCCACGGTCTGCGGCACTCCAGTGCCACCTACCAGCTCTTGCAGTCGGATGGTGACTTCAAGTCGGTGCAGGGCAACACAGGCCATGCTACCGCATCTGTCCTGATGGACACCTATGCCCACACGCAGGACAAGCCCCGGTTGGAGCTGACCGAGAAGATCGAAGCAAACTTCTACTCCCAAGACCTGACCTCGGCAGCATCCCAGCCCCGGCAAAACGAAAAGCCGGCGGCAACAAAAATCTCCGGTAGGGAGATCCTTGAAGCCATCCGGCTGATGGACGCAGACGAACGCAGAGAATTGACGAGAGCCTTGTTCGCCTAACTTCTCTTCTTTTTATGCAAAGGAAAGCAGGCTGTGCAAACCTTGCGCAGAAAAGCCCCCGATTCGGGCAAATGTGCAAACGGTGTGCAGAAAGTGTGCAGCCGCTTTCTTACATAAAGAAAGAACGCCAAATCTTACGATTTAGCGTTCAAAATCTGGTGCACCTCCAGGGACTCGAACCCTGGGCCCACTGATTAAGAGAGCAAGCCGCCGGTTCGTCTCAATTTATGGAAGTTTCGAGCCATCGTTATTTTTAATCAAATCAACGTGATTTTTCACCCAGCAATTTCTGCACCCTTTGTCGGATTTTGCAGCGAAAAGCACCCTCTGCACGTTTTGAAACCGTGCAAAATCCGTGCAGAAACCGTGCACTTACTCTCTGACAAACAAAATCGCCCTATTCCCTACCGGCTTGACGGCATTGGTTTGAGTGACCGCACATCAAAATCAAGTCTAGGAGGATATTACTATGATGAAACTGCTTTCCTGTCGCTTTAACATGGACACCAACCGGGTAGAAGCCCGATTTGAGGATGGCACCACCCTTGCCATTGACTGCATCGCCATTGAGGACGAATACGGCAGCACCCCGGCACAGCGGGCAGAACTGGACTGGCTGCTCTACAATAAGCCCTTGGAGTACGCCCAGCTTGTACTGGGTGGGGAGCTTGAACATTACCTCTCACTTGGCTGCGACCATGGCAGACTGGAAGATTGACCTTTAATGAAAAATAGGATTACTGCAATCGAATACTGTATATCGTATCAAACTGATAGGGGTCAGATAACAAAACCTTTCCATTGGAAACTACCACAATATTTTCGCCTTCTTCAATTTGCGATAGCTGAATATTTCCTTTTAAGTATTCCGAAGCTCCCTGAATGAGATAGTAATCATTTGTACCGTACAGTTGATTGGGAGCGGTTGCATAGATAGAATTATCGCTTAAATCCACCTTTGTTACAGTAAGTTCCGATTTTGTCCTCTCCCACGGATGCAACAGGAAACCGCCTATAAGAATTGCTAGGGCCAAAGCTATACCAAAAGCAGTCAATTTCTTACTTGATTTCGTCATTTTAAGCACCTCTTCATCATAGCTCCATTTGAATTTTCTGAACGTCACATTTTTTCCGAACGATTGCAGCTATAAGAATCACATCAATGGTATCATGATTATTGGCTTCTCTGTTTGAATAACGAATTTTAAGCCTGCTTTATTCATCTGTCCACAATTCTTTTCAAAATCGTATAGCTGCACATAAATTTCCAGAAAACTTGTAGCACAATCACAATTTTTCTTTTCACTCAGATAAACCACCACGGCAGTTCCAGCCACAGGTTATCCATATCCCCCACCGGCTTGACGGCATTGGTTTGAGTGACCGAACATCAAAATCAAGTCATGGAGGCTCGCATATTGAGCAATCCATTTTCTTTCCACTGCATCATAGGGATAACCGGAATTCCCCAGCATCTCTTTTATTCATGATTTTTCTACTGAAATCCGGATTCCAAATCCTCCCTCTGAGTATGCAATGCTTATCCATGTTTCATCTTTTCTTAGCAAAACGCCTGTCGAAACGCTTTCTGAAGCCGATGCCTCTTCAGCGTATCCTAAGGTTTTCAATTGGTCAATATATTTTTGTATTTCTTCTTCAGAGATATTATTATAAAAGATTGCATAATACCCAGCATTAGAACCATCCAATATATATTCTATCGTTCCACTTTCCGGCTCACAAATAAGCCTAGTGTATTCATTATCCGGCCAAACTGAAGTATAAATACATTTTACATCAGACGGATTGGTTCCTCCATGTGTAGCAAATTTTCCCTGACCTGAAAAACGAATGCAAAGAAAGACCAATATCAAAACTATAAAGGCAACCGCCATACTGCTAAAAAATTCCAATTTCTTATTCATTTGGCTTGCTCCTTAATTCAAACGTACAAAGCCACGATTCTTTTCTTTCGACTCTAAAGAATCGTGGCTTTTATACCCATTATCTAATGCTTTTATTACGGAATCGTGATGTCGTAGGAAATGGAGAACTGGCCACCGTTTGCCAAAGCATTCAATTTGTTTTCAAGGAAATTATCTGCATTGGAATCACCTCCATCACGGTTTCCATTTTAGATGTTGATAATAGCAAAGCACAAATAGAAAAAATCCACAATATTGTAGCAAGACGGAGAAAAAATGTCACCAAAACGGTGTAAGCGCAAAGCAGGGATTGGTTCTTGATCTCTGTTGTGAGAGTTCACAAACGTCCGGGGTGCTGTTGCCGGAAGGATGCTTTCTTCAATTTTCTTCCAGAATTCTCTGCAAATAGCGGGCTGTTTATGCTTCTTGAGAATCCATCTAGTGAATACCGACACCCTCCATGATCTTTTCTATCCAATTTGTGGAAGAATCATTTTTCTCACTAAATGACCCCAAATAATGTGACGAACTCTCAACCTCTATTATTACACCATCCGGCATTCTGTATTTTTCTAAACTGAGATTCAAACCTTTAAGTGGGATTGTTCTAGCCAGTTGAGGGATAGAAACTGTATGGAGAATATCAATTTTTGATAAACCTCTATACGTTTCTGTCTTTTCGGCTTCACTTAGCAACCGTTCTGCATACTGATTTGAAATAACCTGTATGCGAAATTGTTCTTTTTCATCCTCGGTCATCTCAAGTGGAACGCCGTGCAATGTGTCCACAATATAGGACGAAATTTTAGCGAAGTGCTCGTCAAAATCAGTGGTATCTTCGTTGGTCATATTTCTGTTCTACCCTCATTATAAGCTTTCCGGTCTGCTTAAAGTTACAGCTTTCAGCGTAAAGCTTCCGTAGTTTTTAATGCTAAACGATAGTTATCGAACTTTTCCACAGCTTTTGCAAAATCGTCGAGAAAAAGTTCTGTATCTTTTTCATTCGTACCACTTTACCCCATTATTAGAATTGAAAATTAGTAGCCCTTTGATATAAATAAGTAAACGATGAATCCACCCCACAAAACAACTTCAGCAATTATCAAACACTTCAAGTGTTGCTGCAATTTTTCGGGGTCAATTTCGCCTTTTTTCAGAAAATCATAAATTGAATTTCGCAATTTATCTATGTCTTCCTGCTTGATTTCCAGTTTCAAATAAAAATTTTTCCCGAAAAGGAGCTGGTGCATCCCATAATATATTGAAAGCAATATTAAAAATGAAGTAATACTTACAAGCGCTGGCTGGGTCCAGCTTATTGTCATACCTTCTACCGATGTAAGATTTCTATAAAAAACAATATCACTTAAACCAGCTACAAACAACAGAAAATTCCAAACCAAAAATGTATATAAAGTTTTCTTCATTTTCTATACCTTCTTTCACTACTGCCCACATTGCTGGAAATATCAAACGCCTACTTTATTTTTATGCCCTCATTTTTTACAAATCATCAAACCTTCCCGCCTTGCTTTTTTGTTTAGATAACGAAATTTAAGCCTGATTTATTTCGTTTGTCCACAAAATTTTTCAAAATCGTATAGCTGCACATAAATTTCCAGAAAACTTGTAGCACAATCACGATTTTTCTTTTCATTCAATCAAACCACCACGGCAGTTCCAGCCACAGGTTATCCATGGCCTGTTCCTCGGTCTTTTTGGCGCGGCCTTTCGTCAGGTGAAAGTATATCGCCGTGCCGATCAAAGGATGTTTCTTGCCATCAGTAAAGCCATAGCGGTACAGCAGATAGGTCTGCTCCCGTTGGGTCAGCCGTTTCAGGCCATCGTACAGTTCCCGGCGCGATTCCTGCTCTTCCATAATGCTCTGCGGCTGCATAGCATAGGGGTCGGCTATGGCTTCGATGCGCCGCAGCTGCTCTTCTCCCGGCAGAACATCGTCCAGCGAAACGCGCTGGTAGCAGACGCCGTCCTTGTCCTCCGTTACCATCCGCTGTTCAAAAGCGGCAAAGGCATCCCGTACCATGTCCATCATGGCGTTGCGGATGGCAGGAGCCGCGTAGGTCAGGAACTTCATGCCGCGCGCTGCTTCGAACTTTGGCACAGCCTTCCACAAGCCCAGATTGCCCGCCTGTTTCAAATCGTCCGTGTCAAGGTTCAGGCCGGACTGTGCCAGATTCATGCTGCGGAAGAGGTCGTTTGCCGCCTTGCCAATAAAGGACTTGTTGTTTTCGATCAGGCTGTCCAGTGCGGCGGCGTCCCCTTTCTGCGCCAGCGCACAAAGCCGTTCATTCGTCTGCTTCATGGGCGTTTTCCTGCTCTGCGGCAGACTGCAAGATTCCCAGCAGACCGTTCCGCAGCTGTTCCAGTGCTTCCGGCGTAGCTCCCTCCATGCCCGAAACGCTACCCAACATTGCGTCTGTCAGCTGCTCTGCCGTAATCGTTGGGTGCTGCACATCCTGCCCTTTGGTTAATTCGGTGAACATCTTCTCTGCCACTTTCTTGCTCATGGCTTCCTGTTTGGCGTAATGGCTCCCGATACCCTTTTTGATCTCCTTGACCGCTGCCATGAAATACATCTCAATGTCATCAAGGTCGCCTTGGTACACAGGCTTTCTCCGAAGGCTGATGTCCTTTGCAGCCTTGGCTGCTTCCGGGGTCTTGACCTTTGTGCGCAGAAGGGTACTCAATGTCGTGAGCATAGCGTTCTGTGCTGCGATGCCGGATGCAAAGGTATCATCAAAATACTGCGCTATGCGGTACGTAAGCTCTGCAAACCGGGCGTTTTCCAGCAGCAGGTTGACCACCTCTGCATTGATGCGCCCTGTGTAGAGGTTCTTTGCGGCTTCTACGGACAAGCCCAGTTCGGCAATGTCGTAATTTTTGCGGTCGGGGATGTTGGTTTCTCCCAGCAGAAAATCCGTGGACACGTTGAACAGCCTTGCAATCCTCAGCACCTGCTCATGGGTCAGGGTTCCTTTCGCACCGCTGATGAAGCGGCTGATGGTGCTCTTGGAGCAGCCGATCTCCTTGGCAAGCTCTGGTTGGCTGATGTTGTGTTCTTTCATCAAGTCCGCAAGACGGATGTTGGATGGTGCGGGCAGATATTCCTGTGCCATGTGGTCGGCCCTCCTTTTTGAGCTTTTTCCTCATTATAATACGCTCTGCCGTTTTGTTCAATATACGGTTTCCCCTCTGCCCTTGCTGTTGCAAATCTGCAACCAGTAAGGGCTTTTTTCTTTTTCCGTTGCAGTTCTGCCGCTTTTTCGCCTTTCCTGCAAAATTTTCCGTATATTCAGGCAGGAAGCAAAAAACACCAGAGTTCCCACGCTAGGGACTCTGGTGCAACGCACGAAACAAAGGAGAAATGCCCTTGAGCCTGTATCAAACTGTCAAGTCCGCCATCACCGTTCGGCAGGTGGGAGAGATGTACGGCATGGGACCCGACCGCCATGGCATGGTGTGCTGTCCGTTCCATTCTGACAGCGACCCCAGCATGAAGCTGAACGACACCTATTATTACTGCTTTGGCTGCGGGGCCAATGGAGATGCCATCGACCTCACCGCCAAGCTGTTCGACCTGAACCCCCGGCAAGCCGCCGAGAAGCTGATAAATGACTTCGCGTTTGCGAAGCAATGCAGTCCCCAGTGGGGACTGCAAGTGACAGAGCGGTCTTGCGTCAGCAAGATGGAGGGGCCTCGCCCCGACAAGCTCTGGCTTAACCCGGACAAGCCGCCCGCCAATGCCATCGCCCTGCCGCCGCCCAAGCGTGGCCTGACGGACGAGCAGTGGGCAGACATCGCCTACTGTCTGCGGGTGCTGACCGACTATCTCGACCTGCTGCACGACTGGCGAGAGTGTTACAAGCCTACTAGCCCGGAAGAACCGCTGGACGAGCGGTTCGTGGAAGCCTTCCACATGACCGAGACCGTCGAGCACCTGACGGACTGCGTTGCATTTGGGACGCCCCAGCAGAAGGCCGATGCCGCTGCACGGCTGCTGTCCGGGTCGTACCTGCTGATGCTGGAAGAGCGCACCGACCGCCTTGCTCTGGCGAAGTGCGCCTGATAATTTATTCACCTGAAGTGGTAGGTCTCACCGTGAGACCCGCCACTTCACTTTTCTAAAGGAGAACCACCCTATGAAGAAAAACATTTCCCGCAACCCCTTATGGCCGGACTGGTACAACGGCAAGAAGATCGATGAAGTCCAGTTTGGCCGCGCCTTTCTGGAACAGCGGCCGCTGAAATGCGTCAACGGTACGCTGTACACGCTGGACGGTCCGGTGGAGGACGAAAGCGAGATCAAGCAGCAGATTTTGGAAAACATCGAGGAATATGTCACCTCCGGCCTGTCCAAAAAGGTCACCAACATTCTGGAGACCATCAAGCTGCTGGCCTTTTCCGACCCGTTCCCCATCGAGCAAGACTGCATCCACCTCCAGAACGGCGTGTACCATCTGCCGGACGGCTCTTTTCAGGAGAGCCGCCTGTTCTGCCAGAACCGCCTGCCTGTGAGGTATGACCCCAAAGCCGCCACCCCTGACCGCTGGCTAACTTTCCTGCACGAGTTGCTGGACGATGCCGACATCCCCACCTTGCAGGAGTATCTGGGCTACTGCCTCATCCCCAGCACCAAGGGGCAGAAGATGATGCTCATTGTCGGCAAGGGCGGCGAGGGCAAGTCCCGCATCGGGCTGGTGCTCAAGCGACTCATGGGAGATGCCGCCAGCAACGGCAGCGTCCAGAAAGTGGAAAACAACCGCTTTGCCCGTGCCGATCTGGAACGCCGCCTGCTGATGATCGACGATGACATGGACATGAACGCCCTGCCCAAGACCAATTATATCAAGACCATCGTGACCGCCGAAGCCAAGCTGGACTTGGAGCGCAAGGGTGTCCAGAGCTACCAGCGGGATATTTACGCCCGGTTCCTCTGCTTTGGCAACGGTGCGCTGACCTCACTGTACGACCATTCGGATGGCTTCTTTCGCCGCCAGCTCATCCTGACCACCAAGGACAAGCCTGCCGACCGCACGGATGACCCTTTCCTCGTGGAGAAGATGTGCGCCGAGTTGGAAGGCATCCTGCTGTGGTGTCTGGAAGGGCTGCACCGGCTGGTGCAGAACAACTTCCGTTTCACGGTCAGCGAACGTGCCGCTGCCAACGTGGACACCATCAAGCGCAGCAGCAACAATGTCATTGACTTCATGGAATCCGAGGGCTACTTCCGCTTTAAGGCAGACTACTCCATCAGTTCCAAAGATTTCTATGAAATCTACAAACTGTGGTGCGAAGATAACGCCTGTCACAGCGTATCGGCGATCCGTTTCAGCGCAGAACTGCGCCAGAATGACCGTCGCTACAACCTTGAAGCCACCAACAACATCTACCTGCCCGGTGGTCGCAGGGTGCGAGGATTCGTGGGCATCGAGCCGCTTGTCCACCCCTGTCCGTAAAAAGTGCATTTTTTCACGGAAGAAGTTCGTACAACCTGTACGGTCTGTACTTGTACGCACCTGTACGGCAAATCGGGATAAATTAATGCGTGTTATCGTTTATATTTCGGGTTTCCGTACACCGTACGAACCGTACAGGTTATTTGAAGTCCGTACGCAATTTTTTCAGATGCGTACGGAGCAATCAAGTTCGCATTGTGCGAACTTGTCGGGGCGAGGCCCCTCCATCTTGCTGGCGCAAGACCGTTCGGTCACTTAAAAGCCCCACTGGGGCTTTCATTGCTTCGCAAACGTGAACTTGATTAGCTCTCCCGCAGGAGACGTTCCCCCTCGGAGAGTCCTCGAAGAGCCCACTACACTTTGCAGCCCATAGGGATGAAAGTGTTATAGTGGGTTATTACACTTCCGGGGAAGTGCATCCCCGTCCCCGTCACCTTCCTCTGAACCCCGAAAGGAGGGATGCCCTTTGGCAAGAAACGATAGCGTTGACCGCACCAGTGTCCGAAATCTCGCCGTTTCGGACAAGGCCGTTGGCAACACCCAGCAGCACAATGAGCGTGAAAAGGACAGCTATCGGAACCCCGACATTATCCCCCAGCGCACCTCATGGAACGTCCACTTCAAAAAGCCAACCGCCAGCTACACCGACCTATTCGCCCAACTGGAAGCCGCCGAAACCATCTCCACGCGCGGCTTGAAGCCGGATGCTACCCACTACTGTGAACTTGTCTTTGATGTCAACTCGGCCTATTTTGACAATCACGGTGGCTACGAGTTCGCCAAGCAGTTCTATGCGGATGCCTACAAAGCTGCTGTGCAAATCGTGGGTGGTGAGCAGTATATCCTCTCGGCTGTCATGCACGCCGATGAGATCAACCGTGCCATGACCGAAGCACTGGGCCGGGAGGTCTACCACTACCATCTCCACGTGGTCTATGTACCTGTGGTGGAAAAGCAGATCCTCTGGTCGAAACGCTGCAAGGACAAGGCACTGGTCGGCACCGTCAAGGAGACCGTCATGCAGGTCAGCCGAAGCAAGAAGTGGGCTTCCAAGCCCCTGCTGGACGATGCTGGAAAGCCTATCCTGCAAAAGAACGGCAAGCCAGTCCTGAAGAAGTCGTACAGCATCTTGCAGGACAACTTCTTCAATTTTATGCGCGCTGCCGGGTACACCGATATAGAGCGCGGCGAACGTGGCAGCACCGAAGAACACCTGACCGTCACACAGTTCAAAGTTCAACGGGAGCAGGAACGGCTGGACAGCCTGACCGCCCAGATTGACCAGAAAGAGCAGCACCTCACCCAAACCAACAAAACCCTCTCCAAGACCGAAAAGGAACTTGCCGCTGTGCAGAAAAAGGCCACGCTCACAAAAGAAGCCCTCATTCATGCGCGTGATCTGGACTATATCGGCAAGCGCACCTTTCTCGGCAACTACTCGCTGACCGAAGAAGAATTTTCCAAACTGAAAAAACAGGCTGACCACGGCTATATGATGGACGTGGAGAACCGCCGCCTGAAAGAAGAACTTTCCACCGCCAAGAAGGAAGCCATTCATTGGAGCAACAAGTACCACGACCTGTGGTACGATGTAAAGCCCTATCTGGATGCTCTCCACCGTGCTCCTGAACTGGTGCGTGGCTTTCTGGAAAAGATTCTTGCCCCCAAGCAGGAGCACACCATGAATGTGCCGCAGCAAAACCGTAAGCGTGGGCAAGATGTAGAACTTTAAGCTGAATTTTTAGATGATATGACAATATAAGGAGCAATGCTTATGGATTTTGACCGTAATTCTATGACCGTCCCTGTGCAATCTTCCGATTATACGAAAAAGTTCTTGCAAAAGGACTCGAATCCCACTACAATGGAAGTGGTCACTCAAACCAATGCCGTCAAGTCTCCGACTGACAGCCCGGCAACCACGAAACTGGTGTACACGGTGGAAGAGATCGCACGAATGCTGGCCATCAGCCTGCGCTCTGCTTACAACCTGTGCAACAGCACCACCGAATTCCGTGTCCTGCGGGTAGGCGGAAGCATCCGTGTACCGAAAGACAGTTTCGATGCGTGGCTCTACCGAGCAGCTTGATAAGGAGGCAAACAGTATGGCATATATTACGAAGCGCGGCAACTCTTACAGCGTCCGATACACCTACGAAGATGAACACGGCAAGAGCTGCGACAAATGGGAAAGTTTTCCCACAAAAGAGGAGGCAACGAACCGAAAGAAGCAAATCGAGCATGAACTGGCAGCTGGCACATTCCTGATTCCGTCCTCGGTGACGGTGGCAGAGTTCCTCATGGATTGGCTGCCCAAGCAGTGCAGCAAGCACAAGTGGGCACCCAAAACCTACGAATCCAACCTTTCCACCATCCAGAACCTGATTATCCCCTATATCGGCAGCATGGAGATGCAGAAACTCAAGCCCTACCACATGGAGAACCTCTACACGACCCTGAGTAAAACACCCTGCGGTTCGTATATCGAGGGAAAGAAGCAGGAACTGACCGAAAAGCAGAAGCAGCGGTTTCTTTCTGGCACAACCATCCATGAGGTTCATCGGCTGCTGGGTACAGCGTTCCAGTATGCCGTGGAGTGGGGTATCCTGATCAAAAGTCCTGTTCCTGTGGACAGCCCCAAGAAGTCCACGCAGGAGCGTACCATCTGGACGGTAGAGGAAATGCGGGCAGCACTGGACAGCATGGAGGACCCCATCCTGCATCTGGCAGTCCATCTCACGCTGGTAGGCGCACTGCGAGAGGGCGAAATCGTAGGTCTGACCCCGGAAGATATTGACTTTGACGCAGCGGATGGCATCGGAACGTTCCGTATCAACAAGTCCATGCAGCGGGTGCGAAAAGAAGCACTGAACCAAGTAGACGATGGCTGTATCATTAAGGTATTCCCGGACAAGCTGGAGCGCAGCACCACTTCTCTCATCCTGAAAAGCACCAAAACGGCGTCCTCCTGCCGCACCATCTTTATGACCTCTGCACTGAAAGAGGAATTGAAGAAGTGGCTGAGTCAGCTGGCGGCAGACGAGATGAAAGACCCGACACGCTACCGTGACAGCGGAATGCTGTTCCGTCTGCCCAACGGTCTGGCTGTGGAGCCTGTACTGATCCGCAAGAAGTTCCTCAAATGGCAGGATGCACACCCGGAGTTCCCTCGTATCGTGTTTCACGGTCTGCGTCATTCCAGTGCGACCTATCAGCTGATGATCTCCGGCGGCGATGTGAAAGCTGTTCAGGGAACTACTGGACACGCTACGGCAGATATGCTGGTAAACACCTACGCCCATATCCAGCAGTCCTCTCGTGTAGAACTGGGCAAGAAGTTTGAGGAAGGGTTCTACGCCAAACAGGAAACCCCCAGCCCGCAGGCTGTGCCCACCGAAGGCGAACCGACCATCTCTATGACCGCTTTGCTGGAACTTCTGAAGAACGCAGACCCCGAAGTAAAGGCGCAGCTCCGTCTGGCTCTGCTGACCTGATGCAGAATCCGACACACATTTTCAAGCAATTTCGCCCCTTGCAAAATCTGCTGGCGAAAATCACGACCGTGCAAAAGCCGTGCATTGACCGTGCAATCCCCGATTTTTCGGGGTTACATAACAAAAAAGAACGCCAAATCTTACGATTTGACGTTCAATATCTGGTGCACCTCCAGGGACTCGAACCCTGGGCCCACTGATTAAGAGTCAGTTGCTCTACCAACTGAGCTAGAGGTGCATAT
>NZ_PRLC01000012.1 GCF_003287455.1 Faecalibacterium hattorii | reverse complement strand
GTTGTCCCTTTGGCATACAAAAACACCCCATTTCCTAAACAGTATACCATACTGTCTAACAAATAGGGTGCAGTTCAGTAAGGCTGAGAGGGGATTTTTCCTTTATTGGGGCACCCTCCTTGAGGGAGTTTACTTGACGCAGGTCGAACAGGGCGTATACCCCGCCGCCACCGCCTCATCGTAGCTGGAGAAAAGGATCTGGTTCTTCTCCGCCGGGAGGTTCGGGCAGGTGGGCAGGTGGAACTTTTTCGAGTTCACATTGCCGATGTACGCTTGCTGGGCCGTGCCGGACGCCGCCGGATCGGTGGGGTTCAGCTCGGCATCGGTGGCCGTCTTGTCGGTGCGGATGGTGTAGTTCTGCCCATCCGACCCGATGACGACGGTGCCCAGCAGGTCGGTGCGGTAGACGTCCACCCCCGCATCCCGCAGGATGCTCAGGGTCTCCTCGTGGGGGTGTCCGTACTTGTTGTTCACGCCGCAGGAGATGACGCCCATTTCGGGCAGGACCGCGTTCAGGAAGATGTAGCTCGTCGAGGTGCTGGAGCCGTGGTGCCCCACCTGAAGGACATCGGCCTTCAGGTTCGCCCCGCTGTTCACAAGGTCGCGCTCGGCGTCGGCTTCCATGTCGCCGGTGAGGAGGAAGCTCGTGGAGCCGTAGTCTACCCGCAGGACAAGAGAGGTGTCATTCGTCTCGCTGTATTGCGCCACCGGGCCCAGCAGGGTGATGGTCGCGCTGCCCAGCTGCCAGACGGTGCCCACTGCGGGCACCTCCACCTGCAAGCCCTGCTGCTGCGTGTATTTGACGAAATCTTGGAAGCACTTGGTGGAGGCATCCGTCACCGGGCTGTAGACATGGTTGGCCGGGAAGTAGGCCAGTGCAGCGGCCAAACCGCCCACATGATCCTCGTGGGCGTGGGAGCAGAAGACGTACTGCAATTCCTCCACGCCCTGATTCTGCAGGTAGCTGACCACCATGCTGCCATCGTCCACATTGCCGCCGTCGTAAAGCATGTATTGCCCGTCGCACTCCACCAGAACGCTCAGCGCCTGTCCCACATCGAGGAAGTGCATCTGGAAGCTGTCGTTGGCAGGGTCGCCGTCGGTCTGGGCTGTGCTGGACGGGTTCGGGATGACATCGGCGCTGCCGCCGGGCACCACCGAGGAAACATCACAGGCGGCCAGCCCCAGTGCCAGCGCCGCCGCCAGCGCAAGAGCCGCAAGGCGGCGGAAGGGGGTTCGCCAAAAGCTTACTTTTTCCGTTTTGTAGTTTTCCACGTCGTATTCTCTTTCTGTTGATTGTTTTTCGGCTTGTGGCCGGGGGCCGCGTGGGGCGCGAACCGCGCACCGGGGCTGGGCTGGCGGCCCGCCGGGGCAGCAGCACGATTCGCGGTCTTCCCCTTCCCGCCCTTGCCGTTGGGCCGGACGGTATAGGTGCCGTCGTTGTGGATGGTCACCTCTGCCGCCTCGGCCCGGCGTGCCGAGCGCTGGACGGCGCGGCGTCCCTCGGCGGGGACCAGCAGCGGGATGAGGTCCTCCCGGTGGGTCATCTTGAGCGCCTTGATGACCTTTTCGGCGTTGCGCGGCTCGTAATACTGGAGCAGCGCCCGCTGCAGCGCCTTGCCCTCGGCGGTCTTCTCCACGAAGACCGGCTTCAGGGTGTAGGGGTCAAGACCGGTGTAGAACATGCAGGTGCTCACGGTGCCGGGGGTGGGATAAAAATCCTGCACCTGCTCCGGGCGCATGTGGTTCTTATAAAGGTACTCGGCCAGATAGACCGCGTCGTTCAGGGTGCTGCCGGGATGGCTGGACATCAGGTAGGGCACGAGGTACTGCTTCTTGCCCGCCTTCTTGCTCAGCTCATAGAACTTGTCCTTGAACTTGTTGAAGGTCTGGATGGGCGGCTTGCCCATGTAGGCCAAGGTGTTGGGGGCGCAGTGCTCCGGGGCCACCTTCAACTGGCCGGAAACGTGGTACTCCACCAGTTCCTTGAAGAAGGTGTCGTCCGGGTCGGCCATCAGGTAGTCGAACCGGATGCCGCTGCGGATGAAGACCTTCTTGACGCCGGGCAGCTCCCGGACACGGCGGAGGATCTTCAGGTAATCGCTGTGATCCACGATCATGTGGGAGCAGGTGGTGGGGGCCAAGCAGTGCTTGCCGCCGCTGCACATGCCCCGCAGCATCTGCTCGCGGCAGGACGGGAACCGGAAGTTGGCCGTCGGGCCGCCGATGTCGTGGATGTAGCCCTTAAAATCCGGTTCATGGGTCATCCGCTCCGCCTCGGCCACGATGCTGTCGGCGCTGCGGCTGGTGACGCGGCGGCCCTGATGGAGCTGGATG
Organism: Faecalibacterium hattorii; assembly: GCF_003287455.1. Lineage (GTDB taxonomy): Bacteria > Bacillota > Clostridia > Oscillospirales > Ruminococcaceae > Faecalibacterium > Faecalibacterium hattorii. The sequence goes on along the minus strand of NZ_PRLC01000012.1, from coordinate 103,411 downwards.
GCGCAGAAGTTGCAGCCGCCGAAGCAGCCGCGGTTCTGGATGATGGAGAACTGCACCTCCCGGATGGCGGGCACGCCGCCCATGGCCTCGTAGATGGGGTGATACCGGCGGGTGTAGGGCAGGGCGTAGACCTTGTCCAGCTCCCAGCGCACCAAGGGCTTTGCCGGGATGTTCTGGACGAGGTACTTCTCACTCTGCTTCTGGACGATGATCTGGCCGCTGACGACATCCTGATTGTCCATCTGGATGCGGCACGCCTTGGCGTAGGCCACCTTATCGGACGCCACCTTCTTGAAGCCCGCGCACTCCACGTACTTTTCGGGCAGGTGGTCGAAGTCGGTCAGGTAGCAGGTGCCGTCCACATCGGTGATGGAGCTCACAGGCTCCCCCGCCGCCAGCCGCTTTGCGATGGCGACGGTCTGGTGCTCGCCCATGCCGAAGCTGATGAGGTCGGCCCCGGAGTCCTCGGCGATGCTGGGCAGGACGGTATCCAGCCAGTAGTCGTAATGTGCGAACCGCCGCAGAGACGCTTCCAGACCGCCCAAGATCACGGGCAGATCGGGGTAGGCCTCCTTGGCGAGCTTGGTGTAAACGGTGGCGCTGCGATCCGGCCGGGCCCCGCCGATGCCGCCGGGGGAGTATTCGTCCTCGGCGCGGGGGATCTTGGCCACCGAGTAGTGGCTCACCATGCTGTCCACATTGCCGCCGCCGATAAAGAAGCCGTATTTCGGCTTGCCGAACCGCTTAAAGTCCTCGCAGTCGGTATAGCGGGGCTGGGCCAGCACGCCCACCTTGTAGCCCTCGGCTTCCAGCAGACGGCTGATGATGGCAGTGCCAAAGCTGGGGTGATCCACATAGGCGTCGCCGCCCACGACCACAAAGTCCAACTGGTCCCACCCCCGCGCTTCCATGTCCGCGCGGCTGATGGGAAGGAATTCGGTGTAGACCGATTGGGAAGAAGGGGTGTTCTGCTGCATTGTTTTATTTCGTATCCTCATCCACTTTTGTATGTGTATTGTTATGTAGAATTATACGGACAAATCCAACGGGAGATCAGAAATGTCCTTGAGTCTTTTCCCTTGTACCAAGGTGTTCAGTATCTCAATTGCATCTTCTGATCCTACCTCTTTAACCGCACGAATCAATTCATAGAGAGCAAAGTGATAAACACAATCAATATCTCCGGTTCCCAATGCAAGCGACGCCAAACGCCCCGGCATCGGTTCTGCTGTTACAACGACAATGTGCGGCAGATGTCCTTTTCGATTTCGAATCAGGTTCAGAGCTTCCGTCCGACTGTTCTGTGCGCGGTCACTTCTCATCGTGTATTTGGCAGAGATACTCGCATGAAGGATTGGTTTTCCACCATTTCTTTTTCGAATATCTGCCATTTTAGAAACTGTATCATCTACGATTTTTCTGCTCTCGTTGATTTCTTCATCTTCACACAGATCTCTGTATATGACCACATCTGGAGCAACAAGGTAATCGTTCCCTAACGCTGCCGCTAACTGTGCGTTCTGTTCCGTGAGCGCATTCAGATATGCAAGGTGTTCATACTGAGCGAAGTCACTCGTCTTTAGTCGATTGTTATTTCCAAGCTGGAGAATCGTCCATTTACCGGGGCGCAGCGACTGCATCTGAGGAAATGTGTCCCGTAAAAATTCCATTGTCAGTTTTTCAAACTGTTTACCGAGCGTCTGCCCCGATACTTTGTCAATCACTGCCACTTCATGATGCTGTTCATCCACCAAAATATCTACAACTTTTCGCGAGATCGCCTTTGACGGACGACTGCTTGTATCTGCATTTGATGCCACACCCGATGTTGTCAAAGTTAACGTGTTCGTTTCAAACAGCCTTTTGTGAAACTGGTGTCTCGCTGCCGCAATCAACGCATCCATATTCTAAACACTCCTTTATTTTTTTTCCAACTGCTTCAGCAACCGGTGGCGGAAAAGCATTTCCAATCATTCGGCACGCAGCAGTCTTTTTTGTTCCAAACGTCCACGTATCTGGAAATCCCTGAATCCGGGCCATCATCCGGCTGGTCAATCGCGGCATCCCTTCAAAATCAGGCGCGGGTGCTTCATTTGCAATGCCTTTACCATCCACGCCCAATTCAGCCCATGCAGTCTTTGCTCTTGTCGGCCCCAAATCGGGTCCTCCATGTTTCTTGGAACCACCAACTAAGGTTGGAGCGATTTTATTTGCGCCCACTGCCCACTGCTTAGCTTTTTTCCATCCATTCCCAGCCATCAAATCACAAAGTGTTTCCCCGACAGATTTTGCTGCATCTGGCTTTTCCTCTGGATATTCGAATGCTCCGCACTGATCTTTTCGTATCCCGATAATCACTACCCTAGGTCGAAGCTGAGGAACTCCATAATCCGAAGCGTTCAAAAGTTTTATGTGCGTAGCATACCCAAGCTTCTGAATCGAAGTGAAAATGTGATTCCTGTACTCGTCAAAGTCTGCATCTAAAAATCCACGAACATTTTCCAACATCACCGCACGTGGCCGAATCTCTTCAATCAAACGGATTGCCTCTGGAAAAAGATCGCGCTCATCATCCTTTCCCAGTTGCTTTCCCGCTATGGAAAAAGGTGGGCATGGAACACCACCCGCTAAAAGATCCACTCCTCTATAAGGCTTTCCATCAAAGTCATGAACATCTGAACAAAGAACGTTCCATTCAGGGCGATTCATTTTTAATACATCACAATATTCCGGTTCATACTCCACAAGCGCAACATGGACAAACCCTGCCATTGCAAGGCCCAATGCCTGTCCACCTGCACCAGCACATATTTCAACACAAGTCAATGGTCGTTGCATTTGGCTCTCCTGTTTATGATTCATCCGGCTGGTTCATCTGCATTTCCAGCCACTGCTGGCGGCTGATGAGGACGGCGCGGGGCTTAGCGCCCTCGTAGGGGCCGATGATGCCCTTCTGCTCCATCTCGTCCATGATGCGGGCGGCGCGGGCATAGCCCAGCTTGCACCGCCGCTGCAAGAGGCTCGTGGAAGCCTGACCGGCGTCGATGACCACTTCCACGGCCTGTTTCAGCATCGGGTCGCTGCCGGTTTCCTCGTCGGCGTCGGCAGAGGAGGTGCCCTTCTTGCCGTCCATGATGGCGTGCTTCTCCATGGCTTCGATCATGGCCTCGTCGTACTGCACGGTGGCGCTCTGCTTGATGAAGTCCAGCACGCGGCTGATCTCCTCATCCCGCACGAAGGTGCCTTGGATGCGGATGGGCTTCGGGGCACCCACGGGCATAAAGAGCATATCGCCCATGCCCAGCAGCTTTTCGGCACCGGCACCATCGAGGATGGTGCGGCTGTCCACCTGACTGGACACCGCGAAGGCGATGCGGCTGGGGATGTTGGCCTTGATCAGGCCGGTGATGACGTCCACGCTGGGGCGCTGGGTAGCCACGATCAGGTGCATCCCGGCGGCACGGGCCTTTTGGGCGATGCGGCAGATGGAGTCCTCGACGTCCTTGCCCACCACCATCATCAGGTCGGCCAGCTCGTCGATGATGATGGCGATGTAGGGCATCTTTTCCAGCATCGGGTCGGTGGCAGCCAGTTTATTGAAGGATTTGATGTCGCGGACATTGTTCTCCGCGAAGAGGTGGTAGCGGCGCTCCATCTCCTGCACGGCGCTGCTCAGCGCACCCGCCGCCTTTTTCGGTTCGGTGATGACCGGCATCAGCAGGTGCGGGATGCCGTTGTACTCGGCCAGCTCGACCACCTTCGGGTCGATGAGGATCAGCTTGACGTCCTCCGGGCTGGAGCGGAACAGCAAGCTCATGATGATGCTGTTGACGCAGACAGATTTGCCGCTGCCGGTGCTGCCCGCGATGAGCAGGTGGGGCATCTTGCACAGGTCGGCCACCTGTGCCACACCCGCGATGTCCTTGCCCAGCGCAATGCCCAAGGGCGAGGTCATCCGCAGGAAGGCCTGACTCTCAAACACGCTGCGGATGTAGACCGGGGTCTTTTTGTGGTTGGGTACCTCGATGCCCACCGCCGGTTTGCCGGGGATGGGCGCTTCCATGCGGACATCGGCCACGGCAAGGTTCAGCGCGATGTCGTCGGCCAGCGAGGTGATGCGGCTGATCTTGACGCCCGCCATGGGCTGCACCTCGTACCGGGTGACCGAGGGCCCGCGGGAGATATCCAGCACGCGGGTGCGGACGCCGAAGCTTTCCAGCGTGTCCACAAGCTTCTGGGCGTTGGCCTTCAGCTCGTCCTGCGCGTTGGGGTCGCTCTCCTCCGGGGCCTTCTCAAACAGGTCGATGCCGGGGTATTGGTACTGGTAGCTCTCCGCCGCTTCCGGCTCCTCGGCGGGGGCCGTGGCGGCGGCCTGTTCGCCCACGGCGGGCTTCTCCATAGCCGCTGCCACCAGCGTATTGATGTCCTTTTCCTCCACCGGTTCGCTGGTGATGCTGATCCAGCCGTCCTCATCCGGTGCCGAGCGCATAGCCATCACGTTGTCGGCCATCACCCGCACCGGCACCGACGGCTCGTCGGTGGTGGGCAGGGTCGGCGTCCGGAAGATGCTGTCCGGCCCTTCGGCTTCGGGCTGTTCCGCCGCCTCAGGCTGCACCGGGATGCCGGGCGTCACCACCGGGGCCGGAGCCTCTGGGGCCACGGTCTGCACCGGCTCCTCCGGCTTTGCGAAGAAGTCCTCCGCCGCCGTCTCGACGGCGTCCGGCACCACCGGCTTCACGATGGCGCGGGGCGCGGCCTTGCGCAGGGGATCCTGCCCGAAGGTGCCGCCGGGCCCGACGATGAAGGGTTCGATGGGCTCACTGCCCCCCTCCACGACGGGGGTGCTGTCCGGGCCGAGGTCGATGTCAAAGGAAGCGCGGGGGTGGGGCGTGCCCACCTGAACCGGCGTAAAGGCCGGGGCTTCCTGCGGTGCGGCGGGCGTCGGCGCGGGAGCGGGGGCCGGTTCCTCGTAGCCGAGGGAGTCGTCCACCGGTTCGGGTTCCGCCTCGCCCTCCAGTTCTTTCGTCACCTTGTGGCCCCAGCTGAAAACGCCGGACAGCCAGCCGGGGGCCGCAAAACCGGACGGTTCCTCCGCGTCGTCGGATGCTTCCGGCTCCTCTCCGGCTTCCAGCGCGGCAGCTTCCTCCTCAGCCTGACGGGCTGCGGCCCGCTCGGCGCGGCGGGCGGCGTTCTGCTCGTAGACGGCCACGCCCTTTTCATGGACGCCGCCGCCCAGTTCGCACACCCACTGCCACAGCTCGGCGGGGGTGATATCAAAAATGTACAGGCTGGCACAGAGCGCCAGCACGACCATGACAAGGTTCGCCGCCGGACGCCCGCAGAGCAGCAGCAGGTTGCCGCCCAGCAGAGCCCCCAGCGCGCCGCCGCCCAGCCATGCGGTCACGCCGTTCTGGTAGCACTCAGCCACCATCCGGGCGGCAGGGATGTCGGCGGGGATGTCCGAAAATACGATGACCGTGCCGCTGGCGAAGATCAGCCCCAGCAGCAGCTTGAACACCTGCCCCAGCAGGTCTTCGCCCCGCGTGTACAGAATGGCCAGATAACACACCGCCGCGCCCAGCACGAAGCTGCCACAGCCAAACAGGCCGAACAGCACCTCGTGGAGACTCTTCCACACCGAACTGCCCTCCACAAAGGCCAGCACGATGAGCAGCAGCCCCGCAAACAAGGTGCCCAGCCCTGCGGGCATCCGCTCCTGTGCCCGGCTCTTTCTCCGCGCAGGTGCGCGTCTTGCTGTCGATTTTCGTTTTTTTGTTGCCATCTTCCGTTAAAACCCTGTATCCTTCTCGCAGATTATTCGATTCTTTTATTGTACCACGGAAACAGAAACTTGGCAACGAAAACAGAGCCCGCTTATGCCCTTTTGCGACCAAGCAGCCAGCAGGGCCGACCCGATATGCCAAGGGCCCCCCTACTAGGGGAGCTGTCGAGCGAAGCGAGACTGAGAGGTTATTTCCCTTCGATTTCCCGATACAGCCACCCCAGCGCATCCGAGATGCCGCCGAGGCTGTCGATGAGCTTTTCACGCACGGCCTTGCGGCCATCCAGCACCGTGCCCACATCCATGACCAGCTCGCCGGTGCGGAGCATCAGCTCGGTATAGCGCTCGGCGGAGATGCCGCTGTGGGCCGCCACGAAGCCGGTGATCCGCTCCTGCATCTGCTCGAACCAGCGCATCGTCTGGGGCACACCCAAGATCATGCCGGAATGCCGCACCGGGTGGACGGTCATGGTGGCGGTGGGCACGATGAAGCTCCGCTGGGCGCTGACGGCCAGCGGGATGCCGATGGAGTGCCCGCCGCCCAGCACCACGGCGGCGCTGGGCTTCGAAATGCTGGCGATGAGCTCAGCCAAGGCCAGCCCCGCTTCCACATCGCCGCCCACAGTGTTCAAGAGCACCAGCAGCCCTTCCACCGCCGGGTCCTCCTGCACCGCCACCAGCTGCGGGATGACATGCTCATACTTGGTGGTCTTCTGGCCCTGCGGCGCTTCCACGTGGCCCTCGATCTGGCCGATGACGGTCAGGCAGTGGATGGCGTGGGCCCCTTTGGTGCGGTATACGCTGCCCATGTCTTCGATCTGCTCTTTTTCCAGCCGCCGTTCTTCGACGGGGGCGTTTTTTTCGTCTGCCATATGCTCCTCCGGATCTCTTTTTTTCAGTGTCCCCCGCCCGCCGGATGGTTATGCGGCAGCTAAGATTTCTTAAGTTTGCAAAAAATTGTCCCAATCCATTTGACATTCTGCGCATCCGCTGTATACTTTAGATAAGAAATAGATTGACAAAGATGTATCATTATTGTGCAAAACTCTTTGAATCTGCCGGTGCGCCACGATGGGCGCAGGGAACCCGGCACCTTAGGATGAAAGGAGAACCCATCCATGAACACTCCCGGTAAAGCATCTCTTCCGGTGATCAAGCGTCTGCCCAAGTATTACCGCTATCTGCGCACGCTGAAGACCGACGGCATCACCAGCATTTCGTCCCGTGAGCTGGCCGCCCAGATGGGCACCACGGCCTCGCAGGTGCGGCAGGATTTCAACTGCCTCGGCGACGTGAATGGCCGACAGGGCATCGGCTACTCGGTCGAAAACCTGCTCAACATCTTGGAGCACCTGCTGTTCGGCAACGGGGACCTACTGCCCACCATCCTCATCGGCTGCGGCCGCTTGGGCAAAGCGGTCAGCCGCTTCATCACCACCGACACCAACGGCTACAAGCTGATCGCTGCCTTCGACAACTCCCCCGAAGAGGTGGGCAAGGAGATCAATGGCATCCAGATCCTGCATGTGGACCAGTTGGAAGACTTCTGCGCCGAGCACAAGCCGGAAGTAGCCGTTCTCTGCGTGCCCCGCAGCGGAGCCGAGGAGCTGAGCGGCCGTCTGGTCGGCATGGGCATCAAGGGCTTCTGGAATTTCTCCCACTATGACCTCTCGGTGCCCTACCCCGAAGTCGTGGTCGAGAACGTCCACCTCGGCGACAGCCTGATGAGCCTCGGCTATCGACTGCGCAATCAGGATTGAGTCTATACTGTAATAGGAACGATCGGCTGTTGCAAACACTCCTTCCGTCATCGCTTACGCGATGCCACCTCCCTCTAGGAGGGAGGCAAGGCCCTCTCTCCGAGGAGGCTGTCACGGCAGGTGCCGTGACTGGGGGAGTTTTGCAGCAGCCTCTTTATAAGGAGACTTCATGGCAAAGCTATATTTCCGTTACGGCGCAATGAACAGCGGCAAGAGCACCGCCCTGATGCAGGTGGCGCACAACTACGAAGAGCAGGGGATGCAGGTGCTGATCCTGAAACCGCAGGTGGACACCAAGGGCGGCGACGAGCTGGTGAGCCGCCTCGGCGTGCGGCGCAAGGCCGACCTGCTGGTTCCGCCGGAGGTAGACGTCTTCGAGGCGGTCCGCACGGCCAGCCGCCAGCAGAAGCTGGCCTGTGTTCTCTGCGACGAGAGCCAGTTCTTCACCCCCAAACAGGCCGAGCAGCTCTTCATGGTGACGGTGGATCTGAACATCCCGGTCATTTGCTACGGTCTGCGGTCGGATTTTTCCCTCAAAGGCTTCCCCGGTTCCACCCGGCTGCTGGAGCTGGCCCACACCATCGAGGAGATGAAGACCATCTGCACCTGCGGCCGCAAGGCCACCTGCAACTGCCGCAAGGTCAACGGCCAGTTCGTGTTTGAGGGCGAACAGGTCGCCATTGATCTGGAAAACGACGTCCAGTACGTCAGCATGTGCCCCCAGTGCTACTTCCGGGAGCGGCGCGCCTTCTACGCCCGCCGCGCCGCAAAGTAAGCGGTCTGGCGTTCTTGTTTGGCCTTTTCATGAAAATTCTATTCGTTTTGGAGCGTTTCCCTTTTGCGTGGGAAACGCTCTTTTTCATGTCCTTTCCGCAAGGTGATATATCAGTTGTATCCAACTTCGCGCGTTTTTTGCGCTATTGATATATCAGTTTGCGTTTCGCGCGTGTCGTAAACTTTTCCACATGTTGTACACAACACAACCACGCATTTTTCTGAAAAGATTACAAAAATATTGCATTTTTAGGGGGTTTTCCCGACTCTCTTCCCCATTTTCTATGCAATCTGTCGAAGTATACATGTTGCACAGTTTTTTCGCTCAAGTTTATTCATTTCGGCAATGACGTCAAATCAGCGAATTTTATGAGAGCAATATTTGTTCGTTTTTTGAGAGCTTCTCTTCAATTTACATCTTTCTTTTTCCAGTTTCTTTTGTTATCATAATTGTATACAACGAGCCTTTTGCAGATAAGGCCGTGAACAATGTTTTCTGTATTAGGAGGAGAACAAAAATGAGCAAGGCAATTTCTCGTCGTGATTTCCTGAAGGTCACCGGCGCTGTGGGCGCTGCCGGTCTGCTGGCCGCATGCGGCGGCAGCTCCAACTCCACCGCAGCTTCTTCTACTGCTTCTTCCGCAGCAGCTGCTGAGTCCGTTGCCGGTCTGAGCACGGATCCTGTCACCCTGACGATGAGCTGGTGGGGCGGTGAGTCCCGTCACAACGCTTATCAGGACGCCATCAAGGCTTTCTCTGCTGAGCACAGCAACATCACCGTCAACCCCACCTTCGCTGCATGGTCCGGCTGGGAGGACACCATGTCCACCAAGTTTGCAGGCGGCGTGGCTGAGGATGTCTGCCAGATCAACTGGAACTGGCTGTACAACTACTCCGGCAACGGCCAGACCTTTATTGATCTGAACAGCGTCACCGATTACCTTGATCTGACCCAGTGGGACGACGCCAAGCTGGGTGCCTGCAATGTGGCAAATGCACAGCAGTGCGTGCCCATCTCCATGACCGGCCGTATCTTCTACTGGAACATGACCACCTTTAACAAGGCCGGCATCACCGAGGTTCCCAAGACTCTGGACGACTTGATGAATGCCGGTAAGACCTTCAAAGAGAAGCTGGGCGATGATTACTATCCCCTGCACCTCGGCGCATACGACCGTATGATCCTGATGGTGTTCTACCTCGAGTCCAAGTACGGCAAGGACTGGGCAGATCCCACCACCTCTACCCTGAACTACACCGCTGATGAGATCGCCGAGGGCATCGACTTCATCAAGAGCCTCGTCGATGGCCACGTCATCATGCCGCTGCCCACCTACTACGGTGCAAACGGTGACGGTGCTACCCACCAGTCCAACGAGTGGATCACCGGCAAGATTGCCGGCATCTTCGAGTGGGATTCCGCTGCTTCCAAGTATCAGGACGCTCTGGACGAAGACAACAAGGCTGGCTTCACCGTTGGTGAGGAGATCAAGTTCGGCGATTACAACGGCGGCTTCTCCAAGGTCTCCATGGGCATGGCCATCACCAAGACCTGCAAGAACCCCGCTGAGGCTGCTACCCTGATCGAGTACCTGTGGAACGGTGACGGCGCTGCCATCATGGGCTCCGAGTGCGGTGTCCCCGCTTCCAAGGCTGGTCTGGCTACCGCTCAGGCTGCCGGTAAGATCAACGATCTGGTCGCCGAGGCAAACGACAAGGTCATGAGCTTTGTTTCCTGCCAGCTGGATCCCCTGTTCGAGTCTTCCGATCTGAAGGCTACCGGCACCGGCGTGTATCAGGAAGTCTTCGATACCGTCGATTACGACAACGCTTCCGGCGCAGATGTCGTTGACACCCTGCTGGATGGCATGTCCGCTGTGGGTTACAACGTGTGATCTCTGCACTCCTGACCTGATTTTTTAGGTACATACAAGGGGCATCGACCGCCCGTAGGCCCGATGCCCCTTTTTTGTCAGGAGCTTGTAACAATTCTCTGACAAATCTGTTTCCAATGTGTGACGCGCGGAATTTGTCACACATGAATTCCCACAAAAAGGAGGATTCCCGGATGAAAGAAAGCAAAGCCCCCTCTCTGGGGCGCACCCCGGCCCAGAAGTTCTTCGATAAGTGGCAGGGCCTGTTCTACCTGATCCCTTGGATCATCGGCTTCGTCGTGTTCAAGGCCATCCCCTTCGGTCAGTCGCTGTACTACAGTTTCACCGACATGAACTTCTTCAACGGCATCCATGAGTACGGCGTGATGAACTACATCGAAGCCTTCACCGATGCCAAGATCACCAAGGCGCTGATCACCACCTTCAAGTACGCCTTCGTCACCGTGCCCCTGAAGCTGATCTTCGCTCTGTTCATCGCCTACATCCTGAACTTCAAGATCGCATGCGTGAACCTGTTCCGTACCGTCTACTACATCCCGTCCATTCTGGGCGGCTCCGTTGCCATCGCCGTTCTGTGGAAGGCGGTCTTCCGCGATGACGGTCTGGTCAACACCATCATCCGCGCCGTCACCTTCGGCAACGCACAGGGCCCCTCTTGGCTGAGCGACCCCAACTATGCGCTGTGGATCATCTGCTTCCTGCGCATTTGGCAGTTCGGCTCCGCCATGGTCCTGTTCCTCGCTGCTCTGAAGGGCGTGCCCGCAGACCTGTACGAAGCAGCCACCATCGACGGCGCTGGCAAGTGGAAGCAGTTCTTCTCCATCACCGTTCCCATGATCACCCCCATCATCTTCTACAATCTGGTCACCCAGATCTGCCAAGCATTCCAAGAGTTCAACGGCCCCTTCATCATCACCAACGGCGGCCCGCGCAACTCCACCACCCTCATTTCCATTCTGGTTTACAACTACGCCTTCAAGTCCAACCAGATGGGCATGGCTTCCGCTCTGGCATGGATCATGTTCGTCATCGTCTGCATCCTGACGATCATCGCCTTCACCAGCCAGAAGAAGTGGGTCTACTACTCGGATGAAAGGTAAGGTGTGACAGTATGGGAATGAAAGCATCCAACGCCATCGCGACGTTTTTCAAGTACTTCGTCCTGATTTTGGTCGGCCTCATCATGATCTATCCCCTGCTGTGGATGGTCAGCGCCACCTTTAAGGACAACAGCGAGATCTTTGCAGGCATCGGCCTGTGGATCAAGAACCCCACGCTGGAGGGTTATAGGAACGCGCTGAACAACTTCGGCGGTTCCATCAACATCCTGCAGGCCATGCTGAACACCTACTCTTACGTTCTGCCCAAGGTCATCTGCACGGTGGTCTCCTCCTGCATCGCAGCCTACGGCTTCGGCCGTTTCGACTTCCCCGGCCGGAAGATCCTGTTCAGCATCATGCTGGCCACCCTGTTCCTGCCGCAGGTCGTTCTGAACGTTCCTCAGTTCCTGCTGTACACCAAGTTCGGCTGGGTCAACAGCCCGTTCTATCTGGCCATCTGGGTCCACTGTGCATTTGCAACTGAGACCTACTTCGTCTACCAGTTGGTGCAGTTCATGCGCAACGTCCCCCGTGATCTGGACGAGGCTGCCGCCATCGACGGCTGCAACTCCTTCCAGACCCTGTACAAGGTCATCGTCCCCATGCTGATGCCCGCTCTGGTGTCCTGCGCACTGTTCCAGTTCATGTGGAGCTGCAACGACTTCATGGGCCCGCTGCTTTATGTGCAGACCCCCGCAAAGTACCCGATGTCCCTGTTCGTCAAGCTGTCTATGGACGGTGATACCGGTTTTGCATGGAACCGCATTCTGGCTCTGTCCCTGATCTCCATCCTGCCGCAGCTGATCGTCTTCTTCTGTGCACAGGATCAGTTCGTCGAGGGCATCTCCGCCGGTGCTGTCAAGGGCTAAGCGCTCCTCTTCCTGCGGAACTTTCTGACGTAACGCAAAACGCCCCCTGTGCACACGGCACAGGGGGCGTTTCTTTTCAGCGGTTGCTCTTGCGGTACTGCAATGGCCCCACGCCCATCGTCTCGCGGAAGACGCGGCGGAAGTGGGCGGCGGAGGCAAAGCCCGTCTGCTCGGCCACGGCGCTGATGTTCAGGTCGGTGGTCTCCAGCAGGTGCTGCGCCGCCTCGATGCGGCGGCCATTGATGTAATCCACGATGGACTGGCCCGTGACCCGCCGGAACAACCGGCTCAGGTAGTAGGGCGAGAGGTAGAACCGCGCCGCCACATCGGTAAGGGAGAACTTCTGCGGATAGTTCGCGGCGAGGTAGGCGCAGATCTGTTCCACCGTCTCGTTCCGTGGCCGGGCCGAGGAGCGCTCGGCCTTGCACTCCTGCTCCACATAGTGCAGCAGCAGCGACAGGTAGATCATGCCGGGGCTGTCCGGCTCGCCCGCCGCGCTCCGCATCAGGTTCAGCAGGGTGCGCAGACGGCTGGACCACTGCACCGGCCCGTACAGCACCATCTGGCTGCCCGGCTCGAACAGTGGGCCGAAATCCCGCTGCATCACGCCCTTCAGCTCCGGCAGCACCGCCGCCGGGAACCGGCAGCCCGTCAGCTCCGGGGGCAGATGGCCCGTCTGGCGCAGCACGCCGCCCCCCGGCCCCAGCAGCAGCACGCAGCCGGGGTTGACCAGCACCGCTTCCTCCCCCCGCTGGAGAGTGCAGCTGCTGGCGGACACCAGCAGGATGCGGCAGATATCCTCCCCTTCCTGCAGCTGGTATTCGCCGTTGGTCAGCCGCAGCTGGGCCGCCACGGTCTTTGCGTTCAGTTTTTCGCGTTCCGCCTTCATTGGTACTTCCCCGCTTTTCGCATTTTCTTCAGTGTATCACGTCCGCCCCGTGCGGGCAAGCCGAAACCCCAAGGAGGTTCTGATTTTATGAAACTGTCCCTGATCCGCTCCATGACCCGCAGCGCCGTTTTCGAGCTGGAAAACGGCCTGTGCTTCCGCCCCGCCCACCCCTTCCGGGTGCTGCTGAACGGCGAGGCCGTCTATGAGGCGCAGAACACCAACGTGTTCTCCCTCTTCTCCCTCGCCCCCGCCACCGACTACACCGTCTCCGTGGAGGCCGAGGGCGAGACCCTGACCCTTGCCTTCCGCACCGAAGACGAGAGCTTCTTCGTGGATGCCTCCCGCTACGGCCTCGTGGCCGACGGCGAGACCGACAACACCGGCAGACTGCAGGCGGCCCTCTCCACCTGCCCCAAGGGCGGCACAGTCTATGTTCCCGCGGGCCGCTACCGCACGTCCAGCCTGTTTCTGAAGAGCTGCACCACCCTCTACCTCGAAAAGGGCGCGGTGCTGCTGGGCGACAACGACCGCACCCACTACCCCATCCTGCCCGGCGTTCTGCCCAGCGAGAACGAGGTGGACGAATACTACCTCACCGGCTGGGAGGGCAACCCCCTGAGCAGCTTTGCAGGGCTGCTGAACATCACGCAGGTGCACGACGTCGTGGTCACCGGCGAGGGCACCCTTGACTGCGACGCCCAGAACGGCGACTGGTGGGTGAACCCCAAGGTCAAGCGGATCGCATGGCGGCCCCGCGCCGTCGCCATGGTGGACAGCGAGAACGTCTGCCTCCACGGCATCACAGTGCAGAACAGCTACTCGTGGACCATCCACCCCATCTTTGTCAAGCACCTTGATCTGCTGAACTTCAACATCAACAACCCCTACAACGCCCCCAATACCGACGGCATCGACCCCGAAAGCTGTGAGTACACCCGCATCATCGGCGTGAACATCCACGTCGGCGACGACTGCATCGCCATGAAGGCCAGCAAGGTCTTCCTCGGCATGAAGCTGAAAAAGAGCTGCGAGCACACCGTCATCCGCAACTGTCTGCTGGACAAGGGCCACGGCGGCATCGTCATCGGCAGCGAGATGAGCGGCGGCGTCAAGGATATGGTGGTCACCCAGTGCCTCATGGACCACACCGACCGCGGTCTGCGGGTCAAGACCCGCCGGGGCCGCGGCAACACCGCCGTCATCGACGGGCTGGTGTTCCGCAACGTGGAGATGCGGGGCGTCAAGGCCCCCTTCGTCATCAACATGTTCTACTTCTGCGACCCGGACGGCCACAGCCCCTATGTCCAGTGCCGCGAGGCCATGCCGGTGGACGAATACACCCCCAAGCTGGGCAGCTTGACCATGGAGGACATCGTGGCCACCGACGCCCAGTTCGCGGGCTGCTACTTCGACGGTCTGCCCGAACAGCCCATTGAGCGGGTCTCCATGAAGAACGTCACCATCACCTTTGACCCCAACGCCGAGGCCGGTCAGGCCGCCATGGCGGACAACCGCCCCCACGTCAAGAAGCTGGCCGTCTACGCCGAAAACGTCAAGGAAATCGACCTGCACAACGTCAAGATCGAAGGCTACGAGGGCGAGCGTCTGCGCTTTGCCAACGTCGGCCATTTTGAGGAGGACTAAGCTATGACCCACGAAGAGATTCTCACCATGCTGGGCGATTATGTGGACTACCTGATCGCCAATTCCAGCGCCGAAGCCCCCCTGTGGAACATCGAAAAGGTGCGCAGCGGCAAGCCGAACAAGTGGAACTACATCGACGGCTGCATGGTCACCGCCACCCTGAGCCTTTACCACACCACCGGCGACAAGAAGTACCTCGATTTCTCCAAGCAGTTCATCGACTACTTCGTCCAGCCGGACGGCTCCATCAAGACCTACGACCCCAAGGAATACAACCTCGACAACGTGAATCAGGGCAAAAACCTGTTTATTTTGTACGATCTCTACGGAGAGGAAAAATACCGCAAGGCCATTGAGCTGATCCGCAGCCAGCTTGCCACCCAGCCCCGCACCAAGGAGGGCAACTTCTGGCACAAGGACATCTATCCGTGGCAGGTCTGGCTGGACGGCACCTACATGGCCCAGCCCTTCTACATGGAGTACGAGACCCGCTTCAACAAGATGCAGGGCTGCATCGACAGCTACAAGCAGTTCATGAACATCCAAAAGCATATGCGGGACGAGAAGACCGGCCTGTATTACCACGGCTACGACGAGAGCCGCCAGATGTACTGGGCCGACCCCGTCACCGGCTGCAGCCCGAACTTCTGGCTGCGGGCGATGGGCTGGTTCATGGTGGCCATGGTGGACGTGCTGGAGCGGATGGACGAGCAGTTGTACAACGAGTACCGCGGCATTCAGGCCATGCTGAAACAGACCATTGAGGATGTGCACAAGTTCCAAGACGAGGAGACCGGCATGTTCTGGCAGGTCATGGACCACCCCGGCATCGAGGGCAACTACCTTGAGACCAGCGGCACGGCCCTCTTCGCCTACGCCGTGCTCAAGGGCGTGCGGCTGGGTCTGCTGCCCAAGCGAATGGCCGCATGGGCTGAGAAAGCCTTCTACGGCACCTGCGACAAGTACCTGTCCAAGAACCCGGACGGCAGCTTGCAGCTGGGCGGCATCTGCCTCGTCGCCGGCCTCGGCGGCAAAGACCACCGCGACGGCTCCCTCGCCTACTACTTCAGCGAACCCGTCGTCTGCAACGACGCCAAGGGCGTCGGCCCCCTCGTGCTGGCCTATACCGAAATGATCGCCAGCAAATAAACTGATTCTAGCAGAAAAAACCCCGTACAGCGGCCCTCCGGTCGTCTGTACGGGGTTTTCTTGCTTGTTGATAGAGGGGAAAGGATCAGCCGCCCAGATAGGCGCTGCGGACCCGCTCATTGGTCAGCAGCTCGGCACCGGTGCCGTCCATGACGACGCGGCCGGTCTCCAAGACGTAGGCGCGGTCGGCCACGGAAAGGGCCATCTGCGCGTTCTGCTCCACCAGCAGGATGGTCATGCCCTCCTTGTGGATGTTGCGGATGATGTCGAAGATCTCCTGCACCAGCAGGGGCGACAGGCCCATGGAGGGCTCGTCCATCATCAGCATGGAGGCGTTGCTCATCAGAGCGCGGCCCATGGCCAGCATCTGCTGCTCGCCGCCGGACATGGTGCCGGCCAGCTGCTTACGGCGCTCCTTCAGGCGGGGGAACAGCTCAAAGACCTTCTCCTTGTTGGGGCCGATGGTGGAAGCGGGCTGGGTGTAGCCGCCCATGTCCAAGTTCTCCTCCACGGTCATGTGCAGAAAGACGTGGCGGCCTTCCGGCACATGGGCAAGGCCCGCTTCCACGATCTTATGGGCGCGGACGCCCTTGATGCTCTTGCCCTTGTACAGCACATCGCCGGTCTTCGGGTGGAGCAGACCGGAAATGGTCTTCAGGGTGGTGGACTTGCCCGCACCATTCGCGCCGATCAGGGTGACGATCTCGCCCTCGTTGACTTCGAAGGAGACGTTCTTGACGGCGTGGATGTTGCCGTAATAGACGTTGATGTTCTCCACTTTCAACATAGATTCTGCCATCTGTCAGCCCTCCTTCTTGCCCAGATAGGCCTCAATGACCTGCGGGTTGTTGCGGATCTCGTCCGGGGTGCCCTTGGCGATGATGCGGCCAAAGTTCAGCACCGCGATGCCCTCGCAGATGCCCATGACGAGGCTCATGTCGTGTTCGATCAGCAGCACGGCGATGTTGAAGTCGTCACGGATGCGGCGGATGGTCTCGGTCAGCTCAGCGGTCTCGGAAGGGTTCATACCGGCGGCAGGCTCGTCCAGAAGCAGCAGCTTCGGGCTGGTGGCCAGCGCGCGCATGATCTCCAAGCGGCGCTGTGCGCCGTAGGGCAGACTGCCCGCCGGAACGTTGGCGAGGTCCGCCATGTGGAAGATGTCCAGCAGCTCCAGCGCACGCTCGGTGCACTTCTTCTCTTCCTTCCAATAGTTCGGCAGACGGAGGAGGGAGGAGGCCAGATCGTACCTCAGGGACTCGTGCAGACCGACCTTGATGTTGTCGATGACGCTCAGTTCCTTGAACAGGCGGATGTTCTGGAAGGTGCGGGCCACGCCCATCCGGTTGACCTGATAGGTCTTCTTGCCCGCCGTGGGCATCCCGTCGATCAGGATGGAGCCGCGGGTGGGCTGATAAACGTTGGTCAGCAGGTTGAAGACGGTGGTCTTGCCCGCGCCGTTGGGGCCGATCAGGCCGGTGATCTCGCTGCGGCCGATCATCAGGTTGAAGCCGTCCACAGCGGTCAGGCCGCCGAAGTCGATGCCCAGCTCACGCACATCGAGGATAGGCTTTTTGTCCTTGTCGCGGTCGGTCAGGAAGCCGCCGGAGGGGACACTGTTCAGTCTTGTCTGGAACTCACTCATGGTCTTCGCCCTCCTTTTCCTTCTTGCGGAACAGCTCACCGTTCATGATCTTCTCCACGATGCGGCTCATGGAGAAGTCGTAGCTGCCCAGCAGTCCGCCGGGGCGGAAGATCATCATCAGGATCAGCACCAGCGAGTAGACCACCATGCGGTAGCTCTCAAAGCTGCGGGTCGCTTCGGGCAGGATGGTCAGCACGGTAGCGGAGAGGATGGAACCCAGCATGGAGCCCATGCCGCCCAGAACCACCATGACGAGGATCTCGATGGACTTCATGAAGCCGAAGGTGGAAGGGTCCAGAACGCCCAGATAGCAAGCGTACAGGCCGCCCGCCAGACCGGCAAAGGCTGCCGAAAAGGCAAAGGCCATGACCTTATAGTAGGTGGTCTGGATGCCGCAGCTCTCGGCGGCGATCTCATTGTCGCGGATGGCGAGGACCGCGCGGCCATGGCGGCTCTTCATCATCGCATGGATGGCGAAGCAGGTGATGACCACGCAGAGGAAGACGTTCCAGTAGTTCGAATATTTGGGGATGTTCTTCAGGCCCTTGGCACCGTAGAACAGCTTGAAGCCCAGCACGTCATCGATGTTGTTCAGGGTGATGCGGATGATCTCGCCGAAGCCCAGCGTCAGGATGGCGAGGTAGTCGCCGGTCAGGCGCAGAGCCGGGATGCCGATGAGCACGCCGAACAGGCCCGCCACGACGCACGCCAGCGCCAGACCGAGGGCGAAGGAGATACCGCCCGGCAGCGGGCAGTACTTGGTGAACAGGGCGCAGGTGTAAGCACCCACGGCCATGAAACCGGCGTGGCCCAGCGGCAGCTGGCCCAGATAGCCGGTGGCAACATTCAGGGAGACCGCCAGAATGATGTTGATGCCCACGGTCAGCAGGACCTTGTTCTGGTAGGTGGACAGCACGTTCTGGGTCAGGTAGGACAGCCCCACGAAGAGCAGCGCCACCAGCACTGCGTTCATCAGGTAGCGGACCGGCATTTTCAGGGTTTTGCGTTTCGTATTCATCTTCCAATCCCCCTTACACCTTTTCCTGCACCTGACGGCCAAGGAAGCCCGTGGGCTTGACCAGCAGCACGATGATCAGGATCGCAAACGTGACGGCGTCCTTCCAAGCGGAAAGGCCGATGGCGGAAACAAAGCACTCGCACAGGCCGATGGCGATACCGCCGATCATAGCGCCCGGCATGGAACCGATGCCGCCCAGAACGGCGGCAACGAAGGCCTTCAGGCCCAGCATGGAACCCATGGTGGGCGTTGCCTGCGGGTAGGAGCAGCAGTACAGCACCGCGCCGATGCCGGCCAGCGCCGAACCCACCGCAAAGGTGAAGGAGATGGTGCTGTTGACGTTGATTCCCATCAGGCGGGCGGCGTCCATATCCTCCGAGACGGCGCGCATGGCCTTGCCGAGCTTGGTCTTCTGGACAAGGAAGGTCAGCACCAGCATGGACAGCACCGTGACCACCAGCGTGATGATGGAGGTCAGGCCCACAGGCACCTTGCCGACATAGAAGGTCTTGGGGGCGAAATAGGCCGGGATGACCTTGGCACCGGACCCCATGATGAGCTCTGCGGTATACTCCAAGAAGAAGGAGACGCCGATGGCCGTGATCAGCAGCGAGATGCGGGGCGCGCTGCGCAGCGGGGTGTAGGCGATCTTTTCGATCACGACGCCCAGCAGCGTGCAGACGATGATGGTGGCGCAGACTGCGGTCACCGGGCCGAGGCCAAGCTGGTTCATCACGAACCAAGACATGTACGCGCCCACCATAATGATATCGCCGTGGGCAAAGTTCAGCAGCAGGATGATGCCGTACACCATGCTGTAGCCCAGCGCGATCAGTGCATAGATGCTGCCGAGCGAAAGACCGTTGATCAGCTGGCTAAAAAACACTGTCATGGATGGATACTTCCTTTCTTTTCGGCGTTTTCACGCCTTCGGGGGATCACACTTTTTTACCAAAAAAGCGGAGACAACCCGTTCCGGCGGTCTCCGCAAATGGTTCGATGGGAAATCAGAACATTTCCTTCAGTTCCGGCTTGCCATCAATGTAGGTCAGGATGGCGGTGCTCTTAACGGGGTCATGGTGCTCGTCGAAGGTGAAGGTGCCGGTCAGGCCCTCGATGGTGCCGCCCGCGATGGCGTCGATGACGGCCTGCTTGTACTCGTCGGAGCCAGCCTCCAGACCGGCGTCCTCCGCAGCCTGAATGCCGTACAGCACGGTGGTGGCGGCGTCGTAGCCCAGAGGAGCGAAACCGTTGGGGTAATCCTCGCCGTACTCAGCCTTGTAAGCGCTCTCGAAGTCGGCAGAAGCGCCCTTTGCATAGTTTGCGCAGAAGTAGCTGTCCTTCAGCTGCTCCGCGGTGGCGTAGCCTTCCAGACCATCCCAGCCGTCGCCGCCGAGGAAGGGAACAGTCAGGCCGATGCTCTCAGCCTGAGCAAGGATCTGGCCCACTTCCTGATAGTAGTTGGGGCAGAAGACGGTCTCCGGGCCCTTGCCGAGGATGCTGGTCAGCTGGGTCTTGAAGTCCACGTCGCCGTCGGAGTAGCTCTCCTGATCGACGATGGTGCCTCCCTGTGCCTCAAACTCCTTGACGAAGTTCTCCGCCAGACCCTCGTTGTAGTCGGCACCCTTCTTGAAGATGACGGCAGCCTTGGTGTAGCCGAGCTTCTGGCAAGCGTAGTCCGCCATCTTCACACCTTGGAACGGGTCGGTGAAGGTGGCACGGAAGACATTGCCATTCACGGTGTCGGTCTCGGCATCGTAAGTGACGGACTCTGCGGTAGCAGAAGCGGTGACCATGGGCATGTTGTAGTCCGCGCTCTCAGCAGCAACGGCCAGCGTGGGGGCGGTGGTAACGTCGCCCACCAGAGCGGTGATGCCCTGATCGCACATCTTGGTGAAGCAGGTGACAGCCTGCGTGGGGTCGCCCTGCTCATCCATGGAGATGATCTCGATCTGCTTGCCGTTGATGCCGCCTTCCTCGTTGGCCTGCTTCAGGCGCAGGGTCGCACCGTTGACAACGGCCTGACCGTAAACGGAAACATCGCCGGTCAGGGGTCCGAGGACGCCGACCTTGATGGTGTCGCCGGAAGCAGCAGCACCGGAAGCAGCACCGGAAGCAGCAGCGCTGCTGGAAGAACCGCCGCATGCAGTCAGAACACCGGCAGCAGCCACAACACCGGCAGCAGCCAGAAAGTTACGACGAGTGATCATCTTTTTCATAGTGAATATCCTCCTGTTTGGAAGTATTTGCAGAAAATGCAGAAAGCAGAGCCCTTCCCTCAAAGCGGCTCTGCTCTCGGTGGTTTCATTATAGCCCCCTTTGGAAAAGTCCGCAATTCACAAACCGTCCATACTTTCGGCGGACATTTCCGTCAAATCATGTGAAAATAAACAAAATTTCCCTGTTGCTTTTGGATGTTTTTTCATCTTGTTCACTTTGTTTCACCCTGAAATGAACGCTTTTCACGGATGTCAAAAAAGTTACAGCGCCGTATTTTTGTCCTTCCGGGTGCAGATGGAGGTACGATAAAATACCATGAGAAGCCATTTTCATGCAAGAAGCGTACAAAGCCGCTGGATAGCTCCCGGTGCGGCGGGGCACTCTTATAATGTTTACAGCCGCAAACATCCGTTTTCCCTCTTGCGCCGGGGCGCAGGACGTGGTAGGATAAAGGCGGTTAGTTAGTACTGACTATCTATAGCTTTCAAAACATTACCGGGAGGTTTTCGTATGAACTATCTGGAAATCGAATCTGTTGTCGGCCGCGAGATCTTGGACTCCCGCGGCAACCCCACTGTGGAAGCCGAGATCACGCTGGCCGATGGCACCGTGGCCCGCGGCTGCGCCCCCTCCGGCGCATCCACCGGCGAGTTCGAGGCGCTGGAGCTTCGCGATGGCGACAAGGGCCGCTATCTTGGCAAGGGCGTGACCAAGGCCGTTGAGAACATCAACACCGTCATCGCCGATGCTGTGGTGGGGCTGGACGCTTCCGACATCTACGCAGTCGATGCTGCCATGCTGAAGGCCGACGGCACCAAGGATAAGTCCAATCTGGGGGCAAACGCCATTCTGGCCGTGTCCATCGCTGCATGCCGCGCCGCTGCCGCTTCGCTGGACATGCCCCTCTACCGCTTCCTCGGCGGTGTGAACGGCAACCGTCTGCCCGTCCCCATGATGAACATCCTGAACGGCGGCGCACATGCCACCAACACTGTGGACACGCAGGAGTTCATGATCATGCCCGTGGGCGCACCCTCCTTCAAGGAGGCCCTGCGCTGGTGCGCTGAGGTCTTCCATGCCCTCGCCGCCATCCTGAAGGCCAAGGGTCTGGCCACCTCCGTCGGCGATGAGGGCGGCTTCGCACCCAACCTCTCCAGCGACGAGGAGACCATCGAGACCATTCTGGCCGCCATCGAGAAGGCCGGTTACCTGCCCGGCAAGGACTTCATGCTGGCCATGGATGCTGCCTCCTCCGAGTGGAAGAGCCCCAAGGGCAAGGGCTTCTACAAGCTGCCCAAGGCTGGCACCGAGTACACCTCCAGCGAGCTGATCGCCCACTGGAAGAGCCTCGTGGAGAAGTACCCCATCATCTCCATTGAGGACGGTCTGGACGAAGAGGACTGGGAAGGCTGGCAGGAGATGACCCGCGAGCTGGGCGGCAAAGTCCAGCTTGTCGGCGATGACCTGTTCGTCACCAACACCGAGCGCCTTGCCAAGGGCATCCAGTTGGGTGCGGGCAACGCCATCCTCATCAAGCTGAACCAGATCGGTTCCGTCTCCGAGACCTTGGAGGCCATCAAGATGGCACACAAGGCCGGTTACACCGCCATCAGCTCTCACCGTTCCGGCGAGACCGAGGACACCACCATTGCCGATCTGGCCGTGGCCCTGAACACCTGCCAGATCAAGACCGGTGCTCCCAGCCGCACCGAGCGCGTGGCCAAGTACAACCAGCTGCTCCGCATCGAAGAGCATCTGGGTGCCAGTGCCGTTTACCCCGGCATGTCCGCCTTCAACGTGAAGTGGTAACATTTTCCAGCAATCGAGGGGCTGTTTTCTTCGTATTCATCACGGGGTGCCTGTTGCGGGCCGCTCCCAAATCGAATGCAAAGGAGACGCTCCCCCATGCTGTCAGTTTCGTCCTCGATCCTGCTTTGGCTGCTGAAACAGGCCGGTGTGCCCGGCTTTCTGCTCTGGCTGCTGGAAAAGATTTTAGGATAACAAAAGAGGCTGCTGCAAAACGCCTTCCGACATCGCTTGCGCGATGCCGGAGGGAGTATGCAGCAGCCCCTTTTTCGTTATAGCCGGATCTGCCGTTTCGCCGTTTGCAGCGCAGTGCGCAGGGGGCGGTAGAGCAGCAGCATGATCACGAAGTTGCCCGCGCCGTGCATGACGTCGTAGGACAGGCCGCTCAGCCACCAGCTCAGCGCGAACGCCGGGGTCTTAGCCACCAGATACACCGCTGCGCACAGCCCGCCGAAGCAAAGGCCGTAGGCCCCGCTGAACACGGCCCAGCCGAAAGCGTTGTCCATCCGGCGGAGCAGCCACGCCAGCACCGCCAGCAGATACCACACATACAGGTACATCGCCCACCACAGCCCGAAGCCGTACAAAACGCCCTGCAGTACCAGAAAGACCGTAACGGCCCCCGGCGTCTCGCGGGGGAGCTCCAGCGCGAAAAGGATGATGAGCAGGGTCACCGGCTCTACGTTCGGGATGCCGCTCATGGCCTGTTTGCTGACCACCAGCAGCGCCCCCATCAGGCCGCTGAGCACCAGCCGCAGCACCTTGTTGTGCATCGGTTCCTTACTTCGTGTAGGTGAAGGCATAACTGTCTCCATCGTGCAGCTGGATGTCGGCCACGCCCACGGCGGTCATCTCGCCGGAAGCGTCGGTCAGGCACCACCAAGCGGCGTCCTTGTCCCAGTCGGCGGTCTCGCCGTTCACGGTGGTGACGAAGCCCGCAGCGGCCTCGTCCTCGCTGATGATGCCCGCCTCGGCCAGCGCGTCGCTCAGCTTCTCGCCGTCGGTCGCCTCAAGGTCGAAGGTCTGGCTCTCGCCATCGGCACCGGTCACCGTGAACTGGGCCTTGATCTTGGCGTCCGAAGCCTCAGAAACCGCCTCGCCGGATGCGGCCACAGAGGAAACGGCTTCGCTGGACGCAGCGGAAGAGGCGGTGCTGCTGGCAGCCGAAGACGCGCCGCAGCCCACCAACAGGCTGGCCGCCAGTGCGGCCGCTGCCGCAGCGAAAAAAATACGATCCATGATCTTCATAAAAAGAATGCTCCTTGGTCTTATTTTCACATGTACAGAACATGCAGTGCTTATCATATCATCCGCCGGGGAAAATTGCAAGAGGAAGCGTTCGACGTCTTGACAATCTCCCCAAATTCGATAGAATGGGATCAGAAAAGGAGAACCGTTGCAAGCAATTGCAGCAGTGCGATCACAGGATCACAACACAAAAGCCGCCGTGCAGCGTTCTGAACTGCACAGCGGCCTTTTTGTTTGATATAGGGTGTGCCTTACAGCTTCTTGCCGGTCAGCATCTCATAGGCTTCGAGGTACTTCTCGATGGTCTTATCGATGACATCCTGCGGCAGGTCATAGTTGCTGTCGGGGTTGGCCTTGAGCCAGTTGCGGACGAACTGCTTGTCGAAGGAGGGCTGGCCGTGGCCGGCTTCGTAGCCCTCCAGCGGCCAGAAGCGGGAGGAGTCGGGGGTGAGCATCTCGTCGCCCAGCACCACATTGCCGTTCTCGTCCAGACCGAACTCGAACTTGGTGTCAGCGATGATGATGCCGCGGCTCAGGGCATACGCGGCGCACTTCTTATACAGGGCAATGGTGTAGTCGCGCAGCTTGGTGGCGTACTCCTCGCCGTGGCCGGGGAACTGCTTCTCCAGCACGGTGATGCTCTGCTCGTAGGAGATATTCTCGTCGTGGTCGCCGATCTCAGCCTTAGTGGAAGGGGTGTAGATCGGCTCCGGCAGCTTTTCGGACTCCTTCAGCCCTTCGGGCAGCTGGATGCCGCAGACCTTGCCGGTCTTCTGGTAGCTGGCCCAGCCGCTGCCGGTGATGTAGCCGCGGACGATGCACTCGATGGGCAGCATGGTCAGCTTGCGGCACTTCATGCACTTGCCCTCGAACTGGGGCTGCTGGAAGAACTCCGGCATATCCTTGGTGTCCACGCTCAGCATATGGTTGGGCAGGACATCGCGGGTGTAGTCGAACCAGAATTTGCTCATCTGGGTCAGGACCTTGCCCTTGTTGGTCACTTTATTTTTCAGGATCACGTCGAATGCGGAAATGCGGTCGGTCGCGACCATGATCAGGCTGTCGCCATTGTCATAGATCTCGCGAACCTTTCCCTCTTTGATAGGCTGAAACTCCTGCATAGCAAAACACTCCGTTTCCTTAATAGTGGTTTTCTTCTGCTTAAAGTCTACCATACTTCCTGTCCGTTGGGAAGAAACAGAATGGAAGGAAAATCGGGCCGTTTTTCAGATTTTATCGTGAAAACTGCAAAAATTTCGCTCTGATTTTCGTCAAAATGACGGAAATAGTCATACTTTCGTCCTTGAATGGCCCCGCAGAACATGGTAAAATGAGGGTAACGACATTATGAACAGGAGGTAATTTTCCATGGGCAGATTCCCGAAAGACTTTTTGTGGGGCGGTGCCACCGCCGCCAACCAGTGCGAGGGCGCATACAACGAGGGCGGCCGCGGGCCGGCCAATGTGGACGTGGTCCCCTTCGGGGAGGACCGCTTCCCGGTGATGTTCGGCAAGCTGAAGATGCTGGACTGCGACGCGGAGCACTACTACCCCTCCCACGAAGCCATCGACATGTACCACCATTTCAAGGAGGACATCGCTCTCTTCGCCGAGATGGGCTTCCGGTGCTACCGGCTGTCGATCGCGTGGACCCGCATCCTGCCGAACGGCGACGACGCCGAACCCAACGAGGAGGGCCTCGCCTTCTACGATGCCCTCTTCGACGAGTGCCACAAGTACGGCATCGAACCGCTGGTGACCATCTGCCACTTCGATGCACCCATTGCTCTTATTAAAAAGTACGGCGGCTGGAAAGACCGCCGGATGGTGGACGCCTACGTCCACTACTGCGACATCCTCTTCCACCGCTACAAGGGCAAGGTCAAATACTGGCTGACCTTCAACGAGATCAATATGCTGCTCCACATGCCCTTCATGGGGGCCGGTCTGCTCTTCGAGCCGGGCGAGAATGTGGAACAGGCCAAGTATCAGGCCGCTCACTACGAGCTGGTGGCCAGCGCCAAGGCCGTCAAGCTAGCCCATGAGGTCATGCCCGGTTGTATGGTGGGCTGTATGCTGGCTGCGGGCGAATTCTACCCCCGCACCTGCGCACCGGAGGACGTTCAGGCCGCTGCCGAGGCCGACCGCGACAACTACTTCTTCATCGACGTCCAGTCCCGCGGGGCCTACCCCGTCTGGGCCAAGAAGCGGATGGAGCGGGCCGGCATCGCGCTGCGCACCGAGCCGGAGGATGACCAGACCCTGCGGGAGGGCACCGTGGACTTCATCTCCTTCAGCTACTATTCCAGCCGCTGCATCACGGTGAACAAGGAGCTGATGGAACAGGCCGACGGCAACGCCATCGGCGCGGCCGCTAAGAACCCCTACCTCAAGACGAGCGAGTGGGGCTGGGCCATCGACCCGGTGGGCCT
This sequence comes from Faecalibacterium hattorii, assembly GCF_003287455.1. GTDB lineage: Bacteria > Bacillota > Clostridia > Oscillospirales > Ruminococcaceae > Faecalibacterium > Faecalibacterium hattorii. Next base: position 77,183 of record NZ_PRLC01000012.1, on the reverse strand, counting down.
CCGCATCACCATGAACACCCTCTACGATCGCTACCAGAAGCCGCTGTTCATCGTGGAGAACGGTCTGGGCGCTGTGGATACCGTGGAGCCGGACGGCTCCATCCACGACTCCTACCGCATCGACTACCTCCGCGCCCACATCGAACAGATGGAAAAGGCCATCAACGAGGACGGGCTGCCCCTGCTGGGCTACACCACATGGGGCCCCATCGACCTCGTTTCCGCCTCCACCGGCGAGATGAAGAAGCGCTACGGCTTCATCTATGTGGACAAGGACAACGCCGGAAACGGCACTCTGACCCGCAGCCGGAAGGACAGCTTCTACTGGTACAAGAAAGTCATCGCCTCGGACGGTGAAGACCTTGCCTGAGATCATCGCGCACCGTGGGGCAACTTACCTTGCACCCGAAAACACCCTGACCGCCTTCCAGAACGCCATCGTCCTCGGTGCCGACGGCGTGGAGATGGATGTGCAGCAGACCAAGGATCAGGGTCTTATCATCCATCACGACTACCTCATCGACCTCGGCACCAAGATCTCGGCCAAGATCTACGACCTGACCCTCGGTGAGCTGGAAGACATCGACCTGACCAAGTGGAACGGGGTGGACTTCACCACCGAAAAGCTGCCCACGCTGGCCGAAGCGCTGGCTTTTTGCAGCGGGCTGGAGGGCTGCACCGTCCAGCTTGAACTGAAAGCTCCCATCCTGCCGGATCCGGCCTTCGTGCCCCGCGTGGTGGAGCAGATCCGGGCCTCCGGCCTTGGGGAGCGGCTGCTCCTCGTCTCCTTCCGGCACGACCTGCTCCAACAGGCCAAGGAGCTGATGCCGGAGCTCCGGGTCGGCATCCTGACCCTCGGCTCCCTGCCCAGCATGATGCTCCCGCCGCCAGTCCTCTGGAAGGACCTCGGCCTTGTCAACAGCATGGACGGCGAGCTGGACGAGGAGAACTGCCCCTCGCTGAAAAAACAGGCCGGGCTGGTGGCCAGCACCATTTCAGACAAGCTGACCCTCATTGCGGCCCTCTACCCTCAGATGAGCGTCCGGCAGATCGTGGGCACCTTGGCGGATCAGGCCGACCCCGCCGCCTATGTCCAGTCCCTTTCCTTCCCGGTGGACTACGTGAGCTGCGAGTACCACACCGCGTTCCAGAACCCGGAGCTGGTCAACCAGCTCCACGCCGTCGGCTGCAAGGTCGCGTTCTGGACCGTGAACAGCAAAAATGTGGTCCGCTCCCTCCTCCCGCTGGGGCCGGACTGCTTCGTGACCGACCGCCCCGACAGCATCCGGGTGTGGATCGCGGAAGCCGAAGCAGAATAAATTCAACTCCCCCCGTCACAGCTGCGCTGTGCCAGCCCCCTCGGTGAGGGGGCCTAAAAAGCCTCCCTCCTAGAGGGAGGTGGCATCGCGCAGCGATGACGGAGGGAGTTTTCTTGTTTCCTCTTGACTTTCTTGTATCCAAGCGCTAGAATAGTATTGTATCGAACAGTTTTGTTCAAAACAATCCATTTCCCAACAATTCAGAGGATGAACCATCATGTGTGACGAAACCACGAACCACGGCTGCTGCGAGCCGAACCCGCCATGGGAACCGCCGCAGGTCATCCCGGCCCAGATGCGCCGGGTCAACAACCTGATCTTCCGCAAGATCAACCAGTTCCACCGCGAAAACGGGGTCGAGAACGTGACCCCCATGCACGACTGGATCATGAGCTACCTGTACTGGCACAAGGAGGAGCCCGTCTACCAGCGGGACATCGAGCGGGAGTTCTCCATCACCCGCTCCACCGTGACCAACATCTTACAGCTCATGGAGCGCAAAGGCTACATCGAGCGCCAGAGCGTGCCGCGGGACGCCCGGCTCAAGCGCTTGGTTCTGACTGAGGAGGGGGCCCTGCTCCACGAAAAGACCATGCATTCCCTCCACCAGACCGACGAATTCGTCTCCGGGCTGCTGACGCCGGAGGAGAACGCCGAGCTGCTCCGCTTGCTGAACAAGCTGCGGGAAGGTCTGCGCTGAAAAACGGAACCGTATGATTTTTCAGCTTTCATGACATTTTTACGAACTTTGGAAAATCGTATTGACATTTTAATTGTTCTGTATAGAATTGTTCCATGTCAAACAAATTATTTCACAGGAGGTCTACCAGATGATCAAAAAGCTCGTGTCACATCTGGGCGAGTACAAGCGCGCCGCGATCCTGACACCCCTCTTTTCCGCGCTGGAAGCGATCATGGACGTTCTGCTGCCCACCATCATGGCCTTTATCATCGATCAGGGCATTGAAAAGGGCGATATGAACGCCATCATCAAATACGGTCTGCTCACCTTCTTGGTGGCAGCGTTGGCGCTGCTGCTGGGCGTGCTGGCCGGTAAATTCGCCGCAGAGGCTTCCACCGGCCTTGCCGGCAACCTGCGCGATGCAATGTACGAGAACATCCAGCATTATTCCTTCTCCAACATCGACAAATACTCCACCGCGGGCCTTGTCACCCGCATGACCACCGACGTGACCAACGTGCAGAACGCCTTCCAGATGATCGAGCGGATGTGCGTGCGCGCCCCGGTCCATCTGGTCTTCGCCCTCATCATGGCGTCGGCCATCAGCGGCTCGCTGACCATGGTGTTCGTGGTGGCCATCCTCTTCCTCGTGGCGGTGCTGGCTTCCATCATGATCCCCACCTTCGGCATCTTTGACCGGGTGTTCAAGAACTACGACAACCTGAACGCCTCGGTGCAGGAGAACATCTCCGCCATCCGCGTGGTCAAGAGCTTCGTCCGCGAGCACTTCGAGAACGAGAAGTACACCAATGCCTGTGAGAGCCTGTACAAGCAGTTCGTCCGCGCCGAGAGCCGCCTGAGCTTCAACAACCCCGCCATGCTGGTCTCGGTTTATGGCTGCAACCTCGCTCTGAGCTGGTTCGGCGCCCACTACGTGCTGAACGGCTCCATTACCACCGGCCAGCTCAACGCCCTGTTCGGCTACATCATGAACATCCTCATGGCCCTGATGATGCTGAGCATGGCCTTCGTCATGATCTCCATGTCCGCCGCTTCCGCCCGCCGTATCGTGGAAGTGCTGGACGAGACCACCGACCTGCCCGCCCCCAAGGCTCCGGTCAGCACCGTAGCCGACGGCGGCATCGAGTTTGACCACGTCACCTTCAAGTACAAGCACGGCTCCGGCCAGCCGGTTTTGAACGATATCACCTTCACCATCAAGCCCGGCGAGACCTTGGGCATCATCGGCGGCACCGGCAGCGCCAAATCCAGCCTTGTGCAGTTGATCCCCCGCCTGTACGACCCGGAGACCGGCAGCGTCAAGGTCGGCGGCGTGGATGTCCGGGATTACAACCTCGACGTCCTCCGCCGGGAAGTCTCCATGGTGCTGCAGAAGAACGTCCTGTTCTCCGGCACCATCCTCGACAACCTCCGCTGGGGCGACGAGAGCGCCAGCGAGGAAGAGTGCATCCGGGTGGCAAAGCTCGCCTGTGCCGATGAGTTCATCGAGCGCTTCCCCGACAAGTACAATACATGGATCGAGCAGGGCGGTTCCAATGTGTCCGGCGGCCAGAAACAGCGCCTGACCATCGCCCGCGCTTTGCTGCGCAAGCCCAAGGTGCTGATCCTTGACGACTCCACCAGCGCCGTGGATACCGCCACGGACGCCAAGATCCGCAAGGCGTTCCGGGAAGAGATCCCCGGCACCACCAAGATCATCATCGCACAGCGCATCTCCTCCGTGCAGGATGCGGACCGCATTCTGGTGCTGGACAACGGCCAGATCAACGGCCTTGGCACCCACGAGGAGCTGCTGAAGAGCAATACCATTTATCAGGAAGTTTATAACAGTCAGACCCAAGGCAGCGGCGACTTCGACAAGCAGGGAGGTGAGCAGTAATGGCACAGGCAAAAGAAGTACGCGGCCCCGGCCCCCGCGGCGCAGGGCAGCCCCGCCCGAAGGTGGAAAACCCCGGCCTTCTGCTCAAGCGGATCATGGGCGAAGTGTTCCAGCACTATCTGCCCCACTGCATCATCGTGCTGATCTGCATCGTGGTCAGCGCACTGGCCAATGTTCAGGCCAGCCTCTTCCTCAAGAGCCTCATCGACGACTACATCGTCCCCATGACCCAACAGGCCGCTCCCGACTTCGGCCCCCTGACGGCGGCTCTGATCCGGGTGGGCTGCATCTACGCGGTGGGCGTGCTGGCCGCTTGGCTCAATGCCCGCATCATGGTCAACGTAACGCAGGGCACCCTGCGCAACCTGCGCACCCAGCTTTTCACTCACATGGAAAGCCTCCCCATCAAGTACTTTGACCAGCACCCCCACGGCGACATCATGTCCGTGTACACCAACGACGTGGATACCCTGCGCCAGATGCTCAGCCAGAGCATCCCGCAGCTGGTCTCCAGCGCCATCACCATCGTCTCCGTCTTCGCCAGCATGGTGATGATGAGCTGGCAGCTCACCGTCGTGACCATGTGCATGGTGGCCCTGATGCTGTTCTGCTCCAAGAAGATCACCTCCATGAGCGGCAAGTACTTCATCGCCCAGCAGCGGGACCTCGGCAAGGTGAACGGCTATATCGAAGAGATGATGGAGGGCCAGAAGGTCGTCAAAGTCTTCACCCACGAGCAGAAAACGCTGGCCGGTTTCCGCGAGCTGAACGATAAGCTCAAGGACAGCGCAAAACAGGCCAACGCTTACGCCAACATCATCATGCCCGTCACCGCCCAGCTGGGCAATATCAGCTACGCGGTCTGCGCACTGGCAGGTGCAGCCATGGCCGTCGGCGGCATCGGCGGCACCACTCTGGGCACCGTCATGGCCTTCCTCGCCCTGAACAAGAGCTTCAACATGCCCATCAGTCAGGTGTCCATGCAGGCCAACAGCATCATCATGGCACTGGCCGGTGCGGAGCGCATCTTCAAGCTGATGGACGAACCCAGCGAGACCGATGAAGGCTACGTCACCCTCGTCAACGCCAAGTATGACAAGGACGACAACCTCGTGGAGACTTCCGACCGCACCGGCATCTGGGCGTGGAAGCACCCCCACCACGACGGCACCACCACCTATCACAAGCTGGAAGGCGACATCACCTTCACCGGCGTCGATTTCGGCTATGTGCCGGAAAAGACCGTCCTCCACGACATCAACCTCTATGGCCGCCCCGGCCAGAAGATTGCCTTCGTCGGCTCCACCGGCGCGGGCAAGACCACCATCACCAACCTCATCAACCGCTTCTACGACATCTCGGACGGCAAGATCCGCTACGACGGCATCAACATCTCCAAGATCAAGAAGGACGACCTCCGCCGCTCCCTCGGCATCGTGCTGCAGGAGACGCACCTGTTCACCGGCACGGTCATGGAGAACATCCGCTACGGCCGCCTCGAAGCCACCGATGAGGAGTGCATCGCCGCCGCCCGTCTGGCCAACGCCGATGGCTTCATCAAGCGTCTGCCCGACGGCTACAATACCATGCTGACCAACGACGGCGCCAACCTGTCGCAGGGCCAGCGCCAGCTGCTTGCCATCGCCCGCGCGGCGGTCGCTGACCCGCCGGTGCTGATCCTCGACGAGGCCACCTCCTCCATCGATACCCGCACCGAAGCGCTGGTCCAGCGCGGTATGGACGGCCTGATGTATGGCCGCACCTCCTTCGTCATCGCCCACCGCCTGTCCACCGTCCGCAATGCCGACTGCATCGCGGTTCTGGAGCAGGGCCGCATCATCGAGCGCGGCAGCCACGACGAACTGATCGCCAAAAAGGGCAAGTATTACCAGCTCTACACCGGCAATCTGGCCGAGAACTAAAACCTTCAACAACAACGCCCCGCAGAGTGGAAAACCCTGCGGGGCGTTGTGCTGTTATTGTAACGCTTATTCCAACCCGATCTGCTGGGCGTATTCCTCCAGCAGCTCCCGCTCAAGGAAGGGGGTCTTGACGCCCATCCGGTCGCGGTAGGTCTCGTGGCCCTTGCCGATGACGGCGATCAGATCGCCCTCCTGCGCGTGGTCCACGGCGTAGTGGAGCGCGTCCAGACGGTCGGGGATCTCCACGAACTTGGCGTCCGGGTTGCCCTTGTTCATGCCCACCCGGATGTCGGCGAGAATGTCCTCGATCTTCTCAAAGCGGTTGTTGTCCTCGGTGAGGATGGAGAGATCCGCCATCTTGGCGCAGATCTCGCCCATGCCGTAGCGGCGCAGCTTGGAGCGGTTGCCGCCGCAGCCGAACACCACCACCAGCCGGTGCGGCTTGTAGGCCCGCAGGGTGGTGAGCAGACTCTCGGTGGAGACTTCGTTGTGGGCGTAGTCCAGCAGGATGGTGAACTTCTTGCTGATGGGCACCAGCTCCACCCGGCCCTTGACCACGCACTTGCCGAGGCCCTCGTGGATGGCGGCGTCGGGCAGACCCAGCACCTTGCCCACGGTCAAGGCGGCCAGCGCGTTGTAGACGCTGAACTCGCCGGGCATGTTCACCTTCACATCCATATTGTCCCTGCCGGAGACATGGAAGGCCACACCCAGAAAATCGTGGGTGCGGAGCAGCTCACAGCCCTCGGCGCGGTAGTCGGCGGCTTCGCTGCGGCCATAGGTCACCAGCTTGCAGGTATGGCCCTCCAGCAGGGCTTCGGTGTTCTCGTCGTCGATGTTCACGACGCCCACATCGCACCGCTTGAACAGCTGGCCCTTCCAGCTGCGGTACTCCTCAAAGGTCTTGTGCTCGCCGGGGCCGATGTGGTCGGGCGAGAGGTTGGTGAAGACGCCGATGTCGTAGTGGATGCCAGCCACACGGTCCATCATCAGGCCTTGGCTGGACACCTCCATCAGGGCCACATCGCAGCCCGCATCGAGGAACTGGCGGAAGGTCTTCTGCAGCTCGTAGCTTTCGGGGGTGGTGTTGGCGGTCTCCTGATGGCGACCCATGAAATAGATGCCGTTGGTGCCGATCATGCCCACCTTTTTGCCCGCGGCTTCCAGCACGCTCTTGATCATGTGGGTGGTGGTGGTCTTGCCCTTGGTGCCGGTGACGCCGATCATGGTCATCTGCTTGGCCGGGTTGCCGAAGAGGTTGCAGCTCATCAGGGCCATGGCATAGCGGCTGCTCTCCACCTTGACGACGGTGGCCTCCGGCACGGCGGACAGGTCGATGTCATGCTGGATGACCAGCACGCTGACGCCTTTGGCGGCGCAGTCGGCGGCGAACTCGTGGCTGTCCCGCTGGGTGCCCACGATGCAGACGAAGGCAAGGCCCGGTGCGGCCTTGCGGCTGTCATAGATGATATCGGTCACTTCGGTCTCCATACTGCCCTGCACGAGAGTAAAGGGGACCCCTTCCATCAATTGTTCCAGTTTCATAGATGAACCTCGCTTTTTTGTCAGTTTGCGGCCCCGGTGCCCGCCGGTTCCTGTGCGGCGGGGGCGGGGTCTGCTTCTGCGGAAGTTTCGGCTTCGGGGACGGCCTGTTCAGCAGCTCCGTCGGCGGGGGGCTCCGCCGCAGCATCGCCCTCCGATGCAGCGGTCTCCTCTGCCGGGGCGGCATCGTCCGCTGCGGTGTCCTCTGCTGCCGGTTCCGGGATCACATAGCCCGATGGCAGCTTCGGCTCGCCCTGCGCAAAGGTGAATTTGCGGGTGGAGGACATGCTGATGTGGGTGAAGTCCAGCGTGCCGGTGTCGGTGGCCGCGCAGCCGCTGCCGTCCGCATTCAGCAGCACATGCTGGGCCAGTTTGAGCTTGTAGTCCAGCTCGTTCAACGTGCCCAGCAGGACGCTGATCCGATCCTGATACAAAAACGACATCTCCTCCGGGTCGGCGAACTCAATGCGGGTCACGTCGCCGCGCATCCCTAGGGCATCCAGCGCCGCCAGCAGGGTGTTGAGGGAGTCCAGCCGCTTGTCGCCCGCCTCTTCGGCGGTGCCGGAAGCGCTGTCCGACGCGGCGCTGTCCGACGCAGCGCTGCTGGCGGGGGCGGGCTGCTCAAAGCTGAGCTGGGTGCCGGGGGTCTGGCTCACCGGTTCGCCGCCGTAGAGGGTGGGCAGACCGGCGGGCTGCGCCCCATCGGAGGAGAGGATCTTCAGGCTGGCCGAGAGGGTCAGCCACCCGCCCGACGTCTGCATGGTGTAAGCGGGCTGGGCCTCGGTCACCTGAATGACCACGGTGCCGGGGTAGTCCCGCTCCACCCGGATATTCTCCAGCATGGGGAAGACCTGTTCCAGCGCGGCGGCCTTGGACGCGGGGTCAAAGCTGAAGATGTTCTCTTCGAGGTTGACGCCCAGCGCCTGAACGATCTGCTCGCTGGAATAGCCCCCCGCCTCGCTCACCACACCGTCCGCCGTCCGCACCTGAATGGCGCTGATCTTGAACAGCATGGTCACGGTGAGGTAGATGCCCGCCGCAATGACGCAGAGCAGCATGGCCAGCGCGGTCAGCCGCCGGATGATGCGGCGGCGGCGCAGCACCTTCCGGGTGAGCTTCCGCTTCTTTTTGCCCTCCCGGCGGACGGGGTCCCGCAGGTTCGCCTCGGTGGGGCGGAGCCGCTGGGGATTCCGCCCCGGCTGGGGGTTCCGGCTCTGGGGGCGGCTCTGGCCGGTGCGGGCGGCATTCCGGCTGCTGCGGGGGCGCTGCCCGGCCCGCCCATTCTGATTTCGGCCGTTCTGCGGGCGGCGGTTCGGATCGCGGTTTTGGTTTCGATTTTGATTCTGGGCGGGGCGGCCTCCGGTGGGGAACTGGATGCTGTTGTCCGGGTAGCCGCTGCCATAATCTACGCTGCGCTCGGTGTACCGGCTGGGCCGGGGGGCGTCAGGGTCGAAGTTCGGGTTGGTGATGGGATGGCTGCTGTTCTGGCTGCGCACCCCGTTTGCACTCCGGCGGCGCTGGGCGTCCTTGGCCTGATCGTAGGCCGGGCGCTTTTTGCGGCGGCGGTTTCGGTTTTCTGTCATTGGGCCGCACCTCCTTTCCTTTGGATTTTCGCTTCTCTTACGGGGTCTTGACGAGCTTCAGCAGCGCATCGGCAATGCGGTCGAGGCTGTCGTCCACCGAGAGCTCCCGGGCGTTCTGGCCCATGGCGGCCAGCTTGCCGGGCTCGGCCAGCAGCTCGGACACGGTGGAGACCAGCTTCTCGCCGGTCAGATCCTTTTCCTCAATGACCACCGCAGCCCCGGCTTTTTGTAATTCCAGCGCGTTATAATACTGATGGTTTTCGGCCACGTTGGGACTGGGGATGAGGACCGCCGCGCGGCCCACGGCCTCCAGCTCGGCCAGCGTCAGGGCACCGGCGCGGCTGATGACGAGGTCCGCCGCCGCCAGCAGCTCCGGCATGTTGTTGATGTATTCCTTCACCACGAGGCTGTCGCCGGGGGCGAAGCCCTTTTCCTTTTCAAGGTTCTGGAACAGCTCCACGCCGTACTGGCCGGTGGCGTGGAGGTGCAGCACGGGCTTTTGGTTCTTCTGTTCCCATGCGCAGAGGTCGGCCACCACCTCGTTGACGCGGCGGGCACCCAGACTGCCGCCGAAGGAGAGGATGACCGTCCGGTCCCCTGCCCCCAGCTCAGCGCGGATGGCGTCCCGGTTCTTGGCCTGCGTGAAGACCTCCGGCCGCACCGGGTTGCCCACCACGATGGTCTTTTCGGGGGCACCCAGCTTCTCCACGGCGGCGGGCACAGCGGCAAAGACGATGTCCACGTCCGGGGCCAGCAGCTTATTGGTCACGCCGGGGAAGGCGTTCTGCTCGTGCAGAGCGGTCTTGATGCCCATCTTGGCGGCGCAGCGCACCACCGGGCCGGAGACGTAACCGCCGCAGCCGATGACGAGGTCGGGCTGGATGTCCCGCATCATCTTCTTGGCCACCGGGCCGGACAGGGCCAGATTCCACAGGGTGATGAGGTTCCGCTTGATGTTATGGAGCGAGAGCTTCCGCTGGAAGCCGGTGATCTCGATGTGGTGGAAGGGGTAGCCCGCTTGGGTCACCAGCCGGTATTCCATTCCCTCTTTCCGGCCCGCGAAGTGGATCTCGGCGCTGGGGTCTGCTTTTTTCAGTGCACCGGCAACGGCCAGCGCGGGGTTGATATGGCCGGCCGTGCCGCCGGCTGCGATCAGAACACGCATCTTGGTTCCTCCTTATGATTCGGCCCGCGCTTTCCGCGCGGATGCTAGATCGATGGTCTTTTCCTTCCGGCGGGCCTCCTGCTCCTCGTGGGCGCGGCGGCGTTCCTGCCGGACCCGCTCGCCGTTGCGGCCAATGTTGACCATGACGCCCATCTCGGCCAGCAGCAAGATCAGGCTGGTGCCGCCGGAGGAGAAGAAGGGTAGCGAGATGCCGGTGTTGGGCAGGGTGTTGGTCACGACCGCGATGTTGCAGAACACCTGCCACGCGATCTGGGCCATGATGCCGATGCCCACCAGCGTGCAGAACCGGTTCTCAGCGTGGAAAGCCAGCCAGAACCCCTGCACGAGGAAGAGCACGAACAGCAGGATGACCAGCACCGCCCCCACGAAGCCCAGCTCCTCGCAGACGACGCTGAAGATGAAGTCGTTGGTGCTTTCGGGCAGCCAGAGCTGCTTTTCGATGCTGTTGCCAAGGCCGAGGCCGGTCACGCCGCCGGAGCCAATGGCGTAAAGGCTCTGCAGCGTCTGGTCGGTCATCTTGGTCAGGTCCTGCGTCCAGCCGTCGAGGCGGCTTTGCAGGTAGGGGATGGAGTCGATGTGCTGCAGCACCGTTTCCAGCAGCAGCACACCGGCGGCTCCGCCCACCCATGTGATGATGCCGCCGTTGCCGCCCAGCAGCAGGATGGTGCCCACCATGGCGGTGGTCAGCACGATGCCGGACATGTGGGGTTCCATGATGAGCAGCGCCACCACGAGCACCAGCGGCAGCAGGGGCAGGATCAGCTCCCGCACCAGCCGCTGCTGGAGCCACACCCTCACCGGCACCCGGCCGCTGCGGCTGGGGTCCAGCTTTTCCAGCTTCGGGGCCTTGGCCGCAAGGTGGGCCGTGAGCAGGATCATTTCAAACTTTGCGATCTCGGAGACCTGCACCGTCTGCCCCGCGATGCGCAGCCAGCGGCGGCAGCCGTTCAGCGGCGTGCTGAACAGTACCAGCACCAGCAGCACAAGGCAGACGATGTACCCCGGCCAGACCATTTTGCGCAGAAAGCGGTGATCCACATAGGAAAAGGCGATCATCACCAGCAGCCCAAGGCCGAGGCAGAGCACCTGCGATTTGATGTAATGGAGGCTGTCCCCAAAGCGGAGATAGCCGGTGGTATAGCTTGCACTGTAGAGCATCACGAGGCCGAACACCACGATGATGCCCAAGGTCGCCAGCCAGTACAGCAGAAGCGGCGACCACGGGCCGGGGTCCCGCTGCAGAAGGGAAAACGGCTCGGTTCTTTTTCGGCGGACGGTTGCCATGTGCAGCACCTCCTCAACTGATTTTTGCCCATTGCAGGGCCAGCGCCGCGCCCAGCAGGGCCGCTGCGCAGAACGCATAGAAAATTTGTACGCTGCCGCTGCCCCGCACTTCCATCCAGCGATGGAGCGGCGCGGTGCGGAAGAGCTGCTTCCGCCCGTGGGAGAGCTTGTAGATCACGATCTGTAAGAACACCATCCCGCCCTCCAGCCAGTAGGGCAGCCCCAGCGGCAGAGCGAGGTCGGGCCAGCCGATGCACAGCGGGATGCAGCCCAGCGCACCGGCCAAGAACAAGCTGCCCACGCTGCCAAGCCGCAGCTTTGCAGGCGGGAAGTTCCAGAGCAGGAAAGCCATCAGCGCGCCGGCCAGCGCCGCCGGGAGAACGGCCAGCGGGAACCAGCCGAGGACGGTCATGCAGAGCATCAGCCCCAGCATGGCCGCAAAGGCTGTACCGCAGCAAAGGCCGTCCATCTCGTCCGTGATGCGGACACTCTCGGCCAAGGCCACGAGATCCGCTTCCCACAGCAGCGGGGCCAGCACGCCAAGCCCCACGTACCCGGCCCCCGGCAGGGCCATGCCGCCCGCAAGGCAGCCGTTGGCCCCCAGCAGGACCAGCACCACAGCCCCGGCCCCCGCTTCCAGCAGCAGCCGGGTGCCCCGGCGCAGCCCCAGCGGGGAGCGGCGGCGGATGCGGGCGATATCATCGGCCAGCCCCACGCCGCCGAAGAGCAGCGCCCCGAACAGGGCGATGAGCAGCCGGGTGGAGAGCAGCCCCTCCGCACCCAGCAGCTGCGGCTCGGCCACACAGGCGGCGGTCCAGCCCACGCCTACAGCGGCCAGCACCCCTACCATCAGGCAGAGACCTCCCATGGTGGGCGGCTGGGCCGGGCGTTCCAGCTCCGGATCCGCGTTTTCCGGTCTATCGGGTCCCGGCGCTTGCTGCGTCTGGGCCGGGCGGTTCCGGTTTTGGAGGGATCGCAGCAGCGGCACCATCAGGTTCCCCATCGCCGCCGTGAGGAGGAACCCCAGCGTCGAAGCGACGATCAAGGCGAAACGGATCATATCACGGCTGCTCCTTGTAGAAGAGTTCCAGCACCTTTTCCAGCGCCATGCCGCGGCTGGCCTTGACCAGCAGCGCGTCGCCGGGCTGCATCAGCTTGAGCAGCGCATCGGCGGCTTCGCGGTAGGTATTGGCGTGCAGGGTGGTCAGGCCCTTGGCCGCCGCCACAACGGCGATGCGCTTGGCCTGTTCGCCATAGGTGATAAGGGTATCGAGGCCGCTTTCCGCAGCTTCCCGGCCCACCTCTTCGTGGGCTTCCCGGCTCAAGTCGCCCAGTTCCAGCATATCGCCCAGCAGCGCGAACCGGCGCTTGCAGGGGTACTCCTTGAACATGGCCAGCGCGGCCTTCATGCTGTCGGGGTTGGCGTTGTAGCAGTCCTCGATGACATCGATGCCCTTGCTGTGGACGACCTTCTGGCGCATACCGGTCTGCTCAAAATTGCCGATGCCCCGGACGACCTTCCGGGCGTCCAGCCCCAGCCGGGTGGCGGCGCAGTAGGCAGCCAAGGCGTTGGCGACGTTGTGGCGGCCCATGGCGGGGATCTTCACGAGGAAAGTCCCCTCTTCGTGGTCTTCCAGCACGAAGCTCATGCCGTCGGCCTCCTGCTGGATGGACAGGGCGCAGACATCCGCGCTCTCGTCGCCGAGACTGAACCAGACGGGCCGGATGTGCTCCGGCAGCTTCGCTTTCCGCAGGAAGGGGTCGTCGCCGTTCAGCACGAGGGGGGCCCCCTCCGGCAGACCGGCGCAAATCTCCAGCTTCGCCTTGCAGATGTTCTCCTGACTGCCCAAGTTGCCGATGTGGGACACGCCGATGCAGGTGATGATGCCCACATCTGGGCGGGCGCACCGGCTCAGCCGCTCGATCTCGCCCCGGTGGCTCATGCCCATCTCCACCACGGCGTACTCGGTATCCCTGCCGATGCGGAACATGGTGCGGGGCAGACCCAGCTCATTGTTCTGGTTGCCCTCGGTCTTGATGGTATTCCCGAAGCCCTCGATGGCGGCGTAGCACATCTGCTTGGTGGTGGTCTTGCCCACGCTGCCGGTCACGCCCACCACCTTGGGGTGGAACTGGCTGCGGTAGTTCGCGCCCAGCACCATCATGGCGTGGTAGCTGTCCGGGCAGAGGACGGCCTTTTCCGCCGGGACGCCCTCGACCGGATGGTTCACCACCACGCAGAGGGCCCCTTCTTCCAGCGCCTTGGCCGCGAAGTCGTGGCCGTCGAACCTTTCCCCCGGAAAGGCCACGAAGATGCAGCCGGGGCGCACCTCGCGGCTGTCGGTGGTCACGAGGGAGACTTCCGCCTCCCCGAACATCATGCTGTCCGGCACAAGGCCGTGCAGCAGCACACTTGCTTTGATACGTTCCATAAATACCCTATCCCCTTTTTCCAATATTGCTCGATCGTCTCACACGCGAGATGCCTGAGAAGGCGTTACCCGCAGGTAATGGTCACGATGGTGCCGCGCTGGACGCTGGAACCGGCGGCCTCACTCTGCGCTTGGACAAGGCCGTTTCCGTCCCCTTCCACCACGCAGTTCAGGCCCGCCGCCGCCAGCATCTGCCGGGCAAAATCCGCGCTCTTGCCCGAAACGTCCGGCACCTCCGTGTGTTTGCCCTCGTATGTATCCGTATACAGGTAGATGGTCGTGCCATAGGCCACCTCTGCCCCCGCACGGGGGTACTGGTAGGTGACCACCGCGCCGGTCTGGCCGGAATCGCTCTCGGCCAGCTGGTGCTTCAGGCCCTTGATGTTCAGCGAGACCTGCGCGTTGCTCCACTCGTTGCCCACAAGGTTCGGCACCTTGACCATGGTGCTGCTGCGGTCGGTGCCGTCGGTGGCGATGCCAAGATAGGGCGCGATCTCGCTGATGATGTTGCCGACGACAGGCGCGGCCAGAATGGACGAGTAGTCCGTCTTGGCGTTGTTGGGGTCGTCCAGCATAACGTAGACGAGGATCTCCGGGTCGTTGGCGGGCAGCACGGCGGCGAAGGAAGCGACCTTCTTGTAATCGCCGTCGCTGCGGCGGTCCATGTTCAGCTGCTCGGACGTGCCGGACTTGCCGCCGATGCGGTAGCCCGCCACATAGGCGCGGCCGCCGCCGCCCTGCGTGCCATCGGCCACCTCGTATTCCATGATCTGCCGGATGGTCTCGCTGGCGCTCTCGCTGATGACCTGACGGCGGACGTTCGCGCCGACTTCCTCGATGACGTTGCCGTTCTGGTCGGTGATCTTATCCACCACATGCGGGGTCACGAGGTAGCCGCCGTTGACGGCTGCCGAGATGGCGGTGCAGACCTGCAGCGGGGTCACCGCCATGGCCTGACCGAAGGCCGAGGAGGCCAGCTCCACTTCGCCCAAGCGGCTCTTGCTGTAATACTGCATGAAGCTGGTCTCGTTGGGCAGGTCCACGCCGGTCCGCTCGGTAAAGCCGAAGGCGTCGAAGTAATCGTAGAACAGGCTGGAGCCAATCCGCTGGCCCAACTGGATGAAGTAGATGTTGCAGCTGTTCCGCAGGGCCTCGGCCAGATTCTGCACACCATGGGCCTTTTTGCCCGCGCAGTGGTAGGTCTCCTTGGCGACGCCATAAGCGCCGGAGCAGTTCAGGGTGGTGTTGAAGGTCGCCTTGCCGGAGTCCACACCCATGGCCGCCGTGATGACCTTGAAGACGCTTCCGGGGTAGTACAGCTCGGTGATGGTCTTGTTCTTCCACTGGATGTCGCGGTAGTAGCCGGAGTAATCGCCCTCCGGGTCAAGAACTTTGTTGCCGTTAGCATCGGTGACGTAGCTGCCGTCTTCATTCTTGAGGTAGACGCCGTAGAGTTCCGGTTCCGCGTGGACCAGCTCGTTCAGGTAGGCCTCGTTGGTGGTGTAGTTCAGCGGGTCGTTGGGGTCGAAATCAGGCTTCGAGGCCATGGCGAGGATGGCACCGGTCTTGACGTTCATGACGATGGCCGCGCCGCGGTTCTCCACATTGTTGGCCGCGATGGCTTCGTTCAGGTAGCGTTCCACCACTTCCTGCACGTTCACATCCAGCGAAAGGACGAGGTTCGAGCCGTCCTTCGCGGCGTAGGTGGTGGCGTTTTCGTCCGCGATGGCGTTGCCGTAGGCGTTGCGCAGGGTGATGGTGCGGCCGTTGACGCCCGCCAGCGTGGACTCGTAGGATTTTTCAAGGCCGTAGGTGCCGTAGCCGTCCGCATCGCAGAAGCCCAGCACCGACGCGGCAAACGCGCCGTAGGGGTAATCCCGCTGGAAGCTCTTGGTGGAGGAAACGGAGATGCGCCCTTTGCGGATGCCCTGTTCGGCGTCCGCCTTCTTGTGGGTCTTGTTGTACTCGGTGACGTACTTCTCGATGGACAGCTTGATGGCGTTGTTCACCTTGGTGGCCAGCGTCTGATAGGCCGAGTCGCTCTTGGAAAGGGCATCGTACACGGTCTGGTACTGGGTCTGGTACGCCTCGGAGGAGGTGTCCACGCTGTCCAGACTCTCGCCGTCGCCGGAGAGCAGCCGCAGGGTGAGCTGGGTGCTCACTTCCTGCAATGCCGCCGGGTCGGCGGTCTTGGCCACCCCGCCGGTGTCGTCGTTCTTGGTGCTGGTGAACAGGGCCGTGCTGTAGCTGGGGTCAGCCCAGATGGTCCAGACCACGCTGGTGGACGCCAGCGTGATGCCGGAGGTATCGTAAATTTCACCGCGGGTGGCCTGAATGGTGCTGTCCAGCAATTGCTGCTGGGCCGCATACTGGCGGAAGGTGGCGCCGTTCCGGATCTGGATGTTGTACAGGCTGTGGATGACGATGCCCGCTGCCGCCAGCACGAAAAGCACGGCGGCCACGAAGCTGAAATGCCGCAGCCTTGCGTTAAGGCGTTCATGCGGGTCGGTGCGGCGCAGCCGGTAAAGGCCCTTCTTGGGCTTGGAGGATGGTTCCTGCATTGCTTGTCTTACTCCTGAGAAACCGAAAAAGCGTGCGCTGCCGCACGCTTTTCCTGTTTTATTTTAGTTTGCGCGGTTCACGCTGCCCATGATCATCATCGCGCCGTCGTGCAGCAGGTCGGTCCACTGCCGCACAGCGGACTCCTTGCGGACGAGGACGCTGCCCCCGTCCAGACGGATGTAGGTGATCTGGCTCTGGTCGATCTTCATCAGGCCGAGGCGGGTGGCCGTCTCTTCCACGCTGGTGATGTTCGTCCGGTTGTTCAGTGCGCTGTTGTAGTAGGTGTACTGGCTCTGGGTGCTCACGAGGTCAGCCTTGGCGTTCTGGATCTGGCTGTTCAGCTCCACCAACTGCGACTCGCTCCACAGCAAGCTGACCGCAAAGCCCACCAGCAGCGCCGCCGAAAGCAGCTGCAGCGCGTGCTGCATAGCGGCCCGCACCGGATTCAGCCGGGGCTTGCCGCCCTTTTCTACCCGCAGCGGAACTTTGCGCTGCGTCTGAGGCGCTCTTCTGCGGCGCACCTCTGTCATATCATATGCTGCCTGACCCATGGTACTCTCCTCCTCACTGATTCTCCGCGGTGGTGTTACAGTTTTTCAAGAACGCGGAGGTGTGCGGACCGGCTGCGCCGGTTCTCTTCCAACTCCTGCGTATTGGCTTCGATGGGTTTGCGGGTGATGAGCTTGGCCTTGGCCTTGCCGCCGCAGACGCAGACCGGGAACTCCGGCGGGCAGGTGCAGGCGGTGGACCAGCGGCGGAACTTGTTTTTCACCAGCCGGTCCTCAAGGGAGTGGAAGGTGATGATGCAGAAGCGTCCGCCCGGTGCCAGATGCTCAAAAATGGTGTCCATGCCCTCTTCCAGCGCGTCCAGCTCGTGATTGACCGCAATGCGCAGCGCTTGGAAGGTGCGGCGGGAAGGGTTCTTGTTCTTGCGGCGCTCGGCGGCGGGCATGGCGCTGGCCACGATGTCGGCCAGCTGCAAGGTCGTCTCGATGGGGGATGTTTCCCGCGCCTCCACGATCTTCCCCGCGATCTGCCAAGCAAAAGGCTCTTCGCCGTAATCCTTCAGGATGCGGGCCAGCTCCTCCCGGCTCTCAGTGTTCACGAGGTCGGCGGCGGTCTCGCCCTCTTGGCTCATCCGCATATCCAGCGGCGCGTCCGCCCGGTAGGAAAAGCCTCTGGCCGCGTCGTCCAGTTGATGACTGGATACGCCGAGGTCCAGCAGCGCCCCGTTGATCCGCTCGATGCCCAATCGTTCAAGGGCTTGTCCCGCACAGCGGAAGTTGATCTGCACCACCGTGGCGGGGAGCCCGGCCAGCCTTGCGCGGGCCGTCTGCACCGCGTCGGGGTCCTGATCGAGGGAAATGAGCCGCCCGCCCTTTTCTGCGTCCAGACGGAGCGCGATCTGGCGGGAATGGCCCGCCCCTCCGGCGGTGCCGTCGAGGTATATGCCCGCCGGGTCGATGGCAAGGCCGTCGAGGCACTCGTTCAGCAGTACGGGCACATGCTCAAACGAGGCCGGGTCAAAGGCTTGTCCGTGTTGTTCGTTTTCCATAGGGCCCAGCCTCCTTTCTGTTGTTTCAGTCCTTCATCCTGTGCGGTGAGCCGTCATTTTTTCATTTTTCAGACCCCGCCGGGCGCCCTGAGGGGCACACTGCCCCAAGCACCTTTTCGGATTCAATTTTATTTTAACAAAACCCGTGTGCGAATGCAAGGCTTTTGGCGGTGCTTTTTCCTCAAAAATCACCAAAAAAATCCCCTGCAAGCCGTGTACTTTGCTTGCGGGGGACGTCCTGTTTTTTTGACAAACTCCGCAGGGGCCCAATTACATGGGTTTGCGGGGGCTCTGGCGGAGGTTTGCACGCACACTTTTCACCTGTGCGGCGTTCTCGGCCATGGTCTCTTCGGTGGTCTTGAGCATATTATCACAGTAGTCGGTCACGGTCTGGCGGACGGTGCGGGCCTCGGTCTGGGCGGCGGAGACGATCTCCGACGCGCGCTGCTGGGCCGCCTTGACGATCTCGGCCTCGCTGACGAGGATGCGGGCCCGCTCCTCGGCCTTTTTCACGATGGCCTGTGCCTGTGCGTTGGCCGAATCGATGAGCTGGGCACGGTCGCTGACGATGGACTGTGCCTGACGCAGCTCCACCGGTAGATTCTGGCGGATCTCGTCCAGATAATCCCGGATCTGCTCCACGTCCACGATCCGCTTGCCGCCCGAAAGGGGCATCCCGGCGCTCTCTTCGAGAGCGTCCTCAATGGTATCCAAAAGCTCGTTTACGTTCATTCCGCATCTTCCTCTCCGGCGGGCTGCATGGGCTTTGCATATTTCCACAGCAGCACCTTGCCGTATTTATACTGTTTCTTCAAGGTCAGCTCCCCAGCCTCGGCGGGCAGCACAAGGCCTGTCTCGCTCTCGCACAGGACGATGCCGCCGGGGGCCACCACCTTGTCCACGCTGGGAAGGATCTTTTCCAGCGTACCACCGCGGAACGGCGGGTCCAACAGAACGAGGTCGAACTGCTCATGGCACGCGGAAAGATACCGCGCCGCCTCGCCGATGTTGACCCGGCTGCAGTCGAACACGCCGCAGGTCTTGCAGTTCTTCATCACGATGTTCACGGCCTCGCGATTCTCGTCCAAGAACACGCACCGCGCTGCCCCGCGGGAAAGAGCTTCGATGCCCAGCTGGCCGCTTCCGGCGTACAGGTCCAGCACCCGTGCACCGGGCAGGTCGAACTGGACGATGCTGAACATCGCCTCCTTGACCTGATCGAGGGTGGGGCGGGTGATATCGGTGCCGGGCAGGGCCTCCAGCCGTCTGCCCCGTGCGTCTCCTGCAATGACTCGCATGTGGTTGCCTCCTTTTTGCATCCGTTTGTGTATCTTTATATTATTGTCAAGACACCGCACTTTGTCAAGGGTTGCGTTGCACTCCGGCGGCAAATGTGCTAAAATCAGCCCAGAGCGCGGTTTTTCTCCGCGCACCGTCAAAAGGAGAGAGTTACTATGAATGTCCTGCTCATCAACGGCAGCCCCCACGAGAAGGGCTGCACCTACACCGCCCTGACCCTCATCGCCGGGGAACTGAACGCCGCCGGCATCGATACCGAGATTTTGAATGTCGGCACCAAGCCCGTCGGCGGCTGCATCGGCTGCGGCGGCTGCGCTGCGGGCAAGGGCTGCGTCTTCGGGGGCGTGGTCAACGAGGCCATCGAAAAGGCCAAGACCGCCGACGCCTTCGTCTTCGGCACCCCGGTCCACTACGCTTCCGCATCCGGCAACATGACCAGCTTTATGGACCGGCTGAGCTACGCGGGCGGCAAGTATCTTGCCTACAAGCCCGCCGCCATCTGCTGCTCGGCCCGCCGCGCCGGTACTACCACCACCCTTGACCAACTGGTGAAGTACCCGGAGTTCTTCCACATGCCCCTCGTCAGCGGCTCCTACTGGCCCATGGTCCATGGCTCCAACCCGGAGCAGGTCTTACAGGACCAAGAGGGCTGCGCCGTGATGCGGGAGCTGGGCCGCAATATGGCGTGGCTGCTCCGCTGCATCGAAGCGGGCAAGGCCGCGGGCATCTCCCACCCGGAGAATCCCCGCCGTCCGATGACAAATTTTATAAGATAAATGCTTTTTTCGTTCACAACTTTGTGGTAGCATTAGGATAAGTATTTTTACCACGACGGAGGGCGGACTATGGAACATTACGATTGGAACGACGGCTGGCTGTTCACCCCCACCTTCGACCCCGCCATCGTGCGGCCGGAGTGCCCGGAGCTTGCGCTGGAACCCGTGCGCATCCCCCACACGGTCAAGACGCTGCCCTACAATTACTGCAATGAAAACGATTACCAGCGCCTTTGCGGCTACCGGCGGGAGTTTTTCGCCCCGAAGGAGTGGCAGGGCCGCACCGTGCTGCTCACCTTTGACGCCGTGGCCCACGACGCCACCGTGTTCTGCAACGGGCGGCGGGTGTTCCACCATGGCTGTGGCTACACAGCCTTCACAGTCGATCTCACCGAAGCCCTCCGTCTGGGGGAGAAAAACGTCCTCGCCGTCCGCTGCGACAGCCGCGAGGACCTGAACATCCCGCCCTTCGGCGGCCAGATCGATTACCTGACCTACGGCGGCATCTACCGCGCCGTCTCGCTGGACGTGAAAGAACCCGCTTATCTGCGCGATATCTTCATAGAGGCACAGGCTGAGGGCGATTTCCGCATCTACACCTCCACCGTGGGTGAGACCGTGGGCTGCACCCTCCAAGCCGAGATCCGCAGCCCCGCCGGGAGCCGCGCCCTCTACGACGGGGAGCTGTCCCTGCCCATCGTGGGCACCCTGAACGGCGTCCACCCGTGGAGCATCGACCACCCCTTCCTCTACACCCTCACGGTGCGGCTCATCCGCCCCGGCACCGGCGGTCTGCCCGACCGGGTGCTGGACGAAAAGTCCACCCGGTTCGGCTTCCGCACCATCCAATTCGTCGCGGGCGGGCTTTACCTCAACGGCCAGCGGGTCGAAGTGCGGGGCCTGAACCGCCACCAGAGCTACCCCTATCAGGGCTATGCCATGCCGGACAGCATCCAGCAGCTTGATGCCCACATCCTGAAAAAGCAGCTGGGCTGCAACGCCGTCCGCACCAGCCACTACCCCCAGAGCCCCGCCTTCCTCGATGCGTGCGACGAGCTGGGGCTGCTCGTCTTCCTCGAAATGCCGGGCTGGCAGTACATCGGGGACGAAAGCTGGAAGGCCCAAGCGCTGCAAAACTGCCGCGAGATGGTCTGCCAGTGCCGCAACCACCCCAGCGTCTTTTTGTGGGGGGTGCGGGTCAACGCCAGCGCCGACGACGAAGCCTTCTACAAGCGCACCAACGAGGCCGTCCACCGGCTCGACCCCACCCGCCCCACCGCCGGGGTCCACATCCGCCGGAAGGATCAGCTTCTGGAAGACGTCTACGCCTACAACGACCACTCCTACGCCGGGCGGGGGCCGGGGTGCGAGAACCGAGCCAATGTCACCCCCGACATCCGCAAAGGCTACCTCATCAGCGAATTCGGGGGCCAGCAGTTCCCGGCCAAAGCCTTTGACGACGAGCCGCACCGGCTGGTCCAAGCGCTGCACCACGCCGCCGTCCTGAACGACGCCATCGCCCAGCCGGGCGTGGCCGGGGCGCTGGGCTGGTGCATGGCCGATTACAACACCCACAAGGAGTTCGGCAGCGGCGACCGCATCTGCTACCACGGCGTGCTGGACATGTTCCGGAACCCGAAGCTCTCCGCCGCCGTCTACGCCAGCCAGAAAACGCCCCGCTCCCCTTCGGACATCGTGCTGGAAGTTTCGTCCAGCATGGCGCTGGGGGATCACCCCGGCGGCTTTGCGGGGGCGTGCTGGGTGTTCACCAATGCCGAGAGCGTCCGGCTCTACCGCGGCAACGATTTCATCGCCGAGTTTACCCCGGACCGCCGGGGCCGCTTTGCCGCGCTGCCTCATCCGCCCATCGAGGTGCAGGACTTCGTCGGCTCCCTGCTGGAAAAGTACGAGGGCCTTGACCCCGTGGCCGCCCCGCAGGTGGCCGCCATCCTCAATGAGATGCGCCGGGACGCGCTGACCCTCTCGCCGTTGAGCCGGGCCCGGCTGCTGTCGCTGCGGCTTGGCTGGAACGACCTGCTTCGGATGTACTACAAGTACATCGGCGTGCTGGGTTCCCCTTCCAGCGTCTACCGGTTCGAGGCCGTCTGGCACGGCCGGGCTGTCCGCACCGTGGTCAAGGAGCCGGTGCAGAGCGTCCGGCTGGAGTGCACTGTCCTGAATCCCTTGCTGACCGACGGCCCCACATGGGACTGCGCCGCCGTCAGCCTCCGGGCCATCGACCAGAACGGCAACCTCCTGCCCTACTGCGGCGAGGCCGTCCAGCTTTCCGTCGAAGGCCCGGTGAAGATCCTCGGCCCCAGCGTGGTGCCGCTGCGGGGCGGCATGGCGGGCACCTACCTCGCCACCACCGGCGAAGCGGGCCGGGCCGTCCTCCACTGCAAAATGGAGGGTGCGCTGGACACCGAAGCCGCCCTCACCGTGCGCAAACGCGGTTAAACGCCGTCCTTTCATGATAGATTTGCACTCCGTTCAAAGTTTTATCATGTTTGGCTGATATTCTATCCTTGTAAAGAACAGCAGGACGGCCTCGGCCGTCCTCTTTTAAAGATATCTTGAGGAAAAAGGACTGTAAGACTATGAGAGAAAAACTTCGCCGCTTCATGATCGGCCGCTACGGCACCGACGGCCTGAACCAGTTCCTGAGCATCGCTTCGCTGGTGCTGCTGCTGATCGCCATCGTCAGCCGGGTCAGCCTGTTCACATGGCTGGGTGTGGCTCTGCTGGTGTTCTGCTACTACCGCACCTTCAGCCGCAACATCTCCAAGCGGACGGAGGAGAACTACAAGTTCTACACCCTCAAGGATCGTGTGGGCAGCAAGTTCCGCAGCTGGAAGGAGCAGTGGGCCAACCGGAAGGTCTACCACTACTACCGCTGCCCCCAGTGCCACCAGAAGCTGCGGGTGCCCCGCGGCCGGGGCCGCATCCAGATCTCCTGCCCCCGCTGCGGCACCCAGTTCATCAAGAAGAGCTGACCCATGTTCGGCTATGTGATCCCGAATCAGGCGGCCCTCTCCCCCGAAGCACAGGCCCGCTACCGCACCGCCTACTGCGGGCTCTGCCGCCGCATCGGCGCACTGCACGGGCTGCGGGGGCGGCTGACCCTGAGCTATGACCTGACTTTCCTGAACCTGCTGCTCTCCAGCCTGTACGAGGGCGAGAGCGAGCTTGCTGCCGGCAGCGGCCACTGCCCCATCCACCCCATCCGGAAAGTGGATTGGCGAGCCAGCGCCCCCACGGACTACTGCGCCGACCTGAGCGTCGCGCTCCACTACTACAACGCCGCGGACAAGTGGAAGGACGACCACAGCCTCCTCGGCCTTGGGTTCCAGCAGCTGCTGGCCTCCCCCACCGAAGCCGCAGCGGCCCGCTGGCCCCGGCAGTGCGGTGCCATCCGCGCCTGTCTGGACCGGCTGGCCCAGTATGAGGCCAAGGGCAGCGAGGACCTCGACGCCGTATCCGGCTGCTTCGGCGAGCTGATGGCGGAACTCTTCGACTACCAAGAAGACCACTGGTCGCCGGAGCTGCGGAGCATCGGCTTCAACCTCGGCAAGTACATCTACCTGCTGGACGCCTACGACGACCTCGCCAAGGATACCCGCAAGGGGGCCTACAACCCTTTGCGCTCCCTGAGCCAGACCCCCGGCTACGAGGAAGAGATGCGGGAAATTTTCGAGCTGCTGCTTTCGAACTGCGCCCGCAGCTTCGAGCGTCTGCCCTGCGTGGAGGACGTGGACCTGCTGCGAAACATCCTGTATTCGGGCGTGTGGCTCAAATACAACTGCAAAAACGAGAAGCAGAAGCACAAAACCGCCTGAATTGGGCGGTTTCTCTTGATTTTTCAGGCGCAGTCCTGTACACTTAATCTTGTTTGTGTGCCCCCAGCCCGGCGGCACAAAGCCTAGTAGAGACGTGAGGAAGTTGATCCATGAAAGACCCCTATGAGGTGCTGGGCATCCAGCGCGGAGCCAGCGACGAAGAAATCAAAAAAGCGTACCGTGCCAAGTGCAAGCGCTGGCACCCCGACCTGAACCCCAACGACCCCACGGCCGAGGAACACTTCAAGGAAGTTCAGGCCGCCTACGACGCCATCACCAAGGGCGAGACCGGCCCCCAGAGCGGCGGCTATGGCAACCCCTACGGCCAGCAGAGCTATGGCGGCAGCTATTACGGCGGTTTCCAGCAGAATTACGGCCAGCAGGGCTATACCCAGCAGGACGGCGACTGGGACTTCGGCTTTGACCCCTTCGGCTTTGGCTTCGGGTTCGGCGGCTACCAGCAGCAGAGCGGCGCCAGCTATAACAGCACCGACACTCCGGAGCTGCAGGCCGCCCGCAACTTCATCGCGAACCGGCGCTACGCCGAGGCCCGCCGCGTGCTGGACGGCGTTTCGAACCGCACAGCCCGGTGGTATTACCTCTCCTCGCTGGCGAATCAGGGCCTTGGCAACAGCATCGGGGCGCTGCAGGACGCCCGCCGCGCCGCTCAGATGGAGCCGGGCAACACCGAATATCAGGTGCATCTGCGCAACCTGCAAAGCTCCGGCCAGACCTACCGCACCCAGACGACCTACGCCCAGCCGGGCGGCCTGATGCGCTGGTGCTGGAGCATGATCCTGCTGAACCTGCTGTGCAACTGTTGCTGCGGCGGCTGGGGCTGGGGCTGGCGGTTCCGGGGGATCTGAGCGACCACGCTCCCAAAACTCTTGACAACACGTCCAAAACGGATATAATGGAAATAGAAAAGGCGCTGGTCGGCAAACGGCTACCCGTTACCGGCAGTCGCTCGTTTCATGTTATGCACAAAGAAAGCAAGCAACCGTCAGTGTAGGAAGCTGAGGCGGTTACTTGCTTTTCTTGTTGTCATCGTTTGATCTGTCGTGTGCGACTTTCCACGCGATGGCGAACCCGGCTTTTGCCACTTCGACCATCAGCGCGGCTGCTGCGACCAGAAGGGTCAGCAGCGCCAGCAATTCAGACAATGTCATCCGACATTCCCCCTTTCCCGTTATACCACGAGTCCGGGGTTCGACTTCAAAAATAAGCTCGCCCCTCGGTATAACGTTCCTTCCATGATTTTTCATGAAACGAGCGTCCTACCAGTAAGAGCAGCCGCCTGTGTTTTCGACACAGCACCTTATCCACCGCCTTTTCGGCGGCATTTTTATTGTAGCATATCATTCGACGAATTACAACACAAAACGCCGCCGCACAGCATCCAAAACTGTGCGGCGGCGCGTTCTTTTTTATGGAGCGTTTACCGGATCACGATGGTCCGGCTGATCTTATCGCAGGAGTAGTTGCCCCCCACGGCGGCGGTCTGGACGTACTCGCCGGGTTCGGCGGGGAGGGTATCGTAGGTGCGGCCGAAAAGGCCGGGCTTTTTGTAAGTGTAAGTCACCTTGCCCTCCGGCACCACCTGCCCGTCCGACTCCACCACGGCGGCGAGATTGTAGTTCTGCACCTCTTCCGCGGTCATACTGGCGGGAAGCTCCTGCGCCCAGTAGGCGCGGACGCCCTCGCTCTTGGGCTTGATGCGGAACATGGCCATGCCGGCGGTGTTCATATCGCCGGACTCCAGCGCCACCGCGCCCGCGATGTAGCGGCCGGAATCGGTGGGCTGCTCATCGACGTAGATGCGGCTGAAGGCGCCCTCCGGCAGATACTTGCGGATCAACTCCAGCGCCAGCTTCAGGCCGGTGGAGAAGTCCTTGATGGTGGGCATATAGAACTGCAATACGTCCATCACGGACACCACCTCGTCCGCCACGCGGAGCAGCACGCTGACGTCGTTGCCGTCGATCAACTGCTTGAGGTAGGCGTAGAGGTTGAACTCCTCTTCCTGATCCGGGGTCGCCGACATCTTGCGCGGCAGCGGGATCATCTTGAGCAGGGTGCGGATCTTATCCGAGAGCACCAAGGTCACATAGCCCTTGGCCTCGCCCTTGATGCCAATGATCACGCCGATATACTGGGTGTCGGCGGGGCGCGTCTGCACGCTGAGGGTGAAGGGGGAACCATAAACCAGATCGCCCGACGTAGTCAGACGGATGGAAACGACATCGTTGGTTTCTTCGACGTTTGCGCTTTTTCCGGCGGCGAGCTCGCTGCCCGCCGATGCTGCAAACGCCGGGGTAACGGCCACGCTCAGCGTCAGAACAACGGCAAGCAGCAGCGAAATCATCCTTTTGGTCTTCATTTTTGCAGACCTCCTGTTTGCATCCAAAATTTGCGGTCGTGCGGCGAAGCGCCGCCGGGCCCGATCTTGCTTCGAGCCACCCTAATTTTACCGCATCCTGCGCTTTCGGTCAATAACGGGATTCAAGTGATTCAAGATTTTTACATAAAAACTGCCGCGCAGACGCGCGGCAGTTCGCTCAGCTCGTTAGATCTTGCTCAACTGCGGGCCCTGTGCCGTATCCTTGACGGCCCAGCCCATTTCGGTCAGCTGGGCGCGGATGGCATCAGCGGCGGCCCAGTCCTTCGCCTTCTTGGCGGCGGCGCGCTTCTCGACCAGTTCGGTCACTTCGGCGGGCACCTCGTCCTTCTTGCGGTTGTACATCAGGCCCAGCACATCGGTGATCTCGTCGAAGGCCTTGGCAGCAGCCTCCAGCGCTTCCTTGCTGGAAGCGGCGGACAACGTGTTGATCTCCTTGACCAGATCGAACACGGCAGCCAGCGCATCGGGGGTGTTCAGGTCGTCGTCCATGGCCTTGCAGAACTTGGTGCGGGCCTCATCGGCCTTGGCTTTCAGGGTCTCGTCGGCGCCGAACTCGCTCTTGCTCAGGGCAAAGTCGAGGTTCTCGCGGCAGGTGTACAGGCGCTCCAAGCTGTTCTTGCAGCTCTCAATGAGATCCACGGTGTAGTTCAGCGGCATCCGATAGCCCGCGGTCAGCATGAAGTAGCGGATGGGCTCGTAGCCGTAGAGGTTGGCGACATCGCGGACCGTGAAGAAGTTGTGCAGACTCTTGGACATCTTCTGGTTATCCACATTGATGAAACCGTTGTGCATCCAGTAGCGGGCGAACTCGCAGCCGTTGGCACACTCGCTCTGTGCGATCTCGTTCTCGTGGTGGGGGAAGATCAAGTCCTGACCGCCGCAGTGCAGGTCGATGGTCTTGCCCAGATGGGTGCGGCTCATGGCGCTGCACTCGATGTGCCAGCCGGGGCGGCCCATACCGTAGGGGCTTTCCCATGCGGGCTCGCCGGGCTTAGCGGCCTTCCAGACGGCGAAGTCGGCGGGGTCTTCCTTCAGGCCATCGTCCATCTGGCTGCGCAGCTCGCGGTTGCCGCTCTCCAGATCGTCCAGCTTCAGGTGGCTCAGCTTGCCGTACTCCGGGTCGCTCTTGACGCGGAAGTAGACATCGCCGTTCTTGGCGACGTAGGCGTGGCCGGTGTCGATCAGATCCTTAACGATATCGAGGATCTGCTGGATGTGCTCGGTAGCGCGGGGCTGGACGGTGGGCTTCTTGCAGTTCAGGCCGGCGGCATCCTTGAGGTACTCAGCCTCAAAATGCTGGGCAACTTTCTTCATGGAAGTGCCCTCTTCCTGCCCCTTTTTGATGAGCTTATCATCGATATCGGTGATGTTGGACACATAGATGACCTTGTTGCCGCGGTATTCCAGATAGCGGCGCAGGGTGTCGAAGACGATCAGCGGGCGGGCATTGCCGATGTGGATATAATTGTAAACGGTCGGGCCGCAGACGTAGATGCGATACTCGCCGGGCACCTGCGGGACGAACTCTTCTTTCTGACGGGTCAGGGTGTTGAAAATCTGCATAAAAACCTCTCCTTTTGTGTGGCAGACAGAAGCCGCGACCCTCACAGCCTCGCTCCGCGAAAACCGATAAGCAAAAAACCTCCGGAATCCTTACTGCTGTAAGGACTCCGAAGGCGGTTTTCGTTCAAAATCGCGGTTCCACTTCTGTTTGTCGCTCAAAGCCGGTAACGGCGGCGGCCGCACTGCGATACTATCCTTCCCGCAGTGTGCTCTCCGGGCGCACTTCACGCACCCCTCTGCAAACAGGCTCCCAGCCAACGGCCCATTCTCTCTGTGCAGACGTTCCCTGCGCTACTCTGCCCGGATCAACGCATTTGTTCTGATACAGATTTATTATAATGGCCGCCGCACCGGAAGTCAAGCAGTTTGACACTGCTCTACAGCCTGAGCGCGGCTTTTTTCTTTCCGCCCCTTTACATCTCCCCGAAGTTGTGTCATAATTTACTGTAATAAAGGGAAAGCCGTTCCGGTGCCGTGATTCGGCGGCGGGGAGCGGCAAGAGAGGGGTAAACTGCCATGAGTAAAACCATCATTCCGGCAAACTACACACCCGCGCTGAACCTGTACGACACCCAGCGCGCCATCGGCACGGTGAAGCGGCTGTTCGCAGACACGCTCTGCGCCACGCTGAACCTCTACCGCGTGTCCGCGCCGCTGTTTCTGGAGGCGTCCACCGGCCTGAACGACGACCTGAACGGCGTCGAGCGGAAAGTCACCTTCGACATCAAGGACAGCGGCACCGAAGCACAGGTGGTGCAGTCGCTGGCCAAGTGGAAGCGCAAGGCCCTGAAGGACTACGGCTTCCGGGTGGGCAAGGGCCTGTACTGCGACATGAACGCCATCCGCCGCGACGAGGAGCTGGATAACCTCCACTCCGTCTATGTGGACCAGTGGGACTGGGAAAAGGTCATCCGGGAGGAGGACCGCAACGAGGCTTACCTGAAGAATGTGGTGCGGTCCATCGTGTCGGCGGTCTGCGCCACCGAGATGAACCTCCACGCTATGTTCCCCCAGCTGCAGGACCTGCCCCTGCACACCCCCAACGTGACCTTCATCACCACGCAGGAGCTGGAGGACAAGTACCCGGACCTGACCCCGAAGGAGCGCGAGAACGCCATCGTCAAGGAGAACGGCACCACCTTCCTGATGAAGATCGGTGCCCCGCTGAAGAGCGGCAAGCCCCACGACGGCCGCGCCCCCGACTACGACGACTGGGATCTGAACGGCGATCTGCTGTTCTGGAACGAGCCGCTGCAGTGCAGCTACGAGCTGAGCAGCATGGGCATCCGCGTCAGCCCCGAAAGCATGGACAAGCAACTGACCATGGCGGGCTGCGATGACCGCCGGGTCCTGCCCTTCCACAAGGCCGTGCTGAACGGCGAGCTGCCTTACACCATCGGCGGCGGCATCGGCCAGAGCCGCCTGTGTATGCTGCTGCTGGGCAGCGCCCACATCGGCGAAGTTCAGGCAAGCGTCTGGGACGAAGCCACCCGCGAAGCCTGCGCCAAGGCTGGCATCCCGCTGTTGTAACAGCCAGCATTCTTTTCAAGGCCGCCCCATGGGTCTTCCCGTGGGGCGGCCTTTTTGCGCTGTGAAAAAATCCCCAAAAATTTTTTGCTTTTCCCTTGACAGAACGTTGTGTTCCGTCTATAATGAACGCAGTTCATTTTGAGGTGATCACATGAATCTTACCGCAACCTCCAAAGAGGATATCTTAAAAGCCAGTCGTACCCTCATCCAGCAAAATGGATGGGCTGCGGTCAACATCCGCGCCGTGGCTGCGGCCTGCGGTGTGTCGGTGGGCTGCATCTACAACTATTTTGGCTCCAAGACCGAGCTGGTGAGCGCCACGGTGGAAAGCATCTGGAACGATATCTTCCACCGCCCGGAGGACGAAGCCGTCTTCCGGGACACGCTGGCCTGTGTCCGCTGGATGTACCGGCAGTTGGAATACGGCTGCGCCCAGTATCCCGGCTTTTTCACGCACCACTCCCTTGGCTTTATGCACCAAGGCACGGCAGATGGAAAACAGCAGATGCAGCAGGCGTGGCAGCACATCCTGCGGCAGCTGCATCTCGTCCTGCAGCAGGACCCCAACGTCCGGCCGGATGCCTTCAATGACCAGTTCACCGCCGAACGGTTTGCCGGGGTCCTGTTCTCCCAGATGCTGTCCGCACTGGTGCAGCAGGATTTCGACCCGTCCATGGTGCTGGAGATCGTCCGACGAACCCTCTATTAAAAAACTTCCCACGGATGCGTGGGGATTTTTTATCCGTCAAAGTGAACATTGTTCAATCAAGGAGGTGATGTTCCGGACCCTCAGGCAGGACCCCGCTGCATTCCCCCATTCCACCCATTTCACACAACAAAGGAGATTTTTACGATGCGTGCGATCTTTGAAACGCTTTTTGACATTTTTTATCTGCTCACCGTCCTTTCCGTGGGCATCCGCATGATCCGGAACAGCAAAGGCTCCGCCCAGTTCCAGCTGTTTGGCTGGATGGCTGTGGTGCTGGGTGCCGGTGACTCTTTCCATCTGGTGCCCCGCGCACTGGCTCTGTGCACCACCGGTCTTGACAGCTATGCCTTCCAGCTGGGTCTGGGCAAGTGGATCACCTCGGTCACCATGACGGTGTTCTATGTGCTGCTGTACTACGTCTGGCGTCAGCGCTACCACATCCACGGCCAGAAGGCCGTGACCTTGGCCGTCTACACTCTGTCGGCTGCCCGTGTGATCCTCTGCATGATGCCCCAGAACCAGTGGCTCACCAACCATTCTCCCCTGTCTTGGGGCATCTACCGCAACCTCCCCTTCGCGCTGCTGGGTCTGCTGGTCATCGTGCTGTTCTACCGCAGCGCCAAAGAGAACCACGATACCGCATTCCGCTGGATGTGGCTCACCATCGTGCTGAGCTTTGGCTTCTATATCCCGGTGGTGCTGTGGGGCGATGTGATCCCGGTCATCGGTCTGCTGATGATCCCCAAGACCTGCGCCTATGTGTGGACCGTGCTCATCGGCTATGCTGCAATGAAGGCGGAATACAAGAAAGAAAACTGATTCGTCTCCCCCTGCTTCACACAAAAAAGGCCCTGTTTCCCGGCGGCATCCACCGTCAGAAAACAGGGCCTTTTTGTTGCAGTTTATCGGCGATTTCCGCCCGCCAGCCAGACGAGCCACGCATAGAACAGATTCATCAGCAGGATGCCCACGCTCCACAGCACGGTCTGCCGGGTGGTCTGCTCATAGACCAGCAGGAAGGGATACGGCCCGGTCCAGAGCCGCTGGTAGTTGGCCCAGAGCGCAATGGCTCCGTACACCGCCGTCGGCACCAGTGCCAGCGGGATGTTCCGGGCACTCAGCCGCGGTTCCCGCTCCAAGAAAACGAAGGAGACGAAGACGCACAGCGGGTTGAGCAGGTGGTGGTAGAGCATGGAACTCTCGGTCAGCAGGAAGCGGACGCCGCCCTCGTTGGGGTAGTAGGGGGCCAGCACGAAGACCACGGTCAGGAAGGTCATGGTCAGGCAGCACGCAGCCAGAAATTTCAGCCGCTTGACCCACCGGGGCAGCTCCCGCCCGGAGATCAACGCCCACACCTGACACACCGCCACCAACAGACAGACCCCCGCCGAAAA
Source organism: Faecalibacterium hattorii (assembly GCF_003287455.1). GTDB lineage: Bacteria > Bacillota > Clostridia > Oscillospirales > Ruminococcaceae > Faecalibacterium > Faecalibacterium hattorii. The sequence continues at coordinate 45,708 of NZ_PRLC01000012.1, read as the reverse complement.
AATGTTGGAGTTCTCGGTATAGAAGGTCAGGGTCTGGTCACCCACAGCCTCCCAGCTCATTCGGATGGCGGTGGGCTCCATGTACACGACAGCCAAGTTCAGCAGGATGGAAAGCACCCGGCGCAGCTTGTCCAAAAGCGAATGTTGTTTCATGTTTCTCCAATTTGTAATCAAATTACCGCAAAAAGCTCCCCCTTTGGGAAAGACTCTCTCCGGTCGGAGGGAGATGCCGCGTATGCGACAGAGGGTGGACAGCTGGCATTGCGAAGCAATGACTGAGAGGGCTTACTTTGCGGTATTGATAAAGCTACGGTTATCCCACAGATACTTGATGCCGGAAATGGCGGTAGCCGCGGCCACCAGCCAGCACAGCCAGTGGGAGATCAGCCAGACGTCCAGATTGCCGATCATGGTGTGGCCATAGGTCAGCGAGACGCCGAAGAAGTAGAAGATGATGGTCAGCATCTGGAGCACGGTCTTCACCTTGCCCCACATGTTTGCGGCGATCACCTTGCCGTCCTTGGCACCGGCGGCCACCATCCGCAGACCGGACACCGCGAACTCGCGGGCCAGAATGATGCAGAGCACCACCGGGCTGCACACACCGTCCCGCATCATGTAGATGAAGGCGACCGTCGTCAGCAGCTTGTCGGCCAAGGGGTCAGCAAACTTGCCGAAATCGGTGACCATGTGCCACTTGCGGGCCAGATGACCGTCCAGATAGTCGGTAAAGCTGGCGATGGCGAAGACGATGCCCGCGGCCAGATACCACGAAGCGTTGAAGTTGTCGGTGCCGAGCTGGGTCATAGAGGCAAAGATCATGAAGACCGGCACCAGAATCATGCGGCTCAGAGTCAGCTTATTGGGCAGATTCATACAAAATATCCTCCTGTTTGTTATTTTGCAACCGTACCATACAGATCGTAAAGGTCGCTGTCGTCCACCAGAATGTCATAGAACTCGCCGGGGTAGAGCGGCTCCTCGCTGGAAACGCAGACGTTGCCGTCCACTTCCGGCGCGTCGCCCGCCGTGCGGCAGAGGTACAGGCCGCTCTCGTCATCGATGCCGTCGCAGATGACCCGGACGGTCTGGCCGACCTTGGCCGCCTGTTTCTGGGCCATGATGCCGGTCTGGATCTGCATCACCAGCTCGGTGCGCTTATCCTTGACCTCCTGCTCGATCTGGCCGTCCATCTTGGCGGCCACGGTGTTCTCTTCCGCCGAGTAGGCAAAGCAGCCCAAACGGTCGAACTGGACCTCCTTGACGAAGTTGCACAGATCCTCGAACTGCTCCTCGGTCTCGCCGGGGAAGCCCGCGATCAGGGTGGTGCGCAGGGTGATGCCGGGGATCTGACGGCGGAGCCTGCCGATAACGTCCAGCAGCTCGGCGCGGTTGGAGCGGCGGTTCATGTTCTTGAGGATGGTGTCGTTGCAGTGCTGGATGGGCAGGTCGAGGTAAGGCACGACCTTCTCGTTCCGCTGCATCGCCGCGATGAACTCATCGGTGATCCGCTCCGGGTAAGCGTACATGATGCGGATCCACTCGATGCCCTGCACCTTGTTCAGCTTGTCCAGCAGCTCGCAGATGCTGCCCGGCTTGCCCCAGTCCTCGCCGTAGGCGGTGGGGTCCTGCGCCACGATGATGAGCTCCTTGACGCCCTCACCGGCCAGCCAGCGGGCCTCGGCCACACAGTCGGCCATGTCACGGCTGCGCAGCGGGCCGCGGATGGCGGGGATGGCGCAGTAGTGGCAGCGGTTGTTGCAGCCCTCGGCGATCTTTAAGTACGCATAGTGGGCGGGCGTGCCGATGACGCGCTTGCCGCCCAGCGGGAAATCTTTCTTCAGGCCGTAGCTTTCGAGGTGCTCCTCACCGTTGAAGAGCCGGGCCACGATGGAGTCGATGGCCTTGTTGGAGGCGCAGCCCACCACGGCGTCCACTTCGGGGATCTCCTCCTCGATCTGGCTGCGGTAGCGCTCGGCCAAGCACCCGGTAACCACGACCTTCAGGTTCGGGTTCTGCTGCTTGTAGGAGCACGCCTCAAGGATGTTCTCGATGGCCTCGGTCTTGGCGCTCTCGATGAAGCCGCAGGTGTTGACGAGGATGACATCGGCTTCGCCCAGCTCCGCCACCGTCTCGTGGCCGGCGGACAGCAGGATGTGGACCATGCCGTCCAGATCGACCTGATTCTTCGGGCATCCAAGGGAAATACATGCAATTTTCATAAAGGGGATATACTCTCTTTCTATTCTTCTTCCACTCTTTTGATGGCTTCTTTGATCACCGCATACGCGAACCCGCGCCGCATCAGGGCGGCCACCACAAGGTCGCGGCGGCCCGCTTCCAGCTTTTTGCGGTAGCGGCCCTCCACCAGCGCGGCGGCGGCTTCCAGCTCCGGGTCCTCACCGCCTTCCTCCGGAGTGTAGACCACTTCCAGCGCCTGTTCGATCTGCTGGGTGCTCAGGCCCTTCTGCCGCAGATTCTGCGCGGCGGCGCGGCGGCTCTTTTTCGCCGCCAGCAGCCCGTGGGCGCGGGCCTCGGCGTAGCGCTCGTCGTTGACGTACTCCCGCTCCACCATCTCGGCCACCACCGCCGCCGAGGTCTGCTCGGTGAAGCGGCGGTTCAGCCGCTCGTACAGGATGCCGGAGGACAGTTCCTGCCCCGCCAGAAGCTCCATCGCGCGGGCGCGGGCCTTGGCGGCGTCGGTGGATTTTTCCTCCTCCGCCAGCGGGCGGCGGTTGTGCGTAAAGGCCATTTACTCTTCCACCATGATGTCCAGCTCGCTCTCGCTGCTGCGGGTGGGAGCCTTGACCACCGGCTCCTTGGCCGGGGCCTTTTCGCCGGATGCTTCGGCGGCAGGGGCAGCAGCCTTGGCGGTGCGGCGGCTGGCATAGAGCTTGTCGGCGTTGGCGCGGATCTGGCCCTCGATGTCGTTGGCCAGCTCCGGGTTATCGCGCAGGAACTGTTTGGCGTTGTCGCGGCCCTGACCCAGACGGATATCGCCGTAGTTGAACCATGCGCCGCTCTTCTGCACAATGCCCAGCTTCACGCCGAGGTCGATGAGCTCGCTCATCTTGGAAATGCCCTCGCCGAACATGATGTCGAATTCGGCCTCACGGAACGGAGGCGCCACCTTGTTCTTGACGATCTTGGCGCGGGTGTGGTTGCCGATGAATTGGCCGGAGGAGTCCTTCAGGCCCTCCACGCGGCGGATGTCGATCCGGACGGAGGAATAATACTTCAGTGCGCGGCCGCCGGTGGTGACTTCGGGGTTGCCGTAGACGACGCCGACCTTCTCACGCAGCTGGTTGATGAAGACGCAGACCGTATTGGTCTTGCCGATGACGCTGGTGAGCTTGCGCATGGCCTGACTCATCAGGCGGGCCTGCAAGCCCACATGGCTGTCGCCCATCTCGCCCTCGATCTCGGCGCGGGGGACCATAGCGGCCACCGAGTCCACCACGATGGCGTCGATGGCACCGGAGCGCACCAGCGCCTCACAGATCTCCATGGCCTGTTCGCCGGTGTCCGGCTGGCTGACGAGGAGGTTGTTGATGTCCACGCCCAGCGCCTCGGCATAGACGGGGTCCAGCGCGTGCTCGACGTCGATGAAAGCAACTTCGCCGCCCTGCTTCTGGGCTTCGGCCAGAATGTGCAGCGCCAGCGTGGTCTTACCGCTGGATTCCGGGCCGTACACCTCGATGATGCGGCCGCGGGGCACGCCGCCCACGCCCAGCGCCATATCCAGACCCAAGCTGCCGGTGGAGATGGCGTCCACCTGCATGGCGGTGTTGTCGCCCAGCTTCATGACGGCGCCCTTGCCGAACTGCTTTTCGATCTGGGCCAGCGCGGTCGCCAGCGCATCTTTTTTTGCGCCGGGCTCGATCTTCTGGGTGGCCGAAACCACCGTGTTCTGATTCTTTGCTGCCATAGTCTTCTCCTTTGCTGTCCATCCCGGCGCAGCCTGTCCGGCCTTGGCGCGGGTCAATTCTGATTCTTTCCCTAATAGTATATCACAAATTCAGAACATTACAACAGGAAGTTGTTCTATTTTTCAATTATTTTTATGCCGCGTTCCGCTGTTACTTGCAGCTTCTGCGGGCAGTCACAGCTCTATCATTCCCGCCGTAGTCTTTTTGACAGGCAATGTCCACCCAGCCGTTTTCTGCCAGCAGGGCGGTGACAGCTTCCCGCTGCTGCCAGCCGATCTCCAAAGCGAGGGCACCGCCGGGGCGGAGGGCTTGTTGGTAGTCTTCCGCGATGGTGCGGTAAAATGCAAGGCCGTCCTCCCCTGCTGCCAGCGCCATGGCGGGTTCCTTGGCCACTTCGGGCTGGAGCTGAGCCATCTCGGCGGCGGTCAGGTAGGGCGGGTTCGACACGATGAGGTCCAGCTGCCCCTCCGGCAGGGTCTGCCAGTAAGTGAACAGATCTCCCTCCACCGGCGTGATCTCCAGCCCGCCGGGAAGGCGGGCGTTCCGCTTCAGGTAGACCAGCGCATCCGGGCTTTTTTCAAGGCTCGTGACAGCGGCATCGGGGCAGAACCGCTTGACGCCGAGGCCGAGGCAGCCTGTTCCGGCGCAGAGGTCCAGCACCTTCGGGTGGGGGACCTCCTTCAGCAGCCCGGCTGCCGTTTCGGCCACCACCTCGGTGTCCGCCCGCGGGCAGAGCACACCGGGGCCGACGGCCAGTTCAAAGTCGAGGAAGGGCCAGCTCCCGCAGAGGTATTGCAGCGGCTCCCGGTCTGCCCGCCGGGCCGTCAGCTCTTCCAGCCGGGCGGCCTGTTCCGCCGTCAGCGGGGCAAAGGCCAGCCGGACGTCCACGCCGAGGACCAGCCGCAGCAGCTCTGCCGCGTCGAAATCGGCGTCGGGGCAGCCCGCAGCTGTCAGCCGCTGTTCCACCTGCCGCAGTGCGTCGCGGGGCAGGGTGCCTTCCGTTACCATTTGCCATCCTCCGGTTTTTCGGGCAGAACGGGGGTCACCGCCGCAATGGCGACTTCGATCATGCTGTCGTCCGGCTCAAAAACGGTCAGGTGCTGCACCCAGATGCCGGGCTGGCGGATGATCCGGGTGGCGATGTTGTCCGACCGGCCGCACCACTTCAGCAGCTCATAGCTGATGCCCATGACCACCGGGAGCAGCAGCAGCTTGAACACCACCCGCAGCCCGGTGCTGGACCACGGCAGGACGCTGTACAAAAACACGCTGACGATGACCACCAAGATCAAAAAGCTGGTGCCGCAGCGGGGGTGGAACCGGGTATATTTGCGGACATTCTCCACGGTCAGCTCGTCCCCCGCCTCGTAACAGGCAATGGTCTTGTGCTCGGCACCGTGGTACTCGAAGACGCGGTGGATCTCCTTCATCTTCGAGATGGCGGCCATGTAGCTCAGGAAAATGGCGACCTTGAGCAGCGCTTCCAGAATGACCTTGCTCCAGCGGCCCAGCGGCACCAGATGGTTCACACCGCCCACCAGAACCGTGGGCAGCACCGTGAAGAGCAGGATCGCGAACAGGCCGCCGATGAGGGCAGCCGCCCCCAGCAGCACGTCCTCCGCCTTTTTGCCGAGGTGGTCTCCCACCCATTTTTCAAAGGCGGTCTCCTCCTCTTCGGGGTCGTAGTCGTCGCCCATGCTCACCTGTGCGGAGTACATCATGTACCGGTAGCCCATGATGAGACTTTCCACCATTGAGATAGCACCCCGCACGAGGGGAATCTTGGTCCAGATGCCATGCTTGGGGGTAGGCTCGATCTTGGTCTCGATGGTGCCGTCCGGCTTGCGCACCGCGCAGCAGATCTTCTCCGGGCCGCGCATCATGATTCCTTCCATCAGGGCCTGACCGCCCACACTGGTTTTGAAACGTTCTTGCTTCGGTTGATTCATTGGGTTCTCCTGTCCCCGCACGCGGAGTACCGGGCGGGTGATTTTTTACAGCCTTTATTGTACCGCAGAATTGTGTCTAAATCTTCTTAGCGCTTATAAATAGGCAGCCCCAGCGTGACCACAGTGCCGCGGCCAAGGGTGCTCTTGAGGTCAAGGGTGCCGTCCAACGCCGTCATGATGGAATCCACCAGCGCCAGACCGATGCCGCTGCCCCGCACCGAGTTGCTGCCCTTGTAGAACTTGGTCTTCACGTTTTCGAGGTCTTCGGGCGGGATGCCCCGGCCTTGGTCGATGATCTCGATGAAGGCCTTGTACTCGCCCTGCCAGATCTTGACGGTGATCCGCCCGCCGGGAGCCGAATACTTGATGGCGTTGTCCAGAATATTGATGAACACCTGCCGCAGACGATTCGGGTCAGCATAGACGGGGATCATCTCCTCCGGCTCGCTGTAAGAGAGCAGCAGCCCCTCCCGCTGGATGCGGGCTTCGCAGAAGAGGACCGCGTCGGTCAGCTCGGCCACGAGGTCGAGAGGGTGGCAGCTCATCTTGAGCCGCCCGTTCTGCAAGCGGCTGAAGTCCAGCAGCTCCTCCACCATGTTGTAGAGGCGGGCCGTCTCGTTGTTGATGATCTCCAGCCCCTTGCGGTAGTTTTCGTCCTCCGGGTCGTCGAGGGTGCGCAGGGTCTCCACCCAGCCCCGGATGGAGGTCAGCGGCGTGCGCAGCTCATGGGAGACCGAGCTGATGAATTCATTCTTCATCTTTTCGGTCTCTTCCAGCCCCTCGGCCATCCGGTTGATGGTGCCGCGCAGCCGGTCTACCTCGTCGCGGGCGTCGCCGGTCACGGGCAGACGGACGTCCAGCTCACCCCGCGCGATACTGGCGGCGGTGCGCTCCACCTGCCCCAGCGGCACCACGATGCTCCGCACGAAATACAGGCCGGACGCCACCGTAAAGCCCAAGATGGTGATGACCACCACGATGCTGATGAGGAAGACATTTTTCAACTGGTTCTGCACCAGTGTCAGGCTGGTGACCAGCCGCATGGCGGCCACATCCTCGGCCGCATAGGGCACAAGGCAGCAGACCGCCATGACCATTTCGCTGCTGTCGGTGTGGTAGATGGCCACCCCCATGCCGTCGCCGGTCTCCTGCGCCTGTTCGAAGTCAGCACTGGTCAGGATGCCCTCGGCGTCGGTGCCACTGGAGGAGGCAATGACGCTGCCGTAGCTGTCCAGCAGCATGAACTCGTATTTGTCCTTATCGGAAAACTGCTCCACCATCCGGCGCAGAGCCACGCTCCGGCTGGCAGAAGCTTTCTGGGCCGTGTCGCCGGTGTACATTTTCAGCTGGCCGCTGATGGAGGAAAAGCGGCGGTACATGGTCTGCTGGACGCTGTTGTAATAGCTGCGGGTGCAGCTGTACAGGAACATCCCCTCCACCAAGAGCACCAGCAGCACCGTCATCAGCAGACTGCCGCAGAGCCACCGCCGGGTGATGCCGCTCCTCATTCTTCCCACCGGTAGCCGTAGCCCCACACCGTCATGATGTGGGTGGGGTGGCTGGGTTCATCCTCTATCTTCATCCGCAGCCGGCGGATGTTCACATCCACGATCTTCACATCGCCGAAGTAGTTCTCGCCCCAGACACCCTTCAGGATCTTTTCACGCACCAGCGCGACGCCGGGATTGTGGAAGAAAAGTTCCATGATCTGAAACTCCACCTGCGTCAGCTCAATGGGCTTGCCCGCCTTGAGCAGGACGCGGCGGTTCTCGTCCAGCACAAAGTCGCCGCTGACGAGGGCGGCAGGGCTGTGGGCCGCGCCGCTCTCCCCGCCCGCCGAACGGCTCACGCGGCGGCAGAGGGCCTCCACGCGGGCCAGCAGCTCGCTGACGCTGAAGGGTTTTGTCATATAGTCGTCCGCGCCGATGGACAAGCCGCGGATCTTGTCCTGCTCCTGCCCCTTTGCGCTCAGGATGATGATGCCGATCTTCTGGTCGGTGCGGCGGATGGTCTCGCAGAGCGAAAAGCCGTTCATCCCCGGCAGCATCACATCCAGAATGGCCGCATCGCAGCCGGGCTTCTGTTCCAGCAGCGGGAGGGCGGCCTCGGCGCTGTCGGCCTCCACGGCCTCCATGCCGGCCAAGCGCAGGTTCAGCGCGATCATCTCGCGGATGCTGGCTTCGTCCTCCACAACAAGTACTTTGACCATGGGTACCTCCGTTAAAATTTTTTATGCCTGAGAGGGCTAATTCAATCGATACAGTGACCGGGACAGCCGATAGGTCTGGTCCGTGATGACGGCCCCCTCCCCCAGTTTTGCCTGCATCTGGCGGGACGCCACCACGCCGAGGCGGGTCCAGCCCGCCGCGCTGGCGCTGGCCGACACCAGCCGCAGGGTGAGCACCAACTCGTTCTCGTCCACGGTGCGCAGCTCCACGGCGGCGTCGATCTCGGTGCTGTCAGTGAGCAGCAGGTTCCCCTCCCACTCGGCGGGCAGCTCGATGTAGCAGTTGGTTTCCTCGTCCAGCAAGCCGAAGCTCTTTTCCGGCGTCGGGCTGGTGTAGTCCATCCAGACGATGAAATCCATCCGGCGGCTCTGGCTCATGTTCAGCAGACCCGCCTCGTCCGGCTGGGTGGGGATCTCCACCGTGCCGTCGCCGTCCAAGTCCCGGCTGACGAGGTTCGGCACGTTCCGCAGCGAAGCGCTGTACAGTTCGCTCGTACTGATCTGGTCGGCGGGGATCATCTGCTGGCTCTCCTCGTCGAACCGAAGCAGCACCGTGGCCAGATTGTTGCCGGAGATACCGGTCCAGCCGTCCAGCACCAGATAGTGTTTGCCGTCGGCCCCAAGGCCCGCCGCCACCGAGGCGCAGCCGGAGAATTTATCCGCCGAAAGGCCCATGACCGCGACCTGTTGGAAGCTGCCATCCCGGTCCACGGTCAGCAGCTCGATCTGCACCCCGCCGTCCTCCAGCGTGGACATCAGGATCAGGTCCTGATTGCCGCCGCCGGTGATGTCCTCCACCAGATACTGCTCATAGGACTGCTCCAGAATCGCGCTGACCTGCCCGTTTTCGTAGGAGTAAACGGCCAGATAACTGTCCCCTTGTGCGGCGAGGTAACCCACCACCATCTGCATGGAGCTGCCGTCCTGCAATTGGGCCAGCCGAACATTGTCCACCGTGTCCGCAAGGCCCTCGATGCTCTGGCACACCTTCCACCGGTTCTCCTCGTCCCGCTGCAAAAAGGCGATGCAGACGTTGGAGGACTGGGCGGTGGTATAAAGAACCGCCGCATCCTGCTCCCCGTCGCCGTCGAGGTCCTGTAACAGGAACGGCGAAAGCAGGTCGCCCTGCATGGGGTACTTGAGCTGGGCGCTCTCGCCCAGCCAGTCGTTCAGGGCGTTCTGCAAAGCCCCGTAATCGCCCGAAAGCCGGGGCGCCCGGAGAAGCTCTTCCACCTGCATGTTCTCCGTCATCGGAAAACTGCATCCCGGCAGCAGCCCCGCAAGGCAGCACGCCGCCAGCAGCAGGAAGTGTCGTCTTTTCAACCGTCGTCCCTCCTTCCGGTGGAAAATCAGCTTGGTTACACAGAATTAAGTATATCACGAATTGCGCCCATGGGCAACAAAAAACGCCCTCTCCCAAAGGGAAAGAGCGTTTTGTTACACTGTTTTTACAGTCAGAGTCGATCAGACGAGCTCCAGAACTGCCATCTCAGCAGCGTCGCCGCGGCGAGCGCCGATCTTGATGATGCGGGTGTAGCCGCCGTTGCGGTCAGCGTACTTGGGGCTGATCTCATCAAACAGCTTCTTTGCAACATCTTCCTTGGTGATGTAGGCATAAACCTGACGCTTGGTGTGCAGGTCGCTTGCCTTGCCAAGGCTGATCATCTTCTCGGCCATGGAACGAACGTCCTTAGCGCGAGTGACAGTGGTCTCAATCTTGCCATTCTCCAACAGGTAGGTAACCATAGCGCGCATCATAGCGTTGCGGCTGTCGCTGGTTCTACCGAGCTTTCTGGTACCGGGCATCCCGTTTCACTCCTTAATTATTTTAGTTATTCATCGTCTGTGTTCAGCTTGAAGCCGAGAGAGTCCAGCTTTGCCATGACTTCCTCAAGGCTCTTGCGGCCGAGGTTGCGAACCTTCATCATTTCGTCCTCGCTCTTGCTGACCAGATCCTCGACCGTGTTGATACCGGCACGCTTCAGGCAGTTAAAGGAACGGACGCTCAGATCCAGCTCTTCGATGGTCATCTCCAGAGCCTTCTCTTTATCGTCGTTGGTCTTCTCCACCATGATCTCGGTGCCAGCTGCCTCGTCGGACAGGTTGACGAACAGGTTCAGGTGCTCGGTCAGGACGCGGGCAGCCAGAGAAACGGCTTCCTGCGCGTTGATCGTGCCATCGGTCCAAACCTCAATGGTCAGCTTGTCGTAATCGATCGCTTGGCCAACACGGGTGCTCTCAACGTTGTAATTCACCTTGAGCACAGGGGTGTAAATGCTATCGACGGGAAGCGTATTGATATCGTTCTTCTCGACGATGGCCTGCTTGTTGCGCTCTGCGGGCACATAACCGCGGCCTTTATCGAAGGTGAGCTCCATGACGAGCTTGCCGCCCTCGCCCAAGGTTGCGATGTGCCATTCAGGGTTCAGGATCTCAATGTCGTCGCCCTGCTTGATGTTGTCGGCGGTGACCTCACAGGGGCCAACTGCCTCAACACGCACTGTCTTCGGACCATCGGTGTACAGCTTTGCAGCGATACCCTTCAGGTTCAGGACAATTTCGGTAACGTCTTCCTTGACGCCCTCAATGGTGGAGAACTCGTGAACCACGCCGTCGATCTTGACGCTGGTCACGGCGACACCGGGCAGAGAGGAAAGAAGCACACGACGCAGGCTGTTGCCCAGTGTGATGCCAAAGCCACGTTCCAGAGGCTCCGCGACGAATCTGCCGTAGCGGCCGTCCGGGGACAGGCTTGCCGTTTCGATTTTGGGACGTTCAATCTCCATCATATCTATGCCCTCCTTGTCAAACCGGCGTGAAGTGCCGGCCCATTATTAAATTCTTTCAAAGAAAAGAATGCGAAAGCGAACCATCCAGAAAGGAGGTCCGGCCTTCTTAATGGATTACTTGGAGTACAGCTCGACGATGAGGTGCTCTGCAACTTCGTAGTCGATGTCGCTGCGCTCAGGGAGCTTGGTGACAACGCCCTTCAGGGTGCCAGCCTCGCGATCCAGCCAAGAGGGCAGTGCCACAACGGGAGCCTCAGGGCCAGTCAGCTTAGCAAACTTAGCAGAAGAACGGCTGGACTCACGGACTTCGATCACGTCACCGGCCTTGATCTGATAAGAAGGAATGTTGACCTTCTTGCCGTTGACGGTGAAGTGAGCGTGGCTCACCAGCTGGCGAGCGTCGCGGCGGGTCTGAGCGAAGCCCAGACGGAACACGACGTTGTCCAGACGGCACTCCATGATCTGCAGCAGGTTCTCACCGGTCTTACCGGGGCGAGCCTCAGCACGCAGGTAAGCATTGTGGAACTGCTTCTCCAGAACGCCGTAGATAAACTTGACCTTCTGCTTCTCCTTCAGCTGAGATGCGTACTCAGACTGCTTCTTGCGCATGTTGCCATTGGAGTTGCGGGTGGTATTCTTCTTTGCATAGCCCATGACCGCGGGAGAAATGCCCAAGGCCTTGCAACGCTTTGCGATAGGCTGCGTATTCTTTGCCATAATTCAATTTCCTCCTTCGATCAGACACGACGGCGCTTCGGGGGGCGGCAGCCGTTGTGGGGGATGGGAGTCACGTCCTTGATCAGGGTGACTTCCAGACCGGTAGCCTGAAGCGCACGGATAGCGGACTCACGGCCAGCGCCGGGGCCCTTGACGTAGACCTCAACGGTCTTCATGCCATGCTCGATAGCAACCTTGGCTGCGGTCTCAGCAGCAGACTGGGCTGCGAACGGGGTGCTCTTGCGGCTGCCGCGGAAGTTCAGGGAGCCGGAGGAGCACCAAGACACTGCATTACCCTGCAGGTCGGTGATGGTAACGACAGTATTGTTGAAGGTAGACTGGATATGAGCCTGACCAGCAGCAATATTCTTGCGCTCTTTCCGCTTCATGCGGACATTTGCGCCCTTCTTGGCATTATTTGCACTTGCCATTTCTCAAATCCTCCTTACTTCTTCTTGTTAGCGACCGTGCGCTTCGGGCCCTTGCAGGTACGTGCATTGGTCTTGGTGCGCTGGCCACGGCAGGGCAGATTCTTGCGATGGCGGGTGCCACGGAAGGACTGGATCTCGACCAGACGCTTGATGTCCAGAGCAACGTTGCGGCGCAGGTCGCCCTCAACGATGATGTTAGCCTGATCGATGTAGTCACGGATCTTAGCCTCTTCTTCCAGAGTCAGGTCCTTGACGCGGGTATCGGGGTTGATGCCAGTTGCCTCCAAGATCTTGTTGGCAGTGGTCTGACCGATACCGTAAACGTAGGTGAGACCCACCTGAACGCGCTTCTCGCGGGGCAGGTCAACGCCGGCAATACGTGCCATAGTAGTTTCCTCCAAAAATCATCCCATGTCAGTGTCAGGGTCTGCGCCGGGACTCTACGCACTTGACCCTCAGGCGCCCGAATTAGCCCTGGCGCTGCTTATGCTTGGGGTTCTGGCAGATGACCATCACGCGGCCTTTGCGGCGGATGACCTTGCACTTTTCGCAGATGGGTTTCACGGAAGGCTTGACCTTCATGATGTTGAACCTCCTTTTGAATGATGCCTTGACGCTTATTTGGAGCGCCAAGTGATGCGGCCCTTCGATAAATCGTAGGGCGACATTTCTACGGTGACCTTGTCCCCGGGCAGGATACGGATGAAATTGGTCCGGAGCTTGCCGGAGATGTGCGCTAAGAGGATGTGGCCGCTGGGAGTGAGCTTCCCGGTGTTCTTATCCTCGCTCAACATTTCCACCTTAAAGATGGCGTTGGGCATGGCTTCACGCACAATGCCTTCGATTTCGATGACGTCTTCTTTAGACAAGCTATTTGCCTCCTCATTGGATCTGCTCAGTTTGCCATGAATTGACGGACAGGCGGCGATAACCGCCACATACTTCTTCTCCTGCGGCACAAAATCCGCAAAGTGGGCAGAAAATCCCTGTCCACCGAGAAAGCATCTGGCTGCCACGGCCATTTATAGATTATACACCTTTTGCATCTATTTTGCAAGTTCTTTTTTCCGTATTTCCGATAAAAATTTCTTCAAAATCAAAAGCGGCTGTTTTTCGCTCCGGGTTTCGGGCGTCTCCACCGGTAGGATGAAACTTTTTCACCAAAACTTGTCGGAATTGCACAAATTACAGGTCTGGAAGCCAAAAAGACCTCCCCGAAGGGAGGTCTCAAAGGGTTTCCGCTTACTTCAGGCTGAAGGTCTCCGGGTCAAAATCCGGGTCGTCCCAGAAGCGGGTCATGATCTCGGTGTGATCCTTCAGGATCGCATTGGAGTGCTCGAAGTGCGCAGCCAGACCGCCGTCCTTGGTCTTGACGGTCCAGCCGTCCTTGGACTGGGTGATCTTGCAGTCGTACTGGCAGATCATCGGCTCGATGGCGATGGTCATGCCGGGCACGAGACGCGGGCCGCGGCCCTGATGGCCGTAATTGGGCACTTCGGGGTCCTCGTGCAGCTCGCGGCCGGTGCCGTGGCCCACGAACTCGCGGACGACGGAGAAACCGGCATCCTCGCAGTAGCTCTGCACAGCGTAGCCGATATCACCGATGCGGTTGCCCGCCTTGGCCTGTTCGATGCCCTTGTACAGAGCCGCCTTGGTCACGTCCAGCAGACGCTGGGCTTCGAGGTCGATCTTGCCCACCCCATAGGTGCAGGCGTTGTCGCCATTGAAGCCGTCCACCTTGGCACCGGTGTCGATGCTCACGATGTCGCCCGGACGGATCACGATGTCATGCGACGGGATGCCGTGGATGATGGTATCATTCAGGCTGATGCAGGCCGTTCCCGGAAAACCGTACAGGCCCTTGAAGTTCGGGATGCCGCCGTGCTTCACGATGAAGTCATAGATCAGCTTATCCAGCTCCCAAGTGGTCATGCCAGCTTCGATGTGCTCGCCGCCGTACTTCAGGGCAGCTGCGCTCAGGGCGTTGGCCCGACGCATTCCGTCCAGTTCTTTCGCATTCTTGATCTGAATCATGCTTACGCCTCCAAAGCCTTCATGATCTCAGCCGTCGTCTCTTCGATGGAGGGGCAGAACGGGATGGCAGCCAGTTTTCCGCGGGTACGGTAGAACTCCACCAGCGGCTCGGTCTGCTCGTGGTATGCCTTCAGGCGGTCCAGCACGGTTTCGGGCTGGTCGTCCTTGCGGATGACCAGCTTGCCGCCGCAGCAGTCGCACACGCCCTCGACCTTGCTCTTCTTGTTGAGGACGTGGTAGCTTGCGCCGCACTTCTCGCAGACGCGGCGGCCGCCCATGCGTTCCACGATCACCTTGTCCTCGACCTGCAGCTCCAGCACCTTGTCGATGCGGATGCCCATGGTCTCGATGGCCTCTGCCTGAGCAATGGTACGGGGCACACCGTCGAGGATGAAGCCGTTTGCGCAGTCTGCCTCGGACAGGCGGTCCTTCAGGATGCCGATGATGACCTCATCGGGCACCAGCGCGCCGGCGTCCATGAAGCTCTTGGCCTTCTTGCCCATCTCAGTGCCTTCCTTGACGGCAGCGCGCAGGATGTTGCCGGTGCTGATGGAAGGAATGTTCAGCTTTGCGCAGATGATCTCCGCCTGCGTGCCCTTACCGGCGCCGGGTGCGCCCAACAGAATCAGATTCATAGGGTTGCTCCTTTCCTTTTACAAGAGGACAGTGTATTTTTGTTTGAACCAGCTAACGGCCCACCAAAGCAAAAAAGCACTGAAAAGTCCGAGCGTGCTCTCCTTTCCAGTGCTTTCTCACATCAGTGCTTTAATTTTAGATCAGCCGAGGAAGCCCTTATGGTTGCGCATCGTCATAAAGCTGTCGAGGCTGCGGGTGGTATCAAGTGCCACACCGACAACGATCAGCAGGCTGGTACCGCCCAGCTGGATGCTCATACCGGTCAGGTTGCCGAGGATGATCGGCAGTACAGCCACCGCAGCGAGGAAGATCGCGCCGATGAGGGTGATCTTGTTCAGGGTGCGGGTCAGGAAATCGCTGGTCGGCTTGCCGGGACGGAAGCCGGGGATCGAGCCGTTGTTGCGGCGCAGATTGTTGGCGATTTCCACGGGGTTGTACTGGATGGCCACATAGAAGTAGTTGAAGGCCAGAATCAGCAGCAGGTAGATGACCACGTACAGCGCAGACGTATAATTGAAGGTATGGAAGAACGCATACCAGAACGGATGTGCTGCCTGATCGATCTGCAGGAAGCTGCCGATCGTGCCGGGGATCGAAACCAGAGCGGAAGCGAAGATGATGGGCATGACGCCGCTCATGTTCAGCTTCAGCGGCAGATAGCTGTTCTGCCCGCCCATCTGCTTGCGGCCCACCACGCGCTTTGCATACTGGATGGTGATGCGGCGCTCAGCATTCGTCATGATGATGATGAACACGATCACGACCAGTGCCAGCACGACCAGCAGGGGCAGCAGAATGTAGAACTTGGCCTCACCGGCCGCGGCGCGGGTCAGCAGACCCGTGACCGTGGTGTAGATGCTGGACCAGTTGGAAACGATCGAGGAGAAGATCAGAAGGGAGATACCGTTGCCGATTCCCTTGTCATCGATCTGCTCACCACACCAAGTGATCAACTGAGCACCGGCGGTGAAGGCGGCGATGATGACCACGGCGGTAAAGATACCGGCCGCGCCGTTCGTGTACTTCAATGCACCCATATTGCGGACCACGAAGTAGTAGCCGAGGCTCATCACCAGAGCGATGACGCCGCCGGCGTACCGGGTGATCTGCTGCAGCTTGCTCTGGCCGTCCGGCTCCTTCGCGATGTTTTCCAGCGAAGGGATCGCAACGGTGAGCAGCTGCACAATGATGGAGGCGTTGATATAAGGTGTCACACCTAACGCGAAGAGTGTGCACCGGGACAACGCGCCGCCGCTCATCATATCGAGATACGAGAGCATATTGCCGTTCGAGAACATCTGGCTCAGTGCAGAGCCGGTGATGAACGGAACGGGGATGGCGCAGCCCAGACGATACACCACGAGGATCGCCAGCGTGAACAGGAGACGATTTCTCAGTTCAGGAATCTTCCATGCGTTACGGAATGTCTGAAACACCTTACATCACCTCAGCCTTTCCGCCTGCCTTCTCGATTTTCTCTTTGGCAGAAGCGGAATAGGCTGCGGCCTTGACGGTCAGAGCCTTGGTCAGCTCGCCGTTGCCAAGCACCTTAACGCCGTCCAGAGTCTTCTTGACCAGACCCTTAGCCTTCAGAGCCTCAGTGTCAACAACAGCACCGGCCTCAAAAGCTGCTTCCAGATCTGCCACGTTAACGATGGCGTACTGGGTAGCAAAGATGTTGTTAAAGCCAACCTTCGGCAGACGACGTGCCAGAGGCATCTGGCCGCCTTCGAAACCAGCGTGCTTCACGCCGGAACGGGCCTTCTGGCCCTTGCTGCCGAAACCGGCAGTCTTGCCATTACCGGAGCCAATGCCGCGGCCCTTACGGGTCACAGCCTTGTTTGCGCCGGGAATCGCGTGCAATTCATGAAGTTTCATTATGCGTATACCCCCTGCTATTAGGCTTCGGTGACGCTGAGCAGGAAGCCGATCTTAGCGATCTTGCCCTGCGTAGCGGCATTGTCAGGCTGAACGGTAACGTCGCCCGGCTTCTTCAGGCCCAGAGCCTCGGCGGTAGCGATCTGCTTCGCGCCGCGGCCGATCAGGCTCTTCTTCAGCTCGATTTTGAGCATCTTCTCTGCCATGGTGTGTTACCTCCTTAACCCAGAATTTCTTTCACGGTCTTGCCGCGCTTCTCAGCGACGGACTCCGCGCTGACCAAGCCGCACAGACCTGCGAAGGTAGCAGAAACAACGTTGATGGGGTTGTTGGAGCGCATAGACTTCGCACGGACGTCCTTGATGCCAGCAGCCTCAATGACGGCACGCACAGGGCCGCCGGCGATCATGCCGGTACCGGGTGCAGCCGGCTTGAGCAGAACAGCGCCTGCGCCGTACTTGCCGACGATCTCGTGGGGGATGGTGGTGCCCTTCATGGCAACCTTGTGCATGTTCTTCTTTGCAGCAGCTTCGCCCTTGCGGATTGCCTCAGGCACTTCGCCGGACTTGCCGATGCCGTAACCGATGGTGCCCTTGCCGTCGCCCACAACGACCAGAGCAGCAAACTTCATGATGCGGCCGCCCTTGACCGTCTTGGAAACGCGGTTGATGGAGACAACCTTGGTGATCATGCCGTCGTCTTCACGGTTTCTCATAGCCATAATGTGTTTCCTCCTCTCATTACAGCTTCAGGCCGCCCTCACGGGCGCCATCAGCCAGGGCCTTAACACGGCCATGATAAACGTAACCGCCACGGTCGAAAACGACCTCGGTGATGCCCTTTTCCAGAGCCTTTGCTGCGACCTTCTTGCCGATCTCAGCAGCGGCCTCGACGTTGCCGCCGAAACCGTTGAAGTCCTTGTCCATGGTGGAAGCCGACACCAGAGTCACGCCCTGCTCATCATCGATGATCTGAGCGTAAATGTGCTTGGCGGAGCGGAAAACATCCAGGCGAGGACGTGCTGCGGTGCCGCTGATCTTGTTGCGAACACGGCGATGACGACGAAGACGAGCTTCGTTCTTGTCGATCTGCTTAACCATTGTCTTTCACTCCTTACCTTATTTCTTGCCCTTGCCGGCTTTGCCTTCTTTGTGCTTGACAACCTCGCCCTCGTAGCGGATGCCCTTGCCCTTGTAAGGCTCAGGCGGCTTCTTGGCGCGGATCTCGGCGGCGTACTGGCCGACCTTCTGCTTGTCAATACCGGTAACAGTGAAGTGGTTGGGATCCTGCCAAACGATGGTGCAATCCTCGGTATCGGGGATGTTCACCTGATGAGAGAAGCCCAGATTCATCACGAGGTTGGAGCCCTGCTTCTGGCAGCGCAGACCAACACCGACGATCTCCAGCTTCTTCTCATAGCCGTTGACGACACCGTTCACCATGTTGGCGATGTTGGTGCGGGTCAGGCCATGCAGGCCGCGTGCTTCGGGCTCGTCATTGGGGCGGGTAACCAAAACCTCATTGCCCTCGACCTTGACGGTCATGAGGGGATGATAGTTGGAATTCAGGCTGCCCTTGGGGCCCTTGACGGCGACGGTGTGTGCTGCCTCATCGACAGTGACAGTGACGCCGGCAGGAATGACGATGGGTTTTCTTCCAATTCTCGACATTGTCTTTTACCCCTTTCTTACCACACAAAGGCGAGGACCTCGCCGCCAACGTGCGCAGCACGAGCAGCCTTATCGGTCATGATGCCCTTGGAAGTGGAAATGATTGCGGTACCGAGGCCCTTCATGACCTTCGGCATATCCTCGCAGTTGGTGTAGATGCGCAGGCCGGGCTTGGACACACGGCGCAGGCCGGCGATAACGGACTCGCCGTTTGCCTGATACTTCAGGGTGACAACGATGGTGCCCTGAACGGTATCGTTCTTGATCTGCATGCCCTTGATGTAGCCCTCGTCAACCAGAATCTGGCAGATAGCCTTCTTCATGTTCGATGCGGGGATCTCCACAGAAGGGTGTTTGGCAGTGCTTGCGTTGCGGATGCGAGTCAGCAGGTCCGCGATAGGATCAGTAATCTGCATTTGCCACTAACCTCCTAAGATTAGCTCTCATTTGTTTTATAATGATACCGCTCCGAAACATCTTTGCCCCGGAGCGGATATCCGACCATTTATCCGGCTGCTGGGTCAATTACCAAGAAGCCTTCTTGACACCGGGAATCTCGCCCTTGTAGGCCAGCTCACGGAAGCACACACGGCACACGCCGTACTTGCGCAGCACGGAGTGGGGGCGGCCGCAGATGCGGCAGCGGGTGTATGCACGGGTAGAGAACTTAGCAGGACGAGACTGCTTCAGCTTCATAGACAGTTTAGCCATTGTATCAATCTCCTCCTTAGTTATTCTCGGTAGCGAACGGAGCGCCCAGAGCCTTCAGCAGCTCCTTGCCCTCTTCGTCGGTCTTAGCGGTGGTAACGAAGCAGACATCCATGCCGCGGACTGCATCGACCTTATCGAAGTCGATCTCCGGGAAGATGATCTGCTCCTTGATGCCGCATGCGAAGTTGCCGCGGCCGTCAAAGCCGTTGCCGTTGATGCCGCGGAAGTCGCGGACACGGGGCAGAGCGACGTTGAAGAAACGATCGACAAACTCGTACATACGCTCACCACGCAGGGTGACCTTGCAGCCGATGGGAGTGCCCTGACGCAGCTTGAAGTTTGCAACGCTCTTCTTGGCACGGCAGACGACTGCCTTCTGGCCAGTGATCTGGCCCAGATCCTTCATGACTGCCTCAAGGATCTTCTCGTTGTCCTTCGCTTCGCCGCAGGCAACATTGATGACGACCTTGTCCAGCTTGGGGATCTGCATAACGCTCTTGTAACCGAACTTGGAGTTCAGAGCAGGAGCAATTTCATTGACATACTGTTCTTTCAAACGAGCCATTGTTCCATACTCCTTTCTTACAGCTCAGCGCCGCACTTCTTGCAGACGCGGACCATCTTACCGTCCTTCTCGACGTGGCCCACACGCACGGCCTTGCCGCACTTGGGGCAGATGGGCATGACCTTGGATGCGTACATAGCACCCTCAGCCTTGACGATACCGCCCTGCTCGCCCTGACGGCGGGGCTTGACGTGCTTGGTAACCATGTTCTGGCCCTCAACGATGACCTTGTTCTCAGAGGGGCTGACCTGCAGGACCTTACCAGTGTGGCCCTTGTCCTTGCCGCTGATGATCATAACGTTGTCGCCGGTTTTAACATGAAGATTATTCATTTTTAAAACCTCCTTACAGCGATTCCGGAGCCAGGCTCAGGATCTTGGTGTAGCCGGCATCACGCAGCTCGCGAGCAACGGGTCCAAAGATACGGGTACCCTTGGGGCTCTTGTCGGCCATAACGATAACGGCGGCGTTCTCATCGAAACGGATGTAGGAACCGTCGTCGCGGCGGACGCCATGCTTGCTGCGCACGATGACAGCCTTGACGACGTCGCCCTTCTTAACGGAGCCGCCGGGGGCTGCCTTCTTGACAGAGCAGACCACGACGTCACCAATGTTTGCGTATCTCTTGCGGGTGCCGCCCAGCACGCGGAAGCACATCAGCTCCTTGGCACCGGTGTTGTCGGCAACTTTGAGATAAGTTTGCATCTGAACCATTTCAGATATCTCCTTTCAAACTGTTCAAAGCAGCGGGCAAAGATTACTTTGCCTTCTCAACGATACGGACCAGGCGCCAGCGCACATCCTTGCTCAGGGGGCGGCACTCCATGATCTCAACACGGTCACCGATGCCGCATTCGTTCTTCTCGTCACGAGCCTTGAACTTGGCGGTACGCTTCAGGATCTTCTTGTACAGGGGGTGCTGCACGCTATCCTTAACGGCAACCACGATGGTCTTATCCATCTTGTCGGACACGACAACGCCGACGCGGGTCTTTCTCAGATTACGTTCTTCCATCGTTTAACCTCCTTACTGCTTCTCAGCCAGAACGGTCATCACACGGGCGATGTCCTTCTTGACTGCTTCGATGCGGCCGGGGTTCTCCAGCTGGTTGATGGCATGCTGGAAGCGCAGGTTAAACAGCTCAGCCTTCAGATCTGCCAGCTTGCTGGTCAGCTCTGCGGTCTGCATCTCGCGGAGTTCATTAGCCTTCATTGGTGCCATCCTCCTTCACGGAGTCCTCACGGACCACAAATTTGCACTTGATGGGCAGCTTGTGCATTGCCAGACGCAGAGCCTCGCGAGCAGTTGCCTCATCGACATCTGCCAGCTCGAACAGAACGCGGCCGGGCTTCACAACAGCGACCCAGTATTCGGGAGAGCCTTTACCGGAACCCATTCGGGTCTCAGCGGGCTTCTCGGTAACGGGCTTATCGGGGAAGATCTTGATCCAGACCTTGCCGCCACGCTTGATGTAACGAGTCATCGCAACACGGGCAGCCTCGATCTGAGTGGAAGAGATCCATGCCGGCTCCAGAGCAACAAGGCCGTACTGGCCCTGGCACACCACGTTGCCGCGGGTAGCCTTGCCGGTCATGCGGCCGCGCTGGACGCGGCGGTACTTAACACGCTTAGGCAGTAACATTACTTGTTGCCTCCTTCCTTCTTCTGAGCGGTCTTAGCGCTCTTCAGGACCTCGCCCTTGTAGACCCACACCTTAACGCCGATGCGGCCGTAGGTGGTGGCAGCCTCTGCAAAGCCGTAGTCAATGTCAGCACGCAGAGTCTGCAGGGGGATGGTGCCCTCATGATAGCTCTCGGTACGAGCGATATCAGCGCCGCCCAGACGGCCGGAGCACATTGCCTTGATGCCCTTTGCGGGAACGGTAGAACGATCGCGGGGGCTCATGGCGTTGCGCATGCACTGCTTCATCGCACGGCGGAAGGTCACGCGGTTCTCCAGCTGACGAGCGATATCCTCTGCAACCAGCTGAGCGTTGGTGGAAGCGCTCTTGACCTCGATGACATTGACGATAACGGTCTTGCCATACTCTTTGGTCAGCTTGTTCTGCAGAGCAACGCGCTCTTCGCCGCCCTTGCCGATGACCATGCCGGGCTTAGCGCAGTAGATGTTAACGGTGACGCGGGGAGCGGAAGTGGAAGGATCCACAGTGCGCTCGATCTCGATCTTGGGGACGCCAGCGTCCTTCAGCTGAGCCTTCAGCTCAGTGCGGATCTTGTGATCCTCGACGAGGTTGTCGCTGAAATCCTTCTTGGAGGCAAACCAGCGGCTGTCCCAGTCTTTAATAACGCCGACACGAATGCCGTGCGGATTTACTTTCTGGCCCATTGTTTTCCCTCCTTACTGTTTCTCTTTCAGAACAACGGTCATGTGGCTGGTGCGCTTCAGGATGCGGTAGCCGCGGCCCTGTGCACGAGGCATCATGCGCTTCAGCGTCGGGCCGGGGCAGACGTAGCACTCGGCGACGTAGAGGTTGTTCTTGTCCATATTGAAGTTGTTTTCCGCATTTGCGGCTGCAGACTTCACCAGCTTCAGAAGGGGCTCACAAGCGGCCTTCGGGGTGTACTGCAGGATTGCCAGCGCTTCGTCCAAGGGCTTGTTACGGATCAGATCCATAACGATGGACACCTTACGAGGACTAATGCGGGCATAACGAAGAATTGCCCGAGCTTCCATGTTGTGTTCCTCCTTCTCTTACTTCGAATTACCGGTGTGGCCCTTAAAGGTACGGGTGGGAACGAACTCACCCAGCTTGTGGCCAACCATGTCCTCGGTCACGTACACAGGCACATGCTTGCGGCCGTCGTGGACGGCAAAGGTGTGACCAACGAATTCGGGGAAGATCGTGGAGGCACGGCTCCAAGTCTTAATGACCTGCTTCTTGCCGGAAGCGTTCATCGCTTCAACGTGCTTCAGAAGAGCAGCTTGGACGAAAGGTCCTTTTTTAATGCTTCTACCCATTGTCTTTAACTCCTCTCTTACTTACCTGCACGCTTCACGATCAGCTTATCGGAGCGCTTATGATGCTTGCGAGTCTTGAGACCCAGAGCGGGCTTGCCCCAAGGAGTCATAGGACCGGAGTGACCAACAGGTGCGCGGCCCTCGCCACCGCCGTGGGGGTGGTCGCAGGGGTTCATGACGGTACCACGGCTGCCGGGACGGACGCCCATGTGGCGCTTACGGCCAGCCTTGCCGAGGTTGACGTTCTCGTGGTCGATGTTGGAGACCTGACCGACGACTGCAGTGCAGTTGACGGGCACGTTGCGCATCTCACCAGAGGGCAGACGGACCAGAGCGTAACCGTTCTCCTTAGCCATCAGCTGAGCCATGTTGCCAGCGGAACGAACCAGCTGAGCGCCGCGGCCGGGATACAGCTCGATGTTGTGGATGATGGTACCGACGGGGATGTTCTCGAAGGGCAGGCAGTTGCCGGGCTTGATGTCGGCGCCCTTGCCGCTCAGGATCACATCGCCGACCTTCAGGCCGTCGGGAGCGATGATGTAGCTCTTGACACCGTCAGTATACTCGACCAGAGCGATGAATGCGCTGCGGTTCGGATCGTACTCCAGAGTCTTGACGGTAGCGGGCATATCGGTCTTCTGACGCTTGAAGTCGATGACACGATACTTGGTGCGGTTGCCGCCGCCCTGATGGCGGACGGTGATACGACCGGTGTTGTTGCGGCCGCTGTGCTTCTTCATGGGCTCCAGCAGGCTGCGCTCAGGAGCGACCTTGCTCAGGACGCTGTAATCCGTGACGGTCATGCCGCGGCGGCCCGGAGTAGTGGGGCCATACTTCTTGATAGCCATAATGCTATTCTCCTTTGTTTATCTTATGAATTATTATCGGGGTCATATCCCCATAGAGGAACCCTCGGTGGGTTCGATTAGACCATGCTGTTGAAGAACTCGATTTCCTTGGAGTCCTTGGTCAGGGTCACGATCGCCTTTTTGGAAGCGGCGGTGTAACCAGCATGCATACCCTGACGGCGGAAGCGGCCGCGCACGGAAATGGTGTTGACCTTTGCGACCTTAGCGCCGGGGAACAGGGTCTCGACAGCCTGAGCGATCTCGACCTTGGTAGCGTCGGTAGCGACCTTGAAGGTGTACTTCTTGTCGGCGATGCCAGCCATGGAGTTCTCGGTAATGACCGGCTTCAGGATGATATCATGTGCGGTTTTCATTAGCCAAGCACCTCCTCAAGCTTCTTTGCTGCGTCGACGCTGATGATCAGCTTGTCGGCGTTCAGCACGTCATAGGTGTTCACGCTGCCAGCGAAGGTGGTCTTCACACCAGCAATGTTGCCGGCGCTCTTGACGAACTTTGCATCGACAGTCTCATTGACCAGCAGGTTCTTCTTGCCAGCGCCAACGGCGTTCAGCATTGCAACCACAGTCTTGGTCTTGTACTCGTCGCAGGCGAACTTATCAACAACGACCATGTTGCCATTGGCAGCCTTGTCGGACAGGACGCTCAGCAGAGCCAGACGCTTGACCTTGTTGTTGATGTGGTAGTTGTAGCTGCGGGGCTTGGGGCCCAGAGCAACACCGCCGTGGGTCCACTGCGGAGCGCGGATGGAACCCTGACGAGCGTGGCCGGTGCCCTTCTGACGCCAAGGCTTCTTGCCGCCGCCGGAAACTTCCATGCGGATCTTGGTGTTCTGGGTGCCCTGACGCTGATTAGCGAGGAAGTTCACCACAGCAATGTGGACAGCCTTCTCGTTCGGGGTGATACCGAACACGGCGTCGGAAAGCTCGATCTCGCTAACATGCTGACCGTTCATATCGACTACATTAAACTTTGCCATTGTAGCTTTCCTCCTTACGCCTTCACGCTGTTGGCCAGAGTGACGATGGTGCCCTTGGAGCCGGGAACCGCACCCTTGACAGCGATCAGATTGTTCTCGGTGTCAACCTTGACAACGGTCAGGTTCTGCACGGTGACGCGCACAAAGCCCATGTGGCCGGGCAGACGCTTGCCGGGGAACACGCGAGAGGGGGTAGAAGTGGAACCGTTAGAACCAGCATGACGAGCAACAGGACCGGTGCCGTGGCTCTCACGCAGACGGTGCTGACCATAACGCTTGATAACGCCCTGATAGCCCTTGCCCTTGGAAACGCCGACCACGTCGACCTTGTCGCCGGCTGCGAAGACATCAGCCTTCAGCACGTCGCCAACGTTCATAGCGGAAACATCTTCCAGACGGAACTCGCGCAGGGTCTTCTTGGGGGCAACGTTTGCCTTCTTGAAGTGACCTGCTGCTGCCTTGTTGACCTTCTTGGCGGAAACCTCGCCGAAGCCCAGCTGAACAGCCTGATAACCATCGCTCTCGACGGTCTTCTTCTGCACGACGGTGCAGGGACCAGCCTCGATGACGGTCACGGGGATGACCTTGCCGTTCTCATCGAACAGCTGGGTCATACCGACTTTCTTGCCGATAATGCCTTTAACCATTTTCTTTTCCTCCTGTAAAGGTTATTGGTTGGCGGCGCACGTCACCGCCAACATGACCCCTCGGGAAACGAGGGCATCGAATGATCGATCTGTTACAGCTTGATCTCGATGTCCACGCCAGCGGGGAGCTGGAGGCTCATCAGAGCCTCGACCGTCTTGTTAGACGGCTTCAGAATGTCGATCAGACGCTTGTGAGTGCGGCTCTCGAACTGCTCGCGGCTATCCTTGTACTTGTGGGTAGCACGCAGAACGGTCACGATCTCGCGATCGGTGGGCAGGGGGATGGGGCCGGACACGCGGGCACCAGTGTGCTTTGCGGTCTCCACGATCTTCTCTGCTGCGGCATCGATCAGCTGAGCATCATAGCTCTGCAGACGGATTCTGATTTTCTCTTTGACTGCCATTGCTTACGCCTCCTGAAAAAATTGATTTTGCCCTAGGCGAGCCGATAAATTGCTCTACACAGTTCCGGGTGTTCCTCGATTTGGCACTAGAAAAACCGGTGAACCGCTCGGCAGTTCTCCCGGATAAATATTAGCAAATCAAATCCGAACATTGGTTCCGCCCGTTTCGCAGGTCGCCCTGCCGAGGGAACGTATTCCATCGCTGTCAGTAATTCTTTCGCCCGGTTCTAAGATCGGACATACTCCGCGGAAATAACCCATCACAGCTATCGCCGGATGACAACCTCCCGCATCTACGCATATCGCTGGCCTGCACGACTTGTATCGCACAAGCCTTTTGCAGCCGAGAGATATTTTATCACATCTGCGTGCATTTGGCAAGTGTTTTTTCGCGATTTTTCAGAAAAAATCCGATTTTTCTTTTTTATTTTCTTCTTTTGATGTCCCGGCCCAAATTTTGTGCAGAACGCACAATTCCAAGAGGCTCTTTTCGGTTGAAAACCTTATCAGCCCTTTTAGGATGCCCCATTCCCCCGGCTTTTATTCCTTCCCGCAGAAAAAGCCCTCCCGGAGGGTCCTGTTTTCACAGGCGGGAGGGCGCGGCATTTCTGCCTTTTATTATAATGGGAGGATGGCAGTTCGTTACAGGGTCAGCTGGATGCCGTCCAGCCGGACGGTGTCATCGTTTTCTTCTTTCGCAAGGCCTGTCTGGATCTGCGCCACATTCTTTGAAACGGCACTCACCGCATTTTGCTGCAATTCGGTGCAGAAGACCATCGCGCAGCCATCAAAAACGAACTTCTTCGCGATGGTGTCCGGCTCCAATGCTTTATCCAGCTTTACCATTGCGCAGTCCACGCAGGTCACGCCGTCCGGGTAAAGGTCCAGCATCTCTTTGCCTAGCCAGAGCATCGGCTTGCCGATAAGGGTGTGTCCGTGCAGGACACGAAGCTCCTGATATTCAAGTTCAGGGATGACATCGACGGCCTCTTCCAGCGTATCGGGCAGGAAGATCGTTCCCTCTGCGTGCAGATACTCGATCTTCTCCAGCAGCTCCCCTGCCTTTTCGGGAATTGTCACATCGCCCATGACATAGAGACGGTCTCCGTTCCGGCGCAGCGCCGATGCACTCAGTTCGAGGTCGTCATCCAGAAACGCCGTGCCGTCCGGCAGGATCACCAACTCGGTTTCCTCGGTGAAGAGGGGCGCAAGGGTCTCGGCGTTGCTCTCGGTCAGGATGGCTTTCGGGGCCGCGAACCGCGCCCCCTTTGCCGCCAGTGCTTCGGCGTCCAGCTTCGGGTCAACGGCCACGAACATCCTTTCTGCCCAGTAGAGCTTCGCCTGCGCCCGGAGCAGGAAGGTCTTGTCCAGCTTGGTCGTGCTGTTCAAAATCACCGCATCATCCGGATAGATGCAGACCTTGCCGTTGACGGTGCATTTTGCCGTGACCGCCGACACAAGCGACTCCGGGCAGTAAAGCTTGCCGTTGACGACGATGCCGCAATACTGTTCCAGAGCCTTCACGCCGTCCGGCTTCATATAAAGCTTGCCGTTGACGACCATCGCCCGTTTCTTGTCCGGGATGGAAGTTCCGTCCAGCGTCGCCTTGCCGTTGATGGTGCTGACATCCACATCGTCCTCGCCGTTGATGCTCTGCACCACATCCAGTTTGACGCCGTACTGATTCAGAAGTGCCTGTGCGTGGGGATTCATCAGGGCAAAAACAGCTTCCATCTCGCACTTGTCATACGCGGCAAGCGTCTCTTCGGTCAGGTGGCGCAGGTCAAGGACAACAGCATCGACTTTCAGTTTTTTCATCGTTCATTCCTCCAACAGTTCGTGTTTCAAAAGAGTTCGTGCTTTCATCAGGCGGGCACGGACGGTTCCGGGGGGCAGATGGAATATTTTGCTCAGCTCACTGGCGTTATAGCCTTCTTCATAACGCAGCGTAAACATCGCCCGGTCCAAAGGGTCCAGCAATTCCAGCAGCGTTTCCAGATCCACGGTGCCCAGCGCCGCTTCTGCCGTTTCGTCCGGCGGTTCCTCGTCCCCCTCCGGAAGCATTTCTCTCATGAGGCTTTCCTCTTTCATTTTCCGGCGGAGCTGGTCGCAGTACAGGTTCCGTGCCGTGGCAAACAGCCACGCCTTGCACTGCCGTTGGTTGAAGCTGTCCAGCAGCTCCCGGTTCTGCAGTGCTTTCAGGAAAACTTCCTGCGTCAGGTCCTCGGCCCGGCTTTCCTCCCGGCAGAGCTTGTAACAAAAGTGTTCCAGCTTGTCCCAGAATCCCTCGTACATCCACTCCCACATGGGCCTTCCTCCTTTCTCCTCAGCGGGCTTCTGTCTGTAAGACGAATGGCAGGGGCCAAGTGTTTTTCCCTTCCAAAAAAATTCGGAGCCATCTTTTTCCGATGGCTCCGGTGGTTTACGTTTTCTGTTTCAGCATCTCCGCCAGATCTTCCCTCGGCGTGACGTACACGGTGGTGTACACCTCATACAGCACCATGCCGGGCTTGGCGCCGTTGGCCTTCCAGATGTTCTTCACCTCGGTGGTGTCCACCGCGACCTTTGCGCCGGTGCCCGCCTTGAAGGTGCTGGAATAGAGCACAGCCAGCTCTGCCGCTTCCTGCTTGGTGGTGTCGGGGATGTCCTCGCCCCGGCTCATGACGACCACATGGCTGCCGGGGGCTTTCTGCACATGGAACCACAGGTCCTTGCCGCGGGCGGTGTGGAGGGTGAGCTTATCGTTCTGGGCATTGTTCCGGCCCACCAAGATCTCAAACCCGTCGCTGGACACAAAGCGCAGGAAATCCGCCGGTTTCTGGCGCTTGTCCCGCTGCTTGTAGTATTTCAGGTAGCCTTGGCTCTTGAGTTCGGCGCGGATCTCGTTCAGCGCCGCCTCGCCGGAGGCCGTCTCCACCTCGTACAGAACGGTTTCGAGGTAGGCGATCTCCTTTTCGCCCTCGGCCAGCAGGTCCACCAGCATCCGCGCAGCAGTCTGCTTCTTCTTATAGTTCTTGAAGAAGTTCTGGGCGTTCTGGCTGGGAGTGAACCGCAGGTCCAGCGGGATGGTGACCTCTTTCCCCTCGTCGTACCAGTTGGGCACGGTGATGCTCTTCATCCCCTTCTGGGCCATATAGAGGTTGGCGGAGAGCAGCTCGCCGTAGAGCCGGAGCTTTTCGCTCTTGCCGCTGGCGGCCAGTTCTTCCTGCCGGGCCGCCTGTTTGCGGACCGCGCGCTCGTACATATTGTGCACCGCTTTGTGGAGTTCTTTGCTCTTGGTGCGCAGCCGCTCGGCGCGGTCTTTCTCGGCGTAGTAGCCCTCCAGCATGGCATTGAAGGAGGGCCATTCCTTTATACGGTACGTCTCGCCGTACTGCTGAGGCCGGAAGAAGGTGAACTCCACCGGCTTGCCGTCCGGGGCAGTGACGCTGCAGGGGCAGCCGCCTTGGTCGTGGAGTTCCTTCAGCTCATCGATGGCGGCCATCAGCTTCCGTTTCTGATCCTCGGTCAGCCCGTCGGCCAGCAGGTGTTCGCCGTTGAAGGCGCGCCATGCGGCCTCCCGGCAGACCACCGGGCCGACCCCTGCAACGGTCTTGTTCAGCGCATCCGCCACCGGCAGGTCGCGCTCGCACGCCGCCGCCACGATAGACGCCGAGCTCACCGCGAGGAAGTCCGGGCGGGCCGGTTTGGGCGGCACCGTGTAGGGCAGACCCGGCAGGAGCTGCCGGATGTCGCTGTCCTCAAAATCCACCCGCTTGAGGGCGTCGATGATCTTGCCGTTCTGCACCAGCACCAGATTGGAGTAGCGGCCCATCAGCTCAGCGCAGAGGGTGTTTCGGACGAGGTCACCCATCTCGTTGGTGCACTGGAACTCGAAGTATACGATGCGGTCGCCCGGTTCCATTCGGACATCCAGCAGCTTGCCGCCGGTCAGGTGCTTCCGCATCAGCATACAGAAGGAGGGCGGCGTCTCCGGGTTCTCGAAGCTCTCTTCGGTCAGGCAGACCCGCGCGGAACCGCTCCGGGCCGACAGCAGCAAGCTGTAGGTCTCGGTGCGGGTGCGGAGCGTCAGCACCAGCTCGTCGCGAGTCGGTTCAAATAATTTTGCGATCTTCGCCTCGGTCAGCGTTGCTTTCAGCTCCGCCGCCGTCAGCGCCAATGTCGCAGCATCCAAAGCCATTGATCTTATTACCTCGTCAATCGTTCTCTGCTCATTATACAATATAAGTATAGGGGTCCCGGTTTTGGGTGCTGACCAGCACCTCCACCTCCGGGAATGCAGCCCGCAGCTTTTCGGCCACGGCGGCCGTCACCGGGAATTCGGTGGCGTAGTGCCCTGCCGCGATCAGCGAAAAGCCCAGCCGCGCCGCGTCACAGGCGTGGTGGTGGTTGGCTTCGCCGGTCAGCAGACAGTCTGCGTCCATCGCGATGGCATCCTCGAACAGACTGCCGCCCGCGCCGCTGATGACGGCCAGCCGCCGCACCGGCATCCCGCTGTCGGTGTACTTCACCTGAACAGCCGGACCTTCGGCGGGCAGATTGCACCGCTTGGCCAGCTCCTGCTGGGCCTTTTTCGCCAGTTGGGGCACCGTGATGGGGTCGATCTCGCCCACACGGCCGCAGCCGCCCGCAAAGGTCTCCCAGTTCCGCATCCCGAAAATGCCCGCCAGCACCTCGTTGACGCCGCCCTCGGCTGCGTCCAGATTGGTGTGCATACAGATGGCGGAAATGCCGCTCTGCACCAACTGGAAGGGCACATCCCTGCTGCCCAGCTTCTTGAGCGGGCTGAAGATGACCGGGTGGTGCGCCACGATGAGGGAGCAGCCCTTGGCGGCGGCCTCCTCCACCACCTCCGGGGTGATGTCCAGCGTGACCAGCACTTTTTCCACCGGCCCGCCGCAGTCCACCAGCAAGCCGGGGTTGTCCCAGCTCTCTGCCAGCTCCAGCGGGGCGATGCGCTGCATCCCTTCGTAGATCTGATGTGTTGTTGTCATAACGTTCACCGTCCTCGCTCTCTCCGTCATCGCTCACGCGATGCCACTGTCCCCACTCTGTCGCAATTGCGGCATCTCTCCCTGACCGGGGAGAGTCTTTCCCAAAGTGGGAGGCTTTATCGCGGCAAACCCGCCAGCAAATCGTCAATT
This sequence comes from Faecalibacterium hattorii, assembly GCF_003287455.1. GTDB lineage: Bacteria > Bacillota > Clostridia > Oscillospirales > Ruminococcaceae > Faecalibacterium > Faecalibacterium hattorii. The sequence goes on along the minus strand of NZ_PRLC01000012.1, from coordinate 15,152 downwards.
TCCTGTGCTAAAAGGGAACCGTCGGGAACACCCAGCCGGAACCGGGGGAGCTTGGCTTTCTGCCAAGCAGCGTAGCCTTCGCCCTCCGGCCATTCGCCGGTGCGGCCGAACAGGCACTCGGTAAAGGTCGGGGTCTTCTTCTCGCCGGTGTACTCCGCCGCCATCACGGCATACCAGCGGCCCGCCGCCTGTACCGGACGGTCCACCGCAAGAGTGAAGCCGTGTTCCCACAGCCAGCGGCGCAGTTCGCTGTGGCGGGTAGCGGGCACCATGACCAGCCGAGGTCCGCCGGGCTGGGAGACCCACGGGGCCTTATCGATGATCTCCCACGTCGTCTGGGCAGAAACGCCTGCCAGCACGATGGTGCCGACCTCCCCCGCCGACAACACAGAAAGACCGTCGCCGAGCCGGAGCTCAGCGCGGTCTTCGCATCCTGCATGTTCCAGCGTCTGCTTGGCCTTGGCCAGCGGGCCGGGGCGCAGGTCAGCCCCGATGACCTTCGGGTATCTGCCCGAAGCCGCCAGCACCGCCGTCAGCTTGCCGTGGTCGCAGCCGATGTCGGCCACCGGCTTGCCGGGCAGCACCAGCTCCGCCGCCGCCGTCAGACGCGCATCCAGTGTGGGCAGCATCAGGCCTTCTTGGCGGCCAGATGCTCGTTCAGCTTCTCGATCAGCTCGTCGCAGTCCACACCGTGCACCTCACAGGCCTCCTCGATGCTCTCGCCGCGGGATGCCGGGCAGCCGAGGCAGTGCATACCGATCTCCATGAAGTAGGGAGCGGTGGTCTGATCCATATCCAGAATGTCGCCGATGATGGTCTCGCGGGTGACCTGCTTCATCTCGGCCTTCTTCTCGTCCTTCTTGAGCATATCAAAAATATCAAACATGATGGGTGTTCCTTTCTGTTGTGGGTGTTCCGGCGGCAGAAATGCCGTCTTCCTATACTATACCCTATCGCTCGGTATTTTTTCAAGTATTCTTGTAAATTTTCAAGCTTCGTCTTCCTACAGCCTCTCCGTCGGGCTTGCGCCCGCCAGTACAAAAAGCCCCCTCCATCTTCCGACGGAGGGGGCCAAGCGATTCAGATCGTAAAATCAGCGCTTAGTTCTGCTTCATGCGAGCGAAGCAGTCAGAGCAGTAGACCGGACGGTCCTCACGGGGCTGGAAGGGAACCTTGCAAGCCTTGCCGCAAGCTGCGCAGACAGCATCGAACATCTGACGCTCACCGCCGTTGTTGCCGCCACGGACGCCGTTCTTGCGGGCGTCACGGCAGGGCTTGCAGCGCTGGGGCTGATTCTCAAAGCCGCGAGATGCGTAGAACTCCTGCTCACCAGCAGTCCAAACAAACTCCTTGCCGCAGTCTTTGCAAACTAAAGTCTTGTCTTCGAACATAGTAGTATCTCCTCTTTGTTTAGTTCTTGCCCACGGAAGGATTGTAACCATACCTTTGGTTTTTAGGGACCATCGCGCTGATCGTAAGCTACCAGGGGCTTGAATGATAGAACATCCTCTGGCTGAGGACTCCCTTATTGTACCGTTCTTTTTTTGATTTGTCAACCAAAAAACAACCCTTCGCCTAGGATTTTGTGGATTCCGCCCAATAAGACAGACTTTGCATCGTTCAAAACAGCAAAAGAGCCGCGCTCCCTTGGCAGGAGCGCGGCTCTCGGAAAGCGCTTTGGCAGGTCGATTACTTCTCGATGACTTCCTTGGTGTCGCGGGCGATCATCAGCTCCTCGTCGGTAGCGATGACCAGCGTGCGGACCTTGGCACCCCAAGCGGTGATCTCGCAGACATCGCCCTGCGGATGCTTGTTCTTGTCGGTGTCGATGCGGATGCCCAGCCAATCCATGTGGTGACAGATCTTTGCGCGGGCGATGGCGTCATGCTCGCCGATGCCGCCGGTGAAGACGATGGCGTCCACGCCGCCCATGGCTGCGATGTAGCTGCCGATGATCTTCTTGATCTGGTAGTTCAGCATATCGGAAGCGAGCTGTGCGCGCTTGTTGCCGGCAGCAGCAGCCTCCTCGACGTCACGCTTGTCGCTGGAAACGCCGGAGATGCCCAGCAGACCGGACTTCTTGTTCAGGATCTCGTCCAGCTGGTGACCGGTGATGTTCAGGGTGTACTTCAGGTAGTTGACCACAGAGGGGTCCAGATCGCCGCAGCGGGTGCCCATCATCAGGCCGGCCAGCGGGGTCATGCCCATGGAGGTATCGACGACCTTGCCCTGATCGACTGCAGCGATGGAAGAACCGTTGCCCAGATGGCAGGTGATCAGCTTCAGGCGCTCAATGGGCTCCTCCAGATACTCGGCAGCCTTGTAAGCCACGTACTTGTGGCTGGTGCCGTGGAAGCCGTAGCGGCGGACGCCGTACTTCTCATAGTACTCGTAGGGGATGGCGTACATATAAGCCTTCGGGGGCATGGTGCTGTGGAAAGCGGTATCGAAGACAGCGACCATCGGGATATCCGGGCCAAAGACCTTGCGGGCAGCCTCGATGCCGAGGATGCCCGCGGGGTTGTGCAGAGGAGCCAGCGGGCTCAGCTCGCGGATGGTGTTGATGACTTCGTCGGTGATCAGGCAGCTGGCCTTGAACTTCTCGCCGCCATGGACGACGCGGTGGCCAATGGCGTCGATCTCCTTGACATCGTTGATGCACTTGCCCTCGCCGGTGGTCATCTTCTTGACGACCTCAGCAAAAGCCTCGGTGTGGGTGGGGAAGATCGCCGGAGTGGTAGCCTTGTGGCCGTTGGCCTCGTGGGTAATCATGCTGCTCTCCATGCCGATGCGCTCGCACAGGCCCTTGCACAGAACCTTCTCGCCATCCATATCGATCAGCTGATATTTCAGGGAAGAAGAACCGCAGTTAATAACCAGAACTTTCATCTTCTTGTGCCTCCATATTGTTTTTCAGCCCACAAAAGCGGGCAGAATTTTACAGATTCCTAAAAATATTATATAATAGGTTCAGCCGCTTTTCAAGCCGCAAACGAGGCAAAGGGTTCTACAAAGTATCCCTGCTTTTTTGTACACCCTGCCCAGAATCCGCAGTATATTGCCATTTTTTGTTGTTAGTCTGACAGATTTTTCACAAACTGTCCCGTTGCCGCATTCTGATTTGAGATCCCCCTCTCCGTCCGCGCTTTGGTGCGGCCGGCTCCTCTATTCGGGGAGCCAACGAGAGGGAGCCGAGGTAAACGCCCATGAAACTAGCTGGTATCATCGCTGAATACGATCCTTTTCACAACGGCCATGCGTGGCAGCTGGCGCAGGCAAAAGCGCTGGGGGCCGGGCGGGTGGCCGTGGCCATGAGCTGCGGGCTGACCCAGCGGGGCGCGCTGCCGCTGCTGCCGGAGGCCGTCCGGGTGCGGGCCGCGCTGACCTGCGGGGCCGACCTCGTCTTCGCCCTGCCCGCGCCCTGCGCCTGTGCCGGGGCCGAAGCGTTTGCCCGCGCGGGGGTGCGGGTCCTTTCCGCCGCCGGGTGCGATGGGCTGGTCTTCGGGGCCGAGACACCGGACGCTGCCCTGCTGATGGAAGCCGCCCGCGTCCTGTGCAGCGAAGCTTACCGCGCCGCCCTCAAGGCACAGCTCGCCGCCGGGGCCCGCAGCTTCGCCGCCGCCCGGCAAGCCGCCGTGGAGGCTCTCTGCCCCGGCACAGAGCTGGCGGCCCTGCTGGACAAGCCCAACAACAACCTTGCCGTCGAATACTGCAAGGCCATCCTCGAACTGGGCGTTTCCATGACCCCCGTTCCCCTGCCCCGCCAAGGCGCGGGCCACGGGGAGGCGCTCTCCCCGGACGCCGTGCAGTTCGCCAGTGCCAGCGCCCTGCGCCAGCTCTGGCAGAGCGGCGGGGCCGACGCCGCTGCCCCCTACGTGCCCGCCGCCGTCCTGCCCCTTTATCGGGAAGCCTACGCCGCCGGGCGGTACACCGATTTCGATGCCGCGGGCCGCTGCGAGCTGGCCCTGCTCCGGGCCAAGTGCACCGGGCCGGAGCCTTTTGCCAACCTGCGGGGCGTCTCGGAAGGGCTGGAACACCGGCTGGAGCACGCCGTGCGCACCAGTTCCACCCACCAAGAGCTGCTGGACGCCCTGACCACCGTGCGCTACCCCCGCGCCCGGATGCGCCGCCTTGCCATGGATGCCGCGCTGGGCTATGACGCCGCCCTACCCCCGCTGCCGCCCTATCTGCATCTGCTGGGGGCCCGGCGGGAGGCCCTTTCCTTATTAAAAGGGGCAGTCCTCCCCGTTTCGCATTCGCTGATGCGTCTGCGGGAAGAGGATCCCTCCTGCGCCCGGATGGCAGACGCTCAGCTCACCGCCAGCGACCTCGGCGCCCTTTGCCGCAAAACGCCGGAGCCCATGGGCGGCTTACTTCGTCAAAAAATTGTCTTTTTGACGAAGTGACAAAATTTTTCAGATAAAAATCGGCAAATAGGCTCTTGTATCACGGGAGCGGTTCGGTGTAAAATAAAAAGAGCATTGGATACAACGAAGCGTCCCCAGTATGGGGCGCAAGAGGAGGAACTGCATGGCACTTCACGTTCTGGACGAAGCGAACCGCTGCCTCGGCTGCAAAAAGCCGATGTGTCAGCAAGGCTGCCCCATCCACACCAACATCCCGGAGGTCATCCGTCTGCTCAAGGCAAACCAGCTGGACGATGCGGGCCGGATGCTCTTTGAAAACAACCCTCTGACCACGGTCTGCGCGCTGGTGTGCAACCACGAGAACCAGTGCGAGGGCCACTGCATCCGCAACCGGATGCCCAGCCACGACCCCGTCCACTTCTCGATCATCGAGGACTATATCTCCACCACCTACGCCAACAAGATGGTGGCCGGCCCTGCCCCCAAGAACGGCATGAAAGCCGCCGTCGTCGGCGCGGGCCCTGCCGGCCTGACCATCGCGGTGCTGCTGGCACGCTGGGGGTATGACATCACCATCTTCGACGCCCGCGATAAGATCGGCGGCGTGATGCGGTACGGCATCCCCAACTACCGTCTGCCTGACAGTGTGCTGGACGATTTCCAGTATCACCACCTCGACCTCAAGGGCATCCACTTCCGCCCCAACACCACCATCGGCAAGACCATCACCATTGACGACCTCTTCCGCGACGGTTACAAGAGCGTCTTCATCGGCGCTGGCCTGTGGAAGGCCAACGCCATGCACATCAAGGGTGAGACGCTGGGCAACGTAGCGTTCGGCATCGACTACCTCGCCAACTCCAAGGCGTTCCGCCTCGGCGACGACATCGCCGTGATCGGCGTGGGCAACTCCGCCATGGACTGCGCCCGCACCGCCATCCGGAACGGTGCCCGCCATGTCACCTGCTACGCCCGCCGCGACGAGGACTGCATCAGCGCCTCCGAGTACGAAGTCCGCTATGCCAAGCTGGAAGGCGTGGGCTTCCGCTTCTGCAAAGCTCCGGTGGAGATCCGCGAGAACGGCCTGATCTGCCGCGACACCGTCAAGGGCGAGGACGGCAAGTTCACGCAGGTGGAAGGCAGCGAGACCTTCTACCCCCACACCGGCGTCATCGTCTCGGTCAGCCAAGGCTCCGAGAGCAACCTCGTCAAGACCACCACCGGCATCGAGACCAACCAGCGCGGTCTGCTCACCGTCAGTGAGGACGGCAGCACCACCCGCCCCGGCGTCTTCGCGGGCGGCGACGCCGTCATGGGTGCCCGCACCGTCGTCGAGGCCGTGGCCATCGCCAAGCAGGTGGCCGAGTCCATGGACAGCTATATGAAGAGCCTCCCCGCCGACACCACCCCCGACCCCTACGCCAACATCCCCGCCTTCCAGACGCCCACCTCGGACGTCCTCGGCAAGCAGAACATCGAATAAACTCTTTCGGCGCCCGCTCTGCATCCTGCACGGCGGGTGCTTTTTGTTTATGAGCGATTTGTAAACTTTGGTTGGAAAAGTAATCTTTGCCGGTTCTTAGTTGCCCTGTTTCGGCATTTTCTGTATACTAGAATCAAATCATTGTATGATTATTCCAATTCGGAAAGGTCGGTGGACGACATTTTAAAAGGTTCGCTTCCCAAACTGCGGGAAAAGCTGCTGGAGTCCCTGCAGGCGGTGCTGCCCATCGTGGCCATCGTGCTGGTGCTCTGCTTTTCCATCGCCCCCGTCTCCCCCAGCATCCTGCTCTGCTTTCTGCTGGGGGCGGCGATGATCATCGTGGGCATCATGTTCTTCACCCTTGGTGCCGAGATGAGCATGAGCCCCATGGGCGAACGGGTCGGCGCGGTGCTGACCAAGAGCCGCAGCGTCCCCCTCATCATCGGGGTGGGCTTCGTGCTGGGCTTCCTCATCACCATCTCCGAGCCGGACTTACAGGTGCTGGCCAATCAGGTTCCCTCCATCCCCAACATGACCCTGATCCTCTCGGTGGCCGCAGGCGTAGGTTTCTTCCTTGTGGTGGCCTTTCTGCGTATGCTGCTGAGCATTGCGCTGCCCAAGCTCCTCGTGGTGTTCTATGCCCTCATCTTCGTACTGGCGGCCTTTGTGCCCAAGGAGTTCCTCGCCGTGGCGTTTGACTCCGGCGGCGTGACCACCGGCCCCATCACGGTCCCCTTCATCATGGCGCTGGGCGTCGGCGTCGCTGCCATCCGCAGCGACCGTCATGCCGCCGACGACAGCTTCGGCCTCGTCGCCCTCTGCTCGGTGGGGCCCATTCTGGCGGTGCTTGTGCTGGGCATCCTCTTTCAGGCCAGCGACAGCACCTACATCCCGCCCGTCCTGCCCGATGTCGGCGATTCGGTGGAGCTGTGGCAGCTGTTCCACGTCAGCCTCCCCACCTATCTGAAGGAGATCGCCACCTCCCTGCTGCCCATCGTGCTGATGTTCGGCATCTTCCAGCTCGTCGCCCTCAAGCTCGACCGCCGGTCGCTGGGGCGGATCGGCGTGGGGCTTTTGTACACCTACATGGGCCTTGTGCTATTCCTCACCGGCGCAAACGTTGGTTTTATGCCAGCCGGTAATTATTTAGGTCAGGTTCTGGCGGGCCGTTCCTTCCGCTGGGTGCTGGTCCCCATCGGAATGCTCATCGGCTACTTCATCGTCAAGGCCGAGCCCGCCGTCTACGTGCTGAACAAGCAGGTCGAGGAGATCACCGACGGTGCCATCTCCGCCGGGACGATGGGAGCCGCCCTCTCGGCTGGCGTCTCCCTCTCGGTGGGGCTTGCCATGGTGCGGGTGCTGACCGGCATCTCGATCCTCTGGTTCCTCATCCCCGGCTACACCTTTGCCATCGGCATCTCCTTTGTGGTGCCCAAGCTCTACACCGCCATCGCCTTCGACGCGGGCGGCGTCGCTTCCGGCCCCATGACGGCCACCTTCCTGCTGCCGCTGGCGCAGGGCGCGTGCGTGGCCGCGGGCGGCAATATCGTCACCGATGCCTTCGGCGTGGTGGCCATGGTGGCCATGACGCCCCTCATCACGGTGCAGCTCATGGGCCTGATGGCGCAGTTCAAGCAGCGCCGCGCCCGCAAAGCGCAGCCGGTGCCCGCCGCCGCGCTGGCCTTTGCTGACCTGCCGGATGACGCCATCATTGAGCTGTAAGGAGGTCTTGCTGTGAATTCGCTTTACTGGCTGGTCACCATCACCGACCGACGCTCCACCGACGCCTTTCTGGCCCTGTATGCCGAATTCGGCGTCACGGTCAGCTTACGCACCGTAGGCTCCGGAACCGCCGTGCAGGAGACCCTTTCCACCCTCGGCCTTGAGCGGACGGAAAAGGCCGTCCTCTTCTCGATGATCACCGCCGACACATGGCCCAAGCTCCAAAAGGAGCTGCGCCACCGGCTGCGCATCGATGTGCCCGGCACCGGCATCGCGTTCATCATCCCGCTCAGCAGCATCGGCGGCAAGCGGGCGCTCCAGTTTTTGACCGAACATCAGACCTTCACCTTAGAGGAGGAGAGCACCTTGAAAGATACCCGCTATGAGCTGCTGCTCGTCATCGCCAATCAGGGCCACACCGGCTCCATCATGGACGCCGCCCGCGCCGAGGGGGCCGGCGGCGGCACCGTCGTCCACGCCAAGGGCACCGGCATGGAGGGCGCGGCGCACTTCATGGGGGTGGAGCTTGCCAACGAAAAGGAGCTGGTCTTCATCGTCAGCCGCACGGCCCAGAAGAACCAGATCATGAAAGCCATCATGACCGGAGCCGACCCCAAGGCGGGGGCCATCGTTTTTTCGCTTCCCGTCACCGACACCGCCGGTCTGCGGCTGATCGACGAAGATTAAGTGTGGATTTTTCCCTCCTTTTCTTGTATCATAGGAAAGGAGGGATTTTTTATGAACCGATCTTATCGCCGTCACTTCATCTTGAACAGCGCCGCCATCGTATTCGGCAACGCGCTGTATTCGCTGGCCGTCGCGCTGTTTCTGGAACCCGCCGGGCTCATCACCGGCGGTGCCACCGGCATTGCGCTGGCCTTTGGCCGCCTGACCGGCCTGTCCGTTTCCGGCTTTCTGCTGGCCTTCAACATTGCCATGCTGGTCTGGGGCTGGGTGGTGCTGGGGCGTGCCTTTGCGCTGAACACCCTTGCCAGCAGCATCCTGAGCCCCGCCTTCCTCGCGCTGTGGGAGGGGCTGCTCCATGGCCGCGTCCTCACCGAGGACATCTTCCTGTGCACGGTCTTTGCGGGCCTTGGCATCGGCGCGGCCCTCGGCATGGTCATCCGGGCCGGGGCTTCCACCGGCGGCATGGACATCCCGCCGCTGGTGCTGCAAAAGTGGTTCCGGCTCCCGGTCTCCCTTACCATGATGGTCTTTGACATCGCCATCCTGCTGGTACAGGCCCTGTTCAGCCAGTCGGATCAGGTGCTGTACGGCATCGTACTGGTCATCCTGCACACCATCGTCATGGACAAAATGCTTCTGATGGGTGACAGCCGCACGCAGGTCAAGATCATCAGCGCCCGGTCCGACGCCATCCGCGAGGCCATTCTGGAGCAGCTCGACCGCGGCGTGACCATCTTCCACGGCGAGGGCGGCTACACCCGCGACCCCAGCGAAGTGCTGTTGAGCGTTGTTTCCAACCGTGAACTGCCCAAGCTGGAAAAGCTCGTCCATTCCATCGACCCGGAGTGCTTCCTCATCGTCAGCCGCGTCACCGAAGTCAGCGGCCGCGGCTTCTCGCTGGAAAAGCACTATCAATAAACTATGGACCCGTTCCCCCTTCCGGCGGGCTGCCGCCCTCCATGAGGCGCTGGCCAAACGCAACGGATCGCAAAACAAAAGCTGTTGTTACTCCCCCAGTCACCTACGATGCCAGCGGTGACGGAAGGAGTTCCAACAGCTTTTTCTTATCATTATAGCAGCGGTGCAATGACTTTGAGCAGCATTCCCACGGCACGGAAAAGGAACCGCCCCTGCCAGATGCTCTTCGGGTTGTTCTCCACGGTGCGGCACTGTTCCAGCGTCGCCTGAAAATCCTCTTCGATGTCCCGGATGCAGGGGGCGTTCGTCAGCCAGACCGCATTTTCAAAATGGTGGTACAGGCTGCGGTAATCGAGGTTGATGGTTCCCACCACGGCCTCCCGGTCATCCACCACAAAGACCTTTGCATGGACGAAGCCCGGCGTCCACTCGCTGATCTTCACGCCGGAATCCAGCAGGGCCGAGTAGTGGGTCTTTGCCAGCGCATTTGGGAACTTCTTGTCCGCGATGCCCGGCAGGATCAGGTGGACATCCACGCCCCGCTCGGCGGCGAATTTCAGCGCCGTTTCCAGCTCGCCGTCCAAGATGAGGTAGGGCGTCATGATGTGGATGTACTCCCGTGCCCGGTTGAGCAGGTCGATGTAGACCATCTCGCCCACCCGTTCGCCGTCCAGCGGACAGTCGCCGTACGGGGCTGCGGTGCCCTGCGTGTGTTCCGGCACCGGGATGGGGTCCGCAAGGAAGGCTTCGAACTCCGGCTCCTTCAGCACGCTCCACATCTCCAAGAACAGCGCCGTCAGCGAGCGGACGGCCTCGCCCTCCAGCATGATGGCCGCATCCTTCCAGCGGCCGTACTTCTCCACATGGTTGATGTACTCATCCGCCAGATTCACGCCGCCGGTAAACCCGACCCGCCCATCGATGACGAGGATCTTCCGGTGGTCGCGGTAGTTGTAGTGGGTCGAGACAAAGGGCTGCACCGGGCTGAACACCTTGCATTGGATGCCCAGCGCTTCCAGCCGCTTGGGGTAGTCCCGCGGCAGGGTCGAGAACTCGCAGGTGCCGTCGTACATCACCCGTACGTCCACGCCCTCGGCGGCCTTGCGGGCCAGAATCTCCAGCACCCGGCCCCAGAACAGCCCCTCGTCGATGATGAAATATTCGACGAAGATGTACTTTTCCGCCGTATCCAGCTGCCGCAGCAGCTCGGCAAACTTGGCTTCGCCGCTGGGGAAATAGGTCATGGCGGTGTTCTCATACACCGGGAAGCCGCCGCCCGGCCCATGCAGATACTTTGCCAGCGACGCCGCGCCGGGCTCGGCCCGGCGCAGCCGCTCCACCACCTCCCGGTTCTGGGGCAGCTGGGGGCGGAGGGTATTTTCCAGCTCCATCAGCCGCTTGCGCAGCAGGTTGTGGCCCGCATTGCTCTTGACGTAGAAAAAGAGCGGCACGCCCACCACGGGCAGGATGGCAACGACCACCATCCATGTGATCTTCGCGCTGTTGTCCATCTTGCTGTTGAGCAGATAGACGACCATGGCTGCCGTCACGACCACGCTGCCGCCGAAGTAATGGGGCAGCAGGTTGCCGAACCACCGGAAGATGCTGAACAGCAGCCCCACTTGGAGCAGCAGAAGCACCAGTACCAGCCCGAAGCGGCTGAAGATGGCGTGGACGATCCCCTTCTGGCCCTTTTTCAGCAGCCGCAGCCCGCCGTCCTCAAACTTCTGGGCGTAACCCCGGACATTCTCTTTCAGTTCCTCTTTTTTCATGGCGGCTCACCTTCTCCGCAGGGTCACGGCGAACATCCCCTGCGCGGCGTGGCACTGCTCCGCCAGCGCCTTCGGCTGGCGGCACAGGCCGTGGTCGTGCCACGGGTCATTGAACCAGTAGTGGTCCTCGTCGTAGCCCACCAGCAGCAGACAGTGCTCGTTGCACTTCCACGCAAAGTCGGTGCCGTCCGCCAGCAGCCAGTGGTCCCGCTGTTCGGGCACGGGCTGGAAGTCCAGCGTCGCCCAGAAGACCACCGGCATTCCCTCGTCGATATACCGGCACAGCTCCGCCGCCGTCTTTCCGCTCTCGTCCACCACCTCGAACCGGTCGGCGGCGCCCTCGTGCACCAACGCGCTGTTCAGCGCCTCCACGATGCAGGGCGCATAGCAACCATAACCGGTGTGATCGTGGGGGTCGCCGGGGTAAACGTGCCACGGATCCGGCCCGTAGAGTTTTCCGTCCTGCTCCCAATAGGGGGCGTGGGGCAGGTCCCGCTCGATGAAGGTGTCCGGGGCGATGGAAATGCCCATCGCTTGCAGCAGCATCACCGCGCTGATGCTCTCACAGCCGTTCACCCAGCGCTCGGTCTGGTCAATGTAGGGTGCCGATATGATTTTTTTCATCCAGTTTCCTCCCAGAGCCTTGTTTGCTCTGTCAAAAAAAGCGTTTTTGTGTTATGATATGCAGTAAGAAGGATTTACTTTTATATTATAACTGAATTTGACCGGTTTTTCTACCGAAATCGGCAGACGGGAGGATTTTGGAACATGAACAATCTGATCATCGGCATTGCGGGCGGTTCGGGCAGCGGCAAGACCACGCTGGCTCTCCGGCTCAAGGAGCGTTTCGGGGAGGACGAGGTGCGCCTCATCTCCCACGACAGCTACTATAAGCGCCACGACGAGCTGCCGTTTGAGGAGCGCTGCAAGCTGAACTACGACCATCCAGATGCCTTTGATAATGACCTGCTCATCGAGCATCTGCGGGAGCTGAAGGCGGGCAGCGCCATCGACTGCCCGGTTTACGACTACGCCGACCACAACCGCAGCAGCGAGGTGCAGCACATCGAACCCGCCCCCGTCCTCATCGTGGAGGGCATCCTGCCCTTGGCCGAGCCGGAACTGTGCAAGCTGTTCGATTATAAGATCTATGTGGACACCGACGCCGACGAGCGCATCCTCCGCCGCATCCTGCGGGACGTCAAGGAGCGCGGCCGCTCGCTGGACAGCGTCATCACCCAGTACCGCACCACGGTCAAGCCCATGCACGAGGCCTTCGTCGAGCCCAGCAAGCGCAATGCGGACATCATCATCCCCAACGGCGGCGAGAACGGCCCCGCCATCGAGATGCTGGCCCACCACATCCGCAGCCTGATCCAGAAGGCAAATATGCAGTGACATTTTCCGATACCGCACAGCCGCCCCGCCGCGTTGAGAGAACAACGCAGCGGGGCGGCTGTTGTTATGTTCTTCGCTTGTATTTCAGAGGCGTCTGCACCTCAGCGCGGATGCGGGTCAGATAATTCCGCGTCTCTCCGGTGCTGCGAAGGATGGCGTCGAGCTGGGCCTTCTGTTCCCCGGTCATGCCCTCATCCTCGGCCAGAAGCTCGGCATTGCCCTGAATGACCGTCAACGGCGTCTTCAGCTTGTGAGACAGCTGGATGATGCTCTCCCGCTGCCGGTGCTCCATTTCCCATTGGGCCTGCAGGCTGTCGGTCAGTTCCTCACCCATCAGCTGCAGCGCGCGCAGAGCCTCATCGTACTCCCGCACCTTTGCCCCGGTAAAGTCGATGTCCTCGATGCCCCTTTTTTCGGCCACCTGCCGGGACGCCTCCGTCAGCCGAGCCGTCTCCCGTCTCAGAAACGCACCGGAACGGTGGGTGCTCCACGCGACCACCCCCACCAGCAGGAAAATACCCAAAATCAAGTGCATCGTCTGCACATCCGGCAGAATATCGCGCAGAGTTGGGTCTGCATAGGGCACTGCGTAGTCAAATTGCAGCAGACAAACCGTCCCGTCCTGCAATCTCGCGCGCAGATAATACTGTTCGTATCCAATCTCCCAGCGAAGATCCCCCGCCCACTCCCGCATTGCTTTTTGCAGATGGGAACGGTCCATGTTGGTGGCAAGCACCGTATTCCCCTCTGCATCAAACAGCACATACCGGCACAGCGGGTCCAGCTCAGCCGGGTCAAATGTTTTTGCCGTCCGGTACGGCAGAATGTTCTGTACTGCCTCGTTCGAGACCCGCGCCGCCCGGTTGGCCGGAAGAAGCCATCCGCTGTCGATGCACAAGAAAAACAGCAGGAACCAAAGCACCGCTGCCACAATGCAGCTCACCGCTGTCTGCACAAGATACCCCAGCAGCACGGCCCGCAGCGAGATCAGTTTTCGCTTTTCCATTGATAGCCCACTCCCCACACCGTCTTCAAAAGCGTCTCCGGTGCCCCGGCGGCCCGCAGCTTGACCCGGATGTTTTTGATATGCTGGGTGATAGCGGTGTCGTCCGCTGTTCCATCCACGCCAAACACGGCTTCGTAGATTTGTTCCTTGGTGAAGGTCTGCCCAGCATGAAGCGCCAGATACTCACAGATCGCGTACTCCGAGCGGGTCAGCGGCAGTTCTTTTTCTGCGTAGGACGCCGATTTTCCCTTCATATCAAAGCTCACCCCGCCACGCACCATCCGGTACACCGGAACACGGTTCTGCCGCCGCAGATGGGCCGCGACCCGCGCCCGCAGTTCGCTCACCCGGAAGGGCTTGGTCAGGTAGTCATCTCCCCCAATGCCCAGCCCCTCCAGCACGGATGCCTCATCGGTCCGGGCCGTCAGAAACAAAATGGGTGCATCCGTCTGCTCCCGGATCCGGCGGCAGACAGCAAAGCCGCTTTCGTTTGGCATCATCACATCCAGCAGGATGCAGTCCGACCAGCGGCAGAGTGCTTCGGTCAGGTCTGCCCCGGAGCTGCATGTCACCACCCGGTGACCATCCCGCTCCAAGGCCGTCTTGAGCAGGATGCACAGGTCCGGGTTGTCGTCCACCGCCAGAATGTTTGCCACACGATCACCTCATCACATTGTAAAGCAGACAGGACGCCCCATACAAAAGATAGATATGGGCCGGATAGAACCCGTAAAACAGCTGCTTGTGCCCGCTGCCCCGCCTGCCGTTGTAGAGTCCCATCAGTACCGCTGCCGCCACGCCGAACCACTCGTAATAATCCGTAAACATCTGGGTCCAGACGAAATTTGCCTGAGCGTGAAACATCGCAAAGGGCAGCACCAAATCCCACAGAAGCGCATTCAGCGCCCACACGCCCAGCTGCACCGGGCGATGCCCCCGCAGCGCATACAGCAGCACCCCGCCCAGCAAAAAGCCCCAGCTACCGTCTGTGATAGCCGTCCACATGGGCAGCGGACTCGTCATCAGGAACGCCACCACCGCAGAGGCAATGGGCATATCTTGCACTTGGGGGAAAACCAGCAGAAAGGCCATGACCATATACGGCCAGCACAAAACGGCGGCAATGGCGCCAATGCCCTTTGCGAATTTTTTCTCCCGCAGCCAGTCGATGCCTTGCCAGACCACGCACAACAGCACAAGATCCTGAAAGATGGCATTCTGCGGATAAAAGCCGTCTCCACGCCGGAAGGCACCGGCATAGATCATGAAAAATTCCAGTGCCGCCATCGCTGTTCCGATTGCCCAGATGCGGAGAACGTAGCGCTTCCGGTCATGGGTGTGCGCAAAGCCTTCCACCGTGCAGAACAGAAACAGCGGCGCACTGAGCCGCCCCAGCATACTGAACCATGTGGGCACCCAGCCCGTAAATTCAAAGAAATAATGAATGTGATCCAACACCATCAGCACCAGCGCGACGGTCTTGAGCTGAGTCCCATCCAGCCCTTTTTTCATCAATTGTTCCATACAGATACTCCTCTCCTTGTACTGCATCCAGTGTAGCAGGAATATCTGTAGAAACTATAAGTTTCTGCCTTTTATGATACTATTTTTCGCTCCAAAGTGCAACAAAAAACGCCCTAAGATCTCTCTTAGAGCGTTTTGATCAAGTCGGCGACTACCTATTTTCACGCGCCGTTTCCAGCGAACTATCTTGGGCACGAGTGAGCTTAACTTCTGTGTTCGGAATGGGAACAGGTGGAACCTCACCGTCATCGTCACCGACCATATGACTGGTTCAG
>NZ_PRLC01000011.1 GCF_003287455.1 Faecalibacterium hattorii | reverse complement strand
ACCACGAAAGACTTCAAGGTGATCCGCCTCGGTACCAGCATCCGGGTAAGCAAGCAGAGCTTTGACGATTGGTTTGCAGCGGTCTGAGGGAGGGAACATCTATGGCATCTATTATGAAACGTGGCAACACGTATTCCGTCCGATACAACTACAAAGATCATGCTGGCAAGCCCTGCAAGGGCTGGGAAACCTTCAAGACCAAGACCGAAGCGCAGGAGCGCAAGATCACGGTGGAGAAGGAACTGCTGGATGGCACCTTCCTCGTGCCCGACACCATGACGGTCGAGGAGATGCTGTACAAGTGGATCCCCATTCAGTCCAGCAAACACAAGTGGTCTCCCAAGACCTACACCCAATCTGTGGCGATGGTGCAGAACCTCATCGTGCCGTATATCGGAAAGCGGAAGGTGCAAGACCTCCGCACCTACGACATTGAGCAGTTCTACGCCACCCTGAGCCAGACCCCTTGCGGCCAGTACGTTCACGGCGAAAAGCAGGAGCTGACGGAAAATCAGAAGAAACGGCTGTTATCCAGCACGTCCATTCACGAAGTCCACACGCTCCTGAAGACCGCCTTTTCGTATGCCGTTGACTGGGATCTGATCCACAAATCGCCTACTCCCCGTGAAGCCCCCAAGATCAATACCGAAGAACGCACCATCTGGGATGAGCGCACCATGTTGGCAGCGCTGCAGACCATCGAGAACCCTGCCCTGCATCTGGCTGTGCACATGAGCATGATCCTTTCCTTGCGAGAGGGTGAGATCCTCGGCTTACAGCCGAGTGATCTGGACTTTGACGCAGCAGACGGACGGGGAACCATCTCGGTGAACAAAGCCCTGCAGCGTGCCGACAAGGTCGCCTTGTCCAAGATCGACCCCACCCAGATCTACCACACCTTCCCGGACAGACGGGAGGGAAGCAAGTCCTCGCTGATCCTCAAGCGGACTAAGACCAAAAAGTCCAACCGCATCCTGTACATGACCAAACCCTTGAAAGAGGAGCTTCTGGCATGGCTAGAAAAGATGAAGCAGGACGAGCAGAGCGCCCCGGAAAAGTACAGCAACTGCGGTCAGCTGTTCCGCTTACCAGACGGCCTACCCATTGCCCCGGACGTTCTGACCAAGTGGTATCGTATGTGGCGGGCAGAGCACCCGGAGTTTGAGAAGATCGTGTTCCACGGTCTGCGCCACTCCAGTGCCACCTACCAGCTGCTACAATCTGGCGGTGACTTCAAGTCGGTGCAGGGCAACACCGGCCATGCAACCGCCACCGTCCTGATGGACACCTACGCCCACACGCAGGACAAACCCCGGTTGGAGTTGACCGAGAAGATCGAAGCCGACTTCTACACGCAGGATGTGGCCGGTGCAAAGCAGCAGGAACCCCCGGAAAACAAAACGCCGGTGGCAACAAAAATCACGGGTAAAATGATCCTTGAAGCCATCCGGCAGATGGACGCAGAGGAGCGCCGCGAGCTGACGCGGGTACTCTTCGCGTAAAAGATTCTTTTTTGTGCAGCGAAATACACGCTGTGCAAGCGATGCAAAGAGTTCATGGCTTTTTTGTAAAGTGTGCAGGAGATGTGCAAAAGTGTGCAGACTCTGCCAGAAAAACAAAAAAGCCATGAAATCTTTCGATTTCACGGCATTTTCTGGTGCGATGGAAGGGACTCGAACCCCCGGCCTACTGATTCGTAGCGCAAGTCAGGGGTAATTCCTCCATTATGCCGCCTGCCGTAAAACATAAAATTTTATCGATAATAAGTAATTTATCCGAATTCATGTTTCACGTCCACTGGTAAATTTTGCACCTGTTGTCAACCATTGTACAGGGTGAAACCGTGCAGATTCCGTGCAGAAACCGTGCAGGACAATTTTAGAAACTCGGAAGCAATTCACACACAAATGACTTGACGGCATTGTTTTGGGTGGCCATCCTCTTATTTTAGTACTTGCTGCATCACAAGCCGATTGGAAAGCATCTGATCTTATTCTCAGGAAAACCCATCGTTTTATGTTAGAAAAAAGCAACACGACACGATATGGTCTGTACTGCCTTGTAGTGGTATCCTTTTGCCAACACCAAAACAACATAAAACGAAAGGAAAATAAATTATGAAACGTCTTTTTACTCTGATTACTTCTATTGTTCTGGCCACCAGTCTGCTGGCTGTCCCCTGCTTTGCCGCTGAACCTGAAGACTTGCCCACGCCTCAGACTGGCGTGACCGAAACAGAACAGCCCGAAGACCCGGACGAATCGGGTATGCAGTTATATGACGCGTTTCCGGGGGGCGGTGAAGCTCTTTAAGTTTCAAATTCCATGCCCAGATATTCTTTTGCTTCCTTTTTGGTAATTTCCAATCCTTCCTGGTATTCGATGACCTGGCACAGATAATAGCATTTACGATAGAGATCCGCGCTTTTTTTGTCATCTCCCATGAAATGAGCGCATTCAGCTTGGATTTCAAGACAATGTGGTAAATATTGATAGTGCCCATATTTGAGGCAAGCCTTCCTGCCTTCTTCTGCACATTCTGCGCTATCCTCGTAGCGACCGCACAAATCCAGAACACGGGCATAATTAAAATAAACCATCGGTAAGATACCAACCGAAGTGATTGTTTCTTCAAAATGCTTTCGGACATATTTCAGCAGCTGGTAATAGATATCAGCTGCTTTTTTATTTTGTCCATCATCGGAGTATGCAATTCCAATTTGATTGATGATCTTGATTTCGTCTGTCGAATAAAAAAACCTCTCAATCTCATCCAAATTAAAGCGGGGAACCGTCAGCCGAATTGCTTGCATCAACAGGTCAATCTGTTCTTGTGGTGTATATCGTTGATCCAAACGCCCCAACAACACCTTAGAGCGTAAGATAAACTGCTGCGCGATTTGATCGTCATGGTCTGCAATCTGCTCAAATTTTTTTAAGGTTTCAAAGCCTTCCTCCACGCGATGATTAGCATTGCATGCAACAATCTCCTTTTGAAGGGCTTCCATTTCCAGCTCATTTTTACTCAACAGTGCAAAATAGCGGTCATCCGGCAGGCCCAGCCGCTGCAAAAGGGCATTGATCCGATTGCGGCTGGGAGTCTGTTTGCCATTTTCCAGTCGGGAAAGGGTCATCGGTTCACAGATTCCATCGCAAAGCTGCTCCTGGGTCAGGCCCAGATCCAGCCGCCGCTGTTTGATATATTCTCCAAGAAAAACATTTTTCATTGAAACCACCCCAGATTGAATAAAGAGTTCTTATAATTATAAAGGATATCAAGCTAATTTTCCAGTCGTTGATAGCTGGAAATCAAAAAGGAATAAGTTCATTGGAATCCAACTTATCGTTTTGTGTTATTTGAAAGTAACTTGGTACGATATGTTCAGAAGTGCGTCGTGCTGCTACAATATAGTCACAGCGATGAACCAAACATCCAGAGCTGAAAAAAGAAAGGAGAAACAGAAAATGTATACCGTAACTTTTTCCAATGAAGAGCTGGAAGAGATGAAGGCAAACGACGCGGTTGTTATCGTTAGCTGCGATGATGACAACGGGCACCGCCTCTACTGATCAGTGACGGTTTCCCAAGGAGCAAATGTTTGCTTCTTGGGATTTTTCTGTATAATGGAACCATGTTTTATGAATTGAAAAACGGAACGCTTGTGGAAACCAAAGACGCACAGGGGAATTTTGATCTGACACAGGTCCTTGGAAATAAATATTTAGAAGATGTTGATTCCGAAAAATGTGTTATTGTTGATACGTACAGCAATAGATGTTTCCTCATCTCAAAAGATCTCCTCCACCATGGTGTGAGCGAAGAAGTATACCACAAAATGCTGGATAGCGATGAAACCGACTCAAACAAGTCAAGCGAAGAAGTCACTTTCATCTTAACAATTACGTATAAATGCAACATGCACTGTACTTACTGCTATCAGCAAAACGATAAAACCTTGGAAAAGAAACTTATCAGTGATGAAACTCTGGATAAAATTTTAAGTATCATTGCACAGTATATGGAAGCAAATCCGAACAAGACCGTTCGACTGGGTTTATTTGGTGGCGAACCCTTGCTGATCGAGAATGAGAAAGTAATTGATAAAATTCTCCAATTTTGCAAAGAGCACAAAACCACTGTTCATATCACCACAAACGGAAGTTTCCTTTCGTATTATTTGAAGAAATTTATCATCAATCGTCGCTTCATCAGCGGTATTTATCCCACAATCGACAGTATGGCGTTAAATTATATGACGCGATACGATCTTGATCCGAGCCGGAACAATACAAATGAAACTTTCAAACTCCTGTGCTGTATTAAGACACTTCTGCATTACGGCATCCATGTGGACTTAGGAACCAATATCGATAGGCACAATCATAAAGAAATCTGGAATACACTGGATGACTTGAAGAAGTTACAGCTTTTGCAGGATAAAAACTTTGCGTGGACTATTGGTCGAGTAGATGATCGTTTGTATGAAACAAATTTCCCTGACATCATGATGGAAAGTGAGATTCTCGCTGAGCTTCAAAGCAAGCCTCTCCCGGACAATGTTCACGCGGCATTTTTAAAGACCTGCTATAACTTTGCCGACAAAATGGGCCTAAAGTTGAATTTGCGGGAGCATAAACAAACACATAGTTATTGTTGGAGCACTTCGTCATCCAGTAATGTTTTTTATGTTGATATGAATCTGAAAACATATCGTTGTACTTGCACAGTTGGTAGATCTAGGTACAGCCTTTTTGATTTTTCCTATGAAAATTTAACAAATTATCGGCCCGTCGCTGTAACCTGCAATTCTTATGCGGAGTGTAAGGATTGTAAAATCGGTGGCTTCTGCGGTGGCGGATGTCAGCTGTCCCACCAAATCGATTTCAAAAAGTGCTGTACATATGAAGAAGAAGTTTTTTCTCACTTCATGAAAACACTGTTTATTCCTTATATTAAATCCAAATATAACGAGGTGAATCAAAATGAACGCAAAGCTGAAAACAGATGCACTTGACCTTACCTCTCTGCTCAATGGGCTGGTGTTTTTCTCCCCAGTCTCTCTACTGGTACGAACCACTGCAGGAATCTCTCTCAGCCAATTCTTCATTTTGCAAGCAATTATGGCTACTATGGTCCTCCTCACAGAGATTCCTCTCGGAAAGCTGACCGATCGCATTGGCTATAAATCCACGTTGGTACTATACCAGATCGCGCTGCTCATTTCGAGAACCTGCCTCTTGCTGGCTCATGTAAGCTGCAATTATAGTCTGTTTATTTTACAGGCTATCCTCGAAGGCACAGCGGCTTCCTTTTCTTCTGGGACGCAGAGCGGCTATATTTATATTATGTTTTCAAAGGAACATTACGCTGAAAAATCTGCACATGTCGCCAATTATGGAACTGTCGGATTTTTTGCCAGTACCCTAGCTTATGCGGTCCTGTACACGCTGATTGGCATCAAGGGTCTGCTTCTGGCAACGATTGCCGCAAACCTTGTTGCTGTCTTTACCTCTTTAAAAATCCCCAAGGAAACAGTGCAGCCCAGAAGTGAAACGCGCCAAAAGAAAAACATTCCCTATCCGCAGTTGTTTCAGCAGAAAAAGATATGGATGCTTCTAATGATTTTGGCAGCTTTGAACATTGGCCGCATTCTGATCAATTTCTTCTATGCGGAGAAGCTGCAGTTGTGCGGGATCAATGAAACCTGGCTCGCCGCAATTATTATGGGTTATTCTGCAATTCAGTTGCTGTCCGAACGGATTCTCGCCCGTACCAAGCCTGAACACTATAATCAAATGATGGCACTGTTTTTCATTCTGAGTGGAATAGCCCTTGGTGTGTTGGGCTTGGTCAATGTGCCGGTTTGGACTATCCTATTTATGCTGATCCTTCCGCTTTTTTTGGATATTCCATCCTATCTGCTGGGAGAAGTCCAAAACAGCATTGTAGATGCTGCCGGCAGGGAAGACAATCGCGCCGAGCTGCTTTCCGTCTTCAACATGGGCGTCAATGTTACTGAAATTTTTTATCTGTTTGGCTCATCACTACTGGTGAGCGCCGGGTCAACGGCTTGTTTTGTCATCCTCGGTGCTTTTATGACCGTAGTTGGAATTGGCATCTGTCTTTCTGTGAAGAGCGCATGGTTGCTTTCACTTCAAGAAAAAAAGAACGGCAACTAATTTTAGTCTACAATATCAAGAGGGCTTATATATGATGTCTGGATACATCTCCGATTGCCTAGGAGAAAATTTCAGTTGTATTCAACCCAAGCCAATATTACCTCAAAAATTCAATTGGGATGTCTTCATGGCCACACTGATTCCTACTGAAGGGTGTAATTTTCAGTGTTCATACTGCCACAAAAACCACCCGGCAGCCAGTATGACCCGTGACACACTGGATCAGATCGAAGAGTATATCACTGCGCAGGCCCCACGGCATAAGCAGGTTGTGCTTGCATGGCTTGGAGGCGAACCGATCCTTTGCAAAGACACTGTATTGGAAGTCTCTGAAATGATTCAGAACTTGCAGAAACAGCATGGCTTTCAGTATACTGCCAAGATGACCACCAATGGTTATCTGCTGGACGAAAAGCTGTTCCGTCAGTTTTGTCAGGCAGGAATTACCAGCTACCAAATTACACTTGATGGTTGGAACCATGACAAGACTCGGCCCCATGTATCTGGCAAAGGAACCCTGCGGACCATCATTGACAATCTGGTCGCTCTTTCCAAGTTGCCCCCGGAAGAGTACTCCTTCCATATCACGCTACGCCGTAATCTTCTGGCCGGCGATGAGGACTACAGTTGGTACGATTACCTTTACCGTTTGTTTGGACAGGATAAACGCTTCGATGTACTTGTTTGTGCAGTTGGTGACTGGGGCGGCAAAGGCTCCCACGATCTGTCACCCCTTCACCAGGATACTCAAGAGGTGTTGGTTGCGAAGCATATTGCATATCTGGATAAAATCGGGATGCTGCGTTATAATCAAATGTACTGTGTCTCCCGTCCAAATCGTCTTGTATTCTGGCCCGACGGGAAAATTGGAAAATGTACTGCGGCTCTTAACCGTCCTCAACCCCAGTTAGAATGAAGCCGTTCAAAAAAGACGGTATGATCGATCCAGAAGTTCAGCATCTTTAGATGTCTTCTGCCCTGAAACCTGATTGCTGTGGCAACCAGAATGTTTTGGTGATAAGCGCAAAGCTCAGTTCGATCATGTGTACGAGTTGACGCCCGCATCTGCTATTGCCTGAAGCCGGGAGGCAACGCGATAGCCGGAAGAATCCAAAGAAACCGCGCCGGGGTTTCGTGGCACACGACTTTGGTTACAAAGTCTAGTGTGTTATACCTTTGTGCAGCAGACGGCAGCTGGGGGGAGCTATCCCGCCTCGCTCCTCTGTACGAAAGGTGCCCCTGCGGGGCAGCAACAGCGACAAAGAAAGGCTGGCAGTTTGTGCCCAAAAGCATAGGCTGCCAGCCTTTTGCTGTCTGCGGAACAAAGGTATATAAAGCCCCGCCGCAGCGGATTCATTCGTTTTCTGCCCGGTCACCTTTGGCTTTTTCCCGGCTCTTGTGGACGTTGTACTGGTTCTTGCACTGGGGACTGCAAAAGGTGGTGTTGACATGACTGCCCAGAAATGCTTTCTGGCAGTTCTTACACAGTCGCAGTGGATGTTCCTCGTCCACCAGCATGAAGCTGAACATCATCTGGATACCCAGCAGCAGGGAGTGAAAATCCCAGTAAATGGTGGGCTTGTCCAGCAGCTCGATATGGTAGCTGGGGGCAATCCCACCGAACGCAGCCATGGCTTTTTGGTACAATTCCCGGGTGTCTTGATCTATTAGACGGTAGTCCTGGTAGTACAAGATAGAGGTGGTCAGCGTGAAAGCCCAGTCCTTGAACTGCTGGGCGACCCAGTCATAAGGCTCCGCATACTGCCGCTGGAAGCTCATAGTTTTTGCCATGGGTTCATCCATAAAGGTCATGGTCAGGGCAACCATCGTCCGGTCCCCGGAAACCTTCCATGCGGATTCAATTCCCCGTTTCACCAAGTCCAGCTGGTCAAAGGGATAAAACAGAGCCAGATACCGGTCGGTGTCCATGGATTCCTCTTTCAGGAAATGATTCTTCGGCAGGTAAACCGCCTCATAGTCCATAAAGGCCGGCGTGGTGGGCAGAGCGGTCATCAGACCCAATAAACCATACCGGGTGACAAACTTCAACACTGCCCGCTCCACTTCCACCGCCGGGCTGCGGCTCATCATCAACATTCCAACATTCAGGGCGTCCAGCACGATGCCTGGAACCTCTTTAAGCGGGTTGTAAACCTCCGGCTTTGTGTCTTTGCCGGGGGTGATGTACCGTTTGCCGTCTTTTGCCGTTTTCAGCTCGTAGTGATCGTACCGCACCCAATGAGAACGGGATTGCTCAAACAAGTTCTTCATTCTGCATTTATTCCCCCTCAGCCGTCCCTGTCGCCAGGGGCGGTTTTCCTTTTCTGCGGTTCGTCTTATTTTCCCGCCGAATCACAACATCTTTGCCTTGTTCCTCTGCGAGGGCTGAATATTCCTCTATAAATTGGCGTTCCCGCAGGGTCAGACTTCTACCTCGCTCCCGTTTACTATGCAGGTAGTCAAACATCTGTCGCTGTAAATTTCTATGAATGGTTTTCCTTAGTTTTCGGATATTGCGGTCGGACTGCTCACGAGCTAAGGCAAGCTGGGTAGCACTCCATAGCCGCAGGGAGAGAAAGTACAGAACTTCCTTGTGATCCTCGCTCAGCTCCTCAATCATACGCGAGATAAATGGATCAGCGGTCAGCTGGTGCATCTGATAAGGGCAGTTAAATAGGATATCCAGAAAGTTTCCGGCCATCATCTGCCGGTACGCCGTGTCATTCATCCACCTGGGAATCAGTTTGGGTTCTGAAACAGCCTGATAATCCAGTGGCAAGTCTCCCCGAAGGTGTTCGTAATTCCGTTCCCGGCGCTCCCGGTTCTGGTCCAGCTTGTCCCACTCCTTTATCACCACAGAAAAGTCCGCCTCAGTCCGGGCGGCTTCCTCCAGACGCCGAACGGCTTCCGCCCGGATTTCCCGTTTCAGCCGCTTTTCACTGGTTAGCGAGGCTTCTTCCTCCTCGGTTTCTAGCTCTTCTTCGTCATGGAGGGGGTGCTCGTCATGCTCCAGGGCGATTTCCAACTCAATCTTACGTTCTGCCGCAGCGGCTCGTTCCAGCGCCTCATTCGTCAAACTGATGCTGGATTCATCATCCCATCTGTCATCCTGAAATCCTCTCGCATACCGATTTACCACGCCTCCACCTCACTCCAAAAAATTTTTTGAAAATTTTAAAAAATGGTTCCGTTTTGCACCCCGGATTTCTCCTATTAGTGAAAGGGTAGTTCCGAATCCGGTTACAACCCATAACCGGGTTACAGTTTATGGAACTTTTTTGATTATACATTGAAGGCCCTCTCAGGCTCAAGAAGAAAAAAGTCGAAAGGAGAAGTCAGGCTTTATTTTTTCGCGGAAGGAGGTATGGAACGAAACGTTACGCACCCAATTCACTCGTCATGGACTCAGATGTACCCCGAAACGAGGTACACCTCTATCCACGGCAAAGTACTGTATCCCTGCCCATAAGATGCCAGATTAGCGAGGTATAAATGAATCTTTTTAAAATCGTAAAGGAATCCGTCACTGTCAAGCAGACCGCAGCCTTGTACGGCCTGCCTGTCACTACTACTTGGATGACTCGCTGCCCTTTCCACGAGGATCATACCCCCAGCATGAAGCTGAATGACACCTATTATTACTGCTTCGGCTGCGGTGCCACCGGCGATGTCATTGACCTTACCGCCCAGTTGTTTGGTCTCAGCAGCTTCCAGGCAGCCCGGAAGCTGACCCAGGACTTCGGACTCAGCCCGGACAAGCCTCCATCGGGTGCAGTCGCTCTGCCCAAGCCAGCCGCTGCCTCTTCAGACACCCAGCAAGAGGAAATCTTCTACTGTCTCCGGGTCCTCCACGACTACCGCGACCTGCTGACCCGGTGGCAAACAGAGTTTGCTCCCCTCTCCCCGGAGGAACCGCTGGACGAGCATTTTGTAGAGGCTCTGCACATGATGGCCGTTGTGGACGACCTTATTGATTGCCTGGCCTTCGGGCCCACCTCCAAGAAGGCAGCCGCTGCCAAGCGCCTGCTGGACGGTCAGCTTCTGCCGATGGTCGAATCCCGCCTCAATACCCTGGACAGAGAGGAGGCTGCATGAAAAACAAGAAATATTGGCCCAGCTCCAATGACCCGGTCTGGCTGGAAGAAGGCTACCGGATCAACGAATCTGTTTTCTGTGAGACCTTCATTTCGACCCACAAAATTGTTTTCTGCAATGGTTTCTTTTTCACCGAAGATGGCCGGGTAACAGATGAGATGCCTCTGCGGAGTACCATCTATGCGGAACTGAAGGACTACGCCAGCAACAACGTGGCCCGCAAGGTAGGCAGCATTCTGGACCTGCTGAAACTCTCCGCCCAGGTGGATGATTTCCCGCCAGTCACCAACTGTATCCACCTGGCCAATGGTACCTTGAACTTGAACGGCAGCTTTCGGGAAGGCAAGCCGGAAGTGATCCGCAACCGGCTGCCGGTCCGATACAACCCCAAAGCGGCCCAGCCTACCCACTGGCTGCGGTTCCTGTTTGATCTGCTCCACCCGGAAGATATTCCGACTGTCCAGGAGTTTATAGGTTACTGCCTCATTCCCAGCAACAAGGGCCAGCGGATGATGGTTATCAAGGGCCGGGGCGGCGAGGGCAAAAGTCAGATCGGCGTGGTGTTGTCCAAGCTGTTCGGCACTAATATGAAGGACGGCAGCATCGGCAAAATCTCTGAGAACCGTTTTGCCCGGGCCGACCTGGAACACATCCTGCTCTGCGTGGACGACGATATGCGGATGGAAGCCCTGCGGCAGACCAACTACGTCAAATCCATTGTCACGGCCCAGGGGCAGATGGACCTGGAGCGTAAAGGCAAGCAGAGCTACCAGGGCTGGATGTATGCCCGGCTGCTGGCTTTCAGCAATGGAGACTTACAAGCCCTGTACGACCGAAGCGACGGCTTCTATCGGCGGCAACTGGTCCTGACCACCAGGGACAAGCCCGCCGACCGGGTAGATGACCCTGACATCGCCGAGAAGATGGCCGCCGAGGCCGAGGGAATTTTCCTGTGGGCTTTCGAGGGGTTGCAGCGTCTGGTCAGGAACGGCTTCAAGTTTACTGAGAGTGACCGCGCCCGGCAGAACCGGGAGCTGGTCAAGCGGGACAACAACAACTTCTTCGATTTCATGGAGGCCGAGGACTATATTCGGCTCAAGGCGGATGCCTGCATTAGCTCCAAAGACCTCTATACCATTTATAAGATGTGGTGTGAGGAGAACAACCTGGTAGCTCTGAAAGCCCGGAGCTTCAGCGATGCCGTGATTGCCAACCTGAAAAAGTACAACCTGGAGCACACCAACAACATCGCCAACTCAGCAGGCCGCCGCGTATGGGGCTATCTGGGAATTGAGGCACTTGTACGGCCTGAGATGCCCACTTCCCTCTGGGGATAAAACTGTATATGGGAGAACTTGGCCTTTTCGCTATGTACGTATGTACGAGGCCCGTACAGACGCATCCGGCGAAAGGCTTCAGAGGGCGTAACCGTTTGTTACTCCCTTGAAGTGGCTGTGACCAAATTGGTCACAACCAAGTTAAAACGCTCCAAGTCAGATGGATGTCGTGCTTCACAACGCCCTTACCCTGCCAGCAAGGGGTCGGCGAGTCACCGACCCATATTTTTATGATTGAAGTGGCTGTTCCCATTTTGGGAACGGCCAAAAACCTGTATAAGAGGAAACTTGGCCTTTTTACTATGTACGTATGTACAAGTTCTGTACGCACGTACATAGCGAAAACCCTAAAACGCACCATATACACGAATCCTTTACGACACTAAAGTGGTTGTGGACATTTTGTCCACAACCACACAGGTTTGTCCGAGTTGTCACGGCGACAACTCGGTTTTGATGGCACTGGACAAAATGTCCAGTGCCACCGCTTCTCGCAAGGAATCTTTAACGGTCTGAAGTAGGTGTGGACAAAATGTCCACATTCTTTTTATTGTATAACCTTTTTGGAAGTGCATCTGCTTTGGTCCAATCCCTGTAATCAAGTGGTCATTTTGACCACTTGATCTTGCACAACAGAACTTCGCGGTAGATGTGAGAAAATCAACGGACAGATTTTGTCCGTTGATTTTCTGGAATACCGAGGTGTTCACCTTCCACTGCTATGTACGCATCACCCCCGTACGCACGTACATAGCGAAAAGCCCAAAACGCGCTATATACGCAATCCTTTATGGCGCTGAAGTGGTCTGGGTCATTTTGACCCAGACCAACCGGTTCCGATCAAGTTCCCATTTTGAGAACTTGATTTCAGTTATCTCCTTTTTCCTCTATAAAAAGGTCAGTATCTTGTAACCAATAAATATCAGTTGGTCATTTTGACCAACTGAAAAGCAGATCGTTTTATCTCAAAAGCAAAATCAGTAAGTTAAAGTTTGGACGTTAAATCTACCATGCTGTGCCCGTTGGATCAAGTTATCATTTTGATAACTTAATTTGGGGAGCACAGTTGTCTCGGTTATTAGACTTATAATCAAGTGTTCAAAATGAACACTTGATTTTTTGGCGGTGTTCAAATGGAACACCACCACCTCGATCATCAAAGCCTATCCATCCACATGAATGAAAGGAGCTTTACAATGTCCGTCATCAATACGATTGAATTGCCAAAAAGGAGGGCCGCCATTGAGCCAACCACAATACGCCATCATGCGCTTTGCCAAGTACAAGGGGCCAGAGATCACCAACATCGAAGCCCATAACGAACGCAGAAAAGAAAGATACGCCAGTAATCCCGATATTGACCTCTCCCGCAGCAAGCATAACTTCCACCTGATCGAACCACCCCAACGTTACCGGGCTGAGGCTGAGCGCCAGATCAGCGCCGCTGGATGCCGCACCCGAAAGGACAGTGTCCGGGTGGTAGAGGTGCTGTTCACCGCTACACCGGAGTTCTTCAAGGGCAAGAAGCTGCCCGAAATCCGGCAGTATTTTGAGGAAACACTCCGCTTCTTTGTGCAATACCAATCCAGAGAAACTATCATCTCCGCCGTGGTGCATATGGATGAGAAAACAGCCCATATGCACCTTTCTTTTGTCCCCTTGACGCCAGATGGCAGACTCAGCGCCAAAGAGATCGTTGGTAACAAAAAGAAGTTGACCTGGTGGCAGGACAAGTTCTGGGAGCACATGGTTGCTAAATACCCCGACCTGGAGCGCGGCGAGAGTGCAAGCCAGACGGGCCGCGACCATATCCCGCCTCGTATCTTCAAGGAGATGACCCATCTCACCCAGCAGCGCCAAAAGCTGGACCAACTGCTCACCGGCATCGGCCCCTTGAACGGCAAGAAGCGGGCCGCTGAGATTTCCGAACTGCTGGACGGTTATATCCCAGCCGTGGAGAAAATGCGGACCCAGCTGAAAAAGTACAGTACAGCCTTCAGCAGTACCAAGGCTGAGAATGAGAAACTCAAGCGGAAAAACAAAAAGCTCTCGGAGTCCCTGGAGGAGGCGACCCACGAGAGCGTTCTGAAAAAGTTGGAGGATGCCAAGCTCCAGCGGGAGTATGAGGAGGCCCTCGCCGTATTGGAGCGAATTCCGCCGGAAGTTTTAGAAGAATACGCGAAGCCCAAAGCCTCCCACCGCACCGCAGAACTTTGAATCAAAAAGGAGAAATGCCATGAAGAATGTTTGTAAGAACGATCATTTTAACACTGAAACCTTGCAAAGCGCCGCAAATCCCGGTACAATGGAATTGGTCACCCAAAACAATGCCGTCAAGTCTCCAATCTCTGACCTGAAACAGCCCGAGTCGAAAGCTTGCGTGTACACGGTGGAGGAAGTGGCGCAGATGCTGGCCATCAGCCTGCGCTCCGCTTATAACTTCTGCAACACCACCGGTGAGTTTCGTGTCCTCCGGGTAGGCGGAAGCATCCGCATTCCCAAGGACAGTTTCGACGCTTGGCTGTTCCGGGCCGCTTGATCAAGGAGGCACAGCATGGCATATATCACCAAACGCGGCAGCTCCTACAGCGTCCGCTACACCTATTTCGATGAGCACGGCAAAAGCTGCGACAAATGGGAGAGCTTTCCCACCAAAGAGGAGGCGATGAACCGCAAAAAGCAGGTGGAACACGAGCTTGCAAGCGGAACTTTCCTGATTCCGTCCACTATAACGGTCGGTGAATTCCTGATGAACTGGCTGCCCAAACAATGCACCAAGCATAAGTGGGCTCCCAAAACCTACCAGTCCAACCTGTCCACCATCCAGAATCTCATCCTCCCCTATATCGGCAACTTTGAGATGCAGAAGCTGAAGCCCTATCACCTGGAGAACCTGTACAGTACCCTGAGCAAAACGCCCTGTGGGCAGTATGTTGAGGGCAAAAAGCAGAAGCTCACCCCCAAGCAGAAACAGCGTCTGCTGTCCGGCACCACCATCCATGAGGTTCATCGTCTGCTTCACACCGCGTTCCTCTATGCGGTGGAATGGGGAATCCTTCTGAAAAGCCCCGTCCCTCTGGAAGGCCCCAAAAAGACCACCCAGGAACGAAGCATCTGGACAGTGGAAGAAATGCGGGCGGCCCTGGCCAGCATGGAGGACCCCATCCTCCACCTAGCTGTCCACCTGACCTTGGTGGGCGCGCTGCGAGAAGGGGAGGTTGCTGGACTGACCCCGGAGGACATCGATTTTGACGCCGCCGGTGGGGTCGGCACTTTCTCGGTCAACAAGTCCATGCAGCGCATTCAGAAAAACGCCCTGCTTCAGGTGGATGGCAACTGTATCATCAAGGAGTTTCCCGATAAACTGGAAGGCAGCAAAACTTCTCTCATACTGAAAAGCACCAAAACCGAGTCCTCCTGCCGGAATATCTTTCTGACCGCCGCTCTCCGGGAGGAACTGAAACACTGGCTGGAACGGCTGAAAGAAGACGAGGCCCGCTCCCCAGACCGCTACCACGACAGCGGAATGCTTCTCCGCCTGCCCAATGGTCAGGCCGTGGAGCCCGTTCTGATCCGCAAAAAGTTCCTCAAATGGCAGGACGCTCACCCGGAGTTCCCCCGCATCGTCTTCCACGGGCTGCGACATTCCAGCGCCACCTACCAGCTGATGATCTCGGGCGGCGATATCAAATCTGTGCAGGGAACAACCGGCCACGCCAGTGCGGATCTTCTGGTTAACACTTACGCCCATATCCAGCAGTCTTCCCGCATGGAGCTGGGCAAAAAGTTTGAAAATTCTTTCTACGCCAAACCAGAAGCCAGCGCCCAAACTCCGCCTGTCCAGGGGAACACAGCGCTCTCCATGGCCGCGCTTTTGGAGCTCCTGAAAGATGCAGACCCTGAAACGAAGGCACAGCTTCGCCTTGCACTGTTGACCTGAATGCAAAAAAGGGCACGGATTGCAATGCAATCCCGCGCCCTACATAATTCAACACAGAAAACACGAACCGTGCACCGACCGTGCAAAAACCGTGCAGCTGTGTTGCAAAAAACAAAAAAGCCATGAAATCTTTCGATCTCACGGCATTTTTTGGTGCGATGGAAGGGACTCGAACCCCCGGCCTACTGATTCGTAGTCAGTCACTCTATCCAGCTGAGCTACCAACGCATACGTTCCGGTCGGAACATGATGTATTTTATCACTCAGGCGGGGTTTTGTCAACTGTTTTTTGAAAAAATCTTCTGTGATTTCTCGTTTTTCTTCGAGCGCTTCAAAAAAGTACGTCTTTTCGTTTATCCGGTCATCAGCCGTCGTTCTCAGCCAGACGCTCCGCAATGCGGACGCCGGTGGGGGTGGCGGCAAGGCCGCCTTGGCCGGTCTCGCGGAGGTCGGGGGAGAGCAGACTGCCCACGCGGCCCATGGCGTCGATGACCTCATCGCAGGGGATGGCGTAGTCCACACCCGCCAGCGCCATATTGGCGCAGGCGACGGCGTTCACCGCGCCGACAACATTCCGCTTGACGCAGGGGACTTCCACCAGACCAGCCACGGGGTCGCAGACGAGGCCCAGCAGGTTGCCCAGCGCCATAGCGGCAGCCGCGGCACACTGCTCCGGCGTGCCGCCCTTCAGGTGGCAGAGGGCCGCAGCGGCCATGGCGCTGGCGGCACCCACCTCGGCCTGACAGCCGCCCTCCGCGCCCGCAAGGGTGGCGCGGGCTGCAATGACCTGACCAAACCCAGCGGCCACGTAGAGGGCCTCGCAGATGGCATCCTCATCCGCCTCGCCCACGCGGGCGAGGGGGAGCAGCACCGCCGGGAGGACGCCGCAGCTGCCCGCCGTGGGGGCGGCGACGATCCGCTTCATACAGGCATTGCACTCGGCGGTCTTCAGGGCCTCCGCCGTCACCTCGGCAAGGTAATCGCCGCCGTAGCTCCTGCCCGCTTTGTGGGCCTGTTCCACCTTGGCGGCGTCGCCGCCGGACAGGCCGCTCCGGCTGCGCTGAGCGGGGTCATACTCGCGGCTGGTGGCTTCCATGACGTGCCACAGATGCCGCATCGTGTGGCGGCTCTGCTCCTCGGTCAGGCGGCTCTCGGCTAAGTCGCTGCGCAGCACTGCTTCGGCCAGCGAGATCTTTTGGGTGCGGGCTGCCGCCAGCATTTCTTCACAAGATAAAAAGGACATGGCTCATTCCTCCGCACTTTCTTCGGGTTCGTCAACGTTCAGGCAGGTCACCTTCAGGATGCCGGGCATCACAGCCAGCTGCTGCACCAGCGGGTGCGGGATGTGGGAATCGCATTCCAGCACCATGACGGCATAGCTTCCGGTGCCCGCGCGGAACACCTGCATGGAGGCGATGTTGATCCGCCGCATCGCCAGCGAAGCGGTCACCTCGGCGATGCAGCCGGGGGTGTCCTCATTGTGAATGATCAGGGTGTTGCTGTCGCCGCCAAAGTCAGCGGGCACGCCGTCGATCTCGGTGACGCGGATACGTCCGCCGCCCACCGACGCCGCCTTCATGGAAAGGACCCGGCCTGTCCGGCTTTTTAGGGTCAGGACGGCGGTATTCGGGTGGCCTGAGCGGAGCTCGACCGGATGGATACGGAACTTCATGCCCTGCTGTTGGGCCAGCGCAAAGCTATCCGGCAGACGGGGGTCGTCCGGGCGGAGGCCCAGCAGACCGGCCACCAAGGCACGGTCGGTGCCGTGGCCTTTGCCGGTGGTGGCAAAGCTGCCGTACAAGCCGATGTCGGCCTCCACCGGGAGGTCACCCAGAAGCTTCTGGGCCGTATATCCGATCTTGGCTGCACCCGCCGTGTGGCTGGAGGAGGGACCGATCATCACCGGTCCCAGAACGTCAAACAAGCGCATACGATGCACATCCTTTCGTATTTCCCGCAAAAATCCTGCATTCCGGCCCGCCCGGACCGGCAAAATCCATCCTCTTCGCACTTTTTCTGCATTTTTATTATACCGCTTTTGCCCCACTTGTGCTATAATAACTTTACTAATGTTTGAATTCGCTCCTTTTGGGGCAACACGGAGGTTCGATTTCTATGAAACTGGTAAGCGTGGAAACTCCCGAAAAGAGTGTCTGCAAAATGACCTTCAGCGCAACGGCTGAAGAGTTGGAGACCGCATCCAACGCGGTGTACGAGCGCACCCGCGCTTCCTACACCATCAAAGGCTTTGCCAAGGGCGAGGCTGACCGCGCTCAGATCGAAGCCGACCGCGGCGAGCACACCTTCTGGTATGACGCCATCAACGACCTGATGGACAAGGACGTGCCCGCTCTGTACGACGCCGCCATGAAAGAACACGGCTTCAAGCCTGTGGACGAGCCCAGCTATGATCTGGTCAGCGTGAAGAAGGACGAGGGCTTTGTGGCCACTGCCACCACTGCCCTGCAGCCGGAGCTGACCTTGACCCAGACTACCGGCTTCAAGGTCGAGTGCGTCACCCCGGCCGTCACCGACAAGGAGATCGACGCCGTGCTGGAGCGCCGCCGCGCCGCTGCAGCCGAGCTGGTACCCCACAAGGGTCCCGCCGTCAAAGGCAACATCGTCCACATGGACTACGAAGGTCTGCTGGACGGCAAAGCCTTCGCGGGCGGCTCCGCCAAGAACCAGACCCTGCAGCTGGGCAGCGGCCGGATGATCCCCGGTTTCGAGGACGGCATCCTCGGCCACAAGGGCGGCGAAGAGTTCGAGATCACGGTCAACTTCCCGGTGCGTTATCACGTGAAGGATCTGGCCGGCAAGCCCGCGGTCTTCAAGATCAAGCTGCTGGACGTCTGCGTCCGCCAGCTGCCCGCCCTGAACAGCGACTTCGCCAAGAAGGTCGGCAAGGTGGACACCATGGAGGAGTTCCGGGAGCAGGTCCGCAAGCAGCTGTATGACGGCAAGCACTCCAGCGCCCTGAACCGCGCCAAGGATCAGATCCTGACCCAGCTGGCGGCCGCCGCCGAGGGCGAGCTGCCCAGCGTTCTGGTGGAGAGCACCTACCAGCATGAGATGGAGAACATCCAGCAGCAGCTTCAGATGCAGCGGCTGAGCCTCGACCGCTACCTGAGCCAGATTCACCAGACCCGCGAGAACTTCACGGCCAACGTCCACACCGCCGCCGAGAAGAACACCCGCGCCCGGATGGCTCTGCTGCAGATCGCGCAGAACGAAAACCTCGTTCCCACCGAAGAGGAGATCGACAAGAACCTGCAGGAGCGCGCTGACCGCACCAAGAAGACCCTCGAAGAGGTCAAGGCCAATGTGAACGTCCCCCTGATGCAGCGCAACGAAGCCATCCGCCGCGCCGCCGATTGGGTCATCGAGCATTCGACCATCGAGGAAAAGTAACTCATTTTTGAATTTTTTGCGAACCTCTTGACTTTTTTCAGAATTGCATATGCTAAAGGTGCAATAAGTTTGCAAAATTGCATACGACACACGCAAAACGACCCCCGGAGAGGTGCTAGGTCTCCGGGGGTCTTGTTGTGCAAAAAAGACGACGCTTCCGAAGAGGCGTCGTCTTTTTCCGTTTCGGGTTATTTTGTCAGGAAGTTGAAGCCCATGACCACGATGCCGAGCACAACGAGGACGATGCCGGTAGCACGGTTCAGGGTCTTGGGGTCGGCCTTATTGGCGAACACCGCTGCGATACGGGCCCAGAGAAGGGTGAACAGCACACAGAGGGCCAGCACGAACAGGTCCGGCATCCCGCCGATGGCGAAGTGAGAGACTGCGCCGGTCAGGGCCGTGAAGGCCATGATGAAAACGCTGGTGCCGACGGCGGTCTTCAGCTCGTAGCCCAGCACGCTGGTCAGGATGAGGAGCATCATCATGCCGCCGCCCGCGCCGACAAAGCCGCAGATCAGGCCGATGATCACGCCGCAGACAATGGACTGGACGGCACGCTTTTTCGCGGAGACGCCCTGCATGGTCTCCTTGGTGGTCATGACCGGGCGGACGATGAACTTGATGCCCAGCAGGAAGGTCATGAAGACCGAGAAGCTGCCCATGGTGGCCGAGGGGAGCAGACTGGCGATGTAGCTGCCCACCACCGTGAACAGCAGCACGCTTGCCATCATGATGAGGCCGTTCTTGACGTCCAAATTCTTGTTTTTATGGTAGGTGTAGGCAGATACTGCGCTGGCCAGCACGTCCGACGAAAGGGCGATGCCGACAGCCATATACGGGTCCATACCGAGGAAGGTGATGAGCATCGGGCTGATGACGGCGGCGGCGCTCATCCCCGCAAAGCCGGTGCCAAGGCCCGCGCCCATCCCGGCAAAAAAGGTCACAACGATCGTAAACAACACATTCATTTTATAGATCTCCTTCCAGAATCGCATCCAGATTTTCACCCATCCGCGCGATGGTATCGTAGAATGCCCGAAGCTGGGCCGGGTCGATGCCCTGCATCAGCCGTGCAAAAAACGCTTCCTGCAGCGCTTGGCCGCGCTGGATGATGGGCTGCGCCATTTCGGTGCAGTGCAGCTCGGTCTTGCGGCGGTCGCCGGGGACCGGGCGGCGCTCCAGCAGCCCCTCCTGCACCAGCTTGTCCACGTTCACCGAGACAAGGTTCGCCTTGATGCGGCGGACGTCCACGATGTCGCTGGCCGTTTTGTAGGCCGGGTTGTTGGCCAGAAACAGCAGGATGTCGAAGGCAGTCTGAGGCAGCCCCAGTTCCTGACACAGCGGCTTGCAGACGGCGCTGTAGGCGAGGGCGGTCTTATTCGCAAACTCCATGCTGGGGTTCATCTCTCGCATCTTTATCACTCCATCTTTGAATTGTTCATTTTTGAAGTATTTTAGCACGGACCGCTCCGTTTGTCAAGCGTTCACACGCAAAAAACGCTCCTCTCCGCGCCGATTTCTGCGCAGAGAGGAGCGTTTGCTTTTCAAATCAGAGCTTCGTTCAGAAGACCGCCAGTGCGATGAGCCGCACGATCAGGGCCGCAACCCACGCCACAGCACACTGATTCAGCACCATGACGGCCGCCCAGCGTCTGCCCAGTTCCCGTTTGACGGAAGCCACCGCCGCAATGCAGGGGGTGTACAGCAAGCAGAACACCAGCAGGGGAGCCGCTGCCGCCGGGGAAAGCGCTGCCCCCAGCGCAGCCGAGGAACCATACAGAATGGTCAGGGTCGAAACCACACTCTCCTTGGCCATGAAGCCGGTGATCAGCGCCGTGGATACCCGCCAGTCCGCGAAGCCCAGCGGCGCGAAGAGGGGCGCGATGCAGCTTGCCACCAGCGCCAAAATGCTCTCCTGCGGGTCCGCCGTCAAGCTGAGCTGCGGATCGAAGTTCTGCAAGAACCAGATGACGATGGTCGCGATAAAGATCACCGTGAAGGCACGCTCCAAGAAATCCCGCGCCTTTTCCCAGAGCAGCTGGCAGACATTCTTCAAGCCGGGGAGGCGGTAGTTGGGCAGCTCCATCACAAAGGGCACAGCCTCGCCCCGGAAGAGGGTCCCCTTGAGCGCAAACGCCGCGAGGATGCCTACGATGATGCCGAGGAAGTACAGCCCCACCATGACCAGCGCCGCGTGGTCCGGGAAGAAGGTAACGGCAAACAAGCTATAGATGGGGAGCTTGGCCGAGCAGCTCATGAACGGGGTGAGCAGGATGGTCATCTTGCGATCGCGCTCCGAGGGCAGGGTACGGCTGGCCATGACGCCCGGAACCGTGCAGCCAAAGCCAATGAGCATCGGCACGATGCTGCGGCCCGAAAGGCCGATGCGCCGGAGCAGTTTGTCCATTACGAAGGCCACGCGGGCCATGTAGCCGGTATCTTCCAGCAGAGAAAGGAAGAAGAAGAGGGTCACGATGATGGGTAAAAAGCTCAGCACGCTGCCCACACCGGTGAAGATGCCGTCGATGACCAAGGAGTGCACGACCTCGTTGACGTTCCAATACGTCAGGGCGTCGTCCACAAGGACGGTCAGTCGATCGATGCCGACCTCCAGCAAGCCCTGCAGCCCCGCGCCGATGACCCCGAAGGTAAGGTAAAACACCAGCGCCATGATCCCCACGAATGCCGGGATGGCCGTATATTTTCCGGTCAGGAACTGGTCGATCCTGCTGCTGCGGAGCTGCTCCTTGCTCTGGTGAGGCTTCACGACGGTCTGATCGACCAACTGGTGAATGAAGTGGAACCGCATATCCGCGATGGCGGCGGCACGATCCAGCCCGCGCTCCTGCTCCATCTGCACGATGATGTGTTCGATCATTTCTTTTTCGTTCTGGTCGAGCTTCAGCGCCTGCTCAATGCGGGCATCGCCCTCCACCAGCTTGGTGGCTGCGAACCGCACCGGGATCCCCGCCGCTTTGGCATGATCCTCGATCAGGTGGATGATGCCATGGATGCAGCGATGCACCGCGCCGCCGTGATCTTCTTCGCCGCAGAAATCCATCCGGCCCGGCCGCTCCTGATATTTTGCTACATGGATGGCATGATCCACCAGCTCATCGACACCCTCATTTTTGGCGGCGGAAATGGGAACCACCGGGATGCCCAGCATGGCTTCCATCTGGTTGATGCGGATGGTGCCGCCATTGCCGCGCACCTCATCCATCATGTTCAGAGCCAGCACCATGGGGGTCTCCAGTTCCATCAGCTGCATGGTCAGGTACAGGTTGCGCTCGATGTTCGTGGCGTCCACGATATTGATGATGCCAGTCGGCTTTTCCCCGATGATGAACTGGCGGGTCACGATCTCCTCATTGGAGTAAGGGGACATGGAGTAAATGCCGGGCA
Organism: Faecalibacterium hattorii; assembly: GCF_003287455.1. Lineage (GTDB taxonomy): Bacteria > Bacillota > Clostridia > Oscillospirales > Ruminococcaceae > Faecalibacterium > Faecalibacterium hattorii. Next base: position 87,947 of record NZ_PRLC01000011.1, on the reverse strand, counting down.
GATCGGTGACTTCGGTCTCCGGGTGCTCCTTGATGGCGCCGCTCTTCCGGTCCACCGTCACGCCGGGGAAATTGCCCACATGCTGATTGGAGCCGGTGAGCTGGTTGAACAGGGTGGTCTTGCCGCAGTTCTGGTTGCCCGCCAGTGCAAAGGTCAGGGTCGTGCCCTCCGGCACCGGGTGTTCCCCTTTCTTGGTGTGGTAGCGCCCGCCCTCGCCGAGACCCGGATGCTCCACCATTTTGCTTTCCCGCCGGGCATGGGCGGCGGCCGGGGCACTCGCCGCCGGGGTGACTGCGATCCGGGCCGCATCGTCCAGACGCAGCGTCAGCTCGTACCCATGGATCTGCAATTCCATCGGGTCGCCCATGGGCGCAAATTTCACCAGCGTGACCCGCTCGCCGGGGATCAGCCCCATATCCAAAAAATGCTGCCGCAGGGCACCCTCCCCGCCAACAGTATCGATCACGGCACTTTCGCCGATCTTCAGTTCTTTTAATGTCATGGCAGTCTGCCTTTCCATTTCGACAAATTGTTAGCCTATAGAAACAGTTTTAATATATGCTAACTGCCCGGCGTTGTCAAGGCAGGAAACGAAAAAAGCCCGCCTCATCCGGCGCGGAGCGGACGAAGCGAGCCTTGCGTTTTGTTTGGTTTTTTACTTCACGGTGTGGTAGCCGTCGGGGTTTTTCTGCTGCCAATTCCAGCTATCGGCGCACATCTCCTCGATGCCGTACTCAGCCACCCAGCCCAGCTCCTTCTTGGCCTTGGTGGGGTCGGCGTAGCACTCGGCGATATCGCCGGGGCGGCGCGGGTCGATGACATAGGGGAGCTTCTTGCCGCAGGCCTTTTCGAAGGCGTGGATGACATCCAGCACGCTGTAGCCGTGGCCGGTGCCGAGGTTGCAGATGAAGAGGCCGCACTTGGTCTCCAGCTTCTTGATGGCGCAGACATGGCCGCGGGCCAGATCGACGACGTGGATATAGTCACGCACGCCGGTGCCGTCCGGGGTGGGGTAGTCGTTGCCGAAGACATGGACCTTTTCCAGCTTGCCGATGGCGACCTTGGCGATGTAGGGCATCAGGTTGTTGGGGATGCCGTTGGGGTCCTCGCCGATGAGGCCGGACTTGTGGGCACCGATGGGGTTAAAGTAGCGCAGCAGGGCGACGTTCAGCTCCGGGTCTGCCTTGCAGACATCCTCCAGAATGCGCTCGGTGAAGGCCTTGGTGGTGCCGTAGGGGTTGGTGGTCTTGCCCACGGGGAAGTCCTCGGTGATGGGCACGGAGGCCGGGTCGCCGTAGACGGTGGCCGAGGAGCTGAACACGAAGTTGTGGCAGTTGTGGCGGCGCATCACATCCAGAATGACGAGGGTGCAGTTCAGGTTATTGTAATAGTACTCGATGGGCTTGGAGACGCTCTCGCCCACAGCCTTATAGGCAGCGAACTGGATGACGGCGTCGATGTCCGGGCACTCGGTGAAGATCTTCTCCACGTCCTCATGCTTGGTCATGTCCGCGTTGTAGAAGCGGAAGTCCTTGCCGGTGATCTGCTTGACACGGTCAAGCACCACCGGAGAAGCATTGTAATAGTTATCTGCCACCACGACATCGTAGCCCGCATTCAGCAGCTCGATGCAGGTGTGGCTGCCAATATAACCGGCACCGCCGGAAACCAGAATTGCCATAGCAAAGTACCTCGCTTATCACCAAAATACCGATGCGGGCTTGTCCCGCGCTCTGCCTAAAGAATACCGCGTTTTGGATGCAGAATCAAGTATCTGGAATTTTATTAAGATGGATTTTTGTTGCTTTTTCGAAATTCAACTTTTTGATTTAAGAAGATTTTTCTCCGATTTTACATGGAGAGAAGCGGCCCTTTGTGCAAATGGGAGAAAAGGGAAAGGGAGCCGCAGCGGCAGCTCCCTCAAAGCTCATAATTTCCCGCACTGCTTGCCCGTGAAGAAGCGCAGGGTGGTGTTGGCGCGGAAGACCTTGCCGGCCCGCAGCACCGTGGAGGGGAACTCCGGGTGGGAAGGGCTGCAGGGGAAGTGCTGGGTCTCCAACGCAAAGCCGCCATATTTCTGCATCGGGACGCCGCCCTTGCCGGGAGAGGGGCAGTCCTGCAAAAAGTTGGCGGTGTAGAGCTGGACGCCGGGCTGGGTGGTGTAGACCTTCATGCTGATGCCGGTCTTATCGCTGGACGCCCACGCGCAGAGGCTCTGGCTGGCACCGCGGCCCCGGTCGATGACGAAGCAGTGGTCATAGCCGCCGCCCACCATGGTGGTCTGGGCAAAGCCGGTATCGATGTCCCGCCCGATGACCTTGCCCGCCCGGAAATCCATCGGCGTGTTGTCCACGGGCAGGATGCTGCCGGTGGGGCAGGTCTCATTGTTGCCCTCCAGATAGCGGGAAGCGTAGATGCGCAGCTTCTGGTTCAGCACATCGCCGCCGCCGTCGAGGTTGAAGTAGGTGTGATTCGTCAGGTTCAGGATGGTGTCGGCGTCGGAGGAGACGCGGTAATCCATCCGCAGGGCGTTGTCCTCGGTGAGGATGTAGCGCACCGAGATCTTCAGATTTCCGGGGAAACCATCCTCGCCCGCCGGGCTCTCGGTCTCCAGCAGCAGGGTATCGCCGAAGGCCTTGACGTCGTAAATTTTGCGGGGGAAGGTGCCGTGCAAGTGGTTTTTGCCGTTGTTCGGTTCCAGCTGGTACTTTCTGCCGCCCACGCTGAACTCGGCGTTCTCGATGCGGTTGGCGTACCGCCCCACAAATGCGCCGCAGCAGGTACTGCTGGAGGAATTGAAGTCATTTTCATAGTCGGCAAAGGTGTCGTGGCCCACCACGACATCCACCGGCCCATGTTTTGTGGGAACAAAGATGTTTTTGATCACGCAGCCGTAATTCAGCACACTGACCGCCAGCCCGCCGGGGTTCGACATGATGTACTCGTTGACCTTTTCGCCATTCTTGGTCACGCCAAAGGGCTTGGAGCGAAACTGTGCCATAGGGCTTCGCCTCCTTTTTCGAAATGATTGGATACCACACTCTCGGTTATATCCTTTATAATTATGATTATATCACAGTTTACGTCTCCTGTGTGGACATCTTTTTAGATTTATCAGCCAATATTTCGAGATATTTTTTGGGCATTTTGCAACGTAAAAACACGCCTTGCTTGCGCAGGGCAGTTTTTTCTCTGTACAACCTCTCCGTCATTGCTCCGCAATGCCACCTCCCCTAGTAGGGGAGGCTCTGGCGTATAGGTAGAGTTTCCGGTTTTGCCAAGGGCTCCCCTTATTAGGGGAGCTGGCGAGCGTCAGCGAGACTGAGAGGTTGAAACAAAAAACCGCCCACTTCCAAAGTGGACGGCTTTGTCGTCTGAGAATTATGCTTCCGGCTGTGCGTGGGACTGGGCGATATACTCGGCGGCATCGTCGGGGATATCGTCGAGGTCATCGCTGCCAACGTCGATGTTCAGCGGCGGCTTCTTGAACAGCAGATCATACAGCAGCGGCACGACATACAGCGTCATGATGGTCGCATAGGTCAGGCCGCAGATGATGACGATGGCCATGCCGCTCATGAGCTGGCTGGCCATATCGTTGCTGAAGACGAGCTGCAGCATGGCCAGAACGGTGGTCAGGGTGGTCATCAGGATGGGGCGCATACGGGTCTTGCCGGTGGCGATGAGGGCCGCGCGGCGCTCCATGCCGCCCATTCGGAGCTGGTTGGTGTAGTCCACGAAGACGATGCCGTTGTTGACGACGGTGCCCATCAGGACGATGAAGCCCATCAGGGAGATCATGGTCAGCTGCTGGCCAGTGAGGAGCAGACCCAGCAGACCGCCGGTGAAGGCCAGCGGCACGGTGAACAGGACGATGAAGGGGGAGAGCAGACTCTGGAACTGGGCCACCATGACGAGGTAGACGAAGGGCAGAGCCAGCCCCATCCACTGCACCATCTCCTTGACCATGTAGTTGACGCTGTCGGACTCGCCGCCCATGGAGAAGGAGCAGCCCTCCGGCATCTCGTCGGAGAGGGCGAAGGCATCCAGCTTCTTTTCCAGCTCACGGGCCTGAACCGTGGTGTTGTAGCCGTCCAGCGTGTTGGCTGTAACGGTGACGTACTGGGTCTGGTTCTGGCTGGTGATGGAGTTGGGTGCACTGCCGGTGACCCACGTTGCGATGTCGCTCAGCTTACAGGTGCCGGTGGTGGTGGTGCCGTCGGCGGACATGACAGAGGTCTCAAAGGTGATATCCATCATGTTTTCCTTGGTCACGGGATCGAGGTTGTCGCTGATCTCCACGCTCATGGTTCTGCCGTCCACGGAGACCGGGGTCTGCGCCGTGGTGGTGGTGGCCAGCTTGGCGGCGATCTGCTGGTAAACCTGCGCAACGGTCAGGCCGTAGGAGCGGACCTTGTCGCGGTCGATCTGCAGATTGATGGTGGCATCGCCGCTGCCCAGACCGTTGGTGGCGTTGGCAAAGCCCTCGGTGTCGTTGACGATCTCCACGACCTTCTCGGAGAGCTTGGTCAAGGTATCGGAATCCGCACCATAGATCTTGACGCTCAGGCCGCTGGCCAGCTGGCTGGTCAGCTCCTGCATCCCGCTGATCTCGACGGTGGCGGTGCAGTCCTCAATGCCGGAGAGGGCATCTTCCAGCGCCTGACGGGCCGTTTCGATCTGGGTGGAGGAGAGGGACTCGTTCAGCATGACGTTGACCTGATAGGTGCCGTAGCTGTTGGCGGCGTTCAGCAGGTCGGTGATGGCGCTGGGCAGACCCAACTGGCCCACATCCATGCCGGCCACACGGGTGTCGGTGGTAATGCCCACTTCCTCCACGTTGTCCACGTTCAGCATGGCGTCGATGGCCTTTTCGGCAATGGCGTAGGAGTCCTCCTTGCTGAGGTCCTTGGTGGTGGTCAGGGTGACGATGGCCTCATTGCTGGTGATGGTGGGCAGCAGCTCCACACCCATGGAGACAACCCGCCAGCCGCAGAAGACCAGCAAAGCCACTGCTGCCACCAGCGGCAGAGCGCGGTGCTGAAAACACCACTCCAAGCTCTTGGCGTACTTGTTCTGGATCTTGTCGAACCACTTGAGCTGCTTCGGCTCCGCCTTTTTCAGAACGGTGGAGGCAGCCGCCGGGACAACGGTGACGGCCACGAGGAGAGAGGCCATCAGGCAGTAGCCGATGCACAGGGACATGGGCTGCATCAGGCTCTTGACGAGGCTGGACGAGAAGACGACCGGCAGGAAGACGCAGACCGAAGTGAGGGTGGATGCCACGATGGACATGCCCACCTGCTTTGTGCCCTGCACGGCCGCGCGGGCGGCGGGCACGCCGCGGCTGCGCAGACGGTAGATGTTTTCAATGACGACGATGGAGTTATCCACCAGCATACCGATGCCCAGCGACAGGCCGGCCAGCGTCATGACGTTCAGGTCCATGCCGGTGAAGTACATCAGCACCACAGCGAACAGGACCGACAGCGGGATGCTGAAGCCGACCACGAGGGTGGGCTTGATGTCCCGCAGGAAGAGAGCCAGCACGATGATGGCCAATGCTGCGCCGATGAGCATGCTGCTGAGGATGCTCTTGACGATGATGGTGATATAGTTGCCTTGGTTGGACAGAACGACTACATGGAGGCCGTCGTACTGAGCTTCCAGCTCCTTGAACGCGGACAGGCAGTTGTCCGAGACGGTGCTGGCGCTGGAGCTGGAGCCTTTGTAGATTTTCAGCACGGCCGCGCGCTCGCCGTTCAGGCGGGTGAAGCTGGCCTCGGCGTTATCGATGACCTCCACATCGGCCACGTCCGACAGGCGGACATCGCCGAAGCCGTCCACATGGAGCAGCAGGGCACCGGAGATATCGTCGATGCTGTCGTACTCCTCGCCAACCTTCAGCAGCCACGATTTGCCGCTGGAATCCTTGACGTAACCGGCGGGCATCGAGAAGTTCTGGGCGTAGATGAGCTGCGCCAGCGTGTCGATATCCAGCATCTTGGAGACGTCGGAGCTGGCCATGGCCTTCTCCTTGGCGTCCTCATAGGTCTGCTTTGCGGTTTCGAGCTGCTTTTCGTACTCGTTCAGCGTCTCGCGGGCCTCGGTGAACTTCATATAGGCTTCCAGCTGCTGCTGGGAATAGGTGCCCAAGGCGTCCGAGAAGGTGCTCATCAGGCCGGGGACATCGTCCATAGCCTTAATGACATCGTTCAGGGTGTTGTAAACGGTGCTCAGGCTCTGCTGCACCTGCAGATCATCGACCAGATCGGTGGCGGTGCTGCCCTCGGTGCCGGTCTCCGTGTTCAGGCGCTCCTGCAATTGCTGCAAGGCGGTGGTCAGCTTATCGGTGATCTCGCGCAGCTCGGCCACGATCTCGATCAGGGAGTCGATGTCCTTCATGCCCGTCTCGTTGAACTTGTCCATGACGCGCTGCAAGCCGTCCCGGACGTCGATCAGGGCCTGTTGGATCTCCGGCTCCTGCACCACGGCGATGAGCTGGTTGACGCTGTCCAGCAGGGCCTGTGCCTGTTTGCGGACGGTCTCCACCGCATTGCCGACCTCGCCGCTGTACTGCTGCATCACGGTGTTGGAAACAGTCTTATTGAAGTTCTTGAACTGGCGGTTGTACTCCGCACGGCCGGCTTCGATCTGGGCCTCAGCGGCGTCGAGCTGAGCCCGCGCATCGGCCAGTCGGGCGTCGATGACTTCCAGCAGCCGTTCGTTGATGGCGTCCACCTTCTCCTGACTGAGCTGGACCTGCACCATCTTCTCGATCAGGCCGTTGGCGGACACGCTGGACACGCCGCCCTTGCGCTCCACATAGGGCACGAGGGTATCGCTGACGAAATCCGACAGGTCGTACACATCGCTGCCCTCGCGGCTGACGGCCACGGTCATAAAGGCGTTCATGTTCAGGCTGTATTCAATGATCGAAGGCGACAGACAGCTGCTGGGCAGACTGGAGGTGGTCTGGTCCACCTTGTTCGACACCTTGACCAAGGCGCTGTTCATATCCGTACCCTCGGCGAAGTGCATCAGCAGAAGGCTGTAATTCTCCGCAGAGGTGGCCGTGATGGATTCCACACCTGCCACGGTGCCCAGCGCGTTTTCCATGACGTCAGAGACTTCGCTCTCCACGCGCTCCGGGCTCGCACCGGGATACACCGTGACCACCATCAGGTACGGCGTGTTCACGTCCGGTAAGAGGTTGGTCTGCATGTTGCTGATGGACACGAAGCCCAGCATCAGCACCATGATGACAGCTACCAGAACCGTGAACGGTTTTTTGACACTGAATTTTCCCATTATATCCTACCATTTCCTTACTTTTTGCCGTGCGCTCCACGGCAAGCGCCCTCAAAAGGGCGAGTTTTCCATGATTCCTATTATACACGAGGTCAGAGGGGTTGCAAGAGTGCCGGGTGAATCTTTTGCAAAATTTAGTCAGTTTTCACCGGAGATACGGTTCAGGGCCGAAGATTGTTGCAATTCCGTGGAAATATTTTCGGGATTATGTTATACTATTTGATAGAATGGATTTATAGGCTCAAATTTTTGAGTGTTTATCGGAATAGTACGAGGAAAACTATGAAAAAAGTGATCTCTGTCCGTTTCAAGGAAAACGGAAAAAGCTATTACTTCGACCCCGCCGGGGCCGAGATCAAAACCGGCGATCACGTCATCGTCGAGACTGCCCGCGGCATCGAGTGCGGCGAGGTGGTGCAGGGCGTCAAGGAAGTGACGGATGCCGCCGTACCCAAGGCCCTCAAGCCCATCACTCGGATAGCCGACAGCGTGGATGTGCGCCGGATGCGCCAGAACCGCGAGGATGAAAAGCGGGCTTACCACACCTGTCAGGAGTGCATCGCCCGGCACGGGCTGGAAATGAAGCTGGTGGAGGCCGAATATACCCTCGACCGCTCCAAGATCATGTTCTACTTCACCGCCGACGGCCGCGTGGACTTCCGCGAGCTGGTCAAGGATCTGGCCGGCATCTTCCACACCCGCATCGAGCTGCGCCAGATCGGCGTGCGCGACGAGAGCAAGATGATCGGCGGCCTCGGCATCTGCGGCCAGCCCTTCTGCTGCTCCCGCTTTTTGAAGGACTTCCAGCCCGTTTCCATCAAGATGGCCAAAGAGCAGGGCCTCTCCCTGAACCCCACCAAGATCAGCGGCGCGTGCGGCCGCCTGATGTGCTGCCTTGCCTATGAGGAGAGCGCCTACGAGTACCTCAACAGCATCATGCCCATGGTGGGCAGCACCGTCCGCACCCCGGACGGTCTCGGCACCGTGCTGGAAGTGAACCCCGTTTCCGGCTACCTGCGGGTGCGCTGCGGCTCCGAAGCCCTGACCCCCCGGTACTACAAGGTCGGCGTGTGCGAGTATGTCAGCGGCGGCAAGCGCGCCCCCCGCCGCCCCGACCCGGACGACGACTATTCCGGCGTGCGCAACCCCGCCCCTGTGGTGGCTGCAGCGGACGCCGACGGCAACCCCGCCGGCTGTGGAAACTGCCCCAAAAAGGCGAAATAATTCCCAGAAAAATGGTGGGAAATCACAGTGGTTAGTATTATAAAACTAACCGTGCTTCGTGATTTTCGCTAAAAATCTCCCTCAATTTTCCCGTAAAGTTAGCCGTTGCTTTTGTGCAACCCAACAAAAAATAAAAAAAGCCCTTTACGGCGGTACGGTTAGTCTTGCCTTTTCATTTTTGGTTTGTTAGAATGCAGACAAGGATGAATTCCGGAGCAGCTTGCTGGCACCGTGCGAGGGCAGGCTTCTCCTAAACATTGGCACGGGAAATAAAGGAGAGTTTTATTATGGCACACAAGGTTTCTGACGCATGTGTTGGCTGCGGCGCTTGCGAGGGCGCTTGCCCCGTTGGTGCTGTCACCGTTGAGAACGGTGTTGCAGTTGTGAACGCAGACGCTTGCATCGATTGCGGCGCTTGCGAGGGCGCTTGCCCCACCGGTGCTATCACCGCTGAATAATTTCACGGCGATATCCGTAAAAACGCATCAAAAGCAGCAGACCTGTTCAAAGCGGGTCTGCTGCTTTTTGTTTGCGGGCGGTTTTCCGCCCTGCACAATTTTCCCGGAGATTCCGGCCCGATATTTTGGTAAAGGATTCACGGCACAGATATGGAACATTCCACCGAGATTTTGTATAATAAAACAGAAGTCTTTTGTTCGGCGGCCCACCGCTTCGGGTCGGACGCGCTGCTGCTGGCCCGGTTCACGGAGCCAAAGCGCAGCCAGAAAGCCGTGGACCTGTGTTCCGGCTGCGGCATCGTCAGCTTGGAATGGCACGACCGGGGCCACCGGGGCGAATGTGCCGCCGTAGAGCTCCAGCCGGAGGCAAGCAGCCTCCTGCGCGAGGCACTGGCCGCACAAAGCATCGACCACATCACCCCCGTCTGCGCCGACCTGCGCACCTACCGGGCGGGGGAGGGCAGCTTCGATGTCTGCGCCTGCAACCCGCCCTACTTTACTGACGGGTTCCAGAGCAGTGACCCTGCCCGCGCCACAGCGCGGCACGAGACCGACTGCACGCTGGAGGATGTCTGCCGCTGCGGCTTCCGGCTGCTCAAGGACGGCGGGCGGCTGGCGCTCTGCCACCGGCCCGAACGGCTGGCCGAGGTGCTGGCTGTGCTGCGGGCCAACCGCTTGGAGCCCAAGCGCCTCGCCTTTGTGAAGAACAAGCCCGACGCGGCCCCGTGGCTCTTTTTGGTGGAGGCGCAGAAAAACCGCAAGACCGGGCTGCGCATCGAACCGGATGTGCTCATCTCGGCGGGGGCGGCCCTGTACGGGAACAACTAGAATTGGGAGGTCTGTATGGCTGGTACGTTATATATCGTCGCAACACCCATCGGCAACTTGGACGACATGCCGCCGCGGGTAGCGGCGACCTTTGGTGCGGCGGACTTCATCGCCGCCGAGGACACCCGCGTGACCATGAAGCTGCTGAACTTCCTCGGCCTGAAAAAGCCGATGGTCAGCTACTACGAGCACGCTTTGCAAAAAGGCGAAGGCATCCTGCGCCGCATCGAGGCGGGGGAGAACTGCGCCCTTTGCTCAGACGCCGGAATGCCCTGCGTCTCCGACCCCGGCGAGGTCATCGTCCGGGATGCGCTGGCCCGCGGCATCAAGGTCGTGCCGGTGCCCGCCGCCTCGGCCTGTGTCACGGCGCTGGCGGTTTCGGGGCAGGACACCTCCCGCTGGGTGTTCGAGGGCTTCCTGCCCGTGAACAAAAAGCAGAAGCGGGAGCGCTTGGCCGAATTGCAGGGCGAGAAGCGGACGGTCATTTTCTACGAAGCGCCGCACAAACTGCGCACCACGCTGGACGATCTGGTGACGGCTTTCGGCACTGAGCGGAGCATCACCCTCTGCCGCGAGCTGACCAAGCTCCACGAGGAGATCTGGAAGACCACCCTCGGCGAGGCACAGACCCACTACGCCGAAAATGAGCCCCGCGGCGAGTATGTGCTGGTCATGGCCGGGGCACCCGCCGCCGAGACCGAAGAGAGCCTGACGCTGGAACAGGCCGCCCAGCGCGCCTTAGACCTGACAAGCGAGGGTTACGGCCCCACCGCCGCCGCCAAAGCCGCTGCACAGGGGACCCCGTATTCCAAGAGCGAGGTCTACAAGCAGATGCTGGCCATGCAGAATAACTAAATTTTAGGAGGACGTTGTCCCGTGACGAAACTTTTGATTCTGAGTGACAGCCACAACAGCACCGGAGCTGTCGAGCGCATTCTTCATGCGGAAAGCGACGCGACCGCCGTGATCTTTCTCGGCGACGGTCTGCGTGATCTGGAAGAGGCCCTGACGCTCTACCCGAAAATGAAGGTCTATGCGGTGGCCGGAAACTGCGATTTTGGCGCGCTGGAGCCGCTGGACGGTCTGGCCGCCTTCGATCAGGTCGTCGTCTTCTATACTCACGGCCATATGTATGGTGTAAAATACGATCTGGATACGCTCACCGATGCCGCCGCCGCCCGCGGGGCCGAGGTGGCCCTGTTCGGCCACACCCATATCCCGGTGGCCGAGCAGCGCGGCAAAGTGTTTTTGTTCAACCCCGGCTCCTGCGGCCGGTGCTATACCGGCCCCAACACCTACGGTGTGCTGACGCTGGACCAAGGGAAGATCATCTCCCACGAACACAAAGAGGTACCACATCTATGAGCATCAATGAGGTGCGTTATCTGCCCGAATGCGGCAGCACCAACGCCTATGTGAAAGAGCATTTCGAGGAGTTCGGCCCGGTGGGCGCGGTCTACACCACCAACCAGACCGCCGGCCGGGGGCGGCTGGGCCGCAGCTGGGTCAACGCGGAGGGCAAGGCGCTGTACTACACCGTCGCCATCCGGGAGCCGCTGGCGCAGCCCGCCACCCTGCCGCTGCTGGCAAGCCTTGCCGTGCGCAGCCAGCTCAAGCTGCGCTACGGCGTGGACTGCCAGATCAAGTGGCCCAACGACCTTTTGCTGAATGGTAAGAAGATCGTCGGCATCCTGTGCGAATCCGTCTCCTACGGCTACGAGCAGCAGGGCCGGGGCATTCTGTGCGGCATCGGCATCAATCTGGCCCAGCCCCAGAGCTATTTTGACGCGGCGGACCTGCCCCACGGCACCTCGCTGGCGCTGCAGGGAGCAGTCGTTGATCTCGCCGCCGACCCGCAGTGGCTGGCCGAGGGCCTGACCGATTTCGGCTTCGACCGCCCGATGTACGTCTTCGCGCGGGAGGGGTTTGCCCCCTTCCGGGAGGAATACAAGGCCGCCTGTGTCAACATCGGCCGCCGCGTGACCTTTGACCTGCCGGGCGGCGGGCAGGGCGCGGGCGAAGCCATCGACGTGGACGAAGAGGGCCGCCTCGTCGTCCGCACGGACAGCGGCGAAGAGCACGTCTTCACCGGCGAAGTCTCCGTCCACGGCATTTACGGGGCGGTGTAAGCGGCATCACCCTCTCCGTCATCGCTGCGCGATGCCACCTCTCCCGAAGGGCGAGGTTTATTCGGAATCCTTTATCAAGAAAAACAAGAACCCCCTCCGGCGCTTGCGGTACACCGGAGGGGGTTCCTGCTTTTTGGGGTATTGCTTTGGTGTGAGGAGGAATCATGTGCAAGGGAGACGGTTGCGGCCCCGCTCCCTTGTGCTCTATAGTATACCCGATTTCGGAACAAAAGTCATTACATTCTTGTAAATTCTTGTGAAACTTTTATGACAGCATCGTGATTTTTCGCGTCCGTGACATAGTGCTGCGCATTTTCGACGTTGTGTGCAGCCTGTTCGGCGGAGATGGTCTTGATGACCCGCGCCGGGACGCCGACGGCCACGGAACCATCCGGGATGACCATTCCTTCCGGCACCAGCGCCCCGGCCCCGATGATGCAGTTTTTCCCGATGACGCAGTGGTTCAGCAGGGTGGCGTGCATCCCGATGAGGCTGCCGTCCCCCACGGTGCAGCCGTGGACAAGGGCGCTGTGGCCCACCGTGACATTTTTGCCCAGCAACACGGCCCCGCCGGGGTCGCAGTGGAGCACCGCGTTATCCTGCACGTTGGTATTCTCGCCAAGGGTCAGGGTGCCGTCGTCTCCGCGCAGCACCGCCCCGTACCAGACGCTCGAACCGGCTTCCAGAATCACATCGCCCAGCACCGTGGCATTGGGGGCCACAAAGGCCGCACCGCGGTCTTGGGGCGTTTTTCCACCAAAGGAAACGATCATTGTTGAAAAACCACCTTTCTCTTTTGCTTCTTTTATGGTATTCTTTTAATAGTTCTTTTTCAACCCCCATCGTGGAAGCCGGGAACTTCCGAAGGAGCTTTTGACCATGTACATCCATTCCTTTGCGCGCCGGGTGCTGGCGCTGGTGCTGACCGCCGCGATCGCGGCGGCGGCTGCGCTGCCCGGCTTTGCCGTTTACGCCATGCCCATCCAGACCGCTTACCCGCAGGAGTCGATCTATCTCTTCGACGCCGACACCGGGGAAGTCCTTGTGGAGCAGAACCCCGACCTGCCCCGCTGCGTTGCCAGCCTGACCAAGATGATGACAGCCCTGCTGGTGATCGAGCGCGGAAACGACCTGAACGCGGAGATCACCATCCCGGACAGCCTGACGCCGGAGTTTGCAGCCATCAAGGCAGACCGGGGCCACACCATCGGCCTACAGGCGGGGGAGACCGTCCGCCGCATCGATATGCTCTACGCGATGCTGCTGCCCAGCGCCAACGATGCGGCCAGCGTCCTCGCCAGCGACGATGCCGGGGGCGACCTTGCGGCCTTTGCAGCCCGAATGAATGCCCGCGCGGCTCAGCTGGGCTGCACCTCCACCCAGTTCACCTGCGCCCACGGCCTCTACGACACCGGCAACTACTCCACGGCCCGCGATATGGCCAAGATCGCGCTGGCATGCTACGCGAACCCTGCTTATCGGCGGATCGCCGACGCCACGGCTTACGAGCTGCCCGCCACCAATGTGCATCCCGCCCGGACCGTGACCACCACCAACAAGCTCCTGCAGCCCGCCAGCGCCTATTACCGCAGCTACGCCCACGGGATGAAGACCGGTTTCACCACCCAAGCGGGGCGGTGCTTCGTCACCTTTGCCCAGCAGGACGGCCACACCTACGGCCTTGTGATCTTGGGTTCCAACAGCCAGAACATCTTCCGCGAGGCCGCCGAGCTGTTCGACTGGGCCTTCACCAGCCCGGAGCTCCATCCGGCACCGGTGGAAACTGCCCCGGCACTCGAAAAGTACACGTTGTTCTCGTTCTGGCAGAAACTGCTGGGATGATCTGAATCTTTTGGGAGGATATGCTCATGCAAAAAAACACCTTCTTCCGCCGGGCCGCTGCCCTGCTGCTGACGGCTGTGCTGGCCGTCTCGGCTGCACTGCCGGGTCTGGCCGTGTACGAAATGCCCATCCAGACCGCCAATGAGGGCGAATCGGTCTACCTGTTCAACGCGGACATCGACAAGCCCATCTTGGAACAAAACATCGACCAGCAGCGCTACATCGCCAGCCTGACCAAGATGATGACGGCCCTGCTCTTCCTCGAAAGCGGCAAGGATCTGAACGCGGAGATCACCATCCCCACCAGCCTGACGCAGGAGTTCAAGGACATCCAGAACGCCAATGGCAGCACCATGAATCTCCGCATCGGCGAGACGGTGCGCCGCATCGACCTGCTGTACGGGCTTCTGGTCGCCAGCGCCAACGACGCTGCCAGCGTCATCGCCAGCGACGTGGCGGACGGCAGTCTGCCCAACTTTGTGGCCATGATGAACCAGAAGGCGCAGGAGCTGGGCTGCACCTCCACCAGCTTTACCTGCGTGCACGGCCTGTATGACTACGGCAACGTCTCCTCGGCCCATGACCTTGCCCTCATCGCGTCGGCCTGTGCCGCCAACGAGACCTACATGAAGGCCGCCAATACCCTGAGCTACACCCTCCCGGCTACCAACCTGCACCAGAACGAGCGGACCATCACCTCCACCAACCTGATGCTGAACCCGGAGTACCCCTACTACCGCGACTACATCCGCGGCATGAAGACCGGCTTCACCACGCTGGCGGGCCGCTGCTACGTCACCTTTGCCCAGAAAGGCGGCCACACCTACGGGCTGGTCATCCTCGGCTCCGACCTCGACAACATCTACAAGGAAGCTTCCGAGCTGCTGGACTGGGCTTTCGCCAGCTTTGCAGACCGTCAGCTTGTGGACACTGAAACGCCGCTGACCACGGTTCCGCTGACCAAGTGCCGCAGCGAGGAAGCCGTGGAGCTCTATGCCGCCGAACCCCTCAGCGGCTACGGCCACGCCGACGACAAGGTGACCTGCAGCTTCGAGCTGCCGGAGAGCGTCTCCGCCACCATCAAGAACGGCGCCGTCCTCGGCGAGGCCACCGTCTATCTGGACGGCTACGAGGTGGGCAAGGTCAGCCTCGTGACCCATCAGGAATACGTCTCCGACTTTCGCACCGACCTCAAAAGCACCCTGCTCCTCATGGCGGCTCTGGTGCTCATTCTTGCAGTCCTCAGCTTCGTCACCATGGTCGCCAGCGGCGGTTCGCTGAACCTGAACCGTAAGCACCGCACCCGGAGAAGATAAGATATTTTCAGCATGATAACGAGAAAAGCAGCCGCAAACGCGGCTGCTTTTCTTGTTCAGAAGCTTCTGAATTTTGCGGCCAGCACAGACAGAACGATCTTCGGGTTGACCTGTGCGCTGATGCGCTGCATGGCGGCATCGGCGGCTCCCAGCGCCTTGCGGGCGGCATCGCCCTGCACCGGGGAGCGGGGGCTGCCGCGCAGCCCGGCAGCGGCGACGGCCCGGAAATCGGCCAGCAGGGCGGCCGCACCGTCTTTCTCCTTTTCGTAACCGGCCAGCAGGACGGCGGCGGCGTAGCTGTCCTTCGCGGCGGCGGCCTTGGCCAGCGTCAGAGCCTGTTCCACCTGCTCGCGGCGGGCGTCGTCCCGCGCGGCGGCCAGCACTGTGCCGATGTGGCCGTCGAAAAGCTCACTGTACAGGGCCGCCGCCTTGGCGTCCACCCCCTGCTTCGTGCAGTAGCGGGCGCAGTCGGCAGGGGAGACGGGAGCCATGGCAAAGCTGATGCAGCGGCTCCGGATGGTGGGCAGCACGCCCGCCAGCGAATCCGCCGTCAGCAGAAAGAGCACGCCCTCCGGCGGCTCCTCCATGACCTTCAGCAGGGCGTTGGCCGATTCCTCGTTCATCCGCTCCACATGGTAGAGCAGGACGGCGCGGCCCTCCGCCGAAAGGCTGGTGTTGAAGATCTCCGACCGCATGGCCGTGACCTGACCGACAAGATATTTTCCGCCGGAGCCCATGCCGGTGACCGAGATGGCCTCCCGCACGACACCCGTTTCGATCTGGCCGCTGTCGCGCTTGCCGGCCTTTGCCACAGCACGGCAGCATTCGCCCCGTACAAGCGCCTCAGCGGGCGCTCCGCCTTGGGGGTAAAGATAATCGGCCGCAACGCAGCGGGCCGCGAAACCGGCTCCCAGCCCCTCCTCGCCCACCAAAAGGACGCTGTGGGTCAAGCGGCGGCTGTCCAGCATGAGGCGAACGCTGGATTTCAGCTCCGCGTTGCCTTCCAATCGATCCAGCATCATCGGCGGTTCTTCCTCTTCCACTGTTCACGGCGGACCCACGCGCGGACACTGCGCCACGCCTGCGGGCCAAAGAAGACGAGGAAGTTCACCATGCAGAGCAGATAGTTCAGCTTGCCCGCTGCCCCGGCACCGAGGAAGCTGAGCAGCCACAGCGCCCCCGCGAACAGGCCGAAGTACTTCACCCGGATGGGGATGACGAAGAAGAGCAGCACCTGAACCTCCGGGTAAAGCATGGCAAAGGCCAGCAGCAGCGACAGGGACAGGCAGTAGGTATCGGCGTAGCCCGTCAGCAGACAGGCCGCCACCGCGCCCACCATGCCCAGCAGGATATAAAGGTTAAAGCGAAAATCGCCCCACTCGTTTTCCAGCGCGCTGCCGATGAACCACGTGAAGTAGATGCCCAGCACCACGCTCAGCGGTCCGCCGCCCGAAAACGGAACGAACACAAAGGTGATGACCCGCCAGAGCTGACCCACCAGCAGGGCGGTGCGGTTCAGGCTCAGGTAGAGTGAGATATACTGATTGACGAACAGCTCCACGGCGTAGACCAAGATCTGCGCGCCGACCAAGATCGAGATGAGGTTCGGGATGCAGATGCGGCCATACTTCCGCTCCAGTTTGGTAAGCCAGTTCATAGGCAGACGCCTCCATGATCGTAGAATTTGCCCCGGTCAGACGGGGCTGTGTGTATTTTTTATTGTACCATGTTTGGCCGGGCCATTCAAGGAACTCCCTGTGAACAAAGGGCTTGGCTGTCGCTGTGGGGGAGTGCCAAAACGGCCGGTTGTATCCATTTTTGGTGCTGCCGGATGGACTTATCCACTTTTTCCACGGTGTTTTCCACTGAATTTGTGAAAAAGAGGGGCAGTTTCCCACGGTGTTTTCCACTTTTTCCACCGAGTTTTCCACAGGTGCAGAGACTGATTTTTATACGTGATGTATTTCCCTGCATTTTCCATGGAGGGTTTTGGGGAGAAATGCAGGAGAATTTTCTTTTTTCCAAAAGAAAGTCGAGGCCTTTTCTTTTCTTTTTTCACCGGCTTTCCTCTAAGCCATTCCGCATTCTCCCCGTTGGAATCTGAGCCCCCTGAGTTTTCCACATCCCGCAATGTATAAAACCGCGGTGTTGAAAACTGTAAAAAAGAGAACGGGTGTAACCGCGGCAAAACCGCAGAGACATCCGTTCTCCGAACGTTTTACATCATATTCCGGAACACGAGCTGCGCGATCTGGAAGTAGAGGATCAAGCTGCACGCATCGACGATGGTGGTGATGAAGGGCGTCGCCATAATGGCCGGGTCAGCTCCCAGCTTCTTGGCGGCCAGCGGCAGCATACCGCCCACCAGCTTTGCCAGAATGACGCTGAAGAACAGCGACACGCTGACCACGACAGCATAGCCCAGCACGTTCTCGTACTGGCCTGCAAAGATGAAGGTGTACATCAGGTAGATGCGCAGACCGTTCACAAGGCCCAGCACTGCGCCCACGATGGCGGAAACGCGGAGCTCCTTACCGAGGACTTTCAGGAAATCGGAAGGCTCCACCTCGCCCAGCGCAAGGCCGCGAACCATCAGGGTGCTGATCTGGTTGCCGCAGTTGCCGGCGGTATCCATCAACATGGGCATGAAGGAGACCAGCAGGGGAAGGCTGACGAACGCTTCCTCGTAGTGGGTGGTGACCATGCCGGTGAAGGTCGCCGACAGCATCAAGATCAGCAGCCAAGGGATGCGCTGCTTGGCGTGGGTCCAGACGCTCGTACCAAAATAGGTCGTTGCATCGTCATCCGGCAGAATAGCAGCCATCTTCTGCATATCCTCGGTGGACTCGTCGGTCAGGACATCGATTGCATCGTCGATGGTGATGATACCGACGAACATGCCCTCGTTGTCCAGAACAGGCATGGCGGTGAAGTCGTAGCGCTGCATCTCACGGGCCACATATTCCTGATCGTCCGTGACCTTCACGGTGACCACATTATCGTCCATGATGTCCTCAATGGGAGTCTGTGGGTCGGCCAGCAGCAGACTGCGGGCCGACACAACGCCCAGCAGACGGTTCCGCTCCACCACGTAGTTGGTGTAGACCGTCTCGGCATTCTCGCCCTGTCGGCGGATGGCGGCCAGCGCCTCGCTGACGTTCATATCCTTCCGCAGACGGACGTATTCGGGGGTCATCAGGCTGCCGGCCGAGCTTTCGGGGTAGTTCAGCAGTTTGTTCAGGCTCTCACGGGTCTGTTTGGAGGATTTCTCCAGCACCCGCTTGACCACACCGGCGGGCATATCTTCCAAAAGGTCGGCTGCGTCGTCCAAGCTCATCTCTTCGATGGCGCTGACCAGCTCGATATCCGAAAACGCATTGACCAGATCGTCGCGGGCCTCATCGGACATGTAGGCAAAAGCTTCCGTTGCCACGTCCTTTTTCAGCAGACGGAAAACCACAAGGCGGTTATTCTCGTCCAGCTCTTCCAACAGCTCCGCTAAGTCCGCGGGCTGCTCTTCCTCGGTGACCTCACGCAGCTTCACGTACTGCTTTTTCACCAGCATCTTGAGCAGACGGCTCTTGGTCAGCATTTCGGGGTTGGCCTTGACCTCTTCGTCCTTGGCCTCTTCCTCTTCAGCGTCGCGCACGTCCTGCTTGAGGTCCTCGGTAGCTTCTTCGTTCAGGTCTTCGGCCAGCTTCTGCCGCACCTCTGCGGGGATATCCGTGGGCAGTTCGGGCACGGGGAGCGAGGCTTCCGGTGCCCCAGTCTTCTTTTCTTCCAGTTCCATTTTGTGTTCCTCCTTACCGTTTCCGGCGGATCGGACAGCTCACAAAACAAAAAGCGCCGCCCAGCGCAGGATGGGGCCCTTCCGCCCTTACCGCGCACAAAGCCGCGCCCTTTCTCCCCGCTGAGAAGTACCAAACGGCACCTCTTACCGGGCAAAAAAGGCGAACGCAGCTGCTTTTTGCTGTTGTTGTTTCGCAGTTGATCCGTGTCTTCGACTATGATCCGGGTCCATTGTCCTGCGTTCACCTCCTAAAATTCTTTTCCACTTTTTATTATAGCGTTCACGAAAAGGCCGGTCAACCCTAAATCCGCCAAAAGACGAGGGAAATTTCCGTCAAAAACGCAGAAAGCCCCTTCCAGCACTTGCGGAACGCTGGAATGGGCTTTCTGTTCGGATATTGCCTTGGTGTGAGGAGGAATCATGTACAAGGAATCGGTTGCGGCCCCGGTTCCTTATGCCTGTAGTATAGCACAGAATGGGTTGCTTTTCATGAAAAACCTATGAAGAAAGTGTAAAATAGACTTTCTGCCGTCATTACTCCTGACCATAAAAGCCATTTTCACTCATTTCAGACCATTTTAGGTACATTTCCTTGTAATTGTCTTTGATAAATGCCTGAATTTTACGCATTTCGCGGTCTGTCAGCATTCCCTGATTCTCTACAATGGTATCTCCATTACTTTTGACAAAAAATTTGGCCGATCCCGCTTCCGTCAATTTCCGGTCACTGGCATGAACGTGCATACATTCAATAATACAGTGAGCCGTAAAATAAAGATAGTAGCCGCAGATCTTAAAGTCATAATACTTTGGCATTTACGATTCCTCCAGATATTTTTTATTTTTCTGGTAGTAATCTGAAACAATGGAAAGTTCCACGTCATCCATTGTCGTTTCTGCCATTTCTCCATTTTTCGTCAGAACACAGGCTCGTTCCGGATGATTCAAATTCAGCACACGGATCATTCCATTTTCTTTCGTAAACGCATACCCATTCACGATCATATCTGCCGTGTCTGCTACCTTTATAATATCAGGCATATTGTAACCTCACTTTCTGGATAGGCTTCAAAAAGGCATCCGCGTCGATATAGAGATTATGAAGAATTGGAACCAGATCAATATACTCTTCCTCTTCCGCATGTCCCTTGTATTTTGCCTTTACCACAAGATACCCTTCATCCCATTCTACGACATCTGTATAGCGCTCCAACGCCGACGATGTCCGAAAACGAATCGTTTTTCCGTCAAAGCAAAAAGAGGTTACATTTCCTTCATTGCTCAAAAAAGCACAGTTGTTCATGATTTTCCTCCCCTCCACTGATTTCAATTCTATTCTAGCATGAGTATTTGCCCTCGTCAATGAAATGTTTTGGGCACAAAAATACGCCCCGGTCACCGTTGTCGGTGAGCGGGGCGCTAAAAACGGGATTCGTTTTTGACTGCGGCAAGATCCCTGCGAAGCAGGTCTTATGCCGTAGGCGGAGCAAGGTATCTGCAAGCAGACCTTATGCTCCTGACACACGCGGGGTGTGCTTTCAAGGACCCTCGCGGGCGCTTTGGTATTTCAAACACCCGGCTCCCTGCGGATCAATGCCGCAGGAGAGCGTGGGAATGAAATCAGAGTTTCGCTTGCAAAAGCGGAAGCGTTGTACGTTCTTCTGCTTGGAATTTCAGCTCTCACCTGCCACAGTTTCGCACTGCTGCGTTGCGCAGTAACCGCCAGTGCGGAGCAGCCGCCTTTCGGGCTAGGGTGCCGCTGCGGCCCGTTCAAACCAGAAGTTCCAAAGAAAGATTACTTGTACAGCTCGACCAGACGGGTCAGATGCTCGTAACGGTCGTTTGCAACCTGCTCGTTGCGTGCGAACAGCTGCTTTGCACGATCCGGGAAGGCACGAGTCAGGCGGCTGTAACGGGTCTCGTTTGCCAGCAGTGCCTGATACTTCTCGGCGTCGACAGCCTTGGAGGTCAGAGTGAACGGGTTCTTGCCCTGAGCCTTGTTGGCCGGGTTGAAGGTGAACAGGTTCCAGTAACCAGCCTCGACAGCCTTCTTCATCTCGTTCTGGCAGTTGGTCATGCCGCCCTTGACACCGTGCAGCTCGCAGGGAGCATAGCCGATGATCAGAGACGGGCCGGGATAAGCCTCAGCCTCAGCAATTGCCTTGACAGCCTGATTCATGTTAGCACCCAGAGCGATCTGAGCAACATAGATGTAGCCGTAAGTCATTGCGATCTCAGACAGGCTCTTCTTGCTGATTTCCTTACCAGCAGCAGCGAACTGGCAGACTTCACCAATGTTGGAAGCCTTGGATGCCTGTCCACCGGTGTTGGAGTACATCTCAGTATCGAAGACCATGACGTTGACATCCTCGCCGGAGGCCAGAACGTGATCCAGACCGCCGAAGCCGATGTCGTATGCCCAACCGTCGCCACCGAAGATCCAGACGGACTTCTTCGCGATGAACTCCTTGCTCTTCAGGATCTCAGCGGACTCGGTGCAGCCAGCGGCAGCAGCCTTCTCCAGCTCAGCGATCAGAGCCTTAGCGGGTTCGTCGTTGGCCTTGGTGTTGTTCTTGGTCTCCATGAACTTGTCGAACGCAGCCTTCAGCTCAGCGGAAGCCTTGTCAGAACCAGCGACCTCAGCGATGCGCTTGATCAGGTTCTCACGGACGGTCTTCTGGCCGAGGTACAGGCCCAGACCATGCTCAGCGTTATCCTCGAACAGGGAGTTGCACCATGCAGGACCATGGCCGCTGTCCTTGTTGACGGTGTACGGAGAGATGGAAGCGGTACCGCCCCAGATAGAGGAGCAGCCGGTAGCGTTGGAGATGTACATCTTCTCGCCGAACAGCTGAGTGATCAGGCGAGCATAAGAAGTCTCGGCACAGCCTGCGCAGGAGCCAGAGAACTCCAGCAGCGGCTGGTTGAACTGAGAACCGATGACGGTATCATCAGCAAACTTGGAAGGCTTCTTGGAGATGTTGGCGACGCAGTAGTCGAAGACTGCCTGCTGATCTGCCTGAGACTCCTGCGGGACCATGGTGATTGCCTTGGTGGGGCAGACGGTGACGCACTCGCCACAGCCCATGCAGTCCAGAGGAGACACAGCCATGACAAACTTGTACTCGTTTGCCGGGCGGTTGTCGCGGCTCTTGGTCTGTGCGGGAGCAGCAGCCAGCTCGTCAGCAGTCAGCTGGAAGGGACGGATGGTTGCATGAGAGCACACGAATGCGCACTGGTTGCAGCCAACGCACTTGGAAGCATCCCACTCAGGGACATTGACGGCAGTGCCGCGCTTCTCATATGCAGAAGCACCCTGCTCCCACTCGCCGTTTGCATTTGCAACGAAAGCGGAGACGGGGAGGCTGTCGCCGTCCATACGAGCGATGGGCTCCATGACGTCGCGGATCTGCTTGACCAGTTCCGGACGGCCAGAGAGAGCCTTCGGGGCGGGATCGGCTGCGGGGTTGGACCAAGAAGCGGGGACATCGACCTTGTGGATCGCGTCAACACCGGCATCGATGGCCTTCCAGTTCATCTCAACGACGTCCTGACCCTTCTTGCCGTAGCTCTTCTGAGCTGCCTGCTTCATGAAGTTGACGGCGTCCTCGATGGGCATAACGTCAGCCAGCTTGAAGAAAGCGGACTGCAGGATGGTATTGGTACGCTTGCCCATACCGATCTCGATTGCCTTATCGATTGCGTTGATGGTGTACAGCTGGATGTTGTTGTCAGCGATGTACTTCTTTGCCTCAGCGTTCAGGTGCTGATCCAGCTCCTCATCGGACCACTGGCAGTTGATCATGAACACGCCGCCGGGCTTGACATCCTGAACCATCTTCATGCCCATGTGGATGTAAGCGGGGTTGTGGCATGCCACGAAGTCAGCCTGATTGATGTAGTAGGGGCTGCGGATGGGCTTGTCGCCGAAACGCAGATGGCTGATGGTCACGCCGCCGGTCTTCTTGGAGTCATACTGGAAGTATGCCTGAACATACTTATCCGTATGGTCGCCGATGATCTTGACGGAGTTCTTGTTAGCGCCGACGGTGCCGTCGCCGCCCAGACCCCAGAACTTGCACTCCTTGGTGCCAGCAGCTGCGGTGATGGGAGCGGGCTTGACTTCAGGCAGGGACAGACCGGTGACATCATCGGTGATGCCCAGAGTGAAGCGCTCCTTCGGCTGATCCTTCTCCAGCTCCTTGAACAGAGCGAAGATAGAGGACGGGGGAGTATCCTTGCTGCCCAGACCGTAACGGCCGCCGGTCAGGATGACATCGTTCATGCCAGCCTCACGCAGGGTAGCTGCAACGTCCAGATACAGGGGCTCGCCCAGAGAGCCGGGCTCCTTGGTACGGTCCAGAACTGCGACCTTCTTGGCAGTCTTGGGCAGGACCTTCAGCAGAGCGGAGGACACCCAAGGACGATACAGGCGGACCTTGACGATACCGACCTTCTCACCCTTAGCGTTCAGGTAATCGATGACCTCGTCTGCAACGTCACAGACAGAGCCCATAGCGATCATGACGCGGTCTGCGTCGGGAGCGCCGTAGTAGTTGAACAGGTCGTAGTTGGTGCCCAGCTTCTCGTTGATCTTGGCCATGTACTTCTCGACGACTGCGGGCAGTGCGTCGTAGACAGAGTTGCAGGCCTCACGATGCTGGAAGAACACGTCGCCGTTCTCGTGGGAGCCGCGCATCTTGGGGTGCTCAGGGTTCAGCGCCTTCTTGCGGAACTCCTCAACAGCCTCCATGTTGCACATTTCCTTCAGATCAGCGTAGTCCCACTTCTCGATCTTCTGGTACTCGTGAGAAGTACGGAAGCCATCGAAGAAGTTCAGGAAGGGGACCTTGCCCTCGATGGCTGCCAGATGAGCCACGGGAGACAGATCCATAACTTCCTGCACGCTGCTCTCGACCAGCATTGCGAAGCCGGTCTGGCGGCATGCCATAACGTCGCTGTGATCACCGAAGATGTTCAGGGACTGGGTAGCAACGGTACGTGCCGAAACATCGAACACGCAGGGCAGCTGCTCCGCAGCGATCTTGTACATGTTGGGGATCATCAGCAGCAGGCCCTGAGAAGCGGTGAAGGTGGTGGTAACAGCACCTGCACCCAGAGAGCCGTGCACTGCGCCGGCTGCGCCGGCCTCAGACTCCATCTCGACGACCTTGACCTGATTGCCGAAGATGTTCTTCTGACCTGCTGCAGACCACTGGTCCACAGAGTCAGCCATCGGAGAAGACGGGGTAATGGGGTAGATGGCAGCCACGTCCGTGTAGGCATATGCTACATGAGCGGCAGCGGTATTGCCATCCATGGTTTGCTTTGCTCTAGGCATTTTTCTTCCTCCATTGTTCAGAATTTGGTACCTTTTGCGCGGGGCAATATGCGCCCCGGCGGGGCCGGAGAACCCCATAAAGGCACTATTGCTCGTATACTATAATAGCAAATTCCGCCCTTAAAGTAAACGCAAACCGACTAGCAAAACACAACAAAAATTCAAGAAATTTTTTGGCTGTTTTTTACTCTTGTGTTTTTGGTGAGATTTTTCTTGCAGAATTTTAAGTTTTTGGCGGGATCAGCGGATTTTTCTTAACTTTTCCTTAATTTTGAATTGACAATCATACAGGAGATGCCGTAAACTGGAACCAATGGATTTTCCGGGTCCGGAACGTTTTCGGCCCGCTCAGAAAGGACGCAGAAACGATGGACGCAGCACATTTTGAGAAGAAACTGACCAGTGAGGTGATCTTCGAGGGCCGGGTGGTCACCTTGACCAAGGATACCGCCCTGCTGGAAAATGGAAAGACCGCCACCCGCGAGGTAGTCCACCACCACGGCGGGGCCTGCATCGTGCCCTATTTTGAGGACGGCACCATCTGCATGGTCCGCCAGTTCCGCTACGCCATGCAGCAGGAGCTGTGGGAGCTGCCCGCCGGCAAGCTGGAGCAAGGGGAGGACCCCTTCGAAGCCGCCAAGCGGGAGTTGGAGGAGGAGTGCGGCCTGACTGCAGCGCACTACACCTCGCTGGGGGAATTTTACCCCACCGTCGGCTACGATACCGAGGTCATCTATACATGGGTCGCCACCGGCCTGACGAAGACCCACATGCACCTTGACGCGGACGAGTTCCTGACCCCCGACCGCGTGCCGCTGCAAAAGGCCTACGAAATGGTTCTGAGCGGTGAGATCAGGGACGGCAAGACCATTGCGGGCGTGCTGAAGCTCAAGGCCCTGCTGGACGAGGGCAAACTGTGATCGTCTACGAAGATGCGGCCCTTGCAGTCGTGAACAAACCGGCGGGTCTTTCCAGTGAAACGGGTCTGCCCGACGCGCTGCGGGCCCTCTGGGGCAAGCCGGACGCCTATGTGGGGGTGGTGCACCGGCTGGACATCGGCGTTTCCGGGCTGATGGTGCTGGCCAAGACGCCGAACGCCGCAGCGGCCCTGACCCGGCAGATCACCGAAAGTCAGGACGCCTACGCCGTGCTGGACGGCCGGGCCGAACCCACGAAGCACACCCCCGCCGCACCGGTCTTCGTGAAGCAATACCGCGCCGTCCTTGCGGGAGCGCCGGATGAATCCCTGCCCGAAGCGGGGACTCTGCGGGACTATCTCTTCAAGGACAGCCGGAAGGGGAGGGTCTTCCCGGTCAGCCGCCCCCGCAAAGGGGTGCGGGAAGCGGTGCTGGAATACCGCATCACGGCCACAAACGGGGTCCTGAGCCTTGCGGACATCACCCTCCACACCGGGCGGACCCATCAGATCCGGGTGCAGTTCGCCTCCCGGAAGCATCCGCTCTGGGGTGACGGCAAATACGGCAGCCGGTTCAAGGGGAACATCGCCCTGCAAAGTGCGCGGCTGCAATTCCTGCACCCGGAAACGGGGCAGCAGATGGAATTCCGGCTGGAAAAGCCGAACGAGGAACCATGGAACATCGGGTAAATGCTATGGAACAACAAACATACAAGGCGGATGCCGAAATTTATGAAGTGCTGGAGCGGGAAATCATCGATCTGACCATCCGCCCCGGCAGCTTGCTGAGTGAAAACCCGCTCTGCGCCCGGTTCGGAGCACCGCGTTCCCTCATCCGGGTGGTCTTGCAGCGGTTGCAGGAAAACGGGCTGGTGAAGATCGTGCCCTACAAAGGCACCACCGTCACCCGGCTGAACCGGGAGATCGTGGAGGAGCTGATCTATGAGCGCACCGCCGTGGAAGCCCGCGTCCTGCGGGATTTTTCGCCAAAGTGCACCCCGGAGCAGCGGGCGCTGATCCGGAAGCGGGCCGCCGCCTACGAGGAGCTGGCCCACGCCGAGCATCCGGACTTCAACCGCCTGTATGAGGCCGACCGGCTGCTCCACGAGACATGGTTCGCAGCTATGGGCAAGATGTACCTCTGGCGCACCTTGCAGAGCGCTCACGCCGACTACAGCCGCTTCCGGATGCTGGACACCATGACCAGCGGCGGGCTGGCCGAGGTGATTGCGGACCATACGAACCTCATTGAGGCCATCGAGCGGTGCGACCTTGCGGCCTTTGAGCCGCTGGTGGAGCGCCACCTCTACGGCGGCATCCGTCGGCTGGGCAGCAAGCTGACCGAGGAATACGCCGACTATTTTGAACCCGAAAAATAAATGTTCCACGTGGAACGCCAAAAAAGACCAGCGCCGCAGGGTGAGATACTCTGCGGCGCTGGTCTTTTGCTTATCGGAGAACGTTCGCCCTTGGGGGAAGAGCGCGGAAATTTTATCGTTTATTAAAGTTGATTGGAGCGATTCAGCACAAAGCTGCGGGTCTCGTTCGGGGCAAAGTACGGCGTATACTGGATGCCGATCTGCTCCCAATCGCTCGGAACGATCGCATAGATCTTGATGCAGCCAGATTTCTGGGGCTCCAGTGTGCCAAGGAATCCGGCTCCCAGAATGTCGCCGATGCCTGCGTTGGGGGTCATTCTACTGAAGCCGATTGCTGCGTGGCCCAGTTTCTTGTCCTTTGCCACCACAACAAATTCGCTCTCGCCAAGCGTGTCAAATTTGTTGTTCTTGATGGCTTTCCAAACATCGCTCAGTTTATCCTGTGCCGTATTGCCCATCTGGATGGCCTTTTCCGACTGATTGTCGAGGCCAAAGCAGATGGCGATCAGCGTCTTATCTGCATAGTTGCCCGCAATCTCCGAACCAAAGCCCTGCTGATAGCCCAACAGCTTCACATTCACGCCATTGATCTGGACGGTCTCATTGGCGCCATACACGGTGTTTTTCGATCCGCCGCCCTCCTCGGAACACCCTGCGAAGATGCCGGATGCGGTAACAGCCAGCGCAGCAGCGCCGACGCATTTCAGGAAAACTCTACGGCTCATGCTTGCCATATTCGGTACCTCCCTTAAATGATCTGGTATCTCAACTTATCAGACCTTTGTCCGGTAAGCTGGTTTCTGGCTTGAGAATACCAGAACTCCAAGGATTTGGCAAGAGGATTTTTCGCAAAAATCCGACCGAATAGCGTTTCTTTGTACGAAATTTCAGTAAAGAATCTTTGCTCATTCGCTGAAGGTGCGGAATTTGCGCACGAAGCGGCAAAAAACACAGCAGCTTTGCCAAGCCGCTCCCCAATTTCTTAGAGAAACCGCCGAAAATGCAGCTGTTTTTCCGCAAGGGCACCAGAAAACGTTTTAGCCGAAGATGCCGGTCAGGAAAATTTCCAGACCGATGCCGATGAGGATGATGCCGCCCAGAACGGAGGCTTTTCCGGCCAGCTTGGTGCCGAACTTTTTGCCGATGTGCAGACCGGCCATGCAGATAAAGAAGGTGACCGTCGCGATGATGAGGGAAGCCACCAGTGCCATGACCCAGCCGTACTCCGAAATAGTGAAACCGACGGAGAGGGCGTCGATGCTGGTGGCGACGCCCTGCACAAAAAGGGCACCGGCGCTGAGCGCGGCGGCTTCCTCGGTCTCCTCGCCCTTGATGCCCTCCATCAGCATCTTTCCGCCGATGTAGGCCAGCAGGATGAGGGCGATCCACGGAATGAATGTCTCAAAGGATGAGAACAGCTCTACGACGGTGTGGACGCAGACCCAGCCCGTCATAGGCATGACCGCCTGAAACAGGCCGAAGGTGCCTGCGATGATGCACATCCGCTTCATCGACATTTTGGGATCGTGCAGACCATTTGCCATCGAGACCGAAAACGCATCCATCGCCAGACCCACGCCCAGCAGTGCGCTGTTGAAGAAGAATAAGAAACTCCATTCCATACTGAATATGCCTCCTAAATTTGACCAGATTTGGTGCGGCTAACAAAACCCGGAATCGGTGCGCGTGCACGTCCGATTCCGGGTCATTTTTTTACAAACTGATTCCATGTGTTATGGGCGTGGTACTCGCACCAAAACACGTCCTGAGAGGTGTTATTCCGAATCAGTCCTCGGTGCTGTCCGCTTCCGGGGTCTCGGCAGCCGAAGCCTCATCGGCGGCTTCCATGGCGGCCAGCTGCTCGGCGGTGGGCTCGTCGCCCTCCTCGGCCTCAACAGTCTCGGTCTGGGCTTCGTCGTCGTGGTCGGTGCGGGCAAGGACCATGACCTTATCGTTCTCGCCCAGACGCATGACCCGGACACCGGAGCCGTAGCGGCTCTGGACCGGGATGGAATCGGCGTGGAGGCGGATGATGATGCCCTCCTGACTGCTCAGCAGGATATCATCCACATCATCGACGATCTTAACGGCAGCCACTTTATCCTTGGAGGCATCGTAGTTGCGGATGCCCTTGCCGCCGCGGGCCGTGATGCGGTAGGTGTCGATCTCGGACCGGCGGCCCTTGCCGTTTTCGGTCACGGTCAGGATGGTGGCACCCTCGCGGCAGATGCAGACGCCAACGACTTCATCCCCCTCGGCCAGCTTGATGGCACGCACGCCGTGGCCGCTGCGGCCCATGGGGCGGGCGTCCTCTTCGTTGAAGCGAATGGCCTGACCGTTGCGGGTGGCAACGATGAGCATATCGTGGCCGGTGGTCAGGCGGGTCCATGCCAGCGCGTCGCCCTCGTTCAGGGCAATGCCGATCAGGCCGGACTTGCGGATATTGGCATACTGTTCCAGCGGAGTGCGCTTGATCAGGCCCTGCTTGGTGACCATGGTGACGAAGCCGCCCTTGTTGTCCTCATCCTTGGGGTAGCAGAGCATATTGGTGACCTTTTCGCCCTCGGCCAACTGGAGCAGGTTCACGATGTTGGTGCCCTTGCTGGTGCGGCTGCCCTCGGCGATGGTGTAACCCTTGAGGCGGAACATCCGGCCCCGGTTGGTAACGAACAGGACATAATCGTGGGTGGAGCCGACGAACATCTCCTGCACGATGTCCTCTTCCTTGCGGGTCATGCCGGAAATGCCGCGGCCGCCGCGCTTCTGGGCCTGATAAGTGGCCTTGAGCTGGCGCTTGATATAACCGGCCTCGGTCAGGGTGTAAACGCACTGTTCCTCGGCAATGAGGTCTTCGATGTCCACTTCGCCGTTGACGGTCTCGATCTCGGTGCGGCGCTCGTCACCGAAGCGCTTCTTCATATCCAGCAGCTCGTTCTTGACGATCTCCAGCACGCGGGCGTCGTTGGCGAGGATGTCCTCCCAATCGCGGATCTTCGCCTGCAGGGTGCCCAGTTCTTCCTCGATCTTGAGGATCTCCAGACCAGCCAGACGGCCCAGCTGTAATTTCACGATGGCGTCGGCCTGCGGGTCATCGAAGCCGAACTGTTCCATGATGGCAGCCTTGGCCTCGGCCATGCCGCCCTTGCAGGCGCGGATGGTGGCGATCAGTTCATCCACGATGTCGGTGGCCTTCTTCAAGCCTTCGAGGATGTGGGCGCGCTCCTGTGCCTTCTTCAGGTCGTACTGGGTGCGGCGGCGGACCACTTCGTCTTGGAACTCCACGTATTTCTGGATCATCTGCTTCAGGGTCAGCACCTTCGGCACCTTGTGGTCGATGGCCAGCATGATGACGCCGACGGTATCCTGAAGTTGGGTGTACTGATAGAGCTGGTTCAGCACCACCTGCGGGTTCGCGTCCTTGCGCACATCGATGACGATGCGCATTCCCTTGCGGTTGGTCTCATCGTTCAGGTCGCTGATGCCCTCGATCCGCTTTTCCTTCACGAGGTCTGCGATGTTCTCGATCAGGCGGGCCTTGTTCACCATGTAGGGGATCTCGGTGACGATGATCTGGGCGCGGCCGTTCTTCTTCTCCTCAATGGTGGCGCGGCCGCGCAGAGTGATCTTGCCGCGGCCGGTGGCGTAGGCGGCGCGGATGCCGCTGCGGCCCATGATGATGCCGGCGGTGGGGAAGTCCGGGCCTTTGATATATTCCATCAGGCCGGGCAGGTCGATGTCCGGGTTCTCGATATAGGCCACGCAGCCGTCGATGACCTCACTCAGGTTGTGGGGCGGGATGTTGGTGGCCATGCCCACTGCGATGCCCTGACTGCCGTTGACCAGCAGGTTCGGGAAGCGGCAGGGCAGGACGCTGGGTTCCTTCTTCGTTTCATCGAAGTTGGGGTCCCAGTCGATCGTGTTCTTGTCGATATCGGTCAGCATCTCGACGGCCATCCGGCTCATGCGGGCCTCGGTGTAACGGTAAGCAGCCGGGGGGTCGCCATCGACGGAACCGAAGTTACCTTGGCCGTCCACCAGCGGGTAGCGCAGGGAGAAATCCTGTGCCAGACGGACCATGGCATCGTAAACGGATGCGTCGCCGTGGGGGTGGTAGGAGCCCAGCACTGCACCGACGGTATCCGCCGACTTGCGGTAGGGATGGCTGGGGTCGTTGCCGCGCTCGTGCATGGTATAAAGAATGCGGCGGTGGACCGGTTTCAGACCATCGCGCACATCGGGCAGAGCACGGGACACGATGACCGACATGGAGTAATCCAGAAACGCCGTTTCGATTTCCTTCTTGACGTCGCGGATGATCTTTTTGGTACCGCTGCCCGGTATCATCACAAAATCTTCTTCCATTTTTTCCTCCGTTTGGATTGCTTCAACCTCTCCGTCAGCGCTGTCGCGCTGCCACCTCCCCTAATAGGGGAGGCCTTGGCAGTCGGATGAGGCTTGCTGTATACGCCAGAGGCTCCCCTACTAGGGGAGCTGGCGAGCCGTAGGCTCGACTGAGAGGTTTATTTTTTATTAGACATCGAGCTTCGCATATTGAGCATTTGCCTCAATAAAGCGGCGGCGGGGCTCGACCTGATCGCCCATCAGGATGGTGAAGGCTTCGTCGGCCTTCTCGGCGTCCTCAATGGTGATCTGCACGATGACGCGGTTATCGGGGTTCATGGTGGTCTCCCAGAGCTGCTCCGGGTTCATCTCACCAAGGCCCTTATAGCGGTTGACCTTTGCGCCCGGCATTTCCTGCGAGAGCACGGCCATTTCGGCGTCGTTGTAGGCGTACTTGATGGTGTTGCCCTTCTGCACCTTGAACAGGGGCGGCTGGGCAACGTAGACATGGCCCTGCTCGATGAGGGGGCGCATATAGCGGAAGAAGAAGGTCAGCATCAGGGTGCAGATGTGAGAACCATCCACATCGGCATCGGCCATGATGAACACTTTGTCGTACCGCAGTTTGGTGATATCAAATTCTTCACCGATGCCGCAGCCCAGTGCCAGCACGACGGGCATCAGCTTATCGTTGCCGTAAATGCGGTCGGCGCGGGCCTTTTCGACGTTGAGCATCTTGCCCCACAGGGGGAGGATGGCCTGAATGGCCGAGTCACGGCCCATCTTGGCCGAGCCGCCTGCAGAATCGCCCTCGACGATGAAAATTTCGGTGCGGGAGGGGTCTTTTTCGCGGCAGTCCGCCAGCTTGCCGGGCATCCGGCTGGTCTCCAGCGCGCTCTTGCGGCGGACCAGCTCACGGGCCTTCTTGGCGGCAGCGCGGGCGCGAGCGGCCTGTGTGGCCTTTTCAAAGATGGCCTTGGCCACGCCGGGATTCTCCTCGAAGAATTCCATCAGCTTGGTGTAGACCATGTTGGAGACGAGGGTGCGGATCTCGGTATTGCCGAGCTTCGCCTTGGTCTGACCCTCGAATTCGGCCTCCTGCAATTTCACGGAGATGACGCAGATCAGGCCCTCGCGGACATCGGAGCCAGAAAGGTTCTCGTCCTTATCCTTCAGCAGACCGTGGCTGCGGCCGTAATCGTTGAATACGCGGGTCAGGCTGGTGCGGAAGCCCTCTTCGTGGGTGCCGCCGTCGGGGGTGTTGACGTTGTTGGCAAAACTCAGCACCAGCTCGTTGTAGCTGGAATTGTACTGCAGCGCGATCTCCGCCATGCCGCGGTCGGTCTGGCCCTTGAGGTAGATGACGTTGGGGTGGAGCACTTCGAGGTTGCGCTTCTCATTCAGGTAGGTGACAAAGCTCTTGATGCCGCCCTCATAGCACATGACCTCGGTGCGGTAGCAGGGGTCGCCCTCCTGCCCATCCTCCAGAACGGGGGTGTAGAGTTCCCGCTCGTCGGTCAGGGTGATCTTGACGCCCGCGTTCAGGAAGCTTTCCTCCCGCAGACGCTTTTCCAGCGTCTCGAAGTTGTAGACGGTGGTGTCCTTGAACATCTCCGGGTCCGGCTTGAAGGTGACACGGGTGCCGGTGACGCCCGGCTCCACAGTGCCGATGCACTTCAGCGGGCCGTCCGGGTCGCCGCGGCGGAAGGTCTGCTCATACTCATGGCCGTCCCGGCGGACATTGACGGTCAGCCACTCGGAACAGGCGTTGACGACGGACGCGCCGACGCCGTGCAGACCGCCGGCCACCTTGTAGCCGGAGTTCTCGCCGCCGAACTTGCCGCCAGCGTGGAGGATGGTGTAAACGACGGTGACGGCGGGCAGACCGGTATCGGCCTGAATGTCCACGGGGATGCCGCGGCCGTTATCCGTGACCTGAATGATGTTGTCCTTTAAGATCTTGACCTCGATGTGGTTGCAGTAACCGGCCAAGGCCTCGTCGATGGCGTTGTCCACGATCTCGTAGACCAGATGATGCAGTCCGCGCTCACCGGTGGAACCGATATACATGCCGGGGCGCTTGCGCACCGCTTCCAAGCCCTTCAGGACCTGAATCTCACTGGCGTTGTACTCGTGGTCCGTCGCGGTTTCCACGTTGGTGCTGGTGATGATTTCCTCTGCCATATCCTTTCTCCCTTTTTGATTTTCTATCGTAAAATTTTATTGGATGGTTTGTTCAGCGCGCCGTTTCATCGCGGCGCTGGACAACTCCGAAAGATACACCGTATCCACCGGGGCGTCCGCTAACACATAACACTGGGGCAGCTCTTCCGAAAGGCTGACCACGGCCCCGTTCTTCTGGGCGTAGTTCAGAAACTCACGCCCGCGGGGGGAGATGGTGGTGGTCTCCAGATTGAAGATTCCGATGATGTCCCGATCGTTCAGAACATAGTCGCGCCCCAAGTGAATATACATTTCGTATTATCTCCATTTGTTAGCAGGGGCAGCCCTCGTCTGCCAGTTCAAGCCTTGGTCAGCACACCGCCGTTCATGCGGTAGACCTCGCCGTCCGTTTTCAGGAAGGCGGTGTCGTCGCAGCTGGTGACGAAGGTCTGCTTTTCCCGCATCCGGGTCAGCAGATACTGCTTGCGTCCATCGTCCAGCTCGCTGAGCACATCGTCCAGCAGCAGCACCGGGTGCTCGCCGGTAATGGCTGCTGCAGCCGCAGCTTCCGCCATTTTCAGGCTCAGGACCACGCTCCTCTGCTGTCCTTGACTGGCAAACACTTTGGCAGGCTGCCCATCGAGCAGCAGTTCGATGTCCTCCCGGTGGGGGCCGCAGAGGCTTTGCCCGGCCCGAAGCTCCTCGCTCTGGCGGGCACGGAGCAGGTGGGCCAGACCGCCCGGCTCAAACTGGGCAGCATAGTGCAGCTCCATCCGCTCCGCCCCATGGGAGAGCTCGGCATAATTGCTGCACGCAAGGGGGCCCAGCCGCTCAAGGTAAGCCCGCCGCCTCTGCTGGATGGCCTCGCCCTGCACGGCAAGCTCCGCATTGAGCACTTCCAGCAGGGCCGCTTTTTCAGCATAGGGACGTTCTGGCCCCGCTGCAGAACGGCGAAGCAGCGCGTTTTTCTGCTGCAACGCCCGGATGTAGCGGCGGTAGACCGTCAGGTAGCCGGGGTAGAGCTGGCAGAGCGCCGCGTCCAGAAACTTCCGCCGCCCTTCCGGCGCCCCTTTGACAAGGCTCAGGTGGCCGGGGTCGAAGACCACCGCCGGAAAGCTGCCCGCCAGCGCCGATGCCCGCTTGGGCGGTGCCCCGTTCACCGAGGCGTTCCGCCCCGGCCGGGAGGAGTCCGGCGTACCGATGGTCATCCGAATGCGGCGCTCTTCTTCAGGCTCTTCCAGCAGGAGTTCTTCCGGGTGCTGTGCGCTCAGGGTAGACGCTTCCAGCACGGCAAAGGGTTCGCCCCGCCGCACCAGTTCGGCATCCTTGCCACCCCGGAAGCTTTTGCCGCCGGTCAGCAGCCAGATGGCCTCCAAAAGGTTCGTCTTGCCTTGGCCGTTATTGCCGCAGATGACGGTCAGCTCCCGGCCCGGCGTCAGGCTGGCCGACGCGATGTTGCGATAATTTTGGACTTCCAGTGAGAGCAGACGCATGGTTTACTGGCCCTGCCCCACGGTCACGCTCTGGCCGTCCAGCTCAATGACGTCGCCCGCGCGGCACTTTTTGCCCCGCATGGTGCAGACTTCGCCGTTCACTTTGACGGCACCACCCTGCACCAGCTCCTTGGCTTCGCCCCCGGTCTCACACAGACCCGCGTATTTCAGCAGGGCATCCAGCTTAATAAATTCCGTATGGATGAGAATTTTTTGCATATTACGCCTCTCAATCGTTCTTGAAGCGGACGGGCAGGACCAGATACAGGAAGTCGCTGCCCTCGGCGGGCAGGACCTTGACCGGACTCAGAGGGCCGCTGATCTCCAACCGAACCTGCTCTGTGCGGGCGTTGCGCAGCGCATCCAGCAGGTAGCGGTTGTTGAAGCCGATCTCCACATCGTCGCCTTCGCACTGGGCGTTGAATTCATCCACCACGCGGCCAAGGTTGGTCTGGCAGCGGACGACGACTTTACCCGCAGTAAAACTGATGCGGAGGGGATTTTTTAAACGCTCTGTAATAATCAGAGAAGCGCGCTCAATGGTCTCGATGAACTCCTTGGTATCCAGCGTCACGCGGGTGCGGCTGCCGTCCGGGATGACGTTGTGATAGTTGAGGAATTCGCCCTCGATCAGGCGGCTCATGATGGTGTAGCCCGCAGTCATGAAGACGACATAGCGGCGGTTGGCGCAGATGTGGACCAGCTCTTCGTCATCGTTGGCCAGCAGGTGCGATACTTCGTTCATGGTCTTGCTGGGCACGATGATCCGGATATCCTTCACGGCCTTGATGGGGCGCTCGACGATGGCCAGACGGTAGCCGTCCAGCGCAACGACGGTCATCTTATCGGGCAGGATCTCGAATAATTCACCGGTGTGCGCAGGTTTTCTTTCGTCCTGACTGACGGCGTACAGGGTACGGTCGATGATATCCCGCAGCACGCCGGTCTGGATGGTCAGGGTCTCTTCGGCGCCGGTGTTGGGCAGTTCGGGGAAATCGGTGGCCGACATGGATTGGATCTCGAACTGGGCGACGCCGCTCTGGATGGTGGTCTTGCCGTTGTCGGCAGACTGGATCGTGATCTGGCCGGAGGGCATCCGGCTGACCATGCTGCTGAGCAGCTTTGCGTTCAGCACGATCTCGCCGGGCTCCTTGACGTTGGCTTCAATGGTGGTCACGATGCCCATTTCAAGGTCGTAGCCGGTCAAAGTCAGTTGAAAACCTTCGGCTTTCAGCAAAATGCCTTCCAGCACGGGGATGGTGGAGCGGAGGGTGACAGCTTTGGAAACGCCATCGATCGCAGCGCTCAACAGGGTCTTATCGCAGATAATGTTCAATCTATTGTCTCTCCTTTGTTTGGATTCCGGTTTTCAGGTGCTTTGCCCATGGATCTGGATGCAGAACCGCCTGATGTATATTGAACTTGTTGTAGTAACCGTAGTAGGGGGTGGGGAAGATGTTGAAAAGTCGGAAAGTTGCTGGAATCATGCCGGGCTGGGGTTTTCCACGGGATTGTGGATCCGGTGTGAAGGAATTGTTGAATCGTGTGGTTCGTGGGTTCTTTCCACAGACGATGTGGATTGTGGGTGTTGAATGTTGAAAACTCTGTGGAAAGAGTGGAAAGATTCGCCCGCTTCCCACAACATCTTGTTCCAGTTTCCACGGAAATGCCCGATTTTCTCCTATATTTTGGGGTCACGCCTCTGAATGAGTATGACTTTTCCTCCCCGGAAGGGGGTTATGCCTTCACGTTTTTGATGATGTCGCTGACGGTCTCCCGCAGGTGCTGGTCGTTCTTCATATCCCGCTCCATGGTCTTCAGGGAGTAGACGATGGTGGAGTGGTCACGGCCGGAGAACTCGCGGCCGATCTCCTCCATGCTCATGCCGGTAACTTCGCGCAGGATGTAGATGGCGACGCGGCGGGCCGAGGCGACGTTGGCATTCCGCTTGGTACCGCGAATGTCGGCGGGGGAGACGTTGAAGGTGCGGGACACTTCGCCCACGATCTTCTCGATGGTGACGGGCACCGGCTGGGTCTCGTTCAGGATGTCCTTGATGGCATTCTGCGCCACGCTGATGACAGGCTGGATGCCCTCCAGCATGTAGTAGGCGTTCAACTTCTTGACGGCGCCTTCCAGCTGGCGGATGTTGTTCTTCAGGTGGTTGGCGATGAACTCTGCCACATCTTCGGGCAGGTCAAGGTGGAGCAGCTCGGCCTTGCGCTTGACGATGGCCACGCGGGTCTCGAAATCCGGCGGCTGGACATCGGCGGTCAGGCCCCACTCGAAACGGGTGCGCAGACGCTCTTCAAGGCTCTTGATCTCCTTGGCGGGGCGGTCGGAGGCGATGACGATCTGTTTGTGGGCATCGTGCAGGGAGTTGAAGGTGTGGAAGAACTCCTCCTGCGTGGACTCCTTGCCCGCGATAAACTGGATATCGTCCACCAGCAGCAGGTCGGCCACGCGATACTTCATGCGGAAGTCCTCGGTGCTGCCCGCGCGGATGGCGGCGATCAGCTCGTTGGTGAACTGCTCACAGGTCACGTACATGATGACGAAATCGGGGTGGGTGCGCTTGATCTCGGTCTGGATGGCCGTCAGCAGATGGGTCTTGCCCAGACCGGAACCGCCGTAGATGAACAGCGGGTTGTAGGCTCCGGAGGGGTTGGCCGCCACCGCCTGCGCCGCAGCAAACGCAAACTGGTTGGACGGGCCCTTGATGAAGTTTTCGAAGGTGAATTCGTAGTTGCCCTGCGGGGAGGCGGGGTTCGCCTCGTACTGCTGGGCCAGCACGACTTCGTGCGGCGGGGTGCTGGGCACCACGAGGGTGATGTCCACGTCAAAGCCCAGCACGGTCTTGAAGGCTTCCTTGAGCAAGCCAAGGTAGCGATCCGTCACGATCTTGCAGATGAAGTCGTTCCGCACCGAGAGGGTGATGTGGCTTGAGTCCTCAAAGCTGATGGGCTCAAGACCATCGATATAGAGATTATAGGTCGGCTCGGCCATCTGCGTTTTGCAGTACGCCTGTGCGGCCTCTAAAACGTCCTTGAAAGAATCCATAAAACATCCACTCCATTGAAGTTTTCAACAATGCTGCTGATACTAGGTTAGTATACCACAAAAATCTCCCTGCGTCTATATTCTATAATGTAATTTATAATACATAAGAAAAGACGCACCTTCGCACCTCCGCGCGGCTTGTGTCCAAGAGAAAAAACAGCCACAAGATATGGTGGAAGAAAAGTTTTCCACGGGAGAAGGGTGAAAAAGTTGAAAGATTTTTCACACCCGGTTTTGAAAAAAGTTTGCTGGAAAGCGAAAAAAATGCTTGACAGAAGGGGATAGTGTGCGATATACTGTTGAATTGCAAGCCTGTCCCCATTTTGGGACCAGAATAGACCCCATAACCGGGGACGAGTTTTTACGGAGGATACAACCATGAAGAGAACTTTTCAGCCCAAGAAGCGTCAGCGCAAGGAAGTT
Source organism: Faecalibacterium hattorii (assembly GCF_003287455.1). Taxonomy (GTDB): domain Bacteria; phylum Bacillota; class Clostridia; order Oscillospirales; family Ruminococcaceae; genus Faecalibacterium; species Faecalibacterium hattorii. The sequence goes on along the minus strand of NZ_PRLC01000011.1, from coordinate 49,933 downwards.
CATGGCTTTCTGACCCGCATGAGCACCAAGAACGGCCGCAAGGTCATCAATGCTCGCCGTGCAAAGGGCCGCAAGAGCCTGACCGTCTGATCCAGCAAGCGTTGAGCGAAGGATCCGGCGCAGAATTGAACATGCGCAAAAAGGCTGCTGATATTGGATTGGCGGCCTTATTTTTTTATTTCCGCGCGGTTTGACTAAAAAATAAACCGAAGATTTGGCACAAAAAACGTCCGGACAGGCTTTTCATGTCGGCGTTTTTTTGCTATACTGAATTTTGAACTTTGCCTTTCTGGCAAATGTTCGGACTTTACCTGAAAAGGAGGCGCCGAAGGAGTGCGCTATCGTCCCATCCGCCGCAACAGCGAATATGGCCGCGTGTATGCCCGCGGCAAGTCCTATGTGAACCCGGCGCTGGTCTTGTATGTGCTCAAGACCCGCGGCAAGAAGACCCGCGTGGGCCTGACGGCCACCAAAAAGATCGGCCACGCCGTCCAGCGCAACCGCGCCCGCCGCGTGATGAAGGCCGCTATCGACGAGCATCTGGATCATAACATCGGCGGCTACGACCTGATCTTCGTGGCCCGCGGCATCACCCCGCATCTCAAGAGCTGGCAGCTCAGCGAAGTGGTAGCCAAGCTCTTTGCACAGGCCGGTCTGCCGGATAAGGCAAAGCAGCCGGGCGCAAAGGCCCCCGCTACCGTCCCGCCCGCCCGCAAAGCTGCGGCAAAGGCGAAGGAATGAGCCTTTCGCAGTTCGCCCGGAACGCGCTGTGCGTGCCCATCCGGCTCTATCAACGCTTTATCAGCCCCGGCCTTGGCCGCAACTGCCGCTTCACCCCCTCGTGCAGCCAGTACACGCTGGAGGCCATCCAGACCCACGGCTGCTGCAAGGGTCTGTTGCTGGGCGCATGGCGGATCGCCCGCTGCAACCCGCTGGGCCGCTGGGGGTATGACCCGGTGCCGCCAAAAGGGAAATGGGTCAGCCCGGAGCGGAAGCTCTCGGCTTCGAGGCTTTACCAAAAGCGGCATGAATAGCTTCTTGTGACGCACCGTACTGTGGGCGGTGTGTCCTTCGCATAAAAATTCAACGTCCCGCACCACAGGCGGGGCAGAATGGACGAAGATATGAATCCTTTATACATCCTCGGCTGGCCTCTCGGCTACGTTATGGAGTGGATCTACAAGCTGATCCCGAACTACGGCTGGGACATCATCCTGTTCACCCTGCTGATCACGGTCATCAAGATCCCGCTCCAGCTCAACCAGCAGAAGAGCATGGCCAAGATGTCCGCGTTCCAGCCCATGATCGCCGACATCCAGAAGAAGTACCGCGATAAGCCCGATAAGCAGCAGGAAGAGCTGATGAAGCTGCAGGAGCAGGGCTACAAGCCCACCGCCGGCTGTATGCCGATGCTCGTCAACTTCCTCGTCATGTTCGGCGTTATCGAAGTTGTGTACCGCCCGCTGCAGCGCATCTTCCACATCGGCGCCGATGCTCTGACCGCCGCCGGTGAGGCTCTGACCGCCCTCGGCGTCAGCTTTACCACTGTGACCCGCGATACCAACATCATCGCGCAGGTCATCGCGGGCGAGAGCACCGTGACCAGCTGCTTCACCCCGGAGCAGGTCAGCACCATCACCGAGTTCGGTCAGCACATGGACTTCTTTGGCATCGATCTGACCCGTGTGCCCCAGTACAGCTTGGCCGCAGAGAACCTGCCCCTGCTGATCCTCCCCATTCTGGCCATTGTGACCATGTTCATCTCCACCCACATCAGCATGAAGGCCTCCGGCCAGCAGATGCAGGGCGGCATGAAGATGACCATGTATATGATGCCGCTGATGTACCTGTTCTTCTGCTTCACCGTTCCCTGCGCATTCTCCCTGTACTATGTCGTCTCCAACATCCTGATGACCGTGCAGAGCATCTTCATGAAGAAGATCTACGACCCCGAAAAGATGAAGGAAGAAGTCTTGGCTGAAATGGCTGCCCGCAAGAAGGAGCAGAAGCGCGGTGTGAAGAACACCACCATCAAGGTCATCGACGAAAAGACTGGCCAGACCGTTGAGAAGAACATCTCTGCCAGCGAGATGAACAAGCGCCGTCTCGAATATGCCCGCAAGCTGGACGAAGAGCGCTATAAGGACGAGCGCACCGTTCCGCTGAGCGAGCTGAATAAGAAAGAGGAGGAATAACGGTTATGATCCATACTCAGGAAGCAACCGGCAAGACGGTTGATGAAGCCCGCGCAAAGGCCTGCGCCCTGCTGGGTGTGCAGGCTGAGGATCTGAATGTGAGCTATGAGGTTCTGGAAATGCCCCAGAAGACGGGCTTTCTGGGTCTGAAGCTGACCCCCGCCAAGGTGCGTGTCAGCGTGGAAGAACCCGATGTCCCCGCCGCCCCCATTGTGGAGGAGGCCCCGGCACCCGCTGCAGAGGAAAAGGTGGAAGCACCTGCTGAAGAAGCGGCGGCTCCCGCCCCGGCCGAGGATGTTCCCGCCGCGGAGCAGCCCGCTGCTCCGGTGGAGGAAGCTGCTGCTCCGGCCGAAGAGACGGCTGCTCCTGCAGAGGAGGCCGAAGAGGTCGAAGTTCCCATCAACATCGAAGAGAACAACAAGGTCAAGGCCGCTGTGGACTACCTGAAGGAAGTCATCACCCTGATGGGGGTCAGCGACGTGACCTTCAGCGCCGTGCAGAAGGGCGAGGCGACCATCATCCGTCTGGATGGCGAGAAGCTGGGTGCCCTGATCGGCCGCCGCGGCGAGACCATGGAGAGCTTGTCCTATCTGGCAAGCCTCGTGGCCAACCGTCTGGAAGGCGACTACATCAAGCTGGGTCTGGACGTGGCCGGCTACCGCGACAAGCGCGAGAGCGACCTGACTGCACTGGCACAGCGCATCGGCGCCAAGGTCCGCAAGACCGGCCGCAGCTTTGCGATGGAGCCCATGAACCCCTACGAGCGCCGCATCATCCACTCCGCCATCGGCAAGATGGAAGGTGTCCGCAGCGAGAGCAAGGGCGAGGGCCGTGACCGCCGTGTGGTCATCTACTCCACCGCCCCCGATGCACAGACCGACAACACCTACGGCGAGCGCCGCCCCCGCGGCAATGGCCGCCGGAACAATGGCGGTTATCGCGGTGGTTCCCGCAGCGGCAATCGGAACGGTGAGCGCAGCGGCTATCGCAGCGGCAGCCGTGGCGGCTCCCGTCCGTCGGGCAGCCGCGGCCCCCGCACGTCCAGCGTGCCGGAGCGCACCTACGCCCCCCGTGACGCTGAGAATGCCGCCCCTGTGGCACCCAAGCGCACCGAGCGCGTGGATGATTTCGCCGATTTCAACTTTGGCAAGATCGAGATCTGATCACTGAATTTTCAACCATTCTGCTCCTTTCTGGTGGAAAACTGCCGGAAAGGGGCATTTTTTGTGCCGGAGTGGGGGCTGATTCTATCTTTTTCGCGGCACACGTGTTATAATAAAAAGTGGATGTATACCGCCAAACCGGAAGATTCCCGCACCGGCGGGCAAGCCGGGCGCTGAATGGGGAGGGAACACAGATGCAGAATATGACCATTGCGGCCATCGCGACCGCACCGGGGGCGGGTGGCATCGCCGTCGTGCGCCTTTCGGGGCCGGAGAGCTATGCGGTGGCGGCGCGGGTGTTCCGTCCTGCGAACCCGAACAAGCGGGTGGAGGACGCCAAAGGCTACACCGCCTTGTTCGGAAAATTTCTGGAAGGGGAGGACGCCTTTGACGAGGGAGTGGCCCTCTTCTTCCGGGCACCCCACAGCTACACCGGCGAGGACGTGGTGGAGCTTTCCTGCCACGGCGGCAGCGCGGTGGCGCGGCGGCTGGTGGAAAGCTGTATCGAAGCCGGGGCGGCCCCTGCGGCCCCCGGTGAGTACACCCGCCGCGCTTTCCTAAACGGCAAGCTCAGCCTGACACAGGCCGAGGCCGTCATGGACATCATCTCGGCGGATGGGCGGCAGGGCGCCGCGCTGGCCAATGCGTCGCTGGGCGGTGCGCTGGCCAAGAAGATCGCAGCAGAAAAAGAGGCCCTGACCGCCTTACAGGCTCATCTGGCCGCGTGGGTAGACTTCCCCGAAGAGGATGTCCCCGAACTGGACGAAGCCCATTTGCAGACCGTGCTGGGCGGCGTGAAGGACGAGCTGGACACCCTCATCCAAAACTACGACGCCGGGGCCGTTCTGCGGGAGGGCGTGGACTGCGCCATCGTGGGCCGGCCCAACGCGGGAAAATCCACCCTGCTGAACCTGCTGGCCGGATTCGACCGAGCCATCGTCACCCCGGTGGCGGGCACGACCCGCGATGTGGTGGAACAGGCGGTGCGGCTGGGGGACATCCGGCTGAACCTCTTCGACACCGCCGGTCTGCGGGACACCGAAGACCTCATCGAGGCCGAGGGCATCCGCCGCAGTTGGAAGAAGCTGGACGAGGCGGGGCTGGTGCTGGCGGTGTTCGACGGCTCTGCGCCGCTGACCCGCGAGGACTTTGAGCTGGCCCGGAAATGCGCCGGACGCCCGGCCATTGCCCTCATCAACAAAGAGGACAAGCCGACCCAGTTCGACGCGGAGATCATCGCACCCTATTTCGCGATGGTGCTGCCGGTCTGCTGCCAAGAGGAGGGGACCCGGAAGCTGATCTCCTCGGCGGTGGCGCGGCTGCTGGGCACAAACCAGATCGACCCCCACGCCGCCAGCCTTTCGGGTCAGCGGCAGCTGGCTGCCGCCACCCGTGCGCGGGAAGCCGTTGCCGGGGCGCTGGACGCCGCCGCTGGTGGGTTCGGGCTGGACGCCGTGTCCGTCTGTGTGGACGACGCGCTGGATGCCCTCTGCGACCTGACCGGCGAAAATGCGTCGGAGGCCGTCATCAACGAAGTATTTGAACGCTTTTGTGTGGGAAAGTAACAGTTAGAGAGCAACTGTAAAATAGAGGGAAACAAACGTGAATCATTTGGGAGATTATGACGTCATCGTGATCGGTGCGGGCCATGCGGGCATTGAAGCGGCCCATGCGGCGGCCGCACTGGGCGCGAAGACGGCTGTTTTTACCATGAGCTTGGATGCCATCGGCAATATGCCCTGCAATCCCAGCATTGGGGGAACGGCAAAAGGAACGCTGGTACGTGAATTGGATGCACTCGGCGGCGTGATGGGTCTGGCGGCGGATGCCACCTACCTGCAAAGCCGGATGCTGAACAAGGGCAAGGGCCCGGCAGTCCATGCCCTGCGGGTCCAGACCGACCGCAAACGTTACCACGAATATATGAAGCACGCGCTGGAACTGACGCCCGGCCTTGCCATCCATCAGGCGGAAGTGGTTTCCATCGAGGTGGAAGACGGCCACGTGAAGGGCGTTGTCACCCAGTTGAACGGCGAGTACGGAGCCAAGTGCGTGGTCATTGCTACAGGCACCAACCTCGGTGGCAAAATTTTTGTCGGCGATGCGTGGTATGCTTCCGGCCCGGACGGGATGCACGCGGCCAACGCACTGACCGAGAGCCTGAAAGCGGCTGGTCTGCCCCTGCGCCGGTTCAAGACCGGCACCCCGGCCCGTGTCCACCGCCGGAGCATTGATTTTTCGAAGCTGGAATGCCAGCCCGGCGACCCGGACAACGAATTGCAGCCCTTCAGCTTCATGACCGATGCCCCCATGCACAACAAGGTGGAGTGCTGGATCGCCTACACCAACCCGGAGACCCACAAGATCATTCTGGACAATATCCAGCGCAGCCCGCTTTACGGCGGCATGATCGAGGGCGTCGGCCCACGGTACTGCCCGTCCATCGAGGATAAGGTCGTCCGCTTTGCGGGGAAGGAGCGCCACCCCATCTTTGTGGAGCCCTGCGGCGAAAACACCGAAGAGATGTACTTGCAGGGCGCGTCCAGCAGCTTGCCGGAGGATGTGCAGAACGCTTTCTACCGGAGCATCAAGGGTTTCGAGAACATCGAGATCATGCGCCCGGCCTACGCCATCGAGTACGACTGCGTGGACCCCACCAGCTTGGAGGCTACGCTGGAAAGCAAGCAGGTTCGCGGCCTGTATGGAGCCGGGCAGTTCAACGGCACCTCCGGCTACGAGGAAGCCGCTGCGCAGGGTCTGCTGGCGGGCCTGAACGCCGCCCGCAATGCGCTGGGCGAAGACCAGCTCATCCTGCCCCGCCACACCAGCTACCTCGGCACCTTGGTGGATGACCTTGTGACCAAGGGCGTTATGGACCCTTACCGGATGATGACCAGCCGGAGCGAATACCGCCTGACCCTGCGGCAGGACAACGCCGACCGGCGGCTGACTCCCATCGGCCGGGAATACGGTCTGGTGCAGGACGACCGCTGGGCCAAGTACCAGCAGACACAGGCTGTTTTGGACGTGGAGCGCCGCCGTCTGCACGAGACGCACCTCCGTACCGCTGACCTGCGGGCCGCCATGGAAGCAGCGGGCCTTGCCCCGGCAGCAGAGGGCGGCATTGCGGAAGAGCTGCTCCGCCGCCCGGAGATCAGCTACCCGCTCATCGCCGGTCTGATCGGCTGGGGGGAGGGGATCACCCCGATGCTGGCCGAGCGGCTGGAAACGGAGATCAAGTACGCGGGCTACATTGCCCGGCAGGACCGGATGATCCGCGACGTGGCCCGCCACGAAAAGACGCTGATCCCGGAGAATTTCGTCTACGAGAACCTGACCGGCCTGACGCTGGAAGCCCGCGAAAAGCTGGCCCGCATCCGCCCCAAGAACCTTGGGCAGGCGGGCCGCATCCCCGGCGTTTCGCCCTCGGATGTCGCCCAGCTGAGCATTGCACTGGCTGCGAAAAACGATACTTGATAAAGGGACGATACAATGGAACTGACGCTTTATAAGGGTCGCCCCCACGACTGCACCGGGCGGCTGGAAAAAGAGGTGCGCACCTACGATCTGCTGGATAAGCTCGGCATGGAATACTGGCGCACCGACCATGCCTTTATGAAAGCTGACACAATGGAGGATTGCAAGGTCATCGACGACTGCCTCGGCGCGACGGTCTGCAAGAACCTCTTCCTCTGCAACCGGCAGAAGACGAACTTTTATCTGCTGATGATGCCGGGGGATAAGCCCTTCAAAACGAAGGAACTTTCCCATCAGCTCGGCATTGCCCGCCTGAGCTTTGCCTCGCCGGAGGATATGGAGCAGTACCTCGACTGTACGCCGGGTTCCTCTTCCATTATGGGCCTTGCCAATGACCCGGAGAACCATGTTCAGCTCCTCGTGGACGAAGATGTGGTCAAGGGTGAGTTTCTGGGATGCCACCCCTGCATCAATACCTCTTCGCTGAAGCTGCGGACGAAGGAAGTGCTGGAAGTGTATCTTCCCGCCGTGCACCATGAACCGATTTACGTGAAACTGACGGGAGAATAAAAATGATCGACAAAAACAGATTGGAACAAAAGTGTTCCACATGGAACATTTCTCTGACCGGCACCCAGCTCGACCAGTTGGACGCCTTTGCCGAGATTCTTGTGGAGTACAACCAGAAGGTCAACCTGACCGCCATCACCGACCCGGAGGGCATCGAGGACAAGCACTTCCTTGACAGTCTGCTCTTTGCCTCCCAGCCCGAAGTGGCGGGGAAGATGGTGGACGTCGGCGCGGGCGCGGGCTTTCCCGGCATCGTGACCAAGATCTACAAGCCGGAACTGGAGCTGACCTTGATGGAACCCACCGGCAAGCGGGTGGAATTTTTGAAGTATGCGTGCGGCCAACTGGGCCTGACCGGCGTGGAGTTCGCCAAGGAGCGCGCCGAGGAAGCGGCCCGCAAGGTCTGGCGGGAGCAGTTTGATCTGGCCTCGGCCCGCGCTGTGGCGGCGCTGCCCATGCTGGCGGAGTATTGTCTGCCGCTGGTCAAGGTCGGGGGCAGCTTTCTCGCCATGAAAGGCGCTTCCGGCGAGGAGGAGCTGAACGCTGCCCGCGGTGCCATCAAGAAGCTGGGCGGCGAGTACAGGGAGACCCGCACCCTCCACCTGCCGGGCGGCGACACCCGCACCCTCATCCTCTGCAAAAAGATTTCGCAAACTCCGACAGCCTACCCCAGAAATGGCGGCAAAATCGCAAAAAGTCCACTGAAATAACGCTGCAACGAAAGAAATATGAAACACCCTGCCGAACGAAACTTCTGGCGGGGTGTTTTGTTTTCTGGTACACTGGGGATGGAACAGCGTAGTTTTCCACCTTTTCCTGAGAAATGGTTGAAAACAAACGCAACCTTTGGTGAAAGGAGTCACATTATGTTTGAACGCAAAAAATCAGCCGGGAAGATCTTTCTTCTCCCGGTGGACGACATCCATCCCTCACCCTATCAGGCGCGGACCAGCTTTGACGAAGCGGAGCTGGCGGGCCTCGCCCAGAGCATCCGGGAAAATGGTCTGCTGCAGCCCATCACGGTGCGGAAGACGGAAAACGGCTACGAACTGGTCGCGGGGGAGCGGCGTCTCCGGGCCTGTAAGCTGGCCAAGATGAGCACCATCCCCTCCATCCTCTGCGATTATTCGGATCACCGCACGGCGGCGCTGGGGCTGCTGGAAAACTTGCAGCGGGCCGACCTGAATCCCTTTGAACAGGCGCAGGGGCTGCGGGATGTCATGGTCCTGTGGGACTGTACCCAAGCCGAAGCGGCCAAGCGGCTGGGGATGGCCCAGCCCACCTTGGCCAACAAGCTGCGGCTGCTGCAGTTGACGCTCGACCAGCGGCAGTTCATTTTGGACAACGGCCTGACCGAGCGCCACGCGCGGGCGGTGCTGCGCTTGCCTGAAAACCGCCGCAGCGAAGCCCTCATCATGATCGCCAAGCGGAAGATGAACGCCCGCGCCACCGACCTTTACATCGACCAGCTCCTCAACGCCACAGCGCAGGGCAAGCACCATATCTCCATGGTCAAAGACGTCCGCATCTTCGTGAACACCATCGACCACGCCATCCGCCTGATGACGGACAACGGCGTGCCCGCCACCGCCCACCGCGAAGAGCGGGACGGCTATATCGAATATACCGTCCGCATCCCCACCGCCGCTGCGCAGAAGTAGGGGAGAACCCCCCTCTTTGCTGTTCCACATGGAACAATCTGGGAGCAAAATCAGAAAAAACTGCGAAAGAAACCCTGCTTTTGCGTAAAATTATGAAGAATCGGGTTCAAAAAGCCGCGCTGATGTGCTATACTAAAGAATAAAGGGGCTTGCAGACGGGAAAACGGCAGCCCGACCTCGAATGTTCCACGTGGAACAAATAAGTTTTCCTGAGAGGAAGAAAACGCGCGTGGCAAAAATAGTTGCAGTTGCAAACCAAAAAGGCGGCGTCGGTAAGACGACCACCGCCGTAAACCTGTCGTCCTGCGTTGCGGCGCTGGGCAAAAAGGTGCTGATCGTGGATCTGGACCCGCAGGGCAACACCACCACCGGCTACGGCATCCCGAAGCGGAGCGTGGAGCTGGGTACTTATGAAATGCTGATCGGCGAGGCGAGCGCCCGCGAGGCGGTCCGGCACACCGAGTTCCGCACCGACGTCATCGGCTCCAACACCCGGCTGGCCGGTGCGAGCCTTGAGATGATCGACCTGCCCGGCCGCGAGAGCCGGCTGCGCAAGGCGCTGGCCGAGGTGCAGAAGGACTACGACTTCATCTTTGTCGATTGCCCTCCCAGCCTCGACCTGCTCACGCTGAACGGCCTGTGCGCCTGTGACAGCGTGCTCATCCCCATCCAGTGCGAGTATTATGCGCTGGAGGGTCTGTCGGAACTGATCAGCACCCTGAAGACCATCCGCAAGAAGTATAACCCCTACCTCGACATCGAGGGCGTGGTCTTCACGATGTTCTCCGGGCGGCTGAACCTGACGATGCAGGTCGTGGATCAGGTCAAGAAATATTTCGGCGCGAAGGTCTATAAAACGACGATCCCGCGCACGATCCGCATTTCGGAAGCGCCCAGCTACGGCCAGCCCATCAATTTTTATGAGCCAAAGGGCAAGGGCAGCGAGGCCTATATGGACCTCGCCATTGAGTTCGTGAAGAACAACCGCCCCCACGAGCCCGCCAAGCGGCGCACCAAGGCGGCCAGCGCACCCGCTGAGAAGAAAAACGCGCTGGAAGAAGTTTGAGCAGAAGGGTAGAGGGAGAACATGGCAAAGAAACGAGGAGGCCTTGGCCGGGGATTGGAAAGTCTGTTTGAGGACGTTTCCCCCAGCTTTGAGTCCGAGAACAAAGTCGAAACTCTGCCCCTGCGGGAGATCGAGCCGGACCCCGGCCAGCCCCGCAAGACCTTCGACGATGAGGCGCTGGGCGAGCTGGCCGCCAGCATCGCGGAGCACGGGCTGATCCAGCCCATCGCGGTGCGGCCCAAGGCTGCGGGCGGCTATCTCATCGTGGCGGGTGAGCGCCGCTGGCGTGCATGCCGGATGGCGGGCCTGACCGAGGCTCCCGTCGTCGTCAAGGATGTGACCGACGAACAGGCGATGGAGCTGGCACTGGTGGAAAACCTTCAGCGCGAGGATCTGGACCCGGTGGAAGAGGCAGTGGGCATCCATGAGCTGATGGCCCGGTGCGACCTGACGCAGGAACAGGCGGCGCGGAAACTGGGTAAGAGCCGCAGCGCGCTGGCCAACAGTCTACGGCTGCTGAACCTGCCGGAAAACGTGCTGGAACTGCTCAAGGGCGGCTTCATCACGACCGGCCACGCCAAGGTGATCCTGAGTCTGCCCACAGCGGAATTGCAGGGACAGGCGGCCCAGATGATCGCCGACAACGACCTGAATGTGCGTCAGGCCGAGGCCCTGTGCAAGAAGTTGGCGAAGCCCCCCAAGGCCCCGGCAGAGCCTGCCCCCATCGACACCCTTCCCGTGGAAGTGGAGGAGAGCCTGAAGGAAGTGCTGGGCAGCGAAGTCAATGTCGCCTACCACGGCGGCAAAGGCAAGCTCACCGTGCATTTCTACTCGGACGAGCAGCTGAAGGCCTTTGCGAATCTGCTGGGCAAGTACCAACCATAACGCGATCCAAGGCGGGCTTCCGCCTTTGAACGGCACGGGGCCGCCCCCCGCGCGAATGAAATAGAGTAAGGAGAGTAAATCATGCTTGATATCAAATTTGTCCGTGACAACCCGGACGCGGTCAAGGAAAACATCAAGAAGAAGTTCCAAGACGCAAAGCTCCCGCTCGTGGACGAGGTCATCGAAAAGGATGCCAAGTACCGTGAGTGCCTGAAGGAAGTCGAGTCCCTCAAGGCTGCCCGCAACAAGCTGAGCAAGGCCAACGGCCCCCTGTTCGGCCAGTTGAAGAAGTGCACCGACGAGGCCCAGAAGGCGGAGCTGCAGAAGCAGATCGACGCCAACAACGCCGCCGTCAAGGCCGACGCCGACAAGATGGCAGAGCTGGAGGCCGAGGAGGCCGAGCTTTCCGCACGCATTCAGGAGATCATGTACACCATCCCCCAGATGATCGACCCCAGCGTGCCCATCGGCCCCGATGACAGCTACAACGTCGAGGCACAGCGCTTCGGCGAGCCGGTTGTGCCCGATTTCCCCATCCCGTACCACACCGAGATCATGGAGAGCTTCGACGGCATCGACATGGACGCTGCCGGCCGCGTGGCGGGCAACGGCTTCTACTATCTGCTGGGCAACATCGCCCGTCTGCACGAGGCTGTTCTGGCCTATGCCCGTGACTTCATGATCAACAAGGGCTTCACCTATGTGATCCCGCCCTTCATGATGCACGGCAACGTGGTGCAGGGCGTCATGTCCTTCCCGGAGATGGACGCCATGATGTACAAGATCGAGGGTGAGGATCTGTACCTGATCGGCACCAGCGAGCACACCATGATCGGCCGCTTCATCGACCAGACCCTCGACGAGAGCCAGATGCCCCTGACCCTGACTTCCTACAGCCCCTGCTTCCGCAAGGAGAAGGGTGCCCACGGCATCGAGGAGCGCGGCATCTACCGCATCCACCAGTTCGAGAAGCAGGAGATGATCGTTGTCTGCCGCCCCGAAGAGAGCGCCGATTGGTACGAGAAGCTCTGGAAGAACTCCGTTGAGCTGTTCCGCAGCATGGAGATCCCCGTCCGCCAGTTGAACTGCTGCTCCGGCGATCTGGCAGACCTGAAGGTGAAGAGCTGCGACATCGAGGCTTGGAGCCCCCGCCAGCAGAAGTATTTCGAGGTTTGCTCCTGCTCCAATCTGGGCGACGCACAGGCCCGCCGTCTGCACATCCGCATCAAGGGCAAGGACGGCAAGACCTATCTGGCCCACACCCTGAACAACACCTGCGTGGCACCTCCGCGTATGCTGATCGCATTCTTGGAGAACCACCTGCAGGCCGACGGCACCGTGACCATCCCCAAGGTGCTGCAGCCCTACATGGGCGGCCTTGAGGTCATGGTCCCGACCCACAAGAAGGCCTGATTTTTCCACGGCAGCTTCCTGAAATGTTGAAAATGCTCCACCGCTTGCAGATGCAGACGGTGGAGCATTTTTGCGTGGAAAAAAGAGCTTTGAAAAAATTTTGATTTTTTTGAAAATATCTGTTGACAAATGGTCTGCGTCTGGATATAATAATAAAGCACCGTTCAAGTGCGCAAACAAAATATGGCGGCATAGCTCAGTTGGCTAGAGCATTCGGTTCATACCCGAAGTGTCACCGGTTCAAATCCAGTTGCCGCTACCATGTTACAGAGTTTCGCTAAGATATGGGGGACGGTCATCTGCAATAGTGGATGAAGGATGTCGGAGGTTTTAGCGAAGCTCTGTATTTATAAGGCCCGTTGGTCAAGCGGTTAAGACACGGCCCTTTCACGGCTGTAACATGGGTTCGATTCCCGTACGGGTCATAAAAGCTCTCAAGCAAAATGCTTGAGAGCTTTTTATTTGACCCGTACGGGAATCGAACAGGGCGGCGGTGCGAAGCACCGTAAGCAATCAGCCCAGTGGGCTGTTGCTTAGCCCGCGGGTCCTAGCGATTTAGGAATGTCTATGGGGCGAGACTGCTGTACGAGGAATCGAACCGCTTTTCTTCATTCCCTGTACTTTTCCATCATTTCCTTGAACAGGATGGCCGGGGACGGCGGGGTGTAGGTGATGGCGTTGGCCCCGGCAGCGATGGTGGCCGAAATGGTCTCGCCGGTCTTGCCGCCGCTGGCGATGATGGGCACATCGGGAAACTCGTCCCGGATCTTTTTCACGATGCGGGGCGTGTCGGTGCTGCACGCCACATTCAGAATGGAAGCCCCGGCCTCGATGCGGGAGCGGATATTGGTGTCCTCTTTGGTCACTGTGATGATGACCGGGATATCCACCACCCGCGAAACGGCCAGCAGATTCAGGTCCGAGATGGGGGAGTTCAGGACTACGCCCATCGCGCCTTGGCTCTCGACATCGCGGGCGAGGTTCAGGGTGCGCACGCCGTGGGTGGTGCCGCCGCCCACACCGCAGAACACCGGGATGTAGGATGCCTTGATGATGGCATCGCTGATGGCTTGCTGCGGGGTGAAGGGGTAGACCGCGAACACCGCGTCAGCGTCGCAGTTGCGGATGATGGCGAGGTCGGTGGTGAAGACAAAACTCTTCAGCCGCCGTCCGTTGATGACGATTCCGCTGGCCTGATAGACCTCCTGCGGCATTTTCAGGATGTTATGGCGAAGGCGGCTCTCGACGTTGGGGGAAGCTTTCTTTTCGGTTGCCATGCAAAAACCTCCAGATCAATTTCAAATTTGGATCAAATTATAAAAAAGAACGGTCCGTAATGCAATGAACTCCCCGTAAACAATGTGAAAACAAACGTGTGTCGGAAAAAGCGGCCCTTCCCGCAAAGAGGAAGAGCCGCTTTTTGACGTCAGTGTTTTTTTGCGTAGGTAAAAATGTCCATCGGCGTGGCCGCCAGCGCATCGGCCCCGGCGGCAGTGAGCTCTGCTTCGCCCCGGAAGCCCCACAGCGCCCCCATGGCGGGCAGTCCGGCGTTGTGGCCGGTCAGGATGTCCACATCGCTGTCGCCCACAAAGAGGGTGGTTTCCGGCTTGGCACCGAGGTCGGCCATCAGGGCATAAACGCCGGTGGGGTCGGGCTTGGTGGGCACATTCGGTCTGCTGCCCCGGACGAGGGCGAACTTCCCGGCACCGAAGTAGTGTTCGATGATCTTTCCGCACAGAGGGTCTGCTTTGTTGGAGAAGACGGCGGTCTGGATGCCCGCAGCGTTCAGCGCGTCCACCAGCTCCGGGATGCCGGGGTATGGGGCGGTTTTGTCCTCCTTGTGGGCGTCGTACCGGGCCGTGAACTCGGCCAGCGTGGCGGTCAGATGTTCCGGCGTGCGGGCCTCGGCAGGGGAAAAGCGCTCCACCAGCTTTGGGATGCCGTTGCCCACCATATGCTTGAACTGCTCAACGGAGAACGTCGGCCAGCCATGCTGTGCGCAGACCCAGTTGCCCGCGTCGGCAAGGTCGTCGATGGTGTTCAGCAGGGTGCCGTCCAAATCAAACAAGATCGTTTTTATCACAGAGAAAGACTCCTTTTTGAAAACATCCAAAGTCCTCGAAAAAGCTCCCCCCTCTGGGGGAGCTGGCGCGTCAGCGCCTGAGAGGATTTTCTAAAAATTCAAAACATTTTTGCGCGTCCCGCCACGGCACGCTGCGGACGGTCAGCTTGACCCGGCCGGGAAAGGCGAAGGTCAGGTTGGTGCGGTCCACATTGGCAGCCCACGGCGACTGGTTCGCCGTCAGGCAGAGGTCCGGGTGGAAGACGCAGATGCTGTGCAGGTAGATGCCCCGCTGCCGCCGCAGGGTCAGCTGCCCGTCCCGCAGCCAGACCCCCTCCCGCCGGTAGCCCATCATGCCGCCCGCCAGCCCCGCCGCAAAGAAGACGGTGGGGAACAGCAGGGTCACGGTCAGGCTGGGCAGGGTGTAGACCGAGATGAGGGTGAGCAGGGCGCAGAGGGCGAAGGGGATGCCGGCCGGTGCGAAAAAGATGAGGCTCCGCTGTTCGGTGCGGGCCAGAAGGTCCGGCGGCATCCGAAACTCCGGCAGCAGCTCGCGGAAAAGCGCTTCCTCCCCGGAACGGTAGACGAAGAGGGGAAGCTCCGGCGAGCAGCCTCCTGCCGTGACAAAGACGGGCCAGCGCCGCAGCAGCCGCGCAAAGGGGGAGAGCCGGACGTCCGCGTAGCTGATCTCGGCCGTCTTCACCCGGATCTCGAACCGGTCGAGCCAGCCGCCGCTGCTGCCGATCTGGTCGGCGGTGTGCCAGACTTCGTAGTGGACGGTCTGGACGAAGCTGCGGATCAGGCTCAGCCCCAGCAGAAAGCCCGCAAAGGCCAGCAGCCATGCGGCACCGGTGGGCAGCCACCGCGCCGCCAGCCCGGCCAGAAAGTTGATCTGCGCAAAGGCCAGCTCGTAGCGGTCAGGGCCCTGCCGGCTCTGCCGGATGGCCAGCAGGAAGAGGGCCAGCGTCGAAAGGCCGTTGGCCCCCAGCAAGCCAAGCGCGGCCCGCTCGCCGCCCTTGGGCCGGTGGAGGCTGGGGGCTTCCACCGGCAGCAACTGGTCGGCCAGCTGTGCGGCATCGCCTTTGGTCAGGCAGAGGGTCAGGGTGCGCTTTTTCGGTTCGCCCATCGGGTAAAGGGTGACCCGGCTGGCCCCGGCCAAGCGGAAATAGAAGGGCCGCTCGATGGTCAGCGCCGCCAGAGAGGCCCCGCGCACCGTCCGGTCGAACCGGAACAGCAGCTTCCAGTGGAGGCAGAGGGTGCCGTTTTCGTCCAGCGACCAGCTGCTTGCGCGGAGGATGACCCAGCTCACGCCGCAGACCAGCAAAAACAGGACGATGTCCTGCCGCAGCGCGGCACGCAGGGCCTCCCAGTTGCGCTCAAACAGCACGTTGACCAGCGGCACAAGGTAGAGCACCAGCGTTTTGCGGAAGATCTGGAGGGCCGCAAAGGGGTGCAGCTGCTTTTCGGTCATCGGCATGGGGCATCCTCCGCAAGGGCATAGGCCAGCGCTGCGGCCTGAGCCGCCGGAACAGCGGGCACCAGCACCCGTGCGCCCGGCGCTGAGATGACCAGCACGGTGACTCCCGCCAGCCGCAGCAGCGGCGAGCGGAGCTGCTGGATGCCGGTCACGGCCCGGCGGGGCACCACCCGCCGCACCGGGAAGACGATGCCCACATAGATGGTCAGCGTCTTTGCCCCCAGCACCGCGGCGTAGCTGCACGCCCGCGCCCGCAGCAGGGCCACCAGCCCCGCCCAGAGCAGACAGAACACCACCCCGGCGGCGATGCCCTGCCAGAAGGCGAAGGGCGCAAGGAACAAGCCCACCGCAGCAGCCCATATGGAAAGGACGGCGCGCCCCTTGGGAGGGATGACCAGTGCGGTGCGGCGCAGTTCCCCTTCGGTCACTTCTCGCTGAGGCCCCAAGCCTCGGTCAGCAGATGGAGGGTGTCGTCCTGCGTCAGCAGCAGGATGCGGTCCCACGGCAGCAGGACGGTGTTGCCGTGGGGGATGATGAGCTCGGTGTCGCGGGTGACGCTGACCAAGATGGCGTTGCCGGGGATGGGAATGTCCATGATGGCTTTGCCTGCAAAGGCGAAGTTTTCCGGCAGCAGGATCTCGTTCAGGCTGGCGGTGCCGCCCCCCAGCGAAAGCAGCTGACGGATGGTGTCCGTCTCGATCTCCCGCTCTAAGATGTGGCTGAGGTTGTCGGTGCCGCAGACCACAGTGTCCACGCCGAGGGTGTGGAGCAGCTCCCGGTTCTTGGGGTTGGAGGCGCGGGCTACGGTGCGGTCTACGCCGAACTCCCGCTTCGCGAGCTGGCACGCAATGAGGTTGTCCTCGTCCGAGCCGGTCACGGCCACAAAGGCGTCGCAGCTGGCCGCATCGGCGGTGCGCAGGATGTCCATGCTGATGGAGTCGCCGCAGATCACCGGGATGTCGAGCTGGTCGGCCAGCATTCGACACTGCGCCTCGATGGGCTCAATGATGACGACGGAGTGGTGGTTGGCCAGCAGACTCTGGGCCAGATACCGCCCCACACGCCCGCCGCCGGCAATACAAATTTTCATAGAGAGGCTCCTTTATACGTTGGGTTTACTTCGAGAGGGCGCGGAACACGGCCTGTTCCGTGAGGATGGTGGGGCAGATGGTCTCCAGCCCATAAGCCTTGTGGTACAGCACCTGCAAATGCGGGTCCGAAACGCGGCAGATGACCTTCTCGCGCTGGAAGATGCTCTTGGCGATCTGGGCCGCCATCAGATTCACCGAGTCGTCCTCGCTCACGGCGGCCACAGCGTCGCAGTTCTCCACGCCGCCCTGCTTGAGCACATCCGGGTCGGTGGGGTCGCCCACCAGCGCGGTGCCGCCAAAGCTGTAATCGTCGAAGCTGTCCAGCCGCTTGAGCTGTTCGGAGTCCTTCTCGATGAGGGAGATGTCGTGCCCGATGCGCTCCAAGTCGCGAACCAGTGCGGCCCCTACCTGATCGCAGCCGATGACCAGAATATTCATATGTCATACCTCGTTATTTCAGAATGCGCCGGAGGCAGCTTTGTACACTGCCGGTCCGGTGGTTCCAGTATAGCATATTTCCAAGCGCAGATGAAGGTAAAATTTTGGGATTTCTCGTGCGCCGGGCCGCATAATATGGTATACTGAAAGGCGAAGCTGAAAACGACAAAAAACCGGCGTGCCCCTGTGCGCCGGGCTGGGAGGAAACCGATGTTTTTTGAAATTCTGAAAGCCATCCTGATGGGCGTTGTGGAGGGCATCACCGAGTGGCTGCCCATCTCGTCCACCGGTCATATGATCCTTGTGGAGCAGCTCATCAAGTTCAATGCAAGTGAAGAGTTCATGTCCATGTTCCGCGTGGTCATCCAGCTGGGTGCCATCCTCGCGGTGGTGGTCCTGTTCTGGAACAAGCTCTGGCCCTTCGGGCTGCGGCACGGCCGTGTGACCTCCAAGCCGGAGGTCTGGCAGCTCTGGTTCAAGGTGGTGGCCGCCACCCTGCCGGTGCTGGTCATCAGCCCGCTGGACGACTGGTTCGAGGCCCGCTTCTACAACTACATCACCGTTGCTGCCATGCTGATCTTGTACGGCATCCTCTTCATCGTGGTGGAAAACCGCCGCACCGCGCCCCATGTGGCCCGCTTGGAGCAGATCACCTATAAGGAAGCCTTCCTCATCGGCGTGTGGCAGATGCTGGCCATCATCCCCGGCACCTCCCGCTCCGGCGCGACCATCGTGGGCGGCTTGCTGCTGGGCCTTTCCCGCGCCTGTGTGGCGGAGTTCACCTTCTATCTGGCCATCCCGGTCATGGCCGGTGCCTCTCTGCTCAAAGTGGTCAAGTTCGCGCTGTCCGGCGTGGCCATCACTGGCACCGAGATTGCAGTCCTCGTGGTGGGCTGTGCGGTGGCCTTTGTGGTCAGCTTGGCCGCGATCCGCTTCCTGATGGATTATGTCAAGCGCCATAATTTCAAGTTCTTCGGCCTGTACCGCATCGTGCTGGGCCTTGTCGTCCTCGCCGTTGCGGCCATCAGCGCCATTGCATAAACACAGAAAGAAAAAAGAGAGTACCAAATATCACCGCACGTTCAAAAGGAAGGAAAGTACTTATGGAAGCATCGACTGTTTACTTTACGGATTTCCGCTGTCCGGTGGGCACCAGCCTGACCGAGAAGCTGCGTCGCCTCTGCCTTGCGGCGGGCATCAGGAACATTGACATGGACGGCAGGTTCGTCGCCATCAAGATGCACTTCGGTGAGCTGGGCAATCTGGCTTACCTGCGCCCCAACTACGCCAAGGTCGTGGCCGACCTGTGCAAGGAGCAGGGCGGTCTGCCCTTCCTGACCGACTGCAACACCCTGTATCCGGGCAGCCGCAAGAATGCGCTGGAGCACCTGACCTGTGCGCAGGAAAACGGCTTCTGGCCCATGACCACCGGCTGCCAGATCCTGATCGGCGACGGTCTGCGCGGCACCGATGAGGTCGAGGTGCCGGTGCCAAATGGCGAATACTGCAAGACCGCCAAGATCGGCCGCGCCATCATGGACGCCGATATCTTTATCAGCCTGACCCATTTCAAGGGCCACGAGTCCACCGGCTTCGGCGGCACCATCAAGAACATCGGCATGGGCTGTGGTTCCCGCGCGGGCAAGATGGAGCAGCACGCTTCCGGCCACCCGGCAGTGCAGGAGAGCCTGTGCCGCGGCTGCCACCGCTGCGCCAAGGAATGCGGCTCGGACGCCATCCGCTACAACGAGCAGAACAAGGCCGTCATCGATCAGGACAAGTGCAAGGGCTGCGGCCGCTGCATCGGTGCGTGCAACTTCGACGCTATCTATGCCCAGTGCGACAACGCCAACGAGATGCTGGACCGCAAGATGGCCGAGTACGCCGCTGCCGTCTGCTATGACCGCCCCACCTTCCACATCAGCCTCGTGCAGGACGTCAGCCCCAACTGCGACTGCCACGGCGAGAACGATGCACCCATCCTGCCGGATATTGGCATCTTCGCCTCTTTCGACCCGGTGGCGCTGGATCAGGCGTGCGCGGATGCGTGCCTTGCCGCCCAGCCGCTGCCCAACAGCCAACTGAGCCAGAACCTTGCAAAGCCGGGCTGGAACTGCCACCACGACAACTTCAAGGACTCCAACCCCAACATTGAGTGGAAGGCGACGCTGGAACAGGCCGAGAAGATCGGCATGGGCACCCGGAAGTACACCCTCAAAAAGATTTAAAAAAATTGAGCCCCGACATTCGTCGGGGCTCAATTTTTTTAGAGCAAAACTTAATATTCGCTGGACTGCGGCACCAGCGCGTCCACGACCTTCTGCAAAGCGTTCCAGTTCTCCTTGGAGCAGTCGGGCAGCTTTTTAGCGTTCAAGCCCGCGTCGGAGATGCGGCCCTCCATGCTGGCCTTGTCGGTCAGCAGGGTGTTGGCATCCTCCTTGATGAGGGGCCATGCGTCGGCAAAGCTGGCTTGGTCGTCGGCGCTGAGGTCATTGAACCATGTGGTGTAGGCGTCCTGAATGGCGTCGGTGGAGCGCATGGCGAGGTTGCCGCTCTCCGCCCAGCCCAGCAGGGAAGCTGCCGCGATGACCGATTTCAGCGAGCAGCCCGAAACGCCGGGGCCCCAGCCGAGGCAGGGGGCAAAGGCGGCTTCGGTGTTCTGGATGGAGAAGATGGAGTTCTCGTCCTCGTCCAGATTCGAGGTCAGCTTGCCGGTGTCCGCCTGTGCGGTGGAGGCGGGGATGCTTTCGCTGGAAGCGGCGTCGCTGCTGGCCGAGGCCGAGGAGCCGCCGGAAGTGGACGTGCAGCCCGCCAGCAGACCGGCGAGCAGGGCCGCGCACACCAGCAGGGAAAGGATACGGTTGCGAGTCATAGAGAAGACCTCCTTTTATCGGTTCCCGGTGGAAGACCGGGGAAATCTCTGGGGTACAGCTCTAGTATACTGTGCCGCCGGGCGGTTGTCAATTGGCGTGTGCAGGACGATTTTCAACCTTCCCTGTACAAATTGCACAAACTTCGCCCCCATTTTTTGCCTTCGGGCAGGATTGACAATTTTTTCGCTGGCTCGTATAATTCAGTCATAAAATAAAATGGATGCGGCGGTGTGCGGTGCCGGAAAGGGGGACAAACGAATGCAGAAACTCCTGCAAAAGCTGGAGCGTTTTTCGCAGGCGCTTTTGGCGCCGCTGTCCTATCTGACGGCGGCGGGGCTGCTGCTGGTGGTGGGTGCGCTGCTCACCAGCGGCCCGCTGCGCCAGCTCTGCCCGGCGTTGAACTGGCCCCCCATCCGGCTGGTGGGCGAGGTGCTGTACAACGGGATGATGGTCCTCATCAACAACCTCAGCGCCATTCTGTGCGTGGGCATCGCCGCCCTGCGCACCCGCACCGAAAAGCAGGAGGCCGCGCTGCTCTCCTTCATGGCTTATCTCATCTTCCTCACGGCCAACCACACCGCGCTGGATGCGCTGGGCCGCCTTGCCCAGCCCGACGGCCTGACCGGCCTTGCCGCCACGGGCCAGACCACCATCCTCGGCATTCAGGTGATGGACACCGGCGTGGCGGGCGGCGTCCTGCTGGGCTTTGCGGCGGCGTACATTTTCAACCACAGTTATGAAAAGCAGTTCAAAGGGCTGATCACGCAGGTGTATTCGGGGCTGCGATGGGCATTTTTGTGCATCGCGGCCTTTGCTGCGGCCTTCGGGCTGGCGGTCTGCTTCGTCTGGCCCCCGCTGCAGCAGGGCGTCCACGCCATCACGAGGTGGATCGCGGCGTCCGGGGAGCTGGGCATTTTCCTGTACGGCTTTTTGGAGCGGCTGCTCATCCCCACCGGGCTGCACCACCTCATTTATATGCCATTCCAGTTCTCGGCGTTGGGCGGCTCGGTGACGGTGGGCTCGGTGACTTACACCGGGGCCTATACCGTGACCATGGCCGAGTATTCCAACGGATTGCCGCTCACCGGGAACATTGTCTGGATGTACACCGGCTTTACCAAGACCTTCGGCTACCTCGGCATCGCGGCGGCCTTTATCTTCACAGCCCGGAAGGAGCGCCGGAAGCAGACGGCGGCGGCCATCCTGCCGCTGGCGGTCACGGCCTCGCTGGCGTCCATCACCGAGCCGGTGGACTTTCTCTTCTGCTTCGTCTCGCCGGTGCTCTGGGTGCTCCATGCAGCCATCACCGGCGGGTTCATGGTCCTGCTGAACGCCCTCCATGTCCGGGCGTTCACCTCCAACCTGCTGGGGTCGCTGGTCTTCAACCTGAGCGCTGCGCCGGGGCAGACCAGCCGCGCGGCCCTGCTCTATCTGCTGGGTCTGGCCGAGATCGCGGTCTACTTCGTCGTTTTCACCGTGGTCATCCGGGCGCTGGACCTGCCCACGCCCGGCCGCACACAGGAGCCGGAGCAGACGGAAAAGGAGATCGACCCGGCGGACGTCCGGCGGCTGATCGAAGCGCTGGGCGGGCCGGACAACATCCGCACGGTGGACAACTGCTTCACCCGGCTGCGCGTCACGGTGGAGGACACAAGTCTTCTGGACACGGCGGCCCTGCTGTCCATGCCCCACAAGGGCCTTGTGCAGGAGGGGCAGCGCTTGCAGCTGGTCTGCGGCTTACAGGCGGCGCAGATCCGGCGGCTGCTGGAGGAACAGCTCGAACAGTGCGCGACGGTCTGAATTGCTTCCCTTTTTCGGCAGGATGTAGTATAATGCAACAGGAAAAACGAATCTCTCCGTCTGCACTGCGGGCGGGGAGATTTTGCAGGACATAGTGAAAGATAGGAGACGACAAAAATGCAGAAATTCGAGATCGAAGGTCTGTTCGACTTTCTGAACAAGGGCGTCAGCGCCTTCCACTCCACGGCGGCGGCGGTGGAGATCTTGGAGGCCAACGGCTACGAGAACCGCCCGGAGACCGCCGCATGGGAGTTGGTGCCCGGCGGCAAATACTACACCACCCGCAACGGCTCTGCTGTGCTGGCATGGCGGATGCCCAAGGGCACGCTGACCGGCTGGCATGTCACGGCCAGCCACAGCGACTCCCCCACGTGGAAGATCAAGGAGCTGGACGGCGGCAAGGATGCCGTCTTTGCCCGCGCTGAGACGGAGGGCTACGGCGGCATGATCATGCCCAGCTGGATCGACCGCCCCCTGAGCGTGGCGGGCCGCATCCTCGTCCGGACCGAGGAGGGCGTCAAGAGCATCCTCGTCCACCCGGACCGCGCGCTGGCCTGCATCCCCAACGTCTGCATCCACTTTGACCACGAGGTGAACAAGGGCAAGAACTACAACCCGCAGGTGGATCTGCAGCCCATCTTCGGCGCTGCGGGCACCACCCTGCGTGAAGTTCTGGCCGAGGAGGCCGGGGTCAAGGGCGAGGACATCCTCGACTCCGACCTCGTGCTCTGCACCCGCGAACAGGCCGAGCGTGTGGGCTTGAAGGGTGAGTACTTCATGTCCGGCCGCATCGACGACTTGGAGTGCGCTTACACGACCCTGTGGGGCTTTTTGCAGGGCGAGGGCAAGGAAGACGGCCGGGGCGACATCTGGGTCATGTTCGACAACGAGGAAGTCGGTTCCTCCAGCCGTCAGGGCGCACAGGGCACTCTGATGGCCAATGTGCTGGCCCGCGTTGAGGAGAAGCTCGGCGTCACCCGCGAGCAGAGCATCCGCGCCTGTACCAACAGCTTGCTGCTCAGTGCCGACAACGGCCACGCCACCCATCCCAATCACCCCGAAAAGAGCGACCCCGCCCACCCCGTTACGCTGGGCGGCGGCGTGCTGCTGAAATACAATGCCCGCCAGACCTACACCACCAGCGGTTTCACCGGTTCTGCTTTCAGCGCCATCTGCCAGAAGGCGGGCGTCCCTGTTCAGGCGGCGTCCAACCGCGCGGACGTCCCCGGCGGCTCCACGCTGGGCAACCTGCTGGGGCATCAGATCCTGATCCCCATGGTCGATATCGGTCTGGCACAGCTGGCGATGCACTCCTCCATGGAGACGGCAAGCTGCATCGACGCCGAGTACATGGCAAAGGCTGTGGCCGAGTTCTATAACACCCCCATCTCCCAGCCGAAGGATGGCGAGTGGAAGCTGGGCCTGTGAGCGCCGTCGTTGGGCGGTTTGCCCCCAGCCCCAGCGGGCGGCTGCATCTGGGCAATCTCGCGTGCAGTCTGCTGGCGTGGCTGAGCGCCAAGCATGAGGGCGGGCGTATCGTCCTCCGCATCGAGGACCTTGACGCTGAGCGCTGCCCCCGCAAGTACGCCGACCTGCTGGAAGAGGATCTTGCGTGGCTGGGCCTTTACTGGGACGAGGGCGGCAGCCACGGCGGCTCCCACGGCCCCTATTACCAGAGCGAGTGCGCGGATATCTACACCGCCAGCTACGAAAAGCTGGCTGCGCAGGGCCTCGTTTACCCCTGCTTTTGCTCCCGCGCCCAGCTCCATGCGGCCAGTGCGCCCCACACCTCGGATGGCAACGTCATCTACCCCGGCACCTGCC
Source organism: Faecalibacterium hattorii (assembly GCF_003287455.1). Taxonomy (GTDB): domain Bacteria; phylum Bacillota; class Clostridia; order Oscillospirales; family Ruminococcaceae; genus Faecalibacterium; species Faecalibacterium hattorii. The sequence continues at coordinate 25,938 of NZ_PRLC01000011.1, read as the reverse complement.
GGAGCCTGACCCCCGCCGAGGTCGCGGAAAAGCGGAAGGCAAAAGCCCCCGCCTACCGCCTGAAGGTGCCCGATGAAGTCGTTTCCTTCACGGACGGCTGCATGGGCCCCCACAGCGAGAACCTGCTGCGGGACTGCGGTGACTTCTACCTTCGCCGCGCCGACGGCGTATTCGCTTACCAATTGGCCGTCGTTGTGGACGATGCCCGGATGGGCGTCACCGAGGTCGTGCGGGGAGCAGACCTGCTCTCCTCTACAGCCCGGCAGCTCTACCTTTACCGGCTGCTGGGATTAAAGGCCCCCCGCTTTGCCCACTGCCCGTTGCTGCTGGCCCCGGACGGGCGGCGGCTCTCCAAGCGGGACGGTGACCAGAGCCTTGAGAACCTCCGCGCCCGCTATACGGCGGCGGAGATCGTCGGCAAGCTGGCCTACGCCTACGGCTTGCAGGAGGAACCGGCCCCCCGCACGCCGGAAAGCCTCACCGCCGATTTTTCGTGGAAAAAAGTCCCCAAACACGATATCTGTCTGCCAGAAGATCTGTTTTAGGCAAAAAAATCCCTCTGCCGCTTTGCTGCGGCAGAGGGATTTTTGCGTTTCAGGAACGCTGGGGCAGACGGTATTCGCTGCGCTCCAGCGAGGAAGCAGCGCTGTCCAGCACCAGTGCCAGCAGGATGCCCAGCACGACGTCAATGCAGCTGTGCTGCTTGAGCAGTACGGTGGAGGCGATGATGGACACGCAGAGCACGGCGGCGGCCGGGCGCATCCAGCGGCGGCGGGGCTCGTCAAAGATGCGGCTGCGGTAGTAAGCCATCATCAGCGTCACCGAGTTGAAGACGTGGATGGAAGGGCAGACGTTGGTGGCCGTGTCGGTGTCGTAGAGTCGGCGCACCGTCCGGGCGAAGAAGTCCGAGCCGTACACGCGGTAAGGGCGGAGATCCAGCCCATTGGGGACGACGACATACACTGCCAGCGCGATGGTCATGCCCGCGAACAGGGGGAGGCAGAGCCGCCAGAAGTCGGCGCGGGGCGCTTTCCACAGCAGATAGAACAGGGTGAACGGGATCCAGACGAACCATGCAAAATAGGGGATGACCGCATATTTGCAGAAGGGGATCAGATCGTCCAGCCGGCAGTGGACCCAGACTTCGGGCACGGTGATGTTGGCTTCGAGCCAGTGGAACACCGAGAGATAAAATACAAGATAAAACGCCATGAACCAAATGGGATGGCGGGAAAACCAGCTTCGCATGGAACACACTTCCTTTTCTTGGAGTTGGGGGCGAATGGCCCTTAAAGTTCTTAGCAGCGTATCATTATACGCTTGTCAGGGCGCAAAAGCAAGCCCCAAACCCGACAAGTTTACTAAAAAATCCATGAAAAATTTGTGCGGGCTGAGGGATGAAAGGGCCTTCGTAAGATCATACGATCCAGAAGTGCATTTTCTTGCAACAAAATACCGCCGTTTTCGCGGCGGCGGGGAATTTTTGATTAACAAGGGATGGCAATCAGGTCAAACGAGTCGTAGTCGATATTTTTGGGTGCATAAATCGTAACGGGGAACTTGCCGTTGGCAAGAACATCCGAAGGAGAATTGACCCAAGTTGCATAAACGGTTTGACCGTTCTTTTTCAGGAGCAGCGAAACCTTGACCTTGCAAGGATAATGGCTGGTGTTGAGTGCAGTTCCGTTGATAATGTTGTAGTCGAATTTGGAGGAAGTCTTGGTTTCTTTCGCGCCGACTACTGTAATATCACTGGATTTGGCCATCTTCGGCGTACCGTCCGATTCGGTTTCAGGTGTTTTGAAGTAGGAAGAAAGAACCGGATCAACGCGACAGCCACCGATATGCACGGGGACGGAGTAGGAAGCGGAATATGCAAAGCGAACGGTGTCGCCCGGCGCAATCGACTGAATCGTTGTGTAATCCGTCAGTGGCTTTCCGTTGTTGTCTGTCAGATCGATGCTGATTTTGACGGAAGAAAGGCTGTAATTCTTGTTCGGGTTTACAACGGAGAAAACGTAATTTGCGACATACGGGTTTTTAGAGATGATTTCGGAAGTAATATAAGAAACATTGTAAGCTTCCATATAAGCCTTTGGCTGGAGCTTTGTCGCGGTGTTCCCGCCGTTGTTATTATCCTCGCTCTCCGAGTTCCCGCCATTGTTCGTGCTGCCGGAGGACGACGAGCCGCCGCCGGGCCCCGGCACATCGGGGGTGGGGGCGCAGCCCGCGAGCAGGGTGCAGAAGAGCGCTACCGTGAGGAAGAGTGCTGCAAGTCTGTGTTTCATGGAGAACCTCCCGATCGATCAGATGACCTTTTTTTCGAGCCAGCTTCCTTTTGAGAAGCGGATGGCAAAGAAGAGGGAACGGAACACCCAGTCAAGGAACATACCGCCCCAGATGCTGAGCAGGTGGGCCTGATGGAAGCCGAGGACCATCAGGTAGCAGAAGGCGACGCGGAACACCCACATGGAAAAGACGCTCACCGTCATGGTGAAGGTGGCGTCGCCCGCTGCGCGGAGGATGTTGGGCAGGGTGAAGCTGGCCGGCCAGATGAACAGGGAGATGACGTTGAACCAGCGCATCACCTGCATCGCCATGGCGGCGGACTCCGCCGAGAGGTGGAACCACGACAGCGCGATGCCGTTCAGGAAGAAGAAGGCGGACAGGTTCATGACCCATGCGCCCGCATAGGCCACCAGCATCAGGCGGCGGGCGTAGTGGCTGGCCTGTTCCTTCTCGCCCGCGCCGAGGCACTGGCCGATGACGGTGAGCACCGCCATGCCCACCGCGTTGGCCGGGATGTTCAGGAAGGTGGTGATGTTGCCCGCCACGGCGTTAGCCGCGATGGCGGCGGTGCCGAGGGTGGACGTCAGGCTGGAGACCGACAGCTTGCCGATCTGGAACATGCCGTTTTCAATACCGGCCGGGATGCCCACCCGCAGGATGCGGCGGATGAGGGAGAGGTCGGGCTTGAGGTCGGCAAGGCGGTCGATGCGGAGCATACAGGAGGGCTTTTCCAGCAGGTAGATGACCGCGAAGCACGCGATCATGCGGGAAACAAGGCTGGCCAGCGCCGCGCCCATGACGCCCATATGGAAGTGGTAGATCAAAACCGCGTTGCCGCCGATGTTCACCACGTTCATCACAAGGCTGGAAAGCATACTGATCTTGCTGTTGCCCTGTGCGCGGAACAGGGCCGCGCCCGCGTTGTACACACCGATGAAGGGGTAGCTCAGCGCCGAGAGCAGGAAGTAGGTCTCGGCGTAGGTCATCACGTCGGCGTCAATGGAGCCGAAGATGCCCCGCAGGATGCCGTGGCGGCCTACCGCGACCACGGCGGCGACCACGACGCTGAGCGAGATCATGATGAACAGGATCTGCGCCGCTGCGGCCTTGGCGTTTTTGGGCTCCCGGTGGCCGATGTACTGGCTGGCGACGACGGCGCCGCCGGTGGCCAGTGCGCTCAGCAGCTGGATCATCAGCACGTTGAAGGAGTCCACAAGGCTGACGCCCGAAACGGCGGCTTCGCCGACGGAAGAGACCATCAGCGTATCGGCCAGACCGATGGTCACGCTGAGGGCCTGTTCGGCAATGAGCGGCAGCAGCAGCGCGATGAGCTGCTGGCGGGTAAACAGCGGCTTGGATGATGTGGTGGTTGACATGAGTTCCTCCTGTTGTTCCGGAATATCCTTGGCATAAGCATAACGCGGAAGCGGGGGAAAATCAAGATGATGTATCCAACATTTTCGCAGAAAGCGGAAAAATCAGGAATAATCCGCGCTGGGGGTGCGGGCGGTGCCGTAGGAGACGATGTAGTCGTAGGGCACCGACTCATTGTAGCGGAGCTTGCCGCCGTAGGAGCGGATGGAGGCCTTCAGGCCCTTGGGGGAGTGGGGCGTGCCCGCCGAGAGGTGGTCGGAGCAGACGGAGTTCCACAGCCCTGCCGCAAAGGAGGCGCAGTTGAAGGCGGTGGACCAGTGGTCGGCGGTGGTCAGGTTCTGGTTGAGGACGGCCAGCCCCTCTTCGTCCAGCGAGACCTGCATGGAGTAGAGGTTCGGGTAGAAGGCGGAGATGTAGTAGCAGTAGTAGCCCTCCAAATTGTACCAGATGCCCTCATGCTCCGGGCGGTTGGCGCGGGTGCCGATGGTCACGCCGGTGCCCGGCGCGATCTCCTGCCCGCCCACTTCGATGGCGTGGTCGGAGACATTCCGCACCGCCACGAAGCTGTGGCCGGAGATGTCGATGGGTTCGGTGTTGTTGGTGGTCTGGCTGTAGATGGTCAGCGTCGCCACGGCCCCTTCGGCGGGGCCGGCGTCCGCGTCATCCGCCGGGCGCTTGATGGCGGCTTCTTGGAACCGGAAGGGCCCGCCGGCGCGCAGCAGGAACTCCAAGTAATCCAGCGAGGTCTGGGTGGTGTCGTTCGGTTCCACGACCTCCTTTTCGGGCCGGGTGGTGGGCGTGGCAGCCGGTGCGGCAAGGGCAGAGCTGCTGCCGAGGATGCAGAACGCCAGCGTCAGCGCGGCGGCAAGGATGCGGATATGTGGTTGCTTTTTCATGCGGACCCTCCAAAAGCGGCGAACGTTCAAGTTTTATTTCCTCTAGCATAGCGGTTTTGGGCGGGAGTGTCAAGCAAAAGCGAAAACCGTCGGCAGTGAAGCTGTTGTATCCAAGAGCCTTGCGGATTTTTAAGGGACAAAGTGGGTTTGGGAGCCTTTACCACTGCGGTGGGATGTGTTAAAATGGAACCGGACTTCTGCGCCCGGCGCAGGAGAGAGAAGGTAAATGATACGATCCATAGAGAGGGGAAACACCTATGCCAAAGGCAGCCCACAAAGTCGTGGTCATCGGGCACCGCAACCCGGACACCGACTCTATCTGCTCCGCCATTGCGTATGCGGAGCTGAAAAATAAGACCACCGACCTCGTCTGCGAACCGCGCCGCGCGGGGAAGATGAATCAGGAGACCGAGTTCGTCCTGAAAAAGTTCGGCGTCACGCCGCCCCGGATGTGCACCGACGTTAACCCCAAGATCCGGGATGTCGATTACCGCGAAATGCCCGGCATCCCCGGCTCCACCAGCCTGCGCAAGGCGTGGGAGATCATGCGTGACCAGCAGATCGACACCCTGCCCGTCACCAGCGCCGACAATGAGCTGGAAGGCATCATCACAGTGAAGGACATCGCCACCGCCAACATGGACGTCTTTGATACCGGCATCCTTGCCAGCAGCAAGACCAGCTACAAGAACATTCTTGAAACGCTGGGCGGCACGATGGAGGTGGGCGACGAGAACGCCGTCTGCACCACCGGCCACATCAAGATCGGCACCGCCACCCCCGAAATGCTGGAAAGCAGCGTGGAAAAGGGCGACATCGTCATCCTGACTAACCGCTACGAAAGCCAGCTCTGCGCCATTGAGAAGGAGGCCTCTCTCCTCATCCTCTGCAACGGTGCCAAGGTGGGCCACACCATCCGGCGCATTGCCGAGGAAATGGGTGTCGCCATCATGACGGCCCCCTGCGATACCTACGCCGCCGGCAAGCTGATGAGCCAGTGCGCCCCCATCTCCTATTATATGACCCGCGAAGATATCATGAAGTTTACCCTCGTCACCCCGGTGGCGGACGTGATGCGGGTCATGGCCAAGGTGCGCCACCGCTATTTCCCCATCCTCGACGAGGAGGGCAAGTACTGCGGCATGGTCAGCCGCCGGAACGTGATCGCGCTGCGCAAGCGCCGCATCATTCTGGTGGATCACAACGAGGCCACACAGGCCGTGGAAGGCTTCGATCAGGCCGAGATCTTGGAGATCATCGACCACCACCGCATCGGCAGCTTGGAGACCAGCGGCCCGGTCTATTTCCGCAATCAGCCCGTGGGCTGCACCGCCACCATCATCACCCAGATGTACGATGAAAACGGCGTTGAGATCCGGCCCCAGATCGCCGGGCTGCTGCTGGCGGCCATCCTTTCGGATACGCTGGCCTTCCGCAGCCCCACCTGCACCCCCGTCGATGAAGCCACCGCCAAGCGGCTGGCCAAGATCGCAGGCGTGGACATCGACGAGTTTTCCACCGAAATGTTCGAAGCCGGTGAAAAACTCGACGGCAAGACGCCCGAAGAAGTCTTCCTGCAGGACTTCAAGGTGTTCATGTGCGGCGATATTCGCTTCGGCGTGGCGCAGGGCAGCTACATGACCCGCAAGAACCTGCTGGCGGCGGAAGCTCTGCTCAAGCCCTACCTCGAAGAGGCCCGCAACAAGCAGAATGTCGAGGACTTGTACATGCTGCTGACCGATGTGCCCAAGGAGGAGAGCGTCGTCATCTGCACCGGCCGCTACGCCGCCGAAGTGCTGTCCGACGGCTTCGAGATCCAGCCCGCCGAGGATGGAAGCTGGATCCTGCCCGGCGTCGTCAGCCGCAAAAAGCAGTTCATCCCCGCCATGATGAGCGCCTATCAGGAGCTGTAAGATCTTCGAAACAAAACACGAAGCCCCCCGGAGTCCTGCATTCCGGGGGGCTGTTGTGTGATTCAGGGAGTATGGCCTGCCTGTTCAAGGGAGTAAAGAAGAACACCATTTCCAATTCTTTACAGGTAGAATACCACAAAATCGTGGTGAAATTGTGTAAATTCAAGACGAAATTCCGCAACCATGGTCGCTTATTGGTGCTGCATACAGAAAGGATCGGGCAATAACGCCCCCCAAACACCGTGCCCGCCGGGCGCGGTGTTTTTTGCTGCCCTTTTGTGACAAAGCCGGGGATTTGTGGTACAATAGAAACGGATTTTTGCGAAAGAAAGGATTTTTTGATGCAGCTGTTTGAACTGGTCAGCCCGCGTTTGTTCCGCCCGCTGGCGGGGCCGAACCGGGCCTTTTATGCGGAGCTGCTCCTGCTGCTGTGGGAGGAGTGCCGCCACACGGCAGATTACAGCATCTCCCGCGCCGAGGCCGTCTCCCGCGCGGAGGATTATTTTGCGGCGCTGGCAAAGCCGCTGGCGCTGGACGCTGACGACGCCGGGGACGAGGCCGAGCAGCCCACCCGCGACCCGCATCTGCTGGCGCTGGGTTTCCTGCTCCGGCTGCGGCGCACCGGCTGGCTGGAAGAGCAGCCCGGCAGCTACGAGGAGGAACCGGCGCTGGCGTTCCAGCCAGAGGTGACCCCTCTGCTGGAAGCGCTGGAGGAGATCCTGAACCCCCGCGTCGTTACCTACACCGGGAAGCTCTACAAAGCGTGGCAGCTGCTGCGCGGCATCGGGGAGGAGAAGAGCCCTTACGAGAACGTGCTGCGGGAGGTGGCGTCCGACCTCGACGCGCTGAACAAGTCCCTCCGGGCGCTGAATGCCTCCATCGGCCACTACATCGACCGGCTCACCCGCAACCGCACCCCGCAGGAGGTGCTGGAGCTGTTTGACCAGTATGAGGAAAAGGTGGTGGCGGCGGCTTACCACCGCTTCAAGACCAGCGACAACCTCTTCAATTACCGCGCCTACCTCGAAGAGGGGCTGGACGAGTGCGAGGCGAACTTCCTGCCCCAATTGGCGCTGGATTACGCCCGCGTGGAGCGCTGTGCCCCCAACGAGGCGGCCCCCGCCGTCCGTGCCCTGATCCAGAAGCAGCGGGACGCGCTGGAAGAGATGAGCGACCTGATGAAGCAGATCGACGCGAGCCACATCCGCTACCGCAAACGGGCGGTGCAGCGGGCGCAGTTCTTGCTGCTGAGCGACCGCTCGGCGCAGGGCAGCGTCACCACGCTGCTCCGCCGCTATGCCGAGGAGATCAAAACGCCCGACCAGCTCTTTGAGCCGGACGACGGCCCGGTGGCAAAGCGGCTCCACCTCTACCCCGTGCAGGTCTTCGGCGAAAAGCCTCTCTACCCGCCCGCCGCGCCCCGCAGCGAAACGCCGCTCAAGCCGGTGGAGACCTCGGCGCTGGACCCGGCGCAGCTGCAAAAAGAGCAGAAGCTTCTGCTGGATTACGCCCGGATGGCCGTGACGGAGGAGAACGTGGCCCTGCTGGCCAAACAGGCGCTGGCCGCCCGCAGGGCCGTCCCGGCTTCCACCCTCGCCGCCGAATACCCGGACGACTTTGCCCGCATCATCGGGCTGCACACCTACTCGCAGTCGCCCCGGCGCGATTATGACATTGAACTCACCGGAAACTGGGTCGAACGGGGCGGCTTCCGGTTCGAAGAATTCATCCTGACGCCCCGCAAGGAGGAGCCCCATGGCCGAAACGAATAAACTACTGGAAGAGACCGCAAACTATCTGCTCAACCACTGCTTCCTGCTGGGCGGGGTGGAGGACCAGCGGTCGAAATATCTCTACGTGCAGGACCACCTGAACGAGGTGCGGGCCGTCTTCGCGCCGCTGGGCTATGCGGTGCTGCTCTACCCAGCCCCCTTACAGGCCGCTGCCCTCGTCAACGAGCATGAGGGCAGTCAGGCCCGGCTGCTGAAATACGAGAGCATCCTGCTGCTGGTGCTGCGGCTGCTCTATCTTCAAAAGCGGGAGAGCCTCGCCGCCAGCGCCGATCAGGTGCTGGTGACGGTGGAGGAGGTTCAGGCGGAACTGCAGAAGATGAACCTGCCCCGGCGGCTGGACCAGCTCACCCTTGAAAAGCTGCTGCGCACCCTGCGCCGGTACAATCTGGCCCGCCCGGTGGGGCGGCTGACCGGCCTCGACAGCCGGATCGAGGTCTTCCCGACGGTGCTGCTGGCCCTGCCGGACGCCGACCTTGCCGACGCCGCAGCCGAGAGCAGCCGCACCCGCAGCGAGCTTGCCTTGTATGAACGCCCGGAGGGCGAATCCGGCACGGAGGACGAAGAATGATCGAACTGAAACGCCTGAAGCTCATCAACTGGCACAACTTTGAAAACGTCACCTTCGACTGTGCCCGCCTGACCTATATGATCGGCGTCAACGCCGTGGGCAAGACCACCATCCTCGACGCCATCCGCTACTGCCTGACCACCAACCGCAACTTCAACGCCCTCGGCAACAAGAAGAGCGGCCGCACATTGCAGGGCTCGGTCCACGCCAAGCAGCGCGGCGAGAACGCTTACCGCCGCCCCGGCCGCACCGTGGCCTACATCGGCGCGGAATTCTGGGACAGCGTCAAGCGGACGAACTTCGTCATCGCAGTCCGGGTCGAGTCTGAAGGGCCCATGCAGGAACTCCATCCCGGCGACCAGACGTGGTACATCTCCGAGGACGGCATCACGCTGGAAAAGCTGCCCTTCATCGACCCGCGCACCGGTGCCCCCAGCGCCAAGGAAGATTTCAAGCCCGCCGTGGGCCGGCTCTCCTATACCCGCAGCCCCAGCGAAGCGCGGGACCGCATCTGCCGTGCGCTGGGCATTGGCCGCGCCGCCAGCCCGCTGGGCAAAAAGTTCAATGAAGTGTTCCAGATGGGCACCAGCATGGACGAGATCCCGAATTTCCGAGAGTTTTTGTATCAATACATCCTGCCCCAGCCGGAACTGGACCTCGACGCTTTACAGGGCGACCGGGTGGAGCTGGAAAATCTCCACGCCGTCCTTGCCGAGGCGCAGACCCGCGCCGCCGCACTGGAACAGATCGTGGAATACGGCCGGGAAGCCTCGGCCAAGGAGACGGATGCCCTCGTGAACCGGGGTGCGGCCCTGCTGGCCCGCGCCGAAGCGGACGCCGGGGAGCACGAAGTCTGGCAGGGACATCTCGACGCCGGACGCCGCCAGATGGCCGAGCTGAATGCCGCCTATGAGACGGCCAAGAATGCCGAAGCCGAGGCCCGCCGCTCCTATCTGGCTGCCCACGGGGCGGCCTCCGCCAGCGGCGAAGGCCGCGCGCTGGACGCCATGACCGAGGAGCTGGCCCGCAAAAAGAGCGCACTGGACGCCGCCAGCCGGAAGGTGAGCGGTCTGGAGCAGACTGCCGACACCGTCACGAACCTGCTGACCGTGCTGAACCGCAGCGGCTTCGCCGTCGAAAAAGCGCTCTGGCCGGTCAGCCTGACCGAAGGCCGTCTGCCCGACCTGACCGCCGCCCTCGACAAGCTGGAAAAGCCGCTGGAAGAGCAGTATTTCGCCGCGCGGCAGTCCGCCGCCGACCTTGCCCGTGGGCAGGAGGAAAAGCGGGCCGAGCTGGACGCAGTCTCCGGCGGCAAATGGGTCTACCCCCACGGCGACGCTGCCACCAAGGTGCGGGACGCCGTGAACGCCGAGCTCAAGAGCCGCGGCATGACCCCGGATGCGAAGATCTTCTGCGAGCTGCTCAGCGTCGCGGACGAGAGCTGGCAGGACTGTGTGGAAGCTTGCCTCGGCGACCGCCGGTTCGATATCCTTGTGCCGCCGAACCACTACGCCGCCGCCAAGAGCGCCTTTGTGGCGCTGGGTGAGCGGGTGGGGCCCATCAGTCTGCTGGACACGCCGGGCATCCGCAGCGCGAACCGCCGGGCCGATACGCCCCCTGCCGACAGCCTTGCCGCGCAGGTGGAGAGCGAAAACCCACTGGCGGCCCAGTACGCCGACACCATCCTCCGCCGCATCGTCTGCTGCGATACGCCGGACACCCTTGAAAATTACCCGGACAGCGCCACCCGCGACCTGCTCCGGCATCATCCGTTCCGCTTGGAGCGTCTGCGCAAGCCCCAGCGGTATATCGGCCTCGACGCCCGCCGGGCCCGCGCCGGTGCGCTGGAAGAGGAGCTGGCCGCCCTCGGTGAGCGCCGCCGCGAGGCTGCCCAGACCGAAAAGCAGCTGAAAGCGGCCTACGACCAGTATCAGAACGTCCTGCGCACCCACGCGCTGGAACAACTGGCGGGCCTGTGGGCCAGCCGCGCCGCGCTGGACACCGCCAAGGCCGACTACACCGCGCAGGAACAGAAGCTGACCGACTGCCGCGAGAACCCGCTGCTGCAAGAGCTGTACAAAGAGGAAGAGGCCCGCGAAGCCGCATGGGAAGCCGCCCGCAAGGCGGTGGAGCAGGTAGGCGGCGATATCCGCGTCTGTGAAAAGCAGCTGGCTTCTTGCGAGGCGGAGCAGACCAAGGCCGTGGAAACGGCCCGCCAGAGCACCGCTGCCGCAGAGGCATTCTTCGGGAAATACCCGCTGCTGGAACCCTTGGCGCAGGAGCGCAAAAAGGGCCTGATGACCGGCGGGCGGACGGCCCGCGCAGCGGCGCAGACCGCCGAAAAGGCCCAGACCAAGCTGGACGACGGGCTGCAAAGTTATCTGTCCACGACGCTGGAGCCCGCCCAGAAGGAGTACAACGAGCGCTACGTCTGCGATTATCCGCTGGGCCTTGCCGGGGTGGAGCAGTACCGCGCCCAGCACGAGAGCCTTGTCCGCATCGACCTTGAGCGCTACGCCGCCCGCTTGGAACAGGCGCAGCGGGACTGCAAGGACCGCTTCCGCAAGGACATCCTCTTCCGAATGAAGGACGACATCTTCAACGCCCGCCGCCAGTTCCGGGAGCTGAACAAGGTGATGGAGCAGCTGACCTATGGCGAAGAGGTCTACCGCTTCGAGCTGGAACCCAGCCGCGACCCGCAGCTGGCCGCGTTCTATCAGGTCATCGTGGACAAAGGCAACCAGCAGATGACCGACACCGACTCGCTGGACAACCTCGCCGCCACCGCTGACCCGGTCTACGAGCGGCAGGTGGACGAGTTGATGGAAAAGATCATGGCCGATGTGGACGAGAACACCCGCGCCCGGCAGGAGGGCCGCACCACCTCCGGCGCGACCTTGTCGGACTATGTGGATTACCGCACCTATCTGGATTACGACATCAAGGTGACGAACACGGTCTCCGGTCAGCAGGCGTATCTCTCCCGCGTCAGCCGCGATTCCTCCGGCGGTGAGAATCAGGCCCCGTTCTATGTGGCCATCTGCGCTTCGCTGCTGCAGATCTACCAAAAGAGCGAAAACAGCATCCGCCTTGTCCTGCTGGACGAGGCTTTCAGCAAGATGACCAGCGACCGCATCCGCCCCATGATGGAGCTGTTCCGCCGTCTGCAATTGCAGGTGCTGCTCATCTCCACCGTCGAGAAGAGCACCGCCATCCAGCCTTATTGCGACATTACCTATTCCATCGTGCGCCACGGCGACGCCAACGCCATCGCACCGTTTTACCGGCTGACCGCCCCGCAGGACGCGCCGGAGAAGGAGACCGAAGATGAGTGACAACCTTGCAAAATTCTGGCTCTTTGCGACCCACTGGACCAAGCTGGACACCTTTGACAACGAGGAGGAGCTGAACGACGAGCTGGAGCTGCTCCAGCGCCAGAGTCTGCCCACCAAGGTCCGCCAGATGAAAAATAAGGAAGGCAACGAAGAATACGTCCTTTACGTCAAACAGGCTGACCGCGACTATGCCCGCTACTGCACCGGCTGGCGCCCCGGCGGGATGATGTAAGAAGGAGAACTCATGCCAAAACAACCCATTCAATTGTCCGACCACTTTACCTATTCCCGGCTGGTTCGGTTTGTGCTGCCCTGCATCGGTACCATGCTGTTCACCTCGATCTACGGCATCGTGGACGGCCTGTGCGTCTCGAACTTTGTGGGCAAAACGGCTTTTGCTGCGGTCAACCTCATCATGCCGCTGCCGATGCTGATCGGCACGGTCGGCTTCATGCTGGGTACCGGCGGCTCGGCCATTGTAGGCATCACGCTGGGCGAGGGTGACAACAAGAAGGCCGATGAATTTTTCAGCCTGTTCCTGATCGCGGCCCTCGTTGCGGGCATCGTCTTCACGGTCATCGGTCTGCTCATCATTGAGCCGGTGGCTGCGCTGCTGGGCGCAAAGGGGGAGATGCTGGACTATGCGCTGCGGTATGGCCGCATCCTGCTGATCTCTCTGCCCACCTTTATTTTGCAGAATATGTTCCAGAGCTTTTTCGTTACCGCCGAAAAGCCGCACCTCGGCTTTGCCTTTACGGTGGGCGCGGGCTGCACCAATATGGTGCTGGACGTCGTTCTGGTCGGCGCGCTCCACTGGGGCGTCGAGGGTGCAGCCATTGCGACCTTTATCAGCCAGATCGTCGGCGGTCTGCTGCCAGTGTTTTATTTTGTAAACCGGAACAACACGAGCCGGCTGCACCTCAGCAAGACCAAGTTCAACCGCCGTGTCCTGATGAACGCCTGTGTCAACGGCTCTTCCGAGCTGATGACCAACCTCTCGATGTCGCTGGTCAACATCCTCTATAACTATCAACTGCTCCGCTTTGCGGGCGAAAACGGCGTGGCGGCCTACGGCGTCATCATGTATGCGTCCTTCCTGTTCGTGGCGGTGTTCGTCGGCTATGCCGTCGGCAGCGCCCCCATCATCAGCTACCACTACGGTGCCCGCAACCGGAAAGAGGTCCACAACCTTTACTCCATGAGCTTCCGGCTCATCGGCGTGGTGGCCGTTTTCCTGACCATCGGTTCCATGTTCGTCATCCCTTATGTGGCCGCCATCTTCGTTGGCTATGACGCTGAGCTGCTGGTCCTGACCACCCGCGCCTTCCGCTTGTACGGCCTGAGCTTCCTCATCATGGGGTTCAACGTCTATGCATCGTCCTTCTTCACGGCGCTGGGCGATGGCGTGACCAGTGCGCTGATCTCCTTCCTGCGCACCCTGCTGTTCCAAGTGGCGGCGGTCCTCGTCCTGCCTGCGCTTTGGGGCATCGACGGCATCTGGCTGGCCATCACCGCCGCCGAGCTTGCCGCGCTGGCTGTCAGCGTGTATATGTTCGTGACCAAGGATAAAAAGTTCCATTACCGTCACGCAGAGTAAAAAGTAACGAGAAAGGCCGCCGGGTGCCGGCGGCCTTTCTCGTTATTCGAATGTGTACTCCACGAACTCGCAGTTTTTGATGCCGAAGGCGGCGTACTCCTCATTGGTCATATCGAAGAAGTAGGAGCGCACGACGCGGGCGATGCCGTTGTGGGCGACGAGAAGGTAGGTCTTGCCCTCGTCGGCTTTGAGTTCGTCCAGCAGATCGTAGATGCGTTGGGCCAATTGCAGCATGCTTTCGCCGCCGGAATAGCGGTCGGCAAAGTGGGTCTTGGAAATTTTGAACTCGGCACCGTCGCGGGGGGTGCCCTCGTAGCGGCCGAAGCACTGCTCCCGCAGCCGGGGTTCCGGCCGGGCGGGGATGCCGGTGGCCGCAGCGATGGCCTTGGCGGTGTCGGCGGCGCGGGAGAGGGGAGAGTACAGGATCTCGTCGATGTGCACCCCGCTGTCCCGGACATGGGCCCCCAGTGCGGCGGCCTGTTCCCGGCCGCGGGCGGTCAGCGGGCTGTCGGTCATGCCGCAGATCTTGTTTTCGATGTTCCAGACGGTCTCGCCGTGGCGGGTAAAATACAGGCTGTGCATAAGCGCTCCTTTAACATTTGGTCAGGGTGTGGTGTTCGAGCCGGACGGCGTCGCCTTCGTTGATGCCAAGGCGGGTGAGTTCGGCGTCCGGGTAGGCGAGGACCCGCCGCTGCCCGGCGGCATCCTCCAATAAGACATCGCAGCAGACGGGCTGGCCCTCCGGCAGCTCTTCGCAGCCGTATAACTGCTCGTCGATGCGCAGAACGTGGTAGATCTCCATAGCAAAAACTCCTTTTTTCTTATTATAAAACGTCGATGTGCCGCCGTCAACTTGACAGCGCGTCGGCGGGGCTGATACAATAATGAACAGATAGGATACGATGCCAAAAGGAGAGAAGAGCTTGAACATTACAGAATTGCGGTATCTGGTTGCGATCATGCAGTGGGGCTCGGTCAGCGCCGCGGCAAAGCAGCTGTATGCGGCCCAGCCCAACATCAGCAAGGCGCTGAAAAACTTGGAGGAAGAGTACAAGATCCGGATCTTTGAGCGCTCGTCCACCGGCATGATCCCCACCGAGCAGGGGCGGCGGTTCATCGAACAGGCCGAGCGGGTGTTGGAAGATGTGGATCTGCTGAGCCGGAGCGTGGAGGAGGAGCAGGAGCGCTGCGCCGAACTGCGGGTGATGCTGCCCCATGCCACCTATGCGTCCTACGCGGCGGTGGACTATCTGGAA
Organism: Faecalibacterium hattorii; assembly: GCF_003287455.1. Classification (GTDB taxonomy): domain Bacteria; phylum Bacillota; class Clostridia; order Oscillospirales; family Ruminococcaceae; genus Faecalibacterium; species Faecalibacterium hattorii. The sequence goes on along the minus strand of NZ_PRLC01000011.1, from coordinate 10,917 downwards.
CAGGCGGCCCATCTGGAAAAGATGCACATCCACATCCGGGAGGGCGGCTCGATGGAGGCGCTGGATTTCGTGCTGCGGCGGGGCTATCATCTGGCGCTGCTGCGGTACGCCATGGAGGACGACGAGCACTACAGCCACTACTGCGCCCGGCGGGGGCTGAAGATGGAACCGGTGATGGATTTCGAGTACCAGCTTCTGACCAACCGGGATGGCCCACTGGCAAAGCACGAGGTGCACGACCTTGCGGAGCTGAATCAGTATATGGAGATCCTGCACGACGACTTCCAACTGCCCGGCGAGGAGGGCGGCGACGGCGTGCGCTGGCATGTGAATCAGGCCCGGCGCATCCATGTGTACGAGCGGTGCAGCCAGTTCTCGATCTTGCAGCGGCTGCCCACGGCTTACATGTGGGCGTCGCCCATGCCCCGCAAGGCGCTGGAGCAGTACCATCTGGTGCTGAGAAAGTGCCCGGCCCAGCGCCAGCGGATGCGGGATGTTCTGGTCTATCCGGACAAGGGCAGTCTGCGCGCCGAGGAACAGGCATTTGTCGATCTGCTCCAGAAACAGGCGGCCCAGACCGTGAAATGAGTTTCCCCCGGTTAAGAACCGGATAAGATTTCATCGACCGGAATCGTTAAAAATAGAGAAATGTGGCAAAGAAACGAAGCGAGATTTCCCGCTTCGTTTCTTTTTTGCTGATAATTGGTCGGAAAATGAACCTAAAAACGGTAAAAATTCTTAATGGCTATATAAAATCCGATATGGCCCTATACTGGAAAAATATTGTGCAGATGATGAAAAATATGTTAACATGAGACCAGAGATTTGGGGCTGCCCGGCGGCGGAATGGGGCTGCGGACAGCACCGGAAAAAGGAGGTTTCTGGTATGATTAGTTTCTTGCTCTGTCTGGCGGTTTTGATCGTGGGCTACTTCGTCTACGGTAAGATCGTGGACAATACCTTTGGGCCGGACGACCGCGAGACCCCTGCGGTGCGGATCAACGATGGCGTGGACTACGTTGTGATGCCCCAGTGGAAGCTGTTCCTCGTCCAGCTGCTGAACATTGCGGGCCTCGGCCCCATCTTCGGTGCAATGCAGGGCGCTCTGTGGGGGCCGGTGGTCTTCCTGTGGATCACCTTCGGCACCATCTTTGCAGGTGGCGTCCACGACTACTTCTCCGGCATGATGAGTGAGCGCAACGACGGCGCTTCCATCGCCGAGATCACCGGCAAATACTTAGGCCCCGTGATGCAGAACATCATGCGCGTGTTCTCCGTGGTGCTGCTGATCATGGTCGGTACCGTCTTCGCCGTCGGCCCTGCGGGCCTGATCGTCGAGCTGTGCAACCAGAGCGGTGCTTCCGGCGTGCTGACGTCGCTGTTGTTCTGGCTGATCATCATTCTGGCCTACTACTTCATCGCGACCTTTATCTCCATTGACGCGGTCATCGGCAAGATCTACCCCATCTTCGGCATCTGCCTGATCATCATGGCCATCGGCGTCATCTTCGGTATCTTCACCAATTCTGCTTACACCATCCCGGAGATCTGGGAGCACTTCGGCAGTATGCACCCGTCGGGCACCCCGATCTGGAGCTTCATGTTCATCACCGTCGCCTGCGGCGCGATCTCTGGCTTCCACTCCACTCAGTCGCCTCTGATGGCGCGCTGCATGAAGAGCGAGAAGCAGGGCCACTTCGTCTTCTACGGTGCCATGGTCTGTGAGGGCATCATCGCTCTGATCTGGGCCGCTGCTGGCTGCTCCCTGTACGAGGTCGTCGGCGGCAAGAACACCGGTCTGGCCGCTGCGCTGGCCATGGGCCAGTCCAAGGCCATCTACGATGTCTGCTCCAAGACCATGGGCGGTGTCGGCATTGCGCTGGCCATGATCGGCGTTGTGGTCTGCCCCATCACCTCTGGTGATACGGCCTTCCGTTCCGCTCGTCTGACTCTGGCCGACTGGCTCAAGATCGATCAGGACAGCTACGCGAACCGCCTGAAGCTCTGCATTCCTGTTCTGGGCGTTGGTGCTTTCCTTGGCATCGGCAACGCACTGGGCTTCATCAACTACACCGTCATCTGGCGTTACTTCAGCTGGACCAACCAGACCCTCGCTATGATCGTTCTGTGGGCGGCTTCCATGTACCTCTTCAAGGAAAAGAAGAACTACTGGATCACCGCAGTGCCCGCGACCTTCATGAGCGCGGTGTCTTCCACCTACTTCGTGCTGGCTCCTGAGTGCTTGGGCGGTCTGCTCAACAGCAAGACGGCAGAGGGCGCTACCATCTACAACACGGCGGTGGCATACCCCATCGGCATCATCTTCGCAGCGGCTATGCTGGCGCTCTTCATCCACGCCACCAAGAAAACGGCTGCGAACAAGGCTGCATAAGCTGGATCGACATTTCAATTTCATGACCCATTCATACGAAGGGCTGCTGCACAACTCCTTCCGACATCGCTTGCGCGATGCCGGAGGGAGCCGATGCAACAGCCCCTTCGTTTGTTTTGCGGAAACTCTCGTCGATCTGTGCAGAAAAATCACGGAAAATAGTGCAAAAAGCACAAAACTGGTCAAAGTGCACAAAAAACGCCCAAAAAGTTTGGAAGGAGCAACTCTGGTTGAAAAAACGGGATCGGGAACGTTTGAGGTAAAGAAAATTAGTCGAATGAACGACAAAAAATCTTTTCCGGGCAGCAAAAGGAATCTTTGCCATATACTTTTTGATATGAGGGCCATTCTCGAAAGATATTACACGAATTATGAAGAGTGTGTTAACATAAGGCCAGAAATGACCGCGCACGGCAGAATGGGGCCGGGCGTGGATCTTAAAAGGAGGTTTCTGGTATGATTAGTTTCTTACTCTGTCTGGCGCTCCTGATCATCGGCTATTTTGTCTATGGCAAGATCGTTGACAACACGTTTGGACCGGACGACCGTGAAACTCCTGCTGTGCGCATCAACGATGGCGTTGACTACGTCGTGATGCCCCAGTGGAAGCTGTTCCTCGTCCAGTTGCTGAACATTGCGGGCCTCGGCCCCATCTTCGGTGCACTGCAGGGTGCTCTGTGGGGCCCCGTGGTGTTCCTGTGGATCACCTTTGGTACCATCTTTGCAGGTGGCGTCCACGATTACTTCTCCGGTATGATGAGCGAGCGCAATGAGGGCGCTTCCATCGCTGAGGTTACCGGTAAGTATCTGGGACCCGTGATGCAGAACATCATGCGTGTGTTCTCCGTCGTGCTGCTGATCATGGTCGGTACCGTGTTCGCAGTCGGCCCTGCCGGCCTGATCGTGACCCTGTGCAAGAACAGTGGCATGAGCGGCGTGCTCACCACCACCCTGTTCTGGCTGATCATCATTCTGGTCTACTACTTCATCGCGACTTTCATTTCCATTGACGCCATCATCGGTAAGATCTACCCCGTGTTCGGCATCTGCCTGATCATCATGGCTGTGGGCGTTATCTTCGGTATCTTCACCAACCCCGCTTACACCATCCCCGAACTGTGGGATCATTTCGGCAGCATGCACCCGTCGGGCACCCCGATCTGGAGCTTCATGTTCATCACCGTCGCCTGCGGCGCTATTTCCGGCTTCCACTCCACCCAGTCGCCCCTCATGGCGCGCTGCATGAAGAGTGAGAAGCAGGGCCACTTCGTCTTCTATGGTGCCATGGTCTGTGAGGGCATCATTGCTCTGATCTGGGCCGCTGCTGGTTGCTCTCTGTATGAGGTCACCGGTGGTCTGAACACCGGTCTGGCCGCCGCTCTGGCAGAAGGCCAGTCCGCCGCCATCTATGATGTCTGCTCCAAGACCATGGGCGGTATCGGCATTGCGCTGGCTATGATCGGCGTCGTCATCTGCCCCGTCACCTCCGGCGATACGGCTTTCCGTTCCGCTCGTCTGACTCTGGCCGACTGGCTGAAGCTCGATCAGGACAGCTACGCAAACCGCCTGAAGCTCTGCGTCCCCGTTCTGGGCATTGGTGCTTTCCTTGGCATCGGCAACGCACTGGGCTTCATCAACTACACCGTCATCTGGCGTTACTTCAGCTGGACCAACCAGACCCTCGCTATGATCGTTCTGTGGGCCGCTTCCATGTACCTGTTCAAGGAGAAGAAGAACTACTGGATCACCGCTGTTCCTGCAACCTTCATGAGCGCTGTGTCCTGCACCTACTTCGTGCTGGCTCCTGAGTGCTTGGGCGGTCTGCTCAACAGCAAGACGGCAGAAGGTGCCACCATTTACAACACCGCACTGGCATACCCCATCGGTATCATCTTTGCGATCGCAATGCTGGCCATCTTCCTCCACGCCACGAAGAAGACCACTGCGAAGAAAGCCGCATAACCCATTCATGGCGGCATAACCCCCTGTAACTTCCAAACCGGCCGCTGCCCATCCCAGCGGTCGGTTTTCTTTTGGCAAAGGTTTGGAAAAGGCTCTTGCAATTTTTTGGATACAGTGGGACAATGGGATCAAACAAAACAAAAGAGGGATACACTATGCTGTTCAAACCTGCACAACTGGGTCTGGCGAAGCTCAACGCCGACGAGCTGGAAGCCGATAAAAAAGCCTGTAAGAAGATCGGCCCCTGCGGCGTGGGCAAAAAGGCGCTTTACCTCAACAGCTTCTACATCGACCGCCGCTATTATCTGCCCTACGGCAGCATCACCCGCGTCTTCAAGCGGGTGGCCATGAGCCAAGGCGGCTTTACCGGCAAGGGAATGTTCGCCTCCATGGCCTACCTCGTGGTGGAGTACGACGGCGGCAAGCAGAAGCAGTGCAACTTCAAGGATGAGCGGGACGTGGACGCCCTGCTGGATGTCCTCGCCAAGGAGCAGCCGCAGATCAAGCTGCTGAGCGCGGCGGGCGAACAGGCCGTGGCAAAACAGGCCGCAGAAAAGGCTGCCCGCAAGCTGCCGGAGCTGACCAAGGACGCCGAACACAGCCTGACCGTGCTGCGCAGGGCGAAGGAGTTCTTGGAGGCAAAGCCCGCCGTCTCGGACGAGCTGAGCGCCGCCGAGCGCCGCAAGCGTGCCCAGCTCAAGAGCAAGCCCGTGTACCGCTACGTCGCGCTGACCATCTTCATTTTTGGCATCGTGGCGGCGGCTTACGGCCTGTACGCCATCACCAACCATGTGGGCAACTACGGCATCTATTTTGCGCTGTTCGGCTTTGCGGCCATCTTCCTCTTTTCCAGCTACAATATGCTGCCCACGGCCCGCAACAACCACAACTCCATCATGAAGCGCGCCGAAAAAGCGGAACAGGCTGCGGCGGATTACGTCAAGACCTACCCCAATGGGGCTTTCCCGGTGCCCAGCTATTACGCACACCCGGTGGTGCTCAAGCGGATGATGGACGCCATTGAAGAGGGCCGCGCCGTCACCGTGCCGGAGGCGCTGGATGCCGTTAAGAACCGCCTGAAAGAGCTGAACGCCGATGTTCAGGTCGATCAGGACGAGTATGACGAGGTCGTTGTCATCAAGGCCATGTTCCTGAACCACGATTACGAATAAACAGCCAAGCAAAAGAGCCGGCGGGGCATTGCCACCGTCGGCCCTTTGCTTTATAATAGCAGAAGAGAGTCATTCGGAAACAGGAGGTTTCTTATGAAGGACATGGTCACTCTTGGCACCACCGACATCACCGTGAACAAAAACGGTTTCGGCGCGCTGCCCATCCAGCGCATCTCACAGGAAGACGCGGTGCATCTGGCCCGCAAGGCCTACAAGGCCGGCATCCGCTTTTTCGACACCGCCCGCGCCTACACCGACAGCGAAGTGAAGCTGGGCGAGGCCTTCGAGGGCATCCGCAGCGAGGTCTATATTGCTACCAAGACCGCCGCCCAGAACGCAGAGGATTTCTGGGAGGACCTGCACACCTCCCTCCGGAACCTGCGCACCGAGTACATCGACCTGTACCAGTTCCACAACCCCGCCTTCTGCCCCAAGCCCGGCGACGGCTCCGGCCTGTATGAAGCCGCGCTGGAGGCCAAGGAAAAGGGAATGATCCGCCACATCGGCCTGACCAACCACCGCCTGACCGTGGCGAAGGAGGCCATCGAGAGCGGCCTGTACGAGACGCTGCAGTTCCCGTTCAGCTACATTTCCGGCGAGCAGGAATTGGAGCTGGTGGAGCTGTGCCGAGCAAAGGACGTCGGCTTCATCGCGATGAAGGGCCTGTCCGGCGGCCTCATCACCAACAGCGCCGCCGCCTACGCCTTTGAGGCCCAGTACGACAACGTCCTGCCCATCTGGGGCGTGCAGCGGGAAACGGAGCTGGACGAGTTCCTCTCCTATATCGACAACCCGCCCCGGATGAACGAGGAACTGCGGGCCGTCATCGAGAAGGACCGCGCCGAGCTGCGCGGCGAGTTCTGCCGGGGTTGCGGCTACTGTATGCCCTGCCCGGTGGGCATCGAGATCAACAGCTGCGCCCGCATGAGCCTTCTCCTGCGCCGGTCGCCCGCTGCGGCCTACCTGAGCCCGGAGGGACAGGCCAAAATGAAGAAGATCGAGAACTGTCTGCACTGCAACCAGTGCAAGGCCAAGTGCCCCTATGGGCTGGATACGCCCGCCCTGCTGGCCCGCAACTACGAGGACTATAAGCGGGTGCTGGCGGGAGAAGTAAAGGTGTAATGAAATATGAAGCAGCGTGACAGTGATTTGGATGTGATACGCGCATTAGCAGCATTTTGTGTTGTGATGAATCATGCCGCGGAGTCTGTTTACTCTATGAGTATGGAGCAGTATCAGATGATTCCCCACAGCAGCAGCGCGTTTTATTTTGCGGCATTTACATTTGGAAGATGCGGAGTTCCGCTTTTTCTGCTCTTATCCGGCTATCTTTTGCTTCCGCAAAGTTATGATGAGAACAAAATAAAAAGATTTTATAAACACAACTTTCTGCCGATGCTGGGCGTCTGGGAATTATGGATTTTTATCTATTGTGTTTTCTTAGCATGGTATTATCAGATGCCGTTTGATGTGGCGCAATATATTCGGCGGGCATTATTTTTGGAACATGCGGGGTTGAGCCATACATGGTACATGCCGATGATTATTGGAATGTATCTGTTTTTGCCATATGTGGCGAACGCGTTGAAGCAAATACCTTGGACGCTGTTGTCTATCATGATGCTTGCTGTGTATGTGTACCTTTTCATAGTTCCGAGTGTGAATTCGTATCAGTCGATGCTGCAAATTCCGTCGAATGAAATGGTATACGCCCAAATCGACTTGAGCTATGGAGGGAATGCCTATGGCTTATATTTGATATTGGGATATGCGATTGCACGTTGCAAGAAAGTTTTATGCGAGAAAAAATATCGCATTGCAATGATTTTCGCGATTCTAATGGGGGGGGGGGTACGCGCGGACAGTGTACGCGCAACTGGCGTACTTCTCTCAGGGAATCGCGTGGCAGGTATGGTATAATTACTATCTGATGCCGTTGATCGGCGCAGGAATATTTATCACGCTGATGAACATAAAATTCCCTAGCTGGATTGAACGGCCGGCCAAAAGGCTTTCCATTTGCTCGTTTGGAATCTATTTGCTGCATGATATGCTTCTCATGGTGGAGATAAAGAACGTGGGGGTCATTGGCGACAAATCGACAGAAGTTATTGCGTTGGCAATTGGAACATATCTTTTGAGCTATCTTATCGTAGAAGGTGCAAGTAAAATTCCACATATCGGAACGCTGTTTCTGAAAAAAGGTTGAAATGGGCACAAAAAAGGCAGATGCCGCGCGATACGGCATCTGCCTTTTGTTGATCTCTGAAATGTTACAGCGAAGCGGGGACGGATACCTTGAAGATCTTCATGGCGTCCTTGTAGCAGTGGACGAAGTAGAGGATCTCTGCGAAGGCAGTCAGGATCCACGAGCAGGGGTAGAGCAGGTAGAGGGACGGGATGGTGTGGAAGTGGGCAAAGATGGTGTACACCCAGATCACCCGGAACACACAGGAGCCGAGGATGACGATGATGGTGGGCACGACAGTCTTGCCAAGGCCGCGGGAGGCGGCAATGGTGCAGTCCATAAAAGCGGAGATGCAGTAGGCAAGGCCCATGACGCCCACGCGCTTCATGCCTGCGTCGATAACGGCGGCTTCCGTGGTGAACAGGGCGAGGAACTGCCGCCCGAACAGGAACAGGCTGCCGCCCAGCAGCAGACCTACGCCAAAAGAGTAGGCCAGTGCGATGAAGTAGCTTTTCTTTACGCGGTCGGGCTTGCCCGCGCCGTAGTTCTGGCTCATGAAGCTGGCACAGGCCATGTAGAAGGCGGCCATGCAGTCGTAGATGAGGTTGTCGGCGTTGGCGGCGGCGGAGTTGCCCTTGACCATGAGGGAGTCGAAGGAGTTGACGCCCGCCTGAATGAAGAGGTTCGCGATGGCGAAGATGGCGTTCTGGAACCCGGCGGGCAGACCGAGAGCAAGGATGCTTTTGGTCATGGCGGGGTCGAGCTTGGCCTGTTTGAAATCGAGGGCGTAGCAGTCCTGCACCTTGGTCAGGGCGTGGAGGATGAGCCCCGCCGAGACGCACTGGGAGATGGCGCTGGCCAGCGCCACGCCCGCTACGTCCAGCTTGCAGATAATGACGAAGAAGAGGTTGAGCAGGATGTTCAGAACGCCCGCGATGCTCAGAAAGTACAGCGGTTTTTTTGTGTCGCCGATGGCGCTGAAGATGGCGTTGCCGAAGTTGTAGAGCGCCAGCGCCGGCATACCGAGGAAGTAGACCCGCAGGTAGAGGATGGCGCCGGGGAGCAGGTCGTCCTTGGTGTTCAGGAGCCGGAGCAGGGCGGGGGAACCCAGCAGCCCGATGCCCAGCAGCACCACACCGGCAATGAAGCTGACCACCAGCGCTGAGTGGACCGTGCACCGGACGTCGTCGCCGTGCTTGGCCCCGTAAAAGCGGGCCACCAGCACGTTGATGCCGTTGCTCAGGCCGATGAGGAAGCCGGTGAACAGGGTGACGAAGATGCTGGTGGAGCCCACCGCGCCCAGCGCCGTGGAGCCCGCGAACCGGCCTACCACGGCCACGTCCGACATGTTGAACAGCACCTGTAAGAGGTTGGAAAGCGCCAGCGGGAGACTGACCAGAAGGATCTGCTTGGCCAGAGGCCCTTCCGTCAGCGTTTGGGTGTTCGATTTCATAGTTGATGATCCCTTTTTCAAATCCTAAACCGTGCCCGCGCACACCGGGGCACAAGCTCTATTATAAAGCCCGACGGCGCTTTTGCAAGATGGGAACCGCCAAAAGACGGGTGAAATTTTGCAGAGCGGCAGAACGAATGAAAAATGGGGTGAAGATTTCTATTTGCATTTTTTGGGCAGCTGTGCTATACTACCTTATACTGAATTCGTTCAGGCATGTGCGATCGTAGCTCAGCTGGATAGAGCGTTCGGCTCCGACCCGGAAGGCCAGAGGTTCGAATCCTCCCGGTCGCATAAAAATCCCAGTACACAAATGTGTACTGGGATTTTTTGCTTCCGGGAGGATTCGAACAGGGCGGCGGCACGAAGTGCCGTAAGCAATCAGCCCGGTGGGCTGTTGCTTAGCCCGCGGTTCCTAGGCCCATAGGAATGTCTAACAAGAGGACTACCGTTTCCCATGCTTCCGGGAGGATTCGTTACCCCTTTTTATTCTTCAGCCAGATGCGGTACAAGCCATCTGTAATGAGCGTTTCGCGGTAGAGAATGTTGGTGCGGCATGCCTCGCGGATGGTGCGGGGCAGATTGCCGGTGGCGTAGAACTTCAGGTCGGGGCCAAGCTCGGCGCGGAACCGCTCGGCCAAGCCATCCAGCAGCCCGGCGGTGCCCAGCACAAAACCGTTCTGCAAACAGGCGGCGGTGTTCTTGCCCAGAATGGAGGGGGCCGCCGGTGCGGAAAGGTCGATCTGGGGCAGCTGGGCGGTTTTCTGTACCAGCGCCGCCTGTGAAAGCTGCGGGCCGGGCATAATGACGCCGCCCACCAGCTCCTGCTTCTCGTTGACGGCCATGATGGAGATGGCAGTGTCGGCGGAAATGACAGCCAGCGGGCCGGGTCCCTCGGCCAGCGCCGCCACCGCACCGCAGAGCAGTTCGGCGCCCAGTTGGGCAGGATTGTCGAGCCGCAGCTTGATGCCGCTCTTCAGCCCCGGCCCGACGGTCAGGATGCGGGCAGAAGAGAGCATTCGCAGCGCCGCCAGCACCCGGCCTGTCAGCGCGGGCACCACACTACCCAGAATGCCGCCCTCGATCCGCTCCGGCTCGACGCGATATAAGGAAAGCAGATTCAGCAGATTCATGGCGTATTCATCAATGGTCGCTGCTGTGTCGGAGTGGAGCCGCCCGCTGAATTGCAGCGCGTCGTGCTCGTAGCCGGCGATGGTGATGTGTGTGTTGCCGATGTTGACCGTCAGGATCATGGTCAGGGGCCTCCTCTGCCTTATAATGTAATTATATAATATAACACCCCGCTCAAAACTGCAAGCTCCCCTTGCAAAAGGGGAGCCGAGACGGCCTTGGCCGTCTCGGAGAGGTTCAGTTTTCTGCCCGCAAACAGAAACTTGAAGTTTTTTGAAAAAACTTGCAAAAAAGTGTTGACATTCCTCCGGGGGTATGGTATTATACCTGAGCGCCAAGCGCTGAGACAAAAGAATGACTTCCGAAGCCTCAGCAAGAAGCCGAAGAAAAGAACCAATAGACGTCAAGAAACACCAAAGAGATTTGAGAGGTTTCGGGACGCTCCAAGTTCAGAAAGTTCGACAGCTTTGAAAAAAGAGCTTGACAAAAAATCACTTCTGTGATAAAATAATCAAGTCGTCAGCCGAAAGGTTGAGGCGCTTACAGGACCTTGAAAATTGAACAATATCGAAAAACTTGTAACGGAACCTATTTTCGTGTTGGAAAAACACGGTAAACA
>NZ_PRLC01000010.1 GCF_003287455.1 Faecalibacterium hattorii | reverse complement strand
GGTTTCTGAAAGTTCTTTGTAAAGTAGGAAGGACCCTCCTTGATGTTCAATGCGTAGCAGATTGCAACTAGTTGATAGATGCTAGGAGTGGTATAGCCTTTTTCCCATTTGCTGATTCCTTTATCACTGACATCGACGCCATAGTGGCGGAGAAGTTCGGAGAAAGTTACAAGTGAACAGCCATTCCTTTTTCGTACAGCTGCGAGAATCAGACCAACCTCATTACTATCCCTTGCGGCGACTGCATCATAGCACACCGTAGATGGGGCTATGTGCATTTTGGTGAGCGCAGTTTTCTTTTTCATAGCAAGAACACTCCTTTGTGATCCGGTAGCTCTACTATAGTATAGAAAAGATAAGAAATCAACAAGAAATCTCCAAAATGGCGACAAATGCGCAATTGACATCTCCATAAAGTGGGTGTATAATCGAATCAAATCCGCAAATAACAGCTTTTTGGTGTTGATTCTGGACCGAAATCGTGTATATTTGGCGTTTTTGAGAGGTGATAATATGAGAAAAGAAAATTTAAGATGCCCGATGTGCGGAACCATGAACTATGATGTAGATCTTGATGCAACCGACGGCTGGACAAAATGCCGTCTGTGCAAAGCAGTAACCTGCTCTATGGATGAGCGGAAAAAGCATACAGTGTCCGTTCCTCTGTTAAACGAAAAGCAGCTCGTGGCACGCAGTATGATTCGCAAGTAATACACGCTGCATTCTGATAAATCTGCAAAAAGGAGGAATTCTGATGTGTGGTGATTACAACCTTCGCCGTGAGAAAAGATACGTCGAAGTGGATGTTCGTTTTACTCCTGACGGTAAGATCCGTCCTCTTGCCATAAACTATGACAAGACTCGCACTTATGGAATTGACCGTGTTTTGGCAGTCAGGCATGGCACATCGCGCCTTGGCGGAAAAGGTCACTGCTTCACCTGCCTGATCTGCGGGCAGAAGCGAAATCTTTGGCTTGAGCAGGGCAAGTGGTTCGTGGAAGTCTACTGCTCTGTGCCGGAAAGCCGTGCTTCGTAATGGCAAGGTACTTATCCCGCGCAGACCTTTCGCGCATAGCGGGTAAGTATATCGACCAGTACTATACCCGCTTCGGGATCAGCAAAGATGCCCCGGAACCCATTGACCCTGAACGGCTTGCAAGCGCTGTTCTTGGGCTGAATGTGAAAATGCTGCCGCTATGTAGCGATGGCAGCGTCCTCGGACTGACCGTTTTTCAAAGATGCGGTTTTACCGTAACTTTAGGGGATGGTACAAAGCTTGTAGAGATATTCATGCCGAAGGACGTTGTGATCGATTCTGCCCTTGCGGCAGACGGCTGCACCGGATGCCGGAATTTCACGATAGCGCATGAGGCGGCACACCAGATTTTAGCTGACCTGTTCCCGAACGACTATGGAAAAGCAGTCAAGTGCCGTGGGCACATTGCCTATCGGGAACGAAACGGACAACCCTCATGGGAAGAATGGCAGGCAAACACCCTTGCAGCAGAGTTGCTGATGCCGACATTTCTGGTCAACGCCGAAATAGAACGGGCAGTGCTGTGCCTGCCGAATGGAATCCTATACAAATCCGCATCTGACCCGAACTATGAAAAAATTCTGGAGATGGCTGTGCGGATGGGAGTATCGTGGTCTGCTATCAGGATCAGACTACAGCAGATGCAGGTCATAAAAGGCAAACCCATCCACTGCCATCCATTGGACATCATCCGATTTGGAGAATAAACATGATTCAGTCAAATAATCGTCCTTTTAAAAATAAACCGCTGAGCAATATACAGCAGGCACAATTCAGCATCGGCTGGAGGTTTTGCCCCGTTTGCGGACACAAGCTCTACCAAAAAGATGAGAGCTGTTCAGGCACTATCCGCATAAAGTGCCTCAAGTGCGGCAACGTAGCAACGGTTGATTTAGCCTATCGCAGGCGTTGATTGCTTTATAGGCAAAACACAATTTCAAAAATCGGGTGCATTGCACCCTGAATATGGACTGTTCGTCACCGAGCAACGGGCCATTGCCGCAAGGCAATGTATGAAACGCGCACCAAATAGCCGGGCAACAGCTGATAGAGTGATTCTGCTTTAGAACCGCTCTGTTAGTTGGTTGTCCGGCTATTTTTTTAGCCTTCAGGTAGCCTGCTCCCGTAAAAAGGAGCAGGCTTTATGTTTGTCCGTTTTTCGTGGATGCCCCAAGCGGCGAAATATCCGTAGCCTTCCAAATTTTCGACTTTTTACGCTTTATCGAAAATTTGGAGGCTTCACATGAGTTTCAATAATGGTAATGAACGTCGCAAGCTGAACGCAAAGTGGGAGCACCTCCGTGTGCAGTACCGCGAAGCCGGAATGAGCAAAGAGGCAATTCAGGCGATGTATGAGTTTGATCTGGACGTCCTGAACAGTGAACGCGCCTATGATGCCAACACGGTGGCAGTTTGTGATGGCGATGATGACAAAGACGCAAGGAAAGCAGCTGATTTTAAGCAATATGAGGCTGCGATCACGGTAACGGATACCTACCACGAAACCAAGAGTCGCTTTGGATGGATTGGCGAAATAGAGAATGAGCGGTTGCTGTCTGCTCTTGAAAAGTTATCGGAAGACGATCTCAAACTTTTGACGCTCTACACCTATGAGGGCTACACCGTCACTGAAATTTCTAAAGTGTTGGGGGTGTCGCAGCCAACTATTAGTATCAAAATCAAGAGAATTACTAATTTTTTGAAAAAGTTTGATTTTGATGCTATGGATTGACCCTTCTCGATGGCTCGTAAGTGAAGGGACAATTTCCCAAGCGGCATCTGCCGCAGGGCAAAGCGTCCGACTTCATGGTCCTTGAAAACTGAATAGTTCCGTCATCTGGTACTCCGATAATGATACTTCCGTAATTCGCGGCCCGGTCACAAAGCAGACGGGGTGGCTGAAATGCCAATGAAGCGGTACAAGTCCGCTGCCAGATGTTTATGCCCCACTCGTAGGGGGCCGAGGGCGAATATGCGAGACCTTTAATCATATTGATCCGGGAACTGCCGGGTACGTTTTTGCGCATCCGGCAGTTTCCGTTTTTTACGTATCCCAATTTATTCTTTATCCGAATATCCACTTTGATACATATAGGAGGACACTTTTATGGATGAGTTGAACCCCACGGTGCGCGAGCAGGAGATCTACGAGGAGATGGAGCTGACCCCTGAGATGGTCAAGTCCATCCGCACCCTCTGCGGTACCTGTCTGCGGCACTTTGTGGATGCAAAGGCATTCAAGATCGCACTTGTACCCAGCGCAGACCGGAGCATGGACACCTGCACCGTCTGCCAGATGCGGCGCGGCTACGATTATGTGGTCATGCACCGCTGATCCAACCATACCACCATACCGTGAACGAAGCCCGCTGCGGAACATCCGGCAGCGGGCTTTGCACATAACAACATGGAGGTACAATTTTGCAGCAAAACTGGAAATTCCAACGCGGAGACATCTTCTTCACCCATTTCGGGGCGAGCACCGGTTCGGAACAGTGCGGTGACCGTCCGGCGGTCATTCTTCAGAATGACGTGGGCAACTATCACTCTCCGACCCTGATCGTTGCGACCATGACAAGCAAGGCGGAAAAGAAAGTAAACCAGCCGACCCACTGCCTGTTGGAAAACGCAGGGTTGAATATGCCGTCCGTTGTGCAGGCAGAGCAGATCTTCACCATCGACAAGAGCCGGGCGCTGAAGTATCTGGGGCATCTGACCCCGGAGGAGATGCGCAGGGTGGATGATGCAGTGCGTATCAGCCTTGCGCTGAACCCCATGGGCAGCATCCAGCAGATGGAGCCTATCCGGCGCTCTACGGCGCTTTACGCGCCGCCTGAGGTGGTGGATGGCAAACCACCTGTCTACCCCTATACGCCCATCAAATCGTCTTTTGAGAACGCCGGAAGCATCGAGGAAATGATGCTGTACACCGAGTTGCAATCCGCGGTTCATGCCATGATCCAGCGGTTGGAATACAGCTTCACCTTCAATCCCAGCCTGCTCACCAGCCCGAAGCGTAAGCAGCAGGTGGCTGAGATCTTAGAGGAAGCCGAGAAGTACATTTGGAGAATTAAGGAGGAAATGCGATGCGCCTGAACGAAAACAATACTTTCATTGGTATCAACCCGCCGTACCAGCTTTCGGTCATCCACAGCAGCAAGCTGATCTATCCCCGCGAGATCTACCAGCGGGGCGTGGAGCGCAAGCGGGTGGAGCTGATCGCCAGAGACTTCAATGAGTACATCGTTAACGAGCCGAAGGTCAGCTTCCGCAACGGCAGATACTATGTGATGGACGGGCAGCACACCATCGAGGGCTGCATCCTCCTCAACGGTGGCGCGGACCGCCCGATCCTCTGCAAGGTCTACACCGGCCTGACGATGGAGCAGGAAGCCCTGCTCTTTGCGGAGCAGAACGGTCACGCCGCACCCCTGTCGGCGGGCATCAAGCTGCGCGCCAAGGTAGTGGGCGGCGATGCGCCTTCCAAGGCGTTTGTCGCAGCCACCAACCGGGTGGGGCTGTCCCTCAACTACGACAGCATGCAGCTGAGCGACTACCGTATCAGCTGCGTGGGCACGGCGCTGAAGCTGTACGACCAGCTGGGCGAAGAAATCTACTGCGAAGCTCTGCGGCACATCGTGGAAGCGTGGGAGGGCAGACCGGATTCCTTCCGGGCGGCTGTCCTGCGGGGCGTGATGTACTTTGTACAGCTGTACCACGGGCAGTACAGCGCGGAGCGGCTTGTCCGTGCGCTGAGCGGCGTCCATCCCATGGAGCTCTACCGTATCAGCCGGGATAACCCCGCCAAGCTTCCGGGCTGGCGGCGGTACGTTTATCCCATCTACACCACCTACAACGGCAAGTGCAGGAAAGACGCGCTGCCGATGAAGTTCTAAACTCAAATATCTCCTTTGGCAAGGGCGATGGTACCCGGAAAAGACCATCGTTCTTTACATATAGTATTTTCTTTCAAATAATTGACATATTGAACTGGAAAGGAGAGGACAGGAATGAGCGAGATCGCAGCCTGCACTTTGATTCAGGAAGAGCCCGACCGCAAGACGGAGCGGTACATGATGATGTTCAAGGATTACCCGGATGTGGTATCCGTAGACATTCTTCAGGAAATGCTTGGCATCTGCCGGAAGAATGCGTATCTGCTGGTCAAGCAGAATAAGATCCACTCGGCGCGTGTAGGACGCAGTTATAAGATACCAAAACTCTGCGTGGTAGAGTACCTGATCGATCAGAATCGGCAACTTGGAGGGATGCGCCTATCAAACTCTCTTGCGCCATCCTTGCAAAACACCCCAGAATCTTCTAAACTTATGATGCCTAAGCAAAGGACGTTTGGCTGCGAACAGAAAGGAGCATAACTATGACAAATGTGGCCGGACATTTAAGAGAACAAAACGGTATGTATCAGATGATTCTGAGCTGGAAAGACACAAATGGAAAGCGCAGAACCAAATCCATCAGCACAGGACTTCCGGTTAAAGGAAACAAAAAAAGAGCTGAATCTCTGTTGCGTAAAACACAAAAAGAGTTTAACCCTGAAACGATGCAGCAGGTTTCCGACCTGCCGGTATCGGAATATCTGAACCGCTGGCTTCGGGAAAGTGTGATGAACCTTCCGCCCGAAACCTATGGCAGATATGCTTATGATCTGGGAAGAGTAGTTGTCCCATACTTTGAAAAGAAGCGGCTGTCTTTGAAAGCACTCTCTCCGCGCGATCTGGAAACGTTCTTCCGCTATGAGCGTCAGCAGGAGGAGGCCAGTGTACAGCAGCTTCTTGATTGGCACAAGGAGTTGACCGATGCCCTGCAATATGCCGTTGCCAATAATTGGCTGAAGGTCAGCCCCATCAAAGAAGTTGACCCCTGCCTTGATAACTCCCCGGTACTTTTCACCGACTTCATCACGGACTGGTTGAAAATGATGAAGTCACGAGTGGAAATCACAACCTATGCCAGCTATGAAAGAGCAATCATTCACAAGATCGTCCCATATTTTGAACCGCTCCACTATACATTACAGGATATGGAACAGCATCCCAAATACATCCAAGACTTCTACCAGCATGAGTTGGATCGTGGCCTTACGGCAAACACCGTCATTCACTATCACGCCAACATCCGCAAATGCTTACAGTATGCTTTTCAAATCGGCATGATCCGTTCCAACCCGGCAGATCGCGTTGAACGTCCTCGTAAGGAAAAGTTCAAGTCGGAGATTTACAGTGGTGAAGAACTGGAGCAACTTTTCAAGGTGATTCAAGGTGACCCTTCGGAGTTTGGCGTCATCATGGCTGCATTCTACGGGCTGCGGCGCAGTGAAATTGTTGGTTTGAAATGGGATGCCATTGACTTTGAGAACAAGAAAATCAGCATTCAGCATACGGTTGTGACCGCAAAGGTCAACGGAACGGTAACGGAAATCGCACGAGATAAGACAAAAACAAAGTCGAGCTGCCGGACACTTCCCCTAATCCCTGCCTGTGAGCAGATGCTCAATAAAATGAAAAAGGAGCAGGAGCAGAATCGGAAGGTCTGCGGCAAAAGCTATTGCAACGATTATCTTGACTATATCTATGTAGACCCGATTGGAAAGCGGATTCGGCCCGACTTTCTGAGTCAGCATTTCCCGGATTTTCTGGTCGCACACCAGATGAAGCGTATCCGCTTTCACGATCTGCGCCATAGTTGTGCCAGTCTGCTCTATGCCAATGGCGTGAGCCTGAAGGAGATTCAGGAGTGGCTCGGTCACAGTGACATCAGCACAACAAGCAACATTTATACACATCTGGATTTCTCCAGCAAGGTGTCCTCGGCGAATGCAATCGTCAACATCTTCCCAGAAAACACCAAAGTATAAGGAACTGAGTAGAAAAAGAAAAACAGCCTAAAATCTTTCGATTCTAAGCTGTTTTATGATGGAGTGCCGATGGTGGGACTCGAACCCACATGGTTTCCCGAACGATTTTGAGTCGTTTGCGTCTGCCATTCCGCCACATCGGCTTATATTCAATTTTGGGACATTAGTACCGGTTTCCGAAGATTGGAGGGATGTTCAGGAGGGATGTAAGAAATCCTGCTTCGACAAACTTTCAAAATTCAACGAATACTCGTGGATTTCCTGCACAGACATGAAAAATCACGAAGCGGATTTTGAGTCCCCCTCGTCTGCCATTCCGACACACCGGCTTATCTTATTCAAAACAGAACAGTGATATTATAATCCATTTTCGCGCTAAAATCAAGATTCAAATCGAAATTTTTCCAAACGGGCGGAACGTCTTGTTTTTCTTGGGCACTTTCGTGTATACTGATGCTATCATTCTGCGGGCATTTCCCGCAAAAGGAGTTTCGTTATGAGCACTTTGCTTTCTTCTCCCGTGACAGCTGCGCAGCAGCAGCGGGATCTTTTACTGGGCGCACTGGTGGGGCTGGCCCGCTCCACGGTCAACGAGCCCAAGACCGAGGACACCGACCATGTGCTTGCCGCCGGGCTGCGGCTGGCGGCAAAGCCGGAGGCCGACACCACCGCGCTGGAGCGGATGCGAAACATCGTGGAGACTGAGAAACACCGGGTCGCCCCCAACTGCGCCAACTGCACCATGCGCTGCGGCAACACGGACAACTACGACCTTGCCCGGCTGTGGAACGCGCCGGCCGAGGTTCGCACCCTGAAGCTCGAACTTCTGGCAGCACTTTTCGCGCTGGCACAGCGCCGCAGCACCGAGCGGATCGCAGACGAAATTCGGAACGACCTATTTGTCCTCGCGGAGGACTGGGATACAACCATGCTGTCCTCCATCGTTCCGCGCGCCCAAGAGCTATGCCGCGGGTAACTTTTTGGGGAAATTCACGCTGATTCTTGCATTATTCAGGCATTTTTTCGAAAAACCTCTTTACAAACGAAACAGAAGAAACTATTATATAGTTATATGTTACCGTTTGAAATGATTTCTTTTCATCGGGGTCATCGGGCGCTGTGTGCAGCGCAGATCATTTGAGAAAGAAGGTTGAACTCATGTCTGAGAAAAAGCCCGCTGTTGTGGCAGACGCTCCTGCTGCAGAAAAGGCCACACGCAAAGCTGCCAAAGCGGACAAGGCAGCAAAACCCACCACCAAGACCGGCAAGACCGCCCATCGCGGCCGCCCGCCGCTGGCACCGGAAGTCTATGTGGAATATTCCGGCAAGCAGTATAACATCACCGACCTCGTGGACCGCGCCAAGGCCGATTACCGCCTGACCCACAAAGTCGGCGTCCAGTCCTGCAAGGTGTATATCAAGCCCGAAGAGGAAGCGGCTTACTATGTCGTCAACAAGGTCAGCGGCAAGCTTCCCCTGTGACCAACTGTGCCCCATCCGTTCCCACAACTGAGATGGCTCCACTGCGAAAGCAAAGCGGCACCGGAACGTTTCGAACGTTTTCCGGTGCCGCTTTTGGTTTGCCCTATTATAAGTTGTACAGCTCGGTATACTTCCGGGTCAGGTAATCGAGGTAGTAATGCGGGTCAAATTCGCCGCACGCATTCTTCACGATAGCGGCAGGCTCCAGCAGCTGCCCGTACTGGTGGACATGTTCCCGCAGCCAGCCGGTCACGCCGGAGAGGCTGCCCCTCGCCACCTGTCCAAATACGTCGAACTCCTGCTCCATGTTGTGCAGCATCTGGGCGCCGTACGCATTGCCCAGCGCGTAGGACGGGAAATAGCCGAAGGAGCCGCCGGACCAGTGGCTGTCCTGCAGACAGCCCTCGCGGTCATTGGGGACCTCCACGCCCAGATATTCCTGATACAGCTTCGCCCACGCGGCGGGAACGTTCTTTGCCTGCAGCGTCCCGGCGATGAGCTGCTTTTCGATCTCGTACCGCACCATGATGTGCAGACAATAGGTCAGCTCGTCGGACTCGGTGCGGATGAGGCTGGGCTCCACCTTATTGATGGCGCGGTAGAACTGCTCCGCCGTCACATGGCCCAGCTGCTCCGGGAAGAATTCCTGCACCTTGGGGTAGATGACCCCCACGAAGGCGCGGGACCGGCCGATGAGGTTCTCGTAGAAGCAGGACTGGCTCTCATGGACGCCCATGGAGACGCCGCCGGTCAGGCAGGTGTACTGCAAGTCGTCCCGAATGCCCAGCTCATACAGGGCATGGCCGCCCTCGTGGAGGACGGAGTACATGGAGGACGCCACATTGTGCAGGTCGTAGTTGGTGGTGATGCGGACATCCTTGTTGTTGAACTCCAGCGTAAAGGGGTGCTCCGTCTCCCCCAGCCCGCAGTGGCTGCGGTCGATGCCCATGACCTCCATGAGATAGTCGGCAAAAGCCTTCTGCCGGTCGGCCGGGTATTCCAGATGCAGGAAGCTGTCGTCGATCTGAGGCTTTTCCCCGATGGCCCGGATCAGCGGCACGATGCCCTCCCGCAGCGTGTCGAAGAAGGCATCCAGCTGCTTTGAATCCACCCCGCGCTCGTACTCGTTCAGCAGGGCGTCATAGGGGGCCTTTTCAGCGTCGTAGTAGACCGCAAATTTCCGGTTGTAGTCCACAAGCTCCTGCAAAATGGGGCAGAAGGAGGCGAAATCGTTGTTTTCCTTGGCCTTATGCCAGACATCGCTGGCCCGGTTGGTCAGCTCGGTGTAGGCCATATACTCCTCCGCCGGGATGCGGGTCATCTTTTCGCACTCGCGGCGCAGCAGCTCCACCTCCCGCTTGTGGAGGGGGTCAAGCTTGTCCTGTTCGGCGGCCAGCTCATCCAGCAGTGCCTTGGTCTCCGGGGCGGTCAGCAGCTTCTGATGCTCTCCGGCCAGAATGCTCAGGGCCACGCCGCGGCCCTCGGCAGTGTTCTTTGGGGCTACCGTCACGGAATCCAGATACAGCGAGCTCTCCGCGCAGGTGAAGGCATACAGCTTCTTTTGCAGCGCATCCAGCTGCACCAGCTTTTCGGTCAATTCCATGGGTCGTTCTCCTTTTCAGTTCTCGGTCGGGAAGGCCGGGTTTTTCCAAAAAAATTTCCGCCGCGCTGCCGGGTCCGGGTCGGGGATCTCAAACTCATATCGCTCGGTGGCATTGATGATCGTGGTCGGGCCGTGGCTGCATACGCGGGGGAGTTTGGCATCGTAACTCAGGTGGATATGCCCATGCACGAACCACTTGGGCCGATACTCTTCCAGCAGGTCGTTGAAGCAGACGAAGCCTTTGTGCGCCTTGTCAAAGCCGTCGTTGATCCCGCTGGCCGGGGAGTGGGTCAGCAGCAGATCGATGCCGCCCGCCCGGTGAGCCTTGAACCAGAGCTTCCGCACCCGGCTGCGCATCTCCCTTTCGGTGTACTGGTAGGCTTCCGGGTCTTTGTTATAGCGGATGCAGCCGCCCAGCCCCATGATCCGCAGCCCTTTCCAGATATAAATTTCATCGTCCACGCAGATGCAGCCGCCCGGCTCCCCTTGGCGGTAGCTGCCGTCGTGATTGCCGTGGACATATAAAATGGGGGCCGCTGTAAAATTGGTCAGATATTCGAGGTATTTCTTCGGCAGGTCGCCGCAGGAGAGGATCAGGTCGATCCCCGCAAGCCGCTCCTTGGTGCAGTAATCCCACAGTGCTTTGGAGGGGGTATCCGAAATCGCAAGTATCTTCACGTCCGCAATGCTCCATTCTGTTGAATTTTACGCTGGTTACAGCGGCATCCCTTTCAGGCTGCCCAGCCCGTTGATGGCGATCAGGCCGCGGGTCTTCACATCCAGATCTTCGTACTGCGGCAGCGCTCCTTCCACACACTCGCCCAGCCAATCCATTTCCATCAGTTCCTTGGGGGTGTAATTGTCGCCCTGCGGCACTTTTTTCACATGGCCCTGTGCGTAGAGCCCGCCCGCCGGGAAGATGGCCAGCTCATGCTTCTGGAGCGCCTCGGCGATGAGGTTCAGCAGTTGGGCGGTGCCGCCCGCCAGCTCCTCGTAGTAGTCCACCCGCTCGGCGTCGCTCTGGAGGCCCCACCAGTAGTTCACGGCCTTGCCGCTGGCTTCGCTCCCCCATGTGCCGTTGAAGATGGAGCGGATGATGCCGATATAGAACACTTCCCACTTCCACACCGGCAGAGCCACCGGCTGCAAGCTGCCGTCCGGCAAGCGTCGGCACAGGCCATAGTCCCGGTTACAGCCCGCCGGCTCGCTGCTGCTGCGGGTGTAGAGCAGGGTGATATCCTGTCGGTCGGAGAAGTTCAGCGGCTGTCCCTCCACCGGCGCACAGGCCCAGCGCAGCACCACATGGGCGTCCGGCCGCACCGCCCGCAGACCGCGCGCGAAGGCGTTGACCGCCGCGGGCACACCGTAGACCGGGTTCGCGGCCACATAGCCCACCCGGTCGGTCTTGGAGAGGATGCCCGCCAGCATACCCAGCAGGTAATTCACCTCGTAGGTGCGGGGGTAATAGGTGCGCACCAGCGGGTGCGGCGTGTTGAGGCAGCAGTTCAGGAACTTCGTTTTAGGGTGCTGAGCCGCCACCTTCAAACAGGCCGGCCGCATCCGGATGCTGGTGGTGAACACTACATCTGCGTTGTCGTGGGCCACCTCTTCCAAGATCTGCTCCGCGTCCACCTCCGGGGAAATGTTCTCCCGGTTGGTGATGAGGAGCCGGTCCCCGAATTCGGCTTTCAGGGCCTCAATGCCCTTTTCGTGGCCCCGCACCCACGCGCTCGTCTTGGCATCGTACTCGTGCAGGAACACCACTTTCAGTTGGCTGGGCTTCTGGGCAAAGATGTTCAGCTTGCTCAGCAGCGGCTCGCTGCCCGGTTTCGGCTCCAGCGAGAGCTGGACGGCGTGGGGCTCCGTCAGGATCTTGATCTCATCCCACAGTCGCGAAAGGTTTTCCCGCACCTGCGCCGGGGTGGACTGGCACGCATCCGAATACCGGTAGACCGACAGATACACCAGCAGCGCGTCGCCGGGGGTCAGGTTCAGGGCCGAACCGCCCAGCGCGTAGAACTGCTGGCTGAACATGGTGTACAGCGCCGAGAAGTTCAGCCGGTCGTCGTCGCTCCACGCTTCCTCCGACGCTTTGCAGACCAGCGTCTGCAATTTGGCGTAGCCGCCCAGCTTCGAGAAGCGGACGTTGTTCACCTTGGACAGTTTATAGAAATCGAGGAACTCGTAGTAAATTTTATTTTCCAGCGTGTCGTTCCGCTCCGGGATCAGCCGGGTCACGGTGCCGGGGATGGTGACGGCCTCGTAATATTTGAGGACAGACACCCGCTTGTTGCCCTCCTGCACATAGAACCGGTTCAGGTATTCGTAGGCGATGATGGGGGTGTGGATGCCCTCTTCCAAGTGGGCGTCGCACAGGTTCGACCACTTGACCGCGAACTCGGTGCCTTCGTCCAGCAGGGGCATGAAGTTTGCCGCAAAGGCCGTGTGGCGGCCGTTGGTCTTGGTGCCCACGATGCTCTCGGCAGGGATGTCCACCAGCCCCAGCGGCTCCTGCGCCACGATATTCACCCCGGAAAGGATCTCATCCAGCACCTCCAGATAAGGCGACTGGCCCCGCGCCACACAGGCACGGTAGGCGCGCTGACCCGCGCGCAGAGCGTTTTTATAATCTTCCAGCATAGCAAGACTCCTTTCAAAGAATGCAAAGCTGATCTTCCTTTTTTCAGAGCCTACGGCTCCAAGGACAGTATACCATGAAATTTTGATTTGTGGGAGACTTTCTCCCCCAAAGGTGTTGATTTCCATTCTTTTTTCAGGTACGATAAATAGAAAGATCGAATTTTGAGAGGTAGTCACTATGCAAACGGAACAGCTGCCCCGTCTGGAAGCGGGCGAATACCCCGGCGGCATCTGGTATTACGAACCCCACACCTACCAGCCCTACCGCTACGTTCTGGGCCGGGTGGGCAGACATCCGCTGGTCTGCATCGGCATCAACCCCAGCACCGCTCAGCCCGGTGCGCTGGACCCCACCCTGAAAAGTGTGGAGCGCCTTGCCGCCGCCAACGGGTTCGACAGTTGGATCATGTTCAATGTTTACCCCCAGCGTGCCACCGACCCCAACGATATGGACAAGACCCCCGACCGGGCCCTCTGCCACGAGAATCTGCGCTGGCTCAAGGCCGTCCTCGCCGAGACTGAGCCGACCATGTGGGCCGCATGGGGCACCCTGATCGAGAAGCGGGACTATCTGCCCAGCCTGATGCGGGAGATGGTGGCCCTGACCCGTGAGCGGGACATCCCGTGGGTCACCTTTGGCAAGCGGAGCAAAAAGGGCCACCCCCACCACCCCCTCTATCTGCGCAAGGATTCCACCCCGGAACCCTTTGATGTGGAGAACTATCTCGACACCTGTTTTTGATTTTTTCAGGAGGGCTGCACCATGACACCGGAACGCTATCAGAAGCTTTTGCACTGGATGGAGGCCCACCCTGCGGTCAGAACGGCCGTCATCGCCCTCAACCGCTGGCTCCCGGCGGTGCCCTTCGTCTGCTACCCGTTGCTCCTCGTGCTGTTGAACGTCCAGTGGTTCCGGCTGCTGCAAGTGGGGCTGAACCAAACCGCTCTTGATTTTATGCAGCTCATCGCCCGCGCCATTCTCGTGCCGGGGTTCGTCTTCTTCGGCGGAACGGTGCTGCGGGCCAAGCTCAACTTCCCCCGCCCCTATGAGCAACCCGGCTTCACTCCGCTGGTGGAAAAGGAGACCCACGGCCATTCCTTCCCCTCCCGCCATGCCCTGAGCGCGGCGGTGCTGGCAATGGTCTGGCTCTACTTCTATCCCGCCGCCGGGGTCGCCATGGTGGTCGTGGCCGCCGCCATCTGTGTGCTGCGGGTGCTGGCCGGGGTCCACTTCCCGCGGGATGTCCTCGCCGGGGCAGCTCTCGGTTTTGCACTTGGCTATGTCGGAATGTGGATTTTCTGACCGCATCGTGCCCCACCCGGCGAAAAAATTTCAAAAAAATTGGTATTTTTGCTTGACAGAACCGGATGGGTATGGTATTATATCTCTCGCAGCCCGCCGCCGACGGCTCGCTGTCCAAGATAAGGAACCCAATGGGATAACAACGTGCGCCCGTAGCTCAGGTGGATAGAGCAACTGCCTTCTAAGCAGTGGGCCGGGGGTTCGAGTCCCTTCGGGCGCATTTATGTGGTGCCTTTAGCGTAGTCGGTTAACGCGCCAGATTGTGGATCTGGAGACCGTGGGTTCGAATCCCACAAGGCACCCTCTCAAAAAAGATGCAGAAGCGATTGCTTCTGCATCTTTTTTTATCACAGTGCCTTGTGGGGTTCGAACAGGGCGGCGGTGCATTGCACCGTAAGCGATCAGCCCACTGGGCTGTCGCTTAGCCCGCGGGTCCTAGACCCTTAGGAATGTCTACCGGGGCTTCTGCATCTTTTTTTATTATAGTGCCTTGTGGGGTTCGAACAGGGCGGCGGTGCATTGCACCGCAAGCGATCAGCCCACTGGGCTGTCGCTTAGCCCGCGGGTCCTAGACCCCTAGGAATGTCTACCGGGGCTGCTCTCTCATGAAAGCAGCCGGGTCCCAAAGCCTGTATTCTGTTCTTCCCGTTCAAACAAAAACAGCCGCAGCGCAGGAAAAAGCATCTCCTGCACTGCGGCTGTTTGTTTAGCT
This sequence comes from Faecalibacterium hattorii, assembly GCF_003287455.1. Classification (GTDB taxonomy): domain Bacteria; phylum Bacillota; class Clostridia; order Oscillospirales; family Ruminococcaceae; genus Faecalibacterium; species Faecalibacterium hattorii. Next base: position 108,744 of record NZ_PRLC01000010.1, on the reverse strand, counting down.
GTTGAGCTGCCTCATGATTCTCGCCACCTCCCCGCTGCTGTACCCCTCTTTCAGCAGCTCGGTGCGGATGGCCGCATCATTCTTGCCCTGACTGCGCATCCGGGCGGCGGTATAGGGCACGGTGCCGCCGGAGGAAACGCCGCTCTTGCCCACGGTCAGGCCGCCGGTGCTGCCCAGTTGGCCGGTGCTGCTTTTCGCCGCCGCATCCGCGCTGGCCTTTTGGACCTGCTGCGCTGCCTTCGACTGCTTCAGCGCCCATTCCCCCTTCGCGATGTTCAGCCGTTGGCTGGTCACATCGTTGGTGAACTGCTGCTGGCGGAGCTTGTCCTGATACTGCTGCTGGGCAAGGGTGTTGTCGAACTGCTGCTGCGTCAGGCCGTCCTGATATTTTTTCTCCTGCATCTGCTGGTTCCACGCGGTGTCGGCGCGGTCGGCCTCGTAATCGCGGTTGTTGGCATAGATGTTGTACCCGGTGTTCAGCAGCGAACCAGCCAGCGAGCCGAGGCCCGTGGTGCCGGAAACCAGAAGCTGCACCGCGTCGCCCACGACGCCCAGCGCCGTGACGGCATTGTTGAACCACTGCTGCTTCTTGGCCGCCTGCTGCTGTTCCTGCTGGGAATAGTAACCGTACAGGGTGTTCAGGCGGCTCAGGTAGTCCTGATACCGGCCGTAATCCTTCTGGTAGGCGCTGTTGTAGGCACTGCCCAACTGTTCAAGCTGAGTGTAATAATCCGAAAGTTTCTGGTTGTACAGCCCCTGCGCGTTCTGTTCCTGCGCGCTGAGCTGGTCCAGCCGCGTCACAAGGGCATCGCCGCTGCTGTCGTAGGTGTCCAGTGCCAACTGGTACAGGGTCGGGATGGCCAGATTCAGCGCCCCGATCTGCTGCTGGTACGCTTGCTGGGCCACGCTGGCCGCGTAGCTGGAGCCGTAGCCGCCGGTCAGCGCCGCCGCCTGTGCCGCTGCGTCCGCGCTGGCGTTGTGGGCGTTCTGGGTGTACACCTGTGCATACTGGTGGTAAAGCGGGTCATTGACGTAATTGTAGCTGAAGTCCTTCTTCCCGCTCAGGTCGTCCAGCGCCGCGTCGATCCGGTCCTGATATTTGCTTTCATAGTCGCCGGGGCGGTTCTCCTGCAGTTCCTTCAGGGCATTGCCCGCAGCCGTCACGCTGTCAGAGGGGCGGTACCCCGCCGAGGCCAGCGCGTTCTGCACCTCCTGCCGGCTGTTCAGCCCCTCGGTGGAGTACGATCTCTTCCTTTCGTCGTTCGCCATAGGTTCTCCTTTCTCCTCACAGGCTGCGCAGCTTGGTGCCCAGCTCATCCGATACGTTTTCGATGTCCAGATTGGTCAGCACATACTGCAGCTGCTCCTGCATCTGGTAGAGGTAATTCCGCAGTGCGCGGGCATCCTCCGGGTCCATATTGTCGCTGAGTTTCGGCAGTCCCAGCTTGCTCAAACCGGAAACACTTGCCATCCGTCATACCTCCTGTTCTAAAATGCCGCCCCGCGCCGAAGCGATGGTCCGCGCCAGACTGCGCAGGGTGATCTGCCCTTCGCCGCGCAGCCGGAGCCGGAGCGTGCTGCACCGGCGGGGCACAAAACTCTGGTCAAAGTTCTTCCGCTGGCCGCTCACCTGCCACGCGGCCACAGGCTCCCACCCGCCGCCGTCATAGCTCACTTCCAGCGCCACGGTACTGGCGCAGTCGGCGTCCAGCCGGAGGGTCAGCCGGGAGAGGTAGCGGTCCTCCGCCCCGTCCAGCCCGATATCCCCCGTGATGAGTTCAAAGGGGATGGTCGCCTCCACGCCCTCGGTGGTCTGCCAGTCGCTTTCGCGGCTGGGGTCGGCAGCCCAGATGTCCGCCCCGTCCCAGAGGTAGAGCTGGCCGCCGGTACTGGCCATCTCGTAGGAGCAGCCGTTCTCCTCCTGCCACAGGCCCCGCTCGGTGTCGTAGACCAGCAGCCGCTCTTCGGGCTTCTCCCCGCCGCTGTCCCGCACGAGATACAGGTAATACCGTCCATCCAGCGCACCGCCCACTGCTGCCCGCACATTGGACAGCCGGGCGGTGTTCAGTTTTTCGGATACCTTGCTGGGCACGCTGCCGTCCCACGCCATCACACCGTCCGGCGAGAGGTAATACAGCGTCTCGTTCAGCACGCAGAGGCTGCGGCTGGCGTTCCGCGCCACGCCCCGGCAGCGGATGGCACTGAGCTGAAAGTCCGAGGGCTTGGAGCCGTACAGCTTGTGGATGCAGTTCTCCTTGAAAAAGAGCACATAGCCCAGACAGGTGGACGCGCCGGTAAAATCCCCGTCGCTGCCCACGGTCACGGCGTAGCTGTCCTCCGCGATGCCCCGGTAGGAGAACCAGTTGGTCGGGTCGCCCAGCTTGCAGCCGTAGATGGCATTTTCCGCCTTGGAGCAGCCCCACAGCCGGTTGTCGCACTCGGTCAGGTAATCGAGGTCGGGCACCCGCCGCTCCAGCCGGAACGGGTCGGGGCTGCCCTCCAAGCCGCTGCCCTTGCCGTCGATGCTCTTCCAGCGGATGACGTCTCCGCTCTTGGTCAGGGTGCCGTAGAAGTAATCGCCGCCGGGCTCGGCCCGGACCTGCACCCAGTCCTCGCCGCGGGCGTAGACGATGCGGTCCCCCTTCAGCCCCTTCCAATACCCGCCATCGTCGTCCTTGATGCCGCTCAGCGTCACGGTATCCCAGACTGCAAAATCGGCCCCGATGCCCTTGCACTCGATCCGGCACCAGTTCAGTTCAATGGCCGACCAGTTGCCCGAAGCCTCGCTGTAGATTTCGAGGATGCTTTCGCTGCTGTAGGGCACCTGCGAGTTGACTACCTTGAGGAACAGGTCGCCGTCTGCGGGGTCTGTCGGCTCCTTGGGGCCCCGGTTCTTGACGGTGTAGGTCTTCCCCGCCGCGTCGCAGGGCGTCAGCACCACATCCGCGTTCCCATTCGTCCACGCCGCCGCCAACGGCGTCACGGACAGGTCTTTCGTATCAAAGGCCGCCTTGTCCGGGAAGATGATGATCTTGGTGCCCATGCCCACCAGCACCTTTTTGCTGTCGGTCACGACGTTTTCCACGGTCTGCACCGTCTGCGGGGCGTCGTCGGTGCTGTAGCAGAGATTCGTCCCTTCCACCACCAGCAGCCCGTTCAGGTGGTACATTCCGTTCACGGGGGCCGCCGTCCGCAGCTTCCGGCGGGGGATGCGGGTGCTCAGCGCCGGGAAATTCCGGGCCGAGAAATTCTTGCCGCTGCTGCATTCGGCCTCGGTGCAGCTGTACGTCTCGTTCAGCCCACCGAAGGCCCGCAGCAGGGTGCGGGTGTTTTTCAGCCCCGCACGGTTTGCCAGTGCCATCGTTTTTCCCTCCTCACCAGCGCCAGCGCACCCGTCGGCGGGGCAGGTTCTCCTGCCGCAGCCCGGCGGCCAGTCCGCTCAGGATGCTGTTGTACTGCGCCTGTTCCCCGGCGTAGCGGTCGGTCTCCCCCAGCGCCGCGTCGATGCGGGCGCAGAGGAAGTGCGGGTAGAGGGTGTCGTAGGGCACCGGCACCAGCAGCTCCGTGCTGTCCGGCAGGGTGCTGCCAGACCATGCCGCATCGGCACCGACTTTTTCGTACCCGGCCGCGCCGCTTTTCTCAAAATACAGCTTGCGCAGCATGGCATCCTCCTCGCAGAGCCAGCGTCTGCGCGTCTCGTCCGAAAGCTTGCACCCCGGCCGCAGCTCTGCGGCGCGGTCCAGCGCTTCTCTAACGGTCATCTCATCGCTCCTTTCGAAAAAGGCCCGGCTGGGCGATCTTCCCGGCCGGGCCGCTGTTTGTTACTGTACGCCGTTTTCGGCAGCCGCGATGCGGGCGGCGGTCCGCTCGTCCTGCATCTGGCTGTGCTCCAGCACCTCGGCCACCTCCGGCGGCACCTCCACCTCAACGCCCCGGCGGATCTTATAATTCACCCCGTTGACGCTGACGAACAGATCCTCCTTGTACCGGCTGTTGTCCTTGAAAAGCTTGATTTTCATATGACTCCTTCCTGCCCTTTGCCGCAGGGCCCAACGGTTCTTCCTCTAAGCAGAGGGCACTTAGTTCGCGGATGCGCTGGCCGAGTAGCTCGACACACTTTCAATGCGGATCATGTACTGCTCCACCAGACGCTCGGCGGCGCGCATTCCCTTCCAGCCCACGGACGCACGCTGGTTCAGCGGGTCATCACCGTAGCCCAGCTGCTTGACAATGTGCTCCAGACCGCCGCCTTCCAGCTCGGTCACGCCGTAGGCGTGAGCGCCCAGCACCAGCGTGCCGAACACGGCCAGACCCGCCGGGCAGGTGGCGTCCTTCCAGATCTTCGCCTCGCTGGTCTCGATGAAGCGGATGTTGCCCAGCTTGCCGATCTCGCCCCGGAACATGGCCTCCGGGTCCGCGTACTTGTGCACCTCGATGAACTCCTTGCTGGTCTTCAGGTCGTAGGCAGCGTAGGGGTGGATGATGGCGATGTAGCTGTCGCCGATGGGGTCGGCGTTCATCGCGCCAAGCTGGGCGGCGGCTCGGAAGAACAGCTTCGGGGTCAGGGTGCAGGTCTTGTCCAGATTGGCGCGGCTCTTCACAACGGACTCGGTGCCGTCCGCCGCCACCTTGGGCGCATAGATGACATTGGTGCCGCCGGCCAGCACATCGCGGGTGATGCTGTCCATGGTGCGGCCCGCCTGACTGGCCAGCACGCGGGTGGCCTGTACCACATTGTTGTCGATGGCGGTCATCTGCAGCTGGTCGGTCAGCGGGGTCCAGCCGCCGTACTGGTGCAGGTCGCTGGTGATGGTGGTCACGTTCAGAGCCTGACCGTTGGGGGTCACGCCCTCGGTCAGCGGGGTGGTCGCCTTGGGCAGACTGTCGTACTTGCGGAACTCGATGGTCTTGCCGCCGTTCTGGGGCACCGGGTAGTAATCCGCAAACTGGTCATGGACGAGGCGCGGCTCGGCCTGATCGATGAGGCGCTTCTCATAGAAGGTCTTCATCTCGGCAGTCATGCCGGAGGTGCTGGTGGTGTTGTTCAGCGCGGCAGATGCGTCGGCGAACAACTGGAGGTCGATCATTTCATGCTTTTTCATAACGTTTTCCCTTTCTTTGTTGTTTCATCGATTCTTGGCTCCCCTATCAGGAGCGTTCCGCAAGACGCCGCCGGTGGCGGATCGCTGCGGTGACAAGTCCTCAAAATACGATCCGTTCGCCGTGCAGCGCTTTCCGCTCCAAGGCTTCCCGCTGGGCGCGGCTCATCCGGGAGACATCGGCTCCCGTCACCGCCGCGCTGCCGGGCCGGGTGCCGTTTTCCGCCGGGCGGGCGGCGCGCTGGCGGATGCGCTCCACGACGCCCTGTTCTACGTCGTGGGCCGCTTGGCGCAGCGCGTCATTGTAGTGGGCCAGCCGGTAGGCATCTGCCATCCGCATTCCGGGCAGCTGCATCAAGCGGCGCATTTCGGGGTTGCGCAGTTCCTCTTTCAGCGAGAACTCCGGCACCATCCGGCGCATCAGCGCTTCCTCTGCGGCCCAGCGGCTGTGGAGCCCGTCCACGACCTCCCGGCCCGGAAACCGTTCCGGCAGCGGTGGGCGGGGCGGCTCCGGCTGCGGCTTGGATTCTGATTCACCTCCTTCCCCGCCGGTTTCTTCGGCCGTTTCCTCCGGTGCGGGCGGTGCCGCCTCGTCGGCTTTTGCACTGCCCGGCTTCATGGTGCCGGAGGCAATGGCCTGCTGGGTCTGGGCCGCGCTCAGGGCCGGGGCAGCGCCCTCGCCGCCCTCCGCGAAGAGCTGCAGGTCCATCATCCCCCGTTCGCCCCGGCGGCTCACGTCGGCAAAGCGGAGGTTGTCCGGGTAGCGCTCGGCCAGCAGGGCAAAGCCCGTTTTCGCCAGCTCGAAGGCTCCCTCCACCCACGGCTTCTGCGGGGCATCGGCCACCACCGCCAGCCGGGGGCCGTCCGGCTCGTCCCATGCGTCGCTGTGGGTGCTTTCCTCCCCGGCCAGCAAGCTCACCAGAGCCTGCATCAGGGTGCTTGCCCCAGCGCAGACGATGTCCTGCCCGGCGGGGGCGTAGCCCGCGTGGCCCGCTGCTTCCAGCCGGAGCGTCACCCCCTCCGGCCCGTCCAGTTCGTTGTAGAGCACTTTGATCATTTACTGTTCCTTTCCAAGGCCCATGGCGTGCGCCACCGCCTTTGTCGTCAAGTTGTCGGCCGGGCCGGTCAGCGGGGCCCGCCGGGTCTGCATCTGCTGCATCCGGATGAGCTGCGTCTGCAGAGCGGTCAATTGCTGCGCGAGAGTCCCGTTCAGCCGCACCCGCTGGCGCACCTTCTCGATGCCCTCAAAGTCCATCATGTCCAGCGCCGCCAAGGCCGCGTCCGCGTTCGCCGGGGCAAAGAAGCCCAGTTGGTAGCACTCCTTGGCCGTCTCGTTCTGAGAGAGGCGGCTGAAGGTGGATTTCTTCTCGGCGCTCACCACGATGTCGAAGATCGGCTCGCGGCTGCCCAGTTCTACGCCGCCCACCACGCCGCCGGGCTGCGGGCGGAGCGCCGCGCCGGAAAAGGGCACGAACTCGTTTTCGCCGGTGCCGCCCACGATGCGGAACACCCGCTCCTCGTCGTAGAACTGCCGCATCAGATCAAGGATGAGGTAGCACTCCTTGGCAAAGGCCCGGTAGGCACTTTTCAGCATGTCGCGGCTGAGCTTCGACCCTGCCTCCTGCAGGGCCGCAATGGCCGAAGCCGCCGTCACGCCGCCCGCAGTGCCGCCTTGGGTCATATCCCGGTTGCCGGAGATCTCTTTCAGCTCCTCGATCCGGCTGGCGCGGTAGCTCAGGCTGTTGCCCTGCAAGCCCGCCGTCTGCAAGGGGCGGAAGCTGTCGTCGTTCAGCCGCCCCACCACATGCACGATATCGCGGGAAAAATCGGCCAGCTCCTCTTCGTTCACCCCCGCCGTGTCGCTCAGCACATACCGCTGTTTCGAGGAGAGCAGCACATTCTCGTCCATGGCGTGATTCATCCGGTCGATGGCGTTCTGGCACTCCTTCATCACGTCGATGTACCCGAAGCCCGCCGGGCTGTCCTCCTCCATGAAAAGCGGGTCGAACACGAAGGGATACTTGCCGTGGTCGTAGAAGCCCCGCCCGGCCAGCGCCGGATCGTTCTCGCTGGCGTAGAGGACCACGCCGTTGCAGAACTTGCAGTAGTGGAGCAGCACCCGGCCATTCTCATCCGGCTTTTTGTAGTACCAGTCCACCACCACGCTTTTTTCGCTGGTGTCCAGCCCGCCGTCGTGGATGAAGCGGGGCACGTCCAGCACGCTGGCGCTGTGACCCTTGAGCTGGGGCCAGCGGGCTTCCAACTGCTTTGTGTTCTCCATGTTCAGGGAGAAAAAGTGAGGCGATGCCTGAATATCCTCCACGCCCGGCTCCCAGTAGAGCATCAACAGGTTCATGGGGCGGATGGCGATCTCGCCCACGCCGCCGTGCTGTTCCGGGTCCCAGAAAATGCCCTTGACGCCGGTGCCCTGCTTGAGCTTGCGCCACCATGTGTCGCTGTACACCTGCTCGTAGTCGGCCTGTTCCAGCACCACGGGCAGAATGCTGGACAGCACCCGCGCCGTCTGCTCGTCGTCCGCCGCGCGGGGCAGCACGTTGGGGGCCGGGTAATTGTCCATGGCATCGGCGTGCTTGTTGGCGATGGAGTTGAACAGCCACCCGCTCGACGTCTGGGGCTTGCCCTCCATCATCGGGTTCTGGTAGTTTTTCCAGTGCCCCATCCGGAACCACAGTTCGTTGTCCACCAGCCGCTTGTCCAGCGCAGCCTTGCCCGCCTTGTACTTCTGCAAGATGGCCGCCGCCTCCGCGACCTCCTCCGGGCCGATGGGCAGTTCCCGCAGCTCTGTATTGTTCAAAATCTCATCTTTCATAGGTTCTCCTTTCCGTCAGCATCCTTGCCCTCTCAGTCAAAGCCTAACAGCTTTGCCAGCTCCGCGACACGCCGCCGTCAGGCGGACTGCGCGCTGAGAGGGCTAGATCCGGTAAAATCGCGCCCTCTGATGCAGCTCCAGCGGGTCATCCGGCTGCGGGGGCCGCACGGTGCGGCGGGGCGGCGAGATGGGCTTTTCCATCAGCACATACCGGCATTCGTCGTAGATGTGGTCCTCCTGCCGGGTGTCGATGTCCTCCACATTGCTCTCGTCGTAGACCAGATTCGGGATGGTCCGGATGAAGTGTTTGCAGGTATTGAAGACCTGAAACATCGGCTTGCCCTCCCCGTCAAACGCCAGCCGGTAGTGGAACTGCATCTTGCCCGCAAGGCGGGTGTGGTCGCCGGGCATCCAGTGCAGGAAGTTCGGGCTCCGCTCCATCATGGCCGCGATGCTCTCGCCCCGGCTCTCGTCGAAGATAGCAGGGTCGGCAATGCCTTGGATGACCCGCCCCCGCAGCACCGGGTCGTTCTGCTCGGCCTCCCGGATCCGCCGGGCCTGTTCCACCGGGTCGATCCGAAGCCCCTCGTTGGGGCGGCCGGTGCAGCCGTACAGCTCCTTGATCCGGTAGAGCCGCCCCTCCTCGTCCACCGCGTACCACCCCACCGAGAAAGGCTTGGAAAAGCCGAAGTCGTAGCCCCGGTAAATTTTCCAGTGCTTCGGGATGGGGAACGGTTCGATAACATGGGTCCAGCGCTGGTCGAAGTAATGGCTGGGGTCGTTCCGCCACTCGGTGAACACCTGCCCGGAAAAGCTGTCCCAGCTGCCGTAGAGCAGGGCCTGTTTTTCCGCTTCGGGCAGGGACGCAAGGCTGGCGAGGTAGTCCGGGTCATTTTCCAGCAGAGCGGGGTTGTCGAAGATGCTGGACGGGATGAACACCCGCGCCCGCTTCAGCCGCTTTTCGCTGCCGTCCGGCATTCGGATGGGATATTCCTCCACGATGGGGGTGCCGGGCGGGGCCGGGGTGATGAACCGGGCCTTCACCCACCCGTGGCCCACGCCGCCGGGGTTGGTGGTGGCCCGCAGATACACCCGTGTGCCGGGGCCGGTGGGGCGGTTGCGGCTCATCATGTAGCTGTACTCTTCCCACTCGAAGTGGGTCAGCTCGTCGAACCCGATGAAATCGAAGGCCTTGCCCTGATAATTCGTCCGGTCCTTGGTGTGCTGCATCGAGCCGAAATAAATTTTCGCCCCGCTGGGGAAGACCCAGACATGGCTCGTGGCGTTGTACTGCGCTTCGGGGAAAGCCCTGCGGTAGTAGAGCTGGCTCTTGTCCACAAGGTCGCTCAGCTGGGGGAAGGTCTTGCGCAGGATCAGCGCCCGGTAGTGAGGGATATCCACCTGCCGCAGCGCCTCGATCACCAGCGCGTCGCTTTTTCCGCCGCCTGCGGCCCCGCCGTACAGGGCCTCCGGCTCCGGCCGGCGCATGAACTCCATCTGCCGCGGCTGAGGCCGCCAGACCACGGCTGCATTCGTTCCAGTCTTCATACGTCCTCCACCTTCGGCAGCAGCACCACGCCGCACTCTCCGCCCTCGGCCTCTGCCCCCTGCTCGTTCACGGTCTTGGTCACAGCGGCCACATCCTTCAGGATGGCCGTGATCTCCTTCATCGCCTTTACGATGCCGCTGGTCTCGGTGCCGTCGCGCCGCGCCGTTTTCTGGCGGGCGCTCAGCTCCTTGACCTCCAGCGCCAGCATCGCGCTCAGGGTATCGGCGGCGCGGTAAAGGTTTTCAAGGCATTTGCCCTCTGCGGATCGTTTTTTCTGCGCCATTCGGTTTGTTTCACATCCTTTCGTTTTGGCTTGGCAAAAGAATACCACGTTTTTGTCTTGCCCGGCAGTGTGTCCTTTTGTAGGCCCACAGAGTAGTTTTCGCTTTTTGTTATCCAGTTTGTATAATCCAAGTGCATAAAAAGTTCCCTGTCCGCGTTCTTTTTTCGCAGACAGGGAATCGAACCTCCAATTTTTTGATGGAAGGCATCCAATTTTTTGCGCAAAAAAGGCCGACACAGCCTCTGCTCCACCCGGAGCGGCCATGTCAGCCTTTTCTTTTTTCCGAATTTATAACGTCTCTACGCGGTCAAACAGTTCCTTTGCCGCTTCCACAGCTTCCTTGCTGCCAAAAGCAACGCGGGTGCCGTGCTCTGCGGCCTTGCCGAGGTCTGCCGCCATCGCTTTCAGCGCCGCTTCGTCCACGCCGCACAGCGCCCTGCGGTCCGCCGCCAGCATCTCGTCGGTGATGCCGCAGAAGTACCGGCGGTCGAGTTCCTTCGCCTCGGCACAGGGCTTCATGGGCTTGTCCATCTCGGAAACGGTGCCCACGATGGACTCGGTCAGGTCCTTTTCGGTGTAGCTGCGCGCGGCCAGCTCCGCCGGGCCCTTGGCAAACGTCTCGTAGCTTTCGGCCATGTGGGGGTCGCGGTAGGTGTAATAGGCCTCCGCCCCGGCGCGGGTCAGCATCCCGGTGCCGTAGGCGCCGCCCACCTCGCGGATGTTGTGCCACAGGTATTCGTAGCTCATCACGCGGGCCAGTACCCGGCGCTCCGGCTTGCGCTCCTGCGGCCATGCCAGAATGTCATAGTTCACGCCGCCGTCAATGAGGAAGGCTTCGTTCACCGGGGCGGTCAGCTCCTGCGTGTAGGGTTTGGCCGTGCCGCGGGCTTCTTCCGCGAACACACTGCCGGGCAGCAGAGCTTCCAGCTTCTGTTTTGCCGCTTCGCTGCCGTGGAGGCTGATGGTCAGGGCCGCGTGGTGCAGCACCTTTTCCCGCACTGCTTCCAGCTTTTTGCCCAGCGCCGCCCAGTCGGCCTGTTCCAGCAGACCGCAGAGGAACTTGTACCCGGTCACGCCGCTGCAAGCCTCGCTCAGCGCATATTCCACTGTATAGTGGCTCATGGCGCGGACCATCGCATACTGGTTGCCCATCTGGATGAACTGCTGTTCCATGTTCAGCTTCTGCTGGCTCAGCACGCGGGCAAACGCCGCCTCAGCCTTTTCGCCGGTCAGCTTGGTCTCGTACAGGAATTCCCCGCCCAGCTCGATGGCCTTTTCAAGGCTGCGCTCCAACAAGCTCATGCTCAGCACCAGCTTTGCGTGGCAGGGGGTTCCCTCCTGCCGCCCGGTCCAGAACGCGATGCACGCCGTGCTGTCGCCCAGCCACGTGCTGCGCAGGGTGTTCAGCTCGCGGGCCGTGTGGCGCGGGGTGTCCAGCTCGTCCAGCATATCGGTCAGGATGTCCAGATACTGCACTTCTTCCTCGCTCAGCCCGCCGAGGTCGTAGTAGAGATTCAGGTACAGGCTGCCCTTGGAGGGGTGGTGCAGCAGCTCTGCCCCGGCCACTGTGCCCACCACGCCTTCGGCGCTGGGGCTGCCCTCGCCGAGGTCGGTCACGGTCAGCGGGTGGTCCAGCACCAGCTTGCCGTCGGTGCGGGCGGGGGCGGCGTTCTCGTCGTCCTTCTTGGGCAGGGTCGGCACTTGGATGACCTGCACCGGCGCGGGGGCAAACAGCTCCCGCAGCAGCTCGTTGAACCAGCCGCTGTCCAGCTTCTCCCGCAGGGCGGCAAAGAGCTTGTCCGTGTGGAGCAGCAGGGCCGGGTCTCCGGTGTGGAGCCAGCCGGTCGCGGCGTGGATGGCGTCCAGCACGCCGTCGGGCAGACTGCCCGGCCGCTCCAGCGAAGCGAACTCCGCCGCGTTCAGGCTGGCCAGCAGCAGCTCTGCCGGGATGCCCTCGGCAAGGATGCCGTCCACCGCGCGGCGGACCGCTGCGGCGAACTGTTCCGCCGTTTCCTCGGTCGCGCCCCGCAGCACCAGCTCCAGAACGGGCTGCAGTGTGCTGTCATCGAAGCCCACATCGATATCCGCGCCCAGCTTTTCTTCCAGCAGTGCCGCTTTCAGCGGGGACTGGTTGGTGCCCAGCAGCGCGTCCAGCAAGATCTCCACGCCCAGCTGCCGCTCCCGGTCAGCGAAGGCGCCGGTGTACCACGCCAGCGCGCACTGCACCTCGTCGGCCTCCGGCTTTTCGGTGTAGTAGGGGATCTTCACGCAGACGCCCGGCTGCTCACTTTGCAAGGTCAGCTTGGGCTGGCTGGTGCCCTTGGGCATCTTGCTCAGGTATTCTCTGTCGAGAAAGTCCAGCTTCTCGGCCATATCCATCTTGCCGTACAGGGTCACGCAGCAGTTGTCGGCGCTGTAGTGGCGGCGGTACACCCGCTGATACTTCTCATAGGTCAGCGCCGGGATGGACGCCGGGTCGCCGCCGGAGACGAAGCCATAGGCCGTGTCGGGGAACATGGCCCGCTCCAGCGCATCTTCGAGCTGAGCGTCCGGGGCTGCCAGCGCGCCCTGCATCTCGTTGTACACCACGCCGCTCACGGTGCCGTCGGCGTCGCGGTGCCAGCCCTCCTGCTCGAACACGGCCTTGTCCACCATGGCCAGCGGGCAGAATACCGCGTTCAGGTAGACGTCCATCAGGTTCTTGAAGTCCGTCTCATTCGGGGTCGCAAAAGGGTACACCGTCTTGTCCGGGAAGGTCATGGCGTTGAGGAAGGACGCCATGCTGCTCTTGAGCAGTTGCAAGAACGGCGAGGTCACGGGGTACTTCTCGCTGCCCGCCAGCACCGAGTGTTCGAGGATGTGGAACACGCCCGTATCGTCGGAGGGAAAGGTGCCGAAGCCGATGCCGAAGGCCTTGTTCACGTCCTCGTTCTCCACCAGCAGGACGGTCGCCCCGCTGACATCGTGGGTCAGCACGGTCAGGGTGCCGTGCTGTTCGGGGCAGTCTTCGCTCCGCACGACCGTATAACCGGGATATTGCTTCATTGGGATTCTCCTTTTTTCTGAATTGGGTTTTGTTTTATTGTATCACGCTCTCTTGTAAGACGCAACAAACAAAAACAGAAGGGGATCGTCGGCGTTGCCGACGATCCCCTTCTGTTTTACTCTTTACAAGACATCTTGAACAGCACAAAGCCGATGATGAACAGCACGATCAGCGAGCCGACGCCCACATTGGCGCTGCCGGTCAGCTGGCTGCCCACGCTGACGATCATGGTGCCGAGGAAGGAGGCCCCCTTGCCGCAGATATCGAACAGGCCGAAGTATTCGCCCGACTTTTCCGGCGGGGTGATCTTGGCGAAGTGGGAGCGGCTCAGCGCCTGTACGCCGCCTTGGAACATACCCACGATGACGGCCAGCACCCAGAACTGCCACTGCTGGGTCAGGAAGAAGGCGAAGGCCGCGATGCCCGCATAGGCCGCGATGCAGACCGGGATCAGCGTCGTGGACGGGTATTTGGAGGACAGCCGCCCGAAGATCAGCGCCGAGGGGAAGGCGACGATCTGGGTCACCAACAGCGCCAGCAGCAAGCCGGTGGTGTCCAGCCCCAGCGCGGTGCCGTAAGCCGTCGCCATGTCGATGATGGTATACACGCCGTCGATGTAGCAGAAAAAGGCCAGCAGGAACCAGAACACCTGTTTGTCCTCGTGCAGATGCCGGATGGTGTGGCCGATGCGGGCGAAGCTCTGCCGGATGGCGTGCTCCTTCACCTCCACATAGTGTACCTGCTTATAATTTTTCAGCAGCGGCAGAGTCGTCACCAGCCACCACACAGCGGTGATGAACAGCGAAATGTTCAGTGCCGTCATCTGGCTCAGGCCGATGGCCCCGGCCCCCAGCACCAGTGCAAGGCAGACTAGGAAGGGCACGCAGCTGCCGATGTAGCCCCACGCATACCCGCGAGAGGACACTACGTCCATCCGCTCCGGTTCGGTCACGTCGCTCAGCATCGCATCATAGAACACCAGACTGCCGGAGAAGCCCACCTTCGCGAAGATGAAGATCAGCAAAAAGGGCAGCCACGTTTTCGCCAGCCCCATGGCGCAGCAGCCGGCCACGCCCACCACGAGGCAGAGGATGAAGATGGGCTTCTTGAAGCCCTTGGTGTCGGCCAGCGTGCCGAGGATGGGGCTCAGGATGGCCGTGATGACGGTCACCGCCGAGGCCGCATAGCCCCAGTAGGCCAGATACTCCACCGAACTCAGGCCGCCTTCCTCCGCCAGTGCATTGAAAAAGATGGGGATGAGGGTCGCCACCAGCAGCACAAAGGCCGAATTGCCGACATCGTATAAGATCCACGCGCGTTCCAGCCCGGTCAGGCGGAATTTTTCCTTCTGTTCCATTGATTCCTCTCAATTCTCTCCAAAGGTGTGCTGATACGCCGCATCCAACGGTGCATCCGTGCTCAGCCCGTCCACATACTCCGTGATGAGCCGGACCGCCAGCGGGATGGCCTTCTGGTACAAGGCATCCAGCCCGCAGCCGCTCTCGGCGCAGTCCGGGTTCGGCTTGGGGTTCGCCACCAGTCCGTGCATGAACTCCCACTTGCCCGCCAGCCGCATGGCGCTCAGCACCACCCAGCGCTTTGCCGGGTTGGAGGCCAGCAGCATCTTGTGGACGAAGACCATGCCGGTCATGGCCTGATAGGCTTCGTCCACGCTGATGCCCTCGTAGAACGGAGCCACAACATTCGCCCAGATGCGGCTGGGCTGGATGTGGCTGGCCGTCAGGTAGTGCATCGGGTCGTGGCCGTCCCGGCGGAGCAGCATGTTATCGAACTCCGTCTCGATCTCGCAGTGGCTCACCCCGCTGGAGCGGACATACTGCTCCACGTACGGGTGGCAGGTGCTGTCCAGCGCAAAGTGGCAGATGAACCCCAGCGCGTACACCAGCGCGGCATCCTTATTCTTGGACTTGCGGATGACGCCCCGCGCCCGCTCGAAGAACACCGCACCCGGCTGCTCGTGCATGGCGCCGCCCAGCCGGCTCACATGGTTCGACTGCAATGCCTTGTAGTAAAACAGCAGGTCCGGCCCGTGGAGACCCAGATCATACAGCGCACGGTAAGGCTCGATCTTGTCCCGCAGCTCTTCCGGCAGCCGAGCCAGAACATCCGCCCCGAACCGGCGGTGTGCATAAGTAGAAGGCATATTTACTCCCCCTTACGATTTTCATACGAAGCTAGTATACCAGAAACATTTTCCCTCTGCTACCCTTTCGGGCATTATTTTGGTAAAATATTTGAGATATCTTTTGTAAAAAAAGCTGTTCGGTTGCCGCAAAGCAGCTTCCGAACAGCCATTGCCTCACTTCAATTCATTCTTCGGGTCGCGGTCCATCAGGGTGCGCACGGCCTCCGCCGCGCCCATGCCCTTGTTGACGATGGCATTCACGGTCTGGACGATGGGCATGTCCACCTGATACTGCTCGGCCAGTTCCAGTGCGGCGGGCAGGGCGTTCATGCCCTCCACCACCATGCCGACTTCCTTGACCGCGTTCTCCGGCGTCTCGCCCTTGCCGATGAGGATACCGGCGCGGTTGTTGCGGCTGTGCATACTGGTAGCCGTCACGATCAGGTCGCCGATGCCCGCCAGACCCGCAAAGGTGTGGACATTGCAGCCCATCGCCACGCCCAGCCGGGCGATCTCGGCGATGCCGCGGGTGATGAGGGCAGCGCGGGCGTTGTCGCCGTAGCCAAGGCCGGTGGAGATGCCGACGCCCAGCGCGATGACGTTCTTCATAGCGCCGCTCAGCTCCACGCCCTTGATGTCCTCATTCGTGTACACGCGCATGACGCTGTTGGAGAAGACCTCCTGCACGAACTTGGCCGCCTCCATGTCCGGGCTGGCCGATACGATGGTCGTGGGCAGGTCCACCGCCACCTCCTCGGCGTGGGTGGGGCCGGACAGCGCCACCAGACGGATGCCCTTCGGGCCGCCCTCCTTGCCCAGCTCGTCGGCCAAGATCTCGGTCATGGTGTACAGGGTATCGGGCTCGATGCCCTTTGCCACGTCCACGATGATCTGGTCATCCGCCACATAGGGCCGCGCCTTGGCTGCCGTGGAACGCACGAACACCGACGGCACTGCAAACAGCAGCACGTCCTTGTCCTTGCACACTTCCTCGATGCTCTTGGTAAAGCGCAGCTCGTCCGGGACCTTCATTCCGGGCAGATTGGGGTGCACGCGGGTGCTCGACAGGCTGTCGATCTCCTTTTCGATGGCCGACCAGACCTGCACATCGTTCCCGCTCACGCAGAGCATCCGTGCCAGTGCCATGCCCCAAGTACCTGCACCCAGAACCCCGATATTCCGTTTCGTCACGTTCATATCCTCCGAATCCGCCGCGCGGCTTTCGCGCCGCTGGCATATTCCCCGCAAATTTGGCGGGGGCTTGTCAGTTTCTATTGTACACGAAACTCCCGTCAACGTCAACTCCTTGCCAGACTGCACAAAGTTAGCGCATGTTTCCCCGCGCTTTTGGTAATAACAGGGGAATTGCCCAAACAAATTGCGTCCGCTGGAAATTCATGTTATAGTTTTCTGGTAGGAATTATAGGATTTCACTTGACTTCAAGTGGCCTTTAAGGTATATAATAGACACTCCGCAGTTTCTTTTTGTCAAAAGAAGGAAGATTTTCAATGCTCGAAACGATTCTTTCCAACCGCACGGCCAGCGTTTTGTGGGAAGCGCTGCCCCGTATCCTGTCGGCGGGTCTCACCATGACCATCCCGCTGACCCTCATCTCCTTCTCCCTCGCCATGGTGCTGGCCGTGGTGGTGGCGCTGGTGCAGTACGCCAATGTTCCGGTGCTGCGGCAGGTGGCCCGGTTCTACATCTGGGTCATCCGCGGCACCCCGCTTCTGGTCCAACTGTTCATCATCTTCTATGGTCTGCCCAGTGTGGGCATCATGCTGGACGCCTTCCCGGCGGCGGTCATCGCCTTCGCCATCAACGAGGGGGCTTACTGTGCCGAGACCATGCGCGGCGCGCTGGAAAGCGTGCCGCAGGGCCAGCTCGAAGCCGGTTACTGCGTCGGCATGACGTGGTGGCAGATCATGCGCCGCATCGTGCTGCCGCAGGCGCTGCGCACCGCCGTGCCCGCCCTCTCCAACTCCCTCATCGGCATGATCAAGGATACCTCGCTGGCGTCCAACATCACGGTGGCGGAGCTGTTCATGGCCGGCCAGCGCGTCGCGGCCCGCACCTACATTTTCCTGCCCATCTACTGTGAAGTCGCCGTGGTCTACCTGCTGTTCTGCACGGTGGTCACCAAGCTGCAAAGCCTGTTGGAGCGCCATCTGAACGCCCACGGCTTCCAGTGAGAAAGGAGGAAGCAGCATGGCTATGTTAGAAATTCAAGACATCCACAAATCGTTCTATACCTACGACGATAAGCCCCGTTTCCACCTCGGCCCCTTCCCCCGCGGCAGCGCCCGCCGGGTGGCCAGCACCCTGAATGTGCTGCGCGGCGTGGACCTGACCGTGGAAAAAGGCGACGTCGTGGCCATCCTCGGCCCCAGCGGTTCCGGCAAGACCACCCTTCTGCGCTGCCTGAACTTCTTGGAGCCCGCCGACAGCGGCCGCCTCGTCTTTGACGGCGAGACCTTCGACCTCGGCAAGATCACCAAAGCCGACATCGCCCGTCTGCGCAAAAAGACGGCCTTCGTCTTCCAGAACTACAACCTGTTCCGGAACAAGACCGCCCTCCAGAACGTCACCGAGGGCCTCATCGTTGCCCGCAAAACGCCCAAGGAGGAGGCCGACGCCATCGGCCGGAAGATGCTGGAAAAGGTCGGTCTGGCCGACCGGGCGGACTACTACCCCCGCCAGCTTTCGGGCGGCCAGCAGCAGCGCGTCGCCATCGCCCGCGCCCTTGCCACCGACCCGGAGATCATCTACTTCGACGAGCCGACCTCGGCGCTGGACCCGGAGCTGACCGGCGAAGTCCTCGCCGTCATGCGGCAGCTGGCCGAGGAGGGCATGACCATGCTCGTGGTCACACACGAGATGGGCTTTGCCCGCAACGTCTCTTCCAAGACCGTTTTCATGGAAAACGGCGTAGTGGTCGAACAGGCTCCCTCCCGCGAATTCTTTGAGAATCCGAAGGAAGAACGTACAAGAGAGTTTTTACGTAAAATTGAACATACAAATTAAGAGGTATAGTATGAAAAGAAGAACCTTTATTTCCCTGATGAGCGTCATGGCAGCCGCCGGTGTGCTCACGCTCTCCGGCTGCTCCTCCAACAGCAGTTCCGCCAGCACCACCGCTTCCGGCGCTGCTTCCGCCGACTCCGCTGCGGCAGACCAGCTCGCCGCCATTCAGGCCAACGGCAAGCTGATCGTTGCGCTGGAAGGTGCATGGCAGCCGTGGAGCTATCACGATGAGAGCGACACCCTCGTCGGCTATGACGTCGAGGTCTCCCGCGCCATCGCCGAGAAGCTGGGCGTGGAGCCGGAGTATGTGGAGAGCGACTGGGACAGCCTGTTCGCCGGTCTGGATGCGGGCCGCTATGATATGGTCTGCAACGGCGTCGAGGTCACCGATGAGCGCGCCCTGACCTACGACTTCACCACCCCCTACGGCTACATCCACACCGCCCTCGCCGTCAAGAAGGACAACGACGACATCAAGACCTTCGAGGACCTGAAGGGCAAGACCACCGCCAACAGCCTCGCCTCCACCTATATGGAACTGGCCGAAAGCTACGGCGCCACTGTGCAGGGCATCGACACGCTGGAGGAGACCATCCAGCTCCTGACCGCGGGCCGCATCGACGCCACCCTGAACGCCGATGTCTCCTTCTATGACTACCTGAACGTCCATCCGGACGCCGACTTCAAGATCGTCGCCCAGACCGAGGAAGCTTCCCACGTCGCCATCCCCCTGCGCAAGGCCGACGCCAGCGCCACCCTGCTGGAGGCCGTCAATAACGCCATCGACGAGCTGCGCGCCGACGGCACCCTCAAAGAGCTGAGCGAAAAGTATTTCGGTCAAGATATCTCTTCCGAAAACTGAGCTTAAATTAAAATCGGCCCTGTCGAAAAATCGGAAAAGCGTTTGCGCCGACTGGCGCACCGCCCGATTTTTTTGACAGGGCCTTCTTATTTGGGGTTATCAGGGGCGAGCAGCCCTTGATTCGTGCCCGCGCCTCGAAAAAGCGGCGCTTTTCTGGTACTCTTTTGGCGCGCAAAAGAGTACATTCCTTCAGGTGTGAAAATACTCGTAAATGGTCTGCGCCAACAGCGGCCCCACACCGGGCGTATTCTCCAGCGCTGCGGTGCTGGCTTCCCGCACCGCAGCCACGCTCTTGAACTGGTTCATCAGCGCCTTGGCTGTTTTCGGCCCCACGCCGGGCACCTCGGTCAGGGCGGAGGCGTAGCTCTTTTTCTTCATCTGCTGCTTGCGGTAGGCGTTGGCAAACCGGTGGGTCTCGTCCTGAATGGCCGTGATGAAGGTGAATGTCCCCCGGTTCATGTTGATGGCGATTTCCCGCCCGTCGCTGTCCACGATGGCGCGGGTGCGGTGGTGGTCGTCCTTGACCATGCCGAACAACGGCACATCCGCCAGCTTGGTGCCCGCCAGCGCCGCCTTAGCCGCGCTGACTTGGCCCTTGCCGCCGTCCATCAGCAGCAGGTCCGGCTTCTCGCCGAAGTAATCCTCGCTGGCCTGCCCATGGGCGGCCAGCTCATGAACCCGTTCGTAGGCCGCCGCCCGGCGCGAGACCGTCTCGGCCAGCGAAGCGTAGTCGTCGGTGCCCGGCACCGTCTGCATCTTGAACTTCCGGTAGCCCGTCTTGTAGGGCTTGCCGTCCCGGAAGACCACCATGCCGCAGACGCTGGAACCGTCGCCCCAGTTGGAGATATCGTAGCTTTCGATGGTGCGGGGGGGCTTTGAAAGCCCCAGTACCTGCGCCAGCTCGTCCAGCAGTTTTTCCTCGCGGGCGTAGCGGCCGCTCTCCCGCGCCAAGCGCTCCACGGCGTTGGTGTGGGCCATCTCAATGAGGTGGGCCTTGTCGCCCCGCTGAGGGACATAGAGCTGCACCTCGCTCCCCCGCTTGTCGGTCAGCGCCTGTTGGAGCGCGTCGCTGTCCGGCGGCAGCTCGTCCACAGCGATGACCTTGGGGATCTGCTCGTCGTCCAGATAGTACCGGGGCAGGAACTCCTCCCGCGCCGCCGCAATGTCAGCGGTATCGTGAAAGAGGAACTCCCGCTTGTCGGTCAGCCGCCCTTCCCGGAAGCGGAGCACCGCCGCGCAGACGCTGTTGGGCGTGCCTGCCAGCGCCACCACGTCCATCTCCACGTCCGGGTCCACCACCACCTTCTGCCCCGCCGTCACCTTGGTGATGGCGTTGATCTGGTCGCGGAGCAGGGCCGCCGTCTCAAATTCCAGCCGGTCGGACGCTTCCATCATCCGCTCGTGCAGGGTCTTGAGGATATCCTTTTTGCCGTAGCGGATCAGGTGGACCGCGCTCTTGACGGCCTGATTGTAGTTTTCGCAGCTGATCTTCCCGCTGCACACGGCCATGCACTTGCCGATGTGGGCGTTCAGGCAGGGGCGGCCCTTGCCGCAGTCCTGCGGGAACCGCTTATTGCACCGGGGCAGCAGAAAGGCATCCATGGCCGTTTCGGCCATCTGCCGCGCCGCAAAGCTGGAGGTATAGGGGCCGATATACTCCGCTCCGTCCTCCTCTTTTTGCAGCGTGAAGGAGAGCCGCGGCCACGCCTCCTTGGTCACTTTGATATAGCTGTAGCCCTTGTCGTCCTTCAGCAGGATGTTGTACTTCGGGGTGTGGGCCTTGATCTGGCTGGCTTCCAGCACCAGCGCCTCGAACTCGCTCTGGCAGACGATGACATCGAACGCATAGGCGTGGGCGATCATCTGGCTGACCTTGTTATCGTGGGGCACACCCTCCCGGAAATACTGGCTCACCCGGATGCGCAGCCGCTTGGCCTTGCCGATATAGATGATGGTGTCGCTTTTATCCCGGATGATATACACCCCCGGCAGAAGCGGCAGCATACAGGCTTTTTTGTAGAGTTCCGCTTTGGTCATGCTTCAGCCTTTTCAGCCTTCTTGCGGGCATACTTATCCATATAGTAGTGGGTGCTGCCTATCCCGGCACCGATCAGCGCCGAGTTCAGCCAACTCGGCTTCTTTTCGGAAAAAATACACAGCAGCATATTGATGACGAACAGCACGCAGTAGATGCCGAAGAGCACCTTCGAGATGGTGCCCTCTTCGCAGACATCGCTCACCCTGCGCAGGAACTTCTCAGTGGATTCCTTCATGGCCAAAACCTCCTTGTTGTGTATCATACCAAAAAAGCGGCAGGATAATCTCCCGCCGCTTCAAAAATCAAAGGCTCGAATTACTCTGCAAAGCCGGACTCGACCAGCTTGATCAGGCCATCGACCGCAGCCTGCTCATCAGCACCGTCCGCAATAATGCGGATGGTAGTACCACCCACGATGCCCAGAGACAGAACGCCCAGCAGGCTCTTTGCGTTCACGCGGCGCTCTTCCTTCTCGACCCAAATGGAAGACTTGAACTCGTTTGCCTTCTGGATAAAGAAGGTAGCCGGACGAGCATGCAGACCAACCTGATTTTCAACGGTAACTTCTTTGACGTACATAGTAAAACGCTCCTATCTATTATCGTTTTCGGGAATGCAATATTGTTTCGTGCCTGTTGCGTTGTACCTATTTTAGCGCAAGCCGAAACCGTTGTACAGCCCCTCGACGCATTTTTGGCGGTTTTCCCAATGATATCCGGGGCTTTTTTCGCCATTTATACAAAGATAACAAAATTATTCCCCCGGCATTGGCTGGGTAATACAAAAGTTTTCAACATTTTTTCGACTGTCGACCGCCTTTGCGTCCCTTCGGCAGCATTTTTCAGCCCTCGTACCGCATCACGAGAAGCTCGCTGTGCACGGCGGCGAAGCGATCTTTCGCAGGGTCGAACACCAGCTCCACGCCGCACACCTTCCAGCCCATCCGGCGGTAAAGAGCCAACGCACGGGTATTTTTGTCCAGCACGGTCAGGGTGGGGTGGGGGTGTTCCGGCAGCTTTTTGCGGGCAAAATCCAGCATCTTCTGGCCGATGCCCTTGCCCCGCGCGCTGGCTGCAATGAACAGATGCTCGATCCGTCCGCCCTTATGGTCCACGCTGATCATGCCGTCCGGCTCATTTTTCGTGTAGTGCAGGTAGCACGCCCAGCCCTGCGCCTTTTCTTCCTTGAGCTGATCGTAGAAACACTCCGGCGTCCACTCGGCCAGCCCCTCCTCGGTCCAGCAGCCGCGGCCCAGATCGCGCCGGCCCTCCGAGAACAGCTGCGCTGCCGCGCGGAACTGCTCCTCCGTTTTCACGAGCCGGACGTTCTCGCCCCGCTTCCACTTGGGCAGCTCGGTGATGGGGTGGGTCTCGCACCACTGCTCATACAGCTCCGGGCGGCGCAGCCGGGTGCGGGTGCGGCTCTGCTCGCCCCGCCAAGCGTCGATTTTCTGGTGGTCGCCGCCCAGCAGCACCTGCGGCACCGCGCGGCCCTCCCAGACTTCCGGCCGGGTGTACTGCGGATACTCCAGCAGCCCATCCCAGTAGCTTTCCTCTTCGTATCCTTTCTGCTCCGCCAGCACACCGGGCTTGAGCCGCAGCACGCTGTCCGCCACGACCAGACTGGCCAGCTCGCCGCCGGTCAGGATATAGTCGCCGATGGAGATCTCTTCGTCCGCAAAGGCGTCGATCACCCGCTCATCGATGCCCTCATAGTGGCCGCAGACCAGCGTCAGGTTGTCGTACTCCGCCAGCCTCCGGGCGTGCTCTTCGGTGTAGCGCTGGCCGCCCGCCGTCAAGAATACAATATGCGGCTTGGGGCGCCCCTGTTCCTCCACTTCCTTCTGCACGGCGCGGAGGCAGTCCGCGATGGGCTGGGCATACAGCACCATGCCGCAGCCGCCGCCGTAGGGATAGTCGTCGGTCTGCTTCTGCTTATTGGTCGTGTAATCGCGGATCTGGTGGCAGTGGGTCTCAATATAGCCCCGCTTGGCGGCGCGGCCGATGATGCTGGCATCCAGTACCTGCTGGCACATCTCCGGGAAGAGGGTCACGATGTCCACACGCATTCCCATGGCTCACTCCTCCTCCCGCTCGCTGTCGCAATCGTCATCCAGCAAACCGGGGATGGGGGTCACAAGGAGATACCCCTCCGGCGGGTTGCGCTCTTTCAGGAAGGCGTCCACGCCGGGGAACATATATTCCTTGCCGTTCGGGGCCTTGACGGTGTAGATATCCTGTGCGCCGGGATGGTCCACACTGGTCACGACGCCGTACACCTTGCCGGTGTCCGCATCCCGCACCTCGCACCCGATGAGGTCGGCCACATACCACCGCCCGGCGGGCAGGGTGGCGTCGCTGCGGTCAAAGTAGAACACCTGCCCCCGCAGTGCGCGGGCGGCGTCCATGTCCTCCACGCCCTCCAGCTGGAGCAGCGCCATCTGCCCCTGCGGGCGGATGGAGACGATCTTGTAGCATTTGCCGCCCTTGGCCGAAGCGTACAGGCGGCCCACTTTCTTCAGGAACGCCACGCCGTCGCACCACAGCTCCAGCTTCATTTCACCGCGCACACCATGGGTCGTAACCACTTTGCCCGCTTCAAGGTATTGCTGCATTTTTTTCTCCTATTCAACCTCTCCGTCTCCCTTGCGCCCCCCTCGTAGGGGAGGTGGCATTGGGAAGCAATGACGGAGAGGTTCTCGTTCTTTTATAAGAAAAGCCCTCTGCCAAGCGGCAGAGGGCTCGTAGGGTGCTCAGTCGATCTCAACAAGGACCTTTTCATCGACCCGCACAGCAGCCGCGCGCATCACCACACGAATGGCTTTTGCGATCCGGCCCTGCTTGCCGATGACACGGCCCATATCTCCCTCCGCCACGCTCAGGTGGTAGACGATGGTGCCGTCCTCGCGGGGTTCGTCCACCGTAACCTTGACGGCGTCCTTGTCCTCCACGAGACCGCGGGCAACTGCCAGCAACAGCTCCTGCATGAGTCAGCCCTCCTACTTACAGAATGTTGGACTTCTTCAGCAGCACGCGAACGGTATCGGTGGGCTGTGCGCCGTTGGCGATCCACTGCTTAGCCTTCTCGGCGTCGATCTTCACCTCAGAGGGCTCCTTGTTGGGATCGTAGGTGCCGATCTCCTCGATGAAACGGCCGTCGCGGGGGAAGCGGCTGTCAGCAACAACCACACGATAGAAGGGAGCCTTCTTGGCGCCGACGCGGCGCAGACGAATCTTAACTGCCATGGTAAATATCCTCCAAAAATTCTTTGTGCCCCGATATCGGGGTGTTTAAAATCTATCTGTACAACCCCAGCGGGGTGTATACCAAAATCATTTCAGGCCGCGGAAGGCGTTCGGGCTGCCCATCATGCCGCCGAGCCGCCGGGCAAAGCCTTTGGGGCTCTTCTTGAACTGCTTCATCATCTTCTGCATCATCTCAAACTGCTTGAGCAGCTTGTTGACGTCTTCCACGCGGGTGCCGCTGCCGGCGGCGATGCGGCGCTTGCGCTTGGGGTTGATGATGGAAGGCTTTTCGCGTTCCTCTTTGGTCATCGAGTAGATCATGGCCTCGATGCGGTCGAAGGCCTTCTCGTCGATCTGGCTGGCGTCGATGCCCGACATACCGGGCATCATGCTCAGCATGGCCCCTGCGCCGCCCATCTTGCGGATCTGCGCAAACTGGGCCAGCATATCGTTCATGTCGAACTTGTTCTCCATCATCCGCTTGGCGGTCTCTTCGGCGGCCTTTTCGTCGGCGGCGTCCTGCGCGCGCTCGATCAGGCTAAGCACATCGCCCATGCCGAGGATGCGGCCGGCCATGCGGGAGGGGTGGAACACTTCGAGGTCATCCAGCTTTTCGCCGGTGCCTTGGAATTTGATGGGTTTGCCGGTGACGGCCAGCACCGAAAGGGCTGCACCGCCGCGGGTGTCGCCGTCGGTCTTGGTCAGGATGATGCCATCCACGCCGACGGTCTCGTTGAAGGTCTTGGCGACATTCACCGCGTCCTGACCGGCCATGGCATCCACCACCAGCAGCGTCTCGTCCACAGGGACGGCTTCCTTGATCTGGACCAGCTCCTGCATCAGGACCTCGTCGATCTGCAAGCGGCCGGCGGTATCAAGGATGATGATGTCATTGCCGTAGTCCTTCGCGTGGGCCAACGCCTTTTTGGCGATGACCGGCGGCTTTTCGCCGTCCAGCGTAAAGACCGGTGCCCCCGCCTGTTTGCCCACGACCTGTAACTGGTCAATGGCGGCAGGGCGGTAGATATCGCACGCCACCAGCATGGGGCGGCGGCCCTGCTTGATGAAATACTTGGCAAGCTTGGCCGCGTGGGTGGTTTTACCGTTGCCCTGCAAGCCGCAGAGCATGATGATGGTCTGGCCCTTGTTCTTGACGATCAGCTTTTCAGCTTCCTCGCCGCCCATCAGCGCAACGAGCTCTTCGTTGACGATCTTGACGACCTGCTGGGCCGGGGTCAGGCTTTCCATGACCTCCTGCCCCATGGCTCGTTCGGAGACCTTGGCGCAGAAGTCCTTGGCCACCTTGTAGTTGACGTCGGCTTCCAGCAGGGCCATCCGCACTTCGCGCATGGCGGCCTTGATGTCCGCTTCGGTCAGTTTGCCGTGGCCGCGCAGTTTCTTGAACACACCGGCAAGGCGGTCGGTCAAAGATTCAAAAGCCATGTGCGGTGCTCCTCTCAAAAGAATGTGGTTTCAGCTCTCGTTGACCTCGTCCATGGACCGGATGATCCCCAGCATCTTGGTCAGCGTGGCTGCGTACTCGGTGGTGGTGAGCTTGGCGTAGGGGCCGGTGCACTCGAATCGTGCATCGATGACGAGCTGTTCCAGCTCTTCCAGCTTTTCCTGCACCCGGCGATACCGGGCCGCAAAGCCCACCTTGGCTTCCAACTCCTTCAGGGCGGTCTCACCATGCTTGATGGCGTCCCGTGCGCCCTGCCGGGTAATGCCGAAGTTTTCGCCGATCTCACTCAGGGAGAGGTCATCGTTGTAATACTGGTTCAGCATCTCGCGCTGCTTGGGCGTGAGGACCTCGCCGTAAAAATCGAGCAGATAGCCCATCTCAAAATCTTTTGCCATTGTGCTTTTCTGCCCTGACCTCTCATTGTTTGTAAAGGTTTTTTGCTTTACATACGGAGTATAACAGACTGTTCGTCCCTTGTCAAGGCTTTTCTTCATCACTCTGCCAATTTTTTTCGCGAAATTTCTCCGTTTTTGCCAAAGTGCAGCTTGACGCCCCGGCCCGTTTGCGTTACGATTATTATAATGTATCCCACCAAAGGAGGAATTTCGTGCCCATCCATCCGAATTTTTATCAAACGCTCCTGCCCTGCCCCATCGTGGAGCTGCGGGGCTACCTTGCGGCTTGCGGGCTCAAGGGGCGGCTGTATGCGTATCTGGATTTCAACGGCCCCACCGGCACATCCCGCGATGGGCTGGCCGAAGGGATGCTGGCCCTTGCGGCGGAACAGCACGCCCTTGCCCCCGGCCAGCCCATCATTGAAGCCTCATCGGGCGCCTTTGCCGTCGCGCTGACGCTGGCCAGCCGCACCGCCGGGCATCCCATCGTGCTCACCATGCCGGAGGACGCCCCCGCCCTGCGGCAGGAGTATCTGCTCCGCCTTGGGGCCCAAATCCTCCACTCACCGGCCCGGAACGGGCTGGCCGGAGCGCGGGCGCTGGCTGAGACCAAGGCCGCCGAAAACGGCTGGTACTATATGAACTGGCTGGCCAACGACAATAACCCCGAATACCACCGCCGCGTCACCGGCCCCGCCATCGCCAGAGCCATTGCGCGGGAGGGTTCCAGCCTTGTGGACAGCGTCGTGGTCGGCGTGGGCAGTGCGGGAACCATCACCGGCGTGGGCGAAACGCTCAAGGCGTGGACCAACGATGTCCGCATGGTCGCCGTGGAACCCTTTGAGAGTCAGGCCCTGAGCGGCGGCTTCACCGGCGGCCACGGCATCCCGGAGATCGGCTTCGGCTTCATCCCAAAAAACTATAACGCCTACGTCGTGGACAATGTGGCCGCCGTCACCCGCGCCGACGCTGTCCGCGCGGCCCAGAAGGTCCTCGCCTCCGACGCCATCCCCGCCTCCCTCAGCGCCGGTGCCGCCCTCCACGCCGCCGCTCAGCTCATCGCCAACGGCACCAGCCGCTCCGCTCTGGCCATTTTCAGCGGCAGACAAAATATTATTTGAGAAGGAATCCCCTATGACCAAAGACATGACGACCGGCTCCATTCCCCCGCTGCTGGTCAATTTCACCATTCCCCTCGTGCTGGGCAACCTGTTCCAGCTCACCTACAACGCCGTAGACAGCATCATCGTGGGCAAATTCGTCGGCGAGGATGCCCTTGCCGCCGTCGGCACCTCCAACCCGCTGATGACGCTGGCCATCCTCTTCATCAACGGCATGTGCCTCGGTGCGGGCATCCTCGTCAGTACCGCCTTCGGCGCAGGTGACAACAAGCTGGTGGAGCGCCAAGTCTCCACCACCGCCATCGCGGGCACGGTCTTCTCGCTGGCCTTCTCGCTGGCGTGCATCCTGCTGGCAAACCCGCTGCTCCGGCTCCTCCAAGTCCCGGAAGAGATCCTCCCCATTGCGGTCAATTACCTCCGCATCGTCTTCGCCGGGCTCATCTTCACCTTTTTCTATAATTTCCTCGCCGCCACCATGCGGGCGCTGGGCGACAGCAAGAGCGCCCTCTACTTCCTGATGGTCAGTTCGGTGCTGAACATCGGCGGAGACCTCTTCTTCGTGGAAGTCCTCAACTGGGGGTCGGAGGGCTGCGCCCTCTCCACCGTCCTCAGCGAGGCCGTGTGCTGCGTGCTCTGTCTCATCTACATCCGGTTCAAGATCCCGGTGCTGCAATTGGGCCGCCGCTGGCTCATTTTTGACAGCTCTCTGCTGAAAAAGACCGTCAGCTACGGCTGGACCAGCGCCATGCAGCAAGCCACCGTCCAACTGGGCAAGATCGCCGTCCAAGCCATCGTCAACACCATGGGCGTCAACGCCATGGCCGCCTTTGCCGCGTCCAGCCGCATCGACGACTTTGCCTACACCCCCCAGCAGAACATCGGCCACGCCACCACCACCCTGATGGCCCAGAACCGCGGCGCGGGCAAAAAGGATCGGGTGCGGGCGGGCTTTTTCTGTGGTCTGAAGATCGAAGCCATTTACGCCGTCTGCATCGCGGTCCTCTGCTTCTTCGGCGCTGAGCCCATCATCCGCCTCTTCGTGGATGACCCCGGCGTCGTGGAGCTGGGCGTCCGCTTCCTGAGGCTCGTTTCCCTGTTCTACCTGATGCCCGCCCTCACCAACGGCATTCAGGGCGGCTTCCGGGGTCTGGGCGATCTGAAGATCACCCTCAACAGCAGCATGCTCAACATGGCGGGCCGCGTCGCCGCTGCCGCCGTCTTCGTGCTGGTGCTGAAGATGGACATTGAGGCCCTCCCCTACAGCTACGCCGTCGGCTGGGTCCTCATGCTCGTCTATGAAGTCCCCGCCCTCGTCCGCTGCCTGAAGGATGGGACGCTGTAATTTTTATCGTTGATACAGCAAAAAAATGCCTGTTGCAATGCAACAGGCATTTTTTGTTATAAGCTCTCTTTTAGCTGCGCTTTGCCAGCAGAGCCTCGATCTTCTGGATGGGGTCGATGATGCTGGAAACGGACATATCGTGGTTCAGAGCAACGACGAAGTACGCCGCATACTTGGAGACATCGACGTCCACGTACCAGTCGCGGGTCAGCAGGTCGGGCATACGGTAGGTCAGGTTGGTGCCCACCACGTAGTCCAGCATCCCGTCGGCAACGGCCTGATCGAACTTTGCGAGGCCGCTGGTGAACAGCGGGAAGGTGGCGTTGGCGATGATGCGCTTGGCGCCGCGCTTCTTCAGGTTGCCGGCAACCTCCAGCATACTCTCGCCGGAAGCGATGATGTCGTCAGCGATGAAGACAGTCTTGTCCTCCACGGATTCGCCCAGATACTCATGGGCAACGATGGGGTTGCGGCCGTTGACGACGCGGGTGTAATCGCGGCGCTTGTAGAACATGCCCAGATTGCAGCCCAGCACGCTGGAGAAGTACATGTTGCGGCTCATAGCGCCCTCGTCGGGGCTGACCACGATGAACTTTTCCTTGTCGAAGCTGATCTCCGGGTTCTTCTTCAGCAGACTCTTCAGGACCTGATAGGTCGGCATGGCGTTGTCAAAGCTGAGCAGCGGCACAGCGTTCTGGACGCGGGGATCGTGAGCGTCGAAGGTGATGATGTTCCTGACGCCCATGGTCTGCAGCTCCTGCAGAGCCACAGCGCAGTCCAGACTCTCGCGGACGACGCGGCGGTGCTGACGGCCGCCGTACAGGCTGGGCATGATGACCGACACGCGGTGTGCCTTACCGGCGACCGCTTGGATCAGGCGCTTGAGGTTGGCGAAGTGGTCATCGGGAGAGAGGTGATTCTCATAGCCGAACAGGTTGTAGGTCACACTGTAGTTTCCCGGATCGACCACGATGAAGATATCGTCGCCGCGGACGGATTCCTTGACCAGACCCTTGGCGTCACCGCTCTGGAAGCGGGGGCACTCGCAGGGGATGATGAAGCTCTCTTTTTCCACACCGGCAGACTTGGCCCACTCGACAAGATGCTTGTCGATGAGGGCGGTCAGCTCTTCCGCACCGGGGCAGGCCAGCAGACGCAGATCTGCAACACTGGGCTCCTGAAAAAATGCCATCGGATTAATTTCGTTGGACATATTTATACTCCTTCATGTTCCTGTACCAAACCGAACGATCAGACCACTTGAAGTCCATATCGTCTTTATTTTATCACAAAATTCCCGTTTCGACACCCAAAACTTCGCCCGTCAGCGGATTTTCTGCGCCTTGCACATCTGTTCTTCCAAAATCCGTGGGACTCTGTGAGTTTTTTACAAAAAGTACGATTTTTTCTGACAAACCGACCTCCCGGCGCAGCAAAAAGGGGCTGTTGCAACGAACTCCCTCAGTCACGGCTTCGCCGTGCCAGCTCCCTCTCGGAGGGAGCCTTGGCGTAACGGTAAGCGGTGAAAGCCTCCCTCTCAGAGGGAGGTGGCATCGCGTCAGCGATGACGGAAGGAGTTATGCACAGCCCCTTTTTGTGCGAATCTTCGGTCTTACAGTGCCGCGACGGCAGCCTTCAGCTCCTCTACGCGGTCGGTGTTCTCCCACTTCACACCCAGATCCTCGCGGCCCATGTGGCCGTAAGCAGCCAGCTTGCGGTAGATGGGCTTGCGCAGACCGAGATCGCGGATGATGGCGGCGGGGGTCAGGTCAAAGACCTTCTCCACAGCCTGCTCGATCTTGTCGTCTGCCACCTTGCCGGTGCCGAAGGTGTCCACCATGATGGAAACGGGCTTTGCCACGCCGATGGCATAAGCCACCTGCACCTCGCACTTGCTGGCCAGACCGGCAGCCACGATGTTCTTGGCCACCCAGCGGGTCGCGTAAGCGGCGCTGCGGTCCACCTTGCTGGGGTCCTTGCCGGAGAACGCACCGCCGCCGTGGCGGGCATAGCCGCCGTAGGTATCGACGATGATCTTGCGTCCGGTCAGGCCGGAGTCACCCTGCGGCCCACCCACGACGAAGCGGCCGGTGGGGTTGATATAATACTTGGTGTTCTCGTCCAGCAGCTCGGCGGGGATGGTGGCCTTGATGACCTTTTCCATCACGTCGGCGCGGAGCTTTTCCATGCTCACCTTCTCGCTGTGCTGGCTGGAGATGACGACGGTATCCACGCGGACGGGCTTGCCGTTTTCGTCGTACTCCACGGTGACCTGACTCTTGCCATCCGGGCGCAGATAGTCTATCTCGCCGCTCTTGCGCACGGCGGTCAGGCGCTTGGCCAGCTTGTGTGCCAGCGAAATGGGCATGGGCATCAGCTCCGGGGTCTCGTCACAGGCATAACCGAACATCATGCCCTGATCGCCCGCACCGCCGACCTCGTCGTTGGTGCCGAGGGCGATATCGGGGCTCTGGCCGTCGATGTTGGAGATGACGGCGCAGGTGTCAGCGTCAAAGCCGTACTTTGCGCGGGTGTAGCCGATATCGGAGATGACCTCGCGGACGATCTTCTGGAAATCGACGTAGCAGCTGGTGGTGATCTCGCCCATGATGTGCACCAGACCCGTGGAAGCACAGGTCTCGCAAGCCACGCGGGCGTCGGGGTCGTGGGTCAGGATCTCGTCCAGAATGGCATCGGAGATCTGGTCGCAGATCTTGTCGGGATGTCCTTCGGTGACGGACTCAGAAGTAAACAGATGTCTTGCCATAAAATTGTCCTCCAGAAATGTGTGGTGATTCTTTCACAGCTTCATACGCGGCATCAAGATTTTGCGCAAACAAAAACGCCCAGAACCGAAGTTCTGAGCGTTGCACTCTTATCTTTCGGTTTCCCGCAGGATTTGGCACCTTATGCTTCCGCACAGGTTGTCGGGCTTCGCAGGGCCTGTCCCCTCAGCCACTCTTGATAAGTCGGTATTCAGTTGTTTTCCGAATGCTATCTTAGCATTCCTTCGTCGAAATGTCAAGAACAGTCCGACTATTTTTAGACAACTTTCTGAAATTGATAAGGGAGCACTCCCTCCGTCATCGCTCACGCGATGCCACCTCCCTCAATGAGGGAGGCTATCGCAGTGGGCCGTCACGCTAAGGCTCCCTCCCAGAGGGAGCTGGCACGGCGAAGCCGTGACTGAGGGAGTTCTCAGTACCCCTTCGCCTGTTCGCCGTTCAGCAGCTTGACTGCGCGGGAAGTACCCAGACGGTCTGCACCCAGCGCGAGGAACTTTTCCATGTCCTCGACGGTGGAGATGCCGCCGGCTGCCTTGACCTTGCAGCGGCCATGCACGCCCTTGACCATCAGCTCGACGTCGTGGAAGGTGGCACCGGCGGTAGAGAAGCCGGTGCTGGTCTTGATGTAGTCAGCGCCCGCCTCGCAGACGATGTCGCACATCTTTTCCTTCTCCTCGTCGGTCAGCAGGCAGGTCTCGATGATGACCTTGAGCACCTTGTCGCCCACCGCCTGTTTCACGGCGCGGATGTCCTCGCGGACGGCGTCGTACTCCTTGTTCTTCAGGCGGCCGATGTTGATGACCATGTCCACTTCGGAAGCGCCGTTCTCAATGGCCTTCTTGGCCTCGAACGCCTTGGACTCGGTGTCCATGGCGCCCAGAGGGAAGCCAACGACGCAGCACACCGGGATGCGGCCGGCCAGATACTCCACGGCCTGTTTCACATAGCAGGTGTTGATGCAGATGGAAGCCGTGTGATTTTCCACGGCCTCGTCGCAGATAACCTTGATCTGCGGCCAAGTGGCCTCCGGCTTGAGCAGAGTGTGATCCACATGGGAGAGAATTTCTTCACGAGTCATGTTTGTTTCTCCTTTTTACTTGCTGGCACGGCGCACCTTTGCCATGCCGACAGCACTCAGGGCAATTGCAGTTGCAGAGACCGTTGCACCAATGATGCCCAGCACCAGACCGGAGACCAGAAATGCAAAACCTTTCAGACCACGCTTCATAAAACCGTACCTCCTAAAATGTTGATATTTTTCAAACTCCCTTCGTCTGCGTCTGCGACGCAGCCACCTCCCTCAAGGAGGGAGGCTTCTCAGCGTTCTGTTACGCCAAGGCTCCCTCTCCGAGGGAGCTGGCACCGAAGGTGACTGAGGGAGTTATTTCTTCTTAAAAATGATCAACTTGCTGAACACATAGTTCAGCACGATCACCAGTACATTGGAAAAGATCTTCACGGCAAGGCCCCAAAGCGCCTGCGCGTCGTAGAGGCCCGTGACGAAGATCGCCGTGGGGCCGTCTGCACCGCCGATGACGGCAATCGCGGCAGAGCCATCCGTGACCCCCGCCGGTGTGCCTGCATAGGAGGCTGCCATCTGGATGGCCGTATCCGGGCCAAGCCAGTGGGCCACCACGCTCAGCACCCCCTGCATCAGCTCGTCCATCAGCGCTGCACCCTGCGCAGCCAGCAGATTGCCCAGCACCAGCATAATTGCAGTGTCCAGCAACATTGTACCCAGACGACAGGTGACGAATGCACCAAATTCCCTCGCCATGGCCTTGCCCTGCGTTTTGCTGCGGAACACAAAGGCGCGGTTGGTGCAGTAGGCAAACAGGATGCAGATGATGTTATCCAGCACATTGCCCCAGCTGTTGGCAGCTGTGTAGCCGAACAGCTTGTTGAACAGCGCATACAGCACAATGTTCAGCAGGGTGCACAGCACGCCGAAAACCAGATAGCTCAGCACTTCCCAGTGTTTCTTGATCCAGTTTATCATAAAAACATACCAAAACAGCCCCGCCGCCGTTATCCCGGCAACGGGGCTGTTGATCGCATTGTGTCAGGCAGATGCCTTCCCGATGCGCTGATTACTCAGCGTCGTCGTTCAGCAGAGCCTTCATGGACAGGCTGATGCGCTTCTTATCGAAGTCAACATCCAGCAGCTTCACATCGACCATATCGCCGACCTTCAGTGCGTCAGAGACCTTCTCAACGCGGTCATTGCTGATCTCGCTGATGTGGACCAGACCGTCAACACCCGGCAGGATGCGGACGAAAGCACCGAACTTGGTCAGAGAGACGACCGGAGCGTGGAAGGTGCTGCCGATGGGGTAGTTGTTCTTCAGCTGCTCCCAAGGATTGTCCTCAGCCTTCTTGTAGCCCAGAGAGACCTTGTGGTTCTCGGTGTCGATGTCCTTCACATACACCTCGATGGTGTCGCCAACGGAGACGACCTCAGAGGGATGCTTGATGCGGTTCCAGCTCAGCTCGCTGATGTGGCACAGGCCGTCCACACCGCCGATATCGACGAATGCACCGTAAGAGGTCAGGCTCTTGACAACGCCGGTGTAGGTCTTGCCGACCTCGACATTTGCCCAGAACTCCTCGCGCTTTGCCTTGTTCTGCTCAGCGGTGACCTTGTTGATGCTGCCGACGATCTTGCGGCCGGAGCACTCGGTGACGACCAGCTGAACGTGCTGGCCGACCAGAGCAGTGTAGTCCTCGTCGCGGCGCATGGTGGCCTGAGAACGGGGGACGAACACCTTGACGCCCTTGACGTTGACAACAACGCCGCCCTTGTTGAACTCGGTCACGTCGCCCTCGACGACCTCACCGGATTCTGCTGCCTTGGCGATCTCTTCCATGCCCTTGCGAGATGCGAGCTTCTTGCGGGAGAGCTGGATGACGCCGTCTTGGTCCATAACCTTCTCGACGATGAGGTCCAGCTCATCGCCAACCTTCACCAGGTCTTCGACCTTGGCGGAGGAATCATCGGTCAGCTCGCTCAGCTTGACAAAGCCGGTCTGCTTCGCACCGATATCCACCTGGATCTCGTTGGCAGAGATGCTGGTCACGATTCCTTTCACAATACTGCCTGCATGAACACGCTTCTCCTCGGATGCGTTCAGCATCTCCTCGAAGCTCATGCTGTCATTGATTTCTGCGCTCATACTGTTAAGTACCTCCTCAATAATAGACGATGGCGTTGAAGCCCCGGCTGTGACGCCCGCCGTTTTAACATTCGCAAACCATTCAGGCCGAAGTTCGCTCGCTGTCTCGACCGTTACGGCTCGCGTGTGCTTTGCGGCGACCTGTACCAGCTTTTGGGTATTGGAAGAATGATGACCGCCAATGACAACAATGATGTCGCATTGTTGGCTGAGGTCTTCCGCTTCCTGTTGCCTCGCCCACGTCGCATTACATATTGTATCAAAAATTCGGGCGTTTGTATAGGCTTTTTTGAGAAACTCCGAACTTTCTTGCCATTTTGTCACCTGAAATGTGGTCTGTGCAACCGCAAAAATGGGTTTTGAGGGGTCGGAAGGGCCTTTCCAAGCCTTCAATTCGTCCAGATCACTGAAAACAAATACCTCTCCCCCGGTATGTCCGACGATGCCCTGCACCTCCGGGTGGGTCTTGTCGCCCGCCACCAGCAGCACTGCGCCCTCGGCTTCGGCCTTGGCGGCGATATTCTGGATCTTCTTCACAAAGGGGCAGGTGGCGTCGTGGTAAACGAGGCCGCGCTGCTCCAGCGTATCGTAGATGCTGCGGGGCACGCCGTGGCTGCGGATGATGACCTCATATCCGGTGGGGATGTCGTCCACCGTATCGACCACCAGCGCACCACGCCGCTCCATGTCGGCCACGGCCTGCGGGTTGTGGATGAGCGGGCCCAGCGTTGCCACCTTGTGCCCCTCGTCCAGCAGATTGTAAGTCAGCTCCACCGCGCGGTTCACACCGAAGCAGAACCCCGCCGTCTTCGCCAAACGGATCTCCATACTCACCCTCCTAATTTTTCCCACGCATCCAACAGCGTCTGCTTGTTGGCGCGCAGAGTCTTCAAGTCGCGGCGGCTCTCCATCGCGAACTGTGCGGCGGGCATCGGCTCGCCGTAGATGACTTTCACTTTGCAGAAGAGCCGCATCTTCCCATCCGGCGTGTCGTAAAGGATGCGCACCGGCACCACGTCCACCGCAGCCTGTGCCGCAATGACGAACAGACCGCTCTTCGGGGGCAGGAGCTTGCCCTCTTTTTCGCGGGTGCCCTCCGGAAAGATCAGCAGCGTGCCGCCGTTTTTGCACACCTCCACCGTCTTGTCGATCGTTTCCAGCTCGTCGCGGGTGCCGCGCACGCACAGCGCCCCCATACAGCGGAAGAACCACGTCAGCAGGGCGTTGATCTCAAACAGCTCCTTCTTGGCGAAGACGACCATCCGCTTTCCCCAGAACCGGGTGATGACCACGAACACCGGGTCGATGGCGGAAACATGGTTCGGCGCGAGGATGCAGCCGCCGGTCTGCACTTTTTTCAGGTTCTCACGGCCCACACACTCCACCCGGAAGCCGATGTGGAACACCAGCCACGCCAGCGGGAGCAAAATATAATATAGTACCATCGCGCGTTCCTCAGACCTTAGCGGCGATGATCTGCTTCATCGCCTCAAAGCTCTGCTCAAAGTTGAGCTCCGACGTATCCAGCAGCACAGCGTCCTCGGCCTGTTTCAGCGGGGCCGCCTCGCGGTGGGTGTCCTGATAGTCCCGCTGCTTCACGTCGGCCAGCACGTTTTCAAAGGAGACGTCCACGCCCTTTTCCTGATACTCCTTCCAGCGGCGCTTGGCGCGGGCTTCGGGGGTGGCGGTCAGGAAGATCTTCACGGTGGCCTTCGGCAGCACCACGGTGCCGATGTCCCGGCCGTCCATCAGGACGTTCTGGGTCTCGGCCATTTTCCGCTGCTGGTCCAGCAAAAAGGCACGGACTGCGGGGTTCGCCCCCACCGCCGAAGCGGCCATGCCGGCCTCCTCGGTGCGGATGGCCTTGCTCACATCCTCGCCGTTCAGGTAGATGTGCTGCTCCCCCTCAATGGACGCCAGCCGCAGGGTGATCTCCGGCAGCAGCGCGTTGACGGCAACGCTGTCCTTGGGGTCCTTGCCCGCACGCAGAGCATACAGGCCAACGGCGCGGAACATGGCACCGGTATCGACATAGATGTACCCGAACTCTGCCGCCAGACGGCGGGCCAGCGTAGACTTGCCCGCACCTGCGGGCCCATCGATCGCAACTGAAATCATGGTTTTCTCTCCTTATAAATTGTTTGCAAAACTCTGCGCGGTGCAAAAAGCGATCTGCAAATTATAGCCGCCCGTATAAGCGTCCACATCCAGCACCTCGCCCGCGAAGTAAAGCCCCAGCGCCTTTTTGCTCTGCATGGTCTTGGGGTCCACCTCCCGCACGGAGACGCCGCCCGACGTGATGACCGCATGGGCCAAGTCGCCGCGGGCATCGATGGGCACCTTCCAGTGCTTGCACAGGTGCACCAGCTCCCGCTTCTGCTCGCGGGTGATCTGGTTGGCCTTGGTGGCCGGGTCGATGCCCCAGCGGGCCACCATCACCGGCTGCATGCTGGAGGGCAGCAGCTTGACCAGCGCCCCCTGCGCTGCATGGTTCGCCAGCAGGGCAAAATCGCGGGTGATGCGGTCGTAGAGCTGCTCTTCGCTCAGAGCGGGCTTCAGGTCGATCTCGGCGTAGTAGGTGTGCTTTTTCATGTCGCCGAGGTGGCTGGATGCGCTCAGGGTCAGCGGGCCGCTGATGCCGAAGTGGGTGAACAGCATCTCGCCCTGCTCGTCGAAGATGGCCTTGCCGTCCTCAAAGAGGGTCAGGGTCACATTTTTCAGCGCCAGACCCATCATTTTTTTGCAGTCCGGGTCATGGCTGACGAGGCTGACGAGGCTGGGCACCGGTTCCACGATGGTGTGGCCCGCCTGCTGGGCCAGCCTGTAGCCGTCGCCGGTGGAGCCGGTGGTGGGGTAGCTCAGGCCGCCCGTGGCCACCAGCACCGCGTCGGCGCGGTACTCTTTGCCGGAAGTGCCCCGCACGCCCACACAGCGGGCCGCCGGGCC
Organism: Faecalibacterium hattorii; assembly: GCF_003287455.1. Taxonomy (GTDB): domain Bacteria; phylum Bacillota; class Clostridia; order Oscillospirales; family Ruminococcaceae; genus Faecalibacterium; species Faecalibacterium hattorii. The sequence goes on along the minus strand of NZ_PRLC01000010.1, from coordinate 71,396 downwards.
GGGCTTTTTCTTTTTGGTGTGGCGCGGATCTTCCGGGGCGGCTGCGGGTTCTTCTGCCGGGGCCAGCGGCTCCAGCAGCAGCTTTTTTGCGCCGTCGTGGACGATCTCGGCCCCCTCGGCGTAGCGCAGCAGGGCCAGCCGGATCTCCTCCGCCTTGTCCGACACCGGGAACACCCGGCGTCCCCACTCCACCTTCAGCTCCACGCCAAGACCCTCGAACAGCTCCATGGTCTTGGCGGGCGGGAAGGCCCCCAGCGAGGAGAACAGGAAGCGCGGGTTCGTCCGCACGTGGCGCAGGAACTCCTCGGCGGTGCAGTCGTTGGTCACGTTGCAGCGGCCCTTGCCGGTCACAAGGATCTTCTGGCCGGGCTTGTCCATATGCTCCAGCACCGTCACCTTGTGCCCCTGCCGCACCGCCGCGCCGGCGGCCATCAACCCGGCTGCGCCGCCGCCCACGATCAACACGTTTGCCATCCTGTTTCCTCCCGTTCCAGTTCTCTCGTCGAAATTTGTTCTATTGTATCATACCAGAATCGGCCCGCAATTGCAATCCGCAGCGGTTGGAAAATGCGTACAAAAAACCCGCCGGGAGCACTTGCGCTCCGGCGGGCTGCCGCGATTTTAGTTCCTGCACTTTGCGGGGTCGAGGTAGGCATCCCCCTGCTTCACTTCAAGGTGGATGTGGTCTTCCTCGGCGCACTCGCAGCCGACGCTCCCCACCTTGCCGAGGGTCTGCCCGGCGGCCACGATGTCGCCCTCCTTCACCTTGGGGCTGGCCACGCCACAGAGCCGCCAGATGCGGCCTGCGTCATCCTTGATCGCAACGGTGGGGCCCCAGCTCCCGTCGGAACCGGCCAGCACCACGCTGCCCGCCACCGGCGCGGGCACGGCCTCCCCCGCCTTGGCGGCGTAGTCGATGCCGTTGTGGGTGCGCCAGTCGCCCAGCGTCTTGTTGTACACCAGCTCATCGCCGCTGTAGCCGTTCAAGATTTTGCCAAAGCCGGGCTGCGTGGAGGCAGCCGCTGCCGAGCTGCTGGCAGAGGAGGAGCCGCCTTGCAGCGCGGAGGGTTCGCGCACCGAACCAGAGCCAGACGCCGCCCCAGAAGAGGGCGAAGAAGACGAAGCCGAGGGCAGCTCGGCCTTGGGCACATTGGCCACACTGTTTGCGGCGGGCGTATCGGGCTGCTGCCATTCGGGATATTCCTCCTCCGGGATGAGTGTCAGGTCTTGGTCGATGCCGGGCAGGGTGGAAGTGCTGTCCGGCGTTTTCAGGCCGTCGAGGTTCTCCTTCAGCTCGTCACGGACGGTGCGCACCGCCCAGACCCCCGCCGCTGCCGCCGCCACCAAGCACGCCAGCAGCGCCAGCACAAACCCTTTGTCCCGCAGAAATTTTCGGAATTGTTCCATGGTTCGTTACTCCAATCATCGTTTGTGTACGGTTCAAATCCTGATGGTAGTGTGCGACCCCTGCGGGGACTTTATTCAGTTCGGTGCATAAAAAATGAGAGGTACCCTCACCGAGAGCACCTCTCACATAAATCAGACGAGTCAGTTGCGGCGGCGGCTGTTGCCCAGCAGACGGACCACATACAGGAAGATGTTGATAAAGTCCAAATACAGCGTCAGCGCACCGTAGACGGAAGCCTTTTCGGCCATCTCGGAGTCGGCGGCGTAGTAGCTGTACATCTGCTGCAGCTTCTGGGTGTCGTAGGCGGTCAGCAGCATGAAGACCACCAGACCAATGCCGCAGTAGAGCACCGAGCCGCCAAAGCTGAAGCCGAACAGCATTCCCACCAGACCGGTGACGATCAGGGCCACCAGTGCCATCATCAGGCGGGGGCCCCAGCCGGTGAGGTCCTTATGGGTGGTGGTGCCGTAAACGGCCATCAGGCCGAAGTACACGGCAGTGGACAGGAAGGCTAAGATCAGCTCCCCCACCGAGAAAGCGATGAAGTAGTAGCTGAGCACCATGCCGTTGAGCAGCGCGTACCCGAAGAAGGCGGCGCGGGCCCCATGCACGGACATATTCTGCACGCGGGCGCTGAGCACATACACCAGCGCCAGTTCGGCGATGGTAAGCACAAGGTAAAGCGAGTCGACCAGATAGATCAGCGAGGTCGTCGCGGTGATATAGGCCATTGCGAAGGTAATGAGCAGCCCGCACGCCATCCAGCGGTAGGTGCGGGTCATATAGTCCGATGCGCTCATCGTAGGCTCCGCATAGCCGCGGTCATAGTGGTTGTAATCCATGGTAAGATCCTCCAGTCTTGTTCCGGAGCCTTGCCCCGGTCTGTAAAATATAGTATACTGCATAGAAATGAACGTTTCATGAAAAAGGCAGTGATATTTCGTGTCTCTTGGACTTTATCTGCATATTCCTTACTGTTTTTCCAAATGCCGGTACTGCGATTTCTATTCTGCACCCGGAAAGCGGGGCGTTCCCCACGCTTACGTGGATGCCCTTCTGCGGGAGCTGCACCGCTTTGCACCGGACGCTCCCCTCCGGCCGGACACCCTCTATTTCGGCGGCGGCACCCCCAGTCTGCTGGACCCGGCGGACGCGGCCCGGCTCATGGAAGCCGCGTCTCCCCTGCCCGGCGCAGAGATCACCTTGGAGGCCAACCCGGAGACGGTCACAGAAGAATCCCTCCGCGCCTTCCGGGAAGCCGGCGTCAACCGCATTTCCTTCGGGGTCCAGTCCGCGCGGGACAGCCAGCTCAAAACGCTGGGCCGCCCCCACACCGCCAAACAGGCGCGGGCCGCATTCCGGGCGGCACAGCGGGCCGGGTTCGAGAACATCAGCGGCGATATCATGCTGGCCCTGCCCCATTATACGCAGGCCGAGTTCGATGAGACGCTGGAGCTGATCGAATCCGGCGGGGCCACCCACATTTCGGCCTACCTATTAAAAATCGAACCGGATTCCGCCTTTGGCAAGCACCCGCCGGAGGGTCTGCCCACCGGCGACGAAGCAGCGGACTTCTACCTCTATGCCGTGGAGCAGCTGGAACACCACGGCTACCAGCAGTACGAGATCTCGAACTTCGCGAAACCCGGCTATGAGGGCAAACACAACCTCATCTACTGGGACTGCGGCGATTACCTCGGCCTCGGCCCGGCGGCCCACTCCTGCATGGGCGGCAAGCGGTTCTACTACCCTGCCGACACAGAAGCCTTCCTCAACGACAACGCCGCACCCGTCTTGGATGGCGGATGCGGCGCGGAGGACTATCTGATTTTGCAATTGCGGCTGCGGAAGGGGCTGGACTTGGCCGAATACAAGGCCCGCTACGGTAAGGAATTTTCCACTGCCCAGCTTGCCTTTGTCAAAAACTGCGTCAAAAGCGGCTACGCCGCCTTCGACGGCCATACCCTCGCCCTCACCCCCGCCGGGCTTATCGTGCAGAACAGCATTCTGGCAGAACTGCTGTAAGGCAAGCGGGCTTGCCCTGCCATTCAGCAGCCGCGTTGCCAGCGGATGACCGGGTGTTTCCCGGTTGTCCGCCGCTTACCCCAACTCGATAACCTGCCACCCCAATTCCTCAATGGCTTCCCTGTCGTGGGTCGCCAACAACACGACCTTTTCGCCGCAGCGTTCCTTCAAGAGCGCCGCGGCTTTTTTCATGGTAGCGGGGTCCATGCCGGTGAAGGGCTCGTCCAGCAGCAGGGTGTCGCTCTCGGCCCAGAGAGCCCGCAGCAGCGCCGCCCGCCGCTTCTGCCCGCCGGAAAGCTTCCGCGCCGGGAGCGCAAGGGCTGCTCTATCCAGTCCAAATCGTAGAAAATCCATTTCAATTTGCTCTTTGTATTGTTCTTTTCCCTCCGGCAGCACCAGTTCGACGTTCTGGACGGCGTTCAACTGGGGGCAGAGACGGTCCTCCTGAAAGACTGCCCCCACCCTGCCCACGCCGGAGACAGTGCCGGAGGTGGGCACTTCCAGCCCCATCAGGATGCGGAGCAGGGTGGTCTTGCCCCAGCCGCTCGGTGCCCAGAGGATCGCCGGGCCGGTAACGGTCAGGTTCAGATCTTCGAAGAGCGTCTTTTCTACAAATCGTTTTGTAAGGCTTTGAATTTCCAGTTTGTACTGCATCATTCACCACTCCTCCCCCGCTGCGCGGGCCACGGCCTTGTCCAGCAGGGCCAGAAACAACTTCTCAAATGCAGCGCTCAGCACGATGATGACGAAGGTCCACGCGAACAGCTCCCCGGTGGAAAGGGTGATCTTGGCCCGGTAGAGAGCGTCGCCGATGCTGCCGTCCGGCAAACCGATGACCTCCGCCGCAACGCCGCTCTTCCAGCAGATGCCCAGCGCTACGCTGCACCCCTGCCGGAACGCAGGCAGCACCGCCGGGAGCCAGATGGCCTTGACCCGGCACGGGAGGGGCAGGCGGAAGACCCGCGCCATCTCCAAAAGCTGCCCGTCGGCGCTCTCGATGCCGGTGCGCACCGCGCCGTACAGCACAGGCAGCACCATGAAAAAGCTGATAAGGATGGACAACGACGACCCGCTGACCCACACCAGCGCCAGAATGATGAAGCTGGCCACCGGCGTGGCCTTGACCAGCTGCATCACCGGGGAGAGCAGGGCTTCCACCCACGCCCAGCGCTCGGCGGCCACGGCCAGCACCACGCTGGACACGGCCCCCAGCAAAAAGCCCAGCAGGATGCGCCCGGCGCTGAACCCGATGCGCTGCCAGAACTCCGGCTGCGGCAAAAGCTCCAGCAGGGTGCCCAGCGCCTGAATCGGCGACACCAGAAACACTTCCTGCCCGATGGCCATGGCCGCCAGCTGCCACACCACCAGCCAGAACACGACAGCTGCCCCGTACAGCAGCCTTTTTTTCGTTTTTTTCATGAACCTTCCCGTTCTCCTCTCTTTTATCCTTTATAAGATAACACATCATGTGGAGGAATACAATTCTTCACCTTTCTTTTTCTTGACATGAAGCCAATTTGATTCTACACTGGAACGTGTTCAACCACTTCACTTTCGAAAAGGGGGCATTTTTATGCAGGACCTGCGCGGCAAAAAACTGCTGCTCCTCGGTTTTACGCTCTTTTCCATGTTCTTCGGGGCCGGGAACCTGATCTTTCCGCCCCACCTTGGTGCGCAAGCCGGGGCAAACCTCTGGCCCGCCTTTGCGGGGTTCGCCGTCAGCGCCATCGGTCTGCCCATCATGGGCGTTGCCGCCGTGGCCAACGCGGGCGGGCTGGACCGGCTGGCCAGCCGGGTCCACCCAAAGTTTGCCCTCGCCTTTGCGATTTTGGTCTATCTCTCCATCGGGCCCTGCCTCGCCATCCCCCGCACGGCCAGCACTTCGTTCGAGATGCTGGTGCCGCTGCTGGGCGGCGGGCGCGGGCTGCAGCTAGGGTATTCCGTCGTCTTCTTCACGGCGGCCTTCCTCGTGGCGCTCCGGCCCGAAAAGCTCACCGACCGGCTGGGCCATGTCCTCTGCCCGGCCCTCATCGCCCTGATTTTGATTCTTTTCGCGGGCTGTCTGCTCCACCCGGTCGCCGCACAGTACGGCACCCCTGCCGCCGCCTACGCTCAGTTGCCCGCCTTGGAGGGCATCCTTGGCGGCTATCAGACCATGGACACCCTCGCCGGGCTCAACTTCGGGGCCGTCATCGCGCTGAACATTCAGGCGCTGGGCATCACCGAGCCGAAAGCCGTCCGGCAGGGCACCATCCGGGCCGGCATCCTAGCGGGCGGGCTGCTGCTGGTCATTTACGCCATGCTGGCCCATGTCGGCGCGCTGACCGGGGCCGCCTATCCCGACTGCGCCACCGGTGCCGAGACCCTGACGGCCCTCGCCAGCGCCCTCTTCGGCCGGGCGGGGCAGGTGCTGCTGGCGGCCATCTTCCTCTTGGCGTGCTTCAATACCTGCGTCGGACTCATCTCCTGCGTGGGGCAGTATTTCCACACCCTGCTCCCCCGCATCCCCTACCCGGCCATCGCGGGCTTTTTTGCCGCAGCCAGTATGCTCATCTCCAACATCGGCCTTGCGGGCATCATCCGGCTGTCCACCCCGGTGCTCCATGCGCTTTACCCGGTCGCCATCGTGCTGATCGTCCTTTCCTTCCTGCCCGCGCAGTTCCAGAAGCGCCCGGCCTACGTGGGCTGTGTTGCACTGACCGCCGCGCAGAGCGTCCTCGCGGCCCTGCCGCTGACCACCGTGTTTGCAAACGCCCTGCCGCTGGGGCAATTCGGCTTCGGCTGGGTCATCCCTGCCCTCGTCGGCCTTGGGATCGGGGTTTTCTGCCGTTAACGAAAAAGACTGTTACAAACTCCTTCCGTCATCGCTTACGCGATGCCACCTCCCTCAATGAGGGAGGCTTTCACAGCTTACCGTTACGCCAAGGCTCCCTCACCGAGGGAGCTGGCGCGGCGAAGCCGTGACTGAGGGAGTCTGCAACAGCCCTTTTTGTTTTATCCTTATTTTACGGAAGCGACCAGCCTCTCAAAGGCTTTCTGCACCCGCTTGGCAACGGTAGCCTTGGTGTAGTAGAAGTTGCCGTCCGGCAGCTTGCCGCCCACGGCTGCGGGGGAAGCATCGTACAGCACCTGCAGATAGGCGTTGACGTCGGCCTTCATCTCGTCGCCGATGCGGTAGACGATGTTGCACTTGGGCAGAGCCTTCTTGGCAATGGCCGCCTTGGCCACGACGCCCACCTTCTCGCACAGGGCAGCGGTGCCGTCGATATCGTTGTTGGCGGCCTCCACGCTCTTCTGGTAATCCTTCAGGAAGTTGATGACCTCTTCCGGGTGATCCTCGGCGTAAGCGGTGCGGACCACAGTGACGCCGGTGATGAGCTGGGTGTCACAGACCTTGTTCCACTCCTTCGTCAGGTCCAGCACCACACGCAGGTCGCTGTCCTTCATCTGAGCGGCCGTCACATAGGGCTGGGGCAGAACAGCGATGGCGTCCTTCTTGGTGGCAGCCATCTGGGCGGTCACCTCGGAAGCCTCGCTGTAGTATTCGATCTTCACATCCTTGTCCGGGTCGATGCCATTCTTGGTCAGCAGGTAGCGCAGCACGTACTCCGGCGTGGTGCCCTTGCCGGTGGACAGGATGGTGCGGCCCTTCAGGTCGGCAAAGCTGTGGACGGTGTCTCCCTTTTCCACCACGTACAGCACGCCCAGCGTGTTGACGGCCATGACCTGAATGCCGCCGTTGGTCTTTTGGTACAGGGTGGCGGCAAGGTTTGCGGGGATGGCCGCGATATCCACTTGGCCCTTGATGAGCTTGGGCACGATCTCGTCGGCTGCGCCGTAGAGCTGCAGATCATACTTCTGGGAAGCGGTGCCGTTTTCCTCCATGGCCAGCAGGTTCACCAGACCCATGGTGGTGGGCCCCTTCAGGCCCGCCACCCGGACGGTGGAGTTGGTCTTGGCCAATGCGCCGCACGCCAGCAGACTGACCAGCAGCACCACCGACAGCAGCAGAGATGTCAGTTTTTTCATCATTGTGTTGTTCCTTCCTCTCTCGATTTGTTCCAAACCCGAACAAATTTGCAAATTTTTCGAAAAACATTTGCTTTACAGGCTCAAGTTTACTATAATAGAGCCAAAAATACCGTTGCACGCGCAACGGAATCACCAAAGGGCGGTGAGGGCCCGGAGAACGCCTCACAGGACGATTATGGAAAACATTCTTCCTTTGTTGCAAACGACCTCTCTTTTCACCGGCATCGAAGCCGACGCGCTCCGTGTTCTGCTGGGCGAGCTGGGCGCTGTCATCCGCAGCTACGGCCGGGGGGAAGCCCTTGTTCAGGCCGGGGCCGCCAACCGCCGGGTGGGCGTGGTACTGACCGGCAGCATCGAGGCCTACCGCCCCGCGCCGGGCGGCGCACGGGTGCCCATCGCCCAGATGGGGCCCGGCGGCGTCTTCGGCGACGTGCTGGGCGGCTCCAGCCTCGACAGCCCCGTGACCGTAGTTGCCGCCTCCGGGTGCGAGGTGCTGCTGATCCCCTACGACCGGCTGCTCCTCTCGGACGGCAGCGCCGCCCACCAGAGGGTGCTGCAGAATCTTGTTCGCACCATCAGCGACAAGTATTTCCTCCTCTCCCGCCGGGTGGACCTGCTGGTGCTGAAGAGTCTGCGCGCCAAGGTCTGCGCCTACCTGCTCGGCGAAGCCGAGCAGCAGGGCAGTCTGACCTTCTCCATCCCCTACTCCCGCATCCAGCTGGCGGACTACCTCAACTGTGACCGCAGCGCTCTTTCACGGGAGCTCAGCCTCATGCAGCGCGACGGTCTGCTGGACACCTACCGCTCCAGCTTCAAACTGCTCCAGCCCGACGCGCTGCGGCAGATGGTGCAGTAAGGGAGGTCTTCATGAAAAATCCCCGAACCAAGCGCATCCTGCTGGCCTGTGGGCTGGCGGCGGGCATCTTGTTCCTTGCGCTGCTCTGTTTTTACCATCTGGACTACGGTGAGCTGATGGACTGGGATGAAGCCCGCCACGGCGTCAGCGCCTATGAAATGCTCCAAACCGGCGAACCGATCGTCACTACCTATGCTTACTCGCCTGACTATTGGAACCTGAAGCCGCCCCTCAGCGAGTGGCTCATCGCTTTGGGCTATAAACTGTTCGGGTATAACGCCTATGGTCTGCGCTTTTTCTCCGGCGTTTCCATGTTTCTGAGTGCGCTGCTCTGCGCCGCCTTCCTCTGGAAACGCTATGGAAAAACCGAGGCCGTTTTCTCCCTGTTCGCCTTTGCCTCCTGCGGCAAGCTGTTTTACTACCACGCCGCCCGCAACGGCGATGCGGACGCGCTGTTCATTTTTTGCTACACGATCGCCGTCCTCTGCCTGTGCGAAAGCCGCCGGAAATTTTCATGGACTTACGGCGCTTGCCTCGCATTCTCGTTTGCCTTCCTCGCAAAAGGCTGGCACGCCGGGACCATCGCGCTGCTCGTCCTGCTGACGCTGCTGTTCACCGGGCGCTTTTCGCAGATGCGCCTGAAGCACTATGCCCTCTGCGCCCTTTCCAGCCTTGGCCCCGCCGGGCTCTGGGCGCTGGCCCGCTGGCGGAAAGACGGCCTCTCGTTTCTGATTTCCATGTTCACCTACGATGTGGTCAACCGCGCCACCGGCTCGCTGGAAGAACACGCCGCCCCTGTCTATTTTTATCTGGGCGTTCTGGGCCGCAGTGTCAGCTCGATTTTCCTGATCCTGCTTTCGCTGTTCGGGCTTGCTTTGCTGCTGCGCAGCAATGCGTTCCGGCAGCGCAGCGCCCCTTTTTACGATGCGCTGGTCTGCGTGCTGGCGGTTCTGGTGCCTTTTGTTCTTTTTTCGGCGGCCTCTTCCAAGCTGTTCTGGTATATCCTCTGTGTCTATCCGGCCATCGTCCTTCTGAGTGCTCTTGCCGTTCATCAGGCAAAGCAGCGGCTTCCTTCCGCCGCATGGCCCAAGCTTCTGCTGACCCTCTCTCTGGGGCTGGTGGTCTGCTTTTCGGCTCATAATGTCTGGCGTTACGCCGTGGAACCCTCCCGCTCCGTGACCGGGCTTTCGCTCCTTCTGGCCGACTGCTCCACCCCCGCGAAGGCACATTATTATATCGACGCCGGAAAATGGCAGCAGATCAAGCTGATGGAGACCGAGTGGCTCACCGATGCCACCCCCTGCGACGGTGGGGCGGAGGCCTTCGCCGCCGACAGCGGCTCTTATCTGATCACTTCCGCTGCCGCGCTGGACGCCTACCCGCAATACGAGGTCATCCGGCAGACAGAGGAATTTGCACTGCTGTACAATCCATAAAAACGAGGTATCATTTTATGTCCAAACCGATTCTCTGGATCGTGATCCCCTGCTACAACGAGGAGAAGGTCCTGCCCATCACGGCACCGATGTTCCTGCAAAAAATCAAGACCCTTGCGGAAAAAGAGATGGTCAGCGACAAGAGCCGGGTGCTCTTCGTCAACGACGGCTCCAAGGACGCCACTTGGGAGCTGATCTGCAAATTTGCACAGGAAGACGAGCATTTCATCGGCATTTCTCAGAGCCGGAACCGCGGCCACCAGAACGCCGTGCTGGCCGGGCTGATGGAGGCCAAGGAAAATGGCTGCGACATCACCATCTCCATCGACTGCGACGGGCAGGACGACATCGACGCCATGGACGAGATGGTTCAGAAGTATCTGGATGGGGCCGAGGTGGTCTACGGCGTGCGCAGCCGCCGCGACACCGACACTTTCTTCAAGCGGTTCACCGCCGAGGGCTTCTACCACCTGATGAACGCGCTGGGCGCGGACATCGTGTTCAACCACGCCGATTACCGCCTCATCAGCGCCCGCGTGCTGGAGAGCTTTGCCGACTACAAAGAAGTCAACATCTTCCTGCGCGGCATGGTGCCGCTGGTGGGTTTCCCCAGCGCAACGGTCAGCTACGAGCGCCACGAGCGCCTCGCCGGCGAGAGCCACTACCCCTTGAGCAAGATGCTGGCGCTGGCCTTTGACGGCATCACCAGCCTGTCCAACAAGCCCATCCGGCTCATCACCGGGGCGGGCATCATCGTCAGCCTCATCAGCTTCATCGGCGTCATCTGGGCCATCGTACAAGCGGCCATGGGCAGCGTGGTGGCGGGCTGGGCCTCCACCGTCTGCATCGTCTGCTTCATGGGCGGGGTACAGCTCATCTGCCTCGGCGTCATCGGCGAATATATCGGCAAAATCTATATGGAGACCAAGGCCCGCCCCCGCTACATCATCAGTGAGCGGACATGGGCCCCCTACGAAAGGAAGTATCACGGATGAGCAAACAGAGTTGGAAAGGCAGCACCCTTCTGAACCCGGAGCCGCCGGTGCTGGTCTCCTGCGGCGGGCTGGAAACGCCCAACCTGATCACGATCGGCTGGACCGGCACCATCTGCACCCAGCCCAGCATGGTCTCCATCAGCGTCCGGCCGGAGCGATTCAGCCACCACCTGATCCAAGAGAGCGGCCAGTTTGCCATCAATCTCCCCACCGAAGCGCTGGTCCGCGCGGTGGACTGGTGCGGCGTCAAGAGCGGCCGCGAGGTGGACAAGTTTGCCGCGTGCGGCCTCCACGCTGCGCCGGGCTCAGTGCTGACGGACTGCCCCATCTTGGAGGAAAGCCCCGTCAACTTGGAGTGCAGGGTCACACAAGTCCTCCCGCTGGGCAGCCACGACCTGTTCTTGGCCGAAGTCGTGGCCTGTGACGTGGACGAATCCCTGCTGGACGAAAGCGGCAAGCTCTGCCTCGACAAGGCCAAGCTCATCGTCTACAGCCACGGCGAGTATCTGGCCCTCGGCAAAAAGCTGGGCACCTTCGGCTACAGCGTGCGGAAGAAAAAGAAAACACGTCGATAAGTAAAAAAAAAATCCATCTGACACCGTCAGATGGATTTTTTCTTTACTGGTTCAGCAGCTCCGTCAGGCACTGCACCGTGCGGCCATGGTAGCCGGTCACGGTCTCGGCGTGAAGCAGACTGCTCAGGACGCTTTCCTCCACGCACTCGGCCACCGCGCGGAAGAGCGGATTGATGGCGTCATCGTGGAGCATCTGCAGGGGGAGGATGGCCGTTTCAGAGTCATGGGGGACCCGGTTGGCCGTGGTGAAGGCGAGGACGATCTCGCCGCTGCCGTTGCCGCACATGGACCCGGTGCGGGACAGGCCCACCAGCGCCCTGCGGCAGAGCCGCCGCAACTGACGCTCACTGAGCGGGATATCCGTCGCCAGCACCGTGATGATGGAGCCTTTGTCCTCATGGGGCGGGATCGATTTGTCCAGCAGGTCGTGGATCGGAGTCCCCGCCACGATGAGGTCGTCGAAGACGGCGTGGTTCGAGAGAACGAGGGCACCGATGGTGTACCGTTTCCCGTCCAGCTCCAGCTGCCGGGAGGCCGACCCGATGCCGCCTTTCAGGCCGTGGCAGCGCATTCCCCGCCCGGCCCCGACGGCACCCTCGGCAAAATCGGCCTTGCAGTCGGCCAGTGCAGCGAAGACGTGTTCTTCGGTGACGTGAAGGCCCCGGATGTCGTTCAGGCCGCTGTCGTTGCACTCGCAGACCACCGGGTTCACGCTGCCGGTGGTCTCGCAGATGTCGGGGTTGCGGGCCAGCATGTACTTCACCAGCGCCGTCTCCACGGTTCCAACACTCAACGTATTGGTGAACAAAATCGGCGTTTCCAGCGTGCCCAGTTCATCGATCTGGACAAGGCCGGTGGTCTTGCCGAAGCCGTTGATAACATAGCTTGCCGCCAAGAGTTTGTCGTGGAAGACATCCCCCTGATGGGGCAGCAGAGCCGTCACGCCGGTCTGGATGTTTCCCTCCGCCAGCGTGCAGTGGCCCACCGTCACCCCCGGCACATCGCTGATCTTATCCAAGGGGCCGTGGGGCAGCCGCCCCACCGTGAACCCCCACTTGTTTCCTGCAATTCCCATGCTGCTTCCTCCTAAAAATGGGCCGTCGCCGCGCGGCAGCCCTTTTCTGACATATTATCTGGTTTCGTGCTTCACCCGCTCAATGGCACCAAGGTCATAGGGGGTATTCTGGTAGACGTAATAGTTCAGCCAGTTCTCATACAACAAATGTGCATGGGCCCGCCAGCGGAAGAGCGGCGGCTGCTCCGGGTCATCGTTGGGGTAGTAGTTCTTGGGGATGGCAATGGGCAGCCCCTTGGCCACATCCCGCTTATACTCGGCATCCAGCGTATACTTATCGTACTCCGGGTGGCCGGTAACGAAGATCTGCCGCCCGTTCTCGGTGCTCATCAGGAAAGGCCCGGCCTCGTCGCTCTCGGCAAGGATGCGCAGGGCCTTGCAGCCGTCCACGTCCGCGCGGGAGATGCCGGTGTGGCGGCTGTGGGGGGCGTAGAACACCTCGTCAAAGCCGCGCACCAGCGGGTTCGAGGGCCGGGTGACCCGGTGCTCGAAGATGCCAAACATCTTCTGGGGCAGGATCTCCTTGCGGATGCCGTAGTGGTAATACAGCCCCGCCTGTGCACCCCAGCAGACATGGAGGGTGGAGTAGACGTTCGTCTCGCTGAAGTCCATGATCTCGCACAGCTCCGGCCAGTAATCCACCTGCTCAAAGTCCATCGTCTCCACCGGGGCGCCGGTGATGATCATCCCGTCGTAGCGGTTGTTCTTCACCTCGTCGAAGGTCTTGTAAAAGGCGTCCAGATGCGCCGCCGAAACGTGAGTTGCCTCGTGGCTGACCGTCTGCAGCAGGGTCATATGGACCTGCAGCGGCGTGTTCGCCAGCAAGCGGGCGATCTGCGTCTCGGTGGCGATCTTGGTCGGCATCAGGTTCAGGATGAGGATTTCCAGCGGGCGGATGTGCTGGGAAGCCGCCCGTTCCCGGTGCATGACGAAGACGTTTTCCTCATACAGCGCATCGTAGGCGGGAAGCGTTTTAGGGATGATCAGGGGCATAGCGGTTCTTCTCCTTCAGGGTCAGATTTTATCAAGAGCCTGTGCGATATCAGCGATCAGGTCCTCACTGCTTTCGAGGCCGCAGCTCATCCGGACCAGCTCGGCAGGCACACCGGCGGCCTTCAGCTGCTCATCGTTCATCTGGCGGTGCGTGCTGGACGCCGGGTTCAGGCAGCAGGTGCGGGCATCGGCCACATGGGTCTCGATGGCGGCAAGCTTCAGGTTTTTCATAAAGGTGCTGGCGGCTTCGCGGCCCCCGGCCAGACCAAAGCTGACCACGCCGCAGCTGCCCTTCGGCAGATACTTTTCGGCCAGCGCATGATAGGGGCTGGATGCAAGGCCGCAGTAGTTGACGTAAGCCACCTTGGGGTGAGCTTCGAGGAACTGGGCCACTGCCATGCCGTTCTCACAGTGGCGATGCATCCGGACGTGGAGGCTCTCCAGACCGAGATTCAGCATATAGGCGTTCATGGGGGACTGCATGGAGCCGAAGTCCCGCATGAGCTGGGCGGTGGCCTTGGTGATGAAGGCCCCCTCCTTGCCGAAGCGCTCGGCGTAGGTGATGCCGTGGTAGCTGTCGTCCGGGGTGCACAGGCCGGGGAACTTCTCGGCGTGGGCCATCCAGTCGAACTTGCCGCTGTCCACGATGGCACCGCCCAGCACCGCACCGTGGCCGTCCATGTACTTGGTGGTGGAGTGGGTCACGATATCCGCACCCCACGCAAAGGGGCGGCAGTTCACCGGCGTGGGGAAGGTATTATCCACAATGAGGGGCACGCCGTGGGCATGGGCAGCCTTGGCGAACTTCTCAATGTCCAGCACGGTCAGGGCCGGGTTTGCAATGGTCTCGCCGAAGACGGCCTTGGTGTTGGGGCGGAAGGCGGCGTTCAGCTCCTCCTCGGTGCACAGCGGGTCCACGAAGGTGGCCTCGATGCCCATCTTCTTCATGGTGACGGAGATGAGGTTGAAGGTGCCGCCGTAAATGGTGCTGGACGCAACGATATGATCCCCGGCTTCGCAGAGGTTGAACAGCGCGAAGAAGTTGGCGGCCTGACCGCTGGACGTCAGCATGGCGGCGGTGCCGTCTTCCAGCTCACAGATCTTTTTTGCCACGAGATCGCAGGTGGGATTCTGCAGGCGGGAATAGAAATAGCCGTCGGCTTCCAGATCGAACAGCTTGCCCATGTCCTCACTGGTGGCATACTTGAAGGTGGTGGACTGGATGATGGGGATCTGGCGGGGTTCGCCGTTGCCGGGGGTGTAACCGCCCTGCACGCAGATGGTATCGCGATTCATACTACATACTCCTTTACTGGGTTTGTCTAAATAGCACAATTCCCCGCAGGAGAGCAGCTGCCTCCGGCGGGGAATCGAAACGTTAAATTGGAACTTCCTGCCGGAGAGATGGGCGGTGAGATACGGCTTTACTTTCTCAGCCGCTTATCGCTCTGGTTGGCCCAGAACGTACCGACGGACTGGAACGCCTGCACCAGCAGGATCAGCAGCACGACGCAGACGATCATGATGTTGGTCTGGTAGCGGTAGTAGCCATAGGAGATGGCCACCTTGCCCAGACCGCCGCCGCCGATGGCACCGGACATGGCCGAGTAGCCAAGGATCGTGGTCAGGGCCGTGGTCATGCTGGAGATCAGGCCCGGCAGACACTCCGGGATCATGACCTTGGTGATGATCTGGAACGGGGTCGCGCCCATGCTCTGTGCAGCTTCCACCACACCTTCGTCCAGTTCACGGAGGCTCGTTTCCACGAGGCGCGCCACAAACGGGAAAGCGGCGACCACCAGCGGCACGATGGTGGCCTTGGTGCCCACCGTCGTGCCCACGATGGCACGGGAAAGTGGGAAGACGCAGATCATCAAAATCAGGAACGGAACGCTGCGCAGGATGTTGATGACGATATTCAGCAGGTGCATCAGCCAGCCGGGCAGGGGCAGGACGCCGTCCTTATCCCCGGCCACCAGCAGCACGCCCAGCGGCAAGCCGATGACCAGCGAAAACGCAGTGGCGAGGACGGTCACATAGAACGTCTCCCACACGGCAAAGCCATAATCTGCAAAGCTCATTCGCCGGTCACCTCCTCTACGGTCACGCCGGGCTGGCCGCGCATATAGGCGGCCGCCTGTTTTGCCTGTTCGATGTCTTTGGGCAGCTTGAGCAGCATACTGCCGTAGCACTGGCCGCTCAGGTCACGGGTGTCAGCGCTCAGTACGCTGACCAGAATGCCGGTCTCGGCGGCAAGGCTCGCCACCAGCGGCTTTGCGGCGGACGAACCGTTGAAGGTCACGCGCACCACATGGTCGTCGGGCGCAAAGCTCGACAGATCCCGTGCGGCGCTGCCGCCGTTGGGTGCCACCAGACGCTTGGCCGCAGCGGTCTTGGGGTTCGAGAAGATCTCCTTCACCTCGCCCACTTCCACCACAACGCCGCCGTCCAGAATCGCAACGTGATCGCAGATCTCTTCCACAACGCTCATCTGATGGGTGATGACCACCACCGTGATGCCCAGCTTCCGGTTGATGTCCTTGATCAGGGTCAGGATGGAGTGGGTGGTGTTGGGGTCCAGTGCGCTGGTGGCCTCGTCACAGAGCAGGACTTTGGGGTCGGTCGCCAATGCGCGGGCAATGGCGATGCGCTGCTTCTGGCCGCCGGAAAGCTGGGCCGGGTAGGCGTTGGCCTTATCGGGCAGCCCCACCATCTCCAGCAGCTCGCGGGCACGCTTTTCAGCCTTGTCCTTTTTCACCCCAGCCAGCTCCATGGGGAAACAGATGTTCCTCAGGCAGCTGCGCTGCATCAGCAGGTTGAACTGCTGGAAGATCATCGTGATCTCCCGGCGGCGGGCACGCAGCTCGGCAGGAGAAAGCTTCTCCATCTCCACGCCGTCGATGACGACGCTGCCCTCGGTGGGGCGTTCCAACAGATTGATGCAGCGCACCAGCGTGGATTTGCCCGCACCGGACATGCCGATGATGCCATAGATGGAACCATCCGGAATGGTCAGATTGATGTCACTCAGCGCGTTGACCGCGCCATCCTTCATCTGGAAGGTCTTGGAAAGATGTTTGATCTCGATCACAGAAATTGCTCCTTTTTAGCCCTCAATGGGGGACAGGTCGCTCTGCTTGCCGCCGTAGATGCCCATGGGCTCCACGTGGATGCCGGCCACCGTCACCAGATGGGTGCCCTTCTCGGCGTTGAAGTCGTCCAGATAGGGCTGATGCTGGAAGTAGTTGGTATCGACCTGACCATCCTCGACCACGGTGTTGGGGATCACATAGTCGTCGTACTCCTGAATGTCCAGCGTGATGCCCTTGGCTGCGAGGATCTCCTTGCAGACCTCAAGGATCTCGCAGTGGGGTGCGGGGGTAGCAGCGCAGCTGACGGTCTCGCCGTTCAAAGCGTCGTAGTCAATGCTGGAATCGTAGCCGTCGGTGGGGTTCTCCACAACAGAGACCACAGCGCCGCCGTAGTTTTCGGTCATGAAGTCCTTGACCTGCTGGCTCTCCAGAGCAGCGACCAGTGCCTTGATCTTCGGCTCCTCCTCGTTGCCCTCCTTGCAGACCAGAACGTTGACGTAAGCGGAAGAGCCGTCCTCCATAGCCAGTGCATCGGTCATGGGGTCCAGACCGGCAGAGATGGCGTAGTTGGAGTTGATGACGGCGTAGTCCTCATCCTGCAGGACGTTGGGCACCTGCGCAGCCTCGACCTCGTCGATGCTGACGTTGAACGGGTTCTCCTCGATGTCGTTCTTGGTGGCGGTGATGCCGGCGTCAGCCTTCAGCTTGAAGAAACCGTTCTTCTCCAGCAGGGTCAGGGCGCGGGCCTCGTTGGTGGTGTCGTTGGGGACGGCGATGCTGATCTTGTCCAGCTTCTTCACCACTTCAGAGGAAGCGGCAGAGGAAGCGGCAGAAGCAGCGCTGCTTGCAGTGGAGGAAGAAGAACCACCGCAAGCGGTCAGGGCTGCGGCAGCCGCAGCCACGCCAGTTACCTTCAGAAAATCACGACGCGAAATCTTAGACATAATGTTTTCCCTCTCTTGATCTGTTTTCAAACAATTGTTTTTGCACCGCGCAGCACATTTTTCTGCGCCTCATGCAGCCGGAAGCAAAGAAAAACGCTTCCGTCCTCGGCGGGCAACAGCCCACAAGGACGAAAGCGTGACAAAACTTCCGTGGTACCACCTTGGTTTACCGTGCCCTCACGGGCTCGGCCTCGAAGCTGCGGCAGCGGCTTTCTCCCTCCACTGCTTACAGCCGGACGCTGTAACGGGCGCTCCCGTCGCGGGCTTAGCACTCTTGCGCTTCGCCCCCGCGGCTCCGAGACCATTTTCAGTTCCCTGTTTCCTGCCCTTTTCCACCGGCCGGGCTCTCTGGAAGGATCAATGCGAAAACCTACTCTTCTCTTCACAGCCATTTTTGTGATATTGGTTGTATTCTACCCCTCCCGACGGGATTTGTCAACCCTTTCAACGAAGTTTTTTGGTAGGAAATTGATTTTGCGTTCCTTCCTGCAGCCTCTCCGTCCTCGCTGACGGGATGCCGCCGCCTCCTGTAGGGGAGGCTGAAATTTTTCGGTTGGACAAATCGCCTGCAATATGCTATTTTATAAGAGATATTTTGCCTTATCAGCACAGCAAGGAGCGAACGAATGAACGGCAGGGAATTGTATCCCGACGAGCAGCAGCGCCAGCGCATCATGGATTTTATCATGGCGGCAGGGCAGACGCTGCTGGAAAACGGTGCGGAGGTCTTCCGCGTCCAGCAGACCATGGAGATCATGGCCCGCAGCTTCCATCTGCGGGAGTTTCACGTATATGTATTGACCAATGGCATCTTCGCCAGCGCGGGCACGGCGGAGATCAGTGAGGTGCGCAATGTGCCCACCCGCACGACCCATCTGGGCCGGGTGGCTGCGGTGAACCAGCTCTCCCGCCAGATCGCGGCGGGCGGCGTCACCATCGACGAGGCGGAGAGCCGCCTTGTTCAGGCCAAGGGCATCCCCTTCCCGAAGGATCGGGTCCAACTGGCCGCCGGGCCTTCGGGCGCGTTCTGCTTCGCGCTCATCTTCGGCGGCACGCTGCGGTCCGCGCTGGCGGCGGCAGTGGCCGGTCTTGCAGCCAGCGCCTACCTGCTGTTCTGCGGGCGGCACGGCGTGGGCGGCGGGTTCAAGACCATCTCCACCGCCTCCCTCATTACCCTCATCTGCATCCTCAGCTGCCACCTGCTCCGCACCGAGGCCAGCCACGCCATCATCGGCACCCTGATGATCCTGACCCCCGGCATCGCCTTTACCATGGGCATCCGGGACTTCGTGCAGGGCGATTATCTCTCCGGCACCATTCGGATGATCGACGCCCTCCTCATCGCGGCCAGTATCGCCATCGGCACCGGCCTTGTGCTGGGGGCCTATTCCATGCTGACGGGGGTGGTGCTTGCATGACACAGCTTCTTTTGACCAGTGAGCAGATCGGCCAGTTGGTCGCGCAGTTTTTCATCGCCGGGGCGGGCACCCTGAGCTTTGCCATCCTCTTCGCGTGCCCCAAACGCACCCTGCCCTACTGCGGGCTCGTAGGCGCGGTGGGCTGGTTCGTCTACGAGACCGCCATCCTGTTCGGGCTGGAAGCCTTTGCCGCTTCCCTGCTGGCCGTCATCCCGCTGACCCTGCTGGCCCGCATCTTCGCCGTGGCCCTCAAAACGCCGGTCACCATCTTCCTGCTGACCGGTATCTTCCCCCTCGTGCCCGGTGCCGGCATCTACTACGCCGCCTACTATTTCATTCAGGGCAGTAACGAACTGGCCCTTGCCAACGGCATCTCCACGTTTAAGATCGCCGTCGCACTGGCCGTCGGCATCGCACTGGTGCTTGGGCTGCCGATGCCCCATTTCACTCCCCGCAAATAAGGTTTCCTTTCGTAAAACCACTTTTCGTAGCTATCCCCACGAAAAGTGGCTATTTTCTTTTCAGGCATGCTTTCCCACAATAAAAAATCCCCACAAACACAAAAACCCGCCTGGCAGCGGGTTTTTGTGTATAGAGGGGTGGGAAAGTATATAAAGTTGGGAATCTCATATTCAGATGCGGGGCACAGCAAGTGGGCTGTTCGCGCCCTGCAAGATGTATTATACCCATTTTTCTTTTCTTGTCAAACAAATTTTTTGCAGTTTGCTTTAAATTCACACTTTACATTTTGTCCAAAACTTTATATAATTAACACAGCCAGATTTTTTCCAAGCTTTTTCGATGTTTGTACGTTTTTTACAACAATAAAACTTTACTTTCAAAAAATTTTATGGATTCCAACATATTTTAAAAGGAGACCTTCCTCATGGACGATTTAGACCGCAAGATTCTCTCCCTCCTTGCCAAAAATGCCCGGATGCCGGTCAAGGAGATCGCCGAGCAGGTGGCGCTGACCAGCCCCGCCGTTTCCAGCCGCATCCACAAGCTTGAGACCGACGGCATCATCAGCGGCTACACCGTGGTGCTCAACCGCCCGGCCGACCGCGTGTACGTGGACGCCCTCATCAGCCTTTCCGTCACCCCCAGCCACCGCGACGAGCTGGTGGAGCTGATGCAGAACAGCAAGGAAGTGCTGCAGTGCTACCATGTCACCGGCGCCTACACCTTCCTTATTAAGGTGAGCTGCGGCAGTATGCCCCAGCTGGAGCACCTGATCCTCCAGTTCCAGAAGCTCGGCACCACCTCCACCCAGATCATCCTTTCCACCCCCGTCAACCACGGCGACCTTGAAGCCATGATGCTCTGAGCCGTTTCCGGAAATTTTTCTCTGCCGCCGGGCAGAACGCAATCTTTCGCCCCGGTGGTTCGTATTCCTGATACAAGCCGCCGCTGCATAGGCAGCCGGGTGCTGTGCCATACTAAGGGCACGGGCGGCTTGCCCCGCACTTTTTCACGACGAAAGGAATACGATATGAAGCTTCCGTTCAAACGCCTCCTCGCCGCCCTGCTGGCCGCACTGACCCTGCTCGCGCTGGCGGGCTGCGGCAGCTCCGGTAAGACCGACGCCGCCCCCAAGGACTACACCCAGATCCTCCACGACGCCCGCCCGGATGAGGACAACGAGTATTATATGATCTTCTCCCCCGGCAAGGAGGGCAAGTTCACCGCCCAGTACGGCTACAGCGAAAGCTACGAAGACGCCGACCAACTGGATGAAGAGATCCGGAACATGCTGCTTCCCCTGCTGAATCTGGAGGAGGGGGATTACACCGACTTTTCCGCCTCCGTTTCCGGCATGATGGTGCAAAGCTACGCCCTCGCCATCGTCAAGCCCGCCGAGGGCAGGCAGGAAGCCGTGAAACAGGCCCTTCTGGATTTCGTGACCAGCGAGCAGAGCTCCATGGAGCACTATCTGGAAGACCAGTACGCCATCGCCAAAGCCGCCAAGGTCGAAGTGGTCCCCTCCGGCGAAGTGGTTCTCGTCTGCTGCGAGAACAGCGATGCCGTCCTTTCCGCCATCAAAACAGCGCTGGCCGCTTAAAATCAGACCTTGCACTTCTTTCACCGCACCCTGTTTTCGGGGCGCGGTGTTTTATTTTCTTTCCCGAAACGGCCCGAAAAGGCCTCCGCTGCAAAAAGTTTTTTCAAAATCCCTCCAAATCACTTTCCAAAAGTGTTTTTTTGATGTATTCTATTCCTATCCGCTGTGCGTTTTTGGGACGCAGACGGAAACGCTAAAAACGAAAGAGGGGTGCGCACAGATATGTTCAAATATCTGGCCAAACGCATCGGGCGCTCGATTTTGACGCTGTTCATCATTGTGACGCTCGTGTTCTGCTTGCTGCGGCTGATGCCCGTGGAAGGCTACTTTGCAAACTACGAAAAAATGACCGAGGCACAGATCCAAGCCGGATTGCAGTCCATGGGTCTGCTGGACCCGTTGCCGGTGCAGATCGGGCGGTTCTGGTGGAATGCCCTCCACGGCGACCTCGGCGTGAGCCATATTTATAAGGTGAACGCCTCCGTCACCAGCATTCTGACCAAAAAGCTGCCCATCTCGGTGCAGATGGGTGTGTTCTCCATGCTGCTGAGCCTTGTGGTGGGCATCCCCATGGGGCTGTTCATGGGCCGCTTCAAGAACCGCTGGCCGGATAAGATCGGTACGGCCATCATCGTGCTCATCCAAGCCGTGCCCGCCGCCGTGTACTACCTGTACATCCAGATGTACGGCACCACCGCGCTGGGTGTGGGCCTGTTGTTCGACGCCTCCGACTGGAAGTACTGGGTGCTGCCCATCTGCTCCATGAGCCTTGGCAACGTGGCCTTCTACGCCATGTGGCTGCGCCGCTATATGGTGGACGAGAGCAACAAGGACTACGTCCGCCTCGCCCTTGCCAAGGGCGTCAGCGAGAACAACATCGCGCTGCATCACGTCTTCCGCAACGCCATGGTCCCGCTGGTGCAGTACATTCCCTCCGCGTTCCTGAACACCGTCGTCGGCTCCATCTACATCGAGAGCCTGTACAGCATCCCCGGCATGGGCGGCTTGCTGGTCACCTGTGTCCAGCGGCACGACAACACCATGGTGCAGGGCATCGTTCTGCTGTACGCCTGTGTGGGCATCATCGGCCTGATCCTCGGCGACCTGCTCATGGTGCTCATCGATCCCCGCATCAGCTTTGGCAAGAAAGAAGGTGGCCGATAATGCTGTTTCATATGAAAGACCAGAAGGCAGCTGTGCTGGAAAACGACCTGAACAAGCTGCAGAAGGACGGCCCCGCCGCGTGGGCCGAACTGCCGGAGGACGAACTGTTCACCCCCGCCGGGTTCCGCGCCGAACAGGCCGAGGCCACCGCCTACTCCAACTACAGCTACTGGGGCAGCACCTTCCGCGCCTTCTTCAAGAATAAAGTGGCCGTGGCCCTTCTCATCGCACTGGTGGCCGTGGTGGCCTTCGCCTTTCTGCAGCCCCACCTGCCCGGTCAGGTGGACCCGAACCTGTGCGAAGTGGACCCCGTGACCGGCATCCAATACCGCAACATCGCCCCCGGCGAGCAGGGCTTCATCTGGGGTTCCAACGCCATCGGGCAGGACCTTTGGGCCCGCATCTGGGCCGGTGCCCGCACCAGTTTGACCATCGCCTTCTTCGTGGCCCTCATTGAGGCCGTGGTGGGCATCACCGTGGGCGTGCTGTGGGGCTATGTCCGCCAGCTCGACTTCTTCTTCACCGAGCTGTACAACATCTGCGACAACATCCCTTCCACCATCATCCTGATCCTGATCTCCTACGTGGCTTCCCCCAGCATCCAGACCCTGATCTTGGGCATGTCGCTGACGGGCTGGATCGCCATGGCCCGCTTCATCCGCAACCAGATCCTGATCATCCGCGACCGCGATTACAACATTGCTTCCCGCTGCATCGGCACCCCCACCTCCCGCATCGTGGTGCGCAACCTGCTGCCGTATCTCGTCTCGGTCATCATGCTGCGGATGGCGCTGACCATCCCCGCCGCCATCGGCAGTGAGGTGTTCATCACCTACATCGGCCTTGGCCTTTCCGTCGAGATCCCCTCGCTGGGCAACCTCATCAACGACGGCCGCAAGGTGATGATGCAGGCCGGGCTGCGGTATCAGCTGCTCTACCCCACCATCATCCTCAGCTTTGTCACCATCGCGTTCTATCTGATCGGCAACGCCTTCTCCGACGCCGCCGACCCGAAGAACCATCTGCAGTAAGGAGGGACAGAAGATGGAAAAAAATCAACTGATCCTTTCGGTCAAGGGTTTGAACATCCAATTCAATCTGCGTGGAAAAGTGCTCCACGCCATCCGGGGCATCGACCTCGACATCTACCACGGCGAAGTCCTCGCCATCGTTGGCGAGTCCGGTTCGGGCAAGAGCGTCTTCACCAAGAGCTTCATGGGCCTGTTGGACGCCAACGGCTCCATTACCTCCGGCACCATCGACTACTTCGGTGCCGACGACGGCAAGCCCATCCGCCTGTCCGACCTGAAAAAGGAAAAGGACTGGCTCCGCGTCCGCGGCCATGAGATCGCCATGATCATGCAGGACCCCATGACCAGCCTGAACCCGCTGAAGACCATCGGCGATCAGATCATGGAGGCCGTGGAGCTGCATCAGGGGCTGTACGGCAAGGCTGCCAAGGAAAAGACGCTGGAATACCTGCGGGACGTGGGCATTGCGGACCCCGAAGTGCGCTTCAGCCAGTACCCCCATGAATTTTCCGGCGGTATGCGCCAGCGCGTCGTCATCGCCATTGCCGTGGCCTGCAACCCGCAGATCTTGATCTGCGACGAACCCACCACCGCGCTGGACGTGACCATTCAGGCGCAGATTTTGCGGCTGCTCAAGGAGATGCAGGTCAAGTACAAGCTGACCATCGTTCTCATCACCCACGACCTCGGCGTCGTGGCCGACATCGCTGACCGGGTGGCCGTCATGTATGCGGGCGACATCGTGGAGATCGGCACCTCGGACGACATCTACTATGACCCCCGCCATCCCTACACATGGGCGCTGCTGTCCAGTATGCCCCAGATGGGCATCAAGGGCGAGGACCTGTTCAACATCCAAGGCACCCCGCCGAACCTGTTCACGGAAATTCATGGCGACGCCTTTGCGCCCCGCAACCCGCAGGCGCTCAAGATCGACTTCGTCAAGCGCCCGCCCTACTTCACCGTCAGCCCCACCCACAAGGCGAAAACGTGGCTGCTGGACCCGCGGGCACCCAAGGTCGAGCCGCCGCTGGCGGTCAAACTGCTGAAAGAGGAGGGGATGTAAGATGACAGAGGAACGTGAACGCGAGATCCTTCTTGAGGTCAAGGACCTCGAAGTGACCTACGGCTCCGGCCGCAAGGCCTACCGGGCCGTGAACTGCGCCAACTTCAATATTTATAAGGGCGAGACCTTCGGCCTCGTGGGCGAGTCCGGCTCCGGCAAGACCACCATCGGCCGCGCCATCATGCGCATCCTGCCTACCTCTGGCGGCGAGATCTTGTACAAGGGCCAGAAGATCAACGGCAAAATTTCGCATACACTGGATCAGCAGGTCATCAAGGAGATCCAGATGATCTTCCAAGACCCCCAGTCCTCCCTGAACGAGCGCGCCAAGGTCAGCTACATCGTGGGCGAGGGCCTGATGAACGTCCGGCCCGACCTGACCGCCGCCCAGCGGGAGGAAAAAGTCCGTCAGGCGCTGCTGGATGTGGGTCTGCTGCCCGAATTTGCCTCCCGCTTCCCCCACGAGTTCTCCGGCGGCCAGCGCCAGCGCATCGGCATTGCCCGCGCCCTGATCGTGGAGCCGGAATTCATCATCGCGGATGAGCCCATCTCCGCGCTGGATATGTCCATCCGCGCGCAGGTGCTGAACCTGCTGCGCCATCTCCAGAAGGAGCGCGGCATCACCTACCTCTTCATCGCCCATGACCTGTCCGTAATGCGGTACATCTCGGACCGCATCGCCGTCATCCACAAGGGCGACATCGTGGAGCTGGCCGACGCCGAGGAGCTGGTGACCCATGCCATCCACCCCTACACCCGCAGTCTGCTCTCCGCCATCCCTATGCCGAATCCCCGCTTGGAGCGGAAGAAAAAGCTGCTGGTCTACGACCCCGCCATGCACGATTACTCCAAGGAAGCGCCCCAGTGGCGTCAGCTTCGCCCCAACCACTTCGTGCTGTGCAGCGCCGCCGAGGCCGAGCAATGGTCAAAGGAAGTCTGAACCGATCGGATTCCCTCAATTTTTTTATACAATCTTCACCCTTTGTTTCTTGACTTTTGCAGGGGGCTCAACTACAATAGCACTGGCAAGTATTGTACATTTTTTGACAAAGGATAGGGTTCTATGACAACAACCAACACTCCCCTCTATGCGTCACAGGCACGCCCGTGGCTCAAATACTATGATCCCAAGTTCATCGACCAGACCCTGCCGGAATGTTCTGCCTTCGACTATGTGCGTCGGCAGAACCAGAATCGCCTGAGCGAGTCTGCGATGGAATACTATGGCCGGAAATTTACCTACGCCGACCTCATCGTGAACGTCAAGAAGACCGCCGCCGCTTTCCGCGCGGTGGGCGTCAAAAAGGGCGACATCATCACCGTCGTCAGCGTGATGACCCCGGAGGTCATTTACGCTTTCTATGCAGCGGACCGCATCGGAGCCACCCTGAATCTGGTGGACCCCCGCTACAGCGCCGAAGGCATCCACGAATACATCGAGGAGGTGGACTCCCACCTGCTGCTCTGCCTGAATGTGACGTATGAGCGCTGCTATCAAGCCGCCAAGCGCACCCATGTGGAGCGGGTGATCGTGATCTCCCCGGCGGACTCCCTGCCGCTGCATCTGGCCATCGGCTACAAGGCCACCAATCCCGACCGCAACCGCTACAAATCCAACGTGCTGATGTGGAAGCAGTTCATCGCGAACGGCAAGAACGCCAGCACCTCTTCCGAGGAGTATGACCCGGAGCACGCCTGTGTTGTCGTTCACACCGGCGGCACCACCGGCTCGCCCAAGGGCGTTATGCTCACCGACCGCAACTTCAACGCCATTGCGATGCAGTTCTCGGCCTACGAGGGGCTGTTCAAGAAGGGGCAGACCCTGATGAACATCATGCCCCCCTTCATCGCCTACGGCTATGCGTGCGGCGTCCATCTGCCGCTGGTTCTGGGCCTGACCGTCGTTATCATCCCGAACCTTGACCCCGCCAAGCTCGGCAGCCTGATCTGGAAGTACAAGCCGGAGCATATGTTCGGTGTGCCCGCTCACTATCAGCAGATGGCCGCAGACTCCAAGCTGAAGGATAAGGACCTTTCCTTCATCCGCAACTACGCGGCGGGCGGCGACGCCATTTCCATCGGCGCAGAGAAAACGGTCAACGAATTCCTCGCGGCCCACAACGTCGAGTACCCCATGGCCAAGGGCTACGGCATGACGGAGGTCTCCTCCGCTGCCACCTGCGCCGCCGGCAAGAACAACAAGCTGGGCAGCGTCGGCATCCCGCTGGTCAACACGCTGGTTTCCGTCTTTGAGCCTGACACCGAGAAGGAGCTGCCCATCGGCGAGCGCGGCGAGCTGTGCATCTCCGGCCCCACCATGATGAAGTGCTACTACAACAAGCCTGCTGAGACCGCCGCCATCCTCCGCACCCACGAGGACGGCCGGGTCTGGGTGCACACCGGCGATATCGGCTACATGGACGAAGACGGCTTCGTCTACCTCGACAGCCGCATCAAGCGCCTTATCATCCGCCACGACGGCTTCAAGGTCTTCCCCTCCATGATCGAAAACGTCATCAGCCAGCACCCCGCCGTGCATCAGTGTTCGGTGGTGGGCTGCACCGACAAGGATCATGTGCAGGGCCGTCTGCCCTTTGTTTACATCGTGCTGGACCCGGAGGCCGCTGTCTCCGTCAAAAAGCGTCAGATCATCAAGGAGCTGCGCCAGCTCTGCGCCGAGGAGCTGCCCGAATATGTGCAGCCCGTGGGCTACAAGTTCATCGACTCCATGCCCATGACCCCCATCGGCAAGTTCGACTACCGCAAGCTCGAAGAGGAGATCACCTCCCACGATTACTAAGCCCCAGAAAAGACCCCAAACGAGAAGAAAGGAACCGACCCCTATCATGAAGAAACGAATCATCAGCCTCGCCCTCTCGGCTGCGATGCTCTTCGCCGGTCTCAGCATTTCTGCCTTTGCAGAAGAGCCCCTGACCGAGGCGGAGCCCGCCGCCGCAGAGACCGTGGAGGAAGAGAATTCCTTGTTCCGCAAGTCCGACAAGACCGCCGAGACCACGGAGACGGCCGAAACTACGGATACCACCGAGGAAGAGACCGCAGCCCAGTCCGAGGAGCCCGAAGAAGACAAGCAGATCCGGTACGTTGCCCTCGGCGACAGCATCTGCTCCGGCGTGGGCCTGACCAACGTTCCCTACGCCCACAACCTGATGGGTGTGGATGTCTCCTTCAACTTCAAGGGCTACCCGGAGAACTGCTACGTCGGTCAGGTAGCCAAGACCCTCGGCCTTGACCGTGACCACGCCATCAACCTCGGTCTGCCCGGCCTGATGAGCGCCGACCTCGTGGAGCTGGTCCAGACCGGCAAGATGAGCGAGATGAACAAGCTCTCCGGCTGCCAGTACAACTACCCGGAGATCATCGAGTACATCAAACAGGCCGATGTCATCTCCATCCAGATGGGCTCCAACGACGCCTTCGTGCCCACCGTCGTGGCCTTCGGCAATGCGACCAACTGGAAGAGTGAGGATCTGGCTTCCATCGTGCTGAGCGGCAACCTGCGCAGCAAGGACCCGGAGACCAAGGCCGCTTTTGACGCCAGCATGAAGAAGCTCAAGCTGACCAAGAGCGAGGTCGATGCCGTTTGGAACCTTGCCACCTCCGGCATGAGCAAGATCTGCAATAACGCTTACCCCGTCAGCAGCGCAAACATCCGCACCGTCGTCGAGACCGTCCGCGCCCTGAACCCGGACGCCCAGATCCTGCTGATCGGTGCCACCAACCCCGTTCCCCTGCTGCCCAGCTGGAGCAATTACTTCAGCAAGCTCAACAAGTTCCAGAAGCAGTTGGCCGAAGTCTACGACATCGACTACATCGCCATTCCCTATGCTCAGACCGAGCTGGACGGCCACCCCACCGTTGCCGGCCATAAGTACATCGCTAAGAAGATCGTCCGCGCCATCCAGAACGGGTGAGCTTTTCAACACGTAAAAAGGAACGCTGTGCCTCGCAAAATGAGAAGCACAGCGTTCCTTTTTTGTCAGCTTTCGATGTGGCATTGCAGCCAACTCAGCAGCCCGTTATAGTCCAGCGTCCCGGATGCTACGGCCAGAATCGTTTCGATCAAGTCCTTATCTTCATAATTCAAACTGATCTGGTTGATGTCTAGAAAAACCAGCATTGCGTGGGTCCCGATCCGTTTGTTGCCGTCCACGAATGGATGGTTGCAGATCAAGCCAAATCCCAAACGCGCAGCCTTCTCCAGCAGCGATGGATACAGTTCCTGATCCGCAAACGTCTGAAACGGTGCATGAATCGCCGAGTCCAATAGTCCCGCGTCCCGGATGCCATCTGAGCCGCCCGACTGCCCGATCAATGCAGTGTGGAGCAGCAGGATCTGCCGTTTCGTCAGGATCTTCATTTCGCCAGCTCCTCATAAACATGCTGATTGCGCGTCATCAGCTTCTGCGAAGACAGCAGTACATCCTCATCGGCTGCTGCCTGCATGGCATCGGCCTGATTGAACTCATAAATGATATAGCGCGGCGCATTGTTCTTCATAATGACTGCCGAACCGTATTGATCCACCAGCCGTGCGACCTTTGAAAAATTCTGGTTTGCAACCGAAATGGGGACCATGGTATCCGTATTCACGTTCATCAAATCACTCCCTTCTACTTGCAGTATACTAAAATTTTAGGACAAAATCAACCTAATCTTTATGTAACAAGCAACCCCCGCAGTCACTGCGGGGGTTGCATCATCTTACAGTCGATCAGCTCAACCGGCCGCTTTCCACGGAGAAGCTGACATCGGCCACAGCCATGGTGGACTTCCGGTGGGAGACTAGGAGGACGGTCTTTTCGCTGCACTCGTCCCGGACGGCCTTGAGGATGACGCCCTCATTCAAGCTGTCGAGGTTGGAGGTAGGCTCGTCCAGCAGCAGGAAGGGCGCATCGTGGAGGAAAGCCCGCGCCACGCCGATGCGCTGGCGCTCGCCGCCGGAGAGGGCCCCGCCCAGCTCGCCCACCGGGGTGTCGTAGCCCTTGGGCAGCTTCTGGATGAAGCCGTCCAGCGCCGCCTTTTTACAGGCCGCTTCCACCTCGGCGCGGGTGGCGTCGTGTTTAGCGATCTTGATGTTGTTCTCAATGGTATCGTCGAAGAGTTCGGTCTCCTGCGTCACAAGGCTCTCCTGCGCCCGCAGAGCGGCTGTATTGACGCGGCGGATATCTTCCTCGCCGAAGCGGATGGAGCCGCCGGTAACGTCCCAGAAGCGGAGCAGGAGCCGCAGGAAGGTGGACTTGCCGCTGCCGGAGCGGCCCGTGATGCCCACGATCTTCTTTTCGGGGATGGTCAGGCTCAGATCGTGCAGGACCTCCTCGGCGGCGTAGGCGAAGCTGACCTGCTTTGCCTCGGCCCCGGCGAAGGCGGTGTCGCTGCCGTCGGTGACGTCGGCGGTGACGGGCTCTTCATCCAGCAGGTCGAGGACACGGTCGGCGCTGGCGAAGACCTGCGTCAGGCTGGCACCGAGGTTGGCCAGCGCCACCACCGGGCCGAAGGAGCTCAGCGCGGCCAGTGTGCAGATCAGCACGCCGCCCTCAGTCATGGCACCGGACCGGTACAGGCTCACGCTGACGCCCAGCACGGCCAGCACCGTGAGCAGGATGAGGGTGTTGGTTGCCCCCACCATCACGCCCTCGCGGTACTTCATGGCTTTCTGCTTTTCCCCCAGCGCCTCACTGTGGGCCGTGATGCCCTCGGCACGGACGTTGGTGTTCTGATATTGCAGCGTGTCCCGCAGACCGCGCAGACTTTCCAGCACGTAGCTGTTGGTGTCGGCGAGGGTCTGGCGGTACTCCCGCGCGGCCTTGTCGCCGCGCTTGGCCGACCAGATGGGCAGGGCCACACCCACCAGCAGATACCCCGCCAGCAGCACCAGCGCGGGCAGGATGTGGCAGCTGGCCGTAAAGCAGGTCATGCCGATGACGCAGATCACCGCAATGCAGACCGGCGAAATGGTGTGGGCGTAGAAGACTTCCAGCTGCTCGATATCCGCCGTGATGAGGCTGATGAGGTCGCCGCGGTCCCGGCCTTCGAGCTTGGCGAGGGTCAGGCGGCGGAGGGCCCCAAAGACCTTATCCCGGATGAGGGCCAGCAGCTTGAAGGCGATGAAATGGTTGGACGCCTGTTCGGCGTACCGCAGCACACCGCGCAGCAGCGCAAAGACGAGGATGCAGACAAAGACGGTGCCGACGGAGGCCACCGGGCTTTCCAGCCCCGCCGCCGTCAGTAGACCGAAGCCGCCGAAGATGGTGATGAAGGTGGCGCAGAAGTGCCCCGCCACGCCCATGGCGATGGCGGCCAGCATGATGGGCAGCATCGGCTTCACCAGCACGATCAGCCGCCGGACGATCTCGAACGGACTGCGTTTTTTCGAACTGCTCATGCGCTCACCTCCCCAAGGTTCTCCAGTTGCTTCTGGGCGTTGTACAAACGGCTGTAAACGCCGTTTTCGGACAGCAGGGCGTCGTGTCTGCCCTGCTCGGCGATGGTGCCGCTGTCCATAACATAGATGCAGTCGCTGCCGACCACATTGGCCAGACGGTGCGAAATGAGGATGACCGTCTTCTTCCCCGCCAAGCGGCGGATGGCCGCCATGATGTCGTTCTCACTCTCGGCGTCCACATTGGAGGTAGCCTCGTCGAAGAGGTAGATGGGCGAATCGTGGAGCAGCGCACGGGCCATGGCGAGGCGCTGGCGCTGGCCGCCGGACAGGTTCGAGCCTCCCTCATGCAGCGGCGTTTCCAGTCCCTGCTGGCTGCGGCAGAAGTCGGCGAGGTTCACCTCTTCCAGCGCCGCCCATAGGGCCTTGTCGTCGGCAGCGGGGGCCGCCATCCGCAGGTTGGCGCCCACGGTGCCCTTGAAGATGGCCGCGTTGTGGGGCACCACGGTCAGGGTGCGGAGGCAGCTCTCCTCATTCAGCTCCTGCACGGGCACGCCGCCCAGCGTCACGCTGCCGGTATAGCCAGTGCGGGCACCGGAGAGGATGGCTGCAATGGTGCTCTTGCCGCAGCCGGACTCCCCCACTAGCGAGACGAAGCTGCCCTGCGGGACGGTCAGGGAGATGTCGCGGAGGATGGTGCGGTCCCTCTCGTAGCCGAAGGTCACGTGCTCCAGCCGGAGGGTGGTGTCCGCCCCGGCTTCCTTGGTGCCGTCGGCAGGCTCGTCCGCAGCGAGGAGCTTGAAGATCTTCTCTGCCGAAGCCGCGCCGTTCATGGCGATGTGGAAGTAGCTGCCCAGCAGACGCAGCGGCAGGAAGAAGTCTGCCGCCAGCAGGAGGATGGTCAGCGCCGCAGTCAAAGTGATCTGCCCCTTGGCAAAGGCCGCCACCGCGCTGATGATGCCCAGACCCGCACCGCCGTAGGCCATCAGGTCCATCAGGGTGACGGAGTTCAGCTGCATGGTCAGCACCTTCATGGTGATCTTCCGGAAGCGCTCGGCCTGTCGGTTCATCTCCTCGTGCTTCCAACCGTCGGCCTGATAAATTTTCAGGGTGGTCAGGCCTTGGATGTTCTCCAGAAAGCTGTCACCAAGGGTAGTGTACTCGCCCCAATACTTCTCCAGCAGCTTCTTGGCGAACTTCTGCACCGCCACGATGGACATAGGGATGAGGGGCACGCAGCACAGCAGGATGATGGCCGATCGCCCGTGGACCCCCACCAGCAGAACGAAGAGGGTCACCGGGGCCAGCAGACTGTAGAACAGTTGGGGCAGATATTTTGCGAAGTAGGTATCGATCTGCTCCACGCCCTCGCTGGCCAGCATGACCACCTCGCTGGTGGCGACGGTCTCGCTGTAGCCCGCGCCGAGGCGGGTGAGCTTTTCGTAAATTTTGCTGCGGAGGGTACACTTGACATCTTTCGAAGCACGGTCGCTCCTGTTGGAGGCCAGCATGGTGAAGCCGAAGCGCAGCGGCACCGTGCACAGGCAGACCACAAGGCTCCGCGTCAGCAATGCACCCGTCAGGCTGCCCGCAAAAACAGCCCCCAGCAGCACCGCAATGGTGCGGACGAAGACCACGTTGCAGAGCATCCCAAGCCACTGAAACGCCACATTCGCCCCCACGAAGCGCAGCGCGCCCCGGTCAAAGGACAGTAGTTTTTTGTTGATCACAATTCGATCTCCATTTCTGTTTTTGTCTCGTCGTCGGAGCCGAACAGGCGGTCATACTCACCGGCAAAGGCCCGCTCCGGCAGCGCCGAGGTCAGCGCCAGTGCAGCGGCGCAGCGCTCGTCGTCGGTCAGCTCGATCTTCACCGGCGGGAAGTTTGCCAGCACCGTTTCCAACTGCTTCTTGACTTCCTTGGCCACAAAGATGC
Organism: Faecalibacterium hattorii; assembly: GCF_003287455.1. GTDB lineage: Bacteria > Bacillota > Clostridia > Oscillospirales > Ruminococcaceae > Faecalibacterium > Faecalibacterium hattorii. The sequence continues at coordinate 38,889 of NZ_PRLC01000010.1, read as the reverse complement.
CGCGGTCGGTCAGGTAGATCTTGCCGTAATGCTCCTTGACGATCATCCCCCGCTCCATCAGCAGGTTCATGATCCGCACCACCGAGGGCTTGGTCACCCCCAGCTTTTCAGCAATGCTGCGGGAGCAGATGTCCAGATGCGTCTGGGAGACATCATAGATCGCCAGCAGATACCGCAGATGCGCAGCGGTCAGTTCCATTCTTACCACTCTCCTTGCAATCAAACCTCTCGCTGCGTCAGCGATGACGGAGAGGTTTTGCAATGTTATCCAAAGCTAACTTTCATTTTTCTAAAAAAGGGCGCGGGCCGATTTTTTGTTCGACCCGCGCCCTGCGGTTTTTCCTTAGTGACAGCCGCCGTTGCAATGCCCGCAATCACCGGAGCACCCACCACAGCCGCCGCCGTGCTTGTGGGAGTGCCATGTGGCCCAGCCTACCCCGCCGAACACGATCGCAGCCACGATAATGGTCGGCAGGTTGAAGTTTGCTGCCAAAAATTCCATCATAAAAATGCACTCCTCTCAAACTTGGAGAAACTTATTTGTTTGCCGTGATCTTCTTGGTATCGATCTTGACCTCGTTGATGCCGGTGTACTTGTTGGGACGGACCAGCAGATAGATGAAGGCAACGAGGATGACCACTGCGACGATGGTGAAGAAGTTGAAGCCGACCTCGCCGGAGATGATGCCGCCCAGCTGGTACACCACCAGAGCGGAGCAGTAAGCCAGAGCGCACATATAGCCGATGGCGATGGCGGTCCACTTGCCGTTGTTCATCTCACGCTTGATGGCGCCCATCGCAGCGAAGCAAGGTGCGCACAGCAGGTTGAAGATCATGAAGGCGTATGCAGACAGAGCGGTGTAATCCTGTGCAACAGCGGCCCAGATCTCATCGCCGTTCTCAGACAGTTCGCCGCCGAAGTGATACAGGACACCGAAGGTACCAACCACGTTCTCCTTTGCGATCAGGCCGGAGACGGAAGCGACGGTTGCACGCCAGTTGCCGAAGCCCAGAGGTGCAAAGATCCATGCGACCTTGGTAGCGATAGCAGCCAGCACGGAGTTGTCCTGATCCTCAACCATACCGAAGGCACCGTTCTCGAAGCCGAAGCCCTGCAGGAACCACAGCACAACGGTAGCGGCCAGAATGACGGAGCCTGCGCGCTTGATGAAGGACCAGCCGCGCTCCCAAGTAGCACGGAAGACGTTGCCCCAAGCGGGCACGTGGTATGCGGGCAGCTCCATCACGAAGGGAGCGGGATCACCTGCGAAGAGCTTGGTCTTCTTCAGGATCACGCCGGAGCAGATGATGGCAGCCATGCCAATGAAGTAAGCAGAGACAGCCACCAGAGAAGAACCGCCGAACATCGCACCTGCGATCAGGCCGATGATGGGCATCTTTGCGCCGCAGGGGATGAAGCAGGTGGTCATGATGGTCATACGGCGGTCGCGCTCGTTCTCGATGGTACGAGAAGCCATAACGCCCGGAACGCCGCAGCCGGTGCCCACCAGAACGGGGATGAAGCTCTTACCGGACAGGCCGAACTTACGGAAGATACGGTCCATGATGAAGGCCACACGGGACATGTAGCCGACGTCCTCCAGAATGGACAGCAGGAAGAACAGGACGAGCATCTGGGGAACGAAGCCCAGAACCGCGCCGACACCGGCGACGATACCGTCCATGATCAGGCCGTTCAGCCAGCCCGCCACGCCGATGCTCTCTAGGAAGCCGCCCAGCGCATTGGGAACGATCTCACCGAACAGGACATCGTTGGTCCAGTCGGTGGCAAAGGTACCGATGGCCCAGCCGCCGTCTGCGATGGAGGTGCCCATGGACAGGGAGTACATCAGGAACATGACCAGTGCGAAGATGGGCAGAGCCAGCACACGGTTGGTCACGATCTGGTCGATCTTATCGGAAACGGTCAGGTGCTCCACGCGGGCCTTCTTCTTGACGGCCTTGGAGACGACATTGTTGATGTAAGCGTAGCGCTGGTTGGTGATGATGCTCTCGGCGTCATCGTCCATCTCAGTCTCGCAGTCCTTGATGTGCTGGTCGATGTGATCCAGCAGGGCCTTATCGAGCTTCAGCTCATCCTGAACCTTATCGTCACGCTCGAACAGCTTGACGGCATACCAGCGCAGGAAGCGGTCATCGACCTTGCCCTGAATGGACTCCTCGATATGAGCGATGGCATGCTCGACGCTGCCGGTGAAGACGTGGGGCAGCTCAACAGCCTTGTCGGCCTTGGCAGCAGCCTCAGCCATCTGAGCAGCCTTTTCGCTGCCCTCGTTCTTCAGTGCGCTGATCTCAACTGCCTGACAGCCCAGCTCTGCGCTCAGCTTCTTCAGGTCGATCTTATCGCCGTTCTTGCGAACGAGGTCGATCATGTTGACGGCCATGACAACGGGGATGCCCAGCTCGATCAGCTGGGTGGTCAGGTACAGGTTACGCTCAATGTTGGTGCCATCGATGATGTTCAGGATGGCGTCGGGCTTCTCGTTGACCAGATAGCTGCGGGCCACGACCTCTTCCAAGGTGTAGGGGGACAGGGAGTAGATGCCGGGCAGGTCCTGAATGATGACGTCTTTCTCGCCCTTCAGCTTGCCTTCCTTCTTCTCGACGGTAACGCCGGGCCAGTTGCCGACGTACTGGTTAGAGCCGGTCAGTGCATTGAACAGGGTGGTTTTACCGCAGTTCGGGTTGCCGGCCAGTGCGATCTTAATGCTCATTGTGTTCCTTTCCTCTCTATTCGGATCAAACCACTTCGATCATTTCAGCGTCGGCCTTACGCACACTCAGCTCGTAGTTGCGCACGGTCAGTTCCATGGGGTCGCCCAGCGGGGCCACCTTGCGGACATAGATCTCAACACCCTTGGTGATGCCCATGTCCATGATACGGCGCTTGACAGGGCCCTCGCCATGCAGACGAGCGACGGTGCACGTTTCGCCGACCTTGACATCTTTCAAAGTCTTCATATAGTTCCTCCTCTACTTGTCTTTATTTCAGAGACCATTCCAGTTTCGGAGCAGGTCCCAAACAGCGTTTCCGCTGTTTAGCCGATCATAATGCGGTTCGCCATGGTCTTGTCCAGTGCGATGCGGCTCTCCTTGACCTGTAAGATCAGGTTGCCCGCGATCTCGTTGACCACAGTGACCTCGCTTTCCACCACGAAGCCGAGCTCTGCCAGATGCTGACGGATCTCGTCCTTACCGGTGATCTTTTTGATGGTAACGGTCTCGCCCGCTTTTGCCATCGTCAAAGGCATCATACTTCATTCACCCTTTCTTCTCCCACGCATTTGGAAGCAGGTTTTCCAAATCGAGTTAGTCAGTCGTGACTATCAACACGGATAGTTTATACTTACTAACCTTTTTTGTCAACAATTTTTTCACAATTCAAGGTTAGTTCGTAGAAACGAACAGATTTTTTGCCTCTATTTTGTTCAGAATTCATTACTTTTAACAATGACACAGCCGCCCGATGCAGGGGTCAACTGCGCCGGGCGGCCGCGTGTCAAAAGGAGGATCTCTTCCCGTCAGGGCGTGGTGTCTCTGACGGGCGCCAAGGATAAAAAGAGAGTATTGGTAGGAAATGTCAAATTCAGGCCGCCACGGCAAGGCGGAAGATCGGCGTGCCGCTGTGGAACAGGCGCAGATACACTTTGGTGCACTTGTTCAATTGGGCAAACAGGCGCTCAGCGGCATCGCGGTCGCCGTAGGCCTTCCAGCAGCCGCAGCAGGTGAAGTTGCGGCCCTGATTTTCGATGAAGCCCACCACATCGGTGAGCGGATAGCCCAGAAATACGCCGATCTCATGCGGAAACTCTGCTTCGCAGCACAACCGCCGCGCCATCTGCCGCAGCAGCGGTTCGCAGTCGCCATCTTCCGAGAGGGTATAGCCCTCCTGTGCCAGAAACGCACGGACATTTTCGTCCGCCAGCACTTCGCGCAGACGGCTCTCGCGGTACACATAGACCAGATACCAGTGGCTGCGGACGCAGCCCTTCAGCACCCGGACCCGGAGGCCCTTTTCACCCAGCCGCGCGTTCCAGCCGCGCACCCGCTCCGCGAGGTCTTTGCAGTCGCTCGTCTCGTAGCGAAACAGACCGGCAGCTTTCAGCCCGGCCAGCACGGGCGAGCATTGTTCGATCATTACCGTCTCAAAATTACGCTCCATGGCCGGTTTCCTCCGTTGCTTTGCTTTCCGATAGGGTGCCCGCATCGGGTCTTTCTATGCAGACGATGCAGAGTTTAACAGTTAGAATATTCTAACCATGAATTCAAAAAGAACGCGGCTCGTTATTCTGCCGCTTCGTTCTGTCTTTTTAGTTAGTCATTTCTAACGTGGCATTATCTTACCACAGCTTCGGGGGTGGTGTCAAGGGGAAATTTTAATTTCGTTGAAAAGCGTCAAATTTCATGTTATAGTGTAGTTATCCACCCGAAAGAACCATCACAAGGAGAAGCCATGTCTTCCATTGATTTTTCCACGCTCACCCAAAAAATCGCCGCGCTGCTGGCGGCGCACCCGGAACAGCCCGTTCTCATCGCTTTGGACGGCCGCTGCGGCAGCGGTAAGACCACACTGGCCGGGCAGCTGGCGGAGCAGTTCCCGGCAAGCATCGTCTTCCACACCGACGACTACTATCTGCCGCCCGCCCAGCGCATCCCGGATTGGGAAAAGACTCCCTGCGCCAACATGGACCTTGCCCGGCTGCGGGAAGAGCTGCTCCGCCCCGCCCGCGCCGGGGAACCGGTCTTCTACCGCGCCTACTCCTGCCGGGAGGGCGCTTACCGCCCCGGACAGTGCATTCCGGCCCAGCCGCTTTCTATCGTAGAGGGCAGCTACAGCCACCATCCTCTCCTCGCCGGCTGCTATGACCTCAAGGTATTCGTCACCTGCTCGCCCGCCGAGCAGACCCGCCGCCTCCAAGCGCGGGAGGGCGAGCGCTACCCCAGCTTCGCCGCACGGTGGATCCCGCTGGAAGAGGGGTATTTCAAGAAATATGGCATTGAAGAAAAGGCGGATCTTGTGCTCGATACGACCGGGCATTGTTAAGTTTTTGCAAATTTGTTCCCGGCTCCCCTGCAACCCGTGTCAATTTATGGTATAGTTAAATTGGAATAAAATTGACATCCAAGGCAAGGAGAGCAGCTATGGAGCACTTCGTTGAGTTTGAAAATGTTTCCAAATACTATCAGACTGGCTCGGTTCGCATCGCGGCAGCCGACCACCTGAATTTTTACGTAGACAAGGGCGAGTTCTGCATCATCGTCGGCCCGTCCGGCGCGGGCAAGACCACCCTGCTGAACATTTTAGGCGGTATGGACACCTGCGACGAGGGCCATGTCTGGCTGGACGGGCAGGACGTGAGCCACTTTACCGAGCGAGAGCTGACCACTTACCGCCGGTACGATGTAGGCTTCGTGTTCCAGTTCTATAACCTCGTGCAGAACCTGACCGCGCTGGAAAACGTGGAGCTGGCCAGCGAGATCTGCCGCGACCCGCTGGACCCCGCCGCCACGCTGGAAAGCGTGGGCCTCGGCGAACGGCTGAACAACTTCCCGGCCCAGCTCTCCGGCGGCGAGCAGCAGCGTGTCTCCATTGCACGCGCCCTCGCAAAAAATCCGAAGCTTCTGCTCTGCGACGAGCCCACCGGCGCGCTGGACTATAAGACCGGAAAGCAGGTGCTGGCCCTGCTCCAGCGCACCTGCCGCGAGACGGGCCGCACCGTCATCGTCATCACCCACAACACGGCCCTGACCGCCATGGCCGACCGGATCATTCAGGTCAAGAGCGGACAGATCTTGTCCAACAAGGTCAACGAACACCCCGTGCCCGTGGAACAAATCGAGTGGTGAGCGCCATGCAGAAAAGTTATCGCAAAAACATCCTGCGGGATTTCAAAGGCAATCTGAGCCGCTTTCTCTCCCTGTTCGGCATCGTGGCGCTGGGCGTCATAATCCTGACGGGTCTGCTCAGTTTTGCACCCAGTATGCGGATCGCAGGGCAGAAATATTACGTGGAGCAGAATGTTTTCGACCTCCGCATTCTTTCCACCCTCGGCCTGTCGGAGGACGACATCGCCGCCATTTCGGCCACTGACGGCGTCACCGCCGTGGAGGCGGTAAAGTATCTGGACGTGGAGGGGCACTGGTCCGGCACCGACGAGCCCGCCGTGCTGCGGGTACAGCAGCTCCCCGCTGACCCCGATGCCGACACCGCCGAAAACATGAATCGCTTGGTCTTACAGGCCGGCCAGATGCCCGAAGCTGCCGACGAGTGCGTCGTGCACGTAATGGGCCACGGCGAAGAAGTGCCCCTCGGCACCACGCTGACCCTGCCGGACGATACCGACGGCCTGACCCGCACGACTTACACCGTAGTCGGGCAGGTGCAGGACCCGCAGTATTTCTCCGCCAACCAAGAGACCTCCACCGCCGGGGACGGCGTGCTGGATGCCCTCGTCTTTGTGCCGGACAGAAGTCTGGATCTGGATTATTACACTGCCTGTTATGTCAAGGCCAAAAATGCCGACCAGTATGACAACTATTCCGACGAGTATCAGGCTGCCGTGGACGCCGTGGCCGACCGGCTGACCTCCATCAGCGACGCCCAATGCGTCGCCCGCCGGGAAGCCCTGATCCATGACGCCAACGCCAAGCTGGCCGACGCCAAGCAGACTTACAGCGAGCAAAAAGCCGAGGCCGAACGCCAGTTCGCCGAGGCGGAGCAAAAATTGGCCGACGCCGAAGCGCAGCTCGTCTCCGCCAAGGCCCAGCTGGAACAGGGCGAAGCGGAGTACACCTCCGGTAAGGAACAGCTTGCCCAGCAGCAAGCCGCCCTGCCCGACACGATGCAGAGCGGCGCGGACGAGGTGCTGAGCGGCGAAGAGCAGGTCTTGGAATTCGAGGACCAGCTCCAGCAGATCGAGCTGCTGGTCAACCTGAAACAGGTAGCCGACCCGCTGCTGGGCTATGCGGAGACGGCCCTGAACAACGCCCAAAAGGCGCTGGACGAGGCCGAACCCGCCGACGAGGAGTACACCGAACTGCGGGACGCCCTCGCCAAGGCACAGGCTGCCTACGACAACATTTCAGGTCAGCTCAACGGCTATCAGCAGCAGCTCGACGCCGGAAAGCAGCAGATGTATGCGCAGGGACTCATCTCCTCGCCGAGCCTGTCCAACACCGAACTGGTCACCGAGGCGAAAGCCGCCCTGCGGAAGATGAAGCTTCAGCTCCTGCAGGGGCAGCTCCAGCTTTCCACCGGAACGGCCGCAGCGACCTCCGCCTTTGCGGCGGCGCAGCAGCAGCTTGCCGATGCCCGCACCCAGCTGGATGACGGCTGGGCCGAATACGATTCCGGTAAAGAGCAGTTGGAGGCTTCCCGCACCGAATACGAGACCCAGAAGGCCGAAGCCCAGCAAAAGCTCGCCGACGGCCAGAAGCAGATTGACGATGCCGAGGAGCAGATCAGCGACATCCAGAGCGGCACATGGTATGTGCTCGACCGGGGCAGCACCATGAGCTTCGCCAGCTTCGAGCAGTACGCCGACCGGATGGACGCCATCGCGCGGGTCTTCCCGGTGTTCTTCTTTCTTGTGGCGGCGCTGGTGGCTTCCACCACCATGACCCGCATGGTGGACGAGAACCGGCTGCAGATGGGCACCCTCAAGGCGCTGGGCTACTCCAACACCATGATCGCGGGCAAATATCTGCTCTACGGCCTTGCGGCCAGCGTTTCGGGCAGCATCTTCGGCATGGTGGTGGGCTTCATCGTCTTCCCCACGATCATCTGGCAAGCTTACCAGACCATGATGTTCCAGATGCCCACCTTTTCGCTCCAATTCTACCCCGGCATGGCGGCGGGCAGCGTGCTGCTCAGTGCTGCGGTCATCGGCATCGCCACATGGGAGTCGTGCCACGCCAGCCTGAAAGAAAAGACCGCCGCCCTCCTGCTGCCCCGCGCCCCCGTGGCGGGCAAGCGGATCTTCCTTGAGTACATCACTCCGCTGTGGAAGCACATGAGCTTCTCCCAGAAGACGACCGCCCGCAACCTGTTCCGGTACAAAAAACGCTTCTTCATGACGGTGCTGGGCGTAGCGGGCTGCACAGCCCTGCTCCTCATCGGCTTCGGCATTCAGGACTCCATCCTGCCCATGCTGACCAAGCAGACCACCGAGCTGAACCACAGCGACCTGACCATCTCCCTCAGCGACGAAAAGGCCTTCACTGTGGAAAACGGCGTGATCGACGTGCTGGACGCCAGCGCCGATGTCACCAGCTTCGGCCGCTTCTACACCAAGAGCGTCACCCTCTACAACGCCGACGGCGACCAGCAGACCATCAGCCTCGTTGCCGCCGAGGATGAGAGCCAGATGACCGATTACTTCACCTTCCGCACCCGGCAGGGGCACAAGGCCATCTCCTTTGATGACAGCAGCGTCATCCTGACGGAGAAGACCGCCGAGCTCCTCGGCCTTGCGGTGGGCGATCCCTTCGAAGTAGAGCTGAGCGACGGCAGCCGCCAGACCCTGACGCTGACCGGCATCACCGAGAACTACGTCTTCACCCGGCTTTACCTCTCCCAGACCCAGCTCAAGCGCCTGACCGGCGGCACCCTGCCCGCGTGGAACACCCTCTACGCCCAGACGAGCTGCCCCGACACCGACGCCCGCAACGCCCTGCGCACCGACCTGCTGGCGTGCAACTACGTCGGCAGCGTCAGCTTCATAGAGGATACGACCGAAATGTTCGACAACCTCATCGGCTGCCTGAACTACGTGGTCATTCTGGTCATCGTCTGCGCCGCCGCGCTGGCGGCTGTGGTGCTCTACAACCTCATCAGCGTCAACCTCGGCGAACGCAAAAAGGAGCTGGCCACCATCAAGGTGCTGGGCTTCTACGACAAAGAGGTCTACCGCTACATCTTCCGCGAGATCGACCTGCTGGCTCTCATCGGCTCCCTCGTGGGCCTTGCGCTGGGCGTGCCGCTGCACCAGTTCATCATCCGCACCGTCGAGATGGACCAGATGATGTTCATCCGCGCTGCGGCCCCCCGCAGTTACCTTTTCAGCGTTGCCCTCACCCTCTTCTTCACCGTCGTCGTCTGCCGCCTCATGCGCCGCCACATCAAGAAGATCAGTATGGTGGAAAGCATGAAGGCACCGGAATAATAAACAAAAAAGGCTGTTGCCAACTCCTTCCGACATCGCTTACGCGATGCCACCTCCCTCAATGAGGGAGGCTTTCACAGCGAATCGTTACGCCAAGGCTCCCTCCGAGAGGGAGCTGGCACGGCGAAGCCGTGACTGAGGGAGTATAGGCAACAGCCTTTTTCCTTTTAATCCGGTGCCAACACCGGCAGGGCGGTGATCTCGTCCTGCAGCTCCATGGCCTGAATCTTCGTCAGCTTTTTGGCGGAGACCATCCGATCCAGCACCACCTGCGACCGCTTGAGGGCCAGCGCGGGGCTGGAATTGGGCGAGTAGGCCGATGGCGCATTGGGCAGCCCCGCCAGCAGCACGCACTCGGCACTGGTCAGCTCGGCGGGCGTTTTGCCGAAGTAGCCCTGCGCCGCCTCGGCAATGCCGTAATAGCCGCTGCCGAAATAGATCGTGTTGACGTACATCTCAAAGATCTGCTGCTTCCCGTAGTGTTTCTCGATGTCCACCGCCGCGAACAACTCTGCTGCCTTGCGGGCAAAATGCTTTTCCTGCGTGAAGTAGACATTTTTGGCGAGCTGCTGGGTCAGCGTGCTGCCGCCCTCGGCCAGTGATTTGGTTTTCAGGTCGGTCCAGAGCGCCCGGACGATGGCCAGCGGGTCCACGCCGTGATGACGCTCGAAGCGGCTGTCCTCCACCGCGATCACGGCATCGATGTAGGTCTGCGGGATGGCATCACAGGTGGTAAAGGAGGGGCGGGCGGAGATGGTCTCATACAACTGCGCGGCCGGCAGGTCCTGCTGGGTGGTGCGGTACAGCCGCCAGCCCTGCAGCCCCAGCACGCCCCCCACGGCAGCCAGCGCCGCCAGCAGCAGCACCAGCAGCCAACACAGCAGCCGTTTGAAAAAGTTTCCCAGTGTCCGCATGGCATACGCCCCTTTCGCATTCTGAATGCTCTTATCCTACCCGATTTCACCCCAATTTTCAAGCAGATTTTATGAACTTTATGCCTTTACGTCCCGGCGGCAGACCGGGCAGGTGAGCAAAGGCCTTGCCCCACAGCAGATACAGGCCGAATCAAAAAGACCCCCGCAGCGTATGATTTGACGCTGCGGGGTTTCTCAATTGTTCGGTTTGTATTGCAGCACCTTCTGGGAGAACGTCCGGTCGAAGAACTGGATGAAGGGCCCAAGGCAGAACGCACAGATCAAGGTGCCAAGGCCCACAAGGCCACCCAGCAGCCAGCACAGCAGGGCGCTGAGCGCATCGGTGAAGATGCGGCACCCGAAGTACGGGCAGGGTGTGTAGTCCCGCAGACCGAGGGAAAGGTAATCGTAGGGCGCGATGCCGAGGTCGGCGGTCTGGTAGAGCGAAGCGCCCAGCGCCGTGACCAGCACCGCCGCGATGACCCACCCCAACTGCACCGCCAGCGACGGCGCGTCGCCGAAGTGGGCGTGAATGGGGTCATAGAATGCCGTGACGATGTACCCGATGCAGATGCCGTTGACGAAGGTGCCAAGGCCGATGTACTTGCGCCCGAACCAGAATTCCAGCAGGAAAAACAGGAGGTTCGTGCACAGGTTCTGGGTGCCTAGCGAGATGCCGAGCAGCTCCGCCAGCCGCATGTTCAGGGCGCTGATGGAGTCGTTGCCGAGGTGGGACTGCTTGAAAAGCGCAATGCCAAGGGCGATGATGACGATGCCCGCCACCATGCCCACCACCCGCCGGGCAGTCGGTTTGCGCAATGCGGTGCCGTTCATAGGGGATTCTCCTTTAGCGTTTCTTTTCCTCTATTATACGCCTGCTTTGGGCGGGAGACAAACTATTTATGGAAAGATACAACGATATACGGGGATTGCCTTACCCCTTTAATCTCTCCTCAATCCGTTCTTTCTCCAGCCCCTCCCCGATCACGATGAGCACTTCCTGCCCCTTGGGGATAGCATTTGCCGTCAGGCCGTCGGCGGTGGCGTTCAGCTCCACCCAGCCGTTCTCGTCCTGCACGAAGCCTTTCGCCCGCAGCACATGGCCGCACGCGGGGTCGGTGAAGAGGGCCGGGATATTCTGCTCGAGCTGCTGGCACGAGAGGCCCAGCTCCAAAAAGTAGGCCGAACCAAAGGCCCTATGCTCGTCGAAGTGGAGCTTTTCGCAGCTGGCCTGACGGCAGCCGCAGCGGTCGATGGCGGCAAAGTCCTCGCTGCCCCACTGGTCCCACGGTTTTGTCAGCAGTTCGCCGGGCCGGAACGTCCGGCTGCACTTGCACGCAGCCAGCGCACGGTTCAGGTGCTCCTGTGCGGCCTCCCTCTGCGCCGCATCGGCCAGTTGGCTGCGGCTGAAGACCACCGCGCCCGCGTTGGCAGCTTCGGAGGCCAGAATGTAGTCCGCCTGTGCCGAAAGGGTTCCGGGCAGAAGCGCATCCACAATGGCGATGACATTGCCCAGCCGATACCACCGATCCAGCGGCTCGTCCCGCAGCACATCGAAGAACTCATCCACGTCAAAAATGCCGCTGGGTTCCACCAGAACCCGGTCGAAGCCGCGCATCGCCATGGAGATGAGCTTGGTGCGCATCCGGCGCTGATGGGTATCGCAGTCGCACCCGCCGCTGATGGTCTCGATCTCGCACCGCTCGCCCAGCAGGTCCTGCACCAGCATGGCGTCTACGTTTACCGCGCCGAAGTCGTTTTCCAAGATGCAGACGTTGTGCCCCTGCGCCACCAGATATGCCGCGTACTTGCGCAAAAAGGTCGTCTTTCCCGCGCCCAGAAAGCCCGTGATAAGGTCTACCTGTACCATTTTCTTCCCCTCCGCTGTTTTGGTTTCAGGGTCAGTATACTCCATCCGCAAAAAACAAGCAAGGGGAAGGCGGCGGTCCTTCCCCTTGCTTGTTTTGGCTGTTCAATCTCTCTGCACTGTCACATTGCCAGTCCGCGCATCCTTAATAACCCGGAAGTGGTTTTTACAACCCGAACAGGTTTTCGTCTGATTCGTTCCTCCGATCGGTGCCAACCGCATCAACACTCGGCCGCAATCAGGACATTCAACAACGATCATTGCCATAATAAAACCTCCATTTTTATCGTCACCGGTTTGACTCAACCGGCATCCACCACACTTTGCTGATAGAATCCATACAGTGCATCCATAAAATCACGGACATCTGTATACTCGTCATTTGCCGGATAGGCTGTATTGAATCGCGGCATCCAGCGGTCATATTTATCTTTATAGAACGTCAGATGCAGTTCATGCAGTGCATAATCTCCATCACCCAGCCGGTAATCCAGCGTGATATAGGAGCCATCCACATTCACCACATTGTTCTGCGCGTCATACGTCCAGCTATAGCCCTCGCTCTCCATAAAATAATCCAATGCGCTTCCGTACCAGATATCAGGATATTCCGGGTAGGACGAATACCATACTTCCTGAATGATCTCATCGGCGTCTTCGTCCGCCACTGCATTGCCGCTGTCTGCTTCGCTCCATATCGGTTCGCTCGCTGCTTCGGACTCAGCTTCCGACACTGCCTGAGATTCCGACACTGCCTGAGATTCCGGGACCTCCACAGCACTGCTCGACACTACAGCCACGCTTTCGCTCTGTTCCGGTGTGCTGGATGCTGCCGCTGCACCCTTCGTGTGGGTGCCCACATAATATTCGTCCAGCGCATTCAGCATGATCAGTTCTTGCAGCCAATCCAGTTCTTCCCCATTGCAGGTCACATGGTCCAGTTGGAACGTATCGTCTGCGTTCAGCTTAAAATAGAATGTAAATCGGTTCGTCGCTCCGTCGCTTCCAACGGTATCGCCGGAATAGGTCACGATCGTCTGGCTGTCTTCCTTGTAGTTATCCCACTTGGAATCATCAAAATAGTTGTCAAAGATTTCATCCAATGTCGCATCAGCACTGAACACACTGCTCAATTTGCTTTCCGAAATGCCGCAGGAACGGATCGCATCCGCATTGGAACTGCCAAATGCAAACCATACGGCAGCAGCGGCGGTGATCAGAATGACCACAAGCTTTGTGAGTTTCTGCCGCTTGGTATAGCCATGCACCGCTTTCTTTTCTTCTTCGACCTGTGCTGCCGAGATCATAGACGGATACAACAGCGAGATCACCTGCGAATAGATCATGTTTCCGAACAGGTAATAGCGATTTTTCAGCTTTTCCTGTTTCGAGGGCTGCGACAAAATGCTCAGTTTCAGCCCCTCTTGGGTATTTTGGATCTGGTATACACCATACTTTTTGCTATGGAACACCACAGTGTCCACCGTGTCCGTGATCTGTTCCACCTCACGCTCTGCAAAACCGCGTCGGATGATATCCACCGCATTTTCCCATGCCATCCCTTCGGGCAGAACAATGGTTCCTTGGTCACGAGCAGGATCAAACACCTTGCTGTAAGTGCTTTCACTGCTCAGCGTTCCATAAAGAAGCGGCACTGCCGCACTGAGCAAAATCAACTTCACAAAATTCAGAATTCCCGCGCCGCCCAGCATCACTGTAAAAAACACGAGAAATGCCAACGTCGCACCATACGAGATCAGCAGTTTCTTTTTCATCGACTCCAGAACGATTTGAATCTGCGTTTTCTCTGTAAAGAGAACATGTAGACCCTCCCATCCTTGGGAAGCCTTCCGTTTTTCTTTGGATGCCGCACTTCCGTCCCAGACTTGCATCGTATTTTGCGCCGTTGCCGTCTTTTTTTCTGCGTCCTCCATAGTTCTTCCTCCTTTTTTCGCTTTCTCTGGTTTGTTTCCCCAGATTGGAACGATTTATGTATATATTATTATACGATATATACAATTATGAGTCAAGGTTTCCAACAATAAAATCGTAAATGAAACCTACGATTTATCCAAGGAGACTAATTATGGAACGTGAAAAGCCCGCATTCGATATTTTAGGCCGCATTGAACAGGAGCGCATTTCGCGTGGATGGTCCGAGTATGCCCTCGCTGAAAATTCCGGTTTAACGCAATCCACTATTTCCACATGGCGTCGGCGAAACTTACAGCCGAATCTGGCGTCCATTGAAAAAATCTGTTCCGGCCTTGGCATCACCCTTTCGCAATTCTTTCAGGACGAGGACGCCGTCTATCTGACTGGCGAGCAAAAGTGCCTTCTGGAGTTGTGGTCAAAGCTTTCTCCTGCTCAGAGAGAAGCGGTTCAGCATATGCTACGCACATTTTTATCGATCGAACCATGAAAAAAGCTGAACGCTCTTTGACCGAACGTTCAGCTTTTCCAGTTGATTCTTTTTTTACAAAAACTCTACGCTGCCATCTTCGATGTGGTACATCGCCCCGACGACCCGCAGACCCGTTTCCTCCTCAATGTGGTGGATACACAGGCTCTTTTCTTCCACAAGCATAGCTTGTGGTTTTCTTTATGAAAAACGCCCGCCGGGAAGGCTGACAAGCAGCTTCCCGGCGGGCGTTCGCAGTTGGGTTTGGTTTATGCGTGGTTGAATCCCTTGCCGAAGACCTCGGTGGTGCTCAGCATGGACATGAAGGCGTTCAGGTGCTCCTTGTGGATGAAATCTTGGAGCAGGTCGGCCTCATGGCGGGTCAGGGTGGTGTAGATGATGTAGTGGGGCTTATTGGTGTAGGCACCGAAGCAGGGTGTGTAGGTCGCGCCGCGCACCAGCTTGCGCATGACGAAATCGCAGATGGGGTCCTTTTCATCGCAGACGATGAGGATGGCCTTGCACATCTTGATCTTTTCCAGCACGGCGTCGATGACCAGCGATTTAACGGTCAGACCTACGAAGGAGTAGAGAGCGGTGTACAGGTCGAAGACGAAGCACGCCGCCACGACCATGAACAGGTCGGTCAGGAAGAGGGCCGCCGCGATGCTGTGGATGTGGGTGTATTTTTCCACGATGAGGGCGATGACGTCAGTGCCGCCGGAGGAAGCGCCCACATTGAACAGCAGGGCCGAGGCAATGGCGGGCAGGGCGATGGCGAAGATCAGGTCCAGCATGGGCTGGTCGGAGAGGGGGCCGCTCAGGGGGCAGATCTTTTCCAAAACCATCAGCTCCGCCGACATGACGAGGGAGGCGTAGCCCGTGGTCATGGCGAACTCCCTGCCCAAGAAGATGAAGCCCACCACCAGCAGCACGATGTTCGCCGCCGAGGAGAAGGCCGACGCCGACATGGGGGTAAGCTTTGCCACCAGCGCCGCCGTACCGGTGACGCCGCCGAAGACGAAGTTGTTGGGGAATTTGAAGAAGTACACGCCCACCGACATGATGGAGATGCTCAGGGTGATGAGCACGTACTGCCGCGCGTACTTCATCACCTTTTCCCGCTGGGTCATTTCCGCAGTTGTTTCCATAAACTCTCTTTTCCTCTTTTTAACCGAACAATTTTTTCGTGTTGTGGATATAGACGGACAGCACCAGCCCGACGCAGATGTACAGCATCATCACCGAGCTGCCGCCCGCCGAATAGAAGGGCAGCGTGACGCCGATAACGGGCAGGACGCGCAGGTTCATGCCCACATTGACCGCGATCTGGGCCATCAGCGCACCGCCGATGCCCGCGCAGATGAAGGTGCCCAGCAGGTCCTCGCTCCGCGCCCCGGTCAGGAACGTCCTGACGACGATGGCGAACAGCACCCCCAGCACCACGCAGCAGCCCACAAAGCCCGCCGCGTTGCCGATCCAGCTGAAGATGAAGTCGTTGTGGGCGTTGGGCACGCTGTAGTAGCTGCCGCCGAACACCCCGTTGCCAAAGATGCCGCCGCTGCCCAGCGCGATCTCGCCGCGCTGCTGCTGGTAGATGATGTTCTTCCAGACGGCCTCGCTGGGAGCCCAGCCGGTCTTGTTTTCGGGGTCCACCACGGCGAGGATGCGGTACCATTGGTAGCCCTTGCCGATCTTATCGCTGAAAAAGGCGAAGGCCGCAGCCACAGCCGCCCCTGCCGCCGCCAGCGCCCCGATGATATACTTCCAGCTCAGCCCCGCCGCAAACATCATGCTGCAGCCGATGATGGCGTAGATGATGGCCGTGCCGTCATCACCCTGCACATGGATGATGAGGATGGGGGCCGCCAGATGGAGCAGCAGCTTGCCCAGCTCCTTTGGCTCGTTGATGCGGCCCCGCACATTGTTCAGGTGCATCGCGAAGGTCAGGATGAAGCTGATCTTGGCCAGCTCCGTGGGCTGTAAGGTAAAGCCGCCCAGCTTATACCACGAGTAGTTATCGGTATCGCCCGCGTTGTAGCCGATGGTCAGCGGGCCGATGGTCACGTTGCGGATGAACAGCGTCGGCAGCACAAGGCCCCACGTCAGGGCCACATGCACCGGCCAGACCTTGACCAGACTGCGGTAATCGATGTTGGACAGCAGCAGCGCCACCGCGATGCCGATCAGGGCCGAAACGCCCTGCACCAGCGCCCGGCGGTAATCGCCGATGCCGGCGATCTGGCCGGTGATCTCGTCCACGGCAAAGCCGTTCCCCTGCTTCGCCGCCCACGAGGACAGCGCCACACAGGCCATCACGCTGCTGAAAATACACAGCAGAAGATAAATTTTATCCGTCCGCCTGAAATATTGCCGAATGCTCTCCAAGAAAGCACCTTCCTTTCCTGCTTGGCCGGGCAGCTGCGGGCACCCGCTGCTACCCCATTTTAGGGTATTATACAGCAATGCGTGATTCTGCGCAAGACGGAGGCCATTTTTCACAGATTTTTCGTGCGGCTGTGACAGCTTTGCAAAATCCTGCCCCGCGGCCTTGACAAAGTGAGCCCGACCTTCTAAAATGGGCTTAGAAGACCTACCATCCGGTATGTTTTTCGGAGGGCTTTTATCTTATGAAAGTACCATATCATCGTTTTCTCTCAGCGCTCTGCGCTGTCTGTTTTCTGATACTCACCCTCTTCCCCACCGCCGCGCTGGCCGCACAGGCCGACGGCCTTTCTGCCGCCGCCCTGACGAGCGAGGACGCTGCCCGGATGCAGCAGACCGACGATGCCGTTGCCGCCTTGACCGACAGCGACGGCTTCACCGCCATGTCCCGCACCGAGCGTCTGGACGCCGCGCAGGAGCAGTTGGAGCAGTTGGCGGCGAAGGGGCTTGTTTCGGCGCGCTCCATCCTCGTGGACGAGGAAAACGGGATGGTGAGCTTTACCTACTCCTGCGGGGTGCAGGGCGGCATTCTGGTGGACGACCTCGACGAGGAAAACACCGCCATGAATCTTTCCCTGCTGCCGTCCATTGATTTACAGGAGATGTCCAACGCGCCGCGGGGCGACCTTGGCAGCGCCATGATCTATTATGCCTTTGACAACACGGTGAACAGCTCCCGTTACCCGTACTACTCTTACATGAAGGGGTTCTGGACGGCGATGGGCCTGAACACCCGCATCGACACCACTGTGACCGTCTCCGACCTGCGCCGGATGGACCGGTATGACCTGTGCATCCTGAGCGCCCACGGTGCGTATTACCCCTACATGACCGGCTGGCTGTTCAAGCAGTTGCGCACGGCCCCCATCATCCTGCTGACGGAGGAATCCTCCTTCTCGAAAGATCTGTACTACGGCATCGACCTGCTAACCCACCGGATCATCAAAATCAACGGGCGGTACTGCGTGACACCGTCGTTTTTCAAGAGCACTTACCGCTTCGGCCAATTGGAAAACACCATCGTCTACTCCGAGACCTGTGAGTTCCTCGGCGTAGATGACGCCGTTGATCCCTCGATGGCCAATGCCCTGCTGGCGGGCGGCGCACGGGCCGTGGTGGGCTATGTAAACAACGTTTACACCGTCTACTCCCGCAGTATGCTCTGGGATACGGTCAACCATCTCATCCTCGGCCAACCCATTGAACAGGCCGTAGCACACGCCAAAGACACCTACGGCGAAAACGACCTTGTCTGGTACACCTCGCAGGGCGGTCAGCGCCCCCACGCCGCCGCAGCCTACACCATGCTGCTGGGTGACGCCAGCGCCCAACTGACGGTCCACGAATCCGCTTCGGCCTTCTCCGAGCAGCAGAAGGCCGCGTAAGCGTTGCACTTTTGCGGGATTTATATTATACTAGAGGATGGCAGAGATCTGTCATCCTCTTTTTTCAACCTCTCAGTCTCGCTCCGCTCGCCCGCTCCCCTAGTAGGGGAGCCCTTGGCAAAGAGGGCAGATCGAGTCTCCAGATAGGAGTGCATTTTATGGCTCAATTTATTACGACTTCGCGGGAGGAGACCGTCGCGCTGGGCAGGCGGATGGCCGCCGCCCTGCCGGACGGGGCGCTCATCGCGTTTACCGGCGGCCTCGGCGCAGGCAAAACCGCATTCTGTGAGGGCCTTGCCGAAGGGCTTGGCTGCACCGACCCGGTCAGCAGCCCCACTTTCGCCATCGTGAACTATTACCGCGGCCCCCGCCCGCTGGCCCACTTCGACCTCTACCGCATCTCCACCGAGAACGATCTGTGCGCGGCGGGGTTCTACGATTATCTGGATCAGGGGGCCATCGTAGCAGCCGAGTGGAGCGAGAACTTCGCCGACCTGCTGGCCCCGGAAGACCCGATCCATGTCAACATCGAGCGGCTGGACGATACCACCCGCCGCATCACCATCGAGGGGGTCGAACTATGAACATTTTAGCCGTAGATACCGCCGGCAAGACCGTCGGCGTGGCCCTGATGCAGGACGACCGGCTGCTGTACGAGTGCTATCTCGACGCGGGCATGACCCACAGCGAGACGCTGATGCCGCTCATCGACGGCTGCCTGAAGCTCTGCGGGATGGGCTGCAAGGACATCGACCTGTTCGGCGTCAACGCGGGCCCCGGCAGCTTTACCGGGCTGCGCATCGGGCTGGCAGCGGTCAAGGGCCTTGCCTTCCCGCGGGAAACCCTCTGCGCCCCGGTCTCGACGCTGGAAGCGCTGGGTGCCGCCCACACCGGCGAGGGCACCGTGCTCTGCGCACTGGACGCCCGCCGTGCGCAGGTGTACAGCGCCGCTTTCGACCTTTCCACCCACCAGCGGCTGATGGACGACGACGCCCGCGCCGTAGCCGACCTGAGTGAATTTGTAGAAAATTGCAAAAAGCCCCTGTTTTTTGTTGGTGATGGGGCTGCTCTGTGCTATAATAAATACAGCAATGTGCCGGGGGTGCTCTGCGTGCCGCCCGCCCTGCGGGGTGGACGCGCCGCTGCGGTGGCCCTTGTAGCCAAACAGATGGCCGAGCGGGGCGAAGCGGTCCTGCCCGAAGCACTGCTGCCGGATTATCATCGGCTGAGCCAAGCCGAGCGGGAACGCGCCGAGCGCCTTGCCGCCGAGGCTGCCGCCCAGAACCACCAAACCGAGAACGGAAAGGAATAAAACATCATGGCGAAACCCATTGCACTGGCCGCCGACCATGGCGGATTTGAACTGAAGGAAGCCGTTAAGGCCCATCTGGACGAACTGGGGCTGGAGTACATCGATTTTGGCACCCACAGCACCGCCAGCGTAGACTACCCCGATATGGCCCTGCCCGCCTGTGACGCCGTTGTGAGCGGCCAGTGCGACAAAGCACTGCTGTTCTGCGGCACCGGCGTCGGCATCAGCATGGCCGCCAACAAGGTCAAGGGCATCCGTGCCTGCTGCTGCTCCGACAGCTTCAGCTGCGAGTACACCCGCCGCCACAACGACGCCAACGCCCTGTGCATGGGCGGCCGCGTGGTCGGCCCCGGCCTTGCGTGCCAGTTGGTCGATCTGTTCCTGAACACCCCCTTCGAGGGCGGCCGCCACGAAAAGCGCATCGCAAAGCTGATGGCCATTGAGAACCGATAAAAGGATTTCAACCTCTCAGTCTCGCTTGCGCTCGACAGCTCCCCTAGCAGGGGAGCCCTTGGCATAAAGATGAGGCTTCACCCGGCTGCCAAAGCCTCCCCTATCAGGGGAGGTGGCATTGCGAAGCAATGACGGAGAGGTTTATTCAACTATTTTAAAGGAGCGTGTTGTTATGACCCCCATGATCGTTGAGCATCCCCTGCTGCAGCACAAGATCAGTCTGCTGCGCAACAAGCAGACCGGCACCAAGGAGTTCCGTGACCTCGTTGGCGAGATCGCGACCCTGCTGTGCTACGAGGCCACCCGTGACCTGCCTCTGGAAGAGGTGGAGATCGAGACCCCGATCACCATGGCAAAGACCAAGGTCCTTGCGGGCCGCAAACTGGCTCTGGTTCCCATCCTGCGCGCCGGCATGGGTATGCTGGACGGTATGCTGACCCTGCTGCCCGCCGCAAAGGTCGGCTTCATCGGCCTGTACCGCGACGAGGAGACCCTGCAGCCCGTGGAGTACTTCTGCAAGCTGCCGCAGGATATCGCAGAGCGTGACGTTCTGGTGCTGGACCCCATGCTGGCCACCGGCGGCAGCGCCATCGACGCCATTTCTCAGATCAAGAAGCACGGCGCAAAGCGGATCAAGTTCATCGGCCTGATCGGTGCTCCGGAAGGCATTGAGGCCCTGCACAAGGCACACCCCGATGTGGACATCTATCTGGGCGCCAAGGACGACCACCTGAACGAGAACGGCTACATCGTCCCCGGTCTGGGCGACGCGGGCGACCGTATCTACGGCACCAAGTAAAAAGAGATCCAAAAAAATTGGCTGTGCAAAACTGCACAGCCAATTTTTTTGACCTAATAATGTGGTTTTAGCGCCCGCGTCCACCGCCGCCGCCCATGCTGCGTCCACCGCCCGCATGGAAGGAACCGCCGCCGGAACGACCGCCGCCCCCGCCAAAGGAGCTGCCGCCGCCCATGCCGCCGAAGCCGCCTCCACGGGGAGGCCGAGGCCCGCCGCGGGGCGGGCGGGGTCCGCGGGGGCCCCAGTCATCGTAGGGGCCACGGCGGCGTCTGCTGCCAAGCCCATACCCCAGCCCGAAGCCGAACAGTCCGCCAAAGCCCGAACCGGACCGGCGGCGGCCAAAGGGGGTGAAAATATAGATCACCGCCGCAATGACGATAAGATAGGCGATGATCGTGACCCCGGAAGAGGGCCGCGCCGCAGGGGCTTCGTGGTAACCGTCGTTGGAATGGAGGCCGGTGCTGCCGGAGACCGTGCCGGTGTTGCTGCTGAGGGTCACACCGTAGACATCGGCGATGGTGTTCGCCACGTTCTGTGCACAGGTGGTCACAGCGGCGTCATAATCCTGCGCCGCAAAGCTGTCCTCCATGGTCTGCGCCAAGGCGCTGGCCTGTTTTTCCAGCGTCGTGTTTCGGAAGCCGGTGCCCAGCGTCACATAGTAGTCGCCGTCATCGTACTGCTGGGACTGCATGACCAGAAGGATCAGCACACCGTTGTTTTTGCTGGAACTGCCGAGGCCCCATGTGTTGAAGGCTTCGGTGGCGTAATCTTCCGTGGATAAACTTCCGGTATAATCCACCGTCAATACGCCGATCTGTGCACCATCGCACTGCTCGGTGAGCTGGGTGTTCAGGTTCTGGATGGTCGTGGTGGTGGTGCTGCTCAGAATGCCCGCATCGTCCACAACGCACTGGTCGCTGGGCAGGTCGGGGAGCTGGGCTTTCGCCGCCGAAGCGGCGGGGGCCAGCGCTGCGGCGCTGACGGTCAGCACCAGCAGCAGGGCGCAAAACCGGGAAGCAAATCGTTTCATTCGTTTCATGCGAAGGGTTCCACCTCCTTGACGCCGAACAAGCTCTTCAGCACGCTGGCCGGGAAGCCGCCGGTGTCCTTCTGATATTCGCTGACCTGTTCGTTATAGGTCAGGTTGCCGATGATGGTGGCCGCGCTGTTGAACTGGCCGTACTGGCCCTGCACCGCCCCCATCTTCATGGGGTCGGCGGCCTGTTCCTGCAATTTTGCATAGAGCTGGTCGATGGCGGCCCCCAGCGCGGCATTGTCTTCGTAAAGGGCATGGAGCCGGGTCTTCCCGGCATTGACGCCATCGAGATCGTTCTGGAACACCGTCAGCGCATCCTGCGCGGCCAGCACCTCGGCGTTGTCCGCCCCCAGCGTGTTGCTGCCGGTGGTGATGATGTTCGCCGCCG
The DNA here is from genome assembly GCF_003287455.1 of Faecalibacterium hattorii. GTDB lineage: Bacteria > Bacillota > Clostridia > Oscillospirales > Ruminococcaceae > Faecalibacterium > Faecalibacterium hattorii. The sequence continues at coordinate 16,704 of NZ_PRLC01000010.1, read as the reverse complement.
TGTTGGCGCGGGTGGTCAGCTCATCGTTCAGGCTGTAGCCGCCGTCCGCCGAGACCCCTGCAGTGTACCACTGGGCGGCTTCGCTGGCCTTGGCCTTGAGCTTTGCCCCGCCGAAGCCGAAGAACGCCGCCAGCAGGATCACCACGCAGAGCGCAATGGCCGCTGCTTGGCTTTGCAGCGCCGCCGGGAGCGCCTGTTCCAGCCCGGCCAGCTTCTGCTGGGCGGGGGTCAGGCGGGGCGAAGCGGTCTGCGCCGCCTTTGCTTCGCGGTAGCTGCCCGCGTCAAAGCCGCCGGGGGTCTGATTCCGATTCTGAGAAAAATCTGCGTTTGCCATTTTAGCTCCGGATCTCCATCATCTTTGCCTTGAGCTCGTCTTCGATGCGGGTCAGTTCCTGCTCGGCGGCGGCCCGCTTTGCGCGGCCCTCGGTCTGGATCTTGTTCAGCTCGTCGAGGGTCTCGATCAGGCTCTTATTGGTCTGCTGCAGCGTCTCGATATCCACCACGCCGCGCTGGGACTCCTTGGCCGTCTCGATGGTGCCCATCTTGAGGGCGTCGGCGTTCTTCTTGAGCAGATCGTTGGTCATATCGGTGACGGCGCGCTCCGCCTGCATCGCCTTCTGGGTGTGGGCCAGACCCAGCGCCAGCACCATCTGGTTCTTCCACAGCGGGATGGTGTTCACGATGGTGGACTGGATCTTTTCCGCCATCATGGTGTTGTTGTTCTGGAGCAGACGGATCTGGGGGCCCATCTGGAGGCTGATATTCCGGGTCAGTTCGAGGTCGTAGAGCTTCTTTTCGAAGCGCTCGCACTGGTCGGCCAAGTCGCGGGCGGCCTGTGCGTCCTCCGGCAGACCGGAAGCCTTTGCCTTGTCCATGGCCTTCTGCAGCTCGTTGGCACGCACCTCTGCCAGCTTCTTTTTGCCAGCGAGGATGTACATACTCAGCTCCTTGAAATAGGCCATGTTCAGCTCGTACATCTTGTCGAGCATGGCGATATCCTTGAGCAGCTGCACCTGATGGCCCTCCAGCATGGACTGGATATTCTCCACGTTGGTCTCAGCCTTGTTGTATTTGGTCTTGAGGTTGTCGAGCTGGTCGCCCTTCTTCTTGAAGAAGCCGAGGATGCCCTTCTGCTGCTCCTCGTTGGCGTCGAAGCTCTTCAGCTCTCCGATGAGGTTGGTGATCATATCGCCCACCTCGCCGAGGTCCTTGGTGGACACCTTGGCGAGAGCAGCTTCGGAGAAATCGCCGATCTTCTTCTGGCACGCGGAGCCGTACTGCAGCACCTGCTGGCTGTTGGTGATGTCGATCTTTTCCGCAAAGGAATCCACCATCGCCTGTTCTTCCGCAGTCAACTGGATGTCCGCTGCGGGGGCGGCGGGCTCCGCCTTCTTTTCCTCCACCGGCGCAGCGGCGGGGGTGGGGTCCAGCGTCAGGGTAGGAACAGCGGGGGCGTCGAGGTCAAAGTTCAGAGTATTGTTGTCAGCCATGAGAGATTCCGTCCTTTCCAATTCCAACAGCGCCCGCCAAACGGCTTGCGCAATTTTCTGCAAACGTTATAGGCCTTGGCCCTTGAGCATATTCTGCAAAACGGTCAGGTCAGCCGAGAGGTCCATGCTCTCCGCCGCATAGAGGGCATCGAGCTGGTTTTCGAAGGCCGTCGCGATGGAGGAAGCGTTGTGCTCCACCTCCGCGCGGATGGCCGCTGCGTTTTCTCCCCGGACGCCCTGCTTGGCGAGCTTCGCGTACTGCTGCAAAACGTTCACGGCGTCGGGCAGGTAATAGTTCGCGAACCGGCGCACCTGCTTGGCCTTGGCGGGGGCGGCTTCCACCGTCTCGACGATGGAGCGGCCCGCCTTTTCCATCCGCGTCATGGCCGCCGAGAGGTTCGGCTCCGGCAGAGCTTCGTTCAGGGCGTGGAGGGTATCCAGCTGCTTCTGCATCTCGGTCAGCATCGCGTCCACATCGTCCACGCCGGTGTGGAAGGGCACTTCCGTCTCCACCACACGGGGCGGGCAGAATTTTTTCGCGGCACCAAAGGCCGCACAGGCCCCGCCCAGCGCCGCCAGCAGCGCCCAGAGCTTATAGACCGGAAGCGCCGCGCAGAGCACCGCAAACACCAGCGCCGCTGCATACCACGGCAGGACGCTGGGTTTTGAAGTGCGAATGATCTTGCTCATCTTTCGACTCCTTGTCCGGGAGGGTCACTCCCTGTATGTTCCATAATAAAGCCTTTTGGAAAAAACGCAAGGGTTTCACGAATAATTTACAGCTTCGAAATCAAGTTTTAACGGCCTTGCCCTTTTCGTCTGCGGCAGAGCGCTGGCTTCGCGGCGTTTCGGGCTGGGCCATGTTCCAAGGATGAGGGTCGGCTGCGCACATCGTAGACCGGCGCAAAGCTCATTCGGACACGCCCGCCTTTTCCATCTCGCCCCACGCGGAGCCGAGGTCCCGGCCGGAGGGTTCCGCCTTGGGGCCGTCGAACCACAGCTCCTCGATGAGGGCGGCAAGGCCGTCCTCCCGCACATCCCCGATGACCCGGTCGGCTGCGGCCTTGGCGTCGGGGGTGCCGTTGGACATGCAGCAGCCGAGGCCCGCAGCCTTCAGCATCCCCACATCGTTGGCGGAGTCGCCCGCCGCCACGGCATCGGCCAGCGTCAGGCCGATCTTCTCGCACAGGTCGGCAAGGCCCACGCCCTTATCCATCCCGCCGCGCACGACGTCGTAACAGCACCAGCCGTCCTTCCCGACGCCGCCCACCTGCATGAAGTGGAGGTTCAGGTGGCCGAACTTCTCGTTGAAATGGGCCAGCTCCTGCGGCGGCATGACCACGAAGGCCGCATGGGGCATATCGATGAGGTGGCGGTCCTGATCCTCCCCGTCGAGGCAGGTCAGGCCGCTTTTCGGCATGGCATCGTAAAAACCTTTCAGGGCGTCGTACTCGCAGTAGGCGTAATAGGCGTCCCGGTAGTTGAACTGGAGCGGGTAGTTATAGTCCTCGCAGAAATCCACGAGAGCGTACATTTCCTCGTTGGTCAGCGGGTGCTCGGCCACGATGGTGCCGTTTTTGTCCACGACACAGGCCCCGTTGCAGGTGATGGCATAATCGAACCGGATGCCGCCCAGCTGCTCCTTATGGACGACGCAGTAGCCGCGCCCGGTGCTGAGCACGAATCTGCCGCCCGCCGCCTGAAGCTTTTTCACGGCCTTGACCACCGCCGGGCGAGGCTTTGGTTCCCCGAACGGCACAAGCGTATTGTCGAAATCGCTGGCCAGAAGTTGATATTGCATGGTATTCTCCCTTAAATCTCGTAATATAGTTCAGTATACCACAAAAAGCCGCCCTGAGCAATTTCAGGACGGCTGTTCGCAAACGATTTTCAGGGGTCAGCCAACCAGCGCCACAACGAGCTGGATGCCGACGCCGACGGCGGCACCGGCGGCCCATGTCAGGCCGGTGATGAAGAGGTTCTGCTTCCACGAGGGGTTGGCGCGCCACAGCACCGCCAGACCCACGCCCGCGCCGGTGCACAGGCCCGCCACAAGGCTGGAAAAGCGGAGGGCGCCCTCCACGTAGAGCTGGGTCAGCAGAACGCTGGCCGCACAGTTGGGAATGAGGCCCACCAGCGCGGAGAAGACCGGCTGGAAGAAGCCCATTTGGCCGAGGAAATCGGCGAAGACATCCTCGCCCACGCCCTCGACGATGAGGCCGAAGAGAACGCTGAACAGGAAGATGAAGGCGAAGATCTCCAGCGTATGCCGCAGAGCCGCCTGCCAGATGGGGCGCTGGTGGCCCTCCTCGTCGTCGTGGGTCTCGTGGCAGTCGATCTCGTCGGCATTGCCGGTATAGCCGCCGCGCAGGGATCTTGGCAGGACGCCGCGCAGGACGAAGTCCAGCACAAGGCCCACCGCAATGGCGTAGAGGACCTTGATGACCATCAACAGCACCAGCTTATCCCAGTAGGCGGGCATCGAGACCAGCAGCGGCACGGCTTCGTCGCTGGTGGCGAGGAAGACCGCGATCAGCGTGCCCAGCGAGATGACGCGGGACGCATAAAAGTTCGATGCAATGGCGGAAAATCCGCACTGGGGCACACAGCCCAGCAGCGCCGCCGGGATGGCACCCCACCGGCCGCTGCTCTCCAGCACCGCTTCGATGCGCTCGCCGTGGCGGTGCTCCACATATTCGATGAACAGGTAAGCCAAAAACAAGAACGGGAGCATCTTGACGGTATCCACAAAGCTCTCGCTCAATACATCCAAAAACAGTTCCATAACCGGGGTCTCCTTGCACCAGCACGGTGCTTCAGTTTTTTAAATTGCAAGTAGGTTGCGTTTTCATGCAAAGGAGATTATACACGGTTTGGAAGCAAATTGCAAGAGGAATTTGCCAAAAGATTGCAAATTTGTTTTAGCCAGCAAAAAAGTCCGCTTTCGCGGACTTTTTTGGCTGCTTAACCTTTCAGGGGCACAAATCCCACCAGATCCTTGACGACCTCGCCGCCGATGATGAGGCCGGCGACGGAGGGCACAAAGGCGTTGGAACCGGGGACCGAGCGGCGGACGGTGCACTTGCGCTGGGTGCCCGGCGGGCAGATGCAGTGATTCTTGCAGCTGATGGAATCATCCTCGATGGGGGTCATGGCGGGCTCCTTGGAATAGACGACCTTCAGGTGCTTGATCTTCCGCTTGCGGCACTCGGAGCGCATGACCTTGGCCAGCGGGCAGACGGAGGTCTTGTAGATGTCCGTCACCTCAAAGCGGGTGGGGTCCATCTTGTTGCCCGCGCCCATGGCGCAGATGATGGGGGTGCCCGCCTCCTTGGCCTTGACCACAAGGGCGATCTTGCCGGTGACGGTGTCGATGGCGTCCACCACATAGTCGTACTGGGTAAAGTCGAACTGATCCTGCGTTTCGGGGGTGAAGAAGGTCTTGTAAGTCGTGACCTTGATGTTGGGGTCGATGTCATGGATGCGCTGTTCCGCCACATCCACCTTGTACTGGCCCACCGTCTTGCGGGTGGCCACGATCTGACGGTTCAGGTTGGTCAGGCAGACCTTGTCGTCGTCGATGAGGTCCAGCGCACCCACACCGCTGCGGGCCAGCGCCTCCACGGTATAGCCGCCCACGCCGCCGATGCCAAACACTGCCACACGGGAACCGTGCAGCTTTTCCATTGCTTCCTTCCCCAGCAGCATCTGGGTGCGGGAATATTGATCCTGCATAAATACACTCCTTATTTTTCCACACTCTTGATCGTGCCGCCGCCAAGGACGACATCCCCCTGATACAGCACCACGGCCTGTCCCGCAGTGGGGGCGCGCTGAGGCTCATCGAATTCCAGCCGGAAGCCGTCCTCCCCCGCCGGGTAGACGGTGGCGGGCTGCTCGGTCTGGTGATACCGGGTGCGGGCCGTGACCCGCAGCGGCTCGGTCAGCGCCGGGATGGCGATCCAGTTCACCTCGTCGGCATACACGATGCGGTCGAACAGCAGCTCTTCCGGGCCGACGGTGACGGTGTTGGCCTCCATATCCTTGGCGCAGACGTAGACCGGCGCACCCATGGCAAGGCCAAGGCCCTTCCGTTGGCCGATGGTATACCGCACCGCGCCCTTGTGGGTGCCCACCTTCCGGCCCTCGGTATCGAGGAAGTCCCCGTCCGGGTAGTGCTTGCCGGTGAAATCCTCCATGAACTTCTCATAGTCGCCGTTCGGCACAAAGCAGATATCCTGACTGTCGTGCTTGCGGGCGTTGATGAAATGCTGCTGTTCGGCAATGGCGCGCACTTCGGTCTTGTGGAGTGCCCCCAGCGGCAGCCGCACATGGGCCAGTTGTTCCTGTGTCAGATTATAAAGCACATAGCTCTGATCTTTTCCTTCATCAAGGCCTTTTTTCAGCAGCCAGCGGCCAGTGGCCTCGCCCTGCTCGACGCGGGCGTAGTGGCCGGTGACGACATACTCCATCCCGTGCTCCTTCGCCCAGCGGAGCAGGTGGTCGAACTTCATATACTTGTTGCAGTCGATGCAGGGGTTGGGGGTGCCGCCCGCCTCATAGACCCGGATGAATTTTTCGATGATCTTCTCCCGGAAATCGGCGGTGAAATCCAGCACCTCATAGGGAATATCCATCGCATAGGCCACCTCGGCGGCGTCCTCGATATCCTTTTCCGAGCAGCAGGTGTGGAAGCCGGACTGACCCAGCGTCTCGTTCCGGGTGAGCCGCATGGTGATGCCGGTGCAGTCGTATCCCTTCTGCTGCATCAGCCACGCCGCCACCGAGCTGTCCACGCCGCCGCTCATGGCGATGAGGGCACCGGGACGGTTTGTCTGTATTGTCTCTGTCATTTTATTCCTCTTGCTCTAAAACATACTAAAACAGTAGTTATAATACTACCGCACGTTCTTTCTCTTGTCAAGACGCAGAAAATTGCGCCGCAGCGGCCAGCAGGGCCGCTTTCTCGTTGGGGAGGCGGCCGGTGATGACCTGCTCCAGCAGCCCTTCCAGCACCCGGCGCAGTCCCGGCCCCGGCGCGACGCCCGCCGCCATCAGGTCCCGGCCATTCACGGCCAGCTGGTTCACCCGGCAGCAGACGCTTTCGGCTTCCAGTTGCCGGGCCAGCGCCGCCTGTGCGGCAAAGTCCGCCGCCCTTTCCGGGCAGATCGCCCCGCAGAGCGCATCCATTTGTTCCACGGTGTGCAGGTCATACCGTCCCAAAATGCGCTTGGTCTGAATTTGCACAGACTCTTCCGCGGGGGTGTCCGAAGTTTTTCCGAAGACCGTCCGGTGGGTGGGACCCTGTTGCCGAAGGCAATAGGGCGGGCAATGGAATGGCCCGATTCGTGTCTGAGGAAGAAGCTTCGGACACTCCCGAACCAGCACTGTAACGTTTTCAGCCAGCGCATTGGAAACTTTGAGCCGCTTCAATGCGTCCCGCACACCGGCTTCTCCCAGCGGGCAGAGAAGCGCCGCCAGCCGGACGGGAAAGTGTTCCATGCCCGGCGTCAAAGCGTCGATGATACGGCAGATCTCAGGAAGCATTTCCAGATTCAGCTCCGGGAAGAGCACCGCCAGCACCGCCGGTTCCAGATAGGTGCCGGGCTTTGGTGCCGCCAGCAGACGGCTCAGCTCCTCGGCGATCCGCTCGGCGGACACGCAGTCCAGATGGCGGCTCAGCGCCTTGGCCGCCTCCCCGGTGGCCGGGTCGAGGGCGAAGCCGAACCGCGCCGCGAACCGGTAGAGCCGCAGGATGCGCAGGGCGTCCTCCTCGAACCGGCGCTCCGGCTCCCCCACGGCCCGGACGATGCCCGCCGCAAGGTCCGCCCGCCCGCCGAAGGGGTCGATGAGCCCCTCCTCGGCGCTGTAGGCCATGGCATTGATGGTAAAATCCCGCCGGGCAAGGTCTTCCTTCACGTCCGGCACAAAGTGCACCGCGTCCGGGTGGCGGCCATCCGAATAGGCACCTTCGGTGCGGAACGTCGTGGTCTCGTATAAATTTCCGTGGGATTTGATGGTCACGGTGCCGTGCTGCAAGCCGGTGGGGATGCAGTGCTCCTCCCCGAAGAGGGCCAGTACCTCGGCAGGGGTGGCGCTGGTGCACAGGTCCCAGTCGTGGGGGACAAGGCTCAGCAGACTGTCCCGGACGCAGCCGCCCACGGCGTAGGCCGCGTGGCCCGCTGCATGGAGACGGTCCAGCAGGGATGCCGCCCCCTCGTCCAGTGGGATGAAAATGGGTTCTGCTCTCATGAAGTTTCCTCGTCGTATTGCAAAATAATCTGTTTGCCGTCAAAACCGCACTCCACAGGCGGGAAGAGGGCTGCTGCAGCCGGGCGGGCCTCCTCCGGGTTGGTGATGATGGGCGAATAGTGGGTCAGCCACAGCCGCTTTGCCCCGGCCCGGGCCGCCAGCCCAGCGTCCTGCAAAAAGGTGCTGTGGCCGTACTGCTTCGCTTGGGCAAGATAGCTGTCGTCCGGGTAGGTGGCATCACAGAGGAGCAGGTCGGTGCCCTGCGCGGCCTGTTCCAGCCCGGTGCAGGGGGCGGTGTCGCCGGAGAAGACAACGCTCAGGCCTTTGCGCGGCGCTCCAAGGACCTGCGAAGGCTCGATGATCTTCCCGTTTTCCAGTGGGATGCTCTCACCCCGCTGCAGCAGCTTCCACTGCGGCACCGGGACGCCCAGCGCCTTGGCCTTGGCGGGGTCGAACCGGCCCGCGCGGGGCAGCTCCAGCCGGTAGCCCCGGCTGGGGACGCGGTGCTTGGTGGAGAAGGGCCGCAGCACGGCCCCCGCCGGCCAGCCCGCCGCCAGCGTTTCCAGCGGGATGGAGTCTGCCTCCGGCAGGACCGGCGCGACGCGCACCGGGTAGGGCAGCGGCCCGGTCAGCGCGTGGAGCGCCGCCCACACCGGGGCCATCCCCTCCGCCGGGCCGAAAAGGGTCAGCGGCTTTTCCCGGTTCTGGCAGCCCAGCGTCTGCAGCAGACCCGGCAAGCCGAAGATGTGGTCGCCATGGTAGTGGGTCAGGCAGATGGCGTCCAGCTTCATCAGGTTGACCCCGGCGCGGCGGGCCGCCGCTTGGGTGCCCTCGCCGCAGTCAAAGAGCAGACTGTGCCCCCCGCATTCGGCTGCCGCCGCCGTCAGGGCCCGGTCGGGCAGGGGCATGGTGGCCGCCGTGCCCAGCAGTGTAATGGTCAGCATAAAAACTCCTCCGTATCGTTCCCCTTTAGTGTACCACACTTCGCCGCCGCGCACAATCGGCCCCGGCGCGGCATAGGCTGGGGCAAGATCATCGCTTGGAAGGAGGGGCGTTTGATGCAGCGCAAACAAGGCTCCCGCCCGCATTCCCGCTTCCGGCTGGTCCCGCTGCTGCTGTTGAGCGCGGTGGTGCTGGCCGCGGCAGCCGGGCTGTTCAGCTGCGCGTACCATCCCCTGATGGCCGTGCGGGGGACGATGCTGTTCCTGCCGGGGGCGTGAAAATTTTTCCGTGAATATTAAGATGTACATGGTCAAGGTCAGCTATGAGCAGAAGCCCTTCCGCCGCGAAGTGATGCGCACCTATGGCGCTTCGGGCCGGCTTTCCTCTCAGGAGAGCCCTTGGCAGAACGGTTTCGTCTGCATAAAACGAAATAGGTGCATCGAGCAGGAACCTGCCGGTGCACCTATTTTTTATGTCAGTCTATTCAACCTTACCGCCACGTAGGGTTCGGGGAGCTTGAGCTCGTCCGCAAGGTCCTCCTCGGTGGTGTATTTGTCGCCCGCAAGGCCGACCACCACCGTGCAGACTGCGAACCGGCCGCTGGGGGAAAGGGCGGTGATCTTCGCCTCGCCGTCGGCCACGGCGGTCACAACGCCGTTGGTGTCCACAGTGGCGACGCCCGGATTGCTACTGACCCATGTGATCGGCACGCTGCCGCCGCTTTCCACGGCGACTGTGGCAGCAAGGGCCTCCTTGCTGCCCACAGTCCTGAGCAGCAGGTCGGTCTTGTTCAGCGTCACCTTGCCCACATCGGAGGTGACGGTTACGGCACAGCGCAGGGCCTGACCGTTGGAGGCAAAGGCCGTGATGGTGGCCGTGCCGGGGTTCTGGGCCGTGACATTGCCCTTATCATCCACCGAGGCGATGTTGGGGTCGCTGCTGCGCCACTGATAGACATAGATGAACGAGTGGTCGCTGTTCTGGAGCGTCAGCTGCTTGGACGGGTGCAGCTCGTTGTACTGCTGCACAAGGTTCAGGCTCGTCTCACTCAGGGCGGGCTTTTGGGCTTCGGCCTCCTCGCCCTTGCGGGTGACCGTCACCTTACAGGCCGCCCGCTCGCCGTGGTCGGAGATGGCCGTGATGGTAGCCGTGCCCACGCTGCGGGCCGTCACCTTGCCGTCACCGTCTACGGTGGCGACACTGGGGTTGCTGCTCATCCAGACGATGAAATAATAATCGCTCTGCCCGCCGGTGTACAGATACGCCTTGGGGCGCGGGTCGTCTGCGGTGATCTCCAGCTCCATCTCGGTCACTTCCAGTGCAAGCTTGGTGGAGCCGGTCTGTGCACTGGGTGCGGCGTAGGCCGTCAGGGGGGCCGCGGCCAGCATCGCCCCCAGCACCACTGCGCAGAGCGCCCGCCCCGCGTTGGAAACAGAAAACTTCATAGGGTCGAACGTCCCTCCTTTTTGGCTGCATTCATAGGATCCCGCAACTCGGTACGTTTTGCCGCATGATTCGGCTCACTTTCGATTCATTGTACACAGGATTCCGATTCTTTTCAAGCCGTTCGCCCGAAGAGTTCACAATTCGCGCCGCTTTTTGGTGGAACGTATAGTTTTTTTGTGGGAATTTTGTGCAAACTTCCGCCGGTCTTTTACGCCGGTTCCTTCGTATCATACTGGGCCTGTGCGTTCCACAGCTCGCCGTAGAGGCTGTCCGTGCCACTCCTCTCTGTATTCTTTGCTCAAATTATGACATACTGTTTGCCCGATTGCAACAAAAAGGCTGCCAAACTCCCTCTGTCGCCGCTTATGCGATGACACCGCCCTCATGGAGGGAGGCTTTCACAGCTTTCCCGTTACGCCAAGGCCCCCTCCCAGAGGGGGCTGGCACGGCAAAGCCGTGACTGGGGAGTTTGACAACCTTTTCCAAACTCTTAGTAGTTATGCTTCTTCAGCTCAAAATAGCTCTGGGGATGTGCGCAGACGGGGCACTTGAGGGGAGCAGACTTGCCGATGTAGGTATAGCCGCAGTTCCGGCACTGCCAGACCTGCTGCTCCTCGCGGGCAAAGACCTTGTTGTTCTTCAGGTTCTCGGCCAGCTCGCGGTAGCGCTCTTCGTGCTCCTTCTCGATCTGGGCCACCATGGTGAAGAGGGCGGCCAGCTGGGGGAAGCCCTCCTCCTTGGCCTCTTTCGCCATGCGGGGGTACATCTCAGTCCACTCGTCGTGCTCGCCGCCCGCTGCCATCTCAAGGCAGGTCATGGTGTCGGGCACAGAGCCGCCGTGCAGGGCCTTGAACCACATCTTAGCGTGCTCCTTTTCGTTGGCAGCGGTCTCTTCGAAGATTGCGGCCAGCTGCTCGTAGCCTTCCTTCTTTGCCACGCTAGCGAAGAAGGTGTACTTGTTCCGCGCTTGGCTCTCGCCCGCAAACGCTTCCCACAGGTTTTTCTCGGTCTTGGTGCCTTTCAGTTCCATATGCATACTCTCCTTATCAGAATGTGTGTATTGCGTCGCCGCCGGGGCAGATGCCGGGGCGTTCTTTCTGAGAATAGTATACCAGAACTCCCGCTCAAAATCAAGAACAGTTCCTATTTATTTTAAGAATCATTTTCAGTTATGCTGTTTCAGAGCGCAGACGGCAAGGCTGAGGGCACTCCATGCAGCCTGATACATCAGCACTGCCGCCACCGACAGCGTGCCGATGCTGCCCGCATAGGTCAGCAGGGCGCCAATGGCCACCGAGAACCAGACCGACACGAGCTGAACGGTGGTGGCCGTCGTCTCGGCATTCTGAGCCTGTTCGGCGGCACGCAGACCGCCGATGAGGCTGACGAAGCCCTTGTCGTGCAGCATACAGCAGCGGGCAGCGTTCTCCGGCTCGGAAGGGGCCGCCAGCGCTTCGCACTGATCCTGTTCCAGCAGGGTGATCATCCCCTCCGGCAGATGGTAGGCCTCAGTGATGTGCTTGGCGGTCAGGCTGGGGTCCTCGCAGGTGACGAGGAGGCGGATGTTCTCCCGCTGGAGCACTTCCAGCCCGCGGGCGGCGTTCCGGCCGCCGGTGTACCGCAGCACGAACATGGCGTGCAGACTGCCGGACACGGCCAGATACAAGATCTGCAACGAGCCGTTCTTGGAGTGCTCGTCCTCGTATTCCTTTTCGGGCACCGGGACGCCCTCCCGCTCCATGTAGGCGCGGTTGCCGATCAGGATGCGGTTGTTATCGCACCACGCCGCAAAGCCGAGGCCGTGGTGGACTTCCAGATCCTTGACCGGGTAGAGGATGTCCGTCCGGTCCTCGATGATCTGGCGGAACAGCCCACGCAGGGTCTCGCAGCTCTGGTTCAGGATGCTGGCCGCGTAGAGGATGGCCCGATCGATCCGGCCGCCCTTGAAGATGCGGATGTCTTCGAGGCTCACGCTATCGGTGGTGAAGAGCTCGTCGGCGTCCACCTGCACAGTGTCCACGCCGCCCAGCTCCTCAATGGCCGCCCAGCCGGGCACCACAGCACCGGCGGCGGCAGCGGTCTTCTGGAGCCGCAGGGAGGCAAGGCCCGCCACCAAGGTGGACGAGAGGGGGGCGCCCATGCAGAGCATGGCGGCTATGGCCGCAGCCATGCCGTTGAGCCCGCCGCCGAACAGCAGGAACACCAAGCCGCTGAGCACCGACGCACCCAGCAGGATGTATGCCGTCTTGCGGGCGCGGCGCTCGCTGGCCCGCTCGCCGAAGCTCTGCTCCACTAGCGCCTCGTCCCACTGAACGGGGCGGCTGAGCAGGACCCACGGGTCCTTCTGGTCGAGGCTGCGGGCCAGCACCCGGATCAGGTCTTTATCCTTGACCCGGAGCGCTCCCTGCAAGCCTTCGGGATCCTTGGTGGCGAGGTCATAGCCGTTCTGCACGGCAGCCAGCATCACCCGGCTGCCCAGCAGGGCCATGAACAGCCCCAGCGCCGCGATGCCGGAAAGCAGCGTCCAGCGGGAGTTCTGATAATTCTGGGCATTGAGCAGCGCGATGACGGCTTCCAGCGCCGCACCGCACGCCGCCAGCGCGGGCATCGTGTCCGCACTGGGGCGGTTCTCTTTTTTCAGGCCGCTCAGACCGTCCCGCAGGACGGGGTAAGCCACGGCCAGCGCCGCCGCCAGTATCAAGAGGTTCGCGGCGTAGAAAGCCGCCGGAGCCACCGCCGGGTCCAGCGAGGCGATAGGGGCCAGCAGCCCCGCCGCCACAAGACCGAAGTGGAGCAGCACCACGGCCAGAATGCCGCTGAGCACGCAGCGCAGGGTCAGCTCCGCGCCCATTTTATGCAGCTTGTCGCCCACCTGTTCGGGCGTTTCGGGGACCGCTTCCTCTTCGGGAGCCGCTTCTGCCGGGGCGTCCGGCGTTTCGGCGGGCGTTTCTGTGGAAGCCGGAGCAGCCGTTTCCGGCTTGGCCTCCGTTCCCGCCTCGGCTTCTGCTGCAGTCACCTCGATGGGGGCGGTATCGTCCATCCCGACCAGCGGGAGGCTCATGCTGTCGTCGATGCTGGGGGCCGTTTCACGGGTGGGGGCGGCAGGGGCGTTCTCGTCGTCGCCCACGCCGAAAAAGCGGAAGGGTTTCGTAGGCTCCTCCGGCTCGGCTTTGGGAGCTGCCGGGGCCGTGGCTGCAGCCTTTTCGGCCCGCGCGACGTCCTCGGCGAAGACCATCTTCGGCAGCGGCGGCTGGGCGGCCTTTTCCTCGTCCTCCAGCGCCTCCGTCTCCACGCCCAGCACTTCCTGCGGGGCGTTCTTCACCTCCATCGGCTTTTCAGCCTTGGCGGGCGGCGTCTCTGGGAAGAGCAGGGCCTTGAGCTCCTGCATCTCGCTCTGCTCTTTCTGCTCCTGCGGGGTCAGCGGGCCGCGCACATAGTTCTTTTCCAGCTTGGGTGCGGCGGGCTTCTCCGGCTTCGGGGCAGCGGGCGCGGCGGCCTTGGGGGCCGGGGCAGGTCTTGCTTCCGGCGCTGCCGGGGTCTGTGCGGGCGTTTCCGGGGCAAAGAAGTCTGCCGCCAATTCCAGATCCGCCTCCGGCTCTGCTGCCTCTTCCTCGCCGCCCAGCCGGATCTCCCCCGTCGGCGGCAGCTCCTGCGGCTGCGCCTTGGGTTCCTCTGCCGGCTCGGCAGCGGCTTCCTCCTTGGCCCGGCCAAGGAGGCGGCTCAGGATGCCGGGCTTTCCGGTATCCGGATTTTTCTGGTCGTCATCGCGGCGCTTCATCTCGTCTGGCACCTGCGCCACACTGGTGCTGAAAAAGGTACGGAATTTTTCTTCCTTTGCTGCAAGGTCCTCCGGGTGTGTATTCTCAAAGCCGTTCATGCGTTTGTCATTCTTCGGCATGCCTTATCCCTCCCTGCGAATCAATTGCGGTTCTGTCCGCGTTCTACTCTCCGGCGCGCTGGCTCTGGATCTCATACAGGATGATACCAGCCGCCACCGAGACGTTGAAGCTGTCCACGCCGGTGCCCTGTGCGGCCATATCCAGCCGCACCACGCCGTCGCAGAGCTTCTTCACCAGTTGCGAAACGCCGCTGCCCTCGCTGCCCAGCACCAGTGCGATGGGGCCGGTGAGGTTGTTCTTGCGCAGGGGCACGCCGTCCATGTCGGCACAGTACACGAAGACGCCCTGCTCCTTGAGGCGGCGGATGGTCTCGCCGATGTTGGCCACGCGGGCCACAGGCAGACGCTCCGCCGCACCGGCGCTGGACTTGATGACGGTGGGGGTCACGGATGCGCCGCCCCGCTTGGGGATGACGATGCCGTGGGCACCGCACAGCAGCGCCGAGCGCATCACCGCGCCCAGATTGTGCGGGTCCTCGATGCCGTCGCTCAGCACGAGGAAGGGCGGCTCGCCCTTCGCCTTGGCGGCAGCCAGCAAGTCTTCCACCGAGGCGTATTCGATCTCGCTGGCGAACGCCGCCACGCCCTGATGGCTCTCCGTGCCGGTCATCAGCCGCAGCTTATTGGGGTGCACCCGCTTGACGGTGGCACCGGCCTCTTTGGCCATGGCGGTAAAGTAGGCGGCCACAGCCGGGGCCATCCCCTCCGCCAGCAGCACGGTGTCCACGCCGGAGCCGCTCTTGAGCAGCTCGGTCACGGGATTTTTACCGTAAACGAGGCTCTCGCTCTTCTGCGGCTGCTCTCCGTCGTGGTCGCGGCGGGGGCGGCGCGGCATTTTCTGTTCGTCCATTGTGTTCTCCTTCCGTTTATGACAAGATGCACCCGGAACCGGCCGCATCCTCAGGATTTCATGGTTCAGCGAATTCGACAGGAATTCATCTTGAAGTATACCATAATATGCGGTTCTTTGCTATAGAATTCCCGGTTTTTTCTGCACCGGAATTTTGTCCGGGCAAAGTGTGGGCATTTTCTCTGTAATTTTTTCTTCGGCAAAAGTTTTCCACATTCGAGTCCATATACACTTTGTAAATCCCCTCGATCTTTTCCACATGTTGAAAAGTCCGTGGAAAATGTTCAAAAATCCAGTGCCCGCGCCTACTTTTCGGGTGGAATTCCACACTTTCCACCGGGTTTTCAACGGTTTTGATTTTTGCGGTGTGAAGCGCGCCGTACTTTTTGTAAATTTCAAGTCGGAAATATGACAGTTTTTTGAACAGCCCGTTCTCACATTTTGCTACAATCTCCAACATCATTTTGACGAATGTGAATCCGTGTTGAAAATTCGGATTGATTTTATCACTTGTTTGGGGTATACTAACCTTACAGGTTCGTTAAAGGATACGCAAAGTCGCATTCTCAAACGACTTTTCACCCCAATGATACTCAATTAGCGGAGGTAATGAATAATGTTGGTAAATGCAACCGAAATGTTGATCAAAGCACGTGATGGCCACTATGGTGTGCCTCAGTTCAACATCAACAATCTGGAGTGGACCAAGGCAGTCCTGACTGCTTGCGAAGAAATGAAGAGCCCCGTCATCCTCGGCGTCTCCGAGGGTGCTGGCAAGTACATGACCGGCTTCAAGACCGTTGCCGCCATGGTCAGCGCCATGGTCGATTCCATGGGCATCACGGTTCCCGTTGCTCTGCATCTGGACCACGGCACCTATGAGGGCTGCAAGGCCTGTGTCGAGGCTGGCTTCTCCTCCATCATGTTCGATGGCAGCCACTACTCCATCGAGGAGAACGTTGAGAAGACCAAGGAGCTGGTTGCTCTGGCACATTCCAAGGGCCTGAGCATCGAGGCCGAGGTCGGTTCCATCGGCGGCGTGGAGGACGGCGTCGTGGGTGCCGGCGAGATCGCAGACCCCGAGGAGTGTGCAAAGATCACCGCTCTGGGTATCGACTTCCTCGCAGCCGGCATCGGCAACATCCACGGTGTCTACCCGGCCAACTGGAAGGGTCTGGACTTCGAGGCTCTGGACCGCATCCACAAGGCCACCAATAACATTCCTCTGGTCCTGCACGGCGGCACCGGCATCCCCGACGAGATGATCGCAAAGGCCATCAGCCTCGGCGTCTCCAAGATCAACATCAACACCGAGTGCCAGCTGGTCTTCGCTGAGGCCACCCGCAAGTATATCGAGGCTGGCAAGGATCAGCAGGGCAAGGGCTTCGACCCCCGCAAGCTGCTGGCTCCCGGCGCTCAGGCCATCATTGACAAGTGCAAGGAGAAGATCGAGCTGTTCGGCTGCGCCGGCAAGGGCTAAGTCTTCCCACTCCACCAAAGAACAACACAGCGGCCCCGCTTACGTTGGAAGTCCAACGCGGCGGGGCCGCTTTTTGTGCGTCTGAAGATATTTTATAGGATTTCTTGTCCCGCAGCGCTGGAATAAGAACCGATACGAAACGGACCGGTTCCGAAATCCCTTCCAAGGTGCAACAAAAAACGCCTCAGGAGAAATCCTGAAGCGTTTCGTTCAAGTCGGCGACTACCTATTTTCACGCGCCGTTTCCAGCGAACTATCTTGGGCACGAGTGAGCTTAACTTCTGTGTTCGGAATGGGAACAGGTGGAACCTCACCGTCATCGTCACCGACCATATGACTGGTTCAG